>NZ_AP019563.1:0-947500 GCF_007989425.1 Rickettsia asiatica
ATGACAAAGCTAATTATTCACTTGGTTTCAGACTCTTCCGTGCAAACTACAAAATATGCAGCAAATTCTGCTCTTGCACAATTTACTTCCGTAAAACCAAAATTATATCATTGGCCAATGATTAGAAATTTGGAATTGCTAAATGAAGTATTAAGTAAAATAGAATCTAAACATGGGATAGTATTATACACGATTGCCGATCAAGAACTCCGAAAAGCTTTAACGAAATTTTGCTATGAATTAAAAATTCCATGTATTTCCGTAATAGGTAAAATTATTAAAGAAATGTCTGTTTTTTCAGGTATTGAAATAGAAAAAGAACAGAATTACAATTATAAATTCGATAAAACTTATTTTGATACACTTAATGCCATAGATTATGCCATAAGACATGATGACGGGCAAATGCTTAATGAGTTGTCGGAGGCTGATATAATATTAATAGGTCCTTCTAGAACTTCCAAGACACCGACTTCCGTATTTTTAGCGTATAACGGTCTAAAAGCTGCCAATATTCCTTATGTTTATAATTGCCCTTTTCCTGATTTTATAGAAAAAGATATAGATCAATTATTAGTAGGACTCGTCATTAATCCAAATAGATTAATAGAGATAAGAGAAGCTAGATTAAATTTATTACAAATTAACGAGAATAAAAGCTATACAGATTTTAATATAGTACAAAAAGAATGCTTAGAAGTTAGAAAAATTTGTGATCAAAGAAATTGGCCGGTAATTGACGTGTCGACTAGATCAATAGAGGAAACAGCAGCTTTAATAATGCGGATATATTATAATAGAAAAAATAAATATAATAAATAAAAAGATTTTCATTATTTACAAGTAGAAGCCTGTACTTTATAATTTTATTTTATACTTGGTGAATTTCAAAAATTGGCATCGTCGTCTAGCAAGTTCTGCGGTACTCACGTATTAAGTATATGCTCCGTTCCTCGCCTTACAGACTCCTTGCTCTTTTTAAATATTGGCCTTCGTATAACCACTCTTCATTTACCGATAGTAATAACAAGGAGAAATTATGGCAAATAACGTAACGGATAGCTCTTTTAAAAAGGAAGTATTAGAATCGGATTTACCGGTACTGGTTGATTTTTGGGCAGAATGGTGTGGACCATGCAAAATGTTAACACCGATAATAGATGAAATCAGTAAAGAATTAAAAGGCAAAGTAAAAGTACTTAAAATGAATATTGATGAAAATCCTAACACTCCTTCAGAACACGGTATTCGTAGTATTCCAACGATAATGTTATTTAAAAACGGTGAACAAAAAGATACTAAAATAGGTTTGCAACAAAAAAATTCTCTTTTAGATTGGATTAATAAATCTATTTAATATTTATTTTATGTCACTTAGCCATTCAAAAGTATTTATAGAGATAACCGATGGTTATGTAGAAGGCATAGATACTCATAAAAGAGCTCAAGGTTTAAAGCATTTCTTCTTGAAAAAAGGAGTCTCTCTCTCTCCAAATATACCCATATTAAACAATATTAATTTTTCTTGTTATGAGGGAGAAAAAATAGCTTTTATAGGAAGTAACGGTTCGGGAAAAAGTTCACTTCTAAAGCTAATCGCTGGAATATATCCGTTAAAATCTGGTACAGTCAGAGTTCATGGAGATATTGCGGCAATTATAGATATGGGAGTCGGTTTTGAACAGGAGCAGACAGGTCGTGAAAATATAAAAATGTTAATGCTATATAATAATATGCTGGATAAATATAGCAAAAAAATTGAAAAAGAAATTATAGATTTTTCGGAACTCGGTAGTAAGATTGATCTACCGATAAAAATTTATAGTTCAGGTATGTTATCACGGCTTGCTTTTTCCGTATCGATATTCCAAAATCCGCAGATTCTATTACTTGATGAAGTTTTTGCGGCAGGCGATAGCTATTTTATAGAAAAATCTCTTAATTTAATGAAGAATAAATTTAAAAATACTCCTATTTCAATAATAGTAAGCCATCAAGAAGAAATTATAAAAGATAATTGCAATAGATGTATTTTATTAAGAGATGGTAGTATTATAGGTGATGGTAGTCCATCAGAAATATTTAAAATCTATAACCAACAACAAGGAAATTCATAAATGATAAAGTATTTTTTTTCTAAAAAATACTGGCAAGCAATAGCATTACTGGTTAAAGCTTCTATAATTAGGCAAAACAAAGATTCTTTTTTGGGTTCTTTATGGAGTTTAATTCAGCCTTTTATTCACATAATGGTAATTTCATATTTTTTCGGTTTTTTATTAAGACAACCGAGAGAATTTATGGTAATGAACTTAGTCGGCGGTATTCCTTTATGGAGTTTTATAGTAAGCAGCCTAACGATTTGTTCAAGTTCTTTAGTTACACGTGATCAAATAATAAAAAAAGTTAGAATTTCTAAGACTTTTTTTCCTGTTGCGGATAGTTTAGGGCAATTATATACTTTAATTTGCTCATTTTCGGCAATGTATTTTGCTTTTATTTTATTATTTCCGGAAAAATTTTCTTGGCAAATAATATTTATGCCGATATTAATTTTGCCCTTAATAATATGCGTGATTAGCAGTTCTATCGCAGTAGCATTTTTAACACCGTATATTCGAGATATTCCGCAAATATTAAATGTTATTCTCGGAGTTATTTATTGGAGTATACCGATAGTTTATCCATATTCGCTAATTCCGGAGTCTAAAAAAATATATTTTGAATTTAATCCATTCTTTTTAGTTATAAGACCCGTACAAGCGTTGGTGATTGACGGAACATTACCGGATATGATGCTGATAGTTAAGTCTATTATAGTGGCATTTATTACTGTTTATATCAGTTATTTAATTTACAGACAATTTTCTAAAAGAGTTATTTATTACTTATGAAACTTGGTTTTAATCTAGATTTTAATGAATTAGATTTAACCGGGCTTAAAAAATTAGATCAAATATTTTTAGATTATCTCTTTAAAGCCAATAAATCTCTGCATAAAGATTTAATATTATTTAGATCAATACCTTTCTCTATTATTCCACAAGATTATTCCGAATTTTTATTAAAAATCTCCCCTCATTTAGACGATTTTTTAGCAGAGTTATTTTGTATTTCAAAAGAAGTAACTATATCAAGATTAAAGCATAAAGATTTTGATATTATTTATGAATGTAAAAGAAAATTTATTCAGCGTATTGCCGTAAAAGAATATCCACCGGAAAAAATAAGAAATATTAATTTTGAAGAGATATATTTAAAGCTAACTGATTTAATAGGTGCGAATTTTACTTCTAGAGAATTTGCCAAACAAATAATTATATGGCAACAGGCAGAAGAAAGTTTTGCTACAGAATTAGACATAGCAGCACAATATGCAGCGTGTAGGGTTTATTCCTGTGATGGTGTCATTCCGCGGCTTGACCGCGGAATCCAGAAAGAATTTAAAAAAGACTGGATCCCGCTACAAGCTCACAGGATAACAGGGGCAGATGACATCTTGTTCACAATCCCCCAAAAACTAGATAAAGAAAACCTAATAGACGATAAAAAAATATTAAAATATCAAAAAAATGAGAGAGTAGATTTTGACTATACAGATTCTTTTTTAAATCTAGATGAAGCTCTAAACCATTCTCATTATTGTATTTATTGCCATAAGCAGGATAAGGATAGCTGTTCTAGGGGAATTAATGTCATCCCGCAACTTGATCGCGGGATCTCAGAACACAATCTGCGATACAAGATCCCGTGGTCAAGCCACGGGATGACAACCGGCTGTCCCTTAAAGCAGAAGATTTCCGAAATGAACTATGTTAAGGCACAAGGCTTTAACTTAAGTGCTCTTGCTATTATCGTTATTGATAATCCGATGGTTGCGGCAACGGGTCATAGGATTTGTAATGATTGCTCAAAAGCTTGTATTTACCAAAAGCAAGATCCGGTAAATATTCCTTTAATAGAATCAAATATTTTAGAAGAAACGCTTAAATTACCTTATGGTTTAGAGATATATTTACTTCTTACCCGTTGGAATCCGCTTAATATTTATACACCGCTGCCAAAAGAACCTACTAATTATAATATTTTAGTTACCGGTCTTGGTCCTGCAGGTTTTAGTCTTAGCTATTATTTATTACGGTCAGGTCACAATGTCACGGCTATTGACGGTCTTAAAATTACTCCCCTACCTTTTGACGTTCATAAGCCTATAAAATTTTGGCATGAATATAAAAATTTATTATCGGAAAGAATGCCAAGAGGATTTGGAGGGGTAGCAGAATACGGTATAACTGTTCGCTGGGATAAAAACAATCTTGATATATTGCGGCTAATATTAGAAAGAAATAACAATTTCAAATATTATGACGGAGTGGCTTTAGATTTTAATATAACGAAAGAACAAGCTTTCGATTTAGGTTTTGACCATATAGCTTTTTGCATTGGAGCAGATCAGCCGAAAGTTTTGGATATAGAAAATTTTGAAGCTAAAGGCGTAAAAACGGCTTCCGATTTCTTAATGACTTTGCAAAGCGGGGGAGCATTTTTAGAAAATTCTAATACTAACATGCTAATTAGGATGCCGATTGCGGTGATAGGCGGTGGTCTTACTTCCTTAGACGCAGCAACGGAAAGTTTATATTACTATAAAAAGCAAGTAGAGAAATTTGCCGAAGATTATATAGAAAAAGATTTAGCGGAGGAAGATAAAGGAATAGCTGAAGAATTTATTGCTCATGCAAAATTGTTTAAAGAAGCTAAGAGTAATGAAGAATTAAGAAAGATTTTTAATAAGCTTGGGGGTGCTACTGTTTATTATCGTGGAAAATTGCAAGATTCACCGGCGTATAAATTAAATCACGAGGAGCTAATATATGCATTAGCACTTGGTGTTGATTTTAAAGAAAATATGCAGCCTTCAAGGATTAATCTAGACAAATACGGTCATGTGGAATCTGTGGAGTTTGAGAATCGTCATTGCGAGCAGTCAAAGACTGCGTGGCAATCTCAGGAGTTTGGCTTAACAAGATTGCCGCGTCAATGCTACGCATTTCCTCGCAATGACGTCAAGGCCAAAACCGTGATTATGGCAATCGGTATTGAAAATAACACTCAATTTGATGAGAATAAATACAGCTATTTTGGTGATTGTAATCCTAAATATTTGGGTAGTGTAGTGAAAGCTCTTGCTAGTACCAAAGAAGGGTACGATGCTATTAACAAAAGACTTATAAATAATAACCCTAGCTTTAAAGGTAGTTATAAAGATTTTTGTACGCAGCTTGATTATTTGCTAACTTCTAGGGTTAATAAAATAAATATTCTAGATGATAAAACTTTTGAGCTTATAATTCGCTCACCGCTTGCTGCTAAAAATTTTAAGTTCGGACAGTTCTTTCGCTTACAAAATTATTCTGAAGATGCTGCTAAGTTAATAGAGCCGGTAGCCTTAAATCCTACAAATATCGATGTAGAAAAAGGTTTAATTAGCTTCATAGTTTTTGAAGTCGGTAAATCCACTAGCTTATGTAAAACATTATCCGAAAATGAGAAAGTGGTTTTAATGGGACCGACAGGCTCACCGATGGAAATACCTCAAAATAAAAAAATAGTTATTGTTGATTCCGAAGCCGGTAATGTAGGCTTATTAAAAGTTCTAAAAGAAAATAATAATGAAGTTATATTTGTTACCTATCCTGATATAAAAAACTGTAAATTAACTTCTGTGGATAGAGTAATAATTAATGCTTCTCCTGAAATAATAGAAGAATTGCAAAGTCTAAAAAATGAAATATTTGGTGAAAATACGGAGCTAATAGTTAGCGTTAATTCATCGATGCAATGTATGATGAAAGGGATTTGCGGACAATGTATCCAAAAAGTTAAAGGAGAGCAGAAATATATTTTTGCATGTAGCCAGCAAAATCAAAATGCAGAAATAGTTGATTTTAAGAGCTTGAAAACTCGTTTACGCCAAAATTCTTTACAAGAAAAAATGAGAAAATTAGTAGCTAATTCATCCATGATTTAATAGCTTCAATTAACTCTTCTAGTTGTTCAGGTGACAATTCACCAATTTTTTTTTGAATTTTATCACTTCTTATAGCACTAATTTTATCAACCATAATATGAGATTCTAAATTAAGACCATTTAGCTCTGTAGGAGTCAATAACAGGCGAAAAGTTGGGGCATCTATTAAATCCGTTGTTAGAGGGCAAACTGTTATACTGGGATGATTTTTATGTAAATTAGATTGAACAACAACAGCGGGGCGAGGTTTACCATAATCTCCAGATATTACACAAGCAACAATATATCCTTTTTTAATTTCTATTATTTCCATTCATCTAACCAACTTTCTTCATTGTGTTTTAACCATAAATCGGCATCAGGATTGTTTTCTTTACTGGCTAATAAGGATTGACGTTTAGCTTCTTTGGTTAGGTCTGAATTTTCTAGTTGTTTAAGATATATACGTATTGCTTCACTAATTATCCAGCTTTTGCTACAGTGTAAATCATGAGCTGCTTTTTCAAGTTTTTTACTTAAATTTATTTCTAAACGTATACTAGTCATAATACTTTTTATCATTTTTATCCCTTTTAATAAATTAAAATAACCATGCTTATAATATTTAATTGTAACACAAAGTGTACACATTGCTAGTTAAATAAATTTACTTCTCAAAACGACAAAATGCTCTACTACTATCTTGATTAAGAAAATCGATGATTTGCATTACTATAGAATTATTGTTATATTTCTCGGCAACTTGTTTTATACGCTCAGCAAAATTACCTTTACCTGAGAAGATTTCTTCGATAGCTTTTAAAGCACTTAAAGACTCTGCTTTATCAAACCCTTTTCTATTCATACCGATTAGATTTAAACCCTCAAGCACCGCACGTTTGCTGCTTACAAGCCCAAACGGTATTACGTCTGCTCCAACCGGCGATAGCCCGCCGATCATCGAATATTCACCGATTCTAGCATATTGATGTACGGCAGACAGCCCGCCGATTATTGCGTAATCACCTACCTCAATATGACCTGCTAGGCTTACATAATTAGCAAATACTATGTTATTGCCGATTTTACAATCATGACCGATATGAACGCCGACCATAAATAAATTATTATTTCCTACTCTTGTCACCATTCCGCCGCCTTGGCTTCCTGCTTGCACCGTAACATATTCTCTAATAGTATTATTAGAGCCGATTATTGTGTTTGATCTTTCATTAGCATATTTTAATATTTGTGGAGGTTGACCGATTGATGCAAAAGGATAAATAACCGTGTTTTCACCGATTTCAGTAATCCCTTCAATTACCACATGAGATTTTAGCTCTACATTATCATGAAGTACTACTTCAGCACCTATAATACAGTATGGACCGATTTTTGTATTTTTACCGAGCTTTGCACCTTCTGCAATTATAGCCGTAGTATGGATATTGTTTGCCACTACTTTTTCCTATGCTTTATCTTTAATTATTGCAGTAAATTTACTTTCTGCGGCTATTTCGCTTTCGACCGTAACCGTACTTGAAAATTTCCATACGTTAGCTCTTTGCTGATCAATAACAGTGTGGATATGCATAGTATCCCCCGGCTGAACAATTCTACGAAATTTTGCATTTTCGATAGCCATTAAAAACACTTCTTTATTCTTAGTAGAACCTAAAGATTTAGCAACTAATATAGCAGCTAATTGTGCCATAGCCTCAACCATTAGAACGCCGGGCATAACAGGTCTTGCCGGAAAATGTCCTGTAAATTGCGATTCGTTAACGGTAACGTTTTTAATACCTGTTATTGATTTGTTAGGATCGATTTTAAGTACTCTATCTACTAATAAAAATGGATAGCGATGAGGTATCAAATCCATGATTTCGGTAATATCTATGATCATTTATTTAGGTCTCTTCTTTAATGCGAATAACTATATTTTTATTGTTGCATGGATAGGAAAATTTCCACATTGTCATCCCGTGGTTAAGCCACGGGATGACAATAAAAAAATTGATCCATATAACAAAGCCCTTTTCAATAGCAAACTACTTTTTTAATTTGCTATTAGAGGTCTTTAGTAATTGTTTCATAATAATAGATTGTCTATACCAGTCCATGATAGGAACTGCAGGGCTGCCGCCGACAATTTTACCTGCCTCTATATTTTGCGCTACACCGCCTTGTGCTGCTACTTGTACCCCGTCGCCTATATTTAGATGTCCGGCGATTCCTACTTGTCCTCCAAATGCACAATATTTGCCAATTGTGCTACTACCTGCTATACCTGCCTGTGCTACGATAATAGAGCCTTTACCTATTTTTACGCTATGTCCTATTTGTACTAAGTTATCTATGCGGCATAGATCTTCTATAACGGTATCTTGAAGTGATCCTCTATCAATAGTAGTGTTCGCACCGATTTCAACATTATTGCCGATCTTAACTATTCCTATATGAAATATTTTATGATGTACGCCTTTTTCGGTAGAAAACCCAAACCCGTCTTGTCCGATTTTTGCACCTGCGAGTATTACGACGTCGTCGCCTATAATTGCATAATTTATTGAAACATGTTGTTCTATTCTAGCGTTTCTGCCGATATTTACGCCTCTACCTATAAAACTTCCGGCTTCTATAATACTATTATCACCTATAATAACATCGTCTTCAATAACTACATTGTGACCTATATAACAATTTTTTCCGATAGTCGCCGAATCTGCAACAATAGCGGATTTCATTATTTTAGCAGGGTATGATTTAATAGGAGCATAGAAAAAATCTATTAATTTGCCGTAAGCAAAATATGAATTCTCGGCATGTATTAAAAGAGTATTTGGATTTGCTTCTCCCGTAAAATTTTTTGGCACTATACAAGCAGCAGCTTTGGTAGTTTTTAAAAATTCGGAGTATTTAGGATTGCTTAAAAAGCTAATATCGCTTGAAGATGCTTCCTGCAGAATTTTAATATCATGAATAGCTATATCTTCATGAATCTTAGGAGGTTCTATAATATCGTGTAAAAAATCTATAATTGCCATTAGTTTTCGTGGTCCTAGATTTTTATAAAAATTACTACTTACCATATATATGCTTTGCTTCATCAAGCGACAGTATATAAGCGATACTTTTAATAAGCAACAAAATTTACAAGTAATATTAAGATTTAAAGAGTAAAAGCCCTTTAATTATCAATTATACAGATAAGCTCTTAATAAAATATGTTTTACTAGCTTCCTGTCACATAGAAATGACATAGAGATCATGCAACAATGCCTACTTGATTGCAAGATCCAGTAAAAAAATAGATAAATATTAATATATAGTTTATAAAAGCCACAAATATTAATTTTTATTAATATTAACTAAATCAAGGTATTGAAAATGTTAGAAATAAACAACTTAGCCTTTGCAGGTGGTGGAGTAAAAGTCATAGCATATGCAGGGGCTCTAAAGGCATTAAAAGAAAAAGATTGTTTAAAAAATATCCAAAAAGTAGTCGGAACTTCTGGTGGTGCAATAGCTGCTTTATGCATAGCACTAGGATATCAACCGGAAGAAATTGAAGATATACTTAAGAAAATTGATTTTAATAAATTTTCAGATAATGCTAAATGGTGGGTACAAGTTTGGGACTTGATAACAACAGGAGGGCTAAATTCTGAGAAATATCTAGAAGAATTTTTAGGGCAATTATTAAAAGATAAGGGATTTGACCCCGATATTACTTTTAAACAGCTACATGATAGTCAAAAAACAAATATAGATTTATACGTAGTGTGTACTAATCTCAGCACTCAATTTCCGGAAGTTCTATCTTATGAAAATGCTCCTGATGAGAAAGTCGTAAAATTCGTACACGCTTCAGGGGCTTTTCCTATATATTTTCAGCCCGTACAAAAAACTGATCAGGGAGTAGTTTCAACGTATGTTGATGGTGGAGTTACGAACAATTACCCAGTTGAGGTGTTTGATGATAAAAGTACAGCATGAAGCCTCCCTAGAACAGAAAATAAAAACTATAAAACTCTTGGGTTTAAACCAATTAATAAAGAAATATTAAACGCTTATCAGAATGGTATAGAGAACCTAAACCATTTGTGAATACTACTACTGTTGCCGATCAACTATATGCATTAGCTGAAGTTTTCACAAGCTCTGACTTGATACCCCGTTTTCAGAATCATGAGAGAACAGTTTTTATTGATGATAATAATATATCAGCTTTAGATTTTAATATCACATCTGAACAAAAAGAAGCATTAATAAATTCAGGTTATTCTGCAACTTGTGAATATGTGAAGGGAGTGGATAATATAGTCCTTGCAGGGTTAGGAGTAAACGATTCTGATGATAGCCTTGTAGTATAACAACGCAAATGAGTAATCCGCTATTTGCTTTAATCTTGTTGTATGGATCAAGAAACGCATTCGATGTCATACCGTGGTTTGATCACAGTATCTAAAAAATAACTTAAAAATTCTAGTATTTTTAATTGGAGCTAGTGCAAATCACGGGGCGACAGAAGTAAAATCGATCCATTAGAAAGTTGAATATAAAAGGTAGGAAATTGTCTACTATGAATAATAGACAATTTTTAAAAATCCACTACTATTAAGTTCTTGTGTGCGAAAAATTAAATTAATCTATTTTAGTTCTTTTTTGCAGCAAAAAAATACTTATTTCCTTAGTAGAACTGGCTTCCAATGCCGTCAAATATTGCCGAAAAATGTAATTTAGTAAATTTAGTATTTGTTAACCTAACATTAAAACCTGAAAAGCTTGACTTTATGCTGAGTCCGTCGCTCTCAACTTTTGTAGAGATCTGAAAACTAGAGAATGGTGAGACTAGTGTACGATTTGCTCCATCAAGTGACAGTAATAAGCGATACTTTTATTATGCAACAAAATTTACAGGTAGCATAAAAGGTATTGCAAAATAAAGATTGATATCGTCATTGCGAGCAGCCGTAGGCTGCGTGGCAATCTAGAAAAATAATAAAAAAATTCTGTAAATCAGAATTTTTAACTGGATTGCTTCATCGAATTACGTTGTAATTCTTCTCGCAATGACGAAAAAATACGAGCCATGCGGGCAACGCCTAATTATCCCCATAATGACCACATATACGCAAAATTTTTATTTCTTTGGTTTCTTCATATATTTGATAAAATAACCTATAGGTTAATTCTTCTTGAATAAGCACCTACTAATTTTTTATAAGGAGGCGGATTTTGAAAGGAATTATTTTGGATAATATGTAATAGATTTTGAATTTTATCGTTATAAATAGATTTGCTTACTAATTTATAATCTTTGCGTGCAGCGTCAGTAAAATACAAAGTATACATTTTTATATTAATCTAATGAAGTACTACATTTTTTGATAGGAGTATTTAGCCCCTTAATAATTGAGTCGCTTAATTCTTTATTAGAAGCTACAAATATTGTTTCTTGTATATCTTCCCAATCAATCAGCCGAAATTAAAACTGCGGCATTTCGCTTACCCTTTATTAACGTAGGTTCATGGCTTATAGCTAATTCATCAATTAACTTGTATAGACTTTTTCTAGCTTCACTGGCAATTAAATATGTCATAAATTTATTTAATTAAGTACTAAGCTAAATAAGTACCACATGAAGTACCAATAGTCGATGTTTAAATAAATTGTTATAAGGTATTGCTAAGTAAAGAATGATATCGTCATTGCTAGGAAATTATGAAATAATTGACGAAGCAATCCAGTAAAAAATGCTAGAAATTAGCATTTTTTTTTTAATTATTTTCTAGATTGCCACGCCCCTTTCAGTCGCTCGCAAGGTATTATTGCGTGGATCGGTTTTTCAGTTGTCTCATCCCGCGACTTGATCGCGGGATCCAATTAAAAATACTAACATTATTAGTATTTTTAGTTGTTTTTTTTTGGATACCGTGGTCAAGCCACGGTATGACACCGAACGCGTTTTTCAATCTATGCAACAATGCTGAGCTAGGAATGACATAGCAGCCATGAAACAATGAAAAAATTTTTGAAATCAATAATCATATTGACTTTTTGAAAGTTATATATAAAATGATACTTGAAATAGCAAAGTGCTGTTTCAGGGTGTCGAAACCTCTGCCAAAAGTGAGAGCATTTCTCACAAAACTGATGTAATCCTTGACTCTTTTGATCGGGGGGATGATAGGGTATGTTCAGGGCTTATAGGGTATAACTTTAAGCTTAAAGCCTATCATAGCTGTTGTTCTATACGGTGTTATTAACGCCCTGGTGATTTGTGTTTAAGAAGTCAAGATAATTTGTTTATATTGCTCCTGCCAAGGTCGTTTGTTTTTAACAATGTTATTGATAATTATTATTATCTTTCGCATTACAGCAGTAAGAGCTAATTTTTTGGCCTTTCCTTTTTCTACAAGTCTTTTATAAAAAGGTTTAACTGCAGAATTACATCTTACAGACATAACAGCTGCCATATATAATGCTGCCCGTACCGTTTTTCTACCACCTTTAGTTTTTGCTTTAAATCTTGTTTTGCCACTTTCCTTACAGTGAGGTGCTACCCCTACTAAAGAAGCTTATTTGTTTACAATTTAAATTACCAAGCTCCGGTAATTCTGTAATTAAGGTTATTGCTATAATCGAGCCAATACCTGGAATAGTAATGAGTAAATTATAATTTCTTTATAACTTTCTAGATTTAAAATAAGATGTAATATAAGCTTTTCTACTTCTTCCTTTTGGCTATTAAGTAAATCAATAACATTATTTATACTATTAATTATTTTTTGATTAGTAACTCTACGTAAGCGATTGTGTTCAGATACTATCATAGTAATTAATTGGTTACGTCTAGCTGTAAGTTCTTTTAATTCTTTTTCTATCTCATTCGCTACTTTTCTAGATTCAGGGTTAATTTTTTCTGCAAATAATGCTAACATTTGTGCATCGATGGTATCAGTTTTTGTAAACTTACCTCTCATAGTTCTAAATGCTGATGTAAAATAAGGATTAACTACTGACACCAAATATCCTGCTTTTTATAAGGTGTTTGCCGCTTTATATTCAAGCCTACCGGTAGCTTCAATTACAATTTTAGCAATACTATAACCTGCTATATATTCGGCTAGCTCATTAATGCCTTTTTGATCATTATTAAAAACTTTATATTTATTCAATGGGTGTAACCAGACGTCTAAAGTATCTTCAGATACATCGATACCTATAAAAATATGCTTTGTTATGTTTTTCTCTCCTGTCCTATGTACGAGCTAGGGGGTTATTCACTTGATCTTAATGGTTGATCGTGAATAACCCCTTGCTCTATTGATTGTTTGGAACCAAATTAAGTAAGGAGTAACACACCGGGGCACGGTTCATTAATTATAATTAAATTAATAACCTGACCACCATCGTTACCTCCTTACAGTATCTAGAATTATGCATTATTCTAAACACTTATTAAATACATAGACCACCAAGAGTTTATTTCTCTTCGGTGGTTGAAACTTGAGCAATTTAAGTTTAATCAGGAGAACTAAGCCGTTATGAACACTAAAACAGTAGCAGAAAAGAATAGCCATTATTGAGCCGTATCTAGATTTTATTATTAAAGACAAAGACTTATTACGTGAAATTTATCCGAATGGCATGAATAGGGAATTAAGAATAGAACTTATTTTAGCTCAAAAACCTTACACATCATATTCTTACTACAAATTAATCAGAAATTTATTCAAATTACCATACCGAAAAATTATACTTATAATCGACAAACAACTTTTAAAAGCATCTCTTGGTTTATTTTGTTCAATTATTCTCGGCACTTTATCATATCTAAACTTAGTTAAAATTTTTATCTATGATAAGAATTGATTTTATATTAAATATGAGAGCTTTAAAAAGTAACGAAAATTACTTTAAAAAACTTATTAATTGGGAGTAATTAAATAAGCAGAAAGAAGAAGAATTGAAGTGGTGAAGGCAAGTAGACGATTTGCTCCATTAAGCGACAGTATTATAAGCGATACTTTTTTGTGTAACAAAATTTATAAGCATCATAAAAATTTGAAAGGAGACAAGTTGCCTCCGTCCTTTTTTCTGATTATCCAAATGCACTACACTGCCTAACACATTAATATCATTTATCATATCTTGATGTTGGTTCTCTATTAATTCGTCAAGCTGTTCTTCTATACTTATAATCTTTGATTTTAAAAGCTTATGATCTGCTAAGCGTTGTTGCATATTAGTTGTTATGTATATATATATGGGATTTGCAAATAAGAAATTTGATTTTTTGTGATATAATGTTTAGTGTATTTGTAAGTATAGATTTATCATAAGTATTTATTGTGGTATCATTAGATATTCTAACATTTATAGCATCCACTAAACTTTGAACACTACCATATTCGGTTACTAACTCTTTATTTCGTTCTAAATACTTGCTAATCATAGCATTACTTAAGGTTTTATCTTGTTCGTTCATATTATTTTGCTCCAAATTTAAACCAGTAATAGTAATGTTTTCTTCTAAAGCTTCAATAATTGGTTTTACTCCATAAACATTTATCTTATTTAATGAAATATCAAGATAATTTAAAGCTTTATTATTTTTTAAAAATTCAGCTATTAACTTTGCTCCATCATTAGCTATATTATTGTTATGCAAATCTAAATGTGAAATGGGATTATTATGTAACTTTAAGTTTTCGATAATTGTGTTTAATCCTGTAATTTCTATATTGTTGTTCCCTAGATTAAAATAAATTATAGTATTTGCTTGTAAGATTTCAGCTAATAAGACCGTTTTTTGATCATTTAAATTATTACAACTAAAAAATCAATTGCTTCTAACTTTTTATTTGACTTTAAAGCTTCTATGATAATTTTAATCCCTTTATAACTTATTTGACTTCCAGAAAAATTAATACTAGTAATTGTGTTAATATTTTTTATTTTTGTTGCAATTAATTTAGCTATGTCATCATTTATTGTTTGAGGTCGTGTATCAAGAAAAGTAATAAAAAAATTATTGACGAGTTCATTATTTTTTAGGATCGTGCAACCTTAGTTGTTGTGCTTCATATTTTTTTCTACTGTATATTGTTCTACAGCTTTATTATACTTTTCTTTGCTACATAAGTCATTAGTCTCTGAATTTAAATTTTTTGCTTTTTCTTCTGCTATGATTTTATTTCTTTTTAGATATTCGTAAATTATTCTAAAAAATTCTGTTTCTATGCTGTTATAAGTAAGATCAAGGTAAATTAAAGAATTATTAGTTTTAAGAACCTCAGCAAAACTTTCTCCTAAGTAGTTATCAGCAAGAATAAGCCAAGTTAAAGAATTATTAATTTTAAGGGCTTCAGCTAAAACCTTAGCTCCTTCAACTTCTATTTTATTATTTCCGAGCTCAAGATGAGTAATAGAATTATTAATTGCAATCCCCTCAGCCAAAGTTTTAGTTCCTATGCCACCTATATTGTTATGATAAAGACCTAGCCAAGTGATAAAGTTATTGTTTTTAAGAGTCTCAGCTAAAAACTTAATCCCTGTTTTTCCTATATTATTATTTTGAAGCTCAAGAAACGTCAAAGAGATATTGTTTTTAAGTATTTCGGCTAAAGCTTCTATCCTTTCATTTCTTATTTGGTTACTAGAAAGATCAAGCTTAATAATAAAATTATTGCGTTTTAGAGTTTCAGCTAAAATCTTGATTCCTTCAGCTTTTATGTTCTTATCCCTAAGATTAAGCGATGTAGCACCATTTTTTAGGTCATTAGCTTGTGTATAGAATTTTCTTTTTTCTAGAAATTCTATTAATTCTTTCATATTTCCATCCTTATTAAATTCTATAAATTTTAATATTTTGTTAAAAAAATAACTGAAATATGGATAAACTATAATAAGTAGTTTTAAGAATGCAATAGAAATATAATTAGAAGTATAAATAAATGAATTGAGATTGATTTAAAGAAGAATCACTAGAAAGATTCAACATTATCTAACTTTTTTTTGGAAAGCAAAAAGTCCTTAGTTTATAATGTGTTCGCTGTTTGAGGTGTTTATAAATTGGAATAGAAATAAAAAATGGTGGCCACGGTTGGAATTGAACCAACGACACAAGGATTTTCAGTCCTTTGCTCTACCGACTGAGCTACGTGGCCGTATATACTCGTTTAATTTGAAAAATTGGCTACGTCGTCTTTGTAAGTCCTCAGATGCTCACGTATTATTATACGCTCCGCTCCTCGGCTTACAGACTCCTTGCTCTTTTCCAAATTAAACTTCGTCTATCCACTATTCATTTATTAGGAGTATGAACTTAAGCTTATAATAGATTAATCGGCTTTTGTCCATTCTTAATTAGTAATATTAGACAAAAATACTTAATTATGATATTATGAGCGTTTATTTTTATAACGGTTTTTATGATCAAAATCGGCAATATTGAACTTTCTTCAAATATAATTCTTGCTCCAATGTCAGGTGTTACGGATTTGGAATTTAGAAGATTGGTGAAAAGATTCGGTGCAGGGCTTGTAGTTTCTGAAATGGTAGCAAGTAGGGCAATGATTGTGGAATCTAGGCAGTCACTACAAAAAAGTGCCATTATGCGTGATGATGCAACAAGTGCTTGCGTACAGCTAGCAGGCTGTGAGCCGAATGTAATAGCTGAAGCTGCTAAAATGAATGAGGATATGGGGGCGAAAATTATCGATCTTAATTTTGGCTGTCCAGCGAAAAAAGTAGTAGGCGGTTATTCAGGTTCGGTTCTAATGAGAGATGAGCAGCTGGCAGCTAAGATTTTTGAAGCTACCGTTAAAGCGGTAAAAGTTCCGGTAACCGTTAAAATGCGTATGGGCTGGGATGATCATACGAAAAACGCTCCGACTTTAGCCAAAATTGCTGAAGACTCAGGTGTTCAGATGGTTACCGTTCACGGTAGAACTAGATGTCAGTTTTATTCCGGTAATGCCGATTGGGATTTTATACGATTAGTTAAAGAAGCAGTAAAAATTCCGGTTATTGCTAACGGTGACATCACTAATTTTACCAAAGCAAAAGAAGCTCTGCAAAGATCGGGTGCGGACGGTATTATGGTCGGTAGAGGAGCATATGGCAAACCTTGGCTTATTTCACAAATTGATCATTATCTTAAAACAGGTGAAGAAAAACCTGCTCCCTCTATAGCAGAACAGCTAGATATCGTAACCGAGCATTATGATGCAATACTTGATTATTACGGCGAATCCGTGGGCGTACCTATTGCTCGTAAGCATATTGGTTGGTATAGTAGCGGTTTACCGAATTCGGCAGAGTTTAGAGGTGCCGTTAATTTGATGAACGATCCCACAACGGTAAAAGAGAAAATTGCGGAATTTTATACGAGCGTTATGGAGACGAATAAATGAAAAGAATTGTAAGTTTTATTTTTATAATATTATTTTTTAATTTAAGCTATGCAAGTGAAAAAGCAGCAATCATAATTGATTATAAACCGGTATTTTTGCCTGTAATTGCTGAAAAAATAAAAATCGCTATTCGTTCTTATTTAAATAATGAGAAATCATATTTCGTTTTAGTAGATCCGAATTCTTTTAAAACTGAGCTAGTTCTACAAGAGCTGGTAATTTTACCTACGAATAAAATAGAAGAAGAAAATCTTCTGAAAAAATTAAATAAAACTCCGTATATTAAACTTTAGATAAATATAGCTCTGCACATTAACACAGCAAAATTACGGTGCTACGAGTAGCATGTATAAAGTAAAAGGACAATTTCTTACGATTGATATGTGTCCTTCTTCCAAAAGCTTTGAGAAAGAGTTTTTTAACATTCTTTTAGAATTATCAATCAAACTAAATAAACCTATTCCGATTGCTATATGTGTTTCAGGATTATGGATTAATAAACATCAAGAGGAGTTTTTATGGCTAATAAAGCAACAAGAAAACGGTTATCTACAAATAACATGGGTTAATCATTCATTTAGCCATCCTTACTTTAAAGATAAACCTCTTGAAGATAATTTTCTTCTTTCCAATAAAGATGATTTTGAAAATGAAGTATTAGAAGCAGGAAAAATATTGGTAAGTTATAATATTGCTCCATCGCCTTTCTTTCGTTTCCCTGGATTAGTTTCTGATCAAACATTAATAGAAAAACTAAAAGATTTTGGATTTATCCCGCTTGGCAGCAATGCATGGCTTGCTAAAGGCGAAAAAGTTCAAGATGGTTCTTTTATATTAGTACACGGTAATAGTAACGAAAAAGCCGGAATAGATTTAATTATGCCAATGCTACCAAAACTAAAATTACTTCCTATTGAAAAGGCGTTTTTACTGCCGAATTTATAATTCAATTTTTCTAGTAGGGCTTTTATCTCTTCGAATATCAAGCTTTGTACCGAATAGTGGAGAATTTTGTAAAAAATCAATAAGGGAAGATTCTTGTGAATTTTCTTTATGATTTGTTATAATACTACACAAACGTTTGTTTTCATCTAATACTTCTAGGTTTACTTCGATTAAAGGCGGAGTAAGTAAGTGCTTAATGATCTCAGACCATTCTATTAAAATTAAATTGCCGTTTAATGCCTCTTCAAGCCCAAGTTCATAAATTTCTTCAGGTGATTTAAGACGATAAAGATCATAATGATAAATAGTGAAATTAGGAGCTTTATATGTTTGCAGTAAGTTAAAAGTCGGGCTTATAATGATTGTATTTTCACCGCAAAAATGTTTAATAATTTCACGACAAAAAAATGTTTTACCTGCTCCAAGGTCACTGTTAAATAAAACTATATCATTTGGTTTTAAGCGTTGTGCAAAGAGTTTTGCAAGATTCTTTGTCTCTTCTTCGTTATTTAATTTTATAAACATTTTTTAACTTGATCAATCATTTGTAAATATTGGTTCTGAAAAGTGTTTGAATCGATATCTTTCACATTCCAGTTTTCGCTATTTAATATTATTATTTTAGCGTTTAATTTGTTATATAGTCGTGAATTTTGTTCGTTACTTAAAACAAGACATTTGTTATTAGACTCTTTAATTAAATCTTCTAGCTTGCTTATATATCGGAGGCTTTTTTGACTTTCGCTATATAATTTTGCAGTTTTAATATTAGTATTAAGAAAAAAATACTCGCTACTGTCACTTAATAAAATTACATCTTTTATCGTTACAAGTTCATTATTTTTGATTTCTTGTAGCTTGTTTAATTCTTTAAGTGCTGTTGAAAGGTTATTATTAATATCTTCTTGTAGCTCAGGAAATTTTTCACTAAATTTTTGTGCAAATTCTTGTAGTAAAATCGCAGCATTATTAAGATCAAGCCAAATATGCCAATTATCTTTTATAGTGGTTAAAGATTTAATATCACTGATTTTTATAATGTTTTTACTATGATTACTAATTAATTTCTCGGCAAAACCGTCAAATTGTTCATTAATATAAATTACAATATCGGCATTTTTGACTTTTACTAAATCACTAGGTTTTAAATTATAATGATGAGGGCAGTCGCTACTAATAGCTAAACTTTCTATATCTGCTTTATCTTTAACAAGCATTGAAATAATACTACCGATTGGCGTGATACTTACAACTATTTTAGGCTTAGCATAGCTAGTGAAGCTGAAGAATGTAAGACATAATAATGCTATGCATGTCAAACCAGTCTTTCCGTCATTGCGAGGAAAATTACAAAGTAATTGATGAAGCAATCCAGTAAAAAATTCTGATTTACAGAATTTTTTTATTATTTTTTCTGGATTGCCACGCTCCTTACAGCCGCTCGCAATGACGACTCGGTATCTACGCAACAATGCCTTTAGTCGCTCGCAATGACGATTTAATATACTAGCTCTCATAATTTCTCCAATAACTCTGATTTACTAGGCTTGAAATCCTGCTCTATCCAAAAATTTTTTAGATATTCTAATTTTACACCTATCTCTTTTTTTTCTATATTCATATTTAATAAGTCATTACCGTTTACTTGGAATTTCGGACGTAATAACGCATCATATTTAAGGATAAATTCTTTTGCTTGTGAATGGTTTAATTTACCGATTATGCTAGCTGCTAATAAATATTCCTTATAGTTCTTCTTTTCAAACCAAATTTTCTTTATGTTAAATTTAGCTTCATTCAGAAAGTTCGTTATTGATAATATTTGCACTGCCTCATGTTTTGAGAATTTCCAATCGAGAAAAAGTTTTGAATTTATGTTTTTTAAATTATATAGTAATAAAGCATAGTTAGTTGCTAATTCTAATTCTTTAGCTTGCTCAAAAAATTTTATTTCATAATTTTGGATAGAGAATATTAGTTCTAATATTCCTATTTCAAACATAGCTTCTAAAATTTGTGCTACTCTTTTTGAAACGATAATTTTATCCATTTCACTTTTTATTCGCTCTCGTGATAAAGTTTTTAAGCCGTCTTTTAAAGCTTTACATGCTTTAAACCCTCCATCATCAAGCTGATTCGCATAATAGCTAGAAAACCGGAAAAAGCGTAGGATTCGCAAATAATCTTCTTTAATTCTATCTAGAGCTTCCCCTATAAATATGACCTTTTCCTGCTGCAAATCCTTAAACCCTTCAAAGTAATCATATATCTCGTTCTTAAAGGGACAATAGCTTAAAGCATTAATAGTAAAATCTCGTCTTGCAGCATCTTCGGCAAAATCATTTGTGAATACTACTTTGGCATGTCTGCCGTTACATTCAATATCTTTTCTAAGAGTCGTAATTTCAAATTTTTCATTATTTAAAATAGCCGTAATCGTGCCGAATTTTAAACCGGTCGGAATAGTTTTTATTTTAGCTCTAGATAAAATATTTGTTACTTCACTTGGCATTAGAGTAGTAGCTATATCGATATCATAGCTATCTTTCTCAAGTAATACATCTCGCACGCAGCCGCCGATAAGTCTTGCTTGTCCTTTTTCATTTAAGAGACTCAAAATTTTTCTATATCCTTTTGAAGGGATTTTTAAAGTTTTATGTATAATTCGCATGGTTTGGTTTTACTGTACATTCCTTTTTGTTGCAAAAGATAAGTATAATAGGGCTTTTTTTTAAAAAATCTTTATTAATTGTTATTAAGCTCCCGCGGTATTTAGTTTTGTAATTGAGATTAATATGAATTTCGGCTTTCTCACAATGACAATTTTTTATCCGTAGTGAGTTAAAAAAATATTATTCTCTAAAGGTAACACCATACTATCTTTTTGTCCAAACCAATTAGTCCAGTAAGTTCTATTGAAAGCAGGCATTTTATCGGCGTAGGTTACTAGCTTATTTTCTCTATCTTTAACGCCTACCGCCATATGATTTGCGTCAAATATTAATTCCGGTTTTGGGGAGTAGAACATAAATATAAAAGATATTGCCATGATTGCAAGACCAAGTAAACGCCACGAGGTTTTCCATATACAAATCCAAACAAAGCCGAATAAAAAGAGTAATATGCTGAAATTGGTAATATAACCGAAATACCATACAGCAGCCGGTAAACTATTAAAATAGGCGGATGATTTTATTATTATATCAATAAAGAACCCCATAAGCTTTAGGATATAGTTATCAAACCCGATCATGGTAAAAGGCAGAGATAACAAAGCAAGCGGCATAAGAAAAAATGACGTTATCGGAACGACAATGAGGTTAGCCGGTACTGAGTAAGTAGAAAATATAAAGAATTGATTAATTACCACAGGTGCCGTTATGATACTTATAAAATTTTACTGCCCCAAAAATGCCTTTCTTTTCTCCAAGTAACCATGAATTCTTTAAATAAAATTCATAACCGGCAACAAGCGATAATACAGCGATAAAAGATAATTGGAAACTTGGATGAAAAATATATTCAGGATTTAACAATAATATTATAAAAGCCGCAATTGCAAGAGAACGTAGGGGAAAGCAAGATCGTCCGATAATAATACCGTAAATAAAGATTGCAGCAGTAATAAAAGCTCTAGTTGCTGCAATTTGCATACCGCTTAGCTCTAAATAACCAAAGCTACCTACTAGCGAACAATAAGCAGAGATTAATTTTATATTGAAATTATATGCCAAATAATTTGAGAGATTTAATAAAAATCTTGTAGTAAGGAAAACAATCATGACTACTAAAGATAGATGCAAACCTGAAACGCAAAGCACGTGCGATATACTGTTTTGCCTCATATCCTGCATGATTTGTCTGTTTAAACCTTTCGTCTCGCCGAGTAATATCGCAGCTGCAAAATTCCCTTTATCTTTTCCTAATTTTTCTATTAAATTATTATAAATATGAATGCATATTTTATAAATAAAACTATCAAAATTTATTTTGTTACGTTCTATAATTTGCAGCTCAGACATCGCATAGTCGTTTGCTCCAATATCCGATAAATAAGCATAAAACCCGAAATCATAACCGCCTGGTATACTATTTTGCGGCTTATAGAGCTTAGCAAGCAAAGTAATTCTGTCATTTACCCTAATTTCCTTTATACTCGATCAACTTGAAAAATTGGCTGCGTCGTCTTTGTAAGTCCTCGGATGCTCACGTACTTCTATACGCTCCGCTCCTCGGCTTACAGACTCCTTGCTCTTTTTCAAGTTGATCTTCATATAATCACTCTGCATTTCACCAGAGTATATATATTTCCTCGGTGTACTAATTTTAACTTTTTGTAAATTACGATTAATTTTTTTGATCTTGATGTTATTTAATACTACTTGTCCTCCTATAATAGTCGGTTTTATCGATTCTATTTTACCGCTAATTTTAGTGATGATAGGTTTATAAAGCATTTCGCTATGTAAATTTGTCACACGATATTTAGAGATAAATATGCCAAAAATAAAAGCAATAATCATCCAGTAAATAAACTGTAAAAATATATTAGAATTTCTAGTAAAGGTTAATATTAGGCAAACACAAAAAATGAAAAAAATTGTTGTAAATGAAAGCTCAAAATCAAGCGAAAAATAAACAATAATACCGTAAATAAAACTAACAAAATACCAAAATTTAAATTATTATATTCTGCTTCCAAAGTTATTTTAAAATATTGTAGCATTTTCAATTAAAAGTTAAAACACACACTATATACATCCTTTACCGCATTTTCAAGGCTTTGTTGTATAGTTCGATGTTACTCTTGTGAAAGCAGAAATCCACTCAATATAGTAAGGAAACCAGGTGTTTTATATAAATCCCAAAGTTAATTTAAAAACTCCTAATAATCCTATATTTTTTAAATTTTTTTCTAGATTCTCACTTCTGCAAAAATGACATAAGCCCAGACACTAATTATTAAAATAAATTAACTTTCATATTGCTTTTTATTAACTTACTTATTATTTTTTATTAACTTACTTATTATAATTCCCAACATTTATGTATATAAAATTTTAATTTAAATTGAGATATTTATGATGAATAAGTTAACAGAACAAAATTTACTAAAAAAATCAAGATTTTTAAAATATTCTCTACTTGCCTCTATTTCAGTAGGAGCAATAATCGCAATACCTTTTGAGGGTATGGCGATGAGTAAAGAAGTATTTCGTATCGACCTCAGTAATAAATTGTTGAATAACTTATCACAATTAAACGGAAACGAAGATACGACAAATACCCCACAGCAGATAGGAACAGTAATTGTACGGGGACCGGAAATAAACACATATACTCCATCTGAAATAAGAGAAATGGAAATATCTAGCCAATCTAAGCCATCTAATCCATTAAAAGATATTCCTATAGAGGATCATTATAAAGAGATAGCACATAGTAAGTCTGAGGTCGGAAAAGCAAGAAAAGTACAACCACCTACTAGAAACAAAACAATTGTAGGTGGTGAAAAAACAGAACAAAGTCAAAATACTTATATTCCTGGACCGACAGAGCAAACGCCTCAAAAACCAGAGATTATAATAACAGCGTCTTCGCCTACTGTTAGCCCAGCTTCAAATAGCTTGGTCACTGCACCTAATACACCAAGTACTACCCTGACGTCACCGGAACATTATACTACGGCACCTGGTACTCCATCAACACTAGTGACTCCATATCAGCCTACTCCAGATTCTAAACCAAATGATAGTGTAGGAGCTAATACACCACCAAATACAAACTCAAAGGTAGTACAAAAACTATCGTTTAGCAGCGAGCCACAACAGACAGTACAACTTAGTACACCAACAGTTCCTCCGAGACCGATAACATCTGTACCGTTGCCTATAAAAAAAAGCAGTACCGAAGTTACAACAGGAATGGTAAGTAATATATCACGAGTTAATGAGACGATAGGAATCAAGTTAGCTGAAGTAGAATCAACAATTAAAAATACCCAAGGCAAAAAAAATAAAAAACCATGGCAGAAGTTGCATAAGCAGCTAACTGCATCACAAAAAACAACAGAAGCACTAAAGTCAAAAGCTGAAGAGATAGAAAAAAAAATAAAAATACTATCTGACCAAAATAAGGAGTTAGATAATCTTAGCAAAGGAGCAAGGTTAAAAAGCACTCAAAAGCAAGATAAAATAAAAATAGGTAAAAATGAAGACAAAATAAAGAAACTTGAAAAAGAGTTAACAAGTAAAAACAATGAAGTAGATAGGTTATCTAAAGAAATAGATATTTCAGTAAATAAGATAGTTTTAACAAAACCTCAAGGAAAAGCCCCGGTTACGGAGATACCGCCAGCTGGGGTATTCTTAAATCAGCAACAACAACTAGATGTGCTTACTCAACAGCAGAAAGTCAATGCTGCTAGACAAGCTATAGTTGATAAAAAGAGAGCAGAAGCAAATGAAGTAAAAAGAAATAGTGCAGAATACAAAGATCTAAAAGATAAAAAGCAAAGACAAGCAGCACAAAAACAATTATCGGAAATAAAAAAGCAAGAAAAAGCTATAAAAACGGTAGTGGATAAAGCTGTAGATATAGAAAAGCTAGAGGTATTAGTTTCTACTCAGTCAACAACTTCTTCCACTGCTACTATTCCTAAGCAGCCGTCAAAAGCAAAGCCAATAATACCATTAAGTCATGGGGTTCAGAAAATGTTAGATGAACAGCTGGACGAGTATGGTGGGTACTTAGTGCCAATAAAAGCTCAGCCGCAAACTTATATGCTGAATCAAGAAGTGGCAGACCCTAAAAGTATGGATTCAGGCTTTGTAAGCAGAACTTCAGATACGGGGTTTGGTTCAAACCAGAATAGCAATAGAGCCTACGAGGATTTGCCGCTGATAGAACCTGAGAATCAGCAACAACATGATATGTTAACTATAGAAACTCTTGATTTAATAACGCCAACACAAAATACAACGGTTGCTAAAAATGACTCATCGAGGAAAAGTAATGTAAGTGGAAGTATTCCGGAGATACAACAACCGCAGTCAGAAAAAATGCTTTTAGCAATAAATGCACGATTACAAGAGTATGATGAAAAAATTTCTTCGTTACTTCTAGAGAAGTATACAAGCGAAGAAGCTGAAGATATTCTTGCTCAGTCATTGTTACAAGAAATGTTAGTGTCGGATGGTAAATCAGAATCTACCTTACCTGCAGGAGATGAAGAACAAGAAGACATAGAAGTAACAGACGTAAGTAGAGAATCATCTTTATTACCTGTATCAAGTAATGAGTGTGCATTAGCATTAAGCGACGGTAGAGAATTGTTACAAGAAATGTTAGTGTCGGATGGTAAATCAGAATCTACCTTACCTGCAGGAGATGAAGAACAAGAAGACACAGAAGTAACAGACGTAAGTAGAGAATCATCTTTATTACCTGTATCAAGTAATGAGTGTGCATTAGCATTAAGCGACGGTAGAGAATTGTTACAAGAAATGTTAGTGTCGGATGGTAAATCAGAATCTACCTTACCTGCAGGAGATGAAGAACAAGAAGACACAGAAGTAACAGACGTAAGTAGAGAATCATCTTTATTACCTGTATCAAGTAATGAGTGTGCATTAGCATTAAGCGACGGTAGAGAAAAGGAATGTTTAGCATTAGGCGATGGTAGCGGAGATGAAGAAAGTTATGATTCAGGGTTTGAAGCAGAAGAAGAAACAATAGAGCAATTATCTGATTCCGATGGGGGTAACCTTAAAATGACGGAAGTTGATACGGCTATTCCTCTTGAACAGGAAGCAAAAAAAGAAATGCAAATGCAAATTTCAGAAAATGCTCCTACTTTAAATCAAGCGAAAGTTGTTAATACTATTGTAAATAATATGATTCGTAACAGATTAGATGCATCTATGAATATGTCTAATAATATGGTAGCAGTAGGAGCCGGTGATGAAGAAGAGTTTCGTATAAAAAGAGGTTTGTGGATGCGTGGTATGTACGGTACTAATAATCATGGACGTGTTGACAATATGACCGGTTATAGAGGTACTAACAAAGGTGCTACTATTGGGTTTGACGTTGAAATCGACAATAATATTGTAGGTATAGCTTATAGTAATGTTCATTCAGTATTTAAATTTAAAAATAGTAAAAATAATGATAAAGAACTTATTAATAGTCATGTGGTTTCTATTTACGGACAAAAAGAATTACCAAAGAATTTTGCACTACAAGCTTTAGTATCTGCTTCTAAAAACTTTATTAAAGATAAGACAACTTATTCATATGGTGATACTAAAATTAGAAGTAATGTAAAACATCGCAATCATAGTTATAATGCGGAAGCATTACTGAATTATAATTATCTTTTGCAGAACAAGCTCGTTATTATCCCAAATGTTGGTTTAAGATACGGGAAGTCACGAGATGGGGTATATAATGAAACCGGTATTAACATACAAGAAATAGCTCTTACAATGAAAGAGAATAATATATTGTCCGGAGTTATCGGTACTAAAGTCACAGTACCTTTAAAAGATGTTCTAAAATTTAATAATTTAGGGCTAATATTCCAAGGAGCGGTAGAACATAATTTTAAAGAGAAAACCCAAAGAATAAATAGAGTCGTTAAAATATTTGATACTGAATTTAAGCAAAATTATGTAATACCGAAACAACCGAAAACATCCTATAATTTAGGAACGGGTATTATAGGCAGTATCAAAAGTACTACTATTGCTTTGGATTATAATTATTATCTAAATAAACATTATAGAAGTCATCAAGGTAGTGTTAAGCTTAAGGTAAACCTATAATTTTTATACTTGCAATATTTGCAAAGGTGTTGTATAAAACTTCTAATTTACTGTCATGCCGTGGTCGTAGCCACGGTATGACTAATATATCTATATTGCCTACTTTTAAAATTAAGGCCCCTTCGTCTAGCGGTTAGGACACCACCCTTTCACGGTGGGAACACGGGTTCGAGTCCCGTAGGGGTCACCACGTCCCTGTATACTTCTTAAAGCAATCTCAATTCATTTATACTTCTAATTAAATTTCTATTGCATTCTTAAAACTACTTATTATAGTTTATCCATATTTCAGTTATTTTTTTAACAAAATATTAAAATTTATAGAATTTAATAAATATGAAAAAGCTAATAAAGCTTCTAGAACAAAGAGGATTTTCTAGAGAAGCTAAAAATTTAGAAAAAGATAATACTATTTTAAAGATTAGATATAAGGGTGTCGATATTGATATGATAAAATTTATTCTTAATATACTAACTTTTGATAGCGAAATTAGTTCTACGCTTACTTTGCCTTATTCTAGAGAGGAGAGTGCTTTTATACAAAGTGATGGATTAAAATTAATTGCGGAATTTTTACAATAAAACTCTAAGCTTATTTCACTTGATTTAAGCAGCAATGGTTATTTACAACCTAGAGCAATTGAGCCGATTGGTAAAGCTTTAGAATTTAATGATACATTAAAGTATCTTAGTCTTAACGATAATAAAATAGGTGTTATAGGAGCTAAAGCAATAGCTGAAGGGTTAAAGGTAAATAAATCTCTTACATACCTTGACCTTGGTAGCGATTGTCATTGGGGCAATGAGTGAGCTATAGGTGATAAAGGAGCAGAATTTCTTGCGGAAGCATTAAAAACAAATAATACTTTAACTTATCTTAGTCTTGAAAGAAGTAGTATTAGTCTAGGAGGGATAAATTTTTTTATAGAAACCCTACAAACTAATTATTCTCTTACTACTCTTATACTAAATCAATGGTTAGGTTCATATACACGGAAGAACTGGAAGAAATACAGGAAATTCTTTGCTTAAATAGAGAATTTGTAAAAAAATTATCGTTATTTTTAATTAATGATTTTTCTACCGAAGACAAGAATATAAGTTTAAATATTCAAAACCTAATAGCTTTAAAATTTTATCAAATTGCTGATAAAGAGCTGTTAATAGATCATTTAAAAGAATATGAAGATGTAACATCTTTTTTTATTATCAACTGCAACAAAATTGGTTGCAGAAAATCCTTTAGCTATAGCAGGAGTCTGTAAAGTAATAACACCTGATACTGAGCTTGCAAAAGGTGAAGTTCATATATCACACTTACCGGCTGAAATAATATTATATATTTTAAGTTTTCTTAAACCATATTCTATAGAAACAGGGTATAACGATGAACTTTTAGAAATAGTTGAAGTTATAGGAAATAACTATTGTATTTTGTCATAATTTGATAAAGCAGTAATGCAAAGCCAAATAAATAATATATCAAGCAAATTACTGAATTTTAAAGATAAGGTAGAAGTACAACAAACAATAGAAGCAATGAAGCAGTTTAATAACGAAAGTAAAAGATAGCTCTTAAAAGTAGACGAGTATTTAGATAAAAAAATTGCATCACAAGAAACAGTTGAATTAAACAATAAGTTAAGTTCTAATTTACTTCAAGAAGCAATTAATAATAATAACAGCGTATTATTATATTAGCCGGATTACTAAGCATGGGGTATGATGTAGGATTAAGTAAGTAAGAACAGAGGCAACTGAGCCCCCTACCCTTTAGATAATTATGATGGAATTAAGTGATATTCGCTTAATTAAGCCGATATTAAGGCATAACGGGGCTTAACAAAAGCCCTAATCAGGTCTAATCTATACTGGTTTAAGGTTCTAATAATGTACCATGTCTCTCACCATTCTATATTTTCCTATAAACTCATGATCTCAGATAATCTAATTTTAAATTCAGAATAAAAATAATAGTTGAAAGTAATAACTTTTAATTTATAATGCTTCAAAAAATTTGGTTGAAAACGCAAAGTTCAGTTCAATTAGAGCTATATAATACAACCAATAAATAAGGCACTTGATTTTATATCCGGCATTAATATGGTTAAAACTTTAACAAACAATTTAATATATAAAAATGCTACTGCAACGACATTTGGAAGCTTCTTAGAGGTAATCGATCAGCTTATAAGCGGATAATATTGCAACCGGACAATTTTTAGAGGTTTATAAGCATTTAGAAAATAATGCCGCACAAGGAATACCCATCAAAAGAGATCATAACCCTTGAGGGAAAATTTGAACTTTCTTACAAAGATCATTATCGTATAGAAGAAGTAAATTTGTCTATCGATGTAGCAAACACAGATAATAAAGGAAGCAGCGATTACTATTTAAGCCAGTTAAATAATCTAAAGATAGATGCACAAGAAATATCGAGTTTAGTTAAACAACAGTTAAAAGCAATAAAAGAGCAATATAAAATAGAAAGTAAAAATAGGAAAGACCATATTTTTACAAACTCCTCGAATGTTAAAGTAGATGACTTAAGAGAGCAAATTTTAAGGTTAATTGAAGTTAGT
Source organism: Rickettsia asiatica (assembly GCF_007989425.1). Classification (NCBI taxonomy): domain Bacteria; kingdom Pseudomonadati; phylum Pseudomonadota; class Alphaproteobacteria; order Rickettsiales; family Rickettsiaceae; genus Rickettsia; species Rickettsia asiatica. The sequence goes on from NZ_AP019563.1 coordinate 29,796, forward strand.
GAAGAAGCAAAAGAAGTATTAGAATCTAGTAACAATTATATTTTTATTAAAAATGATAAAAATATAATTAGTAATTTACCTCTTTTATCAGTTCATAATATTATTACTCGTGAAAAAGTATTTCAAGAAATAGGTAATATTTTAAGTAAAGAGCAATGTGTAATAATTAGTGCTTTCGCTGGAACAGGTAAAACTACGCTAGCTATAGATTATGGTGGTAAACAAAGAGATGAAGCAAAGAAAATAGTACGTTTTATTAATGCTGACTCTGCAGACAAAGTCCTTGAAACATACCAAAAACTAGCTGAGGAATTAGGAATTAATATTAAAGATGAAACAGAAGAATCAGTAGTAATAAGTTTAGTTAATAAAAAGATTGCTAATTTAAAGCCGTTTACATTATTTATTTTTGATAATGTCGAAAAATATAAAGATATTGAGCCTTATCTTAACGGTACAATAAATATATCTAAAGATAAAGCACAAGTGATAATTACTACTAAAGATAAAAATTTACATGGTGATTTAAAATTACATAAGGATTTAAATGTTGAGTTAGAGCCTTTTAGCAAAAAAGAAGCAAGATTATATTTAGAACAATCTTTAGGAAATAGATTAAATAATCAAGATATTTACAAATTAGTAGAAGAGTTTGGTAGTAAAGATGCTGCATCACCTTATAGGTTATCTAAAGCAGTAGCGTATGTAAAAGAAAATAAACTACTTAAAGTAAATGATTACATTAATTACTTTAAAAATAGCAAAGATGATCACATAGAAACCATTTTATTACTACAATTATTAGAAAAATCACCTTTAGCTTGGCAGATATTACAATATTCGACACATTTAGACCCTGATTTTATCAGCATAGAGATTTTCAAAGAATTATTTCTAATAGATGAAGAAAAGTTACAGGCACCTATAAAAATGTTGGAAGCATTATCGATAATGAATTTAACATACCGAAATGGACAAGCCGGCTTACAATTACATAGATTAATGTAATCTATAACAAAGCAATATATAAATAAATATAAAGAACATGCGATAGATGAAAAAGAGATTTATATAAAATTAGTAGAAGTGTTAGATAATTTATTTCCTTATTTAACAGCTGTTCCAAACGGAGACTGGGAAAATGCTAAATTACTTTATCCACATATAATAAAAATATTAAATGATGATACTAAAATCTATAAGCTTATAAAAGCAAACTTATCTCAAAAAATAGGGAAATATAACGAATGTGTACTATGTAAATTTACAGATTCATTAAAATATTCCAAAAAAGCTTTAGAAATAGTGCAATCGTTATATCAAAACAATCACATCTATATTGCTAGCTCCTTTAATAATGTCGGAGTAGTATATGATAAATTAGGTAATACTACAAAAGCACTAAAATATTATGAAGAAGCCTTAATATGTTTCAAGAATTACATCAAGGTAATCACCTTAATATTGCTGACTCTCTTATTAAGGTTGGAACAGCTTATAAAAGCTTAGGAAATATTTCTAAAGGACTGAAATATAAAGAAGAAGCACTAAAGATATATCAAAGATTATATCAAGGTAATCATCCTTGTATTGCTAGTTCTTTTAGTTCAATTGCATTATCTTATAAAAAATCAGAAGATACAAATAAAGCGATAGAGCTTTGTAAACAAGCTTATTTAATGTATGTACAAACTTTAGGCTTAGAACATCCTAATGCTAAATTTATAAGAAGTTATCTTAAAACAATGGCTCCGGAGTTTATAAAAAATAACGAAACTAGGGAGTTTATATTACAGAGAAGCGATTTTGAGGAAGTTACTTACAAATTAAACAAAAAATACAAAAAAGAGTTTTAAATAAATATATATTAATGCTGCTAAAGATAAATGGAATAGTAAGTTCTCAATCTTAGGAAATTGGGGAGTGAAAGGCTATTTAGGCGATAAATATTTAGCAAAACAACTAAGAGTTTTAGCGGGTCTGTCAGATTCTTTGTGTAAGTATGATTTCTCCATTTGCCCAATTTTGTAAAGTAGTATCACAAAGGATTGCAAATTGATTTAAAGCCATCGCCCAATTCTTAATAGGCATTGTCCATTTTTTAGAGGCATTTGTCAACGCCAAAAAGATTATTTTCTGAATCGATTTGTCATCTGGAAACACTCCTTTATTTTTAATAATTTTATGAATTTGACGGTTAGTGGATTCAATAGCATTAGTAGTGTAAATCGCTTTTCTAATGTCTTCCGGAAAGCTAAAAAATGGAGCTATGCCAGACCAATTTCGTTGCCATATGTCAAAAATAACTGGATATTTTTCATCCCATTTTTTGGCAAAATTTTGTAATTCTCTTAATCCCTCTGCTTCATTTATTGCAGAATAAACTGCTTTTAAATCAGCTGTTACCGCTTTTAAATCTTTGTATGATACGTATTTTACAGAATTTCTTACCATATGAACAATACACAACTGCACTATGGTTTTTGGAAAAATGTTATTTATCGCCTCTGGAAAACCCTTAAGACCATCAACACATGCAACATATATTTGTTCAACTCCTCGATTCTTAAGTTCTTGTTACTACCTGCATCCAAAATTTAGACCCTTCATCTTGCCTATCCAAATTCCTAATAGCTCTTTCTTGCCCTCCATATTCACTCCAATAGCTATATAAACTGCTTTATTTATTATTACATGATTATCTCTTGCCTTAACATGAATACAATCTAAGTACATTATAGGATATACATTATCAAGTGCTCTATTCTGCCAGGCAGTTACTTCCTCTAAAATACCATCAGTTACCTTTGATATTAACTCAGATGATACCTTGGTGGCATATAGTTCTTCTAAGTGCCATTGTATTTCCCTAATGGTCATTCCCCGAGCATATAAGGATATTACTTTATCATCAAATCCTTCAAATTTACGCACTCCTTTTGGAATTAGTTGAGGTTCAAATTCTCCGTCCCGATCCCTTGGCACTTCTACTTTCAATTTACGACCTTCTGGATCTATTAGAGTCTTTTCATAATTGCCATTATGTCTGTTATCTGAGTCTTTCTCATTTTTAGAATGTTTCTCATAACCTATATGAGATTCCATTTCTTTCTCTAAAATCTTATTTACTATCTGCTTTTTAATTTCCTGAAATATCCCTTCTTTGCCAAATATCTCAGATGGATCACTTTGTGATAGTATTTCTGATACTACTTTTTCTATAGTTGGATTTGATACTTTGCTCTTATTTTTCATATTAGCCTCATGTAAGTTGTTTTAATTAATTTTATTCTTAACTATTTTTATAACTTACATAAACTTTCTGACACCCTCGTTTTAGCAAATGTTAAGAATATAGAAGTAGCTAAAATGTTATGTTTTGAAGCAATTTGCTTAGGAGTGATTAACAGCCCTAGCAAAAACTTCGCTTGTGTAAAAGAATTCGTTAGAGCCGATCCTGAATTAACAAACAAGCATCCTGAATATTTTATTGACGGCTCAATATTACGATTATGTGTCAACGATAAAGGGATCTTAAAGAAATTGCTAGATAGTTGTTATGTAGCTTTATCCTCATCATGAGGAAAATTAGATTTATCCATTAAATTTTTAGCAATATTGCTTTCTGAAAATTTAGCTGATTGAAAATATTCAGATACAAGTTTTATCACTTCATCACAAAATTCATCTTGTAATTCCTTACTTGCAGTTAATTTTTGGTTTTGAATTAACTGTATAGCATCAGATTTTTTATGCTCTAAAAATTCTTCAATTTCTTTAGTTTTTTCTTGAATGATTTTTTTTGTAACTTCATTGCTTTCTTCTATCATTTGAGAGCATAAAGTTTCTAATTTCTTTATTTGTGAGTTGGTTTGTTCAAAAAGCAAAGCAGCATCTTCTTTTAACTTTTCAGCTTTTAGAACTTTTTCTTGTACTTCTAAAATCTTAGCATCTAAGGAATTTAAAATGGCTTTTTTTGCCGGTCTATAAATTAAATATACAAAAATTACAAAACTAACGGCAAGCCAGAAGCTCTCATCTAGGAAATTCATTATTTTATTTTTTTTAGTAAATCTATATCTGCTTTAGTTCCAGCTATTTTTTCAATAATATTAACGGCAAGTTTTATGATTGCTTCACTTTTATTAGTTCTAAATTGCTTAGCAGCTAAATTTATATCTTCAATATTTTGATTTATAGAGTTTTTTAAATTTTGCTCTAGATTCTTTTTTTTAATTAAAAATTCTGATTCTAAAGAGTCTATTTTTTCTTTTTTTAGTCTATCTATTTCGGTATTTGTTTTTGCTACTTCCTCATTATAATATTTAGTTAGCTTTTCTGCTTCTAGGGTCAGTGTATCGGCTTGCGTAATATTATCTTGAATATTTGTCTGTCTATTATTAAAAATTTCTTCGGCTTTTGGAGTAATAAATTTATAAACAAAGATATATAATAAGCCAAAAGTAACGATAAGCCAAAAAATTTGCGAATAATAGGTAGCAATATCAAATTGAGGCATCTTATTTAAAAATGAATTTTAAGAAAAAATAAGTAACATAGCAATTACAAAGGAAAAAAGTCCCATTGCTTCAGCAAGACCTGCACCGATCAGAGCCATTCTTTGTAAGTTTTCTGCAGCTGAAGGGTTTCGTGCTATTGAACTAAGTAGAGAGCTAAATATATTACTAACGCCTAGAGCCGCACCGTACATGCCGATAGCCATAAGCCCTATACCAATAAATTTTAAAGAAACCATGTCCATAAAAAACCTAACTTTTAATTAATCAAAATAACAATTAGTGTAAATTAATAGCATCATTAAGATACATACAAGATAAAATAGTAAAAATATAAGCTTGAAGTATTGCAACAAAAATTTCAAACCCAATTAATATCACCATAAGAGGGATTGGTAGAAATTTCAAGTAAATCATTAATGAAATAGTAAAACCAGCTATTACTTTTAATAAAACATGCCCCGCCATCATATTAGCGGCAAGTCGCAATGATAAACTAACCGGTCTTGCTAAATATGTAAATAGTTCAATTACTATCATTAACGGTGCCAACCATAAAGGAGTACCGTGCGGTAAAAAAAGAGTTAAAAAACGTAAGCCGTGTTTTACGAAACCGACTATAGTTACCGTTAAAAATACTAAAATTGCCAAGGCAAAAGTAACGATAATATGACTAGTAGCAGTAAAGCTATAAGGTGTCATACCAAGTAAATTACAGAATAAAATGAAAATAAATAAACTAAAAACTAACGGAATAAATTTACGTCCTTTTACTCCTATATTCTGATTTAACATATCAGCTACAAGATTATAAACTATTTCAGCACTTACTTGTAATCTAGAAGGTACTAATTTTCGGTTATAAAAAGCTAAGTAAAAATAAGTTAGAGCTAAGATGCTAGCAAGTAACATATAGATACTCGAATTAGTAAAGCTGACATCAAAACCGAACATTTTGATTTCTATCAATTTTTTGATATCAAATTGTGCTAAGGGACTATGAGTCATTTTCTTACTTTTTATTGTTTACTTTTTGCCTTATAATGTTCAAGCCGGCAATCATTCCTATTATTGTAAATATAATAAGAAATAAAGGTTTAGAATTAAAAAACTTATCCGTAAATATTCCGATCACAACACCTACCATTGTACCTGAAACTAAATCTATAGCTATAGAAAACGAGCTAATTTCTTGCCGAATTTTAGGATTAGAAAACTTAGGAGTTTTTAAGTCTTGAATTCTTGCTTTGATATCTTTTAGTTTTTCCATATTCATTAATTTATTTCCCCGTCATTGCGAGGAAAAATTGAAAATTTTGACGAAGCAATCCAGTTAAATTTATTATTTTTCTGGATTGCCACGCTCCTTTTAGTTGCTCGCAATGACGATCTACTGCCGATATTATAATTACAAGCTCATTTCATTTTTTCTTTCTGCTCCTCTAAAGCTTTATCTACTGCTGTGGAAATATTATCTATACTATAATTTCCGGTTTGTACTCCGTTAACAAAGAAAGAAGGAGTGCCTATAAATTTTGGTGTTTTTGCTACAAAGTTAGTATTAGCAATTAGCGTTTCAGTAATTTTATCACTATTTAAACATTGCTTATATTCTTCCGGAGGAACACCGCCAAGCTGACCTATATCAGTTAATAATTCTCTGTATTTATTGCTATATGCCCATTTATCTTGTTGTTGTAATATGATATTATGAAACTGTACAAAACTATTTGTATCGCCCTTGCAGCGGGCTAAAATTGCAGCGTCTAAATCTTGTTTTGTAGCAATAAATTCACGAACCACATATGCAATTTTATTAGTATCGATATATTTTTTCTTAAGTTCCGGAAAAATTGTTTGATGATAATAAGCACAATGCGGACAGGTAGGAGAAAAATACTCGACTACTATAACATTTGATTTTTTGTTACCGAGAACCATATCATTATCATCAACTTTAAAAGTGACTTTAACAGGTTTTATTTCAGGATTTTTTTGTTCTTGTGAATCCGGCGTTGATACTTCATCAGTCTGATTATTATCATTAGCAGGAACTATCAATTCAGCTGCATTTTCAGAATTTACGGCTTCCTGATTCGTTTCTTTAGAAGTTTCGTTATTTTGCAGAGTTTCTTGCTCTATTATTTGTTTTTCCTCATGGTTCTTATCTTGTGCTTTTTCTTCTGAACAGCTACTCAAAAATAATAAAAATATTAGCACAATAAAAATACTTCGCATATTTATTCCTTTAACTATTAATATTATCTACAATAAGATCATATCAATTTTATTTCAATAAAAATATCTACTTTATAATAGGAGCAAAATGTGCTATGCTATAGAAAATAATAGTCTAACATTAAGTTCTTAGGCACTAAAACCACTATGGAGGAATTAATAATGGCAAATACAACACAAACCGAACAAAAAACCGAGTTTAAAATAGGGCAGAGAATTGTCTATCCTGCACATGGAGTTGGTGAAATAACAAACATAGAATATCATACTATTGCAGGTACTGAAATTAAAGTATATGTAATTTCCTTTTCGCAGGATAAAATGACATTAAAAGTGCCTGTTAGTAGAGCTGCGGTTGTTGGTCTTAGAGCGGTTGCAAGCAGAAAAGATTTAGATGTCATATATTCAACTCTTCAAGGTAAACCAAAGCAAGGAAATAGGATGTGGAGTAGAAGAGCTCAAGAATATGAAGGTAAAATTAACTCAGGTAATGTTATAGCTATTGCTGAAGTATTACGGGACTTGCATAAAAATGTTGATAATGATCGTTCTTATAGTGAAAGAACACTCTATGAATCAGCTTTAAATAGACTTGCAGGCGAACTTGCTATCCTTGAAAATATCCACCCAACCGAAGCAATTAATAAGTTAGTTGAAGTATTGCGTGAAAAATTAGTAGCATAGCTATACGAAGTTCAACTTGACAAAGAGCAAGGAATCTGTAAGCCGAGGAGCAGAGCATACAAAAGTACGTGAGCATCCGAGGACTTACAAAGACGACGCAGCCAATTTTTCAAGTTGAACTTCGTATAGCTACTCTTCATTTACTCGGAGTATATTTTTTATGGATTGGCTACAGTCTATGACTACTCGCAATAACGGAAAAGCTGATCCACGCAACAATGCCCACAAAGCCACACTAAATTACCCTACTAACAGATAGTTCATCCGGAATTTCTCAAGGGATGCAGTAACTACATAGTCAACAAATTCTTTTAACAATTTTGGATCTGTTACTTCCTGTCCTTTATCGTCACGAGCAGTTAAAAGTTTTGAATTAATTTTTTCAAGAACGCCTTTCTTAATATCATCAATATTATGCATACCGTCTAACATTTCTAAAATATATTTTTCATGTATCGGTATACCTACCATATCGTTAAGTCTATTAGTGACGCTAAACACGTTAGTTACATTATTAAAATGTGCTTGTTTTGCTTGGTATCTTGCAAATTCGCTAGTTTTAGGTTTGTCGGTGATAGTTGCTATAATATGCGGTTTGGTCTCAAATATTTTTAGATAACCTTGAAAAAGGAATTTGATAAAATGTTGTTCTAATGCTGCTAAGAAATCTTGTAATTGATATTTACCAAGCTTTTTTAAAGCTTCTTTTGCTACTTGTTCTAAGCTTATCGGATTGCTAATATTTTCAGCATATACATATAAAATAGCTTTCATGATCGGTGAAGTGGTTGAAATAAAAGGATCAGGTAAATTTTCGTAATAGAAGCTAACATTTTCCTGTTCGTTAGTTAAATCAACATCTTTTTCTAGAGTTACTGGTCTAATACTAAGGGTAGTGTAAAACTCTTTTAAATTGTTAAATTCAATTTTTCTGTTTATAGGCATGTTTTGATGACATAATAATGTCGAGCGGAACTTTCTATTAGTGATAAAATCCATATATTGCTCAGTACGAACAATATCATTAACAGCTTGTAGCTTTTCTGCTGCCTTAGTAGGTAAATTACCGATAAACATTGCAGTAAGCGACGTATCACCTAAGTAATTTAGATGATTTTTTTGAGCTTTTTCTATGAATTGATGAAAATATGTACCTGTATTAATTTCGCCTAAATATTCATGTAGTACGTATGAATCAGTATATGCAGATAATAATTTTGTTTCATCTCGTAAGAAATTAGAATAAGGCGTTGTGGAGCTTTCTAATGAGTCATTGATAAACTTTAAAAGTAATCTAGCTTGCTGTAATTTATCATAGCTAGTATTAAATAGCTCTGAATGGAACATCATCATTTCACGTATTGTTCTCTGCATATTCCAGCCTGGGAGCGTATTATAACTTACAAAAGCTATGCCGCTTGGATTTAGCAGTTTATTGCAAATCTCTAATATTTTATTTTGTACTTCTTCAGGTACCCATGAATATACGCCGTGACAAACTATGTAATCAAACTTACCGTATGACTCATCAAGGTCTAATATAGATAATGCCTTTAGCTCGGCATTTTTTATTTTCAAATCACTGGTAATTTTTTTACCTAATTCTATTTGTATTTTGGATAAGTCAATACCAAGAGATTGTGATTTAGGATATGTTTCAGCAAAGTTAAGCATATTAACACCGACTCCGCAACCGATATCAAGTACTTTAGCAGTTTCAAGAGGCGGAGGGTTTAGTCCAAATAGCTTAGCGATAGTTCTTAAATACGGTGGGGAGGTATAACTGAAAGTAAATGGAGAATAAGGTACTTCATCATAGGATATTTTATTAGCTTGTTTTGTCATAGTATTTACATAAATTAAAAATTAATTTTAAGCAGTTTCAAAAGATTAAGCAATATATTTTATATACAAAAAACTTTAAATTTAACTAATGCTCATATAATATGTAATGAGTGTAATTTTATTTTATGAAAAATAATAATAGTTATTTTGGTTTTTTAAGAGGTGCGATAAAAATCAAGGAGGATGTTGTAAATTATTCTTGCGAAGCTGATTAGGATAGTGCTTTACTGTATGGATCAGAAAATGCTCTCGATGTCATTTCTGCAAAAGCATTATTACATGGATCGGAAAATACTCTTGATGTCATTCCCGCGTAGGCGGGAATCCAGAAAAAATATTAGAATTACTAACATTTTTAGTTGTTTTTATGGATCCCGTGGTCAAGCCATGGGATGACATCAAACGGGTTTCTCGAGTCATGCAATAAAACCAATCAAATCACGGTATGACAGGTAATTTAATCAATTGTGCTTTAGTTGTAAAATTTTCTATTCCCTCTAGATCGGTAGCGGTAACCCATAGCTGTATATTTAAGCCGGTAAAAAATTCGATTAAATATTGACGTCTTTTGTCATCTAGATGCACAAAGACCTCATCTAAAAGTAAAATCGGTGCTATTTTAGTTAGCTTTATAGCATAATTCATTTCAGCAAGGATTATCGCAATTAATATAGCTTTCTGTTCACCTGTAGAACAGAATTTAGCTAAGATATTTTTCTTTTGATGCTTTACTAAAAAGTCGCTTTTATGAACTCCAAAACTAGTGTGACCAAGTAGTTTATCTTTGCTTCTTGTTTGATAAAGTTCTGCAGTAATAAAACTAACAATATTTTCTTCGCCGTCTAATATTTTTTGTTCAACAATGCCGTCAATCGATAAATCGGCTTTTGGAAATTCATTTTCAAGGTCATCTATTGCTTGCTGCATAAATTCTAAGGTTTTTAAGCGATTATTAGCAATATGGTTAGAAATATCAGCCATCTTTTCTTCAATAATTTTAAGCCAATTATCATCTCTTATATCTTCTGCTAGAATTTTATTTCTCTCATGCATGTAATATTCATATTTACTAACTAACTCTGCATGCTTTGGATCAAAATTATAAACTATCCGATCAAGAAATTTTCTTCTATTGGTACTGCTGCTGGTAAAGATTCCTTCCATTTGCGGAGTCAGCCATACCATGCTAGTGAATTTACTTAACTCATTATTGGCTATTTTACTTTCGTTATACTCAGTTATCCTTCTATTAGAACTACGTTTGAACTCGGTACTGAACTCTGCAAGTCCTAGCTTACTATGCAATAGAGCTTTTACGGTACAATGATCTTCTGAAGTTTTGTATATATCAGCAAGTTTCGCTGATCTCAGTCCTCTTCCTGGATAAAATAGCGATATAGCTTCTAAAATATTAGTTTTACCGCTACCGTTTTCACCTATTAAAATTATTGGGGTATTATCTGTTTTTAGTTCAAGATTTTTAAAATTACGATAATTCTCAAGACTTAAGGAATATAGGAAGATATTTTTCATTTTATGAAAGAATAATAGTTAAATTATTGATACGTTGCATTTATACCGTCTAGAAATTGCCATAGTAGTTTTGCACCTTTTATTGCTCCTTGATATGCTAATTTTTGTTCTTTTGAGCTTAAATTATTAATCAAATTTACACATTCTTGTGCATGCCATTGATCAACTTTACTATGAACAATGAAAAATTGTAAAGTTCTGTAATCTGAAATTCCATAAAATTTTTGCAACCCTTGAATTTTAGAGTCAGATACTTCAGGAGTCTGACGTTCATAAGCATAAAGTGCTCCAAGACCTATAGAAAAAGATTTCTCTGTTAATTTAAAATAACCTTGAACAAGTTTTTGAGTTGAGTCTAATTTAGGTTCTGAAGTGAGCTTGTTTCTTAAACATCTAAGTCCTTCAGCAAAACGTTTCCATAGTTCCGAGTGATTTTCTTCACCTTGTTCTTCTTCTATAAGATTACCAAGTAATATTTGCTTAGCTTGTATATCACTACATTTGGAATGTATTGCACTTATATAACGTGGGAAAGCTGTAACATGATGATAATATTCTTTTGCGTAAATTTGTAAAGTAGAATGAGTAAGTTTTCCCATATTCCATAATTGATAAAATGGGTGATTTAAAAGGTTATATTGTTCAAGATTTATATTAAACTGTTCTAAAAATTTCATCTTACCTCCTTTTAGTAAATTTATAAATCTGATAATTATTTGTTTTATCTATTATTACAGAATGGCATTCTGCTAAAAGATTAAGAGGAAAAAAAGTATCTCCATCATAATTTTTATTTATTTTTGTAAGTAAAAATTTATCAATAAGATTTTGCTCTAGGAAAAGAATCGCTATTTCTGCCCCTCCAACTATAAAAATTTTCTTATCAGTAAAAAGTTTTGTTATCTGCCAAAAATCATCTAAAGATTTAATAAAAAATATAATAGATATCTTTCCAAACTTCGCTTCTAGAGGTAATGTAGACGTCGATCCGGTACTCGCATCCTCACGTATGTCTATATTATGCTGTGGTTCTGCGTTCCGTGTCTCCTTTAAATTTACCTCTAGAAGCGAAGTTTGGAAAGATATCTATTATTATAAGATTGCGATGGTGTATTTCTTGAAAAAACAATATAAATACAATTTTTTAAAATCTTTGTAGGTATAGAGTCAAAGGTTTTTCATCCCATGACTATAATATTATTTTTTACCGTCTGATAAAAATATTCAAACTCCTTAGGATAAGACCAAGGCATCTGATCTTTATTACTATCACCCCTTGTGGGTCACATGCCATTATACCGATGATTTTTCTATTTTTCATAAGATGAATATTTAATCATATGGTTTGCTACAAAAAATCTTTGATGCTCTATAACATTATGCACTCGTAAATAATCGGCTCCATGTTCTGTTAAATATTTTGATATTGCTATTGTTTTTAAATCTCTTTCCGATGCTTTGGAATTATAAAAAGCAGAAATATAAGATTTTCGCGAGTGTCCTACCAATATCTCACATCCTAGATTTTTAAATTCTTTAATATGTTATAATATATATAAATTTTGATAAACGGATTTTCCAACACCAATTCCAGGATCAAGAATGATATTTTTTCTATCAAATCCATATTTTTCTAATTTTGTTATTTCTTGCTCTGCCCATATATTTAAGCTAGCAAGCGGAGATTTATCGAAATCAAGACATTTTTGTTTTTGCGGTGGAACGGTTAATGAATGCATAGTAATAATTTTACAATTATAATCGGCAATTAATCGTAATGTATAATCATCTAGATTATTTTTAACCAAGTTGATACAGGAAATAGGGTATTTTTTTAAAACACGTTTAATTACTTCAGGAGTGAAACTATCAATACTGACTATAACTTCTTTTTCCTTTATAACTTCCCTAAGTTCTTCAAGAACATTCTCAAGTCTTGCATATTCTTCATCTTCATTAATAATTAAAGCAGAAGGACGTGTTGATTGTGATCCAAACTCAATTATTATAGCACCTTCATTTATCAAGCGTACAAAATTTCTAACGGCATCTTCTTTATGAAAATTCAATCCTCCATCAGAAAAAGAATCAGGAGTAATGTTTAAAATACCGACAAATTGAGGATTTAAAACAAGAGAGCGTATAACTCTTTGATTTTCAATTAAATGTGCTATTTCTGCAAAGGTTTTATTGTTGTAAAAATTATTAATGGGGCATGAGTAACGATATTCCAAGCTTAAACCTGCAATTAGATGAATAAGAAACGGTCTGTTTAATAATTCAGGATGCGGTATTTTTAAATCAGGTAAATCTATATAGTAGTCATTCCAAAGTAGGATATCTAAGTCAATAACTCTTGGAGACCATTTATCGTAAGAGCTTGCTCAACCTAGTGGTTTTTCAATCTTTTTAAGCTCAATTAGAAGTTTACTAGGCGTTAAAGTACTTTTGCCCTACACTACCATATTTAAATATGATTTATCCCAAGCTTTATCTGCATTAGGTGGTAGAATAACTTGTGTTTCAAAAATAATAGATTGCCTAAGCAATATAAAATCACAGCTTTTTAGTCAATTTAGAGCTTTTTTAATATTTAAAAGTCTATTACCTAAATTACTCCTATAGAAATATAAATCATAGTGTATCCTTTCCTGAATAAGAAAAAGAAACTCCGCCATGCACTCCTGAAACCGGTGATTTTAATTTAGTAACGGTTACGTTTAGAAAAATCTTTTCTAATTTAGATTCGAGAAAATTTTGATAAATAATATCATATATTTGTGCGGCTAAATACTCGATAAGATTAAAGTGATTTTCTTGAGAAAGTTTTTGTACTAGCCGTACGATTTCTGCATAACAAATAGTATCGTTTATATTATCCGTTACAGTAGCACAAGCGGAGGAGTTGAAAGAAGGAGTTTTATGTTAATTTTTACAGGTTGAGCGTGATGTTTTTCTTGAGTACTGCAGTCAAGATGTACCCAAGTTATTAGTTCCGAAATATTAAGTTTACATGAATAATTTAAGTTGAAAGCTTGATACCTATCATAGTATTAATGTTAGTTTAGTATAAGCTCTTTATAAAAAGATATAATAGTTAAATTGATATACCGCCGCTTTTTTTAAAGCCGGCATGAGCTTTTTCAAGTTTTTTAATAAGTTTAGGTGAATATGATTTAATGTCTTTTTCCTTGCCGCCTTCATATTTTTTAGCGAGTTTCATTCCTCCTCTGATCATATTATAGGCGAAGTTCATTAGCTTCGTTTCGCCTGCTATTCTTTTTGGGTTCATAAACATATAAATTTGATAAACGGCAAAGCTTTTTAATAAACGTTTTAAGTTTATTCTAGCTTGTTTGGTTAAACCTTGCAATTTATCTTTTGGGTTTGCAAGGTTTTTATTAGCATCTCTAACTATTTTAGAATGCTGATGCATTAAATAATTACTGACTTCGGCAACATTCTTGTTAATGAGCTTCTCATCCATTTTACGCATTTTAAGCTTTAAGTTTTTAGTTTTACCTAAATACTTACGGATTAATAAGATAATCCGGCTTTGCAGTTGAGTCAAATCCATAGTTTGTTCATTTAAGATAGCAAGTATTCGCTCTATCTCATACTCAAACTCTTCATTTTGGCTTAATTCTTCAAAAATTTCCTCTACCTCTTTACTCTCAAGTACAAGATCGTCACTAATACCCATTAATGCATCTTTTATTTGATCGGCGATTTTTTTGGTATCTTCGGAAAATTGATTATTTATCATAATCTAATTCATCGTTAAATATAGCTATTTTTATACTAGCACTACATTTCTGCTTGTCTATAAAAATTGTATTAAGAGATATTAAATTTTTCTCATTGAGGATACTCTGAGGAATTATAATAAGCACCTAACATATTGCTAGAATCTTCATTATAATCGCTAGGTATATCCTTAAGACTAAGTAGATATGAGGTCTCATCTTTTACCGTATTATTAAATTTTAGTGCAAAATCTTTATATGTTACGGCTATCTTATGAAATTTAAGCTGAGTATCAAGAGAGGAGTATATTAAGTACTTAGACATTTATAAAGGTTATGTAATGTTATATTATTGTTATATTCATCTATGGTTATTGTTGCTGTTATAATATCGAAAAATGCTTTTCTTGTTAATTTTTGTGCTTTTGTTATTGGCATACCATAGTCCTTACAATATGTAGCTTGCTCTAAATATGCTTCAGTTAATACTAAAGATAATTTTATTACATCTTTGGTACTACCCTGTTGTATTTTGCTTATTATTTCTGATTTTTTAGTACTGATTAAGCTTTTAAAAGCTTTTGATACGTCGGTTACATCGGGAGTTAAGTGTAAATATTTGATAGCTTCAGAATAATTCTTCTTACCGAGTTCTATAGTTCCGAGTTCTATATTTGCTTTAACAGAACCAAGTTCGGCAGCTTTTTTATATAACTCTATTGATTGATTCGGCGTTATTATGGAGATTTTGGCTTTTTGGCAATAAATTTCAGCTAATTGACGCTTACAAAACTGTTCTTCTTTATATTCTTTGGTATCTTCATAAGTGCTTTTTAATAATTGTTCTTCCTTATGTTTTTTAGACATATTGTCATAAGCATCTTTTAATAATGTCTCTAACTTGTTATAAGTATCTATCTCTTGTTGCGGAAGTATTTTAGAATTAAGTAGCTTATTATAGATTACTATATTTATATCTTCGTCTTTAATAATTTCTGTTATAGAACCGGTAATATATTCCCATAGCGATTTAGCATCTTCTTCATTGATGGGATTTATTAAGTTTTGTAAATTAGTAATATTTTTATCTATAGATAAATTCAGAGATAAATTTATTAAATTTGATTTTAAGTTAGTTTTAATTCTTGTTAAAAATTCTCTTAGCTTAAATATATCATTAACTTCTGCAGTATCTAAAGTTTTGTTAGTTTTTATGTTATTATAAAAATTCTGAACAGTTTCATTTAATTTTTTAAGAAACGAATCTTTAGTACTCTCTATCATTGCTATGAAAGCTACTAATAATTCTCCATTTATATTATAGCTTGCTACCTCGCTAAATAAATTATCAAACCACTCTGAAGAATTAATTAAATTTGAATTCTCTTGAAAATTATTGATATTGGAAAAATATTTCAAATAATTTATAAGAGAATTTAAACCACTTTCCGGTTTTGAAATTTGTAAAATAGAATATAATTCATCACTAACCTTGAGAAAACTTTCTGTACTCTTGTCTTTATTATCCCTAGTTTGAGAATCTTTTAGAATTTTTATTAGTGGTACTAATTTTTGATTTTTAGACGGATCAAATATTGTATTTTTTTCTTTATCCCATATTTTATCTATTTCTGTTTTAAGTGCATCTATATTAGACTTTATTTCTAGATTAATCAACTTTGTAGCACTTAAAATCTCTTCTGAATTACGGTCATTGATAGTTATTTTATTACTTTTATTAAGTGTGATATAATCTTTATCATATAGAATCTTTAATATTTTTCCGTATTTTGGCCTATTACTAGGCTTAGGGCAAAAATATGAATTGGATGCTAATTTAGCAATAATAGATTTTTGTTTTTCACTAAAGCTTTTTTCTTTAAGAACTTCATTAAAAATATTAGATACTTGAACCTGAGTTTTCTCATTTATTGTGTCGGTAAAAATTACGGATATATTATTACCTTTAAGATTAACTCAAAAAATTTCAACTTAGTTAAAAAATTAATTAATTTTTTAACTAAAAAATATGTATATGATAAAAATATCACAATTTAGATATTACGATATTTAATATACTGAAAGATGATTTTTATTGCATATATGATAAGAATAAGTTTTATTATAAATAAATATAATTACTTAGGTTATGAGAAATAATAAAAACCAAATGTATATTATAAAAATTTTTATAGCCCTAGTATGATTACGGGCATAATATTTTATGTTTATTTTATTCTTCATTAACTCCGTCTAAGCTTAAGATCGGTGCAAAAACTAGTAATATGGACGATTCGCTTAAAATTAAGTTTACTCTTATAGATCAAGAAGGAAAGAAATTTGATAGTACCCATTTGCAAGGTCATTTAAGTTTGATTTATTTTGGTACTACCTATTCCTTGTATGACAATCAAGCGCTAAAAAAAGTAGAAGATATTATTAAGATTTTGAAGAAAGAGAATATTTTAGTACAAGTAGTTTTTATTACTCTAGATCCTGAGCATGATACAAGTGAGGTATTAAAAAAATATTTAGAAAAAATAGATGTTAATTTTATAGGTTTAACGGGGGGAGTACAAGATATTGAACAATTAGCAGACCAATTTAAGGTCTTCTATACATCCAAAATATTTGATATAAAAACAAACGAATATGAATTATAACATTCTAATTTTGTGTATTTAATTAGCAGCCAGGGAAAATTTTTAAAGCATTATTGCTTAGGCTTACCGAAAAATGGTTAAATAAAAATGTCATTCCTGCAGAGGCGGGAATCCAGTGCTTTTCTGTGTCATCCCGTGGTCAAGCCACGGGATCTTATGTTACAGGCTGTATTCCTGAGATCCCGCAATCAAGTTGCGGGATGACATTAAAGATTACTGGATTCCTGCTTTCGTAGGGATGACACATGAGCCATGCCTAATGACGTTATCTAAGCATTCCCTATTTGTGATGAGAAATGTATTTCATCAATGCCTAAGTGTTTTAATGCATTATGCCATTTACTTTCAGGATTATCGGCAAAAATAAATTCTTTATTACAATCCATAACCAGCCATAGATTTTTCTCCAATTCTTCTTCAAGCTGCCCTGGTTTCCATGCTGTATAACCGACAATGAATAAGCTATTTTTAGGTCCTTTACCGAAAGCTATATCTTCTGAAATTTCTAAATTAGAGCTTACTGCTAAATCATTATGGAAATCCAATAACAAATTTTTATTATAATCGCTAGAATGAAGAAAAAACCCTTTTTCATGTTCTACGGGTCCGCCAAGATATATAGGAACCATAACAGGGGTTGTTATTTCGTCATTTTTTATTTTAAAAAACGATTTTAAATCTATATGATTTACTAAGCGGTTAAATATTAATCCTATTGCTCCTTCTTCCGTGTGTGATAACATATAAATTAAGGATTTATGGTAAATGCCTTTTGTAATTACATGCGGTGTAGCAACGAGTGTTTTACCGGATAAGTTATGAAAAATTTTATCGCCCATAAATAAAACTTTAATTATATAATTAATATATAAGATTTAAATCTAATTATTCAATAGAAGTTAACAATAATGATCACATTTTTTGATATTACTATTTTTGCTATTATTACTCTTTTCTCATTTTTCGGCTTATATCAAGGCATAATCGGGTTTTCAACTAGAATACTCGGTTTTATTACTTCTATAATGTTAGGATATTTCTTATATCCATATATTTCTGAACTAATCGGGAAATATATGGATAATGAGGTTATAAGAATAATTATTGCCGGTGTTATATCTTATGTTATTTCTTTAATTTTATGTGTTTTTATAGTTTATAAATTTCTTGCTATAATTTCGTTTATGAGAAACGGTTTTATTGACAGATTCTTAGGGCTATTAGCGGGATTTGCCGTAGGTACTACTATCTCGGTAGTACTATTTTTTATAACAATGATCTTTACTTCTGAAAACTATTTTAAAAGTAAATCTTTAAAAGATTTTGTGGTAAGTAGCAAACAGAGCAAATATGGAGGAGTGCTGAAAGTTTCCGTCACCACTGATTATTTAGATGAATTAAGTAAAAATATTATAGTTATAATTCCAAACGAGATTTTAAAATCTATTGAAATATTTGAAAATAAAGACCTAAATAATTTCAAAAACTCCCTTAAGAAATCAAATGATTCTAACGATGATGAGGATGTATTTTCTCAAGAATTACAAGATGAGCTTTCTAATATAGATGATGAGTAAAGTGTTATTTTTAACGTCATTGCGAGGAAATTACATAAGTAATTGACGAAGCAATCCAGTAAAAAATTCTGATTTACAGAATTTTTTTATTATTTTTCTGGATTGCCACGCAGCCTATGGCTGCTCGCAATGACGACTCGGTATCCATGCAGGAATAACATCAGATACACCAAACAAATACCCTCCCCTTTCATTAAACCAGCCTATTTCCCTTAAATTTTATAAATCACCCAATCGTAAATAATTAATAAATATTAACCAATAGTAAATTTATTAATTAATTGTTGTGCGTCGTAAATAAATAGTGTATAATGACCGATAAGTTAAGTGGTAAAATCATTAAAAACAATAAGTTATAGGGGAAATTATGACTAATAAGAAAAAAACTTTTTACTAAATTTTTACTAGCAACCAGTAGCATTGGACTACTTGCAAGTGCAGAAGGCTTTGCGGTGGATATTGTTGCTGCAAGGCCGACTGTTTACACACGAGATGGGAATGATTGGCAGCATAATGGAGCTCATTATAATCCACAAAACGGTGATAATATTATTTTAACGGAGAATAATCAGCGTCTTAATTTTGATACTGATATCAATATAGGTAATATTAATCTTTAAGGTTATACTTCATGGGGGCTTATAATTCAGACTAATAATCTAACTCGTCAAGTTAGTATTAATAATATAGTTAATGTTAATAATAATGAAACTCAAGCAGCAGTTCAAAATGCTTTAAGAGTTCCCCTAGGATATGGTGGTAATAAGAATGTAAAAGTGGATATACTACTTCACCATCAGGTAGCAAACAAAGGAGCATTAGTTGAGGATAGTAAATTAGTTATTAAGGGAAATGATATTAGTGTTGTCGGTGCAATTCGATTTGGCGGTGCGTCGGTTGAGTTAGTTTTTGAAAATAATAATATTACAGTTGATAATAGAATATACTCTAACGGTATACAGAGAGGAAGGCTAACTGTAGCAGGCAATAATGTAGTTTTTACAAAACCTATCGGTCACGATGGAATGAATCTTTTTAGTATTTCTGCATTACAGATAGAAAATAATAAAACAGCTACCTTAAAATCTAATATTTATGCTAATGATATTACTCTAGGATAAAATTCAAAATTAATTATAGATTCTTCTAAACAAGCTTTAGATGTATGGTCTGGAGTTGCTGCCAATAATCCGGGAGATGATCATGGTATAGTTGAAGTAAAAGGAAAAAACGCAGTAATTTTTCGTCAGAATGTCGGCTTACAGGATTTTAGAGTTGCCGAGATAAAAATTGGAAATGAAAATAAAGCTGAATTCAAAAATGATGTATATGCAAAGAAGACTACAGTAGCAAGTAATGATGTTGTATTTGAAGAAAAACTTGATATGACCAAGTGGAATCAGGATAATAGAGGGAATAGAACTAATTTAATACATACTGGTAATTTAGAATTTACGAATCGCGGCAAAGTAAAATTTAATAAAGATTTAATCGGTAACATTACTACTAGTAAAGCTAACCATGGTGAAGTAACTTTTGTAAATACTCCTAATATTTATGAAGTCGGTACAGTAAATAAGAGGATTGAGAAGTTAACATTTACGAGTAATCATGTTCGTAACCTACATAAAAATATTTATGCTACCCAAATTAACTTTGATACGGGAACTTATAATGTTCACGCTAATCCTGTTACAATCGACGGAAATGCTAAAATTAACGGTTCAACATTTGACCTTAGACATGACTTAATTCTTAACGGTGATGTAGAATTTTCCGGTAATATTACATATTAATGTAACTGGAGGATATAGTATATTTTTTCAAAATAATCTCCCTAACGTAATAGCCGGTACAAATATTATAATTAATGTTAACGGTGTTCACCCTGCAGATGCAGTATCAGCATTATCTATTTTTAGGGTCAATGGCGGTGCATTTATTCCTGAAGGACACAATTATAATCCGGCTACAGGAACTATGAACTTTAGGGCTGGGTTACAAGTGCAACAGGCAGGGCAAGCAGCGGTTCAAGAAGTAGCACAGCAGCAAGCAAGAGTTAATGCACAAACACAAGCGATGCAGGCTCAAGCTCAGCGTGAAGCTAACGAAAGAGCAATAGTCGAAGAAAATAATAGAAGAATAGAAGAGCAAAGACTGCAAGCGGAGTATCAGCAACGTCAAGCTAACGAAATAAGAGTAGCCGAGGAATATGTTAAAAAACCTGAACCGCAAAAATTAGCTGAGGCAATCAATAATACTATCGTTGTCCATACGGAAAATACTTTTGTAGCGGAAGCACAAAAAGAAGTGATCAGAGAAAAATCTGCACTTGTTATGAAAAATCCTGAAAAACATGCAGTAGAACTTGCTAAGGAATTAGTAAATAATAAAGCTGAGCTTAAAGTAGCTAATGATGATACTGTTGTAGTGAGTAAAACAAAACAAGAACAATCTTTATTATTCGTAGCAAACTTAGCTCAAGTTGCACCTGATAATGCAAAAAAAGTAGTAGAGCATTTAACCGAGCAAGGAACAAGATCGGTTAGTGTAGCAAATGTTACGGCTGAAGCGGTAACTTCTAACATTAATAATCACCTATCAGGTGGTAGTATGATAGCTGTTGCTGCAGGTGATGAAGAAAACCCTATAATTACTAAAAAAGGATTATGGGTTGCCGGTACTTTCAGTTTAAGTAATCAAGACGCATATAAAGGTAATCCTAGCTATAAAGGCATGGTATCCGGCGGTACTATCGGTGGTGATCTTTATATCGGGGAAAATAATCTTGTCGGTATTGCATATAGCCGTATGAACTCTGACTTTAAGTTTAAAGGTTCAAGCACCGGTGATAAATTATCGGCAGAAAGCGATATTATTTCCATATACGGTCAACAACAATTTAGTAATGGCCTTATATTACAAGAAATATTTTCAGCAAGTAACAGTAAAATCAACAAAAAAGACTTAAGACCGGTCGGACCTAATAGCTATAAAACAGCTAGCGGTAAATATACAAGCAAAGCTTACGGTTTTGAGGGTAATGTCGGTTATCAATTCTCTGCCATGGACGGTATAAATTTAATGCCTAATATCGGTATTAGATATAATACATATAAAGATAATGCTTATACCGAAACCAGTACAGGTGTGAATAATATGTATGTTGCAGGTAAGTCCGGTAACTTAACTACAGGGATTGCAGGTATAAAATTAACCGCTCCTAAGAGATTATCAAACGATACTCAAATTAGTACTGGGACTGCATGCTTCCATAGAAAATAACTTTAATAATAAGCAATCTAAGGTAAAAGCTAGATTTATTTGGGCTAGATAATTACTTTGAGAATACTACAAGTAGTAGCACGCCGCAAGTCGGCTATAATGTAGGTGCAAGTTTACTTACAGCTCATAAGAATATTGAGCTACTTGCAACGTATAACTGTAATCTACGCAGCAAATATACTCGCCATCAAGGTTCATTAAAGTTAAAGATATTGTTCTAATATCAATCAAGGATAAGATTTTAAATCTTATCCTTTGTTTTATACATCAACCAATTGTTGTAGAATAAGTAAAATAGAGGGTGTCAGAAAGTTTGTGTAAGTTATAAAAATAGTTAAGAATAAAATTAATTAAAACAACTTACATGAGGCTAATATGAAAAATAAGAGCAAAGTATCAAATCCAACTATAGAAAAAGTAGTATCAGAAATACTATCACAAAGTGATCCATCTGAGATATTTGGCAAAGAAGGGATATTTCAGGAAATTAAAAAGCAGATAGTAAATAAGATTTTAGAGAAAGAAATGGAATCTCATATAGGTTATGAGAAACATTCTAAAAATGAGAAAGACTCAGATAACAGACATAATGGCAATTATGAAAAGACTCTAATAGATCCAGAAGGTCGTAAATTGAAAGTAGAAGTGCCAAGGGATCGGGACGGAGAATTTGAACCTCAACTAATTCCAAAAGGAGTGCGTAAATTTGAAGGATTTGATGATAAAGTAATATCCTTATATGCTCGGGGAATGACCATTAGGGAAATACAATGGCACTTAGAAGAACTATATGCCACCAAGGTATCATCTGAGTTAATATCAAAGGTAACTGATGGTATTTTAGAGGAAGTAACTGCCTGGCAGAATAGAGCACTTGATAATGTATATCCTATAATGTACTTAGATTGTATTCATGTTAAGGCAAGAGATAATCATGTAATAATAAATAAAGCAGTTTATATAGCTATTGGAGTGAATATGGAGGGCAAGAAAGAGCTATTAGGAATTTGGATAGGCAAGATGAAGGGTCTAAATTTTGGATGCAGGTAGTAACAGAACTTAAGAATCGAGGAGTTGAACAAATATATGTTGCATGTGTTGATGGTCTTAAGGGTTTTCCAGAGGCGATAAATAACATTTTTCCAAAAACCATAGTGCAGTTGTGTATTGTTCATATGGTAAGAAATTCTGTAAAATACGTATCATACAAAGATTTAAAAGCGGTAACAGCTGATTTAAAAGCAGTTTATTCTGCAATAAATGAAGCAGAGGGATTAAGAGAATTACAAAATTTTGCCAAAAAATGGGATGAAAAATATCCAGTTATTTTTGACATATGGCAACGAAATTGGTCTGGCATAGCTCCATTTTTTAGCTTTCCGGAAGACATTAGAAAAGCGATTTACACTACTAATGCTATTGAATCCACTAACCGTCAAATTCATAAAATTATTAAAAATAAAGGAGTGTTTCCAGATGACAAATCGATTCAGAAAATAATCTTTTTGGCGTTGACAAATGCCTCTAAAAAATGGACAATGCCTATTAAGAATTGGGCGATGGCTTTAAATCAATTTGCAATCCTTTGTGATACTACTTTACAAAATTGGGCAAATGGAGAAATCATACTTACACAAAGAATCTGACAGACCCTTGAACAACCAGTATATTATTTAGGTCAAAACTATGCGCATTCGCCAATGCTTATCCCTTGTTATTAACTTTAAAATGCTAATAGCGAATTATGCAATAATTCGCTATTAAATTAGAAATACAGAATATAGAAAGTGAAAGATGACTTTTTTCTTTTATACAAATAAATTACATTAATATCTTATATTATTAAAATCTTCATAACAAGATTTTATATCCTGCTTGATTAATAATTTCACTTGTTCAAAAGAGATATTTTTTACCGGCTTACGTATAAAATTTTTCAAATATATACTTATTTTTTGGTTATATAAATCTTTATAAAAACCGAATATATGAGCTTCTAGAACAGTAGGTCTTTCTGTACTATAATAACACATAGCGTTAAATCGCTTACTTTTAACAACTACATTACAACTATATACTCCTTCACCAATACTATATGGAATTATAGAAATATTAGCCATTGGGATATCTAACTGCCTTGCTTCTCTTTTACCTTCAATTACTACTCCTTGAAAGAAATTTGAATTATCAATCTTTTTATTACTGCAACTAGATAAAATAAAGATGTAAAAAATTATAGAAATAATTATTCTAAAATTCATTTTTATTATACATTTTCTTCATCAAGCTTTACAGCTGCTTTACGCATTTTATCCATAAAGTAACCGGTTCCGGCAGGTACTAATCGTCCAACTATCACGTTTTCTTTTAGTCCTCGTAACTTATCTACTTTACCGGCAATAGCTGCTTCAGTTAAAACTCTAGTAGTCTCTTGGAATGATGCCGCAGAGATAAACGATCTAGTTTGCAGAGAAGCTTTAGTAATACCTTGTAATATTAATTGTGCTTCAGCAGGTTTTAAACCATTTTTAATAGCTTTCTCATTTATCTCATTGAATTCATGTCTATCTATTTTTTCACCTGCTAATAACGTAGTTCCACCTGAATCCATGACCTCTACTTTTTGTAACATCTGACGGATAATAACTTCTATGTGCTTATCATCAATCTTTACACCTTGTAGACGATAAACGGCTTGAACCTCCTTAACAATATAATTTGCAAGAACCTCTACACCCATTACTTTTAAAATATCTTGGAGTACCGGATTACCGTCAATCAATAAATCACCTTTTTTAACAAAGTCACCTTCGTTAACTACAACATGCTTACCTTTCGGCACCATATACTCAATAGACATTGTTTCATCAATCGGATGTATAATAATACGTCTTTTAGATTTATAGTCTTTACCGAATTCTACTCTACCGTCAACCTCGGCAATAACTGCGTGATCTTTAGGACGTCTTGCTTCTACAAGTTCGGCAACTCTCGGTAAACCACCGGTAATATCTTTAGTAGTGGTTGATTCTTTCGGTATACGTGCAATGATATCACCTACCGATATTTGTACTCCGTCTTCTACGCTTAAAACTGCTCCAACCGGCAAGTAATATCTAGCTTCTAAACCGTTCGATAAGGTTATAACTTCACCTTTAGCATCTAAAAGCTGTATACGCGGACGTAATTCTGCACCGCGTGAATATTGCTTTGATTCAATAATAACTTTACTCGGTATTCCGGTAGCTTCGTCAGTTACGTCACGAATAGAAATACCCTCAACCATATCTTTGAATAAAACTTTACCTGACTTCTCCGTGATAATCGGTATAGTATAAGGATCCCACTCCGCTAGTTTTTGAGTTTTAATAACCATATCACCGTCATCAACAAGTAATCTAGCACCGTATGGAATTTTATGACGAGCCTTTTCATTACCGTTATTATCAAGCAATAATAATTCACAATTTCGGCTCATAACAATTTTGCGTTCTTCGGAATTAATAATAACGTTACGGCTTATAATTTTCACTTTTGCGTCATAGGAAGCTTCTACGGAAGAAACCTCAGCACCTTTTGTTGCCGCTCCTCCGATATGGAAAGTTCTCATTGTAAGCTGTGTACCCGGTTCACCGATAGATTGAGCAGCAATAACCCCAATTGCTTCACCCTCCGATACTAATGTACCGGTAGCAAGATCCCTACCGTAACATATGCTACATATACCGGTAGTACTTTCACAGGTTAATACGGATTTTATCATAATTCTGTCGAGTCCCGCCGACTCAATCTGCTCTAACTTTGCTTCATTAATAAGCTCGCCTTTATTGAGAATTAGATCATTAGTTACCGGATGAAATATATCGATAGCAGCAGTACGACCTAAAATCTTTTCAGCTAAAGGTACTATAACTTCTCCGCCTTCAATAACACTCTTAACTTCAATTCCTTTATCAGTTCCACAATCTTTTTCAGTAATAATACAATCTTGTGCAACATCTACTAATTTTCTTGTTAAGTAACCTGAGCTTGCCGTTTTTAAAGCCGTATCTATTTGCCCTTTACGCATTCCGTTAGCAGAATTAAAACACTCAAATTCAGTTAATCCTTCCTTAAAGTTAGAGATAATAGGAGTTTGTATAATTTGACCGTTTGATTTGGTCATTAAACCTCGCATACCGCCTAGCTGTTTAATTTGCTGGAAAGAACCTCTTGCTCCGGAAATAGCCATCATATATATAGCATTTATTTTCTGATGATTTGGATCATCATTAATCGGCGGCGTAGCAATCTCTTTCATCATGTCGTTTGCTACTCTATCGGTACATCTTGACCAAGCATCAACTACTTTATTATATTTCTCTCCGTAAGTAATTAAACCGTTTGAATATTGTTGTTCAAATTCTTTTATTTCAAGCTGAGTTTCATTGATATGAGTACTCTTAGATTCCGGTACTACCATATCGTCCATTCCAAAAGAAATACCTGAAGAACAAGAATATTTAAACCCTAGTTTCATTAGCTGATCGGCAAAAATTATCGTAGCTTTTTGACCGCAGTGACGATAAACTAAATCTATAACTAATGATATGTCTTTTTTAGTTAGTTGTTTATTAATAAACTTGAATTCTATATTAGGATTAGAAGGCAATAACTCACCGACCATTAACCTACCGTAAGTAGTATCAATGATAACAGGGACCATTTTACCTTCGGCATTTAACTGATTTCTGCGATATTTTATCTTTGTATGAATAGTTATAAATTTATTATATAAAGCATGTTCCATCTCAGCTAAATCTGAGAACATCATCCCTTCGCCTACTTCATTATCAAATGCAAGGGTTAGATAATATAAACCAAGCACTATATCTTTATCCGGTACAATAATAGGACGACCGTTTGCGGGGCTTAAGATATTATTTGTAGACATCATAAATACCCTAGCTTCAAGCTGTGCTTCAATCGATAACGGGATATGTACCGCCATCTGATCACCGTCAAAATCCGCATTGAACGCAGCACAAACAAGCGGATGAAGCTGGATCGCTTTACCTTCGATTAATAGTGGTTCAAATGCTTGAATACCAAGCCTATGTAACGTCGGAGCTCTATTAAGTAGAACCGGATGCTCTCTAATTACTTCTTCAAGCACGTCCCAAACTTCAGGTTTTTCAGCTTCTACCATTCTTTTAGCGGCTTTAATAGTTGTAGAGATGCCGTACAACTCAAGCTTAGAATAAATAAACGGCTTAAATAGCTCCAGAGCCATTTTTTTAGGTAAGCCACACTGGTGAAGTTTAAGCTCAGGTCCTACCACGATAACCGAACGTCCTGAGTAATCAACCCTCTTACCTAGCAAGTTCTGACGGAAACGCCCCTGTTTACCTTTAAGCATATCACTTAATGACTTAAATGGACGCTTATTAGCATTTTTCGCTGCTCTACCACGACGACCGTTATCAAATAACGCATCCACTGCTTCTTGTAACATTCTTTTTTCGTTTCTGACTATTATATCAGGAGCTTTTGACTCTATTAATTTCTTTAAACGATTATTTCTATTAATTACTCTTCTATAAAGTTCATTTAAGTCCGAAGTAGCAAATCTTCCGCCGTCAAGCATAACAAGCGGTCTAATTTCAGGAGGAATAACTGGCAAAACATCTATAATCATCCATTCCGGTTTGTTTTCCGACTCTAAAAAATCCTCTACTAATTTTAAACGCTTTACTAATTTTTTCTTTTTGACTTCTGAAGAAGTGGTTTGTAATTCCTCATATAATTCTTGCTTTAACTTTGAAAAATCAAGCTCTTTAAGCATTTGTTGTATTACTTCTGCACCTATAGAGGCAGTAAATGCATCTTCACCGTACTTATCTTTTGCTTTCTGTAATTCTTCCTCTGTTAAGAGTTCGCCTTTTTGTAAAATCGATAACCCTGGGTCAACTACTACATAATTTTCAAAATAAAGAATCTTTTCTACATCTCGCATTGTCATATCAAGAAGCGTACTAATTCTTGAAGGCAGTGACTTTAAAAACCAAATATGAGCAACGGGAGCTGCAAGCTCTATATGCCCCATTCTTTCACGCCTTACTCTAGAAACCGTAACTTCAACACCGCATTTCTCACACGTAATTCCACGGTTTTTCATTCGCTTATATTTACCGCAGAGACATTCGTAATCTTTTACCGGACCAAAAATTCTTGCACAAAATAAACCGTCTTTCTCAGGTTTAAAAGTTCGATAGTTAATTGTTTCAGGTTTTGTTACTTCACCGAAAGACCACGAACGTACTTGATCGGGACTTGCTATATTAATCCTTATCTGATCAAATTGTTGAGTATTACTTAATTGTCCGTAAAAATTTACTACGCTCATAAATACTTTTCCTTAAAAATTACTCGTACTCTAAAATGTCACCCCGTGGCTTGACCACAGGGCCTTGTATTACTGGCTGTATTCTAAGATCCCGTGGTCAAGGCCACGGTATGACATTAATTTACTTTTTCTAGATTGCCACGCAGCCTACGGCTGCTCTCAATGACGATTTGGTATCCACGTGAGCAATGCTGGCTTTACCACGGCATAACACATTTAACTCGAAGTCACTTCAAGCTTTACGTTAAGACATAAAGATCTAAATTCTTTTATCATAACATTAAATGATTCAGGAATGCCTGATTCAAAATTATTTTCACCGCGTACTATAGAATCATAAGTTTTGATCCTACCGTTTACGTCATCCGACTTAACCGTTAACATTTCCTGTAACGTATAAGCTGCACCGTAAGCTTGTAATGCCCAGCATTCCATTTCCCCGAAACGCTGTCCGCCGAAATGAGACTTACCTCCAAGCGGTTGCTGCGTTACTAAGCTATAAGGCCCTATAGAACGGGAGTGAATTTTATTATCGACTAAATGATGCAATTTCAGCAAATATTTCTGTCCGACGGTTACTAGACGATCAAAATATTCACCAGTTCTACCGTCAATTAATTTTACTTGTCCTGAAGGATCTTGACCGGCAAGCTTTAGCATATCTTTAACGTCCTGAACTTTTGCTCCGTCAAATACAGGCGTTGCAAAATGTACGCCTTTACTTACTTCCTTACAAAAAGAGATAATCTCTTCTGCTGGTCTTTCAAGTACAGAATGAATATTTTCTCCATACAGTTCAATTAAGAATTTCTTAATCTGCTCAATACCTATATGTTTATTTTCATATTCCTTTACTAAGGTAGATATTTTTTTTGCTAAATTTATTGATGCCCACCCAAGATGCGTTTCTAAAATCTGTCCTATATTCATACGGGACGGAAGACCTAGAGGGTTAAGAACGATATCTACCACAGTTCCATCTTCTAAAAACGGCATATCCTCTTCAGGTACGATACGTGAAATAACACCTTTATTTCCGTGTCTTCCTGCCATCTTATCACCGGGCTGTAATTTATGCTTAGTTGCAATAAATACTTTTACTACTTTTAAAGCTCCCTGAGGTAAATCATCACCGCTTTGCAATTTCTCTACCTTAGTAGCAAATCTTTTATCAAGAGCCTCTTTTTTCTCATCATAATGAGTCTTTATCTGCTCTATTTCATTCATTACATTTGCATCTTCCACGGTAAACTGCCAAAACTGCCCTTTAGATAAACCTTTTAGCATTTCAGTAGTAATAGCTTGTCCTGCTTTTACTTGCTTAGGACCGTTAATAATCACCTGCCCTACTAAAAGCTTTTCAAGCCAACTAAACACAAAATGCTCAATAATTTCTAATTCATCGTCTCTATCTTTTGCTAATTTTTCAATTTGTTGTTTTGCAATAGCAATAGCTCGCTGGTCTTTTTCTATACCTCTACGAGAAAATACCCTTACTTCTACTACAGTTCCACTAACTCCGGAAGGTACATGCAGCGATGAATCTTTCACATCAAAAGCTTTTTCTCCGAAAATAGCACGCAATAATTTTTCTTCCGGAGTAATAGGCGACTCGCTTTTCGGCGTTACTTTTCCGACTAAAATATCACCAGCTTTTACTTCCGCACCTACATAAATTATTCCGACCTCATCAAGATGATGCAACGCTTCTTCACTTACATTCGGTATATCCCGGGTAATTTCTTCAGGACCAAGGCGTGTATCTCTAGCTATTACTTCAAACTCTTCAATATGAATAGATGTAAATACATCCTCTTTTACTATACGTTCGGATATTAAAATTGAATCTTCAAAATTATAACCGTTCCAAGGTAAGAAAGCCACAAGCACGTTTCTACCTAAAGCAATTTCACCGTTATCCGTACTAGGACCGTCAGCTATAATATCGTTTTTCTTAACATAATGACCGACCTTAACTAAAGGCTTTTGATTTATACAAGTATTATGATTGGATTTTTGGAATTTTAGTAAGTTATAAATATCAACCGAAGGAGAACCGTCAACTTTTTGTTCTAGAGTTCTAATCACGATTCTATTTGAATCTACCTGCTCAACAATACCGTCATGTAATGCAAGCACTGACGCTCCGGAATCTTTAGCTACCACCCCTTCAACTCCGGTACCTACAAAAGGTGCATCCGTTTTAATTAAAGGAACGGCTTGTCTTTGCATGTTTGAACCCATTAAAGCACGGTTAGCATCATCGTTTTCTAAGAAAGGTATAAGAGAAGCCGCAACCGATACTACCTGCATAGGCGTTACATCAATGAAATCCACCTCATGAGGTTCTACCATTACAAAATTTCCACCCTCAACACGGCAATTAATAAACTCTCCTTGCAACTTTCCGTCTTTATCAACTTTAGAATTTGCTTGTCCGATTTTGTATTTACCTTCTTCAATAGCAGAAAGATATACCACTTCATCGGTTACACGCCCATCTTTAACTCTTCTATACGGACTCTCTATAAAACCGTGTTTATTTATCCTGGCATAAGTAGCCATAGAGTTAATTAACCCGATATTCTGACCTTCAGGTGTTTCAATAGGACAAATACGACCGTAATGAGTCGGATGTACGTCACGTACCTCAAAACCTGCTCGATCTCGGCTAAGACCTCCAGGACCGAGTGCCGACAGCCTTCTTTTATGAGTTATTTCCGATAATGGATTTGTTTGATCCATAAATTGGGATAATTGGGAGGTACTAAAAAATTCTTTTACTACCGAAACTAAAATTTTAGAATTTACTAAATCATGAGGCATTACGGTATCAACATCACCTGCCGACATCCTTTCAATTACAGATTTTTCCATTCGGACTAAACCTATTCTAAATTGATTTTCTATCAATTCACCTACCGATCTAACCCTTCTATTACCTAAATGATCAATATCGTCTATGATACCTTTACTGTCTTTAAGCTCTACTAAAACTCTTACGATATTTTTAATATCATCAATTGTTAAAATCGTAACTTCTTCAGAAATATTCAGTTCTAACCTAGAATTCATTTTTATTCGCCCGACTTCTGAAAGATCATATCTTTCCACATCAAAGAATAAATTATAAAATAAGCTTTCGGCTGCTTCAATATTAGCAGGTTCGCCTGGTCTTAGAACTCTGAAAATGTCACATAATGCTGCCTCACGGTCCTGATTTTTATCGGCAAATAAGGTATTTCTTATATATGGACCGGATTGAGGACTGATTACTAATATGTTAACATTTTTAATTTTAAGATCATTAATAACATTTAGCATATCAGCAGTAATCATTTCACCGATTTTTGCTAATACTTCATCGCTTGCAGGATCTCTTAAATCTTCAGATAGATATTTGCCGATTAAAGTTTCATGAGCTACTAAAATATTATTAAGCCCTTCTCCAAAATATTTTTTAGCCAAACGCAGGGTAATTTTTTGTCCTGCTTTCAGTAGCACATTTCCGGTATCTGCATCTACTAAATCACTTGTTAAACGATGAGCAGTAATATGCTGAGGTATAAATTTAACCGCCCAACCTTTATTTTTAACAAGCTTATAAGTTACTGAATTATAATAAAATTTTATAATTTCTTCAGTACTCATACCTATAGCTCTAAGCAAAGTAGTAGCATAAAGCTTTCTTTTTCTATCAATCCTGAAATAAATAACATCCTTAGCGTCGAATTCTAAATCAAGCCAAGACCCTCTATATGGAATAACACGAGCAGAATATAAAAGCTTGCCGGAAGAGTGAATTTTTCCTTCATCATGATAAAAGAATACGCCAGGTGAGCGATGCATTTGTGATACAACTACTCTTTCCGTACCGTTGATAATAAAAGTACCGTTTTTAGTCATTAATGGGATATCACCCATATATACTTCTTGCTCTTTAATCCCTTTAATTTCTCTAGTACCGGTATCCTCATCTATATCCCAAATACTTAATCTTAAAGTAACTTTAAGAGGAGCAGCATAACTTAAACTTCTTTGACTGCACTCTTCTACATCATATTTTGGAGTATCGAATTCATATTTTACAAATTCTAAATTAGCAATATTGGAGGAATCTGAAATAGGAAAAATTGAGTTTAATATAGATTGTAAACCTTTGTTTTTTCTTTCAGAATCTTTAATATTTAACTGTAGAAAGTTTTTTTCATATGAATTTTTTTGAATTGCAATCAAATTCGGTATATCTGCTACTAAATTTATGTGACCGAAATTTTTTCTTATTCTTCTATTATGTGACAAGGGTTGTGCTTCTATATTATCCCTTAATGAAACCATATAATCTCCTGACTGATAAAATTACTGCCCGTATTGAAGTGATTAGGTTCTGTATATAAAATTTAAATTATTTATATTTTAAACAATAAAGTTTTTATTGGAATAGATACCTATTTCGATAAAATGCTTATAATTTGCAGTAAAAAACTAAAATATACTGTTTTAAATTTTTTTACATAGAACTTAAATTAAAGAAACCTAGTAAGTTTCTTATTTAGATCTTGTGTAGGCTCTGCGAACATTTCTAAAAAGATTTGATTTTGGTTATTTGTTTGTTGCAAAAAATTATAAGATTTTTTTAAAATAAGAGCATTTCTTCAAAAATCTTATTAATTTTCACTAAAAATCAATTATAAATGTTCACAGAACCTAGAAAATTTCAATAATTTAAATTTCTAGACGTATGGTATGTTATAGTAAATTAACTTGAATTAGGGATAATTTCTACATCATCTTTTAATTTTTTAAGAACATATTTCATATCGTAAATGATTAGTATTAGAGGTATTCGCTATTCCCTTAAAAAAATAAAATATTTTCTATAAATCATCCCTAATTCAAGTTAATTTACTATGGCACTGTTAACAAAATAATTTTAAAGCTAATTAAATAATTTTTAAACAAAAAAGCCTTATTCAAATTTAATTACTAAAATAAGGCTTTTTAGATTTTAAGAAGTTAATTTAAAGCTATAAAATATTTCATCTGTAATGCAAAAAACATTAGGTCCTGTAAAGGAAAATTATAAGATTTTTTTTGGAATAAAAATAACTGTTCCAGCAAGAATCTTATTAATTTTTACTTAAAAATATCTAAAAATACGAATAATTTAACTTTTCTTTATAGAACCTAGTGTAGAAATAATTATTTTAATTCAACTTTTGCTCCGGCAGCTTCTAACTTACCTTTGATTTCTTCTGCTTCTGCTTTTTTCACATTGCTTTTAATCGGCTTTGGAGCTTCATCAACTAATTTCTTAGCTTCAATTAAACCAAGACCTGTGATATCTTTTACAACTTTAATTACTTCAACTTTCTTGTCACCGGCAGCTGTTAAAACTACTTCAAACTCAGTTTTTTCAGCAGCTGCTTCAGCCGCAGGAGCTGCAGTGCCGGCAGCTGCTACAGCTACAGGTGCTGCTGCAGATACACCCCATTTTTCTTCTAGCATTTTCACAAGCTCAGCTGCTTGCATTAATGTTAATGATGATAATTGTTCTTCAATTTTAGCTAAATCTGCCATAATTTTTTCCTTTTTACTTTTTTTATATTGAGAGGTTACTGCATCAGGTATTTTAATTGATAATTAAATTCTTTTTTGCTGCAAATTATAAGATTTTTTAAAAATAGGAACAATTATTTCGACAAAAACCTTATTAATTTTCACTATAAAAGCTCTTTAATTATCAATTAAAATACCTGATGCAGTAACCTTTAAGTTAATTTTTACTAGCATGCGCTTGTATTACTCTTGCCATACTCGAAGACGGGGCTTGTAAAACACCTACAACCTTAGTAGCCAGTGCTTGTAATAACCCAACAATTTTACCTCTAAGCTCATTAAGTGAAGGTAGCTTAGAAAGTTCTTTTATTGAATGTTCATCTAATACGTGATTATCGACTATTCCACCAATAATCTTAAGATTATCATTAGCCTTAGCAAAATTAACTACTAATTTTGCCATCTCAACCGGTTCTTTAGAATAAACAATAGCAGTAGGACCCGCAAATAAATTAGCAATACTATCAAGCCCTGCTTGATTTGCAGCTATTTTTGCTAAAGTATTTTTAACTACTTTAAAACCTGCTTCTTTAGATTTAAGTGATTCTCTAAGCGAACTCACTTGACTAACGGTTAACCCGTGATAATGAGTAATAATTACAGATGGCGATTCTTTATAAATATTTACAATATCCTCTACTGCTACCGGTTTTTCTGATCTTAACACCTTTTAATTCTCCTTTTATAACTAATATATTTAAACTGATACAAATGCTTAAAATAACAAAACTTTTTTATTATTACTATTACCGTTAAACGACTATAAAAATTATGCTATACTAGTTAAATCTATTTGTACCGATGCTCCCATAGTAGAAGATAAATACATTGCTTTTAAATAACTTCCTTTTAATCCGGCAGGTTTCGCTTTAATTACTGCTTTAATAAACGCATTTAAATTTTTTAATAAATCTTGGTCTGAGAAAGATAACTTTCCAAGCCCTGCATGAACTATACCTGCTTTCTCTGCTCTATATTCTACCTGACCGCTTTTAGCATTTTTAATAGCATTTTTAATATCTAAAGTTACGGTACCAAGTTTAGGGTTAGGCATTAAACCTTTTGGTCCTAAAATTCTTGCAACTGAACCTATAGCTGCCATCATATCGGGAGTAGCTATACATACATCGAAATTAATTTTCCCTGCTTTAATTTCATCAATGATATTTGTTGAACCTACTAAATCTGCTCTAGCACTTTTAGCTTCCTCTTCTCTTTCTTCTTTACAAATAACGGCAACTCTTACGGTTTTGCCTGTACCGGCAGGTAAATTAACTACGCCGCGTACCATTTGATCAGAATGTCTAGGATCAATTCCAAGCTTCATAACTATTTCTAAGGTTGGATCAAATTTAACATATGATGCTAATTTTAATCGTTCAACTGCATTTGTTAAATTATATAAAGTATCTGATTTTACTTTTTCTCTAGCTTCTCTTATTTTTTTACCGCCGCTAATTTTTACGGCAACATCTTTCTTATTTGACATAATAATTAATTCCCTACCACTTCAAGTCCCATAGATGTAGCACTACCACAAATAATTTTTGTTGCTGCTTCAATATTTTTTGTATTTAAATCAGGCATTTTTAACTTTGCAATTTCACGACAATCATCCATAGTAACTTTACCTACTATGGCTTCTTTTTTAGTAGCACTAGAACCTTTAGTAATTTTAGCATACTTCTTTAAAAAGTAAGAAGCAGGAGGAGTTTTTATTTTAAAAGAAAAACTACTATCTTCATAAACGGTAATTACGGTTGGCAGAGGTATTCCTTTTTCCATACCTTGCGTAGCATCATTAAAATCTTTACAAAATGCTACAATATTAACTTTTCTTTGCCCTAGGGCCGGTCCTATAGGAGGAGCAGGAGCGGCTCCGGCAGCCGGAATTATCAAGTTAATATAACCTTTTATTGCTTTCTGAGACATTCTATAAATATCCTTATTTTTCTCTTAAATTAATATTACTTTATAACACTCTTACGTAGAGGTAATTTATATATTGTACTTTAGTCCTAACTAGACATATACTTCTTTTTTTTAAAGAAGTTTTAAATAATGAGTAATGAAAATGAAAAGCGGTTTTCACTTTTATTAAAAATTTATTTATTTTTCTTACTCTTCATTTTATTTAGTAGTATTTTAAAAATGCTATCGACTTTTAATCATTTTTCTTTACTTGATTAAAATTTAGTTCTATTGGAGTTGCTTTACCAAATATTGAAACTGAAACTTTTAACCTATTTTTTTCTTGATCTATTTCTTCTACTGTACCTATGAAAGTTTCAAAAGGACCATCTGTAACAGTCACTATTTCACCGACTTCATACAATTTAGAATTCTTTGCTTCTTTAGCTTCTGCTTCCAAATTATTAAAAATATTTTGTATTTCGCTTTCTGTAAGAGCTTTTGGCATGGTTTTGCTTCCTAAAAAGCCGGTTACTCCAGGTATATTTTTCACTAAATGCCAAGATTTATCAGTCATATTCATCTTTATCAAGATATAACTCGGCATTAGTTTTTTTTCTACCTTGATATTTTTACCGCGTTTAACTTCAGAAACTCCAAAAACAGGTATTAATATATCTTCAAAAAAATCCGTCATTTTCTGTTTAGCGATTTTTCTAAGCATATCTTCTTTAATGCGTTTCTCTGCTCCCGATGCCGTATGTACCACATACCACTGCTTTACATTTTTTTCAGAAGAAGGCAATATATTATCTATACTCTGTTCTGTCACAATTTATTCCTTATACTATTTGCCGATATTAAGCAAAAGCTGCATTATGTTATGTATACTATAATCAAGCACCAAACAAATTAGGCTAAAAATAAAAACTGCTACTACCACTACTAATGTTGAAGCAACAAGCTCTTTTCTAGTTGGCCAAACTACCTTATAAGTTTCTTGTTTAACTTGTTCAAAAAACTTATAAATTTTATATTCTTTAAACATATTTTTGTTAGGTAATTTATTTAGACTTCTTACAAAATTCTACTTCTAGAGGTAATTGAGATGATGATCCAGCACTGGAATTCTCATGTACTAGTATGTACGCTGCGATTCGAGGTGAAGTATCTCTTTCAAATTCCTCTCTATAAGCGAATTTTGTAAAAAGTCTATATTTTATAGCAAAAAAACTCTAAACCTATAACGGCAGGAGCGACAGGCATCGAACCCGCAACCTCCGGTTTTGGAGACCGGTGCTCTACCAATTGAGCTACACTCCTATCATATTTTTAATAAAAAATCAATAAATTTATTAAAAATATTTGTTATTATTAAAAAATTACTATAATAACCGGTACTTCTAATTTATAAGCTGTCATAGTAAAACAACATTTACCTTTGCAAGACATGACATTAATTATATCTAGTTAGAGACCTCTAGGTTCTATACACTTTTAATAGAATAATCATAATTAAGGTTCTTTTTAGCTGCAAATTATAAGATTTTTTTGAAATGGAAACAACTATCCTCTCAAAAATCTTATTAATTTTCGTTTAAAAATACCTCATAATTATAATCATTAATCAAAAGTGTACAGGTCTAAATTATTTTTTAGCTTTAATAATATCAGCTACCTGACTTGGCACTTGATCATAATGAGAAAATATCATACTAAACTGAGCTCTACCTTGAGATAAAGACCTAAGCATATTAACATAACCAAACATTTCCGCTAAAGGAATATTCGCAGTAACTACTTGAGCATTCCCTCTTGGATCCATGCTTTGAATTTGCCCTCTACGACTATTTAAATCGCCTATAATATCACCCATATATTCATCAGGAGTGATAACTTCAACTTTCATAATCGGCTCAAGTAATTTAGGATGACCTTTCGGCATTCCTTCTCTAAACGCTGCCTTTGCAGCAATCTCAAATGCAAGTACACTAGAATCTACATCATGAAACGCACCGTCAACTAAAGTCGCTTTAAAATCAATCATAGGATAACCGGCAATAACACCGGTTTCTCTAATATTATTTAATCCTTTTTCAACACCTGGTATATATTCTTTAGGCACGGCACCGCCGACGATTTTACTTTCAAAGACAAAAGTTTTATTTTTATCCTCATCTTTTAGATCTTTTACCTCTTTTAGAGGCTCAAAAATAATTTTTACACGAGCAAATTGTCCTGCACCGCCAGATTGTTTCTTATGGGTATAATCAATTTCGCAAGCTTTTGTTATAGTTTCGCGATATGCTACTTGAGGAGCTCCAATATTTGCTTCAACCTTAAACTCTCTTCTCATACGATCAATGATAATTTCTAAATGGAGTTCTCCCATTCCTTTTATCACTGTTTGTCCTGTTTCATGATCTGTTGAAACTCTAAATGATGGATCTTCGGCTGCCAAACGAGAAAGTGCTAAGCCCATTTTTTCTTGATCGGCTGTTGATTTAGGTTCTACTGCAAGCTCAATTACCGGCTCCGGAAATTCCATTCTTTCTAAGATTACTTGCTTATCAATATCGGATAACGTATCACCGGTGGTAGTATCTTTAAGACCTGCTAAAGCTACTATATCACCTGCTGATGCTTCTTTTACGTCTTCACGATTATTAGCATGCATTAATAGCATTCTACCGATTTTTTCTCTTTTATTCTTTACGGTATTAATAACAGTTATTCCTGAAGTAATTTTACCTGAATATATTCTAATAAAAGTTAATGAACCAACAAACGGGTCATTCATAATTTTAAATGCTAAAGCTGCAAACGGCTCAGTTACTGAAATAGGGAAATCTTTTTCTTCACCGGTATTTACTTCCATACCTTTTACTATACCTATATCAATAGGCGAAGGTAGGAAATCAACTACGGCATCAAGTAAAGGTTGCACTCCTTTATTTTTAAAAGCACTACCGCATAAAACCGGATAAAAAGCTGCTGAAATAGTCCCATTTCGGATTAATCTTTTAATCTCTTCTTCTGTTACTTCTTCACCTGATAAATATTTTTCCATAACATGATCATCTAACTCAACAACCATATCAAGTAATTTAGCACGATATTCTTCAGCTTTATCTTTCATATCAGCAGGTATATCTTCTTCAAAATACTCAGCTCCAAGTGATTCATCTTTCCAAATCACTGCTTTCATTTTAACAAGATCAATTATACCTTTAAAATTTTCTTCAATCCCTACAGGCAACTGAATAACAAGCGGTTTTGCTCCTAAACGATCTTTGATCATTTCAACGCATCTATAAAAATCTGCTCCCATTCTGTCCATTTTATTGACAAAACACATTCTAGGCACATTATATTTATCTGCTTGCCTCCAAACCGTTTCTGACTGCGGTTCAACACCTGCTACACCGTCAAATACTGCAACCGCACCGTCAAGAACACGAAGCGAACGCTCTACTTCGATAGTAAAGTCAACGTGTCCGGGAGTATCGATAATATTAATTATTTTATCTTGCCATCTACAAGTAGTAGCAGCTGAGGTAATGGTTATACCGCGTTCTTGCTCTTGCTCCATCCAGTCCATGGTAGCACCGCCCTCATGAACTTCACCTATTTTATGTGATTTACCGGTATAATATAAAACACGTTCGGTAGTTGTGGTTTTACCAGCATCAATGTGAGCACATATACCGATATTACGAATATGCTCAAGTTTATTTATTTTACTCATTATACCCTACCTTATTTCATTTTTTTAGGGCTAAAATGAGAGAAAGCTTTATTAGCTTCAGCCATTTTATGAGTATCTTCTTTCTTCTTAATGGCAACGCCTCTATTATTAGAAGCTTCAAACAGCTCTTCGGCAAGTTTATCAATCATCATTTTTTCAGAACGTTTTGACGCAGCATTAATAATCCAACGGCTAGCAAGAGCATATCCTCTTCTTTCATCAACATGCGTCGGAACTTGATAATTAGCTCCTCCAACCCTAACTGAAGTTACTTCTAAATGCGGCTTTACGTTATGCATAGCATTATTAAAGGTTTGATACGGATCGACTCTATGCTTCTTTTCAATTTTATTAAAGGCTGAATAAACAATTTTCTCTGCAAGGGCTTTCTTCCCTTCTTTCATAATATTATTGATAAATCTTGACAGTAAAATACTGTTATATTTCATATCAGGTAAAATTACTCGCTTTTCCGCGGCGTGACGACGTGACATTTTATTTTTTCTCTCTAACTAATAATTTATTTTTTTGTAACTGCAACTTGTTTACGAGGAGCACCGTAACGTGAACGACCTTGCTTACGTCCTTTAACTCCGGCAATATCATAAGCACCGAGTACGATATGATATTTCACCCCCGGAAGATCAGGAACCTGACCGCCTCTTACTAACACCCTATCATGCTCCTTTACACTATGCTTTTCACCAGGAATATATGCATTTACGGTTCTTTTATTACTTAAACGCACCGTTGCGATCTTACGAAGTGCAGAGTTAGGCTTTTTAGGGGTAACGGTTTTTACAACTAAGCAAACACCGCTTTTAAAAGGATTAGATTCTAAGGCAGGAGATTTGGTCTTACGAGTTTTTGACTTTCTCCCAAAACGTACTAATTGATTATATGTCGGCATTAAAAAAATACTCCAAAAAAACTTATATATACGATAAATAAAGGGTGTAAAAAATACTTCCACCCTTTATTTGAAATCATTTCTAAATACAAATTATAAGAATTTGTAAATTACTAAATTTAAATTATAATTACTTTTTCCATAAAAGCAAGTATGTTTTAATTAACAATCATTTTTTTCTCAATTATTTTTGCTATAAAGCTGATTAACATCACTAAAATATAATAACAGCACGCAGCAACAAGCATTGGAAAAAAGTAATTATATGTTTCAAGTGACACAATTTGTGCTCTACGCATTAAATCCACCTCACCGATCATAGAAATAATCGCCGATTCTTTAATTAAATTAATAAGTTCGTTTACTAATGACGGAAAAATATTTTTAACTGCTTGCGGCAAGATTATATCTTTCATTATTAAAAACCTTGGGATAGCAAGAGCTTCAGCTGCTTCAAACTGTCCTTTATCAACCGCATTAATCCCCGCTCTAATTACTTCTGAAACATATGCTCCCGAATTCAGCGAAAAAGAAATAGCTCCCGCCA
This sequence comes from Rickettsia asiatica, assembly GCF_007989425.1. Taxonomy (NCBI): domain Bacteria; kingdom Pseudomonadati; phylum Pseudomonadota; class Alphaproteobacteria; order Rickettsiales; family Rickettsiaceae; genus Rickettsia; species Rickettsia asiatica. The sequence continues at coordinate 71,004 of NZ_AP019563.1, forward strand.
TAAACACGCTAAATTTAATACCTATTATATAAGGCGAGGCAAAATAAATAATACTTAGCTGAATTAATAAAGGCGTCCCTCTAAAAATAGAAGTATATAAATCAGCAAAAAATCTTATGCTACGATTCTTATTTACCTTACAAATAGCGAGTAGCATCCCTATCACTAAACCGAATATAACAGCAATAACGCTATATTTTAAAGTTACCAAAGTCCCCTCTACAATGAAAAGGATTTTTGGATAGAATTTTATTAAATACTCAAACATATTTTGATATACAAATGATAACTAAAGAGCCGGTAGACGAAGTTTAATACACTCTTTTTGCCGGTGGAATTGCACTTATTTCATCGGTTAAAGTGGTTAACGTCACAGGTTTATAATCAAGTACGACTTTATCAGTTTCATCGATAGAGCTAAGAGTATGTTTCATCCAATCTTCATCGTTACGATCAGGGTAATCTTCCCGAGCATGAGCTCCTCTGCTTTCCTTTCTTGCAGCTGCTGAATATACCGTAACCAAAGCTTGATCAAGTAGATTATCTAGCTCTAAGGCTTCGACTAAATCACTATTCCAAATTAAAGATTTATCATTAATTTTTATATCTTTATAGCCGCTTCTTATCTCGCTAATCATTCCTGCTCCTTCATCTAGTACTTCTTGAGTTCTAAATACCGAAGCGTGGCTTTGCATAGTTCTTTGCATTTTAAGCCTTAAATCTGCAACTAAAATATTACCGTTAGCGTGACGTATTTTATCAAATCTATTAATAACTTTTTCAAGGCTTTCTTCTTTTAAAGGCTTATGAGGACTCGCAGGCTTAATAAGCTCGGCTGCTTTTAATGCAGAGCTTCTACCGAACACTACTAAATCAAGCAAAGAGTTTGACCCTAATCGATTAGCTCCGTGTACCGATACGCAAGCCGCTTCACCGATTGCCATAAGTCCCTTTACTACGCTATTATGATTCGTACCGTCTTTGATTATGACTTGACCGTGATAATTCGTCGGTATCCCGCCCATATTATAATGTACTGTAGGAAGTACCGGTATCGGCTCTTTAGTGACATCTACACCAGCAAAAATTTTAGCCGTCTCAGAGATGCCAGGCAAACGGCTATGTAAAATTTCAGGCGATAAATGATTTAAATACAAGAATACATGATCTTTATGCTCGCCAACTCCTCGCCCTTCACGAATCTCAATAGTCATTGCTCTTGAAACTACGTCTCTTGAAGCTAAATCCTTTGCAGCAGGAGCGTAACGCTCCATAAAACGCTCTCCGTTTGAATTAACGAGATATCCCCCTTCACCTCTTGCTCCCTCGGTAATAAGACAACCAGCTGAATATATACCGGTCGGATGGAACTGTACAAACTCCATATCTTGCAGCGGAAGACCAGCTCTAATCGCCATACCACCCCCGTCACCCGTACAAGTATGGGCAGAAGTCGCCGAAAAATAAGCACGTCCGTATCCACCCGTCGCAAGCACTACATTATGAGCTCTAAAACAATGTAGACTACCGTCATCTAAATTCCACGCAACTACGCCTCTACATTCACCGTCTTCCATCAATAAATCAATAGCAAAATATTCAACAAAAAACTGCACTTTATGTTTTAGTGACTGCTGATATAAAGTATGAAGTATGGCATGCCCCGTACGATCTGCCGCAGCACATGTACGCTGAGCTGCTTTTCCTTTACCATACTCTGTTGTCATTCCTCCAAAAGGACGCTGATAAATTTTTCCCTCTTCGGTTCTTGAAAAAGGTACGCCGTAATGCTCAAGCTCTAAAATCGCATCGGGAGCGTTCTTGCACATATACTCGATGGCATTCTGATCACCTAACCAGTCCGATCCTTTTACCGTATCATACATATGCCAACGCCAGTCATCTTCGCCCATATTTCCAAGTGCTGCACTGATTCCGCCTTGTGCAGCCACAGTATGACTACGGGTTGGGAATAGCTTAGTTATACAGGCGGTATTTAGCCCTTCTTTAGCCATACCGAATGCAGAACGAAGACCCGCTCCGCCTGCACCTACAACTATTACGTCAAATTTATGATGAATGATATTATACGCTTTGGTCATTAAATTAATTTTTTACTATTTAATTTTATTTGGTGTTAGTTGCTATAAACGCTGCTGATGTCATTCCTAGCTAAAAGCGGGAATCCAGTAAAACATATAAAAAACTTGTTTTTTTAGGTTTGTTTTGTCAATAATGTGTAGCAATATTAAAGTTATTTTCTGGATTCCCGCCTTCGCGGGAATGACATCGAAAACATGAAAATCACCCTCTATAAAACATCGCTACTATAAAAGCTGCAATAGTCACAATGCAAAATAATTGCACTATTATAATCAATGTATTACGTAATTTGTGACAACTTACATAATCCTCAATCACTACACGCATACCAAGCATCGCATGATACAACGAAATAGCCACCGTAATTAACAATGCTACTACATTAAAAGGTTTTTTAAGCTCCCACATAATAATATTTATATCATTATTTTTGTTGGTTAACGTAAAATATATTAACCATATAGAACATAAAGCTAATATAATCCCCGTTACTCTTTGTAATAACCAATGATGAGAACCGCTTTTAGCAGAACCGCTATTTTTTGCTTTTACAATTTCTGCTTTAAAATCATATACCATTAATTTTCTCTATTATTTGTTTTAGCTTTTCGTCATTGCGAGGAAATTGCATAGCAATTGACAAAGCAATCTCAGGAGTTTGTTATTATTTCATGAGATTGCTACACCCATAAAAATATTGTTAATAATATAGAACATACAACTACACACCAACCGGTGATGTTAACTGCTTTTATAGAAAAGCCATAACCGATATCCCAAAATAAATGTCTGATGCCATTACATAAATGATAAAACCAAGCGTAGCTAGCGGCTACTAAGCATATTTTTATAACGCAGCAATTAACAAGCTGTAAATAATTATTGTCATATTTACTAAGAATCAACCACCACGCCGAAATCGATACTGCAAAAAATAGAGCTACGCCGGTCATACGATGCAAAATTGACAACGTAGAACTGATTTGCGGTTTATATATACTTAAATGCGGCGAAGTCGGACGCTTATTATAAATTTCTTGTTTGGTTTTATTCATAGCTATTTAATATAATAAAAAATTATACGAAGGCAGACGAAGCGTAATTTGGAAAAGAGCAAGGCGTCTTGAAGCTGATAACCGCAGCGTAGTTAACCCTACGTGAGGATCAAAAAGTATAAAACAACGTAGCCAATTTTTCAAATTAAACGAGTCTGCAACCAATACCCTTCTGCGGGTGTTAAATCATCTGCCACTGCTCTTCTATCATCAAAGACGAAACATTCACCTTGCCATAAATTATTTTTGTTTTGCGTATCTTCTAAATACTGCAATATACCGCCCTTTAAATGATATACCTCATCATAACCTATGCTTTTAAGTAAGCTGGTGGATTTTTCACACCTGATACCACCTGTACAAACCATAGCAATTTTCTTACCTTTGAGCAATTCTTGATTCTGCTGAACCCAAACAGGAAACTGTTTAAATGTTTTGGTATTAGGATTAATTGCTGATTTAAATGTACCGATCTCTATTTCATAATCATTACGAGTATCTATTACTATAACATCTTGTTTTGTGATAAATTCATCCCAATCTTTCGGCTCTATATATTCGCCTTTAAACAAATCAACATTTAAATCATCAATATTCATCGCTATAATCTCTTTCTTAAGTCTGACTTTCAACTTCTGAAAAGGATGAACATCACTATAATTTATTTTAACGTTAACATCTTTGGGATCGGTTAGTTTTATTAGTTCTTCAAGTACAAGATTTACATTTTCATATGAACCTGAAAAAGAACCGTTAAAACCTTCATTAGCTAATAAAATAGTACCTCTAACATATTTTCTTTTACCGATAAGCAAAAGTTTCGGTATCAAATTTGCCGGCTCTTCTATATTAACAAAACTATATGCACTTAAAATTGCTATTTTTTCATTCATAATTATTTAATTTATAATTGTCACCCCGTGGCTTGACCATGGGGTCTTAGGACATAGTCTGTGACACAAGATCCCACAATCAAGTCGCAAGATGATATATTATTTAGTAAATGAAGAGCAAGGTGTTTTATACTTTTTGACCGCAGCGTAGTTAATCCTACGTGAGGATCAAAAAGTATAAAACAACGTAGCCAATTTTTCAAATTAAACGAGTATACTACATCACCTGCAATGGTACGAACATATTACCGCTACCCCTTTCAATCAAGAGCAAAATATTTTGCTTATTCGATTTTTTAGCATTTTCATATAATTCTTCTAGCTTACTTATATCGTCTATGCTTTCCTGATTAATATTGGTTATCAGATCACCAATTTTAAAGCTACTTTCTTCTTCCTCAATATTGGTTATAACTATTCCCGCTTTATCGTTAGGAATATTATATTGTTGTCTTAATTCTTCAGTCAAATTACTAAAAGTAATATTATTTTTAGTAATAGATAAATTATTTTCTTCTTTGTTTGTTATTTCTTCTTTATTGGTCTCTGCTGTAGAATCCTTGGTAACTTCTTCATTATCTGAAGTAATTTTAATAGGTAATTCAAGCTCTTTTTTATCGCGAAGTATTTTTACTTTTACTTCCTGATCAATAGGAGCATCTGCAATAATTACACGTAATTTTTTAGTATTTTTAACCGGTATATCTGCAAACTCTATTATTATATCACCTGTTTTAATTCCTGCTTTATCACTTGGACCGTCTTCTTGTACTTTAGCTACTAATACCCCCCTAGTATCTTTAAGTCCTAACCCTTCAGAAATTTCCTCGGTTAAATCTTGTATTGTTACTCCAAGACGTCCTCTACTTACTTTTCCATCTTTCTTAAGACGTGTGATTATAGGCTTTGCAGTATTTGACGGTATTGCAAAACCGATACCTATATTAGTACCGAGCGGTGAAAAAATTGCCGTATTTACTCCGATTACTTTCTGATCCAAATTAAACATAGGACCGCCGGAATTACCGTTATTAATTGCAGCATCCGTTTGAATAAAATTATCGACTATATTATCCGTATCTATATCGATATCCCGTCCTTTAGAGGATATAATACCGCTTGTCACCGTACCGCCGAGATTACCGAACGGATTACCGATTGCAATGACCCAATCTCCTACTCTTGCATCATTTGAATCTCCAAACTCAACAAAAGGTAGAGGTTCCTCGCTATCTATTTTTAAGAGAGCTAAATCGGTTTTAGTATCACTACCTATTAATTTAGCCGATAATTCGGTATTATCTGCAAGTTTTATATTAATTTTCTCAACATTTGCAATTACATGATAGTTTGTCACTATTAAGCCGTTAGGTTCAATAATAAATCCTGAACCAAGCGGAACGCTTTTAGGAGTTTGATCGACCTCTTCCAAATTCAGCGGTATATTAAGCTTTTCTAAAAAATCATTAATGAAATCTAAAGGCTTTTTTTCTTGCAGAGGATCTTTCTCGGCATTTTCCGACTTACTATTAACATATTCTATTGTTGAAATATTAACGACTGCAGGAATTAACGGCTCAACTATATCGGCAAAGCTATAACGGGCGGCTTCACTTACTTTTAAAGGAGCCGAATTTATTTCCGTAAATTCATGCTCTTCTTGATCTGCTACTTTTAAAGACTTACTATTTTCTTTTGCTAGAACAATGTTACTTGATATTAAAACTATTATAACAAGAACTATTTTCAGATTCATCATATACTCCAAAGTAAAATGAAAAGTAAATAGACGAAGTTTAATTTGGAAAAGAACAAGAAGTCTAAAACCCTCGGAGCGGAGCGTATTATAGTAATACGTGAACACCGCAGAACTTATTAGACGATGTAGCCAATTCTTCAAATTAAACGAGTATACTACTTAGTTAGATTAAGGTATTTTAAAACTTCAGCATCCGGTGAGATTACAAAATTAGTATCCTCTTTCTTTAAAGAATTTTTATATACTAAAAGTGATCTATAAAATTTATAAAATTCCGGGTCGACTGAATAAGCAGAATTATATATTTTTGCCGCTTTCTCATCGCCGTCACCTTTGATAATTTGTGCATCTCGATAAGCTTTAGCAAGTATTATTTTACTTTCTTTATCTGCTTTTGAACGAATACGCACGCTTTCTTCTTGCCCTTCTGCTCTAATTTGGGTTGCTTCTTTTTCACGTGCCGTTTGCATACGGCGATAAATAGCCGCACTATTTTCTTTCGGTAAGTCTGCTCTTAAAATTCTAACATCTACAACGTCAATACCAAAGTTTTTAGCTTCTCCGTCCACTTGATTTAAGATATTTAACATTACGTTACTACGTTCCTGACTTAAAAGGCTACTTAGCGAGATTTTACCTATCACCTTACGCATTGATGATTCAAGATTTCGGGTCAATCTAATTTTTACGCCTTGATAATCATGCACTGTTTTATAAAACATTACAGGATTATCAATTTGGAATTTAGCATAAGCATCGACAATAACTCGTTTACCGTCGGCAGCCGTTAATTCTTTTGCCTCAACTTCAACATCTAAAAGACGCTTATCAAAAAATTCAACATTTTGAATAAACGGGATTTTAATATTTAGCCCTGGATTTTCTATAGTTCTAACTGCTTCACCAAATTGGAATACTACAGCAGATTGGCGTTGGTCAACTGAAAATAAGGAGTTAGAAATCAGTATCAGCCCAAAAACAATTGTAAAAATTATATAATAAATCTTTTGTTGCATTTAATATTCCTTGTTGTTTAAATATCATTCGTGTATAGCTTGAACAACACGCTCGATGTCATCCCGTGACTTGATCGCAGGATCCAGAAAAACAATTTTAAATACTCATAATTAGTATTTAAAGCTAGACCCCATGGTCAAGCCACCGCGGGGAGGGGGTGACAGTTCTACTGCTTTATAGCCATGTGTGGCAGTAGTGCATTATTAATAATCGTTTTATTTGAACCGCCTAATATCTCTTCGACTACTTCTAAATATAATCTATCTCTAGTTACTTGCTTACCTGTAGCATATTGTTTATAAATAGCATTAAATCTTTGGCTATCACCTTCTGCTTTTGATATAACTTCTTCTCTATAACCTTCTGCTTCTTGTATAATCTTTGCAGCCGCTCCCCTAGCTTCCGGCAAAATTTTATTATTATAGGCTTGAGCTTGATTTATTTCTTTCTCTTTATCTGCTTTTGAAGTTTGCACGTCTCTATAAGCGTCTATTACTTCGGCAGGCGGCTCGGCTTTTAATAATTGTACTTTCTCAATCATCACACCGGCATTATAACTATCCAGTATCTTTTGTGCTAATTTTTCTATTTTATAAGTAATTTCTTGCTTTTGATCGGATAATACCCAAGAAATAGGAGTATTGCCTATTACTTCCCTAACGGCACTTTCTACTGTTGCTTTTACTGTTTCTTCAGGTCTTTGTACGTTAAAAATAAAATCTTCAAGATTATTAATATGCCACATTACGTCACAATTTAAAGCAACGATATTTTCATCACCGGTGAGCATTATACTTTCACCGGCAATATTTTTAGTATTATCGCCACCGCTACGCAGAGAGCTATTTGTACGATAACCAATCTCAATCCGGCGTGATTGTTTAACTTTCTCAACTATTATTTTTTCAAAAGGAGCCGGTAAATGATAATTAAGCCCAGGGTAGCCCTTACGCACAAAACGCCCAAATCTTATTACCGCTGCTTCTTCGCCTTCTTTTATTTCATAAATACCCGAAGCAAGCCATAAAGCAACCATCGCAACAACAGCTAAAATTATTGTTTTAGCATTGAAATTAAACTGGAATTGAAATTTATCAAAATTAAATTGATTTTTACGCGGTCTTGTGAATATGTTATCTTCTTTATTAGAATCAAAATCTTTCCATGGGGATTTTTTTAAAATCGAGCTATATTTTCTACTAAGCATTTGCTTTTTTATATTATTTTAAGGATTAAGTGATTATATATATTATAGTATATAACGTCAAGTTACGAGCTTAAACAGCTTTAAAAAGGAAATTTAATTATGGCGAATTTACACCAAAAACAAATGATCGATAGACTGCAGCATATTACTTTTAAAGACGGTACTTTTTTAAAACAAGTTATATCGGATATTATAATTAAAGGTAATAATATAGGTTTCTCAATAGATATATCAGGTAAAAACAAGTTAGAAGCCGAAGAAATTAGACTTAAGGCAATTAATAAACTTAACGAGATTTCGGAAGTAAATAAAATAACAATTGTTTTTACCGAAAGTAAACCTATGGAGAAAAAAGCTCAAAAACCAAAACATTTTATAGAAAATGTACAAAAAATTATCTTAGTAGCATCAGGCAAAGGCGGAGTCGGAAAATCTACAATATCAGCTCTTATTTCTCAGCAGTTAAGTCTAGAAAATTACCGAGTCGGGATAGTAGATGCGGATATTTACGGTCCATCAATTCCGCATATATTCGGCATTAACGAAGTACCGCAAACTATTGAAGGACGAATAATACCGATAACGACTAGAAATATTCAGATTATGTCTATAGGCTTTTTCGTTAAAGACCATTCGGCAATTATTTGGCGTGGTCCTATGGCGAGTAAGACTATTTATCAATTATTATCGGTAACAAAATGGGATAATTTAGATTATTTAATTATCGATATGCCGCCGGGAACAGGTGATATTCATTTAAGTATGCTAGAAAATTATCATTTAGACGGCGTAATAATCGTCACTACACCACAAAAAATATCGGAGATAGATGTAATACGTTCTATAGATTTATATCAAAAATTAGGGCTACCGATACTCGGAATAATTGAGAATATGAGCTATATGCTTGAAAATAATAGCGGCGGGCATTTATCGCAAAAATATAATATACCGTTAATCACTCAAATCCCAATCATACAAGAAATAGCCGATGCTTGCGATAAATCACTACCTCTAACAGACTTATTAACATTACCTTTAGAGCAGTATTTATGATGAAAATACAGGTATTGGCAGATGATAGAACAGGCAATACACATCAGGCTATCGCACTTGCTGAAAAATTAACGGAAGAATATATGATAATTAAACTGCAATATAATTGCTTAGCTAAGCTACCGAATTTTTTACTAAAATATTATCCTATTCATATAAAAAGTGAGCTATTGCAGGATATTTTGGATAAGTCCCCGCCTGATATGATAATTACCGCTGGAAGAAGAACGGCAGTACTGGCATTTTATTTAAAAAAGAAATTTAAAGATATTAAGTTAATACAAATAATGCAGCCTAATCTTCCCTATAATGCATTTGATACCGTTATTTTGCCTTATCATGATTACCATTTGTCATCCCGCGACTTGATCGCGGGATCCAGTAAAAATCTAAAACGTCATTGCGAAGCCACGAAGTGGCTGCGGCAATCTCAGGATTTTTTTACTAGATTGCTTCGTCAATACTTCGTATTTCCTCGCAATGACGATTTTAAAAACATAATTCCCATCAATGGGGCTATCAATAATGTAACCGCTAAATTTGCTGCTACAAGTCTAGAACTCCAAAAACATTATCCTAATCTTAAACAGTTTATTGCAGTGATAATCGGTGGAAATAATAAAAAATTTAATTTCAACAAAGATGAAGCTGTTTTATTTTCTTCATTATTAAATAAAATATATACTAATCTAAAAATACCTTTTTTCATTAGTTTTAGTAGACGTACACCACAAGCCGTAAAATCAATTATTAAAAATAACATGCCGGCTTCTACAATTATTTATGACCCGAACGAAGACACAGGCTATAACCCTTATATAGCTATGCTCTCCAAGGCAAAATATATAATCTCTACCGCCGACTCGATTTCAATGTGCAGCGAGGCAGCTTCAAGTGGTAAACCTCTTTATATATTCTGCCCACCAAACTTTAATTCCTCAAAGCATAAAATTTTTATCAAGCAATTAGTAAAACAAAAAATAGCAAGAATTTTTGATGAGGCAGTTATTTCTCTAGAAGAATATAACTACAAACCTTTAAATGAAGCAGAAAGAGTAGCTGAAATTATTAAATCTTTAATCAAAAGCTGGTAATTATATGGATAAAGATATACAATCATATATATTCATTAAGAAGTTAAAGTCTTTATCATTTGTCAAAGCAATATGGCTTTTCGGCTCTCGTGCTAGAGGGGATAATGATGAGCGTTCCGATATTGATATTGCAATTATCTGCCCTAATATTACAGATCAAGAATGGCTAGAAGTTATGGATATTATAGAGAATGCCGACACGCTTTTAAAAATAGATTGTGTAAGGTTTGAAAGTACTAAAATAAGCTCTGAACTTTATGAAAATATATTAAAAGAGAAAAAAATTATATATGTCAAAAATAAACCTTAAACTTGAAAAATTTCGTAAAGCTTTTAGGACGCTTGAAGATATTTATTTAAAACCGGCAACAGAAGATAGGGCTTATATTGACGCAACCATTCAAAGATTTGAATTTACTTTTGAACTTGCCTGGAAGTTTTTAAAAGAATATTTTTCTCAAAAAGGCACAGTTCTTCACTATCCTAAAGAAGTGATAAAAGAAGCTTTTGTTGCCGGTATTATAAATGATGAGAGTTTATGGATTTATATGCTTACTGATCGCAATATGACATCACATACTTATGATAAAAAGCTTGCCGATGAAATATATAGCCGAATAAGAAATTATGTTCCTGAACTTAAGAAATTACTAAATACTATTGATTCAAAGATTTAATAATACCTTGTAGTGTTTGGATTTCAGGGGAAGAAAGGTTGTTTATACGTGTAAATATATTGGTGATATTTTGCTGCATAGCAGGTTTTTTGTCAGGAGCTTTGAAGAATCCGGCTTTATCGAGTTTGCCGAATAAATTTGTTAAAAAATGTTCTATTTCTTCTTTAGTAGCTAATTTTTGAATATTATGTATATCCTCTCTAGGCGTAGAATTACGAAACAATTCATAGCATATAATAATAACTGCTTGAGCAATATTTAATGAGCTAAATTCGGTTGTATTAATAGTGATAATCTTATTAGCTAGCGAGATTTCCTCATTACTAAGCCCGTTATTTTCCCGCCCGAACATTATCCCGACTTTTTCAGAATTTGGATAATCTAAAGGTAAATTTTGTGTAAATACATAATCTTTATTCATAGCCCTTTTAATGCAAGTAGTAGCATATAAATATTCGAGGTCTTTAACGCTATCCTCTAGGCTCTCATAAATTTTTGCATTATCTATAATATTAACCGCTCCAACTGCATTACTCCGTGCTTGCTCATTAGGCCAGCCATCTCTTGGAGTTACGATTCTAAGCTCATTTAAGCCAAAATTCTTCATTGCTCTTGCAGTAGCACCGATATTCTCGCCCATTTGCGGGACAACTAATATTATTATTGGATTCATTTTAATAATTTTTTGTAACTAGGCAGGTATAGGCAATCGCTATGGCGTCGGCTTCATCGGAATTAGTAATTAAGGAAGTACCGGGCAATAAAAGCTTGATCATATGCAAAATTTGGTCTTTCTCTGCATGACCATAGCCGGTTACGGTTTTTTTTACCGTATTCGGCTTAAACTCTCGCAGGTCCAAATTATATCTACCGATCAGCGACATTATCGCCCCTCTAGCATATCCAAGCTTTAAAGAAGTCACGCTATTAGTATTAACAAATGTTTCTTCAATCGCTGCCATATTTGGTTGATATTCTAATATTACTTTTTCTAATGTACTGTTAATAAAGGCAAGTCTATTATGAATTTCATCCTTACTATTTGTTTTAATAATACCGCTAGCTAAATATTTCAACTTTGCAGTCTCCTTTGCAATTACTGCCCATCCAAGACTCCCAAGTGCCGGATCAATCCCAAGTACTATCATAGTTATTTAATGTTATTTTTTTGTAGTTTTGCTGTTGTCATCCCGCAATCAAGTCGCGGGATCTCAGGACACAGTCTGTGATATAAGACCCCGTGGTCAAGCCACGGGGTGACAGCTTTATATCTTCATATATTGATAAAATTCTTGATTATTCTCCCACAGCTCACGCACCTTAACAAATAAAAATAAATGAACGGGGAAGCCGAAAAATTGCTCCATTTGCATACGGGATTTTGCCCCTATCTCTTTGATTTTAGAGCCGTTTTTACCGAGTATTATAGTTTTATAGCTTTCTCTTGAAACTACTATAACTTGATTAATCTTTACGGATTTGTCTTTAAACTCTTCCCACTTTTCGGTTTGTACAGTTAATTTATAAGGGAGTTCTTGCTGCAAATTTAAAAATAATTGCTCTCTTGTGATTTCTGCTGCAATAAAACGCATCGGTAAATCCGTTATGTCGTCTTCCGCATAAAGCCAAGGAGAAATTTTTGCCTTACTTGTTATATATTCAAGTAATCCATCAATATTTTTGCCCGATAAAGCAGATATAGGAAAAAGCAAACTATCAGGATGATTTTCCGTTAAAAAAGCTTTAATGTCATTTAGATATTTTGATTCGATGTCTATTTTGTTCAATAAAAATACCGGAACAATATTAAGTGAGCGCAGCTTATCTAAAATATTATGTGTTACATCATCAAACGGTTTTAGACTATCGATAATTAATAGAACTAAATCCGCACTATGCAAACTAGACCACGCACACCTCACCATTGCTTTCTCAAGCGTCCCTTTCGGCTCAAATATACCGGGCGTATCGTATAAAATTACCTGCGTATCTTTTAAGGTAATAATGCCGGTAATAATCGATCTAGTCGTTTGAACTTTGGGAGTAACAATTGAAAGCTTCTCACCGATTATTCTGTTTAACAAAGTCGACTTCCCGCTATTTGGTCGCCCGATTATACAAACCGAAATTGTTTTCTGATTAGACATCTTTAAGCCTATGCAATAAGCTTCTTGCTGCGTTTTTCTCTGCTTCTTTTATCGAGTGACCAGTGCCTGTTTGTTCATAATCTTTTACTTTTACAAGAACCGTAAAAGTCGATGAATGGGCGGCTCCTTCTCTTTTTATCAGACGGTATATAGGTAGGTGATGATCACTAGCTTGAGTCCATTCTTGTAAAGCAGTTTTTGGGTCATAATCCGTTAAATTCTGAACTTTTATAAATTCTGCCCATAATTTCCCGATAATATTATGGGTTGTTTCAATATTGCTATCAAGATATATAGCTGCAATCAAAGCTTCCGTAGCATTTTCTATATTATTAGGATTATCACGCCCCCCTGTTACTTCTTCACCATGAGTCATAATTATATAATCTTTCAAAGTAAGTTTAGCTCCAACCATACAAATTGTTTCTTTACAAACCAAATATGATCTAATTTTAGCTAAATTTCCCTCATTATAATTTGCAAAATTCCTAAATAAAATTTCTGTGATTACTAAATTTAATACGGCATCACCTAAAAACTCTAATCGTTCATAATCTTTATCGGCTTTATATTCATGATGCTGTCTTAAAGACGGGTGACTCAACGCCTCTATTAAAAGCTCTTTATTTTTGAAACTATAGCCAAATAGCTTTTCTAACTTCTCAAATGATACCATTATTCATCCGTGTTATAAAGATTTCTGAAAATTCGATTTAACCTAACAGATTCAATCCATGGTTTTAACTTTAATATTAGATTAATAACTCCTATATCATTATCCCACCAAGTTATTTTTGTTGAGAACCAAATAAATTGTGCTTTAGCAATAAAATTTTCAAACGGTACAAATCCAAGATTTACTCTACTATCATTTGACTGATCTCTATTATCCCCTAAAAAGAAATATTTCCCTTCAGGTACATAAAAAACATCCGTATTACCGTATCTATCATTATATATAACGCCAAAAATAGGAGCAAGCTTATAAGAAAAATATGTTCTACCATTTGGCAGTGTTTCTTTAAACTTCAAATATTTTATTCCCTCTTCGCTTATATAAGTTCCAACTTCCGTGCGTTCTATTTTTTTATCGTTAATATATATCACGTCATCAATCAATTGAATTTTATCGCCGGGTAGCCCTATTAAACGCTTTATATATCTAACACTCATATCGTTAGGCGGACGGAAAACTACAATATCGCCACGCTCCGGTTCGCGAGCAAATATTCGCCCTTTAAAAAGAGGAATAAAATCAAAAAAAGACAAAGAATAATTACTATAACCATAACTATATTTCGTAGAAAATATATAGTCATTCTCAAGTATGGTTGCTTTCATAGAACCAGTCGGAACGGTAAACGGCTCCATAATAAGTATTCTAATAAGTAAAGCGATGCATATTACAAAAGCGAAAGACCCCCACTCTTGCTTAGCTATTTTATTAGTGTTTGATTTTATATCTGTTTGCATAATCTCTTAATTATTTATAAATAATATTTGTTACATGGTTTGAAATCGTCATTGCAAGGAAAAATTGAAAATTTTGACGAAGCAATCTCGTGCCAAAATCTTGAGATTGCCACGCTCCTTTCAGTCGCTCGCAATGACGGCTTAGCATCCACGCAACAATGCCTCCTCACAATGACGATAAAGTCAAGCCACAGCATGACTTTTTATCCTCTCCTCAATCTCGCTTCTAAAATGGCGTATCAGCCCTTGGATTGGCCAAGCTGCCGCATCACCTAAAGCACAAATAGTATGCCCTTCTATTTCTTTTGTAACGTTAAGAAGTTCGTCTATCTCGGATTTTTTGGCATTACCTTTAACTAGCCGCATCATAATGCGCCACATCCAGCCCGTACCTTCACGGCAGGGAGTACATTGTCCGCATGATTCATGCATGTAAAATTTACTAAGGCGTGCTATTGCATAAATAATGTCGGTAGATTTATCCATAACTATAATACCACCTGTACCAAGTCCGGAACCTGTGGTTCTTAAACTATCAAAATCCATATCTACTTCACATAATGACTTAGGAAGTAAAGGCATGGAAGAACCGCCCGGGATTATGGCTTTAAGATTATCCCATCCACCACGAACACCGCCGGCATATTTCTCAATCAATTCTTTTAACGGAATCCCCATTGCCTCTTCAACATTACAAGGCTTGTTAACATGACCGGATATACAGAAAATTTTAGTACCGGTATTGTTAGGCTTACCGATAGAAGCAAACCAACTAGCTCCTCGTCTTAAAATGGTCGGCACTACTGCAATAGACTCAACATTATTTATAGTAGTTGGGCAGCCATATAACCCAAAGCCGGCAGGAAAAGGCGGCTTAAGCCGTGGCATGCCTTTTTTGCCCTCTAAGCTTTCAAGCAGTGCCGTTTCTTCACCGCAAATATAAGCACCCGCACCACGATGTAAATAAATATTACAATCGAATCCCGAACCGCAAGCATTCTTTCCTATTAACCCTTCTTTATAAGCTTCATCTAAGGCACGCTGAATATTAGAGGCGTCATTATAAAACTCACCTCTAATATAGATATAACAATTATTCGCTCCTATAGCAAAGCTTGCAAGCAAACAGCCTTCTATCAATTTGTGCGGCTCGAATCTTAATATATCACGGTCCTTACAAGTACCAGGCTCAGACTCATCTGCATTTACTACTAAATAGCAAGGTTTCTCTGAATTTTTGGGCATAAACGACCATTTCATACCGGTAGAAAATCCAGCACCACCTCGCCCTCTAAGCCCTGATTTCTTGACCTCTTCAATGATGAAGTCTCTACCTTTATCAAGCAAAGCCTTAGTATCATCCCAATCGCCGCGTTTCTTGCTAGATTTCAAATCACGGCCCTGCTGCCCATGTAGGTTAGTAAAAATTTTGTCTTCTTCTTTTAGCATAAACTATTCTCGTTATGGCTCAAAAACGTCATTGCGAGGAAAGGCGAAGCCTTGACGTGGCAATCTCAGGAGTCTTGTACTGCTTCATGAGATTGCCACGCTCCTTGGAGTCGCTTAGCTCATGATGATTCATTATCTTTCTATTACTTTTTTATTAAACTTCCTATTAACAAACATTGTAAGTATCGGAGCGGAGATAAAAATTGATGAATAAGTACCGGCTATCATCCCAAAAAATACAAGTACGCTAAAACTACGGATCGCCTCACCACCAAAAAGAATAAGGGCTAAATTGGCAAGTAGCGTAGTAATTACCGTTAAAATAGTTCTTGATAAAGTCTCATTAATACTTAAATTTATAATTTCCGTTATATTCTTTTTATGGTATTTACGTAAATTCTCTCTAATCCTATCATATATTACTACCGAATCGTTAACGGAATAACCTATAATAGTTAAAACTGCGGCAATAGTACTTAAGTTAAAATCAAGTTTTGTCATACTCATAAACCCAAGAGCAAGTATTACGTCATGCACTAAGGCGATAAGTATACCAAGACCGAAATACCATTCAAAACGCACCCAAATATAAACCATAATCGCTAAGAAAGAGAACAGCATCGCCATAGCCCCTGCTTCTATTAACTGCCTACCGACTTGCGGACCGACAAAATCTACCTTACGATATTCAAACTTATACGGAAAATTATTTTGCAAAGATGTTTTAATTAACTCAATATTTTTCATGAGATTTTCTTCACTACTACTACCGAATCTAATTGATAGATCATGCTCACTACCGAAATTTTGTAAGACCACCTCACCAATTCCAAGCTCACCTAGCACTTGACGCATTTTTGGCAAATCAGGAGCTTGATCAAGCCTGACTTCAATAACTATACCGCCGGCAAAATCAATACCGAAATTAAATTTATATATACCGATCCAAATAAAGCTAATGAGTGATAAAATAATTGAGAAAGTGTAGCTGACTTTTTTAAAGTTCATAAAATCGAAATCGATTTTATTCGGTAAAAGCCTTAAAGGATAAATTTGCATTATTATATATTTTATTGAATAAAAGTTATATTTGTATTATATAGTAAATTCAAAAAGGTTAAATGATTTTTTATGTCAGAAGTAGTAGTAAAAGAACAATTAGAGCAATATATAAGCAAAATAGAAAGATTAGAACAGGAAAAAGCTGATTTATCTCAAGAAGTAAAAGATATTTTCCAAGATGCTTCTTCACATGGATTTGATGTTAAAGCTATGAAATCTATATTGAAACTAAAGAAATTGGATAAAGATAAACTTGCTGAGCAGGACGCTATGCTTGAACTTTATAGAGATACTTTAGGGATTTGAGTCATACGTCATTGTGAGGAAAATTATGAAGTAATTGACGAAGCAATCTCAGGAGTTTATTATTACTTCATGAGATTGCCACGCAGCCTACGGCTGCTCGCAATGACGTATTTAGTA
This sequence comes from Rickettsia asiatica, assembly GCF_007989425.1. Lineage (NCBI taxonomy): Bacteria > Pseudomonadati > Pseudomonadota > Alphaproteobacteria > Rickettsiales > Rickettsiaceae > Rickettsia > Rickettsia asiatica. The sequence goes on from NZ_AP019563.1 coordinate 88,419, forward strand.
TTCACATAGCAACGCACTCTTTCGCAGTAACGACACAAGAGCTACGAATATATTTAAGCTTTTGCTGTCTTAGTTTTAGCAATAGTGATATGTCTCTCTTTAATTCTAGCCGACTTACCGCTTCTATTTCTTAAATAATAAAGTTTAGCACGACGAACTACCCCGTATTTTACTACCTCAATAGAGTGTACTATCGGTGAGTAAGTCATAAAGCGTCTTTCGACTCCTTCACCATGGCTAATTTTACGTACTAAGAAAGATGAAGTAATACCACGATTTCTTTTTGCGATAACTACACCTTCATAAGCTTGAAATCTTTCCGTTAATTTTTCCTTACCGTCTTTCTCAATCGATCTATCAATAATTTTAACAGTTACCTTAACTGTATCGCCGGCTTCAAAATCAGGAATTTTTTTATTTGCAGTAAGCTTTGAAATATTTTCCTGTTCAAAGCGGTCAATAATATTCATTTTTTTAACTCCTTACTCTATAAATCTTTAAGTAACTCCGGACGGCGTAATTTAGTAATCATACGTGATTGCTCTTTTTTCCATTCATTAATTAGCCTGTGGTTACCGGATAACAAAACACTCGGTACTTTTCTTCCACGCCAAATTTCAGGTCTTGTATATAGACCGCACTCAAGCCCGCCCTTAAATTCCCCGTCTTCTTCAAAAGACTCGGAAGATAAGGTATTTTGGTTCATTAAAACACCTGGCAGTAGTCTAATTAAGCAATCGAGAATGGTAAGGGTAGGTATTTCTCCGCCGGATAAAATGTAGTCGCCTACACTAATTTCTTTAACATTATACTCTTCAATTATACGTTCGTCAATCCCTTCGTAACGTCCACATAAGAACATAAGGTTTTTATTTTTTAACATCTCCTTAGCAAAGCTTTGAGTAAAGACTCCACCGCGAGGTGAAGGATAGTAAATTTTAGCATTAGGATTTAAAGAAAGAGCATGATCTATGCTACTGCCTAGAACATCAGGACGCATTATAAGCCCGTCACCACCGCCGTAAGCCTCATCATCAACGTTTTTATGCTTAGTTAAACCGAAATCTCGAATATTAATAACGTCATATGACCAAATATTTTTATGCAGTGCTTGCCCTGCTAAAGAATACCCCAGAGTCCCAGGGAATATTTCAGGAAAAACTGTTAAGATTATAGCGTGAAGTATAGACATACGTTTAAAATAGTAGCCAGTACCAATTAATACAATAAAATTATAATTTAATTATTTACCCCACCCACCTGTCCTATAATCTTCTTTTCTTTGCTTTCTAGCAGCAGCTATTGCATCGCTTCTAAATGCTTCAGCTTTTTATTGATTCGTTTTATGAGCTTGATCGCTTTGAAGTTTTTGAAATTTCGCTTTCTTATCAGCTTCCATATAACGACTTTTTATTTTCTCTAAGCGTCTCATAGCATCTTTATCTAAACTCACACCTGCTTCTTTTGCTTGCTGCTCTATTTTTAATGCTGTCTTATAACCTTCCGCTGCTTTTTCAGCTTTAACCATTTTATCCAAAAAATGAGCTTTGGAATCCCGCATTGCATCATTATATGGATTTATCTTTAATTGTTTTTCTGCTTTCTTTTTATCAAAGTTTTCTACCATAATTTTCTCCAAAACTTAAGTTAAAAATATATCTATAGTTGCATATATTTTATTTCAAAAAAAGTTAATAAAGAAAAATAGAGGTATAAGTAATTAAAAATTAACCAATTTGTGTTATAAAAACTTCATCACTTCCTCAGCGATGATTAGCTCTTCGTTTGTCGGCACAGCGAAAACTTTAACCTTACTGCTTTCAGTACTTATTATATACTTGTTTTTTTGGTTTTTTGCATCATCTATTTTAATACCGAGCTATGAAAGTTTTTCGCTAATCATCTCACGTATTACGGCAGAATTTTGACCGACGCCGGCAGTAAAAATTAAACAATCAAGCCCCTCAAGTGCAGCAGTTAGCTTACCTATTTCAAGTTGGATACTATACACGAATAAATCTATAGCAAATTTAGCATCAGGTGAGTTACTGGCAAGCAAAGTACGCATATCGGAGCTTTCACCGGACATACCTAGTAATCCTGATTTCTTATATAGTAACTCGGTTACTTCTTTCGTAGTCATTTTCTCATGATCGATAAGATATAACACTACTCCGGGATCAAGGTTACCTGTCCTTATACCCATCATAACACCGTCAAGTACGCTAAAGCCCATGGAACTTGTTAGACTGAGACCGTTTTTAATAGCACATAGACTACTACCACTTCCTAAGTGAGCTATAATAGTCTTTGTAGGTAAATCTTCCTTTGTCATTTCTTTAAAATGGCTGCTAACATATTTATATGATAACCCATGAAAACCGTCACGAATTATCCCTCTATCATAATATTTTTTTGGTAAACCGCAAGCTTTTGTAATAGGCGGATTGGTAAAATGAAACGACGTATCAAAACATGCTATATGTGAGATTTCTTTATATTTTTGAAGAAATAAATCCAGTACCTGCAAATTATAAGGTTGATGCAAGGGACTTAGAGGTATTAATGCTCTTAAATCTTCACTAACTTTTTCGTTAACAATAACCGGTTTATTAAAATTTTTCCCGCCATGGACAATACGGTGACCGGTTGCAATTAAATTGAGATTCTCTTGTTTTTTCCACCAATCTTCAAAAAGATCAATCATTCCCTTAACAGCATCACTATTAATATCTGCAGTAGATTCACGATTTTTATTGATATGGAATACTATTTTATTGTCGTTTTTTTCTAAAAAAATATTATAAATTTTATCTTTAACTTTTTTATTCTGAATTTCAAAAATAGAAATTTTTAAACTAGATGAGCTGGCATTAGCTATTAAAATAACATTTTTCATTATTTACCTGCTTGGATATGTAGCTTCGCCTTAGTGTGATTATAAATAAATGAAGCAAGTATACAGGAAATAACACACATATCTATAGGATCGGCTCTACTTGTTAAAATAATAGGCACACGGGCTCCAAGAACGATACCTGCCATAACTGCTTGACCCAAATATTTCAGCTGCTTTGCAAGCATATTGCCTGATTCAAGATCGGGTACTACTAATATATCGGCATTTCCTGAAACTGAAAAGCTAATGCCCTTTGCTTCTGCAGCAAATAAAGATATAGCATTATCAAACGCAAGCGGTCCGTCAACTATAGCATTCGTAATTTGTCCTCGATCTGCCATGTTCGATAAAGCGGCAGCATCAAGGGTTGTAGGGATTGCAGAGGTTACCGTCTCAACTGCCGATAATACCGCAACTCTAACTTGTTTGTCTTCTTTGATCATATGCATTAAATCAATAGCATTCCGCACTATATCACGCTTATCTTCAGAGTAGGACGAATATTAATAGCAGCATCGGTAATAATAAAAGGCTTTGGGAACGTCGCAACTGCCATTAAGAAAGCATGGCTTATACGGCGTTCGGTACGTAGTCCATTCTCCTTATGAACCACCGCAGACATAAGCTCATCAGTATGAAGCGACCCTTTTTCATAATAGCCGCAACTTCTCTTTTCTTTGCAAGTTCTACGGCTTTTTTTAGCTGCTTCGTGGCTATGCTCAACGTTAATTACTTGATAATCCTCAAGATCAACATTATTAACTTTTGCTACTGATTCAATTTTATATTGCGGTCCTATAAGAATCGGTTTTATTACATCAAGTTGTGCCGCTCTAACCGCACCGAGTAATGATTCTTTATCGATCAGATGAACTACTGCAGTTTTAACAGGCTTAAAGCCGTCGGCTCTAAGCAATAGATCGATGAAATGCTTTGCTGCTTAATCAAAGTCAGGATCGTTGATTTCTTTTGGAGGAGTATAAGTAGTGCCTAATTTCTTAGCTAGAATTGCATCTAAAAAAGTCTCATTTATTATATGTTGTTTCTTCATAAACCCCTGAATAAATTAATCACTAACTTAATTAGATAATATATAAGTTAATTAATCAAGGAAAAACTAATTATTGTTTTTAGTGGGAATTTCTTAAGTGCTATTAACACAACAGTGTAAGTTTAAACCATTCTTGCAAGACGTTATTGCATAGTTCTTAAAAAGACCTTATTATCATTCCCGCTTTTGCGGGAATCCAGTTACTAAAAAGTACAAACACACTAAATTTTTAAAATTAACAGCTCAAATAATTTCGCTTTTTTCTGGATTCCCGCCTACGCGGGAATGACATAGAAGCCATACAACAAAGCTGCGACTAAAATGAGCATGGCGATCCATATAATTACTAATTATGATAATCTAAATCAGTTATTGTTTTAGACAGCTCTTCTAGTTTTAGCTCACCTATAAGATATATATTGCTACTCCATACAAAGTACAAATTGCATCATCAAGGTGATATTTAAATGACTTTATATCTTCTTTGTCTCGCTCTGTAATATCTTGAGAAGATTTATCAAAAATTTTTAATGTGTCCTCGTTTAAAGCTGTTAACCCCAAATGTTTTAATATGGTGTTTGCTTTTGTAAAATTATATCCTTTTATATATTCTATTGCTTCTCTTGCTGGGTGTTCACTTATACGAATTATAATTTCATTATTTCATTCCTCTTAAATAAATAGCTTCGTTTTTACTATAAATAATCTTATAGATTATTTAAATAATTCCCAGTTTCATTCTTGTAGAGGCAAATCCTTTCTTCCTTCAGGAAAAAAATCATTAGTAGGGTTTAAGCTTAGTTCTTTAAAGACTTCTTCCCAACTTTTTTGTGGTTTAAAGCTTTTATCTGATAATAAATGTTTGAGTTCTTCAGAATCATTTTTAGTTTGATCGTTCATAAACATTTTTGTTTTTACATATTCTATATACTGCAATTGTTTAAAAAACAACTATTAGTTATACTACTTCATACTGCTCAAATGATCTTCTAATTTTCTTAGTTTTCTGCCTTCATTTACTATTGGTCTCACATATTTTTCCATTTTGGCATTTTCTCTATATTTATTAATCTGATCGATCTGAGCATTTACTTCATCGGTAATAGCTTGCTTTCTATCCTCTATTTTATTTAACACTTCAGTACTATATTCATAATTTTTAACATCAGCATTAAAGTTATTAAGCTCTTCCATAATCTTTTGGTCTATTTCAGCTCCTTCGGCAGTATCTTTAACTTTTTGTGCTATTAATGCCGGCATTTCTTCGATCTTGATATCATCTCTTTTGAAATGATCTTTAAGCTCTTTATAAGTTTGTTCTAAATTTTCCTGGGCTTTCTCGTGCATAATATCATAATGCTCTTGGCGACGAGTATATCGATCTCCATCTATAAATTCTGCATATTTTCGATGAGCGTTATCTATCATATCCCGCATCTGAGAATCAGTAGCTTTCTCACGCATAAATCTATCACCCATCATTACCGGCTCACCCTCTTCGGATAACTTACTATGCACCTCATGAATGAGCTTTCTTTGAGCTAATTCTTGATAATATTCTACATCACTCTGTCTACCTGCATTCTCAAGTCTTGCTAGATATTCCGGTGATAATATATCTGCCTGAGCAGCTAGCGTCTCCTTATTAATATGCATTTGGAGTTCTTCACGTTCCCGTGCTTTTTCTTCATCTTTTAATTTTTCGCTATAAGTTCTAAGTCTTGGATCGTTATATTCAAAATCATGCCATTCGGCACTGGTTAGATTACCCTCATAAGCATCGCGTAAATCTTTACCGACTATTGCAGTTAAAGCTTCTCTTTTTATTCCTGTATAACCTGCATATATTTTTTCGCCTATACCTACACGCCTTTCTTCTTTTAATTTACGTTTTGTATCAACACGATGCTCCATCTCTTGCCAGCTTCTAAGCACTCCTATATTCTTACCGAAAAGACCAACACCTCGCCCTGACATTTCTTGGTGAGCATATTTATAAGCATCTTGATAATCTCTAGTAAAGTTCGCATCGCTAGCGAGTTCACGTAAGTTAGCATCTTTTAATGACTTATCAAGCTCTGTTTTTTGTTCTTTACTTAAAGCGGCGTAATCTTTCACTCCATATTTATTTGCAGCAATTTTATCTCGAAGCTGAGTAAATTTCATTTGCGATAGTTCTTTTGCTTTTAATTCATTCCCTTTAGGTAAATTCTTTAATAATCCTGAAATACCGTTTTCATAATCCGTAATAGCATTCATCTTTACATCTTTAGAATCTATACCGTATTTTCTCTTAACCTCATTTTGTACGGCTTTGTTTGCTGAAGAACCGAGAGCTTGCTTTTCAAGCCTTCCCATCATTATACCTTCAAATCCTTTAGCAAAGAACATACTAGTTTCTTCTAACTTCGCACTTACACGGGTAGTTACAGGTGCACTTACCGTCTTAGCCACATAACTTAGCGGTCTATTCATTTGCTTCGCTGCAGATTCATAAGATTGCTGATTAACTTTTTGTATGTCTGTTAAATTACCTGAAGTACCGGCAATAAATTGTGCCGTCGATATAGCAGTATCGTTAAATTTACTTAGCAAATAAATAGACACAAAAATTAGTAATATCCCGTCAAGTTGGATAAATTTCCCGTTTATAAAATTACTAATTCTTTTTGCATCTTTAACTAAATCTAAAAACGGTAATTCAATATAGCGTTCATCTATACACTCATACGCAGCACAATACTTACATTTATCAGGGTCATTCTTACAAGAATCATCTACTATTATATGATCTTCAGGAACTAATATATTTGCTTTGTGGAAATTATTTATACCGCCTTTCATCGGTACGGGGAACCACCAATAAAATATTGAATTACCAAGGCTTGGATCTATATCCTCAAGAAAACTACCGAATATTTCATTTATCGGACCTAAATTAGGAAAATCATGTTTACATACCGCAAAACCAAGCGTTGAATATATTTCGGTTCTGATGATCATTGAAATAAAAGCGATACCGGCAAATAAAATCATAGGCTGTAATGCGTATGATATTAATTGTCTTAACCAATTCTCAAATAACGAACGAGTTATATTAAACAACATGAAACAAATAAATATTGGTCCCATAATTATAATCATACCGATAGTTATAAGAGCGGTTAGATAGATAATAGTAGCTTTAAATATAAGAAAGAAAATAAAATACAGAGCTATTAAATATAGAATGATATATATACAACCAAGCCAATCAACAAATAGTAAAGAAAATAATTTAGATAAAGTTTGAGGAGAAATAAGTAACCCAAGCAAGCTTTGAGAACCGGGACCAGTAGCCGAAGCTTCATTAATTATTTGCAGTATTTGCTGAACCCCATCAATAAAAAATACGAATAAATAATCATGAAAAAATGTCCAAGCTTTATCCGTACTTAATAATATTGAGACTATACTAACTTTTAATATTCTAACTATAAGTTCGACATGAGTAAGGTTTATATTACCTATTAAAAAGGAAAAGCCCGTAAACATTATATATAGAGTTAAAATAGCCGAGACACTCATCCTATAACCCGGCGTATCAATTATTTGTTGATAAGTTTTCTTTATGATCCCATCGTTACCAAATAATACTCCTTTTATTAAATCCGTTAAAAATTGTAGCGGATCGGGTCTAGTATCAGTAACTCCGGACTTTATTATTAATCTATATTGCCCGCTATTATCATCATAAAATTTATCTATAATCTTAAAATAAAGAGGAGATTGAGCATATTTTGACTTATCTTCACCTTTATATTGATAATTTATACCGCCGGCTTTCAAGAATTGTCCTGTACTACTAATACTATAAAATTCATAGCCTACACTCGAAGTAAGCTCTCCTAAATGCTGAGTTATACCTCGCGGTTTACGCTGTGAATCTGGTGAAATATTGGGATCGGGATAATTTTTATCAGCAATAAGAAAATAAAGCCCGACACCGTCTGTCATTATACATGGAGCATTACTAATCATTGCATCATTTTGATTTGCGGGATTAGGAGTACACATATCAAGCCTAGCATTATCCCAAAAAGTACACGGTTGTAGCTTAACGCAAAAAGCAGCCAAAGTAGTTGTGTTATTTTTTTGACCATACCATGGACACCATGCAGATAACTGACCTGAAGTATTTTTATCGCCAAGTATATAACTCCATGGTCTTACCATAACGGTTAAAGGATAACCGTTTACTTTATAAGCACTATCACGCCATGGTGCTACCTGATCACCTTCCTGTCTTGAAGTAATTTCTTTCGGATCATATCTAGAAGAAACATTGAATTTGATAAAACCGAAATCATCAGGATCAATACAAGTATCGCCGGTACAACCGGAAAGCAGCAATAGCGATATTAATAATGTAATAAAAATATTTTTGTTCATTTTGAATCGACTTGTCATCCCGCGACTTGATCGCAGGATCTATAAAATGTTTTAATCTCATAAATTGTGTCCTGAGATCCTGCGATCAAGTCGCGGGATGACACTAAAATAATTTAGTTACTTCCTCTTTCTTCACATCATTACGCTCGGCAAGGAATTTATTTGTAAATTCACCACCTCCTTCCGGTTTTCTAGCTTTATAATTTTGATCAATTATCTTGTCTTTGAAAACTCTAGCCGGAGCCATTGCAGCCTTTTTAATCGGTTTTGTTACCGAACCTATATCCTGCATAACAGCTCCCACAGGATCAGAACGTTCTTGATAATTTCCTGATATTCGTGCCGGTGTAACATTTGTAAGCATTCCGACTACTATATTTACAAAAGCTACTAAGCCATATGACATCAAACAATATGAATAAAATAATAAAGCCGTAGTAAATAATACTAAGAAAGTATTAGCGTTGTTCGTTAGAATATTCGAGCTACTAATTTCCGGAACATCCGGTATATAGAAAGGTATTCCGGGTAAGAACGGTAATGTAAAAGAGAAATTAATCGGAATACCAAGATTTGTTAAATCAAGCCCTATTTTTATTGGTATAAGAGTATCCCAACAGGCTCTAACTACTACTTTTAAAAGCTGCTCAGATAAAACCTGATCTATCAATAAAAAGAAAATCAATAATATTGTCGGCTGCACTACATAGCTAAGCAATGTCGATATCCAATTATCAAATAAACTCTTAGTTTTTTCAAATAACATTAATATTATGAAAAACGGTGCTAATGAAATCATAACAGTTACCCCTATGAATGCAATAACATAGCCTATTATAACTTCTAAAATAGCTCTAAAATAAGTGATAAGTGAATAAATGGTTATAATAGCGATAAATGCTAAACCATTATGTATTTGTAATAATTCAATAAATAGTAATCCCCAAATCCTACCGTTAGTATATTTATTAAATATAGGATCAATAAAACCAAAAATATTAGATTTAGAGCTTGTAGCACCTACTACGTTAGTTACAAAGAAATCAATACCGTCAGTAAATGCACTAAAGAAGTATGTATTAAAGAAGCTCCAACTTTCTTCTCTAATTAAAAAAGCTACTATAGCTATTTTGCATATACGTGTTATTACTTCTACGGCAGTTAATTTTAATGCTCCTGCAACGAACATGAGCCCAAATATAGTAATATAAAGGGTTAATGCAGCTTTAGCTATATTCTGCACTGCAGAATTTTTAACTAACTTAATATAAAAGTTTTGACTAAAAGTTCTAAACTGATCGGTAATAGGTTTAATAGCACCGTTATATATTATATCAGAAAACCAAGTTGTACCAGTATAATTAGCATAATTTACACTAACTATCCCTTGTATATTACTATTAGGATTTACCACCCTTAACCATAAATATCCATCTTGCGGTGCATCAGTCGCAAAGTTATAATCTACCAGCGTACCACGAATAGATGGATCAGGTAACGTACCATCCGATGTTATTAAATATTCTAACTTTATATTTTGTTGATCACCCGGACTAATTGAATTTGTCCCATTACCTATTTCAACAATCATCGAATAACGACCAAAATATAAAAAATTAGCTGACCAATCATTCTTATTTATATAATCTACAAAACTAGCATAATTTGAAAAATTTCGGCTCCAATCACTCATTAAAACTGAATTACTAAACATGTTACTAACTTGCCAATCGCTAGTAAAATCCATAGTACCGCCGCTAGTTGCTTGATAATATATAAAACTACTTTGGGTACTGCCTGAATTTACAAAACTCTGATCTCGTCCCTTAATAACCTGCCCGCCTACTGTAATTATCATCCCTCTACCTTGATCGTAATAGCAAGTGGGGCTAGTATTTATACCGGCATTAGCAGGACAAGAATTAATTAAACCCATGAAATTCTGTACCGCTCCAATCATCATAGGCTTACCGACTAATACTCCGTTATTTATACTTTTATATTTTGTAGCTGAGCCAGTACCGCTACATCCGCTTGATTTTTCAGGATCTCTTGAGGCATCTATAAGATTACATACCTGCTCTGCAGATGAGTAAATTATTCTATTATCAAAGTTACCAAGGTTACTTTGAGTATAAAGTGCAGAAGCAGCGAATATCGAACTATCAAGTTCCTGTGTTAAAATATTATCTACGGTATTAGGAAGTTTTGGAGTATTAGGGCTAAAAAAATTATCTTTACCAACTAAACTAATATTTACTACATCGCCGGCATTAACTTGAATTCTCGAATTACCGTTAGAATAGTTAAAATACCTAACAGAATCAAACATTTTAGTAAATGAAAGTGCATCAAGGTCTTTATCAGGCGGTATGGCCCCCGGTGTTTCACTGTTATTGTCCGTAACAAAACGAGGAAATCCTAAAGCTTCAAATTGTAATTTAGAATAATTATAAGTTTTAATGAAAACTTGCGGTGTACTAAACCTTGGATCAATTCTATATAATACTAGATATTTTCTAGGTGCAGGAGTAATACCTGAAGTAGACCAGTTTATTTTTAACAATTTACCTTTCTCAACAGCATTACCTGTTGATTGCCAAGTTCCGGCTGTAGATAAACTAATTCCTATATTACCCTCTTGAAAACTTGTAAATTCAGGCACTTCTAAACAACCGAATAAGCTTTTTAACCCACTAAAACCGGTTGACATCCATGAAAAAGTATCAACAGCTTTAGCTGGCATCGCCATAAACAAAACTAATAAAACTAAACTCTTAAGAATTTTCATCATATTATATTATTTCGGTGTTTCAGGTTTAGGCGGTTCTTCATTTGTCTTCTCACCCCCTTCTTTTGACATACTTGTCCTATTTTTCTCAGCCTGATCTAATGTCTTATTGCGTTGTTTTAATCGTGCTTCCGCTCTGCCGGTAATACCTTGTCTTGTTTTATAATCCATTCCTATTGGACTTAATGCTTTTTGTCCTGCATCATGAGACATTTTACCACCAATTTCAGTAGCCGAAGGCCCAGCAGCACTAGTTAATTTTGCTACCATACGTCCTGAAAATTCGACATAACCGTACATACCGTAAGCAATAATAACTAGAGCTACGATATTTTGCATATTTACTCCCATCATACCCGACATATAATCCATTCCCCAAGGGGCAAACCAATTAATACAGAAGATAGGTACATTCAGCAATGCAATAGGTAAAATAGTACCGATAAACGGAATTTTTATCGGTAAAGTACATTTCCAACAAACGCTATAACCTAAAACAAAATCTAGATAAATGGTAAATAGCTGTGTTAGCACTATAATACCTGCCATCATAACTACCGGTTCTATCATATAGCGGATCGTAAACCTCACCCAATTATCAAACAAATACCTAGTAAAATCAAATAATAAGAAACTAATAAATAAAGGGGCTATACCTATTAATATACAAGTTGCCATAAATGCCATAATATAAACGGCAATAGCTCTAAGTGCCGTAATAATTACTATACCAAGTGCAACAAAAGTAATTATAAAATATATAATACCGCTAAGCCCAAGTGAAAGAAGTGCAAGTAATTGAGCGATAAATGTTTGACTAAAAAATATTTTACTCATTACTGCATCTAAAAACATAAAAGGATTAGAAATATTACTATTAGGATCAATAGAAGTAAATAAGCTATATCCGCTCATATTAGCAATAATTGCGTCTGAAAAATTGGTAATTGCATCAAAAAGATAGTTATTGAAAAATTCAAAAGTATTACCGTTCATAAGTCCGCTAACTACTCCGATTTTTGCTATTCTAATTACTAGCTCTTTTTGGTTTATCTTAGCAAAACCAAGCAAGAACATTGCTCCGTAAGTCATCACATACAGAATTAAAATTGCTTTAATATAGGTAAAAAAGTTAGTACAGGACGAGCTATCACTAGCTTTATAACATACCATATTTTTAAAAATAGAAGTAGCAGCCCCTTGCACTTTAGTTTTAAATAACTGAAGTAACGGATTCATTACTTTAATAGTAAAACTGCCTACTTTTAAGGATGTTGAGAAATATACTTTATAGCTACCTTCACTATCTTTATAATCCTTTAAATTATTATTAGGATCATTTAGAATTCTCATCCATATATAACCCGCTTCGTTTGCGTTAAAATTATATTTACCGTCGCTATCAACGTTAATTCCTTGAGGTGAATAGGTTTTACCGCTAGTATTCGGGTTTTCTGAAGCCTTTACTATTATGTATTGCACTCGTCCCCGATCATCAAAAGTATCGTTAAAACTATTACCGTTCTCTCTATAACATTTAGTCTGTTTAATATTTAGAACATATCCTCCCGTATTCTTACTAGCATCTTGTGAGGTGGGAGACCAAAGCCTATATTGTAAATAACTTTTTTCAATATTGCTGTTAAAAGGTATATTATATATAACTTTATATATATATTTATCGTCTTTATCTTTATATTCAGGCGGTTGATCTGCATCTGCAACAAACTGAGCAAATTCTAGCTTAGAAGGCAAAGCTTGACTTACAGAACCCGCGTCATTCATTTGATATATTAATCCGGTTGGTCCTTTGCCTCCTTTACCGTCCGCCGTATACCAAAATCTCCGATTCTTTTGAAAATCTCCATCGTTACATATTCCCGAAGTACAATTTACACCTCCAATATAATCCTTATCTTTAGGACTACGATTCTCGACACTATCAGGACATTTACCGTTTGGAGGAATATTAGCATTATTAGAGCATTGAAGATTTGAATAATCAATAAATAAATTACCTGAATTATCTGACCAACTAAAGGTAAAACTACCGTCATCTTTATAAGCTTCCGGCATTGTGCCATAGTGATTTATCCAAGCAGGTAAGGAATCACATATAAAACCAAGGCAACAATGAAACACGGCATTAGCAGAATCACATACCCACTGAGCAACAGCTTCTTGATGAATACATTTAAGAATACAATGACATTTTTCCCGATGCTTATTACCTTGCCAATAATTTTGCTTCAGTTCGCAAGCATTAACATATTGACCTAAATAAATAGAATATTTCCCGCAAATCGGCTCATAAGAAGTTTTGCCTTGTGAGCAATCTTTCGTAACCTCAGCATCTTTAAAAGCATCCTTAACTGTCGCATCCGTACTGGCAAAATTAGGAGATATGGAAACTAAAACTCTATCATTGGCGTATAATTCGGCAATATTACGCCATTCATTATTTTTTGCATCCATTATTAGAGAGACAGGCGGATTATTTGCATCGGTGATACGAGGGATCGGAATCATTTTACCGTTATCGTCTAAATGAGATCCAGTCCCTGTACGTTGTAAATTATCTTTTGGTATATAAGCTAAACACAAACTAATCTGACCGACCACTTGTAAATTCACCGGTTGGCTGTTTTCTACTAGCACCTGAGTATTTAACCATTCACCATAACGAGTAGGATCAGGAATAAGCTGAGTTGTACCGTCGGGCAATATCTTAGAAGTGTTTACATAATTAGCATTAGCATTAAGGGTTATAGTACCGGTTATTGAATCCGACCCTCCTTTACCGTCCGGAGCATATCTCATGTAGCAGCCGTCACCGACTTTTACTGCTCCTATCATACCAAGTGCTGCAAAAATAAAGCAAACTAACGTTGCTACTATAGCGAGTACTCCTAAAACTTTTAATAAGTTACTCTGCATATTCTATTATTTACCCCCACTCGTCAATAAGGCGTCTTTAGCACTACTACCTCCTTCTGTAGCAAGTGCATCATCTCCTTTCTGTCCTTCTTGGCGTTTACCTCCAGCATCCGGCTTATCTCCTACCGGCGGCTTACCTTGCGAAGCCATGGCAGCATCCTTAAGGAAAGCGGCTCCTTTCTTTACTAAATCAACGATTTTAGTTGGACTCGCCGTTACTGCATCCATATTAGGACCATTAGTTAAATCAGAAGCAAATCGCCCTATAGATTTAGAGAAGTAATAAAAAATAACCGAAAATACTAATACACATAAAAGTTCCGCTAAAATAGATATAACATCTCTAACAATTGATTTTATTGGGAAAAGTATCAATAAATGTTCTTCCCAACCTTCACCTGCATAATATTCTAACATTTTATATCCAAAACTTTCCTGACATTTATCTGCCCCGCCGACAGGAAGCCTTAACTCAAAAGTACTAAATCTAATATCCCCTTTTTCATAATCATATCTAAGGAATTCACAATTTTTAAATATTGCGGAATCATACATAGTTATTAATAAAGCTATAAAACCTGCTATTACTGCCGGCTGCAATGCACATGAGATACATACTTTTAACCACCCGTCAAAATAAGCTTTTGTACGAGTAAATAAAGCCATAGGAATGAATATAGGAGAAATATATGTCATAACGTAAATAGTAATCATGCAAACTAAATAATGCGTAATAAAATATAAAAGTATAGATAAAAATATTACAGAAAATACTAAACCTGCTGCAAGTATAATAACATTTCCGGCCATAAAGAATCCAAACATAACGGCAAAAAATCTTAGTGCTCCTGCTTTACTTAAATCTTTCGGTCTGTTATTTTTACCATCAGGATCAAAATTAGGTATAGGTGTATTATTACCACGGGGACCATTGCCAATCGAATTCCCTAAAACTCCATTCTTATCTATATTATAAAGTAAATCCAAGCCAAGATAATAACCTATACGGCAATCAATAGCGTCCCATAAACCGTAAAATTTATAACCGTCCTTATACTTTGAATTATCAAATTGACATAATCCTCTAGAACCTGCTGCATTAAAGATTATCTGTGCAAAGTCCGGTGCTGCTCCCGTCAAAAGAGGTAATCCATATTTTAACATACCGTTTTCTTTTGTCGGCTGACCTCCGCTAAAATCTAAAGGTCCAAGACCGATAGAAAAATAAGCAACAAATAAGAATTTTATTACAAAATGAGCTATTTTTTCAGTACTTGCATATTCTTTATTTAGAGCCATATTAAAGGCAAAAAACATAGTATAAAGAATTAGTGCCGCACCTATAGTTCTCTTTAAATAACCTTGAAATGTAGAAAAAGCAGCAAGATTAGTTATTCTAGAATTTTGATCTTGAGAACTACAACCATGTCCGGCAAAAAATATTTTATTAAGCGTTTCGCTCAAACACTGAACTGCAAGACCGGAAAAATTAATTAACGATTGACTATAATTTGCTCCCGTATAGCAACTTTTTCCTATATTACAATTTTCATCATCAGGCGGAGTAGGCGGTGGAGTAACACTTAAAGATTTACATGCTACCGGCATCGGTCCCCTTGACGTAGGCATAACTAAACATAGATCATTATCCCATTTTTTAACCGTTAAAACGATATTCTTTAATACAGGATTTGCTCCAAGATCAGGATTATTATCAGTACTTAAATCACTAATCTTCCTAGAGTCACCTTCATTTAAAGTATACATGGTGCAAGGGCTACTACTACCTTCTACATTTTTAAAACAAAACGTTATACTAGACGCAACTGAGTTACAATTACCTCTTGGATCTTTCATATCAATATTACGAATTATATAGCCATATGCCGTGTCCGTTTCTAAATACCCATCTGAAGTAGTCGGTAAACTAGAACATGATTCTCCAAAGCCGGCAAAGCTAGCTAAGCTTACAGACGCTATATAAACTATAATAAATATCTTTAAGGTTTTAAGAGTTTTCATTAGAACTATTATCTTTTTTTTCTGTTACTACGCCGCTTTTTACTAACTCATCCCATGCCTTTTCAGCATTTGCACGTCGTTCTGATATTTCTCCTCCTTCTTGTTCTCTTACTCTTCCTCCTCCGCTTGCTACTAGTTCATTCCATGCTTTTTCTACTTTTACACGTTTATCTCGAATCTCTGCATTTTCCCGTATCTGCTTTACTCCTGTCGGATTATCATGTTCCTTTAAGTTAAAACTATAATCAATTACTCCTGACCCCCTACTTGTACTGTCAACTTTTTCTTGCGGTGACGTAGTAGTATTATCTTCTTTTCTGTCGTTTTCTATATTTTTATTTTCTTCTACCTTTGCTTTTTCTGACTTATTAAGTTCATCAGCTAATTTATCAAATTTATTAGTTACACTATTATCCCTTTCTCTTATCTCAGTTACTACACCGCTATCGACTAATTCATTCCATTTCTTTTCTGCATTTGCATGTCGTTCCGATGTTTCTTCACCTTGCTGATCTCTTATTCTTCCTCCCCCGCTTGCTACTAATTCGTTCCACGCTTTCTCTACTTCTGCACGTTTATCACGAATCTCTGCATTTTCCCGTATCTGCTTTACTCCTGTCGGATTATCATGTTCCTTTAAGTTAAAACTATAATCAATTACTCCTGACCCCCTACTTGTACTGTCAACTTTTTCTTGTGGAGTTGCATTATCAACTTTTTCCTGTGAAGGCGGAGTATTATCAATCTCTTTTTTACTTTCTTGATTATTATCTCTTATGATTTTTCCAACACTTTCGGCTTCAATATTACTTTGTGGTGCAGGTGTAGAAATAGAAGTTCTAATACTAGCAGGCGGTGGTGAAACAGCTTCTGGAGGAGCAAGAGGAGGAGTAACAATATCCGATCTTGCTTCACTACTTACAGTTTTTGGGCTAGAAGTTGCTACAGAAGACGAAGCTATCGGCGTTGTTACCGCAGGTGTCGACGTACCTCCGCTTGCAGCAATATTATCGTTTGATAGTCCGCCTTTACCTACCTCTAAATCACTTGCTCCTCCACCTTGACCGGCTTTTAAATCACTTATTCCTCCTCCCCTGCTTGCTACCTGATCGAGACCCTTAGTTGTAGCACCCGCAGTAGCAAGTACTGCCATAGCTGCCTTAAATATTGCTTGCGGTTTTATAGCAACATTATTAAGAGCTACTCCTTCTGTCATATCTGCAGCAAATTCAGCTAGCTGACTACTAAAATTATACATCAAATACAATGTAAAACATGCCGTAACTAACGCAAGCAAAATATTTTTAATTTTCTCAAAAAGCACTTTTGGAGACATGAAAAACATTCCGGGACCCAAAACTACTCCCGATAAAAACTGGAATTTAGCAAGAAATTTATCGGTAGGTGTATCGCCCGGTTTACTATCGACAATTTCACTTACACTATCTTTTGCAAAATTAAATGCCGTGGTAATAGGGTTATTTAACATATAACCTAAACTATTTTGACAATTTTCTGCGTCCTCTTTTTTAGGATATTGTGATATATCATCCCAATCATTATTAATATAAAATATCAAAACATCACGGCTTGAAGTACCACCCTGTGCAAGATTTTCTATACTATTGTGAATTAACTTGCTCTTATATTGACATTTACCGTAGAAACCATAATCATATACCGAAAACATCGTGATCATAAAAGTAACTACCACCATAGGCTGTAGCAAGAACGAGATCATTAGTTTAACCCAGCTATCAAAATAATTTCGTGTATACGTGAATAAAAACATGGGTACAAAAAGAGGAGCTAAAATACCGAGTATTACTATAGATATCATACACATAATCGTTGCATTAACCATAAAGGCAGCAACCGAAATCACAAGTAACGGATACGAAAGAGCGAGTGACACTAACATCATATTACCGGAGATTATCGCCGGAATTAGCAAATAAATATATGGTGGAGCACTAAAACTAAAGAAATCAAAATTTAAAAAATCATGGCTTCGATAAGCATTTTCGACAAGTAACGTAGATAATATATCAAGCCCTAAATAATGAGCTACCCTACAATCTAATGCATCCCATAATGCAATATAAGAAACGGTACCGTCATAAGAAAGATTGTTAAATTTACATAAACCGGACGGAGCAGCATTCATAACCCAACTTGCTAAACCGTTTATACCGTCAAGTAAGAAAGGAAACGCCCACTGAATCATACCGTCTAACCGGTCATATGGAGAGCCATTACCAGGGGTTATATTAATTCCTATTGAAAAATAAGTTACGAATATCATTTTCAATATAAAGTTTATATACTCACTTTTTGGCGGTACTTCACCTGCAAGTAACAGTTTAAAGCCAAAAAACATAACATATAAAGTTAGAAAAGCTGTAACTATTTTATACATTCCTACTTGGAACTGAAATAATGCACTATCTTGCCTTGAAGCCAAATTAACCACTTGGCTTACATTATCAAAACTACAAACATCTTTACTAATTAGTAATCTAGTAATCATTTGCCTCATACACTCTATAAGAGGAGAAGTCATGACTACTGCAGTTTTTGAAGCATTATAAGCTTTTTGATAGCATCCTCCACCTGCTGCACTACAGGAAACTAAGGCTAAAGGATCGGTAGGCGTTTCATTTGGATCTTCAATCAAATCCTTATCTGCTACATCCATAAAGCTATTATACATGGATTTTGGAAACGGCTCTTTCATATATTTACAGCCGACGGGAACGTCTCCTGTAAACCCCTTTGTTGAGACACATATTCTATCTTTATCTTGAATAACTTTCCAATATATTACAGGGAAGCCTACATCAAATGCAAAACCGTCATCACCGGGCTTACCGCTATATGGAACATAATAATCTTTCTTATTATTTTCCCACGCTTTTTTTATATCATCCCAAGGATCACTACCTGTTAATACGGCTTTAGCAATAGCAAGTGCCGATTCTAAAACAGCTTCTGCTCTAGCTACAATTAGTTTAGCATTACTACATAAAGCAAAACGTAATTCCGGATTTTTAGGATCAATTCTGTTTTCACGAGTACATTGACCTCCTGGAAAATTTCCAAACTTACTATCGTTAAATAAATCTTTATCATTTATTTTAAGCTTTAAAAACGTATTCATGTATAAGACGGGAGAAACAAGATTCATTACCGCAAAAGTAAAGAACGGAGCAACAATACATGTATGAGAGAATTCACTACGTAATAAATCACCTACGCCTTGAGTTTCGCAAGTTAAACCGTTTAAAACATCTACAATGCTATCAAGAGTATCTTTAGCATGAATTTTAGTAACTAACCCTAAATTTAGGATAAAGCTTAGTACTAATGTTATAAGTATACTACGAGGAAATAATTTCATCACTAGTTACTTGCCTCGTATTGTAAAAATGTCATCCCGTGAACAAGCCACGGGATCTCAGGACATAGTCTGTGAGACAAGATCCCGCAGTCAAGCCGCGGGATGACAAACAGGAATCTATAATGTTTTAACTGCTTCATAAAATATAGGTAACCACTTATCCGGATCATTGCCGTATTTCTCTCTAATTTGATCGAGCAATATTACAGTCTCAACTCTGCCAGATAAAACACTAATTATATTATTCATACCGTCTAAGTTAACTTTGGCAACTACGGCATCTATTCCTTGTTTTATTAAAAAATAACGTGTAGTAGGGTCGGTAGTTTTAATTAAAATATATTCTCGCTGACTTAACATAAATGCACTACGATAAATATCCGTAGCTTTCAAATTAGGTAAAAAAATCTGCGTAGCTGTTTGTTGAATCAACGTATCACTAATTCTACTTTTTGCGGCATCTTCAACACTCTGCGTAGCAAATATAACAAAAGTATTTAATTTTCTCAACACTTTTAACCAATCTTTGATCTTAGGTGCAAACACCGGATTATCGATTAAAGCCCATGCTTCATCAAGCACTATCATAGTTTTCTGCCCATCTAAAGAGATATTAATACGATGGAAAATATATAACAATACCGGTGCAAGGCTTATAGGATCTTTAAGTAATTCAGTCATATCAAAACCAAATACCCTTGCTTTTTGTAAATCAATATTATCTATTTCATTGTCAAATATCTTAGCGTGTGAACCTTTACCAACCCACATTGCAATCCTACTTGCCAAACTATTTGGTGTATCAATACCAAGAAATGCTATAACATTACTAAGCTTTCTGTCTTTTCTTTCTAATCTAAAATTACCGCTTACCGCTTGAGATAAGATTTTATTATCTTGTGCAGTTAAACTTTCACCGTTAGAAGTTACAAGCACGCGAAGCCACTCTAAAATAAACGTTCTATTCTCACTAGTATCTTCAAGCTGTAAAGGGTTAAAGTTGCATTTTAAGCCCGGATCAATTACTGTATAAACTCCGTTTAAAGCACGTATAAATATTTCTGCTCCTCGATCTTTATCAAAAAAGAACATACGAGGTTTGAATTTTTGTGCTTCAGCACATAAGAAATTCATAAGAACTGTTTTACCGGCACCAGTTGGACCGATAATTAGAGTATGTCCAACATCCCTTACATGGAAATTAAAATAAAACGGCGTACCTGAAGTAGTATCAAGTACTGTGACATATTCTCCCCAATGGTTATCTCTAATTTTACCGAGCGGATAATTATGTTGTGAGGCAAAGCTAGCCATATTAAGAGTATTTATAGTGGATTTACGCACTATATAATCCATATTTCCCGGCAACTGTCCCCAATAGCTAGGTTCCATGTTAACTTTTTCTCTAACTGGCTGAATTCCTGAATTAGAAAGCTCAACTGCTGCCATTGACAATATATCTTCCAAAGCTTTAATATTATTTGCGGAACATAAAAGCGATAAATGATGCTCACCAAAACCGATATCACCGCTAGTAGCCATATCAAGGGCCGTATTGATTTCAGCAATTTGTGAAGTAGCCTTGTCACCGGATTGTATCATTCTATTTTGCTGTAATTGCATTTTACCGATCGCTATGGTTCTATTAGCAAAGACAAAGCTTTGTGTCATGACAAATTCAAAAGGCATTTGCAGGAATCCGTCAAAAATTCCTGCCGAAGTATTAGGACCGTATTCAAGTATACTGATCATTCCAGCATATTTCTTGCCAAGCGGACTTCTTGCTTCAATAGTACGAGAATCAAAAAATAAGCGATGAGTCGGTAAATATTCGTCAATAGTACCACGCGGTAATGCTATAGGACCTGGTGAATCGCCGCAATTAATTAAAGATGAAAGGAATTCTAAAATTTCGCAATAACTACCTGACTGCGTTTGACGAACTCCAAGTAATCTTGCTCCGTAACTTCTGAATGTATTAACCACTCTAGTTGATATTTCTTGAAGATTTTCTTTCATCTCTTTCATGTCGTTTTCCCAAGCAGTTTTATTAGATTTTTGTCTAAGCTTCTTTAGAAAATACTCAACTATAGCAGCACCGCCGGTATCAGGCTTATATAAAATACTAATATATAATTCATTAAAAAACGACCTAGCACCCGCATGTTTCTTACGCCATTCTGCACCTAAATAAGTAATAAAATCATTAGGGACTTTTACGGTAGGATCATAAGTAAATTCCGTATCGTCAAATATTACTGCTTTACGTCTTCTAATAGTATGGAAATACATAATGATATTTCCCGAAGCCATATTTTTAAGTAAGGCATTTCTGATATTCTTTTTAATATCTAGATCTTCATCATCGGCAGTTTCAAAAGAAAATCCGTTTATTTTAATAACTTGTAATAAAGAATTATCTTTCGTTAAAATAGTATTACTATCCCAATGACATTTATAAGGAATAAAATGCGAAGTGGGTCTTTCTTGTTTAGACCTTAATTCTTTAGCTGCTCTAGTTCTAAATAACTTCATTACCTCACCTGATTTAACTATTTTGATTTATTTTGTCATTGCGAGGAGAGGCGAAGCCTCGACGTGGCAATCTCAGAAATTTTATGCTGTTTCATGAGATTGCCATGTGGCAGCCTACGGCTGCTCGCAATGACGATTTTAGAGACATATACATCATCAAATATTATACGAATTTGCTCCGTAGTAAAATTTATTAGGACATTGGCTAGTTCTTGACATTTTATTTAAATATAGCTCTATGAATCTCGGTTCTTTAAAACATATAATATAAGCTACCAAATGCAAAGCAGTTGCAATGAATAAAATCATAATGCCGTTATTCCAAATAAATACTATCATCGTCATTATCATATTTAATGCAGCAAACTTAATACTTACTCCAAATATCATCGGCGGTCTAGTTAACCCTACAAATAAAAGATCAGATGCTAATGCTCCTGCCATAAAAAACCTCTATTAATTTATATTAATATCAAGACAATATTGAATTCGGTACTTCACTATTCACAAAATGTACGTAACCGTTATTATTTTCAAGTGCATTAACTGCTATCTTAATTAATTCTTCTTCGATGAAATTATTACTATCATCTAACATTGATTTCAACAAGTTAATATCTCGTATTTTTATATTATATGGAAACGTCTCTCGGATACCTGTAATATCTCATATGGCAATATTAAATGTTCCGCACTTAATGCAGAAGCAATTGTTGCTACCGTTAAGTTAACATTTAATAAATGCGTTTTCTCCTGATCATCGTTAGCAAACGGTGCTATCACGGGTATAATATTATTATCTTCAAAATTTAATAAAATTTCCAGATTAATCATAATAGGCTTGCTTAAAAAACCAACATTTATAACATCATGATTTACAATTTTTCGGTGAGATAATTTTGATTTTTTTGCTTGCAGTAAATTAGCATCCTTACCCGAAATACCAACTGCATAACAACCTATACTACTTAACTTTGTTACTATAAGCTTGTTAACGTAACTGGATAAAATTTCCATAATAATAGGATTATTTAGAGAACTATAGTCGCTTATTTTACTAATTTTTTGACTAAAATTTTCATCTATTTGTGATATTAAAGACGAACTTCATAAATCAATATGATCATGTACTATATATATTTTAGCACCGCACATCTCAAGTAATCTAATAGATTCAATAAAAGCCGTAAATAATTTATCGTCAATAATAATAGTAGCAGGTAATTTTAGAACTATTGCTTGACTCTTCAGCTCACTACTACACTTTATTATATTCTTAATTATAGCAATGTTATTTAATGAAGAAATACTATCTCCTCTTTACCTTTGAGGTTTGATGCATTTTGCCAAACTAGCTTTAAATTCTCTTGCACCTTCTTTACTCCTACTACTTACATATATAACATTACATGAGTAGTTTAAAGTTGCAAGAAAATTCTGTGCTTCATCGTTAAGGTTTTTATGATCCGTAACTTTATCCGATTTTGTGAAAATAATTTGAAATTCTCTTTTATTTGCAAGTAATAGCTCAGCTACTTTCTTATCGTTTTCTTTTATACCCCTTCTTGAATCAATCAATAAGTTAACTAACCTTAAATTATGACTATTTCGTAAATAATAACTAATTAACACTTCCCACTGCTCTTTGACTGATATAGGAACATTAGCAAAACCATAACCGGGAAGATCAACTATAATAAGTTTATCTGCAAGGTTAAAGAAATTGATTTGTCTAGTACGCCCCGGAGTATTAGAAACTTTAGCAAGATTTTTATTATTACATATCGTGTTTATTAGGCTTGATTTGCCGACATTTGACTTACCGACAAACGCAATTTCCGGTAATGAAAAATTGGGGATTTGATTTATATTCATAGCACCGGCTACAAATTTAGCTTGATGACGAAAAAGCTTACTGCCATCAGTCGATTTTGTAGGCACTATTTTCTGAGTAGTCATAATTTGCTTTCGTATTGGATGTAATTAGGCATTGTTGCGTGGATACCGAGTCGTCATTGCGAACGACTGAAGGCTTTATTGCATGGCTCGAAAAACCTGTGCGATGTCATTCCCGCGTAGGCGGGAATCCAGTAAAACATATAAAAAACAAGTTCTTTATATATTTATTTTATCAAATATGTAACTTCTATATCAATATTGAAGTTATTTTTCTGGATTCCCGCCTACGCGGGAATGATATAAAACGAGTCATGCAATACGCTATAAGTGAGCCAGAATGACATTGAAAAAATATGGTAGCGGGGGCTGGATTTGAACCAACGACCTTCAGGTTATGAGCCTGACGAGCTACCGAGCTGCTCCACCCCGCAATAATTGAGAATTGACGATTTATCTGTGTTATATTGTGACTTGACTCCCGAACGTTTAAGATATCATTCTCGTATGATAAAATCGTCATAAGCTATACAACTAAAAGCCTTGTTACATGGACCATTATAACGTGTTGGATGTCATTCCGTTGATCGCAGGCACCCAGTAAAACATATAAAAAACAAGTTCTTTATATATTTATTTTATCAAATATGTAACTTCTATATCAATATTGAAGTTATTTTTCTGGATTCCCGCCTACGCGGGAATGACATAACACGATCCACGCAACAAAGCACAACTTTCTTATAATGAATCCAAGAAATATAAGCCTAACTAGCTTCTTTCTTACTACCGAAAGAAAGACCTGAGAATCTTTTATTGAAATCACTAACACTTTTGTTTGATTGATTTACTACATTTCCGGAATCTTTATTCCATGCTGGATGCTTTCTAAAATCAACATCCATTAAAATTTCACCTGTAGGATGAGTAGACATTGTTTCAAAAACATCACTTCCTACTTTAATCAAAAACTTTTTATATTCTGGATGTATACCGCTTTTCATAATGATTTCGCCGTTTTAGTCTGAATTATTTTTTTCTTAATAGCTCTAGCCGTACTAGATAAAACATTATCATCGGCTTTTAGAATATATGCATCAAAACCGCCGGCTTTTTCCACTGAACTAATACATCTAGCATTAACCGATAATCTATATTCTCCGGCTGTTATATCACTTGTAAACTTAACTGACCTTAAATTAGGCTCAAAACGTCTTCTAGTTTTACGCTGAGAATGTGATACATTGTTGCCGTATAAAACACCCACACCTGTGAGTTCGCACTTATGAGACATATAGCTAAATACCTTAAAACTTATAAATATACAATAAATAAAAAATATAAAGTAATACTCCCCTAGTGTCAAGAGATAATTATGGTCCATTTAGTGAAGAAATAAAGATAGGTACGATGTATTTATACGTGAAATAGGCAAAAGCCAAACCTAAAATAGTACCAATAACGATTATGCGGAATTTTGCAGGACTAAAAATTAAAATAACTATTCCAAGAATAATTACTATTTTTATTATATCATCTGTCGTATAAGAGCTAGAATTTATAGCATAAACATTTAGGTTTATACCTAGAAATATTACTATACATAATAAGTGCTTAAACATTTTACACCTCTATAGGACCGGTAGTTAATCCATTTATAAATTGTTTTAAATAAGGATTATCACTATTACGCATTTCATCTTTACTGCCGTACCATTTAATTTTCCCTTGATAAATCATAGCTACTTCTTTAGCTATTTTTTCGGCACTAATCATATCATGAGTTATAGTAATCGTAGTTGCCCCTAACTCTTCTTGGATTTTTATAATTAATTCGTTGATAACATTTGCCATTATAGGATCAAGCCCTGTGGTCGGTTCATCAAGAAATAAAATCGACGGTGTACTACAAATAGCCCTAGCAAGGGCTACTCTTTTTTGCATTCCTCCCGATAATTCGGAAGGGTAAAGATCGAGTATTCTAGGGGATAAACCGACGGAATTAAGCTTTGCACCGGCAAGGTCGTTTTTTTCTTTCTTAGATAATTTTTTAGTCTCGAAAGTAATATTATCACATATATTTAAGGAGTCAAATAATGCTCCGCCTTGGAATAAAAAACCTATACCATCCATAATCTCAAATTTTTGTTTACTTGAGATATCTTGGATTTCTACATTATCAATAAAAATTTTACCTTTATCAGGTTTAATCAATCCTACTATATTTTTAATTAGAACAGATTTGCCGCTACCGGAACCACCTAAAATAACTAATGAACTGCCCTTTTTTACATCCAAATCTATTCCGTCTAACACCTTATGATTAGCAAATGATTTATACAATGACTGAATTTTAATTTTAAACTCTTCTTTTTCACTCATATCTATACTTTAAAAAATAATTCGGTTATTAAATAATTGCTTATTAAGATAAGGATAGAAGAATTTACTACTGCCGAGGTAGTTGCTCTTCCAACTCCCTTAGCCCCTTTACCTGAATAATAGCCGCTATAGCAACTTATTATAGAAATGATAAACCCAAAAACTCCCGCTTTAACAAGACCGGAAATTACGTCAATCGGCTCTAAATACTGAAAAGTACTGGTTAAATAAGCTGAACTATTAAAATCAAGTTTATATACCCCTACCAAATAACCGCCCATAACACCAATTATATCCCCGATTAAAACAAGATAAGGCATTGTAATAATAGCTGCTATTACTCTTGGAAAAACTAAATATTTAATAGGATCGGTAGATAAAGTATATAAAGCATCTACCTGCTCCGTTACTCTCATTGTTGCTATTTCGGCGGCGATTGATGCCCCGACTCTTCCCGCTACCATTAACCCCGCAAGTACCGGTCCAAGTTCTCTAGTCAGCGACAATACTACTACCGTTGCAATGGAACTTTCAGCTGAGAAACGGGAAAAACCGGTATAACTCTGTAATGCAAGTACTGCACCTGAGAAAAAAGTTGTCATCGCAACAACCGGAAGCGAGTGAAACCCGATAAATAATAATTGTCTGATGATTAAACTCAAATATAAAGGCGGTCTTATGATACTGCTAACGGCAGCAAAGCTAAATAGAGAAAAACTGCCTACACTTTGTGCAAACTTTATAGTACGTTTACCGACCGAATTAGCTATATTTAATAACATTTATGTATATTTTTTTGTTTTATAATTGTTATCTAAATCGTCATTGCGAGCAGCCGTAGGCTGCGTGGCAATCTCATGAAATAATAACAAACTCCTGAGATTGCTTCGTCAATTACTTTGTAATTTTCCTCGCAATGACGCTTACTTATAAACCCTCTTATATCTACTACTGAGACTAGTCAATACCTCATACCCGATAGTACCTATAATACTCGCTATTTTATCAGGCGTGCAATGATTTCCGATAATTTCCGCTTCCTGCCCTAGAAAAATATCGGATGGCGGTAGATCGGTAACATCGATATTTATCAAATCCATCGATACTCGCCCTACTATAGGAACACTGCGACCGTTAATAAACACCTCGCCTTGATTACTAAAATTACGGCTATATCCGTCAGCATAACCAAGCGGTAACGTTGCAATGACACTATCACGCTTAGTTGTAAAAGTCATATTATAACCGATATGGCTATCTAGTGTCAAATTCTGTAAGTGGATTATTGGGGCTTTTAAGGTTACAGGATTTTTCATTACAGGGTTAAGTCCGTATAAGGCTGCCCCTGGTCTTGCTAAATCAAAATGGTAATCCTGTCCTAAAAATATGCCGCCGGAATTAGCAAGGCTTGCTTTGACGTTCGGAAAATATTGTAAATAAGCTTTAAATCTGTTTAATTGTTCTAGATTATAAGGATTATCTATTTCCTCGGATATAGCTAGATGGCTTATAATATATTGTAAATCTAGCCCTTTTAATAAATCACGATCATTAATTAGCTGCTCTATCTCATCAGAGCTTAAGCCAAGACGATTAATCCCCGTATTGAAATGTAAATCACAAGGCAATAATCGGTTTTTCAAATTACCGAATTTTTGCCAAATTTCTATTTGTTTTAAGTTATTTAGAACAGGTGTTAAATTATATTCTATAAGCTCTAAAGCATCATGCTCAAAAACTCCGTTAAGAACTAAAATATTTGCATCATTACTTAGTGCTTTGCGTAAATTCACTCCCTCTTCACTTGAGGCCACAAAAAAATGCTTACAATTTTCTTCTATTAAAGCTTTAGAAATTTGCATTGCTCCAAGTCCGTAACCATCAGCTTTAACGGCAGCACCGACTAACGAGGTTTTGCAAATATCTTGTAATAAAAGGTAATTATTTTTTATTGCAGATAGATTTATTTCTAGAGTACATAAACTCATAATATATTTCTTAACTCTTTAACGATAATTGGCATTACCGGTATTATATGAAATTTTGGAGGTAAGTCACCTACTTCTATAGTATCGGTAACAAAAATATTATCTATTACCGAATTTTCAATTTTATCTTTAGAGACGGCAGAAAGCACTGCATGAGTTATAAAAGCACTAACCGATAAAACCGTGTGTTCTTTTAAAAATCTCGCTGCTTTTACTATTGTTTCGCCGCTATCTATAATATCATCAATTAATATGCAATTTTTGCCCTCTACACTACCTGTTATTGATATCATCTCACAATTATTATTTATATCCCTTTCTTTGTTTATATAAGCTGAATCTATATTTAGTAAATTACTAATTTTTTGAACTCGATTAATATTCCTTGATCAGGTGCAACTATGACGAAATTGCTATAAGTTCTTAAAAACGGGATATATAAATTTATAGGTTCAAGATTTAGAAACAGGAATATTAAAAAATTTCTCTATTTTATCGGAGTGTAAATCAATAGTAATTACATGGTTTACTCCGAGCTTCTCTAAAAAATCTGCTATTAACTTAGCAGGAATTATATTTTGAGAATTTATATTATCTTGCCTTGCATAACCGAAATAAGGCATTACCAAAATTATTCGATTTGCTCCTGCTTTTTTTGCTGCATCTACTAGCAAGAACAGCTCAATTAAGCGATCATTAACGGGTTTTGATGTGGATTGTACTATGATTATATCTTCATTATGAAACGATTCTTGAATTTCTACTTTTATTTCGGAATCATTGAAATAAGTAATTCTCGGCTCAATATATTTTATATTTAATGCTATAGCTAAACGAGATGCGAGTAACTTATTACTACTGCCTGCTAAGATTTTCATGTAAGTGGTTTATGTTGTTTAACGTCATTGCGAGCGACTGAAAGGAGCATAGCAATCTCAGGATTTTGACACGAGATTGCTTCGTCAATTACTTCGTAATTTTCCTCGCAATGACGTTTTAGTAATAATACCGAATTTAAGAACGACTTTCTAATTTTTGTATTAGTGCCTCAAAACCTTGATTTTTTAAAGTATCGGTAAACTCGTCTTGTTGAGCTCCAATAAGACTTACACCTTCCGTAATTATATCAGAAACTTTAAAAACGTCTTTTCCGTTTCCTTTCATTTCACGTACAAGATATTCTACTTTAATAGGGTCTTGCTCTTTATTACTAATGATATTCATAGCAACCATAAAATCGGTCGAGCTTAAAGTACGAACTCCTACTATTTTAGGCTGTTCACCTTTATAATCTTTTATTAAATCAGTATAAGATTTAGTAACATATTTAGAGTAAACTTTGATGAATTCCTGAACCTGCCCACCTGATAAAGTTTTTATCCCATTTCTGCCTAATGTATATTTAGCCATCCAATCAAAATCTAGGTTCTGAGACATTAACTCACGTGCTTTAGCAATTTTTACTCGCTCAGATAGCTTACTATCGTTTAATATACTAGAAGCTTCATTTACTAAATTAGTAACGTAACTGTTCAAACCGGCAGGCACTTTTTCATTAGAATAAGCGGAAAACGTTATAACTAATAGAAATAAACCTGTAATAATTTTTTGCATATAATCCTCTTTTAAGTTAATTTTTATTTTCTTTCATAAGGGCTAGGACATTTAAAATTTTCAGGATATTGAACCGATGCTTCACGAGCACGATGTAATGCCGATCTAATAGCCACATAAGGATCGGTAGAATTCTTCATCACATAATCACTAAACGGTAATACAACATATCGATCGTTTATTTTACTAACTGCTAGTACTCCTAAGTCAAAATCATTATGAGTGTAGTACCTTAATGGATTAAGAGCATAATTAGTAATTACCGAATCCGTCATGTCTCTTGCGTTAGTACTACCGATTATCGGCAATACTAAATAAGGACCTGGGGCAACCCCATAATGTGCGAGGGTACTACCGAAAGTTTGATGATCAGAGGGTAAACCTACTTTACCTGCCACGTCAAATAAACCGCCTATGCCAAGCGTCGTGTTAATGAGAAACCGCCAAACGCTTTTCATAGTTTTATCGTAATTTAACTGAAGCCCGTAATTTACCGCTGTAAGAGGTGTATCGACATTACTGACGAAACTATTAACACGTGCTTTTACGTAATCATTCGTGATATTCTTATAACCTATCGCTAAAGGACGCAATATTATATAATCTAACACAGAATTAAATGTAAATACTTTACGGTTAAATTTTTCGTATGGATCATAAACTTCCAAGCAACCGTTTTCATTTCTTCCACCATTATAGTTATATATGTCATTATCAACATATTCAAGATCAGCTCTTATCGATAATGAACATAAAATAATGGATAATATAATTAATATTCTCATTGATTTATGCTGTTTTCTTACAAACAATAATACTATATTTATTGTTTTCCGCTAGTATTATTTCTTCCGCAGTTAATATAGTAAAATTATTTTTTTGTAAAATATTATTTATTTCATTCAAATTAAAAATAAATTCCTTGCGTTTTACTGAAAATTGCGTCTTTGCGGCGTTCGGTAAACAAAGGGCACAATACCCTTGTTTACTAAGAGATGAGTATATTAAATTAAAATATTCTATTAAATTGTTAGTAAACGGTAATCCGCACAAACTAAAAATAATATCAAATTTATTAGAGTTTTGTTTTAAAAATTCATCGATAGCAATATTATATATTTGATCGTAAATTTTAGTGTTCGGATAATATGTTTCTTGTAAATCATTCATTAAAGTAGAAATTTCTACACCGGTTAAAGTAAAACTTTCCGGAAAACGTTTTTGTATTTCATAACCTACAAGCCCTATATTACTTCCAAGCTCTAGAATAGAGTAATTATCCGGTAAATCAGATATCTGCTTAAGTGCTTCATTAACAAACCTATACGGAAGATGGATATTTTTATCGTTATTAAAAATAGTAGGATAATATTGTGCAGTTAAATCACGATATTTTCCCCAAATTTCTTGAGGTATTTCAGTAATATCTTTATAATTTTTCAAAAAATTTATAAATATAGCTTTATATTTTTCATTAGATTTTTCTAAATATTCTATAGCTTGCCTGTAATTATTTTTTAAAAAATAAACCCATCCGAGTTGATAATATACTTTAGAATCATTAGGATTAAAAAATTTATCGACTAGTTTAAACCTAAGCAATGCATCATTTAAATTACCTCTATATAAATGATCGAGTCCAAGTTGATAATTAGTTTCGGCTAAATGAGAGAATTTATATTTACAATCACTTATATAATTTTTAAATTCTAAAATTTTATTCTTAATAAAATTCGGTATATTTATTATAGTTAAGCAATAATGTTTGATTTTGTCTTTTATTTTACCGAGCATAGTTTAATTACTAAATTAATATTACTTACTATAATAAAGCATATCTTGATAAATTTTTAAATAAAATAATAGTTATATTATGAAATCAAACACTAATATCTACAAAAGAAACATTATATTTATTAATCTAATCCGGTAAATGCTAAACGGATAAAGGAAGCTATAGAACAAGCAGAAAAAGGAGAACTGCTTAAAGTTAATTTAGATGATTAAATAATTTTTTTATTTTAGATTATTTTACATAGTTGTTGCAGCTTAAATCTTCTTCACAGAATTTAAAATTTACTATATTATAACTTTCATTAATACGGACTCAAATTATGTCAATTATTTCTACGATGCTAAGTTCTATAAAGCCGTCGCCGACCCTTGCAGTCGTTAAAAAAACTCTTGAACTTAAAAAAGCGGGAGTTGATATTATCGCACTCGGTACCGGTGAGCCTGATTTTGATACGCCTGATAATATCAAAGAAGCGGCAATCAAAGCTATTAAAGACGGTTTTACCAAATATACCAATGTTGAAGGGATGCCTCTTTTAAAGCAAGCAATAAAAGACAAATTCAAACGTGAAAATAATATAGATTACGAACTTGATGAAATAATAGTAAGTACCGGTGGTAAGCAAGTTATATATAATTTGTTTATGGCATCTTTAGATAAAGGGGATGAGGTAATTATTCCGGCACCCTATTGGGTTTCATACCCTGATATGGTTGCACTTAGCACAGGAACACCTGTTTTTGTAAATTGCGGAATTGAAAATAACTTTAAGTTAAGTGCGGAATCTTTAGAACGTTCAATTACAGATAAAACTAAGTGGCTTATTATTAACTCTCCTAGTAACCCGACAGGTGCAAGCTATAATTTTGAAGAACTAGAAAATATTGCTAAAGTTTTAAGAAAATATCCCCATGTAAACGTAATGTCCGATGATATTTACGAGCATATTACTTTTGATGATTTTAAATTTTATACATTAACCCAAATAGCCCCTGATTTAAAAGAACATATATTTACCGTAAATGGAGTATCTAAAGCTTATTCTATGACGGGTTGGCGTATAGGCTACGGAGCAGGTTCAAAAGCTTTGATTAAAGCAATGACTATTATTCAGTCGCAAAGTACTTCAAACCCTTGTTCAATAAGTCAAATGGCTGCTATTGAAGCATTAAACGGTCCTCAGGATTATATAAAGCCTAATGCTTTAAATTTTCAGAAAAAGCGGGATCTTGCTTTATCAATTTTGAAAAGAGTAAAATATTTTGAGTGCTATAAACCTGAAGGAGCGTTTTACTTATTTGTTAAATGCAATAAAATATTTGGGCATAAAACTAAGTCAGGAAAAATTATTGCAAATAGTAATGATTTTGCCGAATATTTACTTGAAGAAGCGAAAGTTGCCGTAGTACCCGGTATTGCTTTCGGCTTAGAGGGATATTTTAGAATCTCTTATGCTATTTCTATGGAAGAGCTAAAAGAGGCTTGTATTAGAATTGAGAGAGCAATCGATGTCATTCCTGATTAAGCTTGTATGGATACTAAATCGTCATTGCGAGCAGCCGTAGGCTGCGTGGCAATCTCGTCAAATATCCTGAGATTGTGCTTCGTCAATTACTTCGTAATTTTCCTCGCAATGACGTTAAAAACAATACCAAACCAATAAAAAATCAATGCGGAAAGTTTTTAAAAAGTTTTTAAAAAATAATAAATACGTACTTAGTATAATTACTATTTTACTATATTGGTATTTGCGTTTTGTTTATTTTACTTCGAGGCAGAAATTTATATTTTACGATAACGGCAATAAGGAAAAATTCCTAAACGAACAAGGTATAATCTTTGCATTTTGGCATAATATGCTCGCCTTAAGTCCAGCTATGTTTATAGGACATAGAAATATCTATGCTTTAATATCACCGCATTTAGACGGAAAAATTTTAAATGATCTAGTAGGAAAATTCGGTTGCAGAGTTATAGTAGGTTCTACTAATAAAAATCCAATTGGAGCTTTACGTAATATTATAGGTAAGCTATTTCAAGGTGCAAATATAATAGTCACGCCGGACGGTCCTAAAGGACCGGTATATAAAGTAAATAGCGGCATTACCGAAATTGCTTATAGATATAACAAAAAACTTATTCCGATAGTAAGTAGTACCTCTAAATGTTTTAGACTAAAAAGTTGGGATAAATTAATAATACCTCTACCGTTTGGTACTATTAAAATCATAGTTGGCTCACCTTTAGAACTCACAAATGATAAAATACAAAACCATATAAGCCTTGAAAAACAATTAGCAAGCTTAACAGAGAGCTTAAGGAAATGATGCTATATTACGCTTTAAGCTTTATATTATTACCTGTTTATTTTATCATAATTCTTATACGTTTATTAATAGGTAAGGAAGATATAAGACGCATCCAAGAGCGTTTTGCTATTGGCAAACACAGACAAGACGATTCTTTCTTAGTATGGATTCATGTAGCAAGCGTTGGTGAGTCTATGGCAGCTTTAACATTAATATATAATATAAGTAAACGTTATCCTGACGTTCGTTTTCTAGTAACTTCTTGGACTAACAGCTCCGCTAAAATATTAACTGCCAAATTACCTGAAATAGCAGTTCACCAATTTTTACCGATAGATAATATTATTTTTACTAAAAAGTTTTTAAGAAATTGGCAACCTAATTTAGGTATTTTTATAGAATCGGAATTATGGCCGTGTACTATTAATGAGGGATCAGGGCAGTGTAAATTACTACTAGTAAATGCTCGTATTTCCGATAAATCGTTTAAAGCTTGGCTAAAAAGAAAAAGCTTCTTTCAGCTTATCCTCAAAAATTTCAGTAAAATTATCGTGCAAAGCGAGCGTGACTTACAAAAATTCAATGAACTTGGCATATCAGATGGAATTAATTTAGGCAATATTAAATTTGCCAATGAAAAACTTCCGGTCAATCTAGAAGAGTTATCAAAATTAAGCTCACATCTAAACAATAGGCGAGTCGTGGTATTTGCCAGCACTCACCCCGAAGATGAAGAGGTGATTTTGCCTATAATCAAAAACCTAAAAGAGCAGTTTTTAGATTGCTATATTATCTTAATTCCAAGACATCCTGAGCGAGTTAAATCAATTATCGATAATTGTAAGTCACATAATTTATCCGCTACCGCTAAGTCGCAAAATGATTTACCTGTTTTAAGCGATGATCTTTATATAGTTGATAGGTTCGGCGAAATGGGGCTATTTTTTTCCGTAGCGTTAATCTCATTTATCGGCGGTTCTTTTAAACAAGGCGGGCATAATATTTTAGAAGCGGCATATTTCTCTAATTGTATTATATTCGGTCCCGATATGAGTAAAAACACCGATATCGCTAAAGGCGTACTGCAAAATGAAGCAGCTATCCAAATCAAAAATGGTGAAGATTTACTAACTAAACTAACATATCTACTTAGGTCTAATAATTCTCTAGAACTTAAAGCCTATCGTGAAAATGCTTTAAAATTTGTTGAGGACAACCAAAAAATCCTAGATGAATATTTAAAAGTAATTATGAAGTTTCTTTGATAGCTGAATTCAGTTAATAAAAATAGAACTTCTAAAAGAATATTTGACTTCTAATTGCAATATGATTAAATAAGCCTATTCAATAACTAAGGATATACTTATGGAAGACCCAGACTATATACGTACCCTTATAAATCAACGAGCAGCAGAGGATCACGAAAGAAGAGAAAAAGCTAAAAAATACGATAAATCTCCTGAACAAATAGTAACAGAAAGAGAAAAACATAGGCAGCTTCAAGAAAAAGAAGGCTATGAAATATGTTAATCCTACCTTTTATTAATATACATACGAAGTGCGTTAAGCCCGTACTTCTTTTATTAACAATAAAATTTTAAGGAGTATTTATTATGGGCAGAGATGATGATTTGTATAGGAAAGCCGGTTATAATTATGGGGTATTAAAAAAGCAACAAGATAGAAGAAAACTTTAAAAATGACCCTATTATCAAAGGCATAACTTATGTAGGTAAAGGGATATATAATTTAAGGCAAGGGAGCAATAGAAGTAGGAAAAACTATAGCCACCACTTTAGTAAATGCATATAAAATTTCTACGGGTAGCATTGAAATAGTTAATACTGATGTGAATGGTAAAACTCAAGTAGTAATAAAAGATTCCGAATCTAATACTACTACTTCAAATAATAATTCTACCACTATTACATCAACTGTTACTACTACAGCTAATACTACCTCTACCTCACATATTACAAGTAAAGCTGTTGAATTTAAAAATGAAAATGGTGTAGTAATATTAAAGTACAAGAAAAAACAATAAAAACTTCCTTAAAATTTAAGCTAAATAAGCAACATATAGTAGAAGTTAGAGAATATAGAGATATTACTTTTCCTGATATTATGGATGGAAGCACAAATCTACAATTAGTTTTATATGAATCTAATGGTTCAAGACCAGAAAAAACAAATGCTTCTTACTTGAAACTTGATTATACTGATGATGGAAGAATAATTAAGCTATCTTTACCAAATCCTCCGGTTCTTTCTAGCAAACCATTATACCCAGCTTGCATTATTTATCATAGTAAATTATATACTTTATCGGTGAATAGCGAGCATTATGAGCATTTAACTCGAAAAATTTATGAAAATAACGGAGTAGTAGAAATAGGACATGCTGACCCTGCATATCATATAGAAGCTATATATGGTTAATAATCATGACTTATTTTTTTTATTAAACTTTTTTGGGATTATAAAACAAATAGGTTTTGTTGCACGGCTTAAAAAAAGTACGCGATGTCA
Source organism: Rickettsia asiatica (assembly GCF_007989425.1). Taxonomy (NCBI): domain Bacteria; kingdom Pseudomonadati; phylum Pseudomonadota; class Alphaproteobacteria; order Rickettsiales; family Rickettsiaceae; genus Rickettsia; species Rickettsia asiatica. The sequence goes on from NZ_AP019563.1 coordinate 124,998, forward strand.
TCACCACAAAAGTGGAGGTTTGTTGCATGAATCCAAAATCGTCATTGCAAGCGACTAAAAGGAGCGTGGCAATGACAAAAAAACTGATTCATGAAACAAGGCCGTTAACCCTGTGTGATGGCAGCTACTTCATCGGCAAAGTTTTTTTCTTCGTGTTCTATACCTTCACCAAGTTCGTATCTAATAAATTTGGCGATTTTAATTTCTGCACCGAGTTCTTTTTCAGCATTTTTAATTACTTCCGCAACGGTAAGTTTAGGCTCAAATAAGAAATTTTGCTGCAGCAATACAACTTCAGAGAAGAATTTACGTATCCTACCTTCTACCATTTTTTCTATAATATTATCAGGCTTTCCTTCTTCTTTAGATTTCTCAAAAAATACTTTTCTCTCACGCTCAACTAAAGCTTGATCCAAGCTTGAATCATCTATACTTTGCGGGTTATTGCCTGCTACATGAACAGCAATTTGTTTAGCTAAAGCTTCTAGTTTTGCTTTATCTTTTGCGTTAGACGCAAGACCTACTAATACGGAAATTTTTCCTAGATTCGGTACAACTTCATTATGCACGTACGAGCCGATTGCTCCTTCGGATATCTCTAATATATCCATACGACGTAATGTTAAATTTTCACCGATTGTAGCGATATTTTCTATAATATCTTCTTCAACTGATTTACCGCTTTGCATTTTAGATGTTTTTAGTGTGTCTATAGTTTTTGCAATTCCTGCAAGGTTTGCAATATCCTTAACTAAATCCTGAAACTGCTCATTTCTAGCAACAAAATCCGTTTCGGAATTTACTTCAACAACCACTCCGGTAAGCCCATCAACTTTTGCAGCCGTTAAGCCTTCAGAAGCAATACGTCCGACTTTCTTTGCAGCAGCAGCTAAACCTTTCTTACGAAGAAAATCAATAGCTTCTTCAAAATTACCGCTGGTTTCTATTAATGCTTTTTTGCAGTCCATCATACCTGCACCGGTTTTTTCTCTTAATTCTTTAACCGCTGCAGCACTTATATTTACTTCACTCATACCTTACTTTCTCCTTAATTATTATATTTGGCTTGGGTTGTGGCACCTAATCGTCATTGCGAGCAGCCATAGGCTGCGTGGCAATCCACAAAAAATAATAAAAAAATGCTAATTTATAGTATTTTTACTGGATTGCTTCGTCAAAACTTACCGCTTTTCCTTACAATGACGAAAAAATACGAGTCACACAACAACACTTATGCATTATCAGAATTTTTATTTTCATCGGCATCATTTAATGCTTGCTCAAATTCTGTATTTGTCTCTTCATCAATATTTTTCGTTTTAGAGAATTTTTTAGCTTGTTTTAATTTAGAAACATTTTTAGAAGTTAACGCCTTATCTGTATGCTCCTGCATAGCCCCTATATCAACTCCTGAAGCTTTCATTGATTCTTCAAGTCCTTGTAATGCCGCATCTGCAAATAAACTACAATAAAGTCTTATTGATCTTATAGAATCATCATTACCCGGAATCGGATAATCTACATTATCAGGATTAGAATTAGTATCGACTACTGCAACTATAGGAACATTAAGCTTTACTGCTTCATTAATTGCGATATGCTCTTTATTAGTGTCAATAACTACTAGAAGATCAGGTTTAGAATTAAGATTTCTAATACCGGCAAGAGATAGAAGTAACTTATCTTTCCTACGGCTCATATCGAGTATCTCTTTCTTAGTATAACCCATAAGTGCTTCTTCGCTTTCTAAGGTTTTTTCTAACTTATTTAGTTTTTCTATTGAACCCGCAATAGTTTTCCAGTTAGTTAGCATACCGCCAAGCCATCTATGATTTACGTAATATTGCCCGCATTTTTCGGCATATTCCGCTATAATATCACTTGCCTGTATTTTAGTACTTACAAATAATATTTTACCGTCTTTTTTTACGGTTTCATATATTGCATTCAAAGCAACGCTCATTAAAGCGGCACTTTGTCTTAAATCGATTATATGAACATCATCACGTTCACCATATATATAAGATGCCATTTTAGGATTCCAGCGTGAGGTCTTGTGACCGAAATGCACGCCCGCATCTAATAATTCTTTAATGTTAACAGATGGTATTTTTGACATTTTTAAATTCTCCTAATTGTTAGTTTATACCTCCGTAAGATGTTCATTCTAATGAACTAACATATATCTTACGTGTGAATTTTTTGCTTAAGTTTTGGAAAATCGTCATTGCGAGCGACTGAAAGGAGCGTGGCAATCCAGAAAAAGTAATAAAAAATGCTAATTTATAGCATTTTTAACTGGATTGCTTCATCAATTATTACATAATTTCCTCGCAATGACGACTTACAAGCCTACAAATTATATACGCATATTATGTAATTTACAAGCTTTTATTCTTTTCGCCAGATAGTAGTACCGTCAGGTTTATCTTCTAGAATTATCTGTTGTTCTAATAATTGATTACGAATTTGATCGGCTAATAACCAATTTTTTTGTTTTTTTGCTTCTAAACGTTTATTTACAAGCTCATTTATATAGAGTTCATCCACACCGCTATTAAACCACTCGTGTGGAGTCTTATTCATTAAACCAATAAAATTAGCACAAGTAATAAGAGCAACGGCATTAAGCTGCCTTTCTTCTTCAGTTGTAGAAGTAAATACCTCTTTAGCGTAGTCATTAATTATTTTTACGGCAAGCGGCGTATTCATATCATCAAGTAAGCTTTGCATGAAATTATGAGGTAAATCTATTTTTTGCACATTAATATTTTCTATAGCTCTATACCAATAATCTAAAGTTTTCTTCGCATCTTCTATAGCTTTATCATTATAATCAAGAGGACGCCTATAGTGACTACTTAATAAAAATAACCTTACTACTTCTCCTGAAATCTCTTTATCCATTAAATCCCTTACGGTGATAAAATTCCCAAGAGATTTACTCATTTTCTCACCGTTAACTGTTAAAAAACCGTTATGTATCCAGTATTTAGCATAGGTAGAACTTGGAAAAGCACATCTACTTTGAGCAATCTCATTGGTATGATGCGGGAAGATTAAATCTGCTCCCCCTCCGTGAATATCAAAATTCTCACCTAAATATTTGTAGTTCATGGCTGAACATTCAATATGCCATCCAGGGCGACCAAGTCCCCAAGGGCTTTCAAAATTCATATTTGCCGATTCATTTTGCTTTGCCGGTTTCCATAATACAAAATCCTGTGGATTTTTTTTTGTTTTACTATTTCCTACACGTACTCCCTCAAACATTTCTTCTAAATTTCGGTTAGATAATTCCATATAATTTGGAGCTGATAAAACATCAAAATAAACATGATTATCAGCAATATATGCGTGATCTTTTGCTATTAAGCGTTCTATTATTTCGATCATTACATCAATATGCTCTGTAGCTTTCGGCTCAATACTCGGTAATTTACAACCTAAATACGCCATATTTGTATGAAACTCTTGAGTAACTTTATCAGTCAACTCATTAATAGTAATGCTAAGTAGTTCAGCTCTATCGATAATTTTATCGTCAACATCGGTAATATTGCGTACATATTTTACTGCTCTACTGCCGAATATTTTTATAAGTATACGATAAAGTAAATCATATACTACTACCGACCTACTATTGCCTATATGAGGATTATCATAAACAGTCGGTCCACATACATACATTTTTACGTTAGCCTTATCTTGAGGATTAAAAACCTCTTTAGTACGGCTAAGAGTGTTATATAAGTGAAATTGAATTTGCATATTTTATTTACCAAAAACTGAAATACATTTCTTTCAAAAGTTAGTATTACATACTCCTTTTGAAAAAAGTTTAAAATTCGGAGTATACATTAGCATGCGATATATTAAACACATTTTGGCTAAATTCTTATTAATTAATAAAAATTAATGATTAATAGTTTACATAAGTTAATAAATATTGTATAATTTACCTCGTTTATATTTAAATAAATAATAACTAATCGAGGTTTGAATGAATTTACAAAATTCCCACTCAAAAAAATATGTTTTAACTTTTTTCATGTCAACATATTTGTTGACTAGTAGCTTTTTAAGTACAAGTGCTAGAGCGGCAAGCTTTAAGGATTTAGTTAGTAAAACACCGGCATGGGAAAAGCACAATTCAAAACAGCAATAAAATATTTGGAAAGATTTTACTCCAAATGAAAAAATCAAAAAATGGCAAGAAGCAGATTTAATTCCTAGTTTTAGTCAAGCACAAGATGATCTAGGAATAAAGTATAAGGAAACAGATTTATCAAGTTTTTTAGATAATACTAGACATAAAGCAAGACAAGCAAGAGCTAAAATTTTATTATACATCGAAAGAGTAAAACAACAGGATTTTGATATAAAAAAACAAGAATATATTAAGCAAGGCGTAGTTCCTACAGATATGGAAGCAGCAACAAATCTTGGAATAAGTTATGACCCTAGCAAAATAGACAATAATATAAAAAAAGATCAAAAGGTACGTCGTGCAGAAAAAGACAAAAAAGCGGTAATCGATCTATATATCAGCTCAATAAACAGAGATATTAAATACAAACACTATGTTGATTGATATTATCCCTGAAATGAAAGAAGTAAGGACTGCTCTTAACATAAATAAAGATGATGCAGAATCTTTTATTGGGTCAATAAGAACTGAAATTATGGAAAATGCAAAGGGATAATATATAGCGGATAGTCATATTCCTACAGAAAAAGAGCTAGAGCAGAAATTTGGTGCTGATAAAGGTGAGGCAACAAACTATATCGCATCAATAGAAACTCAGATGATGCTTGGTAAAAAATCGTACTATATAGATAATAATATTATCCCTAACGCTGACGAATTAATGAATGAATTTAAGATAGGGAAAATAAAAGCAAATTCTTATATAGAACAAATAAGAGCCGGAATAGAACCAGTTTCTAAATAACAATGATACTACTAAACCGTCTGCGCTGGACGCTCTCAAAAAAAGAGCAGGACCAAAAGTGATAATTGGTATATGTCAAATCAAGGTACAAATAATACAGGAACATCTTCGGGGGTGCCCACGGGTAGAAAAGAGAAACAACCATATTCTTTTGATCCTATAAGTACTTTTAAAACTTACTTTAATAATAAAGAAAGTAAGGGTAATTTAACTCAAGCTCAACACAATATAAATAGAATAATACAACAAGAAGAAAATATTGAAGAATTTAAAAATCTTATTAAAACAGATCCTGTAGCAGCATTAAATCTTAAAGTAGATAGTAGTTATAAAAAAGAAGCAGTAAATACTATCTTCAGTGATTTTAATGATGATACTATTCAAAAAGTATTATTTAGCAACGATAAGGAGCAATTAGATTTCAATACCAATATTGACGTTAAAAATAGACCTATTCTAAAAGAATTATTAGAAAATAGTTCTTCTGAAGAAAAAACTAAATTTGCTGAAAGAATTAAAGACTATGCAACACGAAATATATCTAATAGTCAATTTGAGGAAAAGGCACGATTAGATCTTATCAAACTAGCAGCAAGTAAAGATAAGAGTTCAGTAGAAAAATTTTTAGCTCTGCAATTAGAGTTAAAAAACAAAATGCAACCACGTATTATAAAAAGCGTCTATATTTTAACACCGGAAATAGTAGAAGAAATAAATATAGAACTAAAAAATAAAGGGCTAATAATAGATAGTTTAACTAAAGACGATATGATTAAACTAGCCAAAGAAGTAAATAAACAAACATTAAATTCAGTAATTAAAGTAATATTATCCGATAGTAACGTACTAAGTAATGAAACCAATAAAATTTTAGGGTTAGCAGTAGGTAATAATACAAATAATTTAGAACAAACACAAAGCGGCATTCCGAATCCACCACCTCTACCGCTAAATGGGAGTATGCCACCCCCACCACCTCCCTTAAATTCTCAAGGCTTTAGTAGCAACTCTAACAATTTTGATTTAAATAAGTTACAAGCAGAATATCCTCACATACATTCATTATATACTCAGTTTACTCGTAATACTACTGTTCAACCAAAAGTGCCACTTCAACCTTTAGTGCAACCAGCACAGAAAGAAGCAAGCCAGAGACAGCTTATGCCAAACTATATGTAGAATATAGAGCTGAGACAGGAGGTAAAAAAGCTGATGATTTACAAGATCAGCTTATAAAAAGAAAAGATGACATTACAAATGTTATACGTCAAATATTAACAGAATTATACGCCAACCAAGGAGCTGACGAGAAAACTCTTGTAAATTTATTTAGCATTTCAACCCTTGAAATCGAAGAAAAAGCTAAAGAAGCTTTTAACAAACTTGTTCAAGACTCGTATATACAAGATATAACCGTAAATGGTAAGAAAGCAACAACAAGCGAAGAGATACTTAAAAATCTTTTCAATGAAGACACTGATGATGCAGTAAAACGTATTTTATTATCGTCATGTAAAATATCTGAAGAATTAAAGAGACCTATTAAACTTGAATTAAATATTAAAAGCTCTTAAAGAGTACTCGCAAGAAAAACTAAAAAACACATCCATACCGGAAACATGCCACCACTGCCACCGCCTAGTTCAAAAGATTTGGAATTAACTTATCTAATAAGTTTAGGGATTACTAAAGATTGGATAAGTAGAATTACTAAATTAAACGCAAATACATCTACTTTTAAAACAACTCCAAAAATTTATAACTTTAGCTCCGATATAGCTGTAAGATATAAAGAATTTGCTTTATCAGGACCAAAATCAGCAGGATATAAAGCAAAATACTCTGATGCCGATTTGTTTAAAAAAGCTATAATGGAATCAGTAGCATTTGAGCATTCAAAAAATTTATCTAAAGTTCATCAAAATAATAAGTATTTTGTAAAAATCCAAGAAGCAGTCAACACTATGCACTCTAGCTTTATAGGTCCTAGAACTGAAATAGGGCAAGAAGTACATAATATTTATAAATCCAAACTTTTAGAGTTAGCAAAAGATAAAGAATTGTTTTTATTTGTTGAACAATTACTAGCAGAGTCTACTGAACTAGAACAAAAATACGGTAGTAATGTTCAATCAGAAAATAGTAACAATGAAAAGCAAGTAGGACGTTTAGATCTGAAACAATTACGATTATTCCAACAAGAAAACGAAGCTACAAATGACGAATCCTCAACAAAGGATTATACACAACATGAAGATAGCAATAAAAAGTTAGAAACATCGGATTCAAAAACCACTTCATCAATGATGTTATCAAATTCTAACGATAGCGAAAATTATAAATCATCAGATGACAAAAGATCACTTCTGGCATTAAGATCTAATGATGAAGAAGATGAAACTGATGAAAAAGGCAATAACACCACTGAAGAAGAATTAACAAAAGATATAGTTTTAGAAAGCAAAGATAAAGCTATCGATGTGTCACTCAAAACTGAAGAAATTGCAGAACAAGATGAAGCGACACAGAGACAACAGGTATCTGATGATACCAGTAGAAAAGTAGCAATATTAGTTAAGGCGACTTCAACTCTTCACAAACCTGTTCATTATAATATTTTAAGTGATAGATTAAAGGTTGCTGCAATAAGTGCCGGTGATGAAGAAGCTAGTATAAACAGAGGGGTATGGATTAGCGGCTTATACGGCATCAACAAACAAGGAGCTTGGAAAAATATTCCAAAATATCAAGGTCGTACCACCGGCGTAACTATCGGGGCCGATGCTGAATTTATCAATAGTCATGATGTTATAGGAATAGCTTATAGCCGTTTGGAATCCCAAGTTAAATATAATAAAAAACTAGGAAAAACAGCAATTAACGGTCATCTTTTAAGCATTTACGGTCTAAAAGCACTAATTAAAGGTTTCTCGTTGCAGGCTATAACATCTTACGGTCATAATTATATTAAGAATAAATCTAAAAGTATTAATAATATAATTGGAAAATATCAAAACAATAATTTAAGTTTTGAAAGCTCGTTAAATTATAAATATAGTATAAAATACGGTTTATATTTAATCCCTAATATCGGTTTTAAATATGATTATTCAAGAGCTAGCAACTATAAAGAGTATAATATAGATATAGAAAATCTGATGATTCAAAAGAAATCAAATCAATCATTTGAAAGTAGTCTTGGCGGTAAAATAGTGTTTAAACCTATAGCGACTACAAGTAATATAGTATTAACACCAAGTTTGTACGGTAATATTGAGCATCACTTCAATAATAAAAATACAAAAGTTAATGCAAAAGCGACTTTTAAAGGACAAACATTACAAGAAACAATTATTATACCAAAACAACCTAAGCTTGGATATAATATCGGTAGTAATATACTTATGAGTAGAAAAAATATAAATGTTCTACTTGAGTATAATTATTATACACATAGAAAATATCAAAGCCATCAGGGACTTGTTAAGTTAAAAATTAATTTGTAAAGCTATTACTCAACCGTTATAGGATTTTAGCTTATTAGTGGTTGAGTATACTCCGAGTAAATGAAGAATAGTATACTTCGACACAACTTGGAAAATAGCAAGGAGTCTGTAAGCCGAGGAGCGGAGCGTATATTAAACGTTCAGCATCCGAGGACTTACAAAGACATTGTCACCAATTTTTCAAGTTCATCGAGTATAGTTTACTCAATCTTCCTAACTTATCTGCTAATTGATGCAACAATTATTTTTAATTTAACCAATATATTAATAAAAAATAATGTTTTTCTTGATAAATTTTAATAAATGTTATATAACTCGCCTTGTTCATATATTAAAAAATAATCATTGAGATTAAGTTAATGAGTATAACAGGCAAATTAAAATCAGTATTGTTAACATACTCTGTTGTTATTAGTATATCAATAAATTTATTGACCACCGGTTCAGAAGCAGCCAGCGGTTCACTTCCTCCACCTCCACCTCCACCTCCACCTATAGAAGGTTTAAAAAACTTTAAATCCCCAATGAATCAATCAAGATACAATTCTAAGGGCGATCAATCACAACATAACAATAAAAGTCATACTACTAGTAGCATAAAAACACCTCCTCCCCAATCGCTAGAAGTATCTATCCCTACTGGAGAATTTGGTAAAAAATACGCTGAATTAATTAATCCGAATGCTGGTCAACAAAATTTAAAGATAGAATTTTCAAAGAATATAACATCTCTTATACGCGATGAATTAACACTTAAGAATCTTACCGCTGATGCAGACAAAATTCTTGCTCTTTTTAGTAAGAAAGATGATGTAATCTTAGGTGAGGCAAAAGAAAAATATAAAGAGCTTATACAAGATCCTTATATAGCCCAGTTTATAAGTATAAATAACCAAAAAACAGGAGATTTTTTAGATAATAAGCTCTTTGAAGAAAGTCTAGAAGAAGCAACATTACGTCTTTTATCATTAGAGCCACTAGATGCACAAAGGAAACAAGAAATTTTAAGTAAACAGGGTGATATATTAGGACAATTGAAATTTATAAATGAAAATTCTAGAATTTTAGGTGCGTACGGTAAGACGGCATCAACAGATATATCAAAAAAATTACCTAAAGAATTACCTAAAATTTTAAGTAAACAGGGTGATATATTAGGACAATTGAAATTTATAAATGACCATTCTGAAATTTTAGGTGCGTATGGTAAGACGGCATCAACAGATATATCAAAAAAATTACCTAAAGAATTACCTAAAATTTTAAGTAAACAGGGTGATATATTAGGACAATTGAAATTTATAAATGACCATTCTGAAATTTTAGGTGAACACAGTAAGGCAATATTAAAAGATACACTAAAAAAATTATCTACGAAGTTAGATAAAATTTCAAGCAAGCAATTAGTAGGTTTTATACTTGATGAAAATAAGATCAACACAAACTTAAAAAACGTTCCTTTTTCAAAAAAAGAAGTAAGAGAGCTAATAGATAGCTTAAATAATAAAATCTTAGAGAAAATTTTTCTCCAAGATGATGGTACGATAACTGAACAAGATTTAACTAGAATATTACAAAAATATAAAGAAACAGATTTAATAAAAAATTTAACCAAAGCTATAGTATATATTGATGGCAATACAAGTAATGAAACTGTAAATAAAACTTTAGCAAAAGGTTTAGAAAACACTACTCCAGAACAACAAGGGTTGATCTTAAATGTATTGACTCATAATATAAGGATACGCAAAGTTCTTATAAGTAAAATAGAAAGAGAGCGAAAACAAGACCAAAATCAAAGACTAAAAGAAAGAACCAAAGATGATCCTTTATTAGATGGACTAAAGAAAGTGCTTGCACAAAGGAAATATATAAATCAAGAAACAATAGAAGAACAGCTAGCAAGAAGAAAGCAAGAAACAGCAGCAAATTTGAATGTGTGGAATAGGGTTAGACAAAATATTCCAGATAGCCAAAATGATAATCAAAATGCACAGGATGAGAATAATCAAAAATGGAAAGAGGATAATCAAGAATGGAAAGAGGATAATCAAGAATGGAAAGAAGATAAGAATAATAACGATATTGACAAAATAATAAAAGCAAATCAGGAATTAGAGCAAGCAGTTAGCGTTGCAACAAGAAAATCTAATGAAATGGATCGTCTAATAAAAGACAATATAATAAAAAATGCAACAATATGCCAAGGATATTTAAAAGGAGCTGAAGATCAACTAACCTTAGTAAGAGACAAAGGGAAAGAGCTAATAGAGAATGCAGTCCAAGCATTTAAAATAATACCTAAAGAATATCAAGATGATATGGATGAGAATTGGCAGAATTATTTATCACTGGAAGAAATAACAGAACTAAATACACTAGAGGCGAAGATTAAGCCATTAAAGAGCCAACAAAATAAATTCGGGAAATTTACATCAAAGACAGACTTATTAGAATTTAGAATAAAACAAGCAGAACTTCAAATATTATCTGAAAGATTAAGAGAAGACGTAGTTACAAAACAAAAAAAGCAACTTGTTCAAAAGTACGTAGATACAACGATCGCACGTGTTAAAAAGGCAGTAGAAAAAATAGAAATAACTTTAGAGAACTTAAACAAGAAGAAAGAAAATAAACATGATAATGCAGAATCTATTCCACTAATTTCTAAGGAAATATTAGAGGCTCAAGAGCGGCTAAAAAAAGCTGAAGAAAAATTAGCACATATTACATTCAAGCATATAATTGCTCAACAGAGGAAGGTGGATAGTTCTGACGATGATTCTGATGATGATTGGGATGATGATGATAAAAAGGCAATAAAACGAAAAAAAGAGTTAGAAAATGCTCAAGAAGAGATAAAACAAGCTAAGAAAAACTTAGAGGATGCTGAAACAAAAGATGCAGAACGTAAACAACAAGAAGCAGAAGCAAAGCGTCAAGAAGACCTGAAGCGTAAGCAAGAGGAAGAGCGTCAGCAGAGAGAAGACGCAGAGCATCAGCAAAGACAAGACGCAGAACGTCAGCAGAGAGAAGACGCAGAACGTCAGCAAAGACAAGACGCAGAACGTCAGCAAAGACAAGACGCAGAACGTCAGCAGAGAGAAGACGCAGAACATCAGCAAAGACAAGATGCAGAGCATCAGCAGAGAGAAGACGCAGAACGTCAGCAAAGACAAGACGCAGAACATCAGCAAAGACAAGACGCAGAACGTCAGCAGAGAGAAGACGCAGAACGTCAGCAAAGACAAGACGCAGAACGTCAGCAAAGACAAGACGCAGAACATCAGCAAAGACAAGACGCAGAACGTCAGCAAAGACAAGACGCAGAACGTCAGCAAAGACAAGACGCAGAACATCAGCAAAGACAAGACGCAGAACGTCAGCAAAGACAAGACGCAGAACGTCAGCAAAGACAAGATGCAGAGCATCAGCAAAGACAAGACGCAGAACGTCAGCAAAGACAAGACGCAGAACGTCAGCAAAGACAAGATGCAGAGCATCAGCAAAGACAAGACGCAGAACGTCAGCAAAGACAAGACGCAGAGCATCAGCAAAGACAAGACGCAGAACGTCAGCAAAGACAAGATGCAGAGCATCAGCAAAGACAAGATGCAGAGCATCAGCAAAGACAAGATGCAGAGCATCAGCAAAGACAAGATGCAGAGCATCAGCAAAGACAAGATGCAGAGCATCAGCAAAGACAAGACGCAGAACGTCAGCAGAGAGAAGACGCAGAACGTCAGCAAAGACAAGACGCAGAACGTCAGCAGAGAGAAGACGCAGAACGTCAGCAAAGAGAAAACGCAGAGCGTCAGCAGAGAGAAGACGCAGAGCGTCAGCGTCAAGAAGAGCAGAACCGCCAAGAGCAAGAGCATAAACGTCTAGCAGACAAGGCAGAAGCAGAATGTCTAGAAGATATGGCTTCAATGTTTAAGAACGCAGAAGATGAAGCTGAACAAAAAGAAGAAGCAAAACGTCAGCGTCAAGAAGAGCAGAACCGCCAAGAGCAAGAGCGTAAACATCTAGCAGACGAAGAAGCTGAACAAAAAGAAGAAGCAAAACGTCAGCGTCAAGAAGAGCAGAACCGCCAAGAGCAAGAGCATAAACGTCTAGCAGATGAAGAAGCTGAACAAAAAGAAGAAGCAGAGGAAGAAGAATTAACAAAAGATATAGTTTTAGAAAGCAAAGATAAAGCTATCGATGTGTCACTCAAAACTGAAGAAATTGCAGAACAAGATGAAGCGACACAGAGACAACAGGTATCTGATGATACCAGTAGAAAAGTAGCAATATTAGTTAAGGCGACTTCAACTCTTCACAAACCTGTTCATTATAATATTTTAAGTGATAGATTAAAGGTTGCTGCAATAAGTGCCGGTGATGAAGAAGCTAGTATAAACAGAGGGGTATGGATTAGCGGCTTATACGGCATCAACAAACAAGGAGCTTGGAAAAATATTCCAAAATATCAAGGTCGTACCACCGGCGTAACTATCGGGGCCGATGCTGAATTTATCAATAGTCATGATGTTATAGGAATAGCTTATAGCCGTTTGGAATCCCAAGTTAAATATAATAAAAAACTAGGAAAAACAGCAATTAACGGTCATCTTTTAAGCATTTACGGTCTAAAAGCACTAATTAAAGGTTTCTCGTTGCAGGCTATAACATCTTACGGTCATAATTATATTAAGAATAAATCTAAAAGTATTAATAATATAATTGGAAAATATCAAAACAATAATTTAAGTTTTGAAAGCTCGTTAAATTATAAATATAGTATAAAATACGGTTTATATTTAATCCCTAATATCGGTTTTAAATATGATTATTCAAGAGCTAGCAACTATAAAGAGTATAATATAGATATAGAAAATCTGATGATTCAAAAGAAATCAAATCAATCATTTGAAAGTAGTCTTGGCGGTAAAATAGTGTTTAAACCTATAGCGACTACAAGTAATATAGTATTAACACCAAGTTTGTACGGTAATATTGAGCATCACTTCAATAATAAAAATACAAAAGTTAATGCAAAAGCGACTTTTAAAGGACAAACATTACAAGAAACAATTATTATACCAAAACAACCTAAGCTTGGATATAATATCGGTAGTAATATACTTATGAGTAGAAAAAATATAAATGTTCTACTTGAGTATAATTATTATACACATAGAAAATATCAAAGCCATCAGGGACTTGTTAAGTTAAAAATTAATTTGTAAAGCACCAATGGCTTTATTGCATGGAACGATTTTTTCGTTATTGCGAGGAAAAATTGAAAATTTTGACGAAGCAAGGAAGAAAAAAAAATGTTAAATTAACATTTTTTTATTATTTTTCTGGATTGCTATGCTCCTTATAGTCGCTCGCAATAACGGCTTAGGTATCAATGTAATAAAGCACTCACCAATTGGCGATAAAATAGAAAGGGATAAGCTTTTCCTAAGAGCTTATCCCTTTCTTAATGAATAAACTTATTAACCAAACTCCTGCATAGAATACTGGAGTACTAAATATAGTAAAAAATAGTTTAAATGAATAGCTATTAAGTACAAGATGACCTAATTGGTCAAAAGGAAAAATATTAAATAAGCTCATAATCCCAATTACAATAAAAGTATCAATAAATAAAGAAATTGCCGTACTAAAATTGTTTCTTATCCATAAATATTTACCTTTAGTAATTTTACGTATCCATAAATATATATTAATATCAACAAGTTGAGCTATATAACAGGCAAAAGTTGATGCTAAAAAAGATATATGGTATGAACCAAAGACTTTATGAAAAGTTATGTTATCAACATTAGACCAATTAGTAGCTTCCAATTTATCCATAAGACTTATTATTAGAACTACTATTATATTAAAAATAATAGCAAGCTTTACACAAAAATTGGCTCTTTCTTTACCGTAAAACTCAGCTATTAAATCCGTTAATAAAAAAGTTAACGGGTAAAAAATTGCTCCTATAGATAATTCAAGAATATAAAAATTAAAAATATTAAGGTAAACAAATTTTTGATATATTAAGTTTCCTACTATAATAAGGACTGTAAAAAACGTACATAAAATGATATAAATTTTTTCTTTTATATTAAATGCTATAGACATTTCTAAAATTATTTTGTGAATAAAATATTGCTATACTTTAATAATATATATCGGGAGTTCTAAAAACTATACTAAACTCTCTGATGTCATTCCCGCTTCCGCGGGAATCCAGTAACTAAAAGATACAAATGTATTTAGTTTTTCATATTAAAAGCTCAAATAATTTCACTTTTTTCTGGATTCTCGCTTTCGCAGGAATGACATAAAACGCATTTTTCGATCCATGCAACAAGGCTTGATCCATGCAACAATGCCAATAAAGGTAGACAATGACAAGTATGAGAGATATTACTAAGATAAAGCTGTAACTATTTAGCTATAGGTAAACTATTTTCTGCTTGATTTTCTTCAATTTCATTAATCTTAGAAACTAAATCTGATTTCTTTTTTGAGGAAAGGTTAGCAAGTACTATTGCATTTATTAAAAATAATGTTGTAAGTATTATAGTGCTTTTAGTAAGAAAATTACCGACTGTTTTAGCACTGACTACTCCCATATTATTACCGCTGCTTATACTACTAATTCCATCCGATCCGCTACGCTGCATCAGAATAACTATAATTAGCAATATTGCAATAGTAATATGTATAAAAAGAAGGATGTCTATCATAAATATAACTATTTTTAGTGGTGCTACTAGGGGGAATTGAACCCCCGACCTCTTCATTACCAATGAAGTGCTCTACCCCTGAGCTATAGTAGCAAGATTATTTCAAACTCTTTTTGCCATATATTTGTTATTAAATCAAGAAGAATTTTGGAAATTCGTTTACTATTTACAAAAAAGCGCTTATTCTAGCTTTTCATTCGCTCCGCCTATATGTACCTCATCATAAGATGCTACTGTAGTTTCATTAGCATGCATCCCAAATTCTTTATGTAAATAATCACTTAAAATCTTTAGGATTTTTTCTTTGGTTTGGCATGCTAATATCATTTTATTATCTTATACTAACTTTTGTAATTGGGCTATCTCTTCTGCAGAAGCAGGTCTCATTTCTAAAGATCCGCTTTCTTCTTGCTGTATTCGGTCAGTCATTACAGTCGTAGTAACTCTATGGCACGTACCGAATAAGTCTATATCTATCCTTGAAATTGCCTCGTTACTAGTTATTTTTTCAATATTTTTGGAGTGATTGATGCTATCCTGTGAGATACTAGCAAAAACTAATCCATTTTTAATACTCTTGTATTCATGACCATGGTAAGAACTCTTAGGTGTAAAAGCTACAATTTTATCATTAAATTCAACTAGGTTTGCAGGTTTTGTAATTTTTTTCATATTTTATCTAAACTTCTATTTTTGTAAAAAGATAAGGCGATCAATGCAAAAATACAGCTTAATATGACATAATAAACTGC
The DNA here is from genome assembly GCF_007989425.1 of Rickettsia asiatica. Classification (NCBI taxonomy): domain Bacteria; kingdom Pseudomonadati; phylum Pseudomonadota; class Alphaproteobacteria; order Rickettsiales; family Rickettsiaceae; genus Rickettsia; species Rickettsia asiatica. The sequence continues at coordinate 140,945 of NZ_AP019563.1, forward strand.
CGAGGTTACATGCCCTGTTTTTTGTACTAAATATTCAAAGACAAGAGGCGTAGTACCACCAAAAATACTTGTAGCAGTGTTATATGAAATAGAGAGAGCGGTGTTACGTATATTTGTAGGATAAAATTCTGCTTGTAATGCCGGTTCAGGACCGATATAGCTAGCGGCAAGTATAGCGAGTATAAATTGTGAGATAATTACGCTTGTGAAGTCCCCGTTCTCAAAATTATTAAGTAAAAACGGCGTTGTTACAATAATTATTATCAGATTAATTACAAAAATTTTCCTGCGACCTATAATATCGGATAGATAACCGCTTAATAAAGTTACGGCTATCATAATCACGTAACATACGCTAGCAAGGCTATTTACCTCATTTTCAGTAAAATTACGGCTGATTTTTAAAAACGATACCAAGTAAATTGTAGTTAGATAGAATATTATCGAACCGGGAGCATTGATAAAAATCGAGATTAATATATCAAACCAATGATTGGTAATGACTTTTTTTAACGGTGACTGTAAAATCTTTTTCTGTTCTCTTAGATTTTTAAAATTCGGTGTTTCATGTGTATGTTTTTTAATATAAAATGCTGAAAAAAGAATAAAAAAACCAAGTAAAAAAGGTATTCTCCAGCCAAAACTATCAAATTGTGAAGCTGTTAGGATATTCTTGACGATATAAGAAACAAAAGAACCAAGCAATAAACCGGAGCATATACTAGACATTGAAATACTACCGGTGAAGCCTCGGTGTTTATGGCTAGTATGCTCAATAACAAAGGAAATAGAGCCGGTCAAAGCTCCTCCCATTGATAATCCTTGTAGAATTCGTACACAAATCATTAATATAGTCGCAGTTATCCCGATAGTATGGTAAGTTGGTAATATTCCTATTAATATGGTTGGGGCAGACATGCAAAATAACGCACTAGTTAAGGCTACTTTGCGTCCAAATCTATCACCGATAACACCAAAAAATATGCCGCCCAACGGTCTTGCCAAATAACCTATAGCAAATACTAAAAAAGCTTGCAGTAAAGAAGTATTAGCATCATCATTCGGAAAAAATTTTGCTCCTATTATGGGTGCAAAATAACCGAATAATACATAATCATACCATTCAAAAGTGTTGGCGATACCGCTTGAAAATACTAGTTTACTGCGATTCATGTTTTTTACTCATAGCTTTTTTTTCGGAGTATATTATAAATAAGGTGACAGGAATTATTATTACTGCTCCATGAAGTGTGCTTTTATCGGGAAACTCGTTAAATATGAAATATGCCGCTATTGCCGAAATCACCAGCTCTAAATATCTATAAGGAGCGGTAGCGGTTGCATCTACCATGGAAAAAGCTTTAAGCAGGAAGAATAATATTAAGCTTCCACTACTACCGAGTACAAACAATAAAGCTAATTCAAAACTACTAGGAGTTAGCCAATACTGCGAGGCTACAGGTAGCGACACTATAGCAGTTACTATTGCCGAATAAAATAGCATGCTAATCATCGATTCTTTTATTACGAATTTTTTATTAATAATGTCAAGCATAGCAAATGAAATAGCCGCTAATACAAAATACAAAATTTCGGGGTTAAAATCCTCGGCATGCGGTTTAAGCGTAACAACAAGTCCTATAAATCCTACTATGGTAACTACCCATCTTTGCCAAATAATATTTTCGTTAAGAAAAAATACGGCAAGTATTAAAGTAAATAAAGGAATAGAAAAACTTACGACGGTTGCAGTAGTAACGGGAGCTATGGTAAGACCATAAGTCCAGGAAGTCATACCGAAAAATAATAATAACCCTCTTAATATATGTACAAAAGGACGACTTGTTTTTAAGGTATTTTTACCGTAATAAACAACAAAAGGTAGTAAAACTATGCTACTGAAAAAGAAGCGGAAAAAAGCTACTTCAAAGCTATGTAAACGAGTCCCAAGATATTTAGACATTACATCATTGGCACTACTACTTATTAAACTAAATAAAAACCAACCTATACCGGTTAAATATGTTTTTAATGCATCATTCATTAATATGCTCCAATAATTTTCTATAATTTTACTTAAATGTCTTGACTTTTAGCATAAAAGAATTCTATCTTTTATGACAATGGTATAAATATATAAACAAAAATTTTATATAATAATACGGTAATCAATTTTAAGCAAGTAAAGGTTATAATTATTATGTTAAGAATAGTGAAAAAATTAGGGATAATTTTGTTTGTATCTAGCATAAGTATTAATAGTTTTGCTAAAAGCATTTATGATGATGTAGATTCTGCTCCTGACTATGATAGTACACCGTATTACGAAAACGAAGGAAGTTTAGTTTTCAAGATGCGTCTAGGAGGTGTTTTTTCAAGTGCTAAGCAAAAAGGATTACCTCCTCCTACCTCTCCTCAACCTGTTTCAGTAGGAGAAGTTGCAAAAAACGGTTATGGAGGTGATGCATCCACTACTATATTCTTTAACAATTATTTAGCCACTGAATTATCACTTGGCTTTAATGTTTTACGCACTAAATATACCTCCCTTGCAGCCGTTGCTCATAATTATGGCGTTGATAATGTCAAACTAGGAAAAAACAAACCTATTTATATGATTCCTGCAACGGTTACCGGACAATTTCATATAGCTCCTTACGGTGGAATAAGACCATATATAGGCATAGGTTATCACGGTTCTTATATGCTTACACAAGCTACCGGTCTTAAAATTAGAAACGGACACGATGCCGTAGGACAAATAGGTATAGATTTTTATGCTAAAGATGATACTTTAATCAATATTGACGTAAGACAATTTTTCTTAAATCCTAAACTTGAGTATAAACCGAATTTAGTAGGTAATAAAACCGTGACCTCTAAAGTTAAACTTAATCCTTTAATAGTTTCCGTAGGTATAGGATTTACTTTTTAAAAATATTTTGTTATTGCGAAGAGACATTGTTGTATGAACTGAGCCGTCATTGCGAGGAAATTACAAAGTAATTGACGAAGCAATCTCAGGAGTTTGTTATTTTCATGAGATTGCCACGCAGCCTATTTGGTATCAATGCAGATAAACCTCCTCGCAATGACGTTTCTAAATTATTAAATAAATTCACCCATGTCTCTGCAGATTATCCAATTACTATATTTAGCTTCCGCTATTTGTTTTATTCTGTCGCTAAAGTTTTTATCCTCACAAAAACAAGCATGTTTAGGTAGTACCATAGGTATTTTGGGGATGGCGATAGCAGTCGGCGTTACTTTTTTCCTACCGGATTTTACTCATAAATTACCCATTATAACCACTATATTATTGGGCGGTATAATAGGAGGAATTATTGCACTTAAAATTTCTATGATGGCAATGCCTCAATTAGTCGCAGGTTTTCACTCTTTTATCGGTCTTGCTGCAGTATTTGTAGCTTACGCTACGATACTTGCACCTGAAAATTTTTCTATAGGTATGGCAGGGAGCTTACCTATTAGTTCTTTGATAGAAATATCCTTAGGCGTCTCTATAGGTGCTTTAACTTTTAGCGGTTCGGTTATAGCTTTTCTAAAACTACAAGGCTTAATGAAAAGTAGCCCGTTAAAATTCTACGGTCAGCAATATATATGCTTATTAACGGCAATAATATTAGTTCTTTTGATAATATCGTTTATTCGTTCAGAGAATATATTTTTATTTAATCTAATAGTCTTTTTATCGCTGTTAATCGGAGTATTACTAATAATACCGGTGGGCGGTGCAGATATGCCTATTATAGTATCAATGCTAAATTCTTATTCAGGTTTTGCGGCAGCAGGTATAGGGTTTACGCTTAGCAATAGCCTACTTATTATTACCGGGGCATTGGTCGGCAGTAGCGGAGCTATACTTAGCTATATAATGTGCAAAGCTATGAACCGCTCATTAATCAAGGTTATTTTTGGAGCATTTTTCCCTACTCCTGTAGGAATTAGCAAAGATATAGACGACGATAAAATAGCAAAAACAAACTACCCTGAAGATGCAGCACATTTACTACTTAATGCATCGTCGGTGATAATTGTTCCCGGTTACGGTATGGCAGTAGCCCAGTCTCAGTATATCATAAAAGAGATGGTTGATATATTAGAACGTTCAGATATTAATGTACGTTTTGCCGTACATCCGGTAGCAGGTAGAATGCCTGGACATATGAATGTTTTACTTGCAGAAGCTAATATAGATTATGAGAAAGTACTTGAGCTTGAAGAAATTAATAGAGATTTCGCTACCACTGACGTAGTGCTTGTGATTGGGGCAAATGACGTAACTAATCCTGCTGCTAAAAATGATTCGAATAGTCCAATTTACGGTATGCCGGTACTCGATGTCGAAAAAGCACGTACGATTTTGTTTATTAAACGCTCTATGGCATCAGGATATGCAGGTATAGAAAATGAACTATTTTATCACGATAATACTTTTATGTTATTCGGCGATGCTAAGAAAGTAGTTGAGGAGATAGTTAAGTTTCTAAATGAAGATTGACTTAAATAACTCTATTTGTTATAACTTCTTAAATTAAGCCAAAAAACAATTATCATGAATTCGCAAAAAACATTACCGCTTCTGCCAAAAGCCACGGCTATGTGGTTAATTGAAAATACTTCTTTAACTTTTAAACAAATTGCCGATTTTTGCGGTATTCATGAATTTGAAATAAAAGGTATGGCTGACGGTGAAGTAGCACAATCTATAAAAGGTTTAAATCCAATTGCAAATGGTCAGTTAACTTTAGAGGAAATTGAGCGTTGCAGTAAAGATCCTAATACTAATTTACAAATTTCATATAGCCCTGCTGATGAATTGATGAAAAATCAGAAAAAACAGCGTGCTAAATACACTCCTATAGCAAGACGTCAAGATAAACCAGATGCTATATATTGGTTATTGTCTAATTATCCGAACATCCAAGACCATCAAATAATTAAATTAATAGGTACTACTAAAACTACTATAGATGCTATTAGAACCCGTAGCCATTGGAATATGAATTCTATTCGTCCTCGTGATCCTGTATTACTGGGGATCTGTAGTCAAATAGACCTGAATAAAATAGTAGAAAGCCTAAAGCCTCCATAAAATCCTATAAAAGAATCATAAAATTATACTCACTTCTATCCTGCAAAAAGCTTGCTTACGTGAATTATTTTCTGAGTGCCCGCCTTGATCAGCGTTATTGCGTGGCTTGTTTATGTCATTCCTGCATAGTCTATGTATTTAATAAGTGTTTAGAATAATGCATAATTCTAGATACTGTAAGGAGGTAACGATGGTGGTCAGGTTATTAATTTAATTATAATTAATGAACCGTGCCCCGGTGTGTTACTCCTTACTTAATTTGGTTCCAAACAATCAATAGAGCAAGGGGTTATTCACGATCAACCATTAAGATCAAGTGAATAACCCCCTAGCTCGTACATAGGACAGGAGAGAAAAACATAACAAAGCATATTTTTATAGGTATCGATGTATCTGAAGATACTTTAGACGTCTGGTTACACCCATTGAATAAATATAAAGTTTTTAATAATGATCAAAAAGGCATTAATGAGCTAGCCGAATATATAGCAGGTTATAGTATTGCTAAAATTGTAATTGAAGCTACCGGTAGGCTTGAATATAAAGCGGCAAACACCTTATAAAAAGCAGGATATTTGGTGTCAGTAGTTAATCCTTATTTTACATCAGCATTTAGAACTATGAGAGGTAAGTTTACAAAAACTGATACCATCGATGCACAAATGTTAGCATTATTTGCAGAAAAAATTAACCCTGAATCTAGAAAAGTAGCGAATGAGATAGAAAAAGAATTAAAAGAACTTACAGCTAGACGTAACCAATTAATTACTATGATAGTATCTGAACACAATCGCTTACGTAGAGTTACTAATCAAAAAATAATTAATAGTATAAATAATGTTATTGATTTACTTAATAGCCAAAAGGAAGAAGTAGAAAAGCTTATATTACATCTTATTTTAAATCTAGAAAGTTATAAAGAAATTATAATTTACTCATTACTATTCCAGGTATTGGCTCGATTATAGCAATAACCTTAATTACAGAATTACCGGAGCTTGGTAATTTAAATTGTAAACAAATAAGCTTCTTTAGTAGGGGTAGCACCTCACTGTAAGGAAAGTGGCAAAACAAGATTTAAAGCAAAAACTAAAGGTGGTAGAAAAACGGTACGGGCAGCATTATATATGGCAGCTGTTATGTCTGTAAGATGTAATTCTGCAGTTAAACCTTTTTATAAAAGACTTGTAGAAAAAGGAAAGGCCAAAAAATTAGCTCTTACTGCTGTAATGCGAAAGATAATAATAATTATCAATAACATTGTTAAAAACAAACGACCTTGGCAGGAGCAATATAAACAAATTATCTTGACTTCTTTAAACACAAATCACCAGGGCATTGTTGTATGGATAATTAATCGTCATTGCGAGCAGTCATAGACTGCGTGGCAATCCAAAAAAAATAATAAAAAAATTCTGATTTACAGAATTTTTTTACTTTCTTGCTTAGTCAATTGCCATGCAATTTTCTCGCAAACGGATTTTTTTATGGATTAAAAAAGTGATTTATTGCCTAATAAGTCGTTTATCGCTAGGTAAAGTATAACTTTTATCGGTAGAACGACAGGGACAAATATCAATTCCTCCACGCCTAGTATATACTATATAAATAGAAAGAAAATCAGGATTTATAGCGTTTTTAATGTCTGTAAAAATACGCTCGGCACACTGCTCTGCAAACTCATTACAATTTCTAAAAGATATTAGATATTTCAGGAAATAATCATGTTTTAACTTTTTTCCTTTATATTTTATAACGATTGTACCCCAATCCGGTTGACCGGTTACTAAGCAATTTGATTTTAGTAAATTAGAATTAATCTCTTCTTCTACCAAAACATCTTCATATTCAATTAAACTATTATCGGGTGGACCGTAATTATTGCATACTATATCTAAATCATCGATATTTTTACCGCTTGGAACACCAAATTCTATTTTTGTATTTATAGGCAATATCCGTCCTGTTACTTTAGCGTATGTAACATTACTTAGATCCTGCAAGATAATTCTTTCTAGTGCTTCTATTGATTCAACAACAAAGTTATTAAAAGAATTTAGATATAATTTAAATGATTTTGACTCTACTATATTTTCAGAATCCGTCGGTATATAAAAAGTGCCTACTCCAACCCATGGCTTACCGTTCTTATTAAGACAAGATAGTTCATATGTATTCCAAACATCTACACCGTAAAACGGAAGATTATTACTATTTATTCCCAGTGCGTTTCGATTATTTATACGTGGAATTTTAAATAATAAAGTCGCATCATAACTATCTTTATAAGTACTTTTTTTACCAAGTAAAGAAGTAGATAAAGGCATTAATTATGCTCCTTGTGCTAAAATTTCTTTTTGTTGTAATTCATCATATTCTTTTAGCATATAACCGCGTCCCCATACTGTGTCGATATAATCTCTACCGCCGGCAGCATCACTTAACTTTTTACGAAGTTTACAAATAAATACGTCAATAATTTTCATTTCCGGTTCGTCAACACTACTATATAAGTGATTTAAGAACATTTCTTTAGTTAAGATAGTTCCTCTTCGGAGTATTAATAGCTCTAAAATAGCATATTCTTTGTTCGTCAAATGTACCTTTTTGCCGTCAACTTCTACACTTCTAGTATCTAGGTTTACGCTAACCTTATCAAACCTAAATACTGATGCTGCATGCCCTTTAGAACGTCTAACTATAGCTTTAATTCTAGCAATTAATTCCTCTCTTACAAACGGCTTGGTTAGATAATCATCGGCTTCGGAAGAGAAACCGGTAATTTTTTGATCCGTATCCGTTAAGCTAGATAAAATTAAGATTGGAGTTTTTATTTTGGCAGCACGCAATCTTAGTAATATCTCAAAACCATTAATATCCGGTAACATAAGGTCTAAAATCACTAGATCATAACCACCGACTTTACCAAGTCTTAAACCTTCCACACCAACTGAAGCTTTGTCGCAAACTATCCCTTCTGAAGCTAAAGTTAGCTCAATTAAGTTAGCCATTTCCGGCTCGTCTTCAATTAACAAAACTCTCACTATTTTTCTCCATAAAATTCAATTTTTATATTGTGCTATAATTTAATTACAGTTAATTATTGTTAACTAAATTATAATTTTTTATCTAGTGCTTTATACATTCATTAATTACATAAGTAAAGAATATTTAATCAAATTGATAAAATTTTTACTATTAAGCTCTATCTGTGATTTAAAAACCATGGCGTTTAAAACGAAATTTATTAAATAATTAAATGATTTGCTTAGTTTTGATGCTCCGACATTTTTTTATGATATAAGGCACCAAAATCTATAGGATCAATCATTAAAGGCTGGAATCCTGCATCTTGAGTACAACTAGCTATAATTTTTCTAGCAAATGGAAATATCATTGCCGGACAATGAACTGATAATAAAATCGGATGTTGTTCAGCATCAATATTAATTAAATTAAATACTCCGGCATATTTTAATTCTATCTGAAATAATTTATATTTTTCATTTCTTGCGATTGCTTCGATATTTAATTCTACTTCATAGAAATTTTCTTCCGATAAATTAGTAATATTTATATCTAGAGATAAATCAATTTGAGGGCGTTGATCCAAAGCCGCAAGAGAAGACGGGGCAGAAGGGTTCTCAAGAGATAAATCTTTTATATATTGTGCATTAACGGAAATATGCGGCATTGCCTCATTAGTATCAGTGTTTATTGTACTCATAAAAATCCTTATTAAAAATTTAATATAATTTTTTACATAAAAAAGTTATGTTAAAGGTAAAGTTACGCCTACTTGTTTCATATATTTTCCTTGTCGATCGGCATATGAAGTATCACAAATTTGATCACTTTTTAAAAATAAAAACTGACAAGCTCCTTCATTTGCATATATTTTAGCAGGTAATGGAGTAGTATTAGAAAACTCTAAAGTTACATGTCCTTCCCATTCTGGTTCTAACGGAGTCACATTTACTATTATACCGCATCTTGCATAAGTGGACTTGCCGACACAAATAACTAATACATCACGCGGTATTTTAAAATATTCTATAGTTCTGCCAAGGGCAAAACTATTAGGTGGAATAATACACACATCTACTTCTCTATCAACTAAATTATATTCACTGAAATTTTTTGGATCAACCGTAGTAGAATTTATATTGGTAAATATTTTAAATTCATTAGATACTCTAGCATCATAGCCGTAAGAAGATAAGCCGTAAGAAATAATCTTTTCTTTATTATGAACTCTTACCTGCTTTTCCGCAAAGGGCCTTATCATACTTTGATTTATAATAGCTTCTTTTATCCACTTATCTGACATTATAGCCATAATCAAAACTTAATTTAATTAATAAACTAATGATTATAACTCATAATTATTTACAATACAAAATTTTTCTTTAAAACTATAAGTCTGAGACTACTTGAATAATGATAATGATAGTGATAATAATACAACATTATATACTTAAAATTAAATTATTACAAATTAAAATAGTTTTTTATTGTCAATTCTGAAAAGATTATTATATTCTAGCGTAGTTGATTTATATTTATTAATACTAAAAAATTTATTTTGTAGTAGTAAATTTTATTATTTAAGTTTATAGGGACTTTATTAAAATGAAAAAATTATTATTAGCTGCAAGTACTATTTGCCTTGCATCGGCTGGTCTTGCCGAAGAAAATCCAACACCTGTTATTTCTAATTCTGATACTGAAATAAAATTAGAAGGGTTCTATTTATTTGAAAACGGTTATATTAAACAGGATCATTTAATTTTATTTGATAAAAATGTAACTGATAACAGGAAAAAGCTAGGGTTTTACACGGAAGCAGCGTTTGCAGCAACTATTACTAAAACTATCAATGATGTAATAGCAGGTGCTAAAATAGTGCTTCAGCCTACTACAAGAGCAAAAACCTCTACAAGTTATAATGGATCACATATCTTTATTAAAACTAGTTACGGTAAAGTAGAACTCGGCTCTCCTGCTGATGCAAGTGCTAAATTGCGTATTACCGGTAGTCAAGTAACTGCAGGTACCGGAGGATGGTGTAGATATGCTCTACTTGACGGTCAGTATATGAGGTATAAAGGCTTAAAACCGGATTTTGATACTAGTGCTAGTTTTTATCTTGAATCATACTCGAATTATTTTGATCAAATCAATGATAAAGCTGAGAGAGCTAGAAGATTAAACTTTTTTACGCCTAAAATGAAAGGCTTCCAAGCCGGTATCTCTTATACTCCCGATACTGCTAATACGGGCGGTAACAAAGATATAAATAATTTAACGCTTGAAAGGTCAGGAAGAAACGGGGTTAGTGTTTCTAGAACCGGAATAAAGACGGTTAAATTAGAGAATAATGAAACTATGACTATTAATCAGAATGTTAGAGATGCTTTTTCTGCTGGCTTAACTTATGAACATGAAATTAGCGAAGATGCAGACTTAAAATTATCCGTTACCGGAGAGTACGGTAAACCTGCTCGTCGTCTTATTCATGCTAAAATGGACGGAACTAAAGTAGTAGAAGTATTGAATACTTATAAGCTTTCTAATTTAAAAGCATATAATCTTGGAGCCGTATTTACTTATGGTAATTTCTCTTGTGGGGCTTCTTACGGTAATTTAGGTAAAAGCTTAACCGCTAAAGAATATTATAAAGTCGGTCGTGATACCTATTATTACAATGGAGCAGTTGCTTATGGACAAGGACCTATAAAAACAAGTCTTGAATATCTCAAAACTTCAAGATATAAAAACACCGTTGATGCTGTAAGCCTTGCTACTGAATATAAGATCATGCCTGGTTTATTACCATATGCTGAAATTTCTCATTTCCAAGCTAAAGGTAAACCTGTATATTACCCTGAAGCACCTAGTAAAACAACACGAGGTACTGTTGGTCTTATAGGTACAAAACTTAAATTTTAATGATCTATAGATAATACATCATCAAATTTTCCATGTCATACCGTGGCTTGATCACGGTATCTAGAGAAATTAGTATTTTAAGCTGGATACCGCACTCAAGTCGCAGCATGACAACTGAAAAATCATTCCACGCAACAAAGCCTCACAGGGATAACATCGAGGACTTTCTAAAAACTGTTCAGAACTATAAACTAAAAAATCGGATATAAGTATTATTGTAAGAGTTAACAAAATTACTAACAACCACGTTATAAGCAAATTTGATGCAATAAAAAGGTACCAGCACCTATGGCGGCTGCTACTGCTATCGGAGAACCTTTAATAGATATAATTAAAGAGGATTGTTCTACTATAATTCAATTTTTCAAAGATAGTAATAGCTCTTAACTGGTGTTTATAACCTTTTCAGTAATAATAATGAAGATTTTACATATTATCAGTTAGAGGAAGGTCATCAGGATGATCAAGTTGATGTTATAGGAGTAAGAGATAGTAACATCTATTAATTTTAAATAGGCAAGATGAATTTAAAAGCCTATAAAAACTTTTAATAATAGAACGGTACAAGCGAATTTGTAAATAATTCGCTTGTATCAAACCATATAAAATATGCTGTTTTTTTTGTATATATTCAATCTTTATTATAATTATGATGAAAATCTATTATTTTTTGGGAAACCCATAGGAGGTAATTTACCGGTACTACCTCTTTTTCCTAAAAATGCAATAATATTTTTCTCGAGCTTTACTTTTCCATTGTTATTCCAGCCTAAGCCATCTTCTTTATTAAATATTTTAATATCTAAAAGTTTTGCATTCTTAAATTTTTGCAGCGTTACACCTTGCCCTTTTTTCATTTCAGGTATTTCATCTACATTAAATACCAGTAATTTACGGCTTTCACCGATACAAGCAATACTATCCCCGTTTACAGGTAAACAAGCTATACATGCATGACCATCCGGTACATTCATAATTTGCTTTCCTGTTTTTGTTTGAGCTATTACTTCGTTTGAATTAACTAAAAAACCCTTACCTATGCTACTTGCAAGTAATAAAAGCTGATCAGGCTTATAGACTAAAATATTAGTAATATCATTATTCCCTATATCCACAAGTAGCTTTATAGATTCTCCCGTTCCTTTACCTTTGGAAATATTATCAGCAAGTAATGTAAAAAACCTCCCTTCTGAACTAACTATTAATATTTTATCAGTCGTGTAAGCTTCTAAAATAAATTTTTCTGCATCACCTTCTTTATATTTAATAGTCGATAAATCGGTGTTATGACCTTTTAACGAACGTACCCACCCCATTTTTGAGCAGATAATAGTAATCGGTTCTTTAGTAATGAAAGCCGTTATATCAACTACTTGATTCGTAAGCGTTACTTCTTCAAAGCTTGTACGTCTAGCTCCTATTACTGTATTTAATCCGAATTTCGTTTGTACTGCTTTGATTTCTTTTTTAACTATTTTCCATAGTTCTTTAGGATTATTTAAAATCTCTTCTAATATAGCTTGTTGCTTCTGCAAATTACTATGCTCATTAATAATTTCCTGCTCTTCAAGTTTGCGTAACGAGCGAAGACGAGTATTTAATATTGCTTCTACTTGTATTTCGGTTAGTTTAAACCGCTCCATCATTATCGCTTTTGGCTCATCCTCTTCACGAATAATTTTAATGATTTCATCAAGATTTAGATAAGCTATCCTAAGCCCTTCTAGAATTTCTAAACGATGCTTGATTTTATTCAAAAGATATGTTGATCTGCGAGTAACAATATTTTGTCTATGATCTAGAAACTCTTGTAAAATCTCTAAAATATTCATTACTCTCGGCACGTTATTACTGCCGATTACATTCATATTTAGCTGAATGCGGCTTTCTAAATTCGTTAGCTTAAATAGAGATTCCATAACTATTTGCGGATCACAACTACGATCTCTAGGTTCGATAATTAATCTAATAATATCAGTTGATTCATCTCTAATATTGCTAACAAGCGGGATTTTTTTATCCTTTAGTAATATTGCTATTTGTTCTATAAGTTTTGATTTCTGAACCTGATAAGGTATCTCGGTTACGACTATCTGATATGTACCGTAACTTAGCTCCTCTTTTTCCCATCTGCTTCTCACTCTAAGACTACTGCGTCCAGTAGTATATGCAGCATTAATAACTTCAGCTTTATCAATAATTATGCCGCCGGTCGGGAAATCAGGACCTTTGATAAAGTTCATTATATCATTAATTTCAGCTTTCGGGTGGTTGATTAAATGTATTAGAGCATCACAAAGCTCATGTAAATTATGCGGCGGTATATTGGTTGCCATACCGACTGCTATCCCTTCAGAACCATTAGCTAGTAAATTCGGAAAACTTGCCGGCATTATTACCGGTTCTAAATCGGAATCATCATAAGTAGGGCGAAAATCTACCGTATCTTTATCGATGTCCTCCATTAATAACGTACATATTTCCGTCATACGTGATTCGGTATAACGCATAGCCGCCGCATTATCACCGTCGATAGAGCCGAAATTACCCTGTCCATCAATTAAAGGATAACGCAACGAAAAATGCTGAGCAAGGCGTACCAAGGTATCATACACTGCCACATCACCGTGCGGGTGATATTTACCTATTACATCACCGACCACCCTTGCACACTTCTTATAACCGGAATTCGGCTCAAGCCTTAGCTGTAGCATTGCGTATAATAATCTACGATGTACAGGCTTGAGTCCGTCACGTACGTCAGGAAGCGAACGTGACATAATTGTCGACAACGCATAAGCAAGATAACGCTCCGATAATGCATTAGCAAAGTCAATATTTTCTATTTTAGCTTCTTTCATAAGTGATTGTGTATTTGTTTTTGTTACATGACTCCTATGTCATTCCTGCGAGGCATTGTTGCGTGGTTCAGAAAACGCATTCGATGTCATCCCTGCTTTCGCAGGGATCCAGAAAAAATAACCTTAATATAGGTACAAAATTATATACTATTAATAAAATAAATATATAAAAACGTGTTTTATATATTTTACTGGCTTCCCGCTTCCGCGGGAATGACATAGAGTATACAAATATCACTTCAACACACAACTCTGCTTGTTATAAGCTAATTTCTTACAAACCGCTTTAGCTTGACTAAGACTACTATAATCACCGGCTAAGATTAAATAGAAAAATTTGCCGTCGTCATATTTAACTTTTTTGGTTGTGATAACAACATTTTTAAGAATTTTCGGGAATTTCTTTTTTATTCTTTCCCCTTCTTTCATTGCTTCTGCTTCAGATTTTACCGAACCTAGTTGTACTTTATAACTTTCATTATTTTTACAATTTTTAGGATTATTAGACTTATCTTTACTTCCTTTTTCAAGCTTTATTATATTTAAATCCGTTTCATTTTTGGAGTTATTATTTGGCTCTATTAATGCAATAAGGTTAGATATTTCATCAAAAGATTCATCGCTTTGACTTTGGTTACGAGAATCTATACTCATAGGTTTCTCAGGGTCAGGAAGCAATTTTACGGTTTTAATATTTGTATCTTTAGCAATAAGATTTTCATATATCGTACTATGTACTGCTGCTATTTGGTTATTTTCTATTATAGACGGTTTTATTTTTGTAGGCAGCTCATCAGGATAAATAGTAATTACCGGTTTGCTATTCTGATAATATTGATAACCAAAATAAATAGCGGATATACATATTAAGCACACTAGAAATATTTTAATAAAAATATTATTGATCATATTTAGTAAATGAAAAATTAGTAGACAAAGATCAATTTCAAAAAGAGCAAGAAGTTCACAAGGCGAGGACCACAACGTATACTTAATACGTGAGAACCGCAGCTCTTGTAGAACAACATAGCCAATTTTTGAAATTCATCGAGTATACAATTACATTTTGTTCATCGGTTCTACACCTATCACTTCAAGGCCGCTAGCTATAACTTTTTGTATAGCTTTAGCAAGAGCAAGGCGTGCTAGAGTTAATTCTTTATTGTTTTCAATTACAAATCTATAGTCTCTATTTTCTTTACCGAAATTCCATATAGAATGAAATTTTGAAGCTAAGTTTATTAAATAAAATGCGATGCGATGCGGTTCAAAATATTTTGCAGATGCTTCTAATGTTTTTGTCCACGCAGCTAAAAGTTTTATGATTTCAATCTCTTCTTCTGATGATAATAAAGATAAATCATACTTACCTTCTTCAAAGTCATTATAATATTTCGGCATTAGTGCCATAGCTTTCGATAAAATCGATATTGTTCTTACATGGGCATATTGTACGTAAAAGATAGGATTTTCTCTTGATTGTTCTTTTACTTTTACTAAATCAAAATCAAGCGGCTTATCATTTTGTCTAGTCAACATCATAAATCTTATGATATCTTTCCCCACCTCATGATTTACATCTTGCACACTAGCAAAGCTCCCAAGACGTTTTGACATTTTAACCGGCACACCGTTTTCAACGAAATTGACCAATTGACAGATTTTAACGTCTACTTTAACCTGCTGCTCTTTGCCTAGAGCCTTAACTATTGCCTCAATTCTTTTAACATATCCGCTATGATCCGCACCAAGTACGTAGATTAAGTGACTCGCTCCTCTATCTATTTTATCCTTAGCATATGCAAGATCGGAAGCAAAATAAGACCAACTTCCGTCAGCTTTTTCTATAGGACGATCTTGACTATCACCGTACTTAGTAGATTTAAATAATTTTTGAACTCTGTTATCCCATTCATCGTGAACTTTACCTTTAGGAGCAGGGAGCGTTCCTTCATAAATTAACCCCATACCGGTAAGTAATTTAACTGTTTCTTCTATCTCGCCTTTATCATGCAATGACTGTTCAGAAAAAAATATATTATGTTTAATACCGAGGTCCTCTAAATCTTTTCTATTTAAATCAAGCATTTTTTCTACGGCAAAATTTTTGACTATTTTGAACCTTTCCGCTTCATCCATCGTTAATAATTTATTACCGTATTCTTTCGCTAAAATTTGCCCGAGCGGGATTAAATATTCTCCAGGATATAAACCGGTAGGGATAGTAATTTTTTCGCCTAAAGACTCTCTATAACGTAATAATACTGTACTAACTAAATCATTTATTTGTGAGCCTGCATCATTAACATAATATTCTTTTGTAACAGTGTAACCTACCTTTTGCAAAATTCTTGCTAGCACATCACCATATACTGCACCCCTAGCATGTCCTATATGCATTGGACCGGTGGGATTTGCCGAAACATACTCGATGTTAATATTTCTGCTTTTATCTATATCAATTTCAAAAAATTTTTCTTCGTGCTGTAAAATATCTTTTATCGATGCCTGCCAACTATCAGCTTTTATAGTGAAATTAATAAAGCCCGGTCCTGCTATTTCTATACTTGCAATATAAGGTAATGTTATAAGTACTTCTTTAAACTTTAAAGCCACTTCCCGAGGAGAAATACTTTCTTTAGCAGCAATAATCATTGCAATATTACTTGATAAATCACCGTTAAAACTATCTTTCGGTGTTTCAATAGTAGCAGTATTTGCTATTTCTTGATTATTATATAATTGCTGACTTACTGCAATTATATCTTGTTTCAATTGATTAAATATATTCATAATTAAGTTTTTAGATATTATTAAAATTCAGAGAACAAAGTTGATTATATTCCTGAATGGCAAAACGATCAGTCATACCTGCTATATAATCGGCAATAACTCTAGCTTTACTATATGTTTCATTAGAGTCTATTAGCATTTTCCAATTAACCGGTAATAAATTAATATCATCCATATAAACCTTAAACAGACCTTGTACGATTTTAGTACATTTAAGGCGGATGGCCGTAATTTTATTACTTTTATAAACTCGCTCATGTAAAAACTTCTTAGTTTCCTTAATACGTTCATTAGTTTTTTCCGTAAAATCCACTATCTGATAATTCAAGTTACGTATCTCGTCTATATTAGTAATTTTTTCTTTATTTAAATTTTCTTTTGTTTGCCATAATAAATCGGTAATTAACTCATGTATTAGCTTACGTACTACCTCATAAATCAGACATGAGGAGCTAATATTTTTAAATTTTGACTTGAGTTCAAAAACATGCTGATCAATATATTTAAGTTCAGTAAGACTATTAAAATCGATAATTTTAGCACCGATACTATCTTCTAAATCATGCGAAATATAGCTAATATCATCGGCAAGTGCTGCTATTTGAGCCTCTGCTGATGCATACGTATCAAGTTCTAAATCATTTTGCTTATTATACTCTGCTATATATTCATTTATTTCATTGGTTATAGGACCATTATGTTTTACTATTCCTTCTAATACTTCCCATGTTAAATTCACTCCATTATAAGCCGCATATCTTTTTTCAAGTAGTGTTAATATCTTTAAAGATTGAGCATTATGGGAAAAGCCATTATACTCTCTCATACATTCATTTAAAGCTCTCTCTCCCGCATGACCGAAAGGCGTATGCCCAAGATCGTGAGCAAGTGCTATTGTCTCAGCTAAATCACTTGATAAATTTAAAGTATTAGCAACTGAACGTGCAACAGTCGAAACCTCTAGAGAATGAGTTAGCCTATTTCTGTAATGATCTCCCTCGTGATTAATGAAAACTTGAGTTTTATATTGCAAACGCCTAAATGCATTAGTATGTATAATGCGATCACGATCACGTTCAAACTCGTTTCTATAAGATGTTGGGATTTCCTTATATAATCTTCCCCTACTTTTAAGAGGATCAGAAGCGTATGAAGCTAGCATCGTTATCCTTTATTACTTTTTGTAAATAAATAATCGGCATATGAAGATCAACTTTAAAAAGAGCAAGGAGTTCACAAGGCGAGGATCGCAGCGTATACTTAATACGTGAGAACCGAAGCTCTTGTAGAACGACGACGCCAATTTTTGAAGTTCATCGAGTATACGAGTATACTTGAAAAATATTCATTATACTATATAATTTATGAGACTTTTACAAGGTAATTTTGGTGATGATAACAATTACGGATAGAGCTTTTCAGCGAGTTCACAAGTTAATAGAGCTAGAAAAAGATAAGAATTTAGTACTGAGAGTTTCGGTTGATAGCGGCGGCTGCTCAGGTCTTATATATAATTATGAATTAGTCTCAAAAGATAATATAGAACAAGATGATTATGTCATTACTAAACATAATGCTACAATTATTATTGATCCTATCTCTCAAAAATTTATGCTGGATTGCACTCTTGATTTTATAGAAGAGCTAGGCAGTTCATATTTCAACGTTAGTAATCCGCAAGCTAAAGCAAAATGCGGCTGTGGTAATTCTTTCTCGGTATAAATGCAAGTATTGCGAGTGGGCATTGTTATTAGAATGCCGATGTCATTTCCGCGAAAGCAGGGTCTGTCAGATTCTTTGTGTAAGTATGATTTCTCTCCATTTGCCCAATTTTGTAAAGTAGTATCACAAAGGATTGCAAATTGATTTAAAGCCATCGCCCAATTCTTAATAGGCATTGTCCATTTTTTAGAGGCATTTGTCAACGCCAAAAAGATTATTTTCTGAATCGATTTGTCATCTGGAAACACTCCTTTATTTTTAATAATTTTATGAATTTGACGGTTAGTGGATTCAATAGCATTAGTAGTGTAAATCGCTTTTCTAATGTCTTCCGGAAAGCTAAAAAATGGAGCTATGCCAGACCAATTTCGTTGCCATATGTCAAAAATAACTGGATATTTTTCATCCCATTTTTTGGCAAAATTTTGTAATTCTCTTAATCCCTCTGCTTCATTTATTGCAGAATAAACTGCTTTTAAATCAGCTGTTACCGCTTTTAAATCTTTGTATGATACGTATTTTACAGAATTTCTTACCATATGAACAATACACAACTGCACTATGGTTTTTGGAAAAATGTTATTTATCGCCTCTGGAAAACCCTTAAGACCATCAACACATGCAACATATATTTGTTCAACTCCTCGATTCTTAAGTTCTGTTACTACCTGCATCCAAAATTTAGACCCTTCATCTTGCCTATCCAAATTCCTAATAGCTCTTTCTTGCCCTCCATATTCACTCCAATAGCTATATAAACTGCTTTATTTATTATTACATGATTATCTCTTGCCTTAACATGAATACAATCTAAGTACATTATAGGATATACATTATCAAGTGCTCTATTCTGCCAGGCAGTTACTTCCTCTAAAATACCATCAGTTACCTTTGATATTAACTCAGATGATACCTTGGTGGCATATAGTTCTTCTAAGTGCCATTGTATTTCCCTAATGGTCATTCCCCGAGCATATAAGGATATTACTTTATCATCAAATCCTTCAAATTTACGCACTCCTTTTGGAATTAGTTGAGGTTCAAATTCTCCGTCCCGATCCCTTGGCACTTCTACTTTCAATTTACGACCTTCTGGATCTATTAGAGTCTTTTCATAATTGCCATTATGTCTGTTATCTGAGTCTTTCTCATTTTTAGAATGTTTCTCATAACCTATATGAGATTCCATTTCTTTCTCTAAAATCTTATTTACTATCTGCTTTTTAATTTCCTGAAATATCCCTTCTTTGCCAAATATCTCAGATGGATCACTTTGTGATAGTATTTCTGATACTACTTTTTCTATAGTTGGATTTGATACTTTGCTCTTATTTTTCATATTAGCCTCATGTAAGTTGTTTTAATTAATTTTATTCTTAACTATTTTTATAACTTACACAAACTTTCTGACACCCTCAACATCGCTGAGTCTTTTTCTTAAATCCTCAGTCACAAAGCTTTCTTTTTCTATTTTAACACTATTTAGGTTAATCTTGTTCTTAAATGACGTAGGCAAATAATGTTCTAGAAACTCACGAGCAGCTACAGGCTCACTCATGACTTTTTTAAATAACTCATCATGCCTTGGACGCTCAGAAGCATCGCTATTTGTACTTAAGTCTATTTTCTGTTGTTGATTATTACGCTCTTCATTAGTCATTCTTGCAAATCCTTATAATCTCATAGTCATTGTATGTTCTAACTCCCTTTCTAGGCGTAGCTCTTTAACTTCTGCTTTTACCTTTGCAAAGGTTGTAGCTATTTGCTTCTCATCTACAAAGCCTGGTATATTATTTTGCATCTCATGCTTCATATATTTAAGCGGGCATGAATATTTCTTAGCTCCTACCATCACATGCTCATCATCTAATAGCTGCTTAATATTCTCATTATGATGCTCCATATAATGCTTCTCACATGTTTTACTTAAATTATTAAGCACATTATGACTATCAGAAGAGTTAAATTGATTAGTATATCTTGATCATTTAATATACCATGTTTTTGGGCATATACTACCATATTATGCATATTAGTAATTAACTTATCTTGCTCTATAGTCTTAGGCATTTGAGATCGCCGATAATACACTACTGTCATACTTCTCTGCATATTTAAGCTTACCATCAAGAGACTTAAAGAACTCATGCTCACGGCTAATTGCAGTTAACACTTCATCAGCTGTTTTAGCATTCGCTTTATCTTGCTGAATCACCTGATGCTGATTCTCTAATTGATGACGCTCTAAATTACTATCAAAGTGCTTGTATGTATCTTCTAGATTCTTACTATCCTTGAGCTGAGCTAGTATGTCTTGCGTACTGAAGACGTAATTATGCTCTACTGCTGCTGCTACCTCTTTTAATTTAGGTAAAAGTTCTTGTGCCTTGTATTCAAGAGCTTGTTGCGATAGTTTTTCAAATTTATAGTTAAATGTTGTATATTTGATATTGCCATTTAGTGCTACAAAAAATTGCTGATCTTTTTCTAAAGCTACAAATACCTCGGATACTGTCTTGGAGGTCAATATCTCATGCTTAATTTGCTCCGTATGCGATATTAAGGTCTTGCGTTCTGCTTCTCTTTCAATATCCACTAATCTTGTCTGTTCTAAGCGTCTCTGATAATCAGCATAAACCTTATAGCTAGTAGCAACTTGCTCATATGATTTCTGTGCCCAAGCTTTTAGGTTGCAATGTTCTTCATATACTGCATTTGCGATCTTGTTTTTATCAGTATTGTCTAGTGCATATTTACTACTATACTCTGAGATAGCACTATACACGTTTCATGCTATCTCGTTATGATGACTATCCGGTAAATCATTGATATTCATACCAAGCTGAGCTGAATTCAGAATAGATACGTCACGAACAATATTTTTGTATAACGTTACTTTTCCTTGTGATTCTCCAAAGTTTTTAACCATCAGCTCCAAGTAATCTCTATATATCGCATTAGTACCAGCGATACCACCATATGCTAACGCCTTTTTCTCATATAGATTTTGAGCATCATCTATTAACTTTGTTTTGGTCTCTATAGTTTCAATACCAGAAGCATTATTACTATTACTGCTACTTAAAACCTGGATCTGATCACTTAAACACTCATCACGAATAGCAAGACTAGTTAACATATCTTGATACATCAAAGAGTTGTATTTTAAATAGTCATGCGCTACGCCGCCCTTCCCTGTTGCCTCTAGATATTTAACGTAATTACTTGATTCTTCTGAACTAAAGAAAGTAGAAGCTTTATGCTCATTAGCACTGATGCTTGCAATTTTCTCTTCATCTAGGATCTTACCTTTAAATACCTCCTGCCAAATATTACGCTCAAATAGCTTCTATTGTACTTCTTGATCTACACTTCTTGCTTTATCTGTTGCTTCACTTGGTTCTTCAGCAAGCATATTAGTTAATTTAAAGTTAGTATTCTGAATCACGCTCTGTATCTGCTGCATATCTAAATGAGCAGATCTCACATTTTCTATTGCCTCTTTGACATTTGCAATTGTCATACCTTTAGGCAATCTATCCGCCAAATCCCATTTTTCAGGTAGTAAATCCTTGTGAAAGCTACCATTAAATTTTAGTCTGGGTGGATCAACAACACTCACAAAACCTATATGATCATTTGCTTTGTTTAACTTGTCTTTAATAATGTCTGCAGCTTTAAAGCCTGGCTGATCATTATCAGGCCATATTGTTACATCCCGTCCTTTTAGTTGCCCCCAGTTCACTTTATCAGCAGCATTACTTCCGCCCATCCATGATACTACGTCATATTCAGGCAATATTTTAGCTGCAGCCACAGCTGCTTTTTCTCCTTCCACTATCAGTATAGGTCTGCTGCTGCAAATAGCTTTCTCTATGCCAAAGATAGGCTTATCTCCTTTGTCGGTAAATCCTTTAAGACGCCAAACTATATTCTCGGCTTTCAGCGTTGTAGCAATAGGTGACAGGCATCGTGTTTTTCTTGCCATCTTTTTTGCCAACAAATCTCACTACATAGCCTAGGATTTTGTCGTCTGCATCTTTATAGCTATACACTGCCTCCAATGTATTATGCTGCATCATACCTTTTAGATGCTTGTTTGGATCAAAGATTTCAGCATTTGTAATTTTGTCGGACGCTACTACCCACTCATTTGCTAATTGAAGCTTTGCTTGCTCTAGCCCGTACTCTTTATTGGCTCTGCTGGCTGTAATATGAGCACGGTAATCATAACTACTTGATTCCGCACGAATTCCAGCAAGCTCGGCAACTATCTCAAGTGATTGACGCTTGCTAACTAAAGCTCCTTCTTGTACAAAACTAAAGATATTGCCGCCTGCTCCGCTACTATGACTTATCCATGTACCTTTGCTTAAATTCATGCTAAGACTACCAATACTAATCTCGCTGCCGCTTCTCTTAATAGGTTTAATGCTTCCTCTAACGCTGCTTGTGTACTGTCTAAATATACGCTCTATGTCGCTGCTCGTTAAAGCTTGCTCCACATCTTTAAATCTTAAAGATGGTACTTTAGTGCGTCTTCTACTATCCCGAGTATTAGTAGCACTAGCAAGAGTAGTACTAGAACTAGCATCAGGATTAACAGAGTGATCAGTGTTATGAGCTCTAACGACTTTCTCATGAGACTCAGCGTGGTGATGCTTATGCTCTTTGGAATATGCTTGATACTCATCATCATATTCCTCATTAGAATCATTAAGTCTTGTGTATTTCTCGTTCTGACTATTATTAGTACTCACAAACTAAATCTTGGACCTCATCACTCTCAATTAAAGACTTAAAGCTGCTGATATTTAAGCCGCTACCTACCTGCATTGATTTTAAACTATTTAAAAACTTCTCTTCTTCCTTGCTTGGTTTTAAGTGCTCGAGAACTTTTAGCTCTTCTTCAAGTACTTTAATTTTTAGCTCCTGCTCTTTTAATTAAATCACCATCCTGAATTTCATTAAGCCTTGCCATATTCTCCTCATACTTTAGAAGTTGCGTACCTAATTTGCTTACCTGCTCTATAGATTTACGTCTGCTGCTACTTACTCCAAATATCGTACCTATTCCAATGCCGGGCAACTTACCAAGCATTGATGGATTAGATTTAACTTTCGATATTAGTTCTTTCATATCTACATCAGAGTTAAAGGCTTTAACCGCTTCCCACCTATTTATAATATCGCTACCCTGCTGCTCGTAAATACGCCCAAGATAATGAGGAAATAATGTTTGAACGAAATTCTCTTTAACGTCCTTTTCTTGCTTTAAATCACTTAAATGCTTTTGACTCTCAAGCAAATCACATCTCTTTAGTTCTAATAATTCCTTATTATCGAATATATAACTGTCTATAGATGATAGGTCCTTTTGTAATCTTCTGATTAATTTGCTTGCAACTTTCGTAGTATTAGAGGTAGGTTTTTGCTCTACTGCCTGCGTACTTCTCGCACTATCTCTTTCTGACAAAATCTCACCGCTAGCATCTCGAACTAACATCATTAAATCTTGATATGCCTTGCAATTACTTATTGTGCTTTTTTGTGTAATATCCTGTAAATAGTACTTGTAGGTGTCAAAACCAGCATGTTTGCGTATCGTCTCATAGTTAAGATTAAGCTGAATGGTCTCCGCTCGCCCATTAATACGGCATTGCTGGTGAATGTGCTATTTTCTTGGATTAGCTGCAATCTAGTTGATATTCTACTAGCTATTTGCTCTAACTTCTCTTCGTACTTTGCTCCTTGCTCGCGTACCTTAGCAATCTGCTCTTCTAACTTGGTTTGTCTTTCCTCTGACTTGCTAAAATTCTTCTCTCGTACTAAAGCTCTAACTTCTACTTTGTTCTCGGCTAATAATTTGCTCTCATCTCTCTTTGCAATAATCAATCGCTTAAATTCATTAGCATTCTCAGCATCAATTACGCTAGCGTAGCTATCGCAAATAACCCCAGCGTAATCCCTTAAAATACCTTTCTCTAACTTTAATTCCTCAAAAATCTCCTTAACATTCTCTAAATCACTCTGTCTTAAGCAAATTGCTATGATTTGGCTTTGATGTTTGCTATCAAGCTCTTTAAAGTTAATTTTAAGCTTGTCTTCACTATAGGTGATGCCTTTTGTTTCTTTGTTTTTTCGTTCTTTTAAGTAGTTATTTTCAGCTCTCTCACCTCTTTCGCTTTTTAAAATATTTTCAATAATGTATTTAAAGCTATCCTCACCCTCAGCAAGTGCAATACTATAGGGATCTATCTTTAAATCTTTGATGTTTAAATCTAATTCAAAACTAAGGGCAGGACTTGTATCATCTAACTTGATGCTCTTTAAATGCGTCACTTGTGCTAAAATACGCCCATATAATCTTGTGATATTACCGGAAGACTCAATATCTCTCTTCCACTCTCTCATCTTTCTGTGGCATTCGAATACTCGTGACCTTGCCTCTAAATACTCCCTGATGATTAACTGGTTCCCGTCTAATGTGCCATTACTTCTATAGTCTATGGCAAAGCTATTATTAGCTCTTCTGCTGACTGCAAGCGTTAAGCCAATTAGGTACTTCTTGTGGCGAGTCTATTTTAGATGATGCCTCAAAACTATTAATCTTAAACTGCCTTCTGATGTTTTCTATATCACTATCAAGACGCTGATATACGAGCCCCTCTAACTCTTTTGCGGATGCATGAAGCTTCACCTCCTCCCGATGACGTGACATTAAAACTAAAAACGCTTCATAACCAATAGAACGGTCAAAATATACATGCATGCGGTCTACTGTCTCACCTTGCAATTTATAGCCAGTTAGAGCATATCCATGATTTAACTTCACTCTTCTCTTATTGTTAAAAGAATCTAAAAATGTATTAATCTCGATTATATCCTTTGAACCATCAGCTTTATGTACTAGTACCCGTAAAACTCCATCTCCTTTACTATTAGCACTGCCTCCAAAAGAATTTACAGACAATATTGTTCCAATCTCCCCGTTGCTTATACCGTATCTTAGACTATTCTCTTCAAATACAACCTGGTCGCCTTTCATCAGCGGCAGCATACGCCCGCCGCTACTAATTAATACCTCTTTTCCTTTTAACGCCCCGCTGTGCTTTAGCTCATCCCTGACTCTGATGTTAAATTCAGATACTTTCTCATTCGTATATGCACCAATTGCAATACTGCGTATAGCTATTAAATCATCTCGCTTAAGACTCTCCATCTGCTCAGTATATTCTTTGGTAAATGACGATACTAAGCTAGTTTTAGTCTCTTCTTCATTATCCTTAATATTAAAAACATCTAATTCTCTGTATATCTCAATTGCTTCATGCATCTGGAAGCGTCCCATAGCTTCAGTAGCTTTCCTGTACTCTACTCTTTCCTGTCTTCTGACTTCTGATAGTTTCACTCCACCTGCAATCTTACGGGCTTTGTTAAATGCTCCAGTCATACCAACAGCGGTAAACTGGTTGTTATCACCAACTAGCACTAATTTAGCCTTAGCTCGTAGTACCTCGTGAGCTAAATAATCCATATTAGCAAGCTCTATCATACTTGCCTCATCCACAATCAGTACAGTCTTGCTATCAAGCACATCTTGACGCATAAAGTTAAATACCGAGTCACAACCAATAGATTTTAAATATTCCTCCTCTTCATAATACTTACTGCTTAAATCTATCTTAAAGTTTTTTCCTTTAGACTCTGTAATCTTCTTGCGTAATAAACTCGTATTATCAGCTTTTATTCCAGCATTCCTGCTAAGTACCTTAGCAGATACGCTACTTGGTCCAGTACCTACTACCTTAAATCCTGCACTTTTGTACTGCCGCACTATCTCTCTCATTACGAAAGTCTTACCAGCCCCAGGATTACCTTCGGGTACGCTGATATCTGAGCTATTACATACTGATAAGATTGCGTCAATCTGCTCTGCACTAAACATGGTTCTTACTGCCAAATATATTAAGCTTTAAGCCTAAACTACCTCCTATATTATCGTTAAATTTATTTTGCAGGCGTACTCCTGCTGTGTTTACTAATTCAGCTATTTGTTCTTTGAAACTATTTCTTTCTAAACTCTCATTGTTAATATTAAGCTTATGTTCTTCTTTTGAATTTAACTCTTCTACAGCAGACACATAGCGACGCTCTAAATTCACTCTTGATTTAAGTGAATACAGCGTTCTGCCCATCAAGTCTTTTTGGTCCATCAGCTCAATCTTGTCAGATACCAAAAGCTGGTTGTAAAGTCTTAAAAACTCCTCTCCATATTCCTTGTTCAGATGCTCGATAGCTGGGTTATTACTTTTATTTTCTGCTGGATTATTACTTACGCTTTTTGGTGCATCTTCACTACTACCTTGCTCCTGCACTAACCCCTTGCCAAACCCTCTAATAGCTTCTTGTTCCTGACTAATATTGCTGCCTTTTGATACTAAATGCACCATTAAAGCGTCTGATAATGCTATTGCTATATCTTCTTTAGTAAATACCGGCTTCGTATATGAAATCTTACCTAATACTATCTCAGGATTCTCTTTTATCTTCCGTACATTCTCAACTATTATTTCTCGATTCTTTGCCTCTAACTCTGTACCCTGCATATGATACGTCACGCCCCGATGCTTAGTCGGCTCTTGTTCTATCCCAAGTACCTTGTATGACTTAGCAGTTACCCTAAAAGGTAAACCTGCTTCCTCATACAGCTTATTAATTGCTATCTCACATTCTTCTCTTAGAAAATATAAGACTCTTGGACTTTCTAACTCTCTATCTTTTACCTTTCTAATTACTACTTCCCCATTCTCTAAACGCTCTAATCTTCTTGTAAAATACTGTATATGCACATGTGGATTATTAGGATTATCATAGTAAATATTCACATCACATACTATACCTCGTGATACTATCCATTTTTGGACATATGCCTCAACTATATCTTATATTATCTTCCTTAGTTACTTCTTTAGGCAATGCAAATTCTATCTCAGCTCCAGGTCTTGAATCCACTCTTTTCTCTCTTGCTTCAGCTGCATTCCATAACTGCTCTCTATCTTTTAACCATGATATATCTTTAAACTCCTCAGGTACAAATATTTTACTATAAGCTACTCCTGTTTTTTTGCTAAAATCATAAGTAATACTAATAGCTTCTCCACTTTCTTTATCTATATGTTATACATGAGCTTTGAAGCACAAAAAGAAGCTCTAAAAGCTAAACTTGCGAGATGGAAAGAAGAATCGAAACAAATCTTAAAATTACTGCAATCAAAATATCCTCTATGCTTCTCTATCCCCGCAAAACCACTAGCTATAGGTATAAGTAAGGAAGTTATAGAGTATAAGCTAGACCATAGTAAATAGGTACATACTATGCTAATATATATGTTATAAATAATAATAAATAAATTATGGCAAGCAGTTACAGTTACGATTTAAGAATGAAACTATTCAAAGCTCTAGATGATGGGCTCTCAATTGTTAAAGCATGTAAAATATTCAATATAGGTCGTAACACTATATATAGATGGAAAGCTCTTAAATGGGAAACAGGAGATATAAAAGCAAAACCTTATGGTCTAGCAAAGGGTTATAATGCAAAAATAAATCTCAAAGAATTTGAAGAATTAATTATCAATAATCATGATAAAACAGCTAAAGAATTAAGTATTATACTAGGTAATAGATTACAAAGAACTAGAATAAATTACTATAGAAAACTACTAGGCTACACTTATAAAAAAAAGTCATCTTCATCCCAAAAGGGATATTGGTTTAAGGAATGAATTTATAGAAAAGATACAGCAAATTTCTAAAGAAACTCTAGTATTCATTGATGAGTCAGGAATAGAAGATAATGCTTGTAGAGAATATGGATGGAGTATAAAAGGTACTAGATGTTATGGAAACAAAGTGTATCAACATAAATCCAGGATCAGTATGATAGCGGGGCTTCGTAATAATCAAATTATAGCGCCAGTAATATTTGAAGGAAATTGTAATAAAGAAATATTTACAACAGTCTGTTCAGGATGATACAGATTTAAGTGATTGTTTCATAGTTTCTAAGGAGAGTTTTTATGCCATCAAAAACAACGTATCTAAAAGTAAAGAATAATACTGCAAGTAATATAACTACAGCAGTGCGTAATATTGATAATTATGATTGGGGTAGCAAGAATAGACCAGATCATAATTTTAATAATAAAGTTATTAAACCATCTAGAGAATTAATAATGCCTGAAGATATTAATACTTATGCTACTGCAAATTTATATACACTTGATTTAATAT
This sequence comes from Rickettsia asiatica, assembly GCF_007989425.1. Taxonomy (NCBI): domain Bacteria; kingdom Pseudomonadati; phylum Pseudomonadota; class Alphaproteobacteria; order Rickettsiales; family Rickettsiaceae; genus Rickettsia; species Rickettsia asiatica. The sequence continues at coordinate 169,688 of NZ_AP019563.1, forward strand.
TTGATGATCATACAAAAATATCTTGTCGAATTGATCAAGGCATTGCAGCCGGTAGAAAAGAACAGTTTATAGATTATATACCTGCTACTATATTGGGAGCTTGTGTTGCCGTTACTCCTCCTGCTATTGTGGGGGGGGTAGTTGCTTCCACCTATATTGGGGATGCTATTTATTCAAACATCCAACATAGTGAACGTGGTATAATGGGCTCAGGAGATCATGCGAATCATGCTGCATCAATTAGTGTTATGGGAGATACTGTTGTGGTAGACGTGACCTAGACCTTGAGCATTTAGAGTCTATAATATAATTGATTTAAAGCAAGTGACTAATTTTAGGTATTTTTCAACAAAGGTACGAAAAGTCCTGTGTATGGGGCAAAAGTTAGATTTTGTGCTAATTGTACAAATAAAACATCAGTATGGATAAATACTCAAGTTTTTACAATGCTTATAATACAAGTAAAGAACCAGTATTTGGAATGAGTCATTGCTTTAATGAGGTGTAGAAGTCAAGCCGGATTGTTGAAAAAGTATTTTTATATCCCTATCCCTGCTGTGTAATAACTGTACCTATTTCCTATGGTCTAGCTATATTGTTGTTATATTTGATAAACTATCAGCTAGATTTGCAGTAGTTTTAGTAGTGCTACTTGAATAGTGATTAGCTAAATTACTTAGTTTTTGAAAATATAAAATTGAAACTAATATAAAAATACTTACCCAAATTAAAGTAGCTATAGCAAACTTTATATTGGCTAACGATAAAATATAAATAGCAAAAATTAATGCTAAACTATAAGCACAAAAACGATCTATAGATAGTTTAATTAATTCTATATGTACTATCAACTAGATTATTTACTTTATGCGTTAGATCGCCTGGGAAATTATTTATGAAGTAAGAATGGCTTCTGTTTAATAACGCATAAAAAGCTCTATCAGCTATTTTTGCTTTAAGTAAAGGAACCATTCTGATATCTACAAAATAACCATAAAGCCTAAAAATAGTAGTAATAAACAACGCCATAAAAATATAAATACTTATAGGTAAAAAAAGATGTTCAACAACATTATTGTCTTGATATTTTATCGCTGTATCTAAAATATCTTTTACCACGTACTTTCTCAAAGATAAATCAATAGCCCACATTAAAGTTACCAAAAACATTATTGCTATATTTACCTTGAACTGAGATAATATATTTAAGATAAATAAGAGAACTTTCTTAAAATTATGCAATGTAGTGTTATTCATCATAATTTATTGAAATAATTATTAAGAATTACAATATGCAATCCAGTCGCTCATGCAACAACGCTATCCTCAACGAGGAAAATACAGATTCACAAATAAAAAACATAGTGCCCTACGATTATAAAAAGAAACGTGAAGAATTAAATAAACTAGTCAAAAATCACATAGCAAAACAACAGCAAAATTTAACACAAAAAAACAAATCTATGTCTGTCTAAAAACGAACGTTTCCGTACACCCCTTATTCCTATATCCATAAATTATATTGACTTACTTTAATACAGACCTTATATTCAGGACACCCTTTTTAATACAATTTACACTATCTTCTATGTCTCGTACTTTTGCATATGCCCGCGTTTCTAAACTCGAACAAATACCTGAAAATCAAATCAGGGAAATTGAATCAGCAGGTTTTACCATCGAGCCACACAGAATAATTGTTGAAACTATATCCGGATCAATGCCTATAGCACAACGCCAAGGATTTGCAAAGTTACTAGATAAGATGGAGAAAAATGATGTATTGGTGGTAACTAAGCTAGACCGATTAGGACGTGATGCTATTGATGTAAGCATCACAGTTAATAAATTAGAGAAAATAGGAATTAAAGTTCATTGTCTTGCACTTGGGGGCGTTGATCTTACCAGTTCAGCTGGAAAAATGACTATGGGAGTAATTAATGCTGTTGCTCAATTTGAACGTGATTTGTTAATAGAGCGTACTCAATCTGGGCTTGCGAGAGCTAAAGCAAATGGTAAAACTCTTGGACGACCACAAATTTTAACAGAATTACAAAAAAAACAGGTTATACAGCAACTAAAAGAAGGCAAAACTATCACATCTATTGCAAGACATTTTAATACAAGCAGGCAAACTATCATGCGTATCGGAGATAATAACCTCTAATACTTGCTTGTACCGCTTTACATTCATTGATGATGGACACCACTGTCTCTAAAGGGCTTTGTTCGGAAGGGTAATAAATAGGTGTGAAGTATAGGGAGAATGATATATAATATTGTGGATTAGATTAACAATAAATTGATAATGCCATACAAGGAACGGGTAAAAGCAGGTTTACCGAGGAAAAGAGATAAACAAAAATATAAAGTAATAAACTGGTCACAATATAATCAAAGTTTAAGACAAAGGGGAATGATCAGTTTATATTTTCCTGAAGGGGATCTAGAAACATTATTTATTAATGCCAAGCCTTATGTAGAAGGAGAATCTGGCAGAACAACGACATACCAAGTGCCATATATATAACTAATTTACACATTATATCGTTTATTTGGTTTCGGGCAGCGTCAAATAACAGGTTACTTTGAAGATCTATGGCAAAATAAAGGACTTGAGATTCCAGTCCCAAGCTTTGGTCATTTATGTGATTTATTTTCAAAGATTCCGTTAGAGGTAAAGCAGTGTTGTAATAGACTTGCTGAGCGTACCAAGAATGGTGAAGCTATATCTCTGATACTAGATAGCACAGGTCTTAGATTTAATACAGCTAGTAACTGGTATGCAATGAAATATAATAAAATCTGTAAGAATAAGCCATGGCAGAAAATGCATATTTCTATGAATCCTGAAATGAATATTTATGATGTTGAGATTACTGATTGCCATACTTCTGATATAGAGATGCTAGAGTCTTTAATACCAGAGAATATATCGGTAGATAAAGTAATTGCTGATGGTGCTTACTATAGTATTGAAGGAGTTGAGAAATTAAGTAATAGCGGTATTACGCCAGTAATTCCTCCTCCACGCAATGCTAAAATATATGGTCGAGATAACACTATATGGCATGATAAGGTTGTAGGTTATATTAGTAAGAAAGGTAACATTTATGCATTTTATAAAAAATACTGTTATGGGGTTAGGGCACGAATTGAAGCTCAAATTTCAAGAATTAAGAGATGTATTGGTTCATCTCTATTAACTAAAAAAATAGCATCACAAAAACGCGAAGCCACTGTTATTGCTAATATTATAAATTTATGGAATTCATTTGGGTGTTAGCAACGGATGTAAAATGATACAGAGTAACGGATGAAAATTGATACAGTATTAAATATCTATCTTCTGAATAAGGAGGTAATGAATAATGATAATACTGGATCAAATAATGGAAATAAAAATATTGCATAAACATGGTAAAAGCCTAAGAACGATATCAAGAGAAGTAGGTATATCAGTAAATACGGTACGTAAGTATTTAAAATACGATGGTCCCCCAAAATATAAGGATAGGGAGAAGTTGGTCACAAAGCTCGCCCCATATAAAGATTACTTGAGTGATAGAATAAAATCAGCCCATCCTGTACCTCTGCCTGGTACTGTACTATTTCAGGAGATAAAAGAGTTGGGTTACGCAGGTGAGATAACCCAACTCAGGGATTATTTAAGAAGTATAAAGCCAGTAGTTAAACAGGAGAATATGATAAGATTTGAGACTGCTTCTGGAAAACAAATGCAAGTTGATTGGATTGAATTTCGTAAAGGGAAAAATCCTCTATCAGCTTTTGTTGCTACTTTAGGATTTAGCCGAGCAAGCTATGTAGAATTTGTTAGCAATGAGAAGTTAGTAACATTAATAGAGTGCCATAAGCGGGCGTTTGATTATTTTGGTGGAGTACCGGAAGAAGTACTTTATGACAAATTTACTATAGCTGCAGATTTGATGCTTGTACTTAATGCTGGGCTAAATCAGGGAAACCTAGACTCTATATATTCAAAAGAGTCATACTACCATATAAATTACTTATAATAGACGAATTTGGGTATCTGCCGTTAAAACAGGAACAATCTAATCTATTATTTTAGGTTATAGCAAAGCGTTATGAGAAGGGTAGTATAATTCTTACAAGTAATCTTCCATTTTTGGGCAATGGCACAACAGGCTTGCTCAGGATAGTGCTCTTACAGCTGCTATCTTAGATCGTCTGCTTCACCACTCCACTATACTCAATATTAAAGGTGATAGTTTCAGGCTTAAGGATAAAAAGAAAGTTGGTCTTGTGCCAATAGAAATGATTAATAAACAGGAGGATAATCTTATGACTTAAATATTAGATAATTTTTTTATGATACTGTATCAATTTTCAGCCGGCACATATTAAAAATCTGTATCATTTTTGAGGGTGTCAGAAAGCAGGAATCCAGTAACCTTTTGTCATCCTGCGACTTGATCGCGGGATCTTAGGACATAGTCTGTGATATAAAACCCCGTGATCAAGCCACAAGGTGACGCTCATTTCTAGATTTCCGCTTTCGCGGAAATGACATAAACCAGGTCTACACAAGCAAGCCTATCGCAGGAATGATATCGCAACGTCAAACTTTTAATGTTGATCATTAGGGTTGCATAGCTGCTCCACCTACCTCCACTTCGTCATTATCACCGTAAGGAGGACACACTATTTCATTACTATTACCGTTATTATTCCCATCTTCTTCGTCATCTGAAGCATTACTATCTACCATAATATAAATATGTTGTTGTTGGGCTTGTTGAGCTATTAAACTTTGTTTTAATGTTTCAGCTTGAGATTTTCTTAAATTTAGCCCTTGTCCTATACATTGCTCCGTAGAGAGAATTTCCAAACTTTGAGATTGTCTTATTAAATCATCGCATATAAAAACTCCGCAGTCCCAAGTATTATCTTGTTGTAGAATTTGTAAGTCTATTATTTTTGCATCAGGATAAACCTCAGTAATAAGTTCTATTAAGTCAGGACGATCATTTAACGATCTGCCCAGAGGATCATTATACGTAAATATTATCTTATTTGTATTATTATCTTTACTTAATCACCATACTTACCCAATATGCATGCCCTGTATTAATAGGCATAAGTACAACTTTACTTTTTTTCCTTCAAATCCTCATATACTCCCTCTCTAAGTGCATCTCTTACTTGTTCAGGCTTTGCTAAATCAACGTGGGTAACTATAGAGAATTTATTTTTGTCTATATTTGCTTCTAATATATTTTTTATATCATCTTCACTATACCAGTAATTTGGTTTTTGTATATTTTCTATAGTGCGAAGTGGGGTGTTTTCCATTGGCTGTGATTGTTGTTGATGCTGTTGTGTTTGCTGCGGCTGAATTAAAGCTTCTTTTTGTGCTTGCTGCTGTGTATTATTCTGTTTGGTTAATTCTTTTTGATCATTAGTTAATTGCTCATTTTGATTTTGTTGTACTTTTGGCCACTCCTTGGCTTGCAGCTCCGGCAGTGAAACAAAATCATTTATTATATCTGTGTATCACTTAAAAATTTTGTTCTGTCAGCCTCCTTGGCAAACATACTAAGATCCTCTATTTTGCCTTTGTCAAGCATTGCACGTATAAAAGCAGTATTTTTTGCCATATCTGTATCAAAAGCTTTTAAAGCCTTTGATACTCATTCTTGTTTTTCTTTCTCATTTTTGTCAACTCTACTTGCAGCTCTCAAATATTCAAGCCCTGCTTTTGGCATTAAATTTAATTTAAATAAAAATTCTGCTACAGATATATGAAGATCTTTTTCTAAAGATATATAATGTGCTTTTTCTTCTCGTTTATTTTTTAAAATACTAAAAATTTCATGAAGAATACTACTACTATCCTCAATATCCGGCTATACTTAAACTTACTTTAAAATATTTCATTGCTTAATGAATCAACTTGATAGCGTTCCCATTTTCATTTTTACTTCTACACCATTTCCCTAGTGCTAAAAATAAGTCACCTATTTTTTTACAAATATTGCTAAAAATGTCCGAAAAAGTGTCATGATCATAGCTAAAGTTAAAATCTTTATCAATTTCTAGAGCATTAATATATTCTCTTATTGCTCTAAACCAATCTAATTCCGATTTACTATTTTCATAGATCATACCTAAATAATAATAAGCATTGGCTTTTATTTCATTTATAGATATAACAATATGCTCAGCTTGCGGTCCCGTAAGTTTATCAAGCCATTCTAATGCTTCTTTATAATATTTTTTTTGTTCTTTATTAGATTCTACATTATCGGTTACTTGATAAGGTTTTAATTTTATATCTAATATAGCTTTATCTAATAAATTTTCTTCAATTAAGATTTTTTTTGCTTCTTCAACTGCCCCCGTCAGCGGCTGCAAATCTTGCGATTGCGGATAAAGTTTTTTACAAAAAGATAAAGCTTTACATTGCTGATTTAAGAAATATACATAGTGACCTAATATCTCTTGAAAAGAAATTTTATCTTTTATATTTTCTGCCTTATAAAATTTTCTTATAGTTTCTAAAAATGAACAAACCATATTTAGGTGATCATTAGAATATTTAATATATGTATCTTCAAGCTCTTCTATTTCTTTTAAAACAATGAAAAAGTTTTCTTCGGTTTTTTGTACCGGTGATTTATTTAATATTTTTTTGGGTATATAAGGTTTTATTAATGAATAATCACGTAAAAATATATCTGCATTTAATGGGTAACATAAATCAAGCTTATCAAAAGAAATAAATGGGCTTATTTATGTTATGTTTATTGACTTGAAAAAAATTTATAATAATTTTACCTATAGTTAAAATATTCTCCTTTACTTGATTAGATAAAACTGGTGATAAAATTGGCTTCTGTGTTTCTGATTTTTGTGGTTTTATATATACTTCTTTTATTGTAGCCCATTTACCTTGACTTAAGTCCTTAATATTAAGTGTATCCGAAAAGGGTCTCATACATAGGTTTATCAGTTTCTTTACATGTTCGATGATCAATGGCTCATATAAGGTTTTTTTACTCAAAATATCTTGTAGCTCTAATTTCAACGCAATACTTATAAGATTTTTTTATTCCTCAGTTATAAGAGGATTCGCATCGGAACCAGAATTAAGTAGAGCATCTCCTTTACCTTTGGTGGAAGAAGCAAATGTATCCAAGTTAGCATGTTTCTGCTCATCTATTACAGTAATATTAATGTTTTTTTCTTCTTCATTTTTACTCTTAGAAATAGCCTCTATAGTTGTAGAAAGATTTGCATCGGAAGCAGAATTAGGTAGAGCATCTTCTTTATCTTTGAAAGAAGCAAATATATCAAAGATTTTACGTTTTTGTTCATCTATGAGAGCAATATTAGCATTTTTTTCTTCCACAGTTTTACTCTGAGAAATAGCCTCAATATAAGAAAAATTTTTTCCCGCTCTACTTGTATTTCATTATTTGCGATTGTTCTAATTAATAACGAAATAGCAGATATAACAATAAAAAAATCTTTGGTATCAAGTGTTTCTAAAAAAGATTTAGTATCACCGCTAGGTTTTTTAAATAAATTGACAGATTTTTCTAATTCGGTAATTATAAATTTTTGTTTTTTATCTAGGTTTTGACGCTTCAAAGCCTTACTGAGTTTACTTTTTTCTGCTTTAATTTTAGCTTTTTTTTCTTCTTCAGTTTTATAATCAGCAACAGAAATTATATAAGATAAAGCATTTTCTAGTTCATTTTTAATGTCAGGTGTTAACTTACCTTTACTACCTCTAAAAATATTAGTGAATTGTTTATATGTAGAATCCACAATATCATTTGCACTATTATCTCTAATTACAACTGAAAATCTAACTTTTTCGGCTAATTCTAATATTTGCCAGTAAATATATGAATTAAGGATTGTTTGAATAGAACCTATCTCTTTACTATGAACCCCTAGACATTCTATAATATTAATTCCACCTTCATCATCAGATATAAAAAAATTATTAACAAGCTTATGTCCATTGTCTGCTTCATGATGTATTTTTGCATTATATTTTGGTTTTTATGCATGCAAAGAGCGTTCTTTGTCTTCTTCTAATTTTTGTCCGCTTAAAAAACAACTAAGAGCAGTCGCACCTACTTTATTCATTTCCACTATTGCAACTAGTTTCTTTATAATATTTCCTGTTTTAGTAATTTCATTATGACTTTCTGCAATCAATTTTAAAAGCTTATTACCGTTCTTTATGACTGGTCTTTCCAGTTCATAAAAATTTATAAGAGGTTGCAAATTTTTATTTTCGATTTCATCCTCGATGTTTTGAGCTTTTGTTTTCTTTAAATATGCATTTACAAAATTTTCATTAAAAATATCTATTTCGGAAATGAGTCGAAATTCTGAATTATCATTAAAATTAGGAGAGATTTTTAATTCTGTTAGCTTATGTTGATTATTATGTTTTATCTCTAATAAAGTTTTTATTCCGATATTAGTTATTGCTTTATTACTTACTAAAGAAAGTTTAGTTATTGTTTTGTTAAGCCTAAACACACCTCAGCTAAAATTTTTATTTGCTCATCATTTATACCGCAATTGTTCAAAAATACTTGCTCTATAGTCTTATTATTCCTTAAATAATTTGCTATATATTGTATATCTTCCGTTATAAAGGGGGTAGTTACTAAAATCCAAAGCGGTTATATGGATAAACTCCGCAAGCCCGCTATTTGGTTTTATTAATGTTTCATTAAATATAGAACGAGTGTTATTAGAGAGCCAAGCTATAATATCTTTATATTCATACTTAGATATGAAGCTTGTGTTTGGAGTTAATATATCCTTAATATTACGTAATTTCATTAATATATTACATTCTTCAAGAACAGTTAAGTTTGGAGTGTTTTTTCGTTCCAAAATATTATTAAAATACTCTGTCAAAAAATCATTTATATTTTTTAAACCTCGTTCCTGCTTGGGACTACCAAACAGTACATTACCAATCGCATTTACCATCTTTCTCATAACATTACACCTATAAATTATTTATCTTTCCACAAATCAAAATATTTTTGATCTATAAGTTGAATAAATAAATATTAATACTATTTAAAAATTTTCTGAATAAGTAAATTTACAACAAGGATTTAAAGGTGAATTGGTAAAATTCTGAGGATAAGAAACTTCTATTTTTTATGTTGTAAAAAATTATCACTTCTATTTTAAAATTGAATTAATAGGGGATATTTATATATATTTTGATAGGTAAAATTTAAGGTTATTTTTTTTTTGTAATTTTATCATATTTTTTTAGTTTGATAAGAATGGACTCTAGATTATCCAACTTAATCATACATGGGCCGTCACTTGGAGCGTTATTGGGGTCTTGATGTACTTCCATATACATACCGGCAATACCTATAGAAGTTGCTGCCCTTGCAAGTAGCTCTACATATTTTCTTTCCCCTCCGGTACTACCTCCTAGCCCTCCAGGCTGCTGAACGGAATGCGTCGCATCAAAAACTACAGGTACATTTAACTCCGCTATTATTGCAAGACTACGCATATCAGATACCAAATTATTATAACCAAAACATGCACCACGCTCTGTAAATAATATATCCTTTACTCCAAAAGCTTCTAGTTTTGTTTGTACATTTTTCATATCCCACGGAGCTAGAAACTGTCCTTTTTTTACTTTTACTATTTTACCTGTTTTTGCTGCAGCTTGCAGCAAGTCGGTTTGTCTACATAAAAATGCCGGAATTTGTAAAATATCTGCTACTTCGGCTGTTTCGGTACATTGACTCTCTGAATGGACATCAGTAACAATAGGACAATCGAATTCAGATTTTACTTTTGATAAAATTTCTAAACCTTTCTCAATACCAAGTCCTCTAATCCCATTTATGGAAGTTCTATTAGCTTTATCAAAAGAAGATTTATAAATAAATGGAATCTTAAGCTTGCTAGTTAATTTAACAAGTTTTTCTGCCATAAACAACGCATGATCTTTTCCTTCAATCTGACAAGGCCCTGCAATTAGGACAAACGGTAAATCATTTCCTATTTTGATATTGTTAAGTTTTACTACTTTTTGCATAATTCTTAGATTTAATTATTGAGTGAGGCACGGATTAGTATTTCTCTGTTATATCAGGTGCTGATTCATTTTCTATTAAGTCATTGTTAATTATTAGCGTATAATATTTTTCTTTTATTGTCGTTAAATCATAATTACCATGATAATAACCTTCTAGGTTAATAATTTTTTTTAAATAAAAATTTACCTGCTCTGTTTCTAACGGTTCATCTATATTTTTTATAATAGATGACTTAATATTAATTAAATACGCTTTTATTTTTTTAAATTCTTTAATAATTATAAAAATATCATGTGGTTTTGTTACCAAGATTCCTACAAATAAAATTAATAATATTTGCATTAAAGACATATTTATATTAATTTCTTATGTTTATATTTTGGATTAAAAATACTTTCCCCGTTAGTACTTAGCATATATTCATGATAATCTTGATAATTTCCTTCAAACCATGTAGCATTATTTTCTTTATCATATGATATAATATGAGTGGCTATTCTATCTAAAAACCACCTATCATGACTAATCACCAATACACAACCTGCAAAATCTAAAATAGCATCTTCAAGTGCTCTTAACGTATCAATATCTAAATCATTAGATGGCTCATCTAATAATATAACATTTGCTCCTTCTTTTAGTAATTTTGCCAAATGCACTCTGTTACGTTCTCCACCTGAAAGTTGTCCAACTTTTTTTTGTTGACCACTGCCTCTAAAATTAAAAGCTGCACAATAAGCTCTACTTTTAATTATTCTATTACCAAGTTGTAATTCATCTAGACCTTCTGAAATTTCTTCCCATATAGTCTTATTATCATCTAAATGATCCCGTGATTGATCAACATAACCTAATTTTACCGTTTGACCAATTTTAATAGAACCACTATCCGGCATTATTTTACCTGTAATAATATTAAATAAAGTAGACTTACCTGCTCCATTCGGTCCAATAATTCCTACAATAGCTCCACGTGGAACTTTAAAACTAAAATCTGATAATAATATTTTATTATTAAATTTTTTAGCTATATGTTTTGCTTCAATAACAAGATCACCTAAACGAGGTCCGTTAGGTATAATTATTTGAGTAGGATCAGTTTTTTGTTCTTGTTGTTTATTTAATAACTCTTGATATGCTGTAATACGTGCTTTATTTTTTGATTGTCTAGCTTTTGGAGTTTGACGAATCCATTCAAGTTCACGATTCAATTGTTTTTTTCTATCATCGTCTTCTTTACTTTCTAAAGCTAATTTTTTTTGCTTCTGCTCAAGCCAAGAACTATAATTTGATTCCCACGGTATACAATTTCCACGATCTATTTCTAATATCCATTCTGTAACATTATCTAAAAAATAACGATCATGGGTAATTACTATTACAGTACCTTCATAATGCTTTAAATAATCTTCAAGCCAAGAAACTGATTCTGCATCCAAATGATTTGTAGGTTCATCAAGTAATAACATATCAGGTTTCTCTAAAAGCAATTTACATAAAGCCACTCTTCTTTTTTCTCCACCGGAAATTTTTGTAATATCTGCTTCTTTTGGTGGGCAACGTAAAGCAAGCATTGCGATTTCTATTTCACGTTCTAGATTCCATCCATCACAATTATCTATTTTTTCTTGCAATTCTGCTTGTTTATCAAAAAGCTTTTGCATTTCTTCATCAGTGATTTCAGCAGCAAATTTATTACTTATATAATTAAATTCATCAACAAGTTTTTTCTTTTCATGAAGGCCTTCTATGATATTATTAAAAACATTTTTACTAGCATCAAGATACGGTTCTTGAGGTAAATATCCTACTTTTATACCAATTTTAGCTGTTGCTTTACCTTCAAACTCTTTATCAATACCTGCCATTATTTTTAATAAAGTCGATTTACCTGCTCCATTTGGGCCTATTATACCGATTTTAGCTTTTGGTAAAAATGATAAATTTGTTTCTTTTAAAATTCGTTTACCATTTATAATTTTGCTTAAACCAACCATTTCATAAACATATTGATATGACATAAATTACTTATTTCCTTATATTATTATTTTACACCGATAAATATATTTACTACTGCATTGTATGAATTATATTGCTCTATGATCATATAATTCAAAATCAGATATTGTAATTTCTATCATTGTTTTTCTCGTTTAGATATTTAATTTGCACAATCTTAAGAAATAAAATACTGTATATATACTTTAATTTTAATAGCTTGAGATTTGTATGTACTTTTATACTTACAATTTATTTCGTTCAAGCTTATTGATAATTTTTTCATATGCATTTTAATTTAATTTTAGTAATATCAAGTCTAATTCTTCTAAATCTTTATAATGAAATATTAATTTTCCGCCTAATGGATAATTTTCTATTGTTATTTTTATACCAAATTTTTCTGATAAAGCTTTCACTAATAATTCTAGATCATTATCGGTAGCGTTATCCTTTAAACAACGCTTTCCTACTTTGTTATTATTGTTAGGAGATTTTGTATACTCATTTTTATACCATTGTCTTACTAGTTCTTCTGTTTGACGTACATTTAAATCATTATTTATAATATGATCGGCTATTACTTCTGCATGTTCATGATTTATTAAACATCGAGCTTGACCCATACTTAGTATATTTTCATTTACTTTATCTTGAATAGACTGCGGCAAATTATTAAGTCTTAACAAATTAGCTATATGACTACGACTTTTACCAAGCCTCTCAGCTAATTTTTCTGCCGTATAATTAAAATTTTCTACTAAATATTTAAAGCCACGAGCTTCTTCCATAACTGTTAAATCAGTTCTTTGTATGTTCTCAATTAACGCTATTTCCATACTCTCTCTAGCATCTAAATTTTTTATAATTACTGGTATCTCTAAAACTTTTGCTAATTTACATGCACGCCAGCGTCGCTCTCCTGCTATAATTTGGAAATTATTATCAACAATAATAGGCTGTAATAAACCATTATTCAATATAGAATCTGCTAATTCTTTTATTTTATCATATTCAAAGTTTTTTCTAGGCTGATTCTCATTTGGTCTTATTTTATCAATATTTATTATTTGTATTATTTCTGATTCTATAGAAATAACTTCTTCTCCAAGTAATGAAGATAATCCTCTTCCTAGTCCTTTATTTTTCGCCATATCTTTCTAAGATTTCTTTTGTAAGTTCTATATATGCAACTGCTCCCGAACATTTATAATCATATATAATAGCCGGTTTTCCATATGAAGGAGCTTCAGATAGTTTAATATTTCTTGGAATAACGGTTTTAAATACTAATTCTCCTAAGCATTTTCTAACATCCTCTTCTACTTGCTCAGTTAAACGATTACGCTTATCATACATTGTAAATAATATACCTGCAATCTTTATCTTAGGATTTAATTTTTTCTCTACAATTTCAATTGTTTTTAGCAAGTGACTTAATCCTTCTAACGAATAAAAATCACATTGCATTGGAATCAGCACTTCATCGCTTGCAACTAAAGCGTTTACCGTTAATAAATTTAATGAAGGAGGGCAATCAATAATTATATAATCATATAATATTTTTATTTCTTCCAATAGCTTCATTAAAATATATTCTCGGTCCTTTAATTTTGTTAAATCTAATTCAGCCGCAGATAGATTAGTGTTTGAAGTAATTATTTCTAAATTTGGTATATCTGTAGAAATTATTGTATCTTTCAATTCTATTAAATTTGTTAATACTTGGTATATAGTATTTTTGCGTTGTTGCTGACTAATTCCAAAACCGGTACTACTATTCCCTTGAGGATCAAGATCTATAACTAAAATTTTTTTATTTACAGCAGCAAAAGCTGTAGCTAAATTTACAGTAGTTGTAGTTTTAGCTACCCCTCCTTTTTGATTAACAATAGCAATTACTTTCATATAATTTTTGTTAAATTACTAACTTCTAGAATTTTCCCTTCTTCACAAGTAATACTTTGATGTATTAAATAATCAAATAACCACATCTCTTTAGCTTCTACTATTTCAGTTAAATAATTTTTTCCTTTTAATAACAAAAATTTTTCTCGTACTGAAATATTTTTTATACAATTAAATATTGTATTTAAGTTAGAGAAAGCTCTACAAGTTAATATACTGCAATCTATTTCTACTTTTTCTATTCTTTGATTAATTATTTGTATGTTATTATTTGATATCTTTGATGCTTTTTCTAAAAATATACATTTACGTAAATCAGCTTCTATTAAACTTACTTTCGCTACCCCTGCTATAGATAATACTATACCAGGAAAACCGGAACCGCTTCCTATATCAACCAAGTGTATTTCTTTATTACTAATATATTGTATTAATTGTAATGAGTCTACTATATGACGTTGCCAAAAATTATGTATACTATTATCCGATACAAGATTTATTGATTTATTCCATTTTTTAACTAACTTTTGAAAAATTTCTAACTTTTCAATTATTTCATGTGGAACTTCCATCACTATATTTAGTTTTTAAATAAATTATAATAGCCGTAATTGCTGCAGGTGTAATCCCTGGAATTCGACGTGCTACGCCAATAGTAGCAGGTTTATGAGAAGAAAGTTTTTCCTGTATCTCTAATGATATACTTGGTATTTTAAAATAGTCAATATTTTTAGGTATTAACTGTGCCTCTTCACTTTGAAATAAATTAATATCTGCGTGTTGTCTAGTTAAATATGAAGCATATTTTGCTTCAATATAGAGTAATTGCAAAATATTATTATTTTGCGTTTCTTTAAGCATAGGAAAAATTTTAATAGCTTGTTCAACATTAAAATTAGGTATTTTAAATAAGTCTAATACTGTTTTATATGTACCATCCTGTGCAACCTTTATACCCATTTTAGCAAGTTTACTAGTAGTTAAAGACAAGGTATTTAATAATGATTTTGTTTTTTCTATATCTTCACATTTTTTTGTGAATATTTTTTTACGCTCTTCTGATACAACTCCAATATTTATACCTAATCTTGTTAAACGCAAATCAGCATTATCAGCTCTTATAGATAATCTATATTCCGAGCGAGAAGTAAACATACGATAAGGTTCTATAGTACTATATGTTGTTAAATCATCTATCATTACCCCAATATAACTATCTGCTCTTGTTAATATAAACGGCACTTGATTTTTTACTGCTAAAGCAGCATTTATACCGGCTATTATGCCTTGCCCTGCAGCCTCCTCATATCCTGTAGTACCGTTAATTTGCCCGGCAAAATATAGTCCCATTATTTTTTTTGTCTCTAATGTAACACTTATTTCATGTGGATCAACATAGTCATATTCTATAGCATAACCAGGACGTAAAATAGTTGCTTTTTCTAAACCAGGGATTGTTTTGATTAATTTATGTTGTATATCTTCAGGTAAAGAAGTGGAAATACCATTTGGATAAATCGTATAATCATCTAATCCTTCAGGTTCTAAAAATATACGATGTTCTGATTTTGTACTAAATCTGACTATTTTATCTTCAATAGAAGGACAATATCGTGGTCCTATCCCTTCTATTTGCCCTGAATACATTGCAGATTTATCAAGATTCTCACGTATAATATCATGAGTTTCCGAGGTTGTTTTGGTTATAAAACAATTTATCTGAGGAACATTAACAATATTGGTTAATTCAGAAAAAGGACGAGGAGTTTTATCGCCGGACTGTAAAGCTGTGTTACTATAATTAATAGTACGCCCGTCAATTCTTGGCGGTGTACCTGTTTTTAAACGGGCAATCTTAAATCCTACTCTTTTTAATGTGTTTGATAATCCATAAGAAGGTTCTTCATCTACTCTACCGGCAGGAATTTTTGTCGAGCCGATATGAATAAGACCTGATAGAAAAGTACCCGTAGTTAATATAATTTTTTGACAAGGAATTTTGCTACCGTTATTTAAAATAACCGCTTCAACTTTAGAAGATTTAATTTCGATGTCTTCCACTTTTCCATATAATATATCTAGATTAGGGTAATTTGTTAATATTTGATACATCGCTTTTTTATAAAGCTTTCTATCAGCTTGTGCCCGAGGTCCCCAAACTGCTGGTCCTCTAGTCTCATTCAGCATTTTATAATGTATACCGGCTTGGTCTATAACATAACCCATTAACCCATCAAGTGCATCAATTTCTTTAACTAATGTGCCTTTTGCAATTCCACCGATTGCTGGATTGCAAGACATCTCTCCTAAATTTTCCGGTTTTAACGTAATTAAGAGAGTAGAAATTCCAAGACGTGCAGAAGCTGCCGCTGCTTCCACGCCTGCATGTCCACCGCCTATAACTATTACGTCATATTTTAGCATTAATTATTCTATAATTTCAGATTTGTTAAAGAAAAATTCGATTTCTCTTTTTGCACTATTTTCACTATCTGAACCATGAATACTATTAGCCTCAATTGATTCGCCTAAATCTTTTCTAATAGTTCCTGCTTCAGCGTCAGCAGGATTAGTTGCACCCATAACGGTGCGGTTTAAAGTTATAGCATCTTCTCCCTTAAGAACTTGAAGTACTACTGCTCCTGAAGTAATATATTCAACTAAGCTATTAAAAAACGGTCTTGCTCTATGCTCATCATAAAAACATTCAGCTTCATATTTAGTTAAAAATTTCATTTTCTGAGCTACTATCTTTAAGCCTGCATTTTCCAAATAAGTATTAACTTGTCCTATTTTATTCCTCTTGATAGCATCAGGCTTAATCATTGAAAAAGTATATTGTATTGTCATTTTATAACCTTTATATAATTATTAAATTTATTTTTTAGCTGAACGATTCCATGTTAAAGCGAATAATCCTCCTCCTAAAAGAGCAGAAATACTGAAAAATATAAATACCCCATTCCAACCGTAATTATCGCTAATCCATCCTACGCCGACTCCCGCAATAGCCGCTCCTAAATAACCAAATAACCCTGATAATCCATTAGCCGTACCGACAGCTTGACGGGTACTGAAATCAGCAGCTGCTATACCTACAAGTAGTTGAGGACCGGATACAAAAAAGCCTATTAAAGAAAGAATTACTATACTTAATAATTCACTTTGAATAGGAATTTTCCAAAATAAGACTAATAATAAGCTAAGCAATACCATACATATGGATGCAACAGGACCTCGACGACCTTGAAATAGTTTATCAGATAAAACACCTGCTATTAATGCCCCTGGGATACCTATCATTTCATATAAACCGATTTGTAAGCCTGCATTTGCAAGACTTATATTACGTAAATCTTTTAAAAATGTTGGAGCCCAATAAATTACTCCGGAACGTATTATATAAACAAACATGTTTGCTAAACAAACATACCATATTAGCTTATTACAAAAGACCATTTTAAGTAATTGGGGAGTTAATAGCTTCTCATAATCTCCTATAGCTTCAGGCGGATATTCTTTATATTCCTCTACGGTAGATAAACCTACTTCTTTTGGAGAATTACGAAGCCTATTATATAAAAAAAGCGATACTATACAAGCAACTACACCGGGAATGAAAAAAGCAGCTCTCCAATCAAATTTATCGATTAAATAACCGCAACTTATCATAGCAAGGGCACCACCTATTTGATTAGAAGTTGCACCCATAGCCCATTTAGTTCCAAGTTCTTTTGAAGCGAACCAGTGAGTAAGCATTTTTGTTGCAGGAGGCCAACCCATAGATTGAAACCAATTACTGGCTATCCATAAAATTCCTATAAGCCATAAAGAATCTGAAAAACCTATTAGAATAGTAATGATCCCGACAAATAAAAGGCCCAAAACCATAAATATCCGAGCATTAACTTTATCGCTAATAAACCCGTTACAAGCTTTACTAACTCCATACATAATAGATGAAGCAGTTAATATCCAACCAATTTGTGTTTTAGTAACCCCAAAATATTCTCTTATAGCAGGAGTTGCTATATTAAAATTCTGACGACAAAAATAAAAAGTCGCATAACCTATAATAATAGAATACAAAATCCTTATTCGCCAACTATTATATTTTTTTACATATGGCAATCTTGGAGTTTTAATTTTGGGTTTTGTATTTGTCATATTATAAACTCTCCGACTATAAAAAAACAAGTTTCTTAGAAACTTGCTTTTTTTTATAATATTAAATTTTAACAAATTCTATTTTTCGGTTTTATTTACCAAAACTTGATACTCTTTATTTAAACCTTTAACAGCATATATCCATAATATTACTATTACAAAGAATATAGAAGCAAAATAAGGAGTTGCCTCTACAAAACCAAATGCAGGAAATAAAATAAAGAATGTAGATTGAATAATAGCACCGCTTGATTTACCGAATCTTCCTCCGATAACTTCAACAGCAGCTTGTCCTTTTACTCGTAAATCCTTATCAAGCGGGATATATGCCATATTTTTAGTGGCATCAAATAAAGAATATTTTACACCTTTACTTAAAACATTTTGAATCATACCGATCATAACAGCAAGTGCTAAAGGACCTGAAGCAAGAATGCCTGTTAAATGCATAGCAATAACGCTATCAAAAAAGATAAATGCAAAAAATGTTGCACCGGTAATTAACATCATTAATGGAGTTATCATAGCTGCAGTTAGCCATGATACTTTTCTTAAAATATTACTACCTATAAGCATGAAAGCAATTGCAACCCAACCCTGATAAAATTGGAACTTACCCATATATATAGTATAAGCCTCTTTCGTCGGATATAATTCTTTTACTTTGGATTTCCAAACACCTTCAACTAAATTTACTGAAACACCATAAGCAATAAGTAACAATGCAATATAACCTACATACTTAGAAGTAAAGATCATTTTAAAACTGTCTATTAATGACATTTTAGCTTTAGCTTTCTTTTCTTTTACTAATGCCGGATCATAAAGTCTAGGATCGGTTAGAACGTTTTTATTCATCCATCTATATGTTAATATTACCAAAAAGCTACTTGTTATCATTATAACAAATAAAGGCACAAATTTTAGATGTTCTGCAACTATTTGAGTTTTTTCATGCAAGAAATATCCAATAATCACGGATGTTACAGGCAATGCTAAATTAGCAAGTAAACCAAACATTGAGTAAAAACGTTTAGCTTCATCGGTTTTAGTAATTTGGTTAGCAAATTGCCAAAATAATAAACTAAGCATCATTGTTCCCCAAAGCTCTGCCATAGTATAAAAAGATGCAAAACTCCATTTCCCAACTATTCTTATAAACCATTTGAAATTAGGGTAAGCTAAACTTAAAGATTCTATGGTTTCAGGATCAGGATGAACTAAATCAGGGTAGGGGTAAAGAACAAATGCAAATAATGCAAAATACCCTAAGAAAAATGAAGTAATAACATAAAACACGTTTTCTTGCTTTAAAATATCGCAGAGCTTAACATAAATTACCATAGCGATTACGGCAGAAGGTAGTACTATATATGTTTTTAAGAAACTTATTGCTTCTGCCCCTATATCCGTTACTACAAACCCGTCTTTAATTGAACGAAGCGTTGAGTAGTTTAATAAAATACAGAACATCATAAACGCCATAGGAAGAAACTTCTTATTTTCATATCTTTCTATAGGCCAAATTACCTTTCTTAGTTCCGAGAGATAATTATCACTTTTCATAGTACTCATAAATTAAATTTTTCTATTTATTTTGAAGATAAATATTATACTAGAATATGTTAGAAAAGTCAAACCTATTGATTTTTCCTCAAAGGAAATTAAATAAAATATATTGACTCTGAGATGCATAAAAGAACTATGATAATTTATTTACTTGATTTTAATTTCTATCTATAATCTTCTATTTATAAATTATTATAATGAAAGTATATGTCCAAATTAAAAACAGCTCTATTATTAACTGCTATAAATTTTTACAACAGGTTGTAAAAGTAATATGAAAAATGAAAACAATATTTCATTACCGCAATATGTAACTTTGAAAATTCAAACCTTAAATAGTTCAGAGGATAAAACTATTAGAATAAAGGCAAAAACGTTAAACTTCCCTTTATCTGCAGAAGACTTACTTGATGTATCTATATTAGAGAAGAAATATGATCAAGAAGAAAATTGTGCAGGGCTTGCTGCACCACAAATAGGCATATCAAAATGTATAATAATATTTGCAGTACATGAAAATGAAGAGTTAAAAAAATGGCGTCCTGATCTTACGGATACAATGCCTAAAACTATATGGATTAACCCCTCATATAAACCGATAGGTATTGATAAACATCAAGATTACGAAGGGTGCTTTTCTGTTGAAAATGCTACAGGACCAGTAGCAAGATATAAGAAAATTCACTATCACGCATATGATATAAATGGAAATCAAATTCAAGGTATCACAGAAGGATTTTTAGCAAGAGTTATTCAGCATGAAATTGATCATCTAAACGGAAAAGTATTTTTAGATTATGTAGCTCCCGAAAAAATCATGAGTAAAGAAGAATATTTAGAAAAACGTAAAAAAGCAATGAAGTAAGGTTAGCGTTCACAGATTTTTCACTATCACCTAGTTCGCTTGACCACGGGGTCCAGAAAAAATAACTTCAGCACTGTTACCCACACTACATGTTTAACAAAATAAACATATAAAAATAAATATCTGCATTGTTGCGTGGACCGGTAAAATCCACTGTGTCACCCCGTGGTCAAGCCACGGGGTCCATAAAAACAATTTAAAATACTAATAATATTAGTATTTTAAGCTGGATCCCGCGATCAAGTCGCGGGGGGATGACAACGGAAAATCGATCCACGCAACAATGCCTTCCCGCAAAAGCGGGAATCCAGAAAAAAGCGAATTTATTTGAGTTTTTAATATGAAAAATTAAATATATTTGTATCTTTTAGTTACTGGATTCCTGCGAAAGCAGGAATGACATCGTTCCATGCTAAGGCAGCGTAAATTTACTTTATATTATTTGGTATAATAACTATTGCATCGGATACAGAACGTACCGTATGTTCGCCTAAAGCTTCATCTTCATCGCCTGTAACATTATTTATAATTTTTCCGTCCATAAATAACGTAGAAGAGCCGCCGCCATCTAAATTGATTGCCGATTCACATCCAAGGCTTAGCATATATTCTGCAAGCTCTGCTTTAGTTAACCCTATCACTGTATCATTAACAAGATGTTTTTCTAGAATTTTTAAAGCTTCGGGAATTGTTAATTTTTCAAAAGTTATACCTTTTTCTTTTCGTAGAATTGATCTCACTTGTGCAAGTTTAAGGTCTTTTACATGTTGCTTATAAATATGTTCGGCTACAGCTATAGTACCGTCATTACGCACTCCTAGAGCCGTACGAGCATGAGCCGGATCATTTTGCTTTGGATTATCTATAACATTTTTACCGTTTTGAACCAACAAAGGAATACCGGTTACTACTGAAGCGGTTTTGCTTAAATTTATAGGCTTACCGTCTTTATCGATAAATTCTAAATTTAGCTTTACATTCTCCCCTATTTTTTTACTATCGGTAAACTTATTTCTTATGGAAAGGACAATATAAAGCCTTTTTGTGGAATTTGATTATCACCATGTCCGCTTATTTCCGTAACAATAAAATTAGACCTCTTCGGAAACTTTACTTCTAGAGGTAATTTGTACGTCGATCCAGTACTCGAATCCTCACGCACATTTGAGTACGCTGCGGTTCTGCGTTCCGTGTCTCCTTCAAATTCCTCTCTATAAGCGAGTTTCCGAAGAGGTCTATTCTGATCAATCAAAATTTCTTTGTTAGTATATGGCGTTAATGTAGTAGACGTCCAAACATCATTATAGAAAGTAACATCTTTTGAATTTGAAAAATAATTAACTTGATTTGGAACAATAGATTTATCACCTATTTCTACTGAAATTTTTGCACTAGCCTTGGTAATTTGAATATTGCCCTGATCTATAATTAACAAGCTTTGTAGTTGTTTTCTAAGACTAAATAGCTTGCCGTCAATCATTAAAGTAAGACTTGGTCTGCCATCATCGCTACCGGCGATTTCAAAGAATCCGGTATTAATAGCAGCTATAGCATTAGTGCGTGATGCCATAGCGTCTACTGTTTCTCTACCTATAACCTGATTATGTGCTTTAACTAGTTTTAGCCTAAAATTCTTAGGATCAATAGTTAACACATGAATAACATGCTTATCTTTTTCATAACGATTATAGGTTAAGCCTTTATATTCCTTTGCGTATATTTTAAAACTGATTATTAAAGCAAGAAATAAGTAAACTAATCGATCATATTGTTTTACTTTTTTTCACAATAAAATTTAACCATAATGCCTCTTTACTTGGAGAGAATCTCTTACTCTTTTCCGTCCATATTTTAACTATCTCAAAAAGCCCGTTAAAATAAGGTTTTATTGTATCTTCATTCATATTGTAAAAATCGCGATCATCACTTTGTATAATATCTGAACCATATCCGTAAGAAGCATAAAAAATTCCCTCTGGCTTTAATGCAGCGTGAATTTTTTTATAAACATTGGTTGTTTCATTATAAGGTACATGAAGGAGAGTTGCTTGAGTCCAAACTCCATCAAACAACTCATCAAAATCAATATCTTGAAAAGTTAATTGCCTTACATTAGTTCCAGTTTCTTTTGAGGCTAATTTAACCATTTCGGTTGAACCGTCAAAAGCGGTAACTTGATAGCCTTGACTTAAAAAATATTTTGTATCACGACCAACTCCGCAACCGGCATCTAAAATATGAGCTTTTTCAGGTAAATAGCTAGTAAATGCTTTATAGTTATCAGATAAATCTGCATTGATTATTCTGTTATAAAACTCTTGAGCATTATTATTATAATATTGTATATTTTTCATAATTTTATATATTGTTCCCAACTGTTAGTATATTTATACTCACCCAATAATAAAATACAAATAATTTCTATTATATCTTTTAATTGACTATTAGATTTAAACATGATCTACTTGTTAAGAAGTTCTTGCGTAGATACCGAGGTCGTCATTGCGAGCCGCCATAGGAGTTGTTGCATGGTCTCTTATGTCATTCCGTTGATCGCAGGAATCCAGTAAAAAAAATGATAAAAACAAAGAAAATTATATAGAAATGTATGTAATTTGCTTAAAAAAACTGGATTCCTGCGATCAACGGAATGACATCGAACGCTTTTTTGAGCCATACAACAAGACCCATAGGCGGGGAGTCAAAAAAATAACTTCAATATTGACACAAAAGTTACATACTTGACAAAATAAACATATAAAAAACTTGTTTTTTATATATTTTACTGGAGTCCCGCGGAAGCGGGAATGACATAAGACGATCCACGCAACAATGCCACTTATTAAGAATAAGGTTTATATGATAAAAAAAATAATATTTGGAATAGCTATTTTACTTAGTACAAGCTGCTTTGCCAATAGTACAACTTCTGACGGCTCAAAAAAAGATGCAGCAAAAACTAACGATGTTACAACACAAAAAATTATAGATGATTTTTCTGCTTACGCCGGTACTATAAAACCGGAAGTACGGGAGGAAATACAAAAATATAGAGTAGAAATAGTCGATATTAATAAGAAGAAACGTGAACTATATAACAGCCTTTCCAAAGAGGCTCAAAATTTTTTAGCAGAGCAACAAAAATATAAACAAAAACTATCTATCTCTAAACTATCGGCAGAAAATGACCCAAAGAATAATACTGTTGATTCTAATAATAATAAGGATAAAGATACAAAATAAATTACTGTTATCAGCGTTGTTGCGTAACTCAAAAATCGTCATTGCAAGCAGTCGTAGACTGTATGGCATCCATAAAAAATAATAAAAAAATGTTAATTTAACATTTTTTAACTAGATTGCTTCGTCAATTGCTACGCAATTTCCTCGCAATGACGATTTTTGGTATCTCTACAAGCAACACCTTACAATAACAACTTATTTAACTTCATAAATCTGCTCCACTACACCATCAAGACCCATTAAAAAAGTATAAACTTTTAATTGGGGGAATTTTTCTTTTATTATATCACGTGCCTTGTTTAAAATTTCTGCATGTGCTGCCGTTTCTTTTTCCTTGGTATTTAGCTGTTCCTGACCTATAAGTATTTTATAAGCTCCACATTCTCTATGATCAAGAAAAACAATTTGTTTGATGTTATGTAATTCTTGCAAAATCTCGATAGTATCTTCTATTGTTTTTCCCCAATAAGTATATTTGTCGTTAACAAGGGCAAGCGATGCACCGGGCAATGATACTTTATCAAAATTATCTTCTAATCCTAATTGCTTCATTAATTTATCTGTTTCGTCTATTAATCTAAAATCTACACAACTAATTAAAAGAGTAGAAGCTTCATTTAATGTTTTTAAATGTTCATTACTTACTTCTACCTTTACAACTTTCTTATCGGCAATTATATCATTGTTAGCAGCGTAAAGATTTAAACTAGACACCATAATAAACCCTAAAATTACATATTTTACATATATCATAAAATTCTCCTATTTAAAAATATTTCTTACATGCTGTAAAATAAGAATAACCTGTAATGATTGTTAAAAAAGCGGCAATCCATAAAATTATTTCCCCTACTATATCTAAATAAATAATTCCTGAACCTTTTGAGCCTAGTATCAATATCGATAAAGCAAACATTTGTAAAAACGTTTTTACCTTAGCGAGTCTCGATACAGGCACACTAACCTTTACTAGAGCTAAAAATTCCCGAAGGCCGCTAACTAAAAATTCTCGTGCTAAAATTAATAAGCAAGGTATCTCATCTACGTTATCCTTTTTTAGTAGCATTATAATAACGCAACCTACTAGTAGCTTATCTGCTATAGGATCAAACATCTTGCCGAAACTTGTAACTAAATTATATTTCCTTGCAATATAACCGTCAAAAAAATCCGTAATACTAGCTAAAACAAATAATAATGCCCCAAGTTTACGTGCAAGTGAATTATTTATATAAAATACCAGTATAATAACCGGAATTACCATTATTCGAGCAATAGTTAGATAATTAGGTAAATTTTTATCTATTCTCATTAATTAATTAAATTTATTAATATAATATTGTTGAATTATGGATAGAATATTATTCCAAGACCAATATATTAAAAGTCCCACAGGAAAACTACTAAACATAAATAAAAAAATTAGCGGCATAAATTTCATTACTTGAGCTTGCATCGGATCTGCAGGTTCAGGACTCATTTTTTGCTGTAAGAACATAGTAATAGCCATTAAAATAGGCCATGCTCCAATCATTAAAAATGATGGCGGCGAGAACGGTAATAAGCCGAATAAATTAAAAATAGTAGTAGGATCAGATGCAGATAAGTCTTTAATCCAGCCGTAAAACGGTGCTTGCCGCATTTCAATAGTTACATACAATACTTTATAGATAGAGAAAAATACCGGGATTTGAACAAGTATAGGCAAACAACCCGCTATCGGATTTACTTTTTCTTTTTTATATAAAGCCATAATTTCTTGATTTAAACGTGCCTTATCATCACTGTATAAATTTTTTATCCTATCGATTTCCGGCTGTAAATTTTTCATTTTTTTCATCGAACGATAAGACTTATTGGCTAAAGTAAACATTAATAGCTTAATTATAACCGTAACAATTAATATACTAACACCGAAATTACCGACATAGCCATAGAAAAAATTCATGGCGTAGAAAACCGGTTTGGTAATTATATAAAACCAGCCGAAATCAATAGCTCTATCAAATAATTTAATATCATATTGCTTTTCATATTTATCAAACAAGTCTACTTTTTTTGCTCCTGCAAAAATTCTACTTTTAATGGAAAAATTTTCGCCAGGCTTTATTATTTGTACCGGTGAAATAAAATCTACCTGATATCTTTCAGCCCCTTGCTTAAGAGCATAATTAAAATTCGAGCTGTAATTACTTGATTTATCCGGAATCAAGGAAGATAACCAATATTTATCGGTAATTCCTATCCAGTCAACCTTACTTGCTGCAAATTTTTCACTTTTCTTATCTTTAATATCATCATACGAATATTCTTTAAGATTCTCGTCTATACACCCGATAGGTCCTTGATGTAATATATTCACCGCTTTCTCTATGGTAATATATTTACGGTTTATTAAACCGTAAGATTGCACAGGAAGTTCTTTATCACTATTATTAACGATGGTTTGCTCTATAGTAAATAAATAGTTTTCATCGACAGTAATAGTAACTAAAAATTTAACTCCGTCTTCATTAACCCAAAATAAATTAACGGGTTTTTCAGGGCTTAATATTTCACTATCACTATTCCATATAGTATCGTTGTTAGGGAGTTTTACACTAGATAAATTACTAACTAAACCAATTTCAGCAAAATATGCATTTTCTGTATTAGCCGGTGAAAATAATCTCACTTCAGGACTATTTTTAGATAAATCTTGTTTATATTTCTTTAATATTAAATCGTCAAATCTAAGTCCTTTTAATGAAATAGAACCGGTGAGTGATTCAGATTCTATTTTAATACGCTGTACTTGACTTTCTTCTTGAACAACAATATCAGCTGCAGGTTCGACTAAAGCTTTTAACTGTTGTTTCTTTAAATTTTCTGCTTTCTGCACTGTTATTTGCCGTTGCTGTTTTTTTTGTTCAGGTTTTACAACAAAATATTGCCAACCGAAAATTATACTTAAAGACAGTATAATAGTGGCTATTAAATTAATTATATTATTATTCATTCCTAGGTCTTAAATTTTCATATTTTTAAAGCCTTAAGTTTAAAGCATTTAGAGAAAATAATCAAGTAGTATATATGCTTCTTTTCTTTCAAAAGTAGTGAATATCCAAGATGAAGGGCGACTTCCATCTTGGATACAAATTTAATTTATTTTTACTACTTTTTATTTTACTTCAGATATATTATACCACTCCTACATTCTGAAATATTTTTAATTTAAATTCAGGAAGTATAGAAATTAAATGTTCAGAAATATTGTCCTGTATATTTTCATAACCTACTAAATTCACTTCTTTAATGAAGATATATATTTCTATAGGCAACCCATTAATCGTAGGTTCAAGCTGTCTTACTAGAAAAGTAAACCCTTCAGTATAAACTGCCGGATTATTTTTTAGATATTCCTGGATATATAATTTGAATAGTTTAATATTAGTTAAATCTTTCTCTTCTTTATCAAGAGTGATTTTATCTATTACATCCTTTGATATATAAGGAGATTTTTTTAGTTCTTTTAAAATAGTAGCATCACAGAAGTTAATAGTTGCCATATTAATATTAAATACTCTTTTTACCCTTCTTGCTCCTGATTCACTAATTCCTCTATAATTAGTTACGTTAGAATTTAAAATGCTGTAAGTAGGAACTGTAGAAATAGATTGATCAAAATTCCTAATTGTTACTACGGAAATAGTAATTTTTTCAACTGTTCCTTCAATTTCGCCTATACGTACCCAGTCTCCAATATTAATAATTTCTTGAGTAGTGAGTTGCAAGCTTGCAAGTAATCCTAAAACGGTATCTTTGAAAACAAATGTTAAAAGAGCTGCGGCTGCACCTAAGCTTGTTAAGAATGTACTAAGCGAAATATTTAATATATATGAAATAGTTACCATTGCTGCAATAACTATGACAATAATTTTTAATATTTGAAAATATAAGCTAAGCGGTGCATTTTTTGTAACGGCTTTGATCCTATTGTGATACAGATCTGCAAAAGCATCTATAAGCATTAATAATAAAATCGTCACGGATATACTAGTATATAAGATTACTATAGTATCTTTGATTCCCAGTAATACATGTGCTTTAAAAGAAGTAGGATGGAAAATATTTCCCCAACATACAAAGTAAAGTGCTAATAAAGTGTGTAATAAATAACGAAATATAGAATATTTGTTTAGTATCCTTTCATAATCATCATAATGATGTCTAGTTAAATAATTTTTTACAGGAATAAAAATTAATCTTTTAATTAGAAATATCACCGGTATAAGAGATACTAACATAACAAACAATAATACTAACTCAGTACTTGAGGTATGATATAGATCCATTAAATATTGCATATTTTACCTATCATTATTATTATAAAATATAAATCTTTTTTATTATTACTAAAAATTTTATTTTTATCAATAATTTTAACTCAAAAGAATTTGGTATTGCTAACCAAATATAGATACTGTCATTGCGAAGCCACGAAGCGGCTGTGGCAATCCATAAAAATAATAAAAAACTGGATTGCTTGATCAATTACTTACGTAATTTTCCGTAGCTCAGACGTTAAATGAATTAAATAACTTATTTATCTATGACATTTCCTAATATCAATCCAATTATTTTCTCTATAGGTCCACTTGCTATCTCTTGGTATTCTCTTTCATATGTAGTAGGAATTTTGCTAGGCTGGTTCTATGCAAATAAAATTATAGAAAAATTTAAGCCTCAAATTATCAAAAAAAATCTAGAAGATTTCATTACTTATGCCGTTATAGGCATAATAGTCGGGGGTAGACTAGGGTTTGTTTTATTATATAATCCTTCTAGATATTTTTCAAATCCAATAGATATCTTAAAAACTTATGAAGGCGGGATGTCTTTCCATGGCGGAGCTTTAGGGGTGATTATTGCTGCTTATTTGTTTTGTCGAAAATATAAAGTTAATTTTTTAAGCCTCACGGATATAATAGCCCCTGTAGTACCTATCGGATTATTTTTAGGTAGAATCGCTAATTTTATTAACGGCGAACTATACGGACGTATTACAAATTCTTCTTTTGGTATGATTTTTCCGAATAGTGATTTGATGCCAAGACATCCTAGTCAGTTATATGAAGCTTTTTTTGAAGGTTTAGTATTATTTTATATCTTAGCGTATGCAACATTTAAGCACAAAACTCTTAAAAAATGCGGTTTAAACTCAGGACTATTTTTAATATTTTACGCTCTTTTCCGAATCGCTATTGAAATATTTAGAGAACCAGACATACAAATTGGGTTTATTTTAGATAGCTTAACTATGGGACAGATTTTATCTATACCTATGTTACTTTTAGGAAGTTATTTAATATGTCAATCAAATCCAAAATAAGACAATTAATTGATCAAAACGGCTATATTACTTGTGATGTTCTCATGCAGGAGGTGTTAAACTTAAATCCTACTTCCTATTATAAGCAAGTAAAATCGTTGGCTAGTGAAGGTGATTTTGTTACGGCTCCTGAAATTTCGCAGCTATTCGGTGAAGTTATCGGCTTATGGTGTATCAAAGAGTGGCAAAGAATCGGTTGTCCAAAAAGCTTTAGTTTAGTAGAACTTGGGCCAGGTCGAGGTCTATTAATGCGTGATTTACTACGTACTACAAAATTAGTACCGAAATTTTATAAAGCTTTATCAATTGAACTAATAGAAATTAATCAAAATTTTATTGCTCATCAAAAGGCTAATTTACAAGATATTAATTTACCAATTAGTCATCGATCATTTGTAGAAGATATACCCAAAAAACCTACTATAATAATAGCTAATGAATTCTTTGATGCTATGCCGATAACACAATATGTTAAAGTCAAGGAATTATGGTATGAAAGAATATTTATAGTGCAACCGGTAGATGGAAGAATTAAATACGATAAAATAAGCGTTAATAAGCAATTACAAGAATATCTGCTGCATACTCATATTGAAGCAAAAGACGGAGCAGTACTTGAAGAATCTTATAAATCGATAGAAATTATAAAATTTATAGCTGAACATCTAAAAAAACTAAGCGGCAGCTGCTTAATAATAGATTACGGCTATGATATAGCTCCGAGTAACAGAACTAGATATCAATATAATCCAACATTACAAGCAGTCAAAAATCATAAATATTGTCCCATCCTTGAGAATCTTGGAGAAGCCGATTTATCGGCACATGTGGATTTTTACACATTAAAAACAGTAGCTAAAAATAGCAAAATAAACGTAATAGATACAATATCGCAACGAGATTTTTTAATAGAAAACGGAATCTTATTACGCAAGCAAACATTGCAAGACAAGCTTAACGATGAGCAAGCACAAATAATAGAAAGACAGGTAGAAAGATTAATATCACCGAAACAAATGGGAGAATTATTTAAAGTATTACAGATAACGAATTAATTCATTATTTTCCAATGGGGAACATATTTACATATAAATTCAAAAGGCCTCTCTTTGGCACAAGGAGTTAGTTTTATTTTATTATTCAAGAAGCCGCTAACATTCAAAATCTTATCCACATCAAACTGATAATCTTTATGCGGTAATTCCCAATTTGTGATATGTTGTAATGCACGAGATTTTGCCTCTTGTTCACTTTCTGCTACAACAAAAATATTTTTATGAAGCTCTGTAAACTGTTTGCTATCATATCCTCCCAAATTAATAAAATATAACTTGGCTTGATTATTATTAGGTTCAATTCAACAATTTCAATGCTATATCCATCAGCCCAATTCAGTATACCCCAGGCCTCTAAATGCAAACTTTCTAGAGAACCCCCACCAACTTTTTTTTAAGTAATCATAAGTATCCTCAATAGTTTCGGCTATGACTAATCTAATATCATGCAATTCTATTAAAGCTCCGCTACAAGAACCTCCTATGTAAATAATAAATAAGTTTTTCATTACACGCTGTGACGTTCTGCAATTAAATTTTTTATTTTACCGATAGCTTTAGCAGGGTTTAAGCCTTTAGGACAGGTTTTAGTACAGTTCATAATCGTGTGGCAACGATAAAGCTTAAATGGGTCTTCTAAAGCTTCAAGACGTTCACCGGTATGATCATCCCTTGAATCGGCAATCCATCTATATGCTTGTAGTAAAATCGCAGGACCTAAATATTTATCACCGTTCCACCAATAGCTAGGACAAGAAGTAGAACAGCAAGCACATAATATACACTCATATAAACCGTCAAGCTTTTCTCGGTCTTTAATCGACTGTAACCTTTCAGAGTTTGAAGGGGTAGGGCTATCGGTTTTGAGCCAAGGTTCTATCGATTCATATTGTGCGTAAAAATGCGACATATCAGGTACTAAGTCTTTCACTACTTTCATATGAGGAAGCGGATAGATTTTGATATCGCCTGATATATCTTCTATTGGTTTTATGCATGCTAAAGTATTTGTACCATCAATATTCATTGCACAACTACCGCAAATTCCTTCTCGACAAGAACGTCTAAATGTTAGAGTCGAATCGATTTCATTTTTGATTTTAATTAAAGCATCTAAAACCATTGGTCCGGTTTTACTTAAATCTATCTTAAAACTATCGATAGTAGGATTCTCGTCGAGGTCAGGATCATATCTATAAATTTTTATCTTTCTAGGTTTTAGCATTTCCTCGTTTTCTTTATGCTCTCTACCTTTTTTTACTACTGAATTTGACGGTAATCTTAACTCTGCCATTTAAGTACTCTCTTAAAATTTATTTTTAGGACTATACAAAATAATTAGCTAATTCACAATCTTTCATACCATTAATAAAATCTTTGATTTTTAATTTTAGTTGAATGTTATTACCAGGATGTCTAATTGAATCTTTAGGGATTGTTCTACTTAAAGAACCATTACCGCCTTTTCGTTGAATTACAAATATAATTACCTATTATAATATTACCCTTATTTGTAAAAATAATATCATAATTTAGAGTTTTTAGAACATCTTTCATTACATAATATACGCATTAATTTTTCTTCTCTTTGATATAAAACTAATAATTCTCTTGCAGTTTCATTTGAGAATGACCATTTAACCATTTCTTCTGCAATAGGCTGAAAAATTAATAATACCTTTTCTTGTTCTTCAAGTGGAATAAAATTCGATTTAACATTTCTTGATTTGTTAATTATCAAGTTCTGTAGATAATCTAAACAATTTAAGTTAAATGTTTTGCAAAAATTACTTATAGACACTCTTGTAAGTTGATTATAGGCTATTGCCTGCTTATATGCTCAATACTAACATCTATATTATGACCACAGCTAAAGCTCATTTTAACATCAGATTTTTCTGCATATATTCCTGTACTGATAGCATGGGAAAAATTACCTTCTATTTTAAAAACATCTCTAATTTTATCTATTATATCAATATGTTCACTGATACTATTTTTAAAAAGGGTTTCTACATTTTTACTATATATGCATTGCTATTATCCATTAAACTGCTCTTATTGAGTCATATATATTTGCTATTATTTGTGGAATTACTGAATTGCCTATAACCCTTTAATCCATCTGCAACATAATGATCTTGAGAGAAGCCCATTAAATATTTACATTCATTGATAGTCTTCTTATATTATCATTTATATAATAAAGACCGGTTTCTAGCACCGACACCGCCACCAAAAGCCGATAAAGTTATTGAATGACCGAAAGGGCTGTAAATCCTTTCACCTTGACCGCCTTTATTAACTTGACCGATCCTAATTGGCTTTTAATTGCTTTTCAACCGGCGTTTTATCTAAAACAATATCATCTCTTTCTTTCGGTTTTACATATTTGAGTATATATTCACTGCTAAAATCTTTTCATAAACAAACAAAATAAACTCTTTCTCTTGCTTGCAGTACTCCAAATAATGAAGCATTTAACACATTTCTATATACTTTATAGCCAATCCCATCTAATTTTTGGTCTATAGTTTCAATTACGCTGCCATTATTAATATTCAGAATATTTTTAACATGCTCAAGTAATAATTATAGGGTTTGTGATATTGTGCTATTCTGATTATTTCATAAAAGAGTCTACCATTATTATGCCAAGCTTCTTACCTGAAATACTAAAAGATTGGCAAGGAAAACCGGCACATAAAATATCATGTTTAGGGATTTTGGTTTCTGATATTTCCGTAATATTACCGTATGGCTTATCACCGAAATTTCTTTTATATGCTTCTTGTACGTCTTTGTCTATATCAGAAGAAAAAACACATTCAAAACCCTTTGTTTCCAAAGCTTTTCTAAAACCACCGATACCGCAAAATAAATCTATAAATTTATACATAAATTATACTATTAAACTTAGGAAGCGGAATTTTCTTTTTTAGCTTTAGTTGTTTTTGTTTTCTCAGGTGATTTTTCTTTATCTATTTTTATAGTAGATGAATCATTAAAAGGAAATTTATTCTCCTCTTCTGAATCTAAAGCTCTACCGCTAAGTAAATTTTTAATTTGCTGACCGGACAATGTCTCATATTCAATTAAAGCATTAGCCAAGGTATGAAGTTGATCTATATGTTTTGTTAAAATATCTTTTGCAAATTCATATCCTTGCGTAATAATTCTTTTAACTTCGGCATCAATTAACTCTGCAGTAGCTTCCGAGGTTTCATTATTAGGTTGTCTACCATACATATCATCACTGCTTGAACCGTGGAATATCGGTCCTATTAAATCGCTTAAACCTGCTTTTGTAACCATCGCTCTTGCAATATTAGTTGCACCTTTTATATCCGACGAAGCTCCTGAGGTAACTTTATTTCTACCGAAAATAATTTCCTCCGCTACTCTTCCCGCCATATAAACTGCTATAGATGATTCCATCTGTTCACGATTCTGAGAATATTCATCAGTTTCAGGAAGTCTTTGCACCATCCCAAGAGCATTACCACGCGGTATAATCGTAGCTTTATGAATAGGCGATGCTGCAGGACAATAAAGCCCGACTAATGCATGTCCTCCTTCATGATATGCAGTCAACCTTTTTTCTTTCTCCGACATTGCAATAGAGCGACGTGCGACTCCCATCAGCACTTTATCTTTTGCCTCTTCCATGTCGTGCATATCTACTTCTTTCTTACCAAGCCTTGCAGCAATAAGAGCAGCTTCATTAACTAAATTAGCAAGTTCTGCACCGGAAAAGCCGGGAGTACCTCTAGCAATAATTCGTGCTAATACACTAGTGTTATATTTAATTTTCTTTAAATGTACTTTTAGAATTTGTTCACGACCATTTATATCAGGATTTGCAACGGCAATTTGACGATCAAACCTACCGGGACGTAGTAATGCACGATCAAGAACGTCAGGACGGTTTGTAGCTGCAATGATCACAACTCCCTCGTTTGCTTCAAATCCGTCCATTTCGACTAACATTTGGTTTAAGGTTTGCTCACGTTCATCATTGCCGCCGCCCATACCGACACCTCTATGGCGACCTACCGCATCAATTTCATCGATAAAGATAATACAAGGAGCATTACGTTTACCCTGTTCAAACATGTCACGCACACGGCTTGCACCGACCCCTACAAACATTTCAACAAAATCAGAGCCGGATATGCTAAAAAACGGAACATTAGCCTCACCTGCAATTGCTTTAGCAAGAAGTGTCTTACCGGTTCCAGGAGGACCTATAAGTAAGCAGCCTTTTGGTATTTTACCGCCAAGCTTTTGGAACTTGCTTGGATCTCTTAAAAAATCTACTATTTCAGTTAATTCTTCTTTTGCTTCATCGATACCTGCTACATCTTTAAAGGTAATTTTTGGTCCTTTATCTGATAGCAACCTAGCTTTAGATTTTCCAAATCCCATGGCTTTCCCGCCTCCATGCATTTGACGCATGAAAAAAACCCAAACACCTATTAATAAAAGCATAGGAAACCAAGAAATTAAAAAGCCTAAAAAGGTATTCATTCTTGTTTCAATAGGCACTACTTCAATATTAACATCATTGCTAGTAAGACGATTTACTAAATCAGGATAATCAGGAGCATAAGTGCTAAAAGTAGAGTCGTCATTTGAAGTGCCTTCAATTACTCTACCTTGAATTTTTACCGAATTAACGGTCTTTTCATCAACTCGTGTTAAAAAATCCGAGAAAGTTATATTATTTCTTCCGCCAAGTAAACCGTCAGATTGGAAAACATTAAAAAGTAATATTACAAAAACAAAAAGTGCTGCCCAAGCTAAAATACTTCTACCTTGATTATTCATCGATATAAAACCTAATTAAAATTTATTTACAGATAGCCTCTTAAATACCGGTGTTAGCAAAAATGGGTGAAACGAGATACAAAATTTGGAGAAAAAGACACTTCAAAGTTCCACATGTCGTCATCATAATATGATATATGTGGTATTGCTATAACTTTTTCAAGTATTTTAATGATAGGTAAGGTAAATAAAATTGCATTGTGGTTTTTACAGGATAGATTTTTCAAAGGTTCTAAATCTAATTGTTTCTTTATCATTTTATAATCTTCTAACGATAGATGAGTTACAAAACAATTTGGAGTTTCTTGATTTCTTGTGATGCAAAATCTATTATCCCAAATAATGGATTTATCTAGTAATATTTTACTCTCAGGTAATTTTTTGCCGAATTCCCTATATATAAGTAACTCGTTTTGTATACGCTTAATTACACAGCCATGAAGGGTATTCTTAAAGTTTACCTCTTGAGTAATTAATTTCAAAATAGGTTCTACCGAATAAAAACGAGCTACTCTAGATTGTCCACTAATCATTATCAGTAAAAAATTAATTATTTGTACTTTTACCTCATTTGACAATTTATCAAATTTAACTAAATCGAGAAAAGCAAAGCCATATTCAAAAATCTTGACTGCTTCAACTATCGCCGATATTAATTCAGGCTTAAACTCGTTTTCTATAAGTTTGTTGGTTTTAAGTTGTTGTGAGATTATTGCGGCTTTAATATAATCTTCTTCTTTAGCTAATTTTTGTCTAATAAGATTCCGCTTATATTTATCTGATAAATTCGATTCATCTTCAAACCATTTTATATTATGATTGACTAAATACTCTACTAATTCACTTTTTAGAATATTATATAGCGGTCTAATTATTTGTATATTATTATACCAATTGATATTACTGCTACTAAGTCCAAATATACCGCTATTACGCTCTAATCTTAAACAAAAATTTTCTACGTAATCATCCTCATGGTGAGCAGTTAGAAGTACTAATATATCGAGTTCCAGGCATAGATTTGTCATCAAATCATAGCGTCCTTCTCTTGCTCTTTCTTGTAAATTAGAAAAATTATTTTGATGATCAAAAGATAAACTATAATGCTTGCGATTGAGACTATTACTGATATTTTGGATATAATGGGTCTCTTGCTTCGACTGTGCCCGTAAGTTATGATCAACCGATATAACAAATAATTCTATATTATTTTTTTCTGCCCAAATATTAGCAAGATAAAGAAGTGCTACTGAATCGCTCCCACCGGAGACTGCAACCGCTATTTTAGATAAGCCAAAATTACCTATTAGATTATTGATATTATACTCAAATTTTTCATATAGCATGGTTGCAAAATGTTAGTATTGTAAGTTTGACAACGTCATTTCTGCGGAAAGGCTTTGTTATATGGCTCATATCCTTTCGTCATTGTGAGAAGAAACTGCAAGTTTCGACGAAGCAATCTCGTGCCAAAATCCTGAGATTGCCACGCTCCTTTCAGTCGCTTGCAATGACGATTTGATATCCACGCGAGAATGACATCGAGCAGGTTTTTCAAGCCACGCAACAGTACTCTACTTTCGCAAGGGTAACAAAAAACCACCTAGCTAGATGATTAGATGATAAAGAAAAATTTATGCTGACTCAGCTAAATCTTTTGAAGTTTCAGTCTTTTGTTCGCGTAAATAATCTTGTGCTTCTGATTCTGATCTTGCAACAATAACCGTAACTATAGCATTAAGCTCCGCATGGAGTCTTATTTCAACTGTATAAATTCCGGTAGATTTAATTTGTTTATCAAGAATAATATTTGAATGAGAGATATTATAAGATACATTTTCAGATAATTTATCGGCTATTTCTTTATTAGTAACCGAACCGAAAAGTTTACCGTCATCTGATGTTTGACGGATAAAAACTAATTTTTGATCTTTAATAAGAGCATTGATTTTTTCTACTTCTTCTCTTATTTGCTTATCTTTTGCTTCAAATTCGTGTTTTTGCTTAACTATTAGCTCTTTATTAGGCTCAGTAGCTCTAATAGCTAATTTTTGCGGTAAAAGATAATTACGACCAAACCCATCTGCTACTTTGAGTATGTCGCTAATTTTACCTAATTTTCTTACGGGTTTTATTAATATAATTTCCATGTATTATGCCTTTATTTAGCTTGAAATACAAAAGGTAATAACGCTAAAATTCTTGCAATTTTAATAGCATTATTTAGCTTTCTTTGTTTCTTTGCACAAACATTTGTGATCCTGCTTGGTAGCATTCTACCGCCTTCAGAGACAAATTTTATTAAAAGCTCAGGATTTTTATAATCAATAACAGGTGCATTAGGCACAGAAAGAGGGCATCCTTTACGTCTTCTAAAAAATACTTTTTTAGCAGTTTTATCTCCTACCTTGCGAGTAGCTGTTTCACTAGCATTATTACTTTTTAACATTCTTTAACCTTAATTCTTACAAATTTAATTATTAATCGTTACGTCAATTACCGGAGTATTCTCTGTACTCTGATTTTTTAATATCGGTGAAGGTTCACTACTAATTGAATCTGCTTTAATTGTAAGAAATCTAATGATATTTTCGTTAAGCTTCATTTTTCTTTCTAGTTCTTCTTTTACACTACTAGTAATATCTAGACCTAAAAAATAATAATGCCCTTTTTTGTTATTACCGATTTTGTAAGCTAAAGTTCTTAACCCCCAATATTCTTTTTTTATGATAGTGCCATTATTATCTTTAATAATTTTAGCAAAATCATCAACGATTTTATCTATATCGTTTAATGATACGTCTTGGCGTATAATAAAAACTGATTCATAAAAGCTCATGATATATAAGAATCTCCAACAAACAAACTTTAAAATAAAGCCATTTATAGCAACTAAAACTATTAAATTCAAGTATTATCTTTAAAAAATTATTATTTCTTTGTTTCTTTTTGTAAAAAGTTTGCTATAAACCCTAATAAATTAGAAAATTATTATAAAAGTTTTTAATTATTTATCAAATATTAATGGAGATTAATTCAGTGTTTGATAAGCTATTACCTGAAGTTTTAATTATAGAAGAAAAAAATGTTAATATTTCTTTAAGTAATGATATAGAGAGCAGGATTTAATATAATTAGGGCTTCAACTCTAGAAAAAGCATTAACTTATTTTTTTAGTCAGCCGCTTGCTATCATGATTTATTAGTGCAGAATTACAAGAAAATCCTTTAATAACAATAAATAATGTTAGAAAAATTAATAAATTTTCTAAAACGCCCATAATATTTTTATTATCAAACAAGCAATTAAATTTAACAGAAATAGACGATAACGTGCTATTTTTTTATAAGCCTTTCTTATCTGAGCAAATA
Organism: Rickettsia asiatica; assembly: GCF_007989425.1. Taxonomy (NCBI): domain Bacteria; kingdom Pseudomonadati; phylum Pseudomonadota; class Alphaproteobacteria; order Rickettsiales; family Rickettsiaceae; genus Rickettsia; species Rickettsia asiatica. The sequence goes on from NZ_AP019563.1 coordinate 208,159, forward strand.
GTAGGTACTTTAAAAAGTTTATTGAGACATTCCAAATCAGTTTTACAATAATATTATTAAATTTAATAATATAAATATTGATTTAAATACTGAAAAAGTATACAAAGACGGGCTAAATATTCGTCTAGGTCCTACTGAGTTTAAAATTTTACGACTTTTTTTTCAGTTTCCAAATGAAGTATTTTCGCGTCAAGAAATAATAAAATATTTATGGGAAAGTGAAGAGACCTTTAATGAACATCTCATAGATGTTCATATAAATTAGGATTAGAGAGGCCTTAGGGAAAGACAATTTAATTATTAAAACCGTTCGTTTTATCGGTTATTGTTTAAATAAGGATAGCGACTAGAATTTTGTTGTCAAAATTTTCTTTGTATTTATGCATTAAGTATGTTAATATCTATTAATTATATTTATGTATATTATATATAATAAGATTTCGTTACCGATTTATATATTTTATAACTAAAAACTGTAAATTTTATGTTAAGTAAACTAAATAAGCCTGCTTTATTTGCTTTAATATTTTATCCTATTTTTATTATATCTCTTGTAGTTAAATATTCGTTTGATTATGGAATAGGACTAACTGAAGTTATTTTTATAATTGCTAGTTATTATATTAATAATATTACCGTTGGGATCGGTTTACATAGGTTATGGTCTCATAATGCCTATACAATAAATAAATATGCCGAGTTTGTCTTAGTTATGCTGTCTGCAGGAACATTACAAGGACCGGCTTTATCTTGGGCATCGAATCATTATAAGCATCATAGATATACGGATGAAGATCAAGATCCGCATACTCCATTAAAATTTGACAATAAATTTTTAGGCTTTATGTGGTCTCATATAGGATGGATGCTAGTCGGAAGCGGTAGCTATAAGTCTATTGATCGCATTACTTGGGCTAAGCACGGGAAAAACAATTTATTAAAATGGCAGCTAAAATATTATTGGCAAATAGCAGCTTTTATGAATATTGTCGTACCTTTATTTATCGGTTACTTAGTCGGCGGTACTATACAATCGGCATATGCAGGATTTTTATTTATGGGACTCGGGAGATTCCTACAGCAGCAAGCAACATTCTGTGTTAATTCTTTATGCCACTTTGCCGGTAGTAAAAAATATTACAAAGGCACTGCCGGAGATATTTGGTGGATGGCATTATTCTTACTCGGTGAAAATTGGCATAATTACCACCATGCTTTTCCTTCAGATTATCGTAACGGTGCAAAATGGTATCATTTTGACGTTCACAAATGGATAATATTTTTAATGAGTAAAATCGGTTTAGCTTCAGAACTTGAACGTACTACAAAAGTACGTATACAGGCAAAAATGCAAGAAACTTTAAGCTATCTTAGTGAAAAACAAAAGCAAAAATTGACCTTAATGCAAACTAAAATAGACCATTTATTAGAAAATCTATGCTTAAAAATTAAAGAGCTTGAAGAATCATCTATTACTATTAAAAAACAATTTAAAAAATCTTTTGTAGAAATACAGGAATCTCTTAAAAATTTAGCGGAGCAAGTAAGTTCTGCAATGCAAATAACAGAAAAACCTTCGGAAAAATTACTAAAAATAGTTAATAAGAAAATTATTGATGCCGAACAATCTATTTATAAGCTGTATAACAAATTGAATGCTTTGAAGGTATAGTGTAACCCTTCGGTGTCATTCCCGCCTACGCGGGAATGACATTGGTATCCATGCGGGCAACACCTTCTCGCAATGACACAAACTATCATTTTTTACTTAACAACGCCTCTAATTAGTTTCAATTTGAATGATAAAAATTTTAGGTATAGAATCAAGCTGTGATGATACAGCTGCTTCTATAATCACCGAAAATCGAGAAATCTTATCTAATATAATCATTTCACAAAATACAGAACATGCAGTTTTTGGAGGGGTAGTACCTGAAATTGCTGCACGTTCTCATTTATCGAATCTAGATAAAGCATTAAAAAGCGTTTTAGAAGAAAGCAATACTAAATTAACGGAAATTAGTGCCGTTGCTGCAACTTCCGGTCCAGGTTTAATCGGTGGTGTTATAGTCGGCTCAATGTTTGCAAGATCGCTAAGCAGTGCTTTAAAAAAACCCTTTATTGCAATTAATCATTTAGAAGGTCATGCCTTAACCGCAAGATTAACCGATAATATCCCTTATCCTTATTTACTCTTGCTAGCTTCAGGTGGGCATTGCCAATTTGTAGCAGTTTTAGGACTCGGAAAATATAAAATACTAGGATCTACTATAGATGATGCCGTAGGCGAAGCCTTTGACAAGGTAGCAAAAATGCTAAACTTAGCTTTTCCCGGAGGACCTAAAATTGAAAAAAGAGCAAAACTTGGCGATCCTCATAAATATAAATTTCCAAAACCTATAATTAACAGCGGTAATTGTAATATGTCATTTTCAGGACTTAAAACTGCCGTACGTACTTTAATAATAAATTTAAAGGAAATTAATGACGCTGTAATTAATGATATAGCGGCAAGTTTTCAATTTACTATAGGAGAAATTCTAGGTAGTAAGGTACAGGATGCTATTAGAGCATATGAACAAATAATAAATAATTGCGATAAGAAAAATATAGTAATTGCCGGCGGTGTCGCTGCTAATAAATATTTACAAGAAATATTAAGTAATAGTGCTAAGACACATGGTTATCGGCTTATTTATCCACCTATCCACTTATGCACCGATAATGCTGCAATGATTGCATATGCAGGACTTGAGCGTTACAATAATAAGCTATTTACTCCTTTGAATGTCTGTCCAAAAGCTAGGTGGAGCTTGGAAGAAATATAATTTTTTAATATTGACACTTCTTAATTTAGTAGTATGATATGTAATGATCTATATAAAAAAGAGGTAAGTTTATGAGCAATAACAATTATGAAAACATATACAAAGCATTTAATTGTTTTTCAGAAGCAACAAATTCTGCCTATTCAGCCGTAAATAATTTTTTAGAATTACCTAATGTATTTAATAAATATCCTACTGTTATTTCTTTAATTTTTTCTAAAACAGCAAAATTAGACTCTAATATAACCAATATAATTAAAAACGGTGTTATTATATATGAGATATCAACAACCTTAATAGGTGCCGTAAATACTTTTTATAAAGATAAAAAACTAGTCGATAAAATATTAAAAGACGGACAGAATGCTATTAATAAGCTTATTGAAACAACAACCTACTTATCGCCAATAGTTACAGATATTACAAATTCTTACTTAGTTGATCCGCATAAAGAAGAAAAAGCACTATTATTTGACTTACAAATTCCTAACTCTACTAGTAGTGATTATTATAAATTTTCAGGAGAAGTAACAAATTTAGCTGAAATTGAAAGTTATTAACTCTAAATTTAGGATAAGATTTAAATCTTATCCTAAATTTTATAAATATAAACCTAGCTCTAGCTGAAGTTTTAGAGCATATTCAAGTGACTGCATCTCATTATTGGTTATTACAGAAATTTTAGATTTTAACCTTAACTTACTTGCTGTTGTTATTTGATCTGTTATTGCTTTATTCTGTTTACCATTTATGATAACATATACTTCCCATGGATAACACTTATTCACATTAGTTGTTAAAGGTATCACTTGCAAACGGTTTAACGTTTCATTGGCTACATCTTACTGATAATTATTGCTGGTCTTATTTTACTTATTGCTCCACCAAGAGAAGGATCAAAAATCACCCACCATACTTCACCTCTTTTCATCAAAACTATCCTGAATTAGACCTTCTGCCCAGAGTCGTGTGCTTCTTTTTCTCTTTGCGTATCTTGAGCTATTCCTTGACAAGAAGCTTTAAGTTGTTCCTTAATTAAATATGGCTTAACTATATTTTCTATAAACTTACTAATCTTACGTTCGCCAATGATTGAATACAGATTGTAATAAACAGTTTCATCTATAGAAATCGTTAATTTTTTTGCATATACTAATTTTATACGTGTAATATACGTATAAAATATCATAATTATAAAAATTAATCAACTCATTTTTATCTTCAATTCTTTATCCTTTGCATTTATTTTGACCGTTTTACCGCTACTTATTTCGCCTGCTAAAATCATTTTGGCTAAATTATTTTGTATTTCCCGCTGGATAAGGCGTTTTAAGGGTCTTGCTCCAAAGCTTGGATCATAACCTTTTTCAGCTAAATAATTTAAGGCAGATTCATCAAATTCAAGAGTAATATTTTGTGCTAGTAAAATCTTCTTTAGACTTTCTAATTGAATTTTAACTATATCATGAATATTATTGCGATTTAAACGATGGAATAATATAATTTCATCCAATCTATTTAAAAACTCCGGTTTAAATACTGCTCTTACATACTCCATTACTTGATCCTTAACTTTATATGTATCTTCGTCCTCTTTCTGATTAACAAGAATTTCTGCTCCTAAATTAGAGGTTAAAACTATAATAGTATTTTTAAAATCAACCGTTATACCTTGACTATCGGTTAATCTTCCCTCATCAAGTATTTGCAGCATAATATTAAATATGTCGGGATGGGCTTTTTCAACCTCATCAAATAATATTACCTGATAAGGGCGGCGTCTTACTGCCTCCGTCAACACCCCACCCTGATCATATCCGATATAACCGGGAGGAGCTCCTATCAGGCGAGAAATAGCATGCTTCTCCATATATTCCGACATATCTATACGAAGTATTGCATTACGATCATCAAAAAGAAAACCGGCTAAGGCTTTGGTAAGCTCGGTTTTACCGACTCCGGTTGGTCCTAAGAATAAGAACGAGCCAAGCGGGCGGTTAATATCCTGAATACCTGCACGTGATCTTCTAACCGCATCACTGACCCCTTTAATTGCTTCATCCTGCCCTATTACCGATTCTCGTAATTTCTGTTCCATCACAAGTAGACGCTCACGCTCACTTGACAGCATAGTATCAATCGGGATTCCGGTAATACGAGAGATAATACTTGCTATATCGCTTTCCGATACAATTTCTTTTAACAGCCCTTTATTATCCATACTTTCGGCTTCCTGAATCTTTTTCATAATCTCAGGTATAATTCCGTATTTTAGCTCACTAGCTTTCGCAAGATTAGCATCACGTTCGGCATGTTCAAGCTCATTTCGGCTACGATCCAGCTCTTCTTTGAGCTTTTGTGCTTGCTGTAGTTTAGACTTTTCAGCTTGCCATTTAGCCCCCATATCATAGGATTTAGACTCTAATTTTTCCAACTCTGTGGTTAAATGCTCTATTTTCTTTTTAGAATGCTCGTCATTTTCTTTTTTAAGTGCTGCAAGCTCAATCTTTATCTGAATAATACGGCGATCTAGCTCATCAAGCTCTTCGGGCTTACTTGACAACTCGATTTTCATACGGCTACAAGCTTCATCAATCAAATCAATAGCTTTATCAGGTAAATAACGATCGGTAATATAACGGTTTGATAACGTCGCTGCTGCAACTATTGCACTATCGGAAATTCGCACGGCATGATGTAGCTCATATTTTTCTTTAATTCCTCTAAGTATTGATATAGTATCCTCAACCGTCGGCTCACTCACGTAAACAGGCTGGAAACGGCGAGCAAGTGCTGCATCTTTCTCAATATATTTACGATATTCATCTAAAGTAGTAGCACCGATACAGTGCAGCTCACCACGAGCAAGCATCGGCTTTAGTAAATTCGAAGCATCCATAGCACCGTCGGTTTTTCCCGTACCGACTAATAGATGCAATTCATCGATAAATAAAATAATTTCACCGCTTGATTCTTTGATTTCACCAAGTACTGCTTTAAGACGCTCCTCAAATTCACCTCGATATTTAGCTCCCGCTATTAATGCTCCCATATCAAGCTCAATAATACAGCAGTTCATAAGCGATTCAGGTACGTCCTTACTAAATATGCGTTGTGCAAGCCTCTCTATTATAGCAGTTTTACCGACTCCGGGTTCGCCGATCAATACAGGGTTGTTTTTCATGCGTCGTGATAGTACCTGCACCGTTCTTCTTATTTCTTCATCACGCCCGATTATCGGGTCAAGCTTACCGTTTTCTGCAAGCTCTGTTACGTCTCTGCCGTATTTCTTTAGAGCATCGTAACTATTTTCTGCCGATTCGGTATCTGCTTTTTTGCCTTTACGCAGCTGTAAAATAGCTGCTGCTAGTTTTTTACTATTAATTCCATTATTCGTTAAAATTTTACCGGCTATAGTATTATCATAAGTTAATGCTTCAAATATACGCTCTATGGTTACAAAACTATCCCCGCTGTCTTTAGCAAGGCTACTCGCTTTTTCTAAAACTTTAAGAGCTTCAGCAGAAGAATAAACTTGTCCACCTCCCTCAACCTGAACTTTTTGGGTTTTATTTAGTCCTAGCTGAACTTGATCTTTTAATAAGTTTATATTACCGTCGGTATTATTAATAAGGGTTTGAATTATACCTGTTTCTTCACTTAAAAGACTAGATAATAAATGCAAAGATAATATTTGCTGATGATCGTTTTTAGCAGCAAGTGATTGGCTACTAGCTATCACTGATTTAGCATGTGCAGTAAATTTATCAATGTTCATGTAAATAATATATTTTAATTATTAAGATTAAAGAATTTTAATAGATTATTTTTATATAATTATTTTAAATTAAAATAACAAGAGATGAAATAATTATAAAATATTAACTTATGACCGTATCATCTCTAAGACAAAATTTTTAATTGATACAACTCAAGAATTTTTAAAGATACAGTATATTTCAGAAAGGTTCAGACAAGATAAATTTAAATGCGAGCCTGCGAAAGCAGTAGATAAGCTATGTGAGTACAGGCGAGTTATACAAAATTCGCTTGTATCAAGCTTTATGAAATACGCTGTACAAAAAGATGGTCTTGTTGCATGGATCGGTTTATGTCATTCCCGCGTAGGCGGGAAGTAAGAAAAAACATATAAAAAACTTATTTTCTAGGTTCCTGCTTTCGCAGGAGTGACATCGGTATCCATGCAACAAGACCCAAAAAGATATAAAAGGACCAAAAATATAAATTATACAGGGAGAAATAATGTCAGAACTTGCAATTGTAACAGGCGGTACTAGAGGAATAGGTAAAGCTACCGCTTTAGAATTAAAAAATAAGGGTCTTACTGTAGTAGCTAATTTTTTCAGTAATTACGATGCTGCTAAAGAAATGGAAGAAAAATACGGTATAAAAACCAAACGTTGGAATGTAGCAGATTTTGAAGAATGTAGAAAAGCAGTAAAGGAAATTGAAGAGGAGTTTAAAAAACCGGTAAGTATTCTTATAAATAATGCTGGTATTACCAAAGATAAAATGTTACATAAAATGAGTCATCAAGATTGGAATGACGTCATTAACGTTAATCTCAATTCTTGCTTTAATATGTCTAGTAGCGTAATTGAGCAGATGCGAAACCAAGATTACGACCGTATAGTAAATATCAGTTCAATTAATGCTCAAGCAGAGCAGGTTGGACAAACTAATTATTGTACCGCTAAAGCTGCTATTATCGGTTTTACTAAAGCCTTAGCCCGTGAATCTGCTTCTAAAAATATTACCGTTATGCATAGCTCCCGGGTATATCGCAACAGAAATGATAGGAGCGGTACCTGAAGACGTACTTGCTAAAATCGTTAATAGTATCCCCAAAAAAAGACTAGGACAGCCTGAAGAAATAGCTAGAGCCGTGGCATTTTTAGTTGATGAAAATGCCGGTTTTATAACAGGCGAGACTATTTCCATCAACGGCGGCCATAATATGATTTAAACAATTAACTTATAATAGATTAGAATATAAAAGAGGAAATAAGACAATTATACTCTAATGGAGTGAAACTTTTTAATGAAAGAGACTATGAAGAAGCACTTAAGATACTTACCTTACTTAAAGAACTAGATAAAACTTACATACATCTCTGGTACTATTACGAGGGAATTATTTATTATGCCCAAGGGGAAACTACTAATGATTCAGACAAGAAACAAGCCCTTTACTTTAACGCAGAAATTTCATTTCGACAAGCAGCCCCATATAAATCTAAGCCTAAAGATACCGATTTTTTATTAGGAAGAACTCTTTATAAAGAAGGTAAATTAAAGGAAGCCAGTATTGTATTTGAAAAATATACACCTTGCCCAGAGAATGAGGAAGAATTTCAGGAAATTCTTAGCAGAATAGAACAACAACCTAATAATAGTCTTAGTTTATCACAGCTGTTACCGAGAGAAAATCATTTTTTATCTAATAGTCAATTAATTTATAATAAATATAACAATAACGAAGACCTTGCGAGAAGAGTATCACAACTAAAAGTTATAGTAGATAAACATGAACAAGAAATTGCAAAAATAAAAACAATATTACAATCTGCAAATATCCCACTTACCGCAGATATAAACGAGCAAATTACAAAATTGAAAGGCATTGATCCTAAATTAGAAGACTATTATAAATGTTTTAATGTTGCTTCACATAATGTATGTATTGCTGCTAGTGCCGTAAGTAGCGGCTTAGTAGTTCCTGATTCGGGGCATTTGGAACGTGTGAAAGCCTCTTCTTTTGTGAAATGGGTTTTGTTATCTTGGCGACATAGCAGCATCCGGTTTTTAGGTCCTTTTACCACTGCCTTAATAGCAGTTCTGCATGATGCCGGCGATAATATGTTTAACTCTAAGGAAGAAGCAAAGCTAGTAGATGTACTTACTAAATTTTGTAAAATGATTAATAAACAATCTAATACAACGATACCTATAGGACAAGATCTACAGAAATTAGCTTTATTTTTTGCTAATTTAAGGAGTGTGGAAATCGCAAAAATTAATAAACTAGATAAGCAAAGTAGTTTTAATAAATTCAGTAATTTTTTTGAGGCTAAACTACCGATGCAAAATAAATTTTTTCGTTACGATGCTGAGGAAATTGATGGTAATCCTATGGAGAAACAAGCGTTTCAAGATGTTACTTTTTTGATTGGTTATATGTATCATAATGCAAAGGAGATATTAAAGAGTACTGAACCGTTTTTAAAACAGGTTTTAACTGCTTTAGAAGATGGATTAAACAAATCACATGGGATGATATAAAAAGTAATCCTCTTAGAACAGAATGTAAACGTACTAAAACGGTAGATAAATTACCTAAAGAACCTTTTACAAAAATAATGGAACGAATAAAAGAGGGAACATGGGAAAATATAGATTTAAATCTTGTCTCAATTAACGAGGGTGTCAGAAAGTTTATGTAAGTTATAAAAATAGTTAAGAATAAAATTAATTAAAACAACTTACATGAGGCTAATATGAAAAATAAGAGCAAAGTATCAAATCCAACTATAGAAAAAGTAGTATCAGAAATACTATCACAAAGTGATCCATCTGAGATATTTGGCAAAGAAGGGATATTTCAGGAAATTAAAAAGCAGATAGTAAATAAGATTTTAGAGAAAGAAATGGAATCTCATATAGGTTATGAGAAACATTCTAAAAATGAGAAAGACTCAGATAACAGACATAATGGCAATTATGAAAAGACTCTAATAGATCCAGAAGGTCGTAAATTGAAAGTAGAAGTGCCAAGGGATCGGGACGGAGAATTTGAACCTCAACTAATTCCAAAAGGAGTGCGTAAATTTGAAGGATTTGATGATAAAGTAATATCCTTATATGCTCGGGGAATGACCATTAGGGAAATACAATGGCACTTAGAAGAACTATATGCCACCAAGGTATCATCTGAGTTAATATCAAAGGTAACTGATGGTATTTTAGAGGAAGTAACTGCCTGGCAGAATAGAGCACTTGATAATGTATATCCTATAATGTACTTAGATTGTATTCATGTTAAGGCAAGAGATAATCATGTAATAATAAATAAAGCAGTTTATATAGCTATTGGAGTGAATATGGAGGGCAAGAAAGAGCTATTAGGAATTTGGATAGGCAAGATGAAGGGTCTAAATTTTGGATGCAGGTAGTAACAGAACTTAAGAATCGAGGAGTTGAACAAATATATGTTGCATGTGTTGATGGTCTTAAGGGTTTTCCAGAGGCGATAAATAACATTTTTCCAAAAACCATAGTGCAGTTGTGTATTGTTCATATGGTAAGAAATTCTGTAAAATACGTATCATACAAAGATTTAAAAGCGGTAACAGCTGATTTAAAAGCAGTTTATTCTGCAATAAATGAAGCAGAGGGATTAAGAGAATTACAAAATTTTGCCAAAAAATGGGATGAAAAATATCCAGTTATTTTTGACATATGGCAACGAAATTGGTCTGGCATAGCTCCATTTTTTAGCTTTCCGGAAGACATTAGAAAAGCGATTTACACTACTAATGCTATTGAATCCACTAACCGTCAAATTCATAAAATTATTAAAAATAAAGGAGTGTTTCCAGATGACAAATCGATTCAGAAAATAATCTTTTTGGCGTTGACAAATGCCTCTAAAAAATGGACAATGCCTATTAAGAATTGGGCGATGGCTTTAAATCAATTTGCAATCCTTTGTGATACTACTTTACAAAATTGGGCAAATGGAGAAATCATACTTACACAAAGAATCTGACAGACCCCAATTAACCCGAAATCATGGTTTTTTTTCAGGTTTTCATGGAAAGATGAAGAAAGAGGAATGCAAGAATTTTCTGATCCTAAATATCATGATAAATTATGTACTAGAAGTAAGAACACTAAGACCCCAGATGATTTAACAAATTATTTGTTATTTATATTCGTGAGATATGTAAAGTCGGAAAGAAAACATGCATAGAAGGGTTTTTAGGAAAACATCCTCACATAGTTAACATAGCTGAAGCAACTGCTCCGGAATTATTTGTAAATGAATCGGCTATCAATATTTGTTTTAAAGAGGATATAGCACGTCAAAATGCAACGAAAGCAGCATTACAATTAAAATCATCAGATCAATTTTTTAGAGACTGCTTTATAAAAGTATTTCCTAATTTAGACTATAACAAATATTTTCAAATATTGAATATAGAATATAATCAAGAAGACGGTACAGCATTAATATCCTTCAATTTTAGTAATGCGGATGGTACAAGTACAGGTAATTTAGAAGATAATAACCACTAAATTTTTAAAATGACTAGCATATATCACATTCTTGACCATGTTCCTGCTATTTATAAACAGGATATGGAAATAGAGTATGAGCATTTGGCAATGCAATTAATTAAGTCCGGTAAATTACGGATAGATACCGATGATTGCTGCAATTTTGCAAGATTTACCGAGCCTGCTCTGAATATAAGTTTGATGGTTAGCAAAGAAGAATTAACAAGCCCGCATTTAATCCCTGAAACTACCAAACTTTTTCAAAATTTATACAGAAACTCTGCTTCAGATCAGAAAATAAAATCAATTTTCGACAACTTAAAAAAGCAAATATAAAAGCTACAGCCGGTTCAGAAAGAAGTAACCGAAATGCTGGCACGTATTTTTGTCCAGTCTGCCCATCCGATCGTAATAAGATGGCTTCTTCTTAACAAGACGGAAGTATTTCTTACCTATTCGCATAATATCGGCGATATGATGGATATGGTTAGCTGGCAACGAGTAGGCGGTAATAGCGGTATGCAAAGCACTAACGGCAAGGATGTAGCTATTTTTGTTTCATGCGGCGGTAATCCTTTTGCTGAAAACAATAAAGATCATCCAACTTACGGCAACGGCTTTGCTGCGGCAGCAAGACTTCAGATTATCACAGCCCAAGAGCTGGGGCATTTTGCCAATATAAAAAGAGATGACAGAGGCAAGCAAATAACTCGCCATTCGGCTAATTTTTCTGGTACTAAAGCTACCGATAAAGTACGAATTGCTAGAAAAAATGACATAATACATTGTCATAATTTGCTACATAAGCTCCTTAAAGCAGGTATGAAAAAGCAATTAGATTATGAAACGAAACTTAAATTTTATAATGCAAATAAAGTTAGCGGCTTAAAAGTTTATGCTATAAAATTTATGATTTTTATATATAAATTTCGGCTTTTAAATTATAGCAGTAGGAATAATCTAATATTTGTAAAAAAATTTAAAACCGACAAATATATGGCCTTAATGATTGATGCTATGTTTAAAGATATGCAAGCTAATTTATCACCGGCAGCTGACGTGTATAAAAATAAAAACCCTGAAATTGAAGAAGCCATAGCATGTATTGAGGCACTCGCTAGAGTACCGCAACAAGCCGTAAAATGGGGATATTTAACTACCAAAGAAACTATGCAAGACCTTTATAAAATATATTATAATGAGGTTATACCTTCTCTGATTACTAGCTATAATGCTGTCACCGGTGAAAATTATAAACGTGATTTTAAAAAACCAAAAAGTAGTTTCTTTTCTAAAATTAATATCTTTAGTAACAAAAAGCTAGTGCTAAAACCGGTTAGGGAGTTATGAGCTATTGCTTTTATAATAATTTAGTATTATATTTAATATAAAATTATATATAAAAAATGATATGACAAGCTTATCTATTACTCTACCCGATAATATAGCTAAAGCTAGTAATGAAATTGCTAAAAAGCTAGGATTATCTAGAACGGCATTTATTCGTCAAGCCATTATACATGAACTCGATATTCTTCAGTCTCAATTTGAATAAGACGATATTATAAAAAGCTTTAATGCAATGAAAAAATCTAAAAAATATCTAGAAGAAATGACAGAAATCACTGAAAATTTAAATTCGGAATTACTAGAAGAAAAGGAAAAATGGTGGAGCAAAAAGAAATATTAACACGGGGGTATTTATTTAGCTAGACTTGATCCTGCTAAAATAAATGAAATTGGAAAAACACGTCCCATAATAATACTAAATTCACAAACAATATTAGATTCCATCCCTCCTATAATTTTTATTTGTCCTCTTAGTAGCCAATCGCAACCGGAATTTAGTAATCTTCATTTTGAATTAGATGTATGAGATAACTTAGAGGTAAAAAGTTATGCACTAATAGAACATTGTAGATCAGTAAGCATAACAAGAATTATCTATCCAAGACTAGCACAAGCTACTTCTTATGAAGTAAATCGTATTTTACGGGTCTGTCAGATTCTTTGTGTAAGTATGATTTCTCCATTTGCCCAATTTTGTAAAGTAGTATCACAAAGGATTGCAAATTGATTTAAAGCCATCGCCCAATTCTTAATAGGCATTGTCCATTTTTTAGAGGCATTTGTCAACGCCAAAAAGATTATTTTCTGAATCGATTTGTCATCTGGAAACACTCCTTTATTTTTAATAATTTTATGAATTTGACGGTTAGTGGATTCAATAGCATTAGTAGTGTAAATCGCTTTTCTAATGTCTTCCGGAAAGCTAAAAAATGGAGCTATGCCAGACCAATTTCGTTGCCATATGTCAAAAATAACTGGATATTTTTCATCCCATTTTTTGGCAAAATTTTGTAATTCTCTTAATCCCTCTGCTTCATTTATTGCAGAATAAACTGCTTTTAAATCAGCTGTTACCGCTTTTAAATCTTTGTATGATACGTATTTTACAGAATTTCTTACCATATGAACAATACACAACTGCACTATGGTTTTTGGAAAAATGTTATTTATCGCCTCTGGAAAACCCTTAAGACCATCAACAACATGCAACATATATTTGTTCAACTCCTCGATTCTTAAGTTCTGTTACTACCTGCATCCAAAATTTAGACCCTTCATCTTGCCTATCCAAATTCCTAATAGCTCTTTCTTGCCCTCCATATTCACTCCAATAGCTATATAAACTGCTTTATTTATTATTACATGATTATCTCTTGCCTTAACATGAATACAATCTAAGTACATTATAGGATATACATTATCAAGTGCTCTATTCTGCCAGGCAGTTACTTCCTCTAAAATACCATCAGTTACCTTTGATATTAACTCAGATGATACCTTGGTGGCATATAGTTCTTCTAAGTGCCATTGTATTTCCCTAATGGTCATTCCCCGAGCATATAAGGATATTACTTTATCATCAAATCCTTCAAATTTACGCACTCCTTTTGGAATTAGTTGAGGTTCAAATTCTCCGTCCCGATCCCTTGGCACTTCTACTTTCAATTTACGACCTTCTGGATCTATTAGAGTCTTTTCATAATTGCCATTATGTCTGTTATCTGAGTCTTTCTCATTTTTAGAATGTTTCTCATAACCTATATGAGATTCCATTTCTTTCTCTAAAATCTTATTTACTATCTGCTTTTTAATTTCCTGAAATATCCCTTCTTTGCCAAATATCTCAGATGGATCACTTTGTGATAGTATTTCTGATACTACTTTTTCTATAGTTGGATTTGATACTTTGCTCTTATTTTTCATATTAGCCTCATGTAAGTTGTTTTAATTAATTTTATTCTTAACTATTTTTATAACTTACACAAACTTTCTGACACCCTCTTGTTCAAAGATATACGTATCATTGTTATCATAATTATAATTACCATATAATTGTAATCTTGCTAAAGAATCTTCATATCGGAAATTTTCAAGTATTTCTTGATTTTTAGATATCTGAATTTCTGCTAAACAATGTTCAACATAAGCTTTCAGTGCTTCTTGACGAATTCCATCATGTAAAGCTTTTAACATGAGTAAAATTTACTAATGGGTTAATACCATTATTTGCATTAGTAGTAATCATAGCTTCTTCGTGTTTTTGATCAATAGACATCTTTCCAAACTTCGCTTCTAGAGGTAATTTAGACGTCGACCTGGTACTCGCATCCTCACGTATGTCTATATACGCTGCGGTTCTGCGTTCCGTGTCTCCTTTAAATTCCTCTCTATAAAGCTGGTTTGGAAAGATGTCTAACAGGTAATTTATAAATTAAAGGCTCTTCATTACTTACTTCTATCTTATCTATTTCAAGATTTTCTGATTCAGTATTGATTTTTTCTTCAAAATTTATCTCTGGGAAAAGTGCTTTCACATCCGTTATTTCAAATTTTCCTCCTTTTTACCTACTTCATAAGCTTTAGAAACAATTTGTTTATAAATAACGTCAATTAATTCTCGTTTTGTTTATATTTCATCAGAATAGTTAATTCCTCCTTCATTCCAAAACTTTACTATTTTAGAAAAAGTAGGAATATATTTACCGGTCTTTGCTAAAAATTTTTGTATAAATGTAGGTTCAATAAGAGGGGTTAATGTAGGATTTTCTTCATATTTTTTAAATACATACTCGACAATTTTAGGTATATTTTGATCTGTTTCTATTTCGTCAGGTAAGCCATATAATATTTTGTTGGCTATTACTTGATCCATCTTCTTATACAAAATATTAACCCTGATCCATGTCCATACCGGATTAGTTGTAAAACAAAGCTTTATTACATAAAATGCTAGCGATATAGGTAGAGATAATAACTTTAAATAGTTTTAAGGCAAGTATATCGTATTGGATGAGGGGCGTGGACTATAAATCTCATCCATATCGTGGTTTAACTCACATGATGTTTTAATCTATTGTATACTTCTGTTTAATTAAGTGAGAAGTGATATCATGTATGGCATATCATTACTTAAATTTAACTAATTCGTCAGCAAAATATAAAAAACGTTAACATTTGTCAAATGCTATTTAACGAGATTTTGTTTTAAATCAATTATAATACTTGCAAAGTTTTATCAAGATAAATAGAATTATCCAAAGTCAAAAGTAATATAAGGAATAAGTATGCTTAACATAAACTTTGTGAATGAAGAATCATCTACTAATCAAGGTCTAGTAGTATTTATTGATGAACAGTTAAAGCTTGATAGTAATTTAATAGGACTTGATCAACAACATCACGGATTAATTTCTAAAACTATTCAGAATAAACTGCAATTTACCGGTAAATATGGACAGATCAAGGTTATTCCATCTGTCATTAAATCAGGTGAGGTTAAATATTTGATAATAGCAGGTCTTGGGAATGAAGAAAAATTAACTGAAGCAACAATCGAAGAGTTAGGCGGCAAAATCTTACAGCATGCAACCGGTAGCAAAATTTCTACTATCGGCTTAAAACTTACAAATAGAATTAGCAGGTTTACATCTCAAACATTTACATCTTTAGTTGCTAGCGGTGCGTTTCTTGCTTCTTACAGATTTAATAAATATAGAACTACCTTAAAAGAAGCAGAGAAGTTTGCAGTAGAGTCAATTGAAATTTTTACCGATAATAGCACTGAAGCGGCAAAATTATTTGAAGTCAAAAAATTAATTGCTGAGGCAGTATTTTTTACAAGAGATATAAGTAATGAACCGTCAAATATTAAAACTCCGCAAGTCTATGCCGAAAGAATAGTTGATATACTTGAACCGCTAGGAGTAGATGTTGATGTTATCGGTGAACGTGAGATGAAAAATCTTGGTATGGGAGCATTACTTGGGGTGGGGCAAGGTTCACAAAACGAGTCAAAGTTAGTGGTTATGGAATATAAAGGCGGCAGTAAAGATGCTCCGACCATTGCTTTGGTTGGTAAAGGAGTGATTTTTGATACAGGCGGTATTTCATTAAAACCGTCAAGTAATATGCATTTAATGAGATACGATATGGGAGGTTCTGCAGCAGTCGTAGGTGCCATGATTGCGGTTGCCGGTCAAAAATTACCTATAAATATAGTCGGTGTTGTAGGGCTTGTCGAAAATATGCCGTCCGGTAATGCACAGCGTCCAGGGGATGTAGTAACTACCATGTCAGGGCAAACCGCAGAAGTTTTAAATACTGATGCAGAAGGGCGTTTAGTACTTGCCGATGCCGTTTGGTATGCACAAGAAAAGTTTAAGCCTAAATGCGTGATTGATGTTGCAACCCTAACGGGAGCAATAACCGTAGCACTTGGTAATACATATGCCGGTTGTTTTTCCAATAATGATGAGTTAGCTGATAAGTTAATAAAAGCAGGGGAAGAAGTTAATGAAAAACTTTGGAGAATGCCGCTTCATGATGAATACGATGCAATGATTAGCTCCGACATAGCCGATATAGCAAATATCGGGAACGTACCGGGAGCTGCCGGAAGCTGCACGGCTGCACATTTCATTAAACGTTTCATTAAAGATGGAGTAGATTGGGCCCATTTAGATATAGCAGGCGTTGCAAATAGTAATAAAGCTTCAGCACTTGGTCCTAAGGGAGCAGTTGGGTATGGTGTTAGATTACTTGAAAAGTTTATTAAAGAATATACTTAATGTCACATTGCCTGCGTGGATCAAAAAACGCATTCGGTGTCATACCGTGGCTTGACCACGGTATCCAAAAAACAATAAAAAATACTAAAATTATTAGTATTTTGCACTGGATCCCGCTACAAGCTCGCGGGGGGGGGGGGATGACATGGGTAGAAATCGATCCACGCAAGCCAAACCTTCGTAGGAATGATATTGAGTGTATTCCTTGATCCAAATTAAACTTCGTCTATATATTATTTGTTTATTCTGAATATAATTATGAACACAATAAATAAACCTTATATATTTGTTATAGGTAATGAAAAAGGTGGAGCAGGTAAAACTACCTGTTCTATGCATCTAATAATCGCTCTGCTTTATCAAAATTATTCGGTAGTAAGTATAGATACCGATTCACGTCAAAGTTCGTTAACGAATTATTTAAAAAATCGAGATTTATATAACAAACAAAATCCTGATAAAACTGTATTAGTACCGAAACATTTTCATATATCGGAAAGCGAAGTAGAAGAGCAAGCAAAGAGTTTTGAGCAGGTACTCAAAAATAATCAGGATGCCGATTATATAGTGATTGATACCCCGGGCAGTCATACTCCTTTATCAAGGGTTGCTCATTCTTACGCCGATACAATTATTACACCAATTAATGATAGCTTTCTAGATTTAGACGTAATAGCAAAAGTCGATAGCAAGGATGAAATTATTAGCCCGTCAATATATAGTCAAATGATTTGGGAACAGAAAATGGAGCGTGCTAGTCGTGATAGAATCAGTATAGATTGGGTAATACTTCGTAATCGTTTAAGTAATCTTGATGCATTAAATAAAAGACGCGTAGGAAATGTATTAGCTAAACTTGCTAAAAGAATTAACTTTAAACTTGCAGAAGGGTTTAGCGAACGTGTAATATATAGGGAATTATTTTTGCAAGGTCTCACATTACTTGATCTAAAAACTGCAAAATATGATAGAGCATTTAATAGCTCACATGTGCTTGCACGTCAAGAATTACGAAATTTTTTAGACTTTCTAGGTATTAAGGCTGCGTTTAAAGGTTAATTTCTATTAAAGTTTTTCTTGTATAAAGTTAAAAAATATATATAATGTGCAAAATTAATATGTTTTAACTTTATAAGAGAAACAAATGCCAAATATTTCACCGGAACAACGAAAGGAAGCTGATGAGCTTATCAACAAATATAAAAATTTAACTCCTGAAGAACAAAAAGAAATTGATAGAAAACTTGAATCACATTTTAGAGAAAAAGATCTTAAACGAAATGACCTTCAGTTAAGAATGAATAAGATATTCGGTAATCTATCAAGCGAAAATCAAGAAAAATTACAAGTAAATAATAACCCTATAAATAAAATTAAAGAGGAGTTATTACCGTTAATTAAAGGAATAATAAATTTAGTAGAAAATGTTGCAGAGATAATTAAAAATCCTAAGAAAGCAATATATGAATGGATTAAAGGTGAGTTAAATCAAGTAAAACCTCAACAACAAAATCATATCAAATCAGTGCCAAAACAAAAGAATATTCCTACATTATCAAGATAAATTTTTAGTTTTTATTTGCGAAAATTTACAGTTTTATGTATATAATATAGGGGAAATCGTATAATAAAAAAATAAAAATGCATAAATACAGAACTCATAATTGTAATGAATTACAAATATCCGATGTAGAAAAAGAAGTTAAATTGTCAGGTTGGGTACATAGAAGAAGAGATCACGGGAATCTAGTTTTTATAGATTTACGTGATCATTACGGTATAACTCAAATAGTGTTTACTGATCAAAATCCCCAGCTTATGGAGGATGCAAGCCGTTTACGTTATGAGTCGGTAATTACGGTTATTGGAAAAGTGGTAGCAAGATCAAGCGATACTATTAATGATATGCTTTCGACGGGTCATATTGAAGTATTAGCCGGAGAATTTATTGTTGAGTCAGCTGCAGGTACTCTACCTTTTGTTATTAATACCGAAAAAGACGCTCCGGAAGATTCAAGGCTTAAACATCGCTTTTTAGATCTTAGACGTGAGAAGTTACATAATAATATAATACTTCGCTCACAAATTATTTCTCATATTCGTCATTTGATGACGGCAAGAGGTTTTACCGAATTTCAAACACCGATCCTAACGGCAAGCTCCCCTGAAGGTGCTAGGGATTTCTTAGTACCGAGTAGAATGCATCCGGGTAAGTTCTATGCATTACCGCAAGCACCTCAGCAATTCAAGCAGCTCTTGATGGTTTCAGGGTTTGATCGTTATTTCCAAATTGCTCCTTGTTTTCGGGATGAAGATGCAAGAGCCGATAGATCCCCTGGTGAGTTTTATCAGCTAGATGTAGAAATATCGTTTGTTACACAGGAAGACGTATTTAGTACTATTGAGCCTGTGATATATGATTTATTTACTAAATTTACGGATAAGAAAGTATCAGAGACTCCCTTCGTCCGTATTCCATATAATGAATCTATGCTAAAATACGGCTCTGATAAGCCTGATTTGCGTAACCCTATTATAATTGCCGATGTAACTGAGATATTTAGAGATTCCGATTTTACGATTTTCAGAGAGAATATTAAAAAGGGTAGCATAGTTCGTGCTATTCCTGCACCTAAGGCAGCTGTACTGCCTCGTAGTTTCTTCGATAAAATGATAGAGTTTGCAATATCCGAAGGAGCAGGGGGGCTTGGCTATATTCAGTTTAGTGAAACTGGTGAAGCAAAAGGACCGGTAGCAAAATTTTTAACCGAGCAGCAATTAGAAAGTTTAAAGGTTATAGCGGGTATAAGTAACGGTGATGCTGTATTTTTCGCTAGCGATAAGAAAGAGAAAGCTGCTAAACTTGCCGGTAAGGTTAGAATAAGACTTGGTGCAGAGCTTAATTTACTTGAAAAAGATTGTTTTAAATTCTGCTGGATTACCGATTTTCCATTCTATGAGTTAAATGAAGAAACAGGAAAAATTGATTTTAGCCATAATCCGTTTTCTATGCCGCAAGGTGGTTTGGAAGCCTTAGAAAATGCTAAAACAACGGAAGAACTACTTGAGCTTACCGCATACCAATATGATATTGTTTGTAACGGTATTGAACTTTCTAGCGGTGCTATTAGAAACCACAAGCCGGAAATTATGTATAAAGCATTTTCCATAGCAGGTTATAGTGAAGAGGAAGTTGATAAGAGATTTGGGGGTATGATTAGAGCGTTTAAGTTTGGAGTTCCACCTCATGGCGGAATAGCCCCAGGAATTGACCGAATTGTTATGCTGCTTGCCCAAGCTACCAATATAAGAGAAATAATTGCGTTTCCTTTAAACCAACAGGCTGAAGATTTACTAATGAACGCCCCAAGCTATGTAGAGGATAAAGCTCTAAAAGAGCTAAGCATTATGCTCTCACCATCTGCTAGAAAAAATGCGGAAGGGGGGTAAGGATTATAGTTGTTGTTACAGGCTTTTTCGTCATTGCGAAGAAAATTACGAAGTAATTGACTAAGCAATCCAGTAAAATGCATAGCATTTTTATTATTTTACTGGATTACCACGTAGTCTACGGCTGCTCGCAGTGACAGCTCTTGGTATCCACGCAACAACGTTTTTGAGAATAACATAGCAGTCAGGAATAATACTAATTAATCTCTTCTATTGCCTAAAAATCTCATTAAATATAAGAAAAGATTTATAAAATCTAAGTATAAAGTAAAGGCTGCCATAATAGAAAGCTTTTGTCCTACTTCATCGTTTCCTGCCATGTAATACATAGACTTAATCTTTTGAGTGTCCCAAGCAATTAACCCCATAAATACTACTATTCCAATAAGAGAAGTAGCAAAAGAAAGAGCCGAGCTTTTTAGAAATAAGTTGACTAATGAAGCAATGATAAGACCTATAAGACCCATTGCAAAAAATGAACCCATAGATGTTAAATCTCTACTTGTACTATAACCGTATAAACTCATTGCTCCAAAAACAGAAGAGCAAATAAAGAAAGTACGAGCTATTGATGCACCGGTATAAATAAAAGCTAAATATGCAAGCGACATACCGGTTAAACCGGCATAAACCCAAAATAATATTTGTGCCGTTTGCAGGTTCATTCGTCCGAAACCCATAAAAAAATATAAAGCAATACCGAGCGGAGCAAACATTATAATAGTGCCAAAACCTGTTTGAAACATTAAATTATAAATAGGCTCAACTGATATAGTCGTTACGGCTGCTACACCGGTTAGTAAAAGTGCTAAAGCCATATAATTATATACTTTAAGCATGTATTTTCTTAAGCCTGCATCAAAAGTTTTATTTTTTGAGGTGGCAGTTAAAGTTTTTGTATAATCGATCATAAGTAACCTTAGGATTATGTTATTTATATAATAAAATATAGACTCTTAAAGGTATTTTTTCAAGCTATATTTTATAAATATCTTGCATTGAATATAAAGCAGAAGGTTTATCTTGTAGCCAAATAGCGGCTTTAATTGCACCAATGGCAAAAGAATTTTTATTCAGAGCTTCGTGTTTTAAAGTGATTATTTCATCGTCACCTAGGAAAGATATTTCATGTATACCGTGAACATTCCCACCACGAAGCGAGGAAATACCTATTTCTTTTTCGCTTCTTGGTCTATTACCACGATTAAATATTATATTTAATCCTTTTTCGCTTGCAATTGTTTCAGCAAGCATAACAGCAGTTCCTGAGGGTGAATCTTTTTTATTACGGTGATGCGTTTCTAGAATTTCAACATCGTAATCATCTAGTATTTTTATTACTTCTTTAGCTAGATAGCTAAGCAAATTAGCTCCTATACTCATATTTGCAGAATATAAAACAGGTAAAGTTTGAGCTGCTTTTTCTAAAAGCTTAAAATGTTGAGGCTGGAGACCTGTGGTTCCGATTACTAATTTTGTATTATGTTTTAATGCATAATTAATTAATTTTTCTAATATTTCAGGGGTAGAAAAATCGATGATCACATCAGAATTTTTACAAAAATTATCTAAATTATTAGTACTATTGAATTTTGCTGAAATTTTGCAATCTTTAAATTTATCTATTCTTTCAGCAATAACCTTTCCCATTTTACCGGTAGAACCGCTAAGACCGATATTAATCATATTGATAATATATACTCCTAATAAATGAACAGTAAAAGTAGACGAAGCTTAATTTGGAAAAGAGGAATTAGTATATAAGGCGAGGAGCGGCAGCAGTTATTAATACGTGAGCTACCTGCGAACTTATTAGACAACGTACAGCATATTTCAGAAAACTTCACGACAAGATGAATTTAAATGCGAGCCTACACAGCGTAGATAAACTACGTAAGCACAGGCGAGTCATGCAAAATTCCCTTGTATCAAGTTTTCTGAAATATGCTGTAGCCAATTTTTCAAATTAAACGAGTATAAGATTTATGAAAATATAATAGAGGCTTTAAATCATTTTTAATAGCGGTATTTATTACTTCACCGATAAATATAACATGATCACCGGCATCGTAAGAAGCATATTTATTACATTCTATATGACAAGTTGCACCGTTTATTAAAGGACAATCGGTTTTATTGCCAAGCTCATAATCAATTTTTGTAAATTTATTAGGTTGTGATTTAGCAAAATGTTTTGAGATATCAATTTGATTATCTGCTAACATACTAACTGCAAACTTATCACTTTTTTGAAAACTGTTTATACTAAAAGAGTTTTTATTAAGGCAAAATAATATTAACGGCGGTTTTAAAGATACGGAAGTAAAAGAACTGGCAGTAAAGCCAAAAAGCTCGTTGTTACAATTTGTTGTTATAACAGTCACTCCCTGAGGGAATCGGCTCATAGCATCTTTAAATTGACTTTCTGTTACTGTCCCAACCATTTTTTCATAATTTTGTTAATGGTTCCGTCTTTTTTTAATGAATCGATTGCCTCATTAATTTCATTAATTAGTCCTGAGTTTTTAGACATACCTATAGCAAAATCGGATGAAAATTTTTCTAAAGTACTGCTTTCTAAATTTGAATTATTTTCTTTTAATTTTTTGCCTTGAAATTCCTCAGAAATAATAGCATCTATGACTCTGGCTTTTAATTCTTCAACTAACATTAAATGATTTGCTAAAGAATGAACTTTAATATTCATCGTCTGTGATAGATCTTGTGCTTTTTTTTCTAAAACACTACCGAGCTGTACTCCTACTATTTTATTCTCTAGATCTTTGCTACCTTGTATATTATCACCTGTTCTATATATTATGGCAAATCTTGCAGTAGCGTAATTATCGGAAAAGCTGATATATTCGGCACGCTCCGGTGTTACGGAAAGCTCCGCCACCGCAACATCAATATTTTCACTAACCAAAGCTGCAAGTAAACCGTTAAAGTCGAAGTTTTTTATGATAACTTTTTTATTTAGACGTTCGCTTATTGCTTTGATAATATCAATATCAATCCCAACAATCTCTCCGTCTTGGATGAATTCATAAGGAGGATTATCTGCGGCAGTACCGACTATTAAAGTTTTTTCCGTTTCTTTTTTATCACAAGAAACTAGTAAGAAAGATAGTAAAAATATTTTCAGAAATTTCATAAAAATAATGTTTTAAGTTTGAGTATGTCCTGTGTCATCCCACGATTTGATCAGCCTTGTTGCATGGCTTGAAAAATCCGTTCGGTGTCATACCGTGGCTTGACCACGGGGTGACACAGTGGATTTTACTGATCCATGCAACAAGGCCACGTGGGAATGACATTGAACGCGTTTTTTGATCCACACAACAAAGCCGACTTGATTGCGGTATGACATTTGGTATAGAGAAAACATCAAGAACTCAATTTCTCCTTTAAAAGCTGATTCACAAGCGTCGGATTAGCCTTACCGCTGGTTTTTTTCATTACCTGCCCTACAAAGAAACCGAATAATTTATCCTTACCACTTCTATATCCCTCTACTGATTCAGGATTTTCAGCTATTACCTCGTCAATTACCGTGTTTAGCACGTTATTATCCGAAACTTGTACAAGTCCTTTTTCCTCTACTATTTTATCAGGTGCTTTACCGGTTTCAAACATAATTTCAAAAACGGTTTTTGCAATTTTACCGGAAATAGTATCATTTTCTATTAATTTTACCAGTTTTGCAAAGTTACTAGGAGTAATTTTGCATTCATTTATTCCTATCGATGCTTTGTTTAATTGTCCGAACAACTCACTAGTTAGCCAATTAGTAAGCATTTTAGGGTTACATTCATTTGCTGCTTTCTCAAAATACTCAGCAACTGATTCATCGGCTACTATTACTTCGGCATCATATTTACTTAAGCCAAATTCCTTCGTATATTTCTCAATCTTTTGATCAGGTAGCTCAGGTAAGTTTGCTTTTAGCTCGTTTATTAACTCATCAGAAATAACAAGTGGTAATAAATCGGGATCAGGAAAATATCTATAATCCAGTGCTTCTTCTTTTAAACGCATAGTTCTTGTTTCGCCGCTATCGGCATTAAATAAGCGTGTTTCTTGAATTATTGCTTCACCGTTTTCAAGTAAGTTTACTTGTCTTTTAGCTTCAAATTCTATTGCTTTAATGATGTTACGAATTGAATTAATATTTTTAATTTCGCATCTTGTACCTAGTGGCTCGCCGCTACGTCTTACTGAAACATTAGCATCACAACGCATCGAGCCTTTTTCCATATCACCGTCACAGCTGCCGATATAACGTAACAAATTTCTCAGCTTTTTTACAAATTCAGCCGCTTCTTCTGGTGATGATATATCAGGTTCGGTCACAATTTCCATAAGCCCAATACCGGCACGATTCAAATCGATAAAGCTGTAATGTGGTGATTGATCATGCATAGATTTACCCGCATCTTGCTCCAAATGCAAACGGTTAATACGAATAGTTTTAAGATCGCCGGTACTAGTCGGTATTTCCATAGTGCCATTTTGTACTATAGGATAGTAAAATTGTGAAATTTGGTAACCTTGCGGCAGATCGGCATAAAAATAATTTTTACGATCAAATACCGAATATTTATTTATTTTAGCTTTAAGCCCAAGCCCTGTTTTAATTGCTTGGTGTACACAATGCTTATTTAATACCGGTAACATCCCGGGCATTGCTGCATCAACATAGGAAACCTGCGAATTTGGACTTGCTGCAAAAATAGTACTACTGCCTGAAAAAAGCTTAGATTTTGAGGAAATTTGAGCATGGATTTCAAGCCCTATTACATATTCCCATTTCCCTGTATTACCTTCAATATATGCCATAATTAAAAACCCTTTGGCTCAAATTTAATATGTTTTACACCTGACTCAATTATCGATGCTACTTTCAAAACATTATATTCGTCTAATTGTTTACCTATAATCTGCATCCCAAGAGGTAAACCTCGTGCCGATAATCCAGCAGGAACCGATGCACAAGGTAAACCGGCTAAACTTGCAGGAATAGTGAATAAGTCGTTTAAATACATAATAGTCGGATCATTTTGTTTTTCACCGATCTTAAAAGCTTCGGTCGGTGCTGCAGGTAACAAAATGGCGTCAACTTTTGCAAAAGCATTATTAAAATCGTTTGCAACTAAACGACGTACTTTTTGAGCTTTTAGATAATATGCATCCATACAACTAGATGAAAGCACATATGTTCCAATCATAATACGGCGTTTTACTTCCTCCCCGAATCCGGCTGATCTAGTCATTTCATACATTTCGTCAAGCGCCATATTTTCACGTTCTACCCGAAGACCGTATCTAACACCGTCATATCTAGATAAATTTGAAGAAGCTTCAGCCGGTGCTATTACGTAATAAACGGCAACACCGTATTTAGCATGCGGCAAAGTAATATCAACTATTTCAGCACCGGCGTTTTTAAGTAGCTCTATGGTATCCTGCCACATTTTCATAATATCAGGTTCAATAATACCGCCTTCACCAAGGCTAAGAGGTACGCCTATCTTCATATTTTTCATAGAACTTCCGATAGCGGATTGTAGCTCTGGAACTTCTGCTTTAATCGAAGTAGAATCTTTTTCGTCAAGCCCCATCATCACTTCAAGCATAATGCTACTGTCTAAAACGCTTCTAGTAAATATCCCTGCTTGATCAAGTGAGCTAGCAAACGATACCATCCCGTATCTTGAGCAACGTCCGTATGTCGGTTTAAATCCAACTAAACCCGTAAAGCTTGCAGGTTGACGTACCGAGCCGCCCGTATCGCTACCAAGAGCAGCGGATGCCATGAAGCCGCTAACTGCCGCAGCTGAACCGCCTGAAGAACCGCCTGGAACTAAATCTGCATTATCATCATTTGCTTTCCAAGGGCTAATTACATTTCCAAAACAACTAGTAATATTTGCTGAACCCATCGCAAATTCATCCATATTAGTTTTGCCGAGCATCACACCGCCCTTATCAAAAATATTTTGTGTAACGCTTGATTCATAATTAGGTATAAAATTTTTCAGTATATTAGAACATGCCGTAGTTCTAATTCCTTTCGTACAGAAAAGATCTTTAGCGGCAAACGGGATACCTTCAAGGGTTCTTGCTTTATTTTGAGCATAATTTTGATCGGCTGCTTCAGCCTGTTTTAAAGCTAAATCAAAAGTTTCGGTAACATAAGCATTTAGGTTTTTATGCTTTTCTATTTGTTTAATATGTGCATTAACTAATTCCTTACTTGTAAAATCTTTATTTTTTAGACCTTTTACACTGTCTGCTACTGTTAATTTGTTTAGTTCCGTCATAATTATTTAACAATCTTTGGAGTGATAAAATATTTTACTGCTTTAGCAAGCTGAGCACTATTTCCGCTTACATTATCAAATAATTTATTTGATAAATCAGAACTCGTAACTTCATCCTCTCGCATTCTAGCATTCATATTAGAAACCGAAGTTAAAGGCTCTATATCTTTGCAATCTATTTCATTTAAAATATCGATCATATCCATAATAGTACTAAGCTGAGTAGAAAATTTTTCTACAGTATCTTCTTCAAATTTTAATCTAGCTAATTTTGCTATTTTCTGTGCTTCTTCTTTTGTTATCATTATTCGCTCATATTTTCATTTTTTGCCGTAGAGTTTATACTTACAACCGAACTGTCGTTATTTTTTACTGTTTTATCGCTAAAAAAACATGGAGGGATAAAGTTTTTTGTATAAAGCAATCTTTCTAAAAAAGATGAGTCTGCAGGTAAAGAATTTGTAGTCTCATTAACAAATTTTACTGCTCGGATCATTGCATCCTTTTCATCTTCATCCACAATAAAAGCGGATGGATCTTGTGAATGCTTATTATTTAGTTTATCAGGATTTAATACATACCATTTTCTGTTGCGATCTTCTTCCAGGTAGCTTAAGATAATCATTGGCTGAAAAAGCCCAAAAATCCTGATCTACTACTTCAGATTTTACATATTGATAAAGTTTTTTAATAGCAAGTCCTGTTTCAATAAACTCAAACATAATTATAATCTTTCAATTTCTTCTTTAGTGAACATCATATATTTAACTATTTTATCTATAGGTTCTCATTATCTGCTAACATTTCTTTTGCTACTTGAATAGTTTTATCTTTTTCTCCCTTCTCTATCCCTTTTTTAAATCCTTCCGCTATACCTTCCATCAGTCCTTCTTCTTTGGCAGATTCGATAACGCTATATTTATCTCTAAACCATTTTAAATGATCTTCATAAGCTACACGTTCAGTTTCATTAAAGCTCATTATTTCCATAACTTCCAAAGCTTTTTTAATATGAATATCATCAAGTTCTTCCGGTAAATTATCTTTACTTAATAAGTCATTTCTACTTAAAAAAGCTAGCCATCTATCTAACGAATTTTTAACTTTGCCTATGATATCCTTTAATTCATCAGAATCAGAAGTAAATTTTGTTAATTCAAGAGTATGTATCTCAAAATCATGAAAATATTTATTTTTTGATTTATTTTCCATAATATGAAAAACATTGTGATAATTTTCTGCTGCGGCTATAATCTCAAAATTTAAAATATGAATAGCTATAGTTTTTGTAAGCTGAGAATAAGGAAATCCTTGTTGCATTTGCTCAGCATAAACTTTTGACCAATAATATAAAATTCTTTTATCATAATGTAGATCATCGCTAATTTGAATTTCAATATTAAATCTTTTCCCGTCTTGATTTTTAGCTTTAATATCTAATATCGATAGTTTATCTGTTTGGAAATTTTGAAAATTATAGGGATTTAATAATGTTATCTCTACTACTTTATCTTCTTCCGATACCACGGAATTAATAAGTGAAATAAGTAAATCTTTATTTTCTTCGACGCCAAAAAGTTTTTTAAATACGAGAGCTATTCTAGGAGTAAGAAACATATAATTAAACAGTCATTATTTCTTGTTCTTTTTGTTTTATTGCCGAGTCAACTTTACTGCTATAATCATCGGTTAACTTTTGTACTTGTTCAGATAAGCTATGATGCTCATCTTTTGCAATAATATTATCTTTTTCTAGCTTTTTAAGTTCTTCATTGCCATCTCTTCTAATATTACGTAATGAAATTTTAGTATCCTCACCATATTTATGAGCAAGCTTTACCAGTTCTTTACGTCTTTCTTCAGTTAAAGCTGGTATCAGCAGTCTGATTAATTGACCGTCCGTTGCAGGAGTTAAGCCGAGATTTGCTATCGTAATTTCTTTCTCTACCGATGATACCATAGATTTATCCCAAACCTGCACGTTAATTGTTCGTGCATCAGGGGTTGATAGAGAAGCAACTTGTGAAAGCGTCATTTTACTCCCGTAAGCTTCCACGGTTACGCTATCAAGCAAATGAACCGAAGCTCTACCGGTACGCAGCCCTTTAAGCTCATGATCTAAAACTTTGAGAGCTTTCTCCATCTTTTCTTGTAAGTTTTTCTTTAAATTCTCTTTCTCCATTTTTATTTTATCCATACTAAATAATTATATTTTTATATATGTGAAGTATTTTAAGAATTAGATTTTATTTTGAGGGGTGAATACCCGCAGCCTATACTTAATCGGTGAGGATACGAACCCCTGATAAAATGAAAAAATAATTCTTATAAAGACGAGCAGTATATTATTCCTCAATTGTCGTATATTCCCCTTTATCCTGTATTACTCTAGCAAAATTTCCCTGTTCTTTTATTGAAAATACCCTTATAGGTAATTTATTTTCTCTTGCAACTGCAATAGCTGCCATATCCATGACTTGCAGGTTGTTAGTTATAACATCTTTATAGCTAATAGTGAAATATTTTTTAGCATCCGGATTTTTTTTAGGGTCGGAATCATATACGCCGTCAACCTGAGTTGCCTTTAATAAAATATCGCAATTCATTTCGATTGCACGAAGTACTGCAGCACTATCGGTTGTATAAAACGGGTTACCCGTGCCGCTGGCAAAAATTACTACTCGTTTTTTTTCCATATGTCTTTTAGCTTTGCGGCGAATATAAGGCTCGCATACGCTCATCATAGGAATAGCCGATAGAACTCTTGTATAGATATTGAGGCTTTCCATAACGTTTTGTAAAGTTAATGCATTAATCACCGTTGCAAGCATACCTATATAATCCGCTGAAGCTCGGTCCATACCGATGAGTGCTGCATTAATCCCGCGGTAAATATTTCCACCGCCGACTACAATAGCGACTTCTACTCCTAAATCGATAACTTCTTTAATATCGCCGGCAATCTTTTTTATTATGTCATATTCATGCCCAAATTGCTTGTCTCCCATTAAAGCTTCCCCTGAAACTTTAAGTAAAACTTTTTTATACTTTAGAGTGTTTATATCTGATATCATTTTCTACTTCAAGTTGTTTAATATCTGCTTAATTTTTTTAATCATTATACCTCTTTGTAGGTCGGTAATCGATGATTTATTGAGTGCATGCACTAATAACATATTATTATTTATATCAAGTGTTACTGTACCCGGAGTTAGAGTAATCGAATTACCATATATTATTTCGCCTATTTCTTCTAGTCCTTCTGCGTCAATCCATTCAAAAATCGGATCTATCCCTATCTCTCTTTGCCAAATTATTTTAATAACCGAGAAAGCCGATTTCCATATTTCTAATAATAACCAAGGAAAATATAATATAAATTTAATTTTAGTGAGCATTAACATTTCCGGTTAATTTGATATTTGAAGTAAAAGGTATCAGTAGCATTATAAATACAAATAACAGCCCTATCATATTAAATATATTATTTATTGCAATTACAAAAGCATCATTATTTAATTTGTTTGCTAATAACAAATATGATGCTTTTTCGGGACTCAGAACTTTTCTGCTTAATAATGCAGTATAAGAATCTAGCTGTTCTAATGCCATTATAGAAGTAGACGAGATATTTTCCGATAAATATTGCATAAAGGTTTTAGTATCATTAGTAAGTATAGTACTGATTATTGCAAGCCCTACCGCTCCTCCTAAATTACGAGTAAGATTATAAAGCCCGCTAGCGTTGCCTACTCTTTCTTTTGGCATATTGCCAAGAGCTATATTATTAGTCGGTATAAAACAAAACATTAATGAAAGCCCTCTAACAAATTGAGGAAGCACAAATGCAGCAAATTTAGAATCAGGCGTTAGAAAACTATTCAAATGA
This sequence comes from Rickettsia asiatica, assembly GCF_007989425.1. NCBI lineage: Bacteria > Pseudomonadati > Pseudomonadota > Alphaproteobacteria > Rickettsiales > Rickettsiaceae > Rickettsia > Rickettsia asiatica. Next base: position 239,087 of record NZ_AP019563.1, read on the forward strand.
CATCCAAGAGCAAACCCTCCAAGCCCTATAATAAGCATCAGGCGTAAATCTACCCCTAGCCCTAGCATTCTACCGGCGAGTGGTGCAGATAAAAATTGTGCTCCGCCCGTCACCATCATAGTAGCCCCGATTTGTAATGTATCATATCCGGCAATAGTAAAGAGAAATAGCGGTAATATATATACTGCCCCGTATAATCCGATACCCATAACGAACGAATAAAGGCAACTAAAAGTAAAGTCTTTATAAAGAAATGTTTTTAAATCTAAAATTGGATTAATAAAGGTTAGTTCTCTAATGATTAATAAAATAAAACCTAAAGCTACTGCAATACTTAAAAATAATATTAAATTATCCTCAAGCCAACCTTTTTTGTTTCCTTCTTCTAAAACATACTGTAATAAGCCGAGCGTTAAAGCCATTAATAATATACCGAGAAAATCAAAATTTTTCAGTAATTTATAATTTGGTTTATCAAAATCCCCATATAAAAAGACTACCATGCATACGAAAATACCAGGTATGACGTTTAATAAAAACATAAAATGCCATGATAAAATCTCCGTAATATATCCGCCGAGCGTAGGTCCTAAAGTAGGGGCAACAGTTACGACAAGTCCAATTAAGATAGTAACGGTAGGACGTTGCGATGCAGGAAAAATTATAAAAACGGTACTAAAGACCGTCGGTATCATAGCACCACCAAAAAATCCTTGTAATGCTCTAAAGATAATCATGGATTCAATATTAGTTGCAAGCGAACATAATACGCTCATAACCGTAAACCCTAAAGCTGCAATAAAATAAGAAATTCTGGTAGAAAGTAACCTTGCTAAAAAGCCGGTAATAGGAATAATGATAACTTCAGCTATTAAGTATGATGTTTGAACCCAAGAAAGTTCATCGCTTGAAGCGGCAAGACCTGCAGCTATTACAGATAATGAGCTAGCGACAATTTGAATATCAAGTACTGACATAAACATCCCGACAACCATACTAAAAAAGGCAAATAATTGCTTTTTAGAAAGAGCAGGCGGTTGTAAATTATCATTTGACATAATTAAATTATACGATTTAAATTAAATTTTGTATATAGAACCTAACAATATTATAAATTATTGTTGTCATATAAGATTTTTTTAGATGTTTTTTTAAAAATAAAGTTAATAAGTGACATAAAAATACGTGTTTAAAATAAAAAATTGTTGTACAACTTTTAATTTTTAATTAAACTATTTATTAGGATATAAGTAGACAAGACCTAATATATGGTAATCATTTTATTTATATTTAGCAAATAATAAATATGTGATTGATTTATTAAAAAATATTTACTATAATATTAATATTTATTAACTATAATTGATTTATCAATATGCAAAATCCAGCACAAAAAGTTATATCTTTTTCAGAACATAAATCTGATATAGAACGCATAAAGAAATCAATAGAAGAGGGGTGGATGATAGTAAAGCTAGTACCTAATAAAGACCGTTTTATCGGACTTTTAGAAAAGATTTCGCATGCTGAAGATGAAACAATCTATATTCCTCCAAGAAAAAAGATAATAGTTAATTAACACGAATAACGAATTATTACATAATCTGCTATTCAGCTTAAACAGTTGAATATAAAAGGTGAAAGGTGGCTTTCATCTTTTATATAAAGCTAAGTATATATTATTTTTTAGCAAAAACTTATAATTCTTTACAAAGTATAATGGAATTGCCTAAAAAAGTAGTTTTGTTTTACACAACTCTTTAAAAAGACCTTATTGTCATTCCCGTGTAGCATTGGTGTTGTTGCATGATCAATTCCACCCTGTCATCCTAGCTCATTTGTAGCGGGATCCAGTTTAAAATACTATGGTGACTTTACGGTTAATAAAGTTCATCACCGCAGTTGCTGCAATCTTGCCTATATTATGGCTTAGGGAATCACGAATGGCATCATGCTCTCTTGTTACTGTCTTACCGTTTAGCCTAACATTTGCTTGCTCTGCCGCTTTTGTGATAATCGTTATTGCCTGCTCCTTAATGTCATCAAGGATCAGTTCTATCTTTGAGATTGCATCAATGGTAGTGTTGCTGCCGCCTGCTGCACTCCATGAAGTAACACGCCAACAGAGTAATGGCTGCCTGCTGCACAAAACACTCCGCTAGATAGTGCGTTAAGCACTCTAGTATGCTTCGAGGTTTTGGTAATGTTGAAGCACGCTTGCTGCACCACCGCTTTTAATAACAATTCCTACTCTAAACAGCTGTAACCGCTTAAAAAGGTATACCGTTATGAGAATTAAGAGCCATAATAACGCTCTCCGCTATCTTATTCTCTATCTTCTGCTCTAAGCCGGATAATGCATTGTCATTTACAGCCTTTACTGCTAACTCCGTTACTTTCTCTATCGCTATTGAAAATTTCTAATTATGCAATAAGCAATATTCAATGATTTAATGCTTGTATCTCTTTTAAGTAAGGTGATTTTGTTTTTTTCAAAAAAGGTATTACTTTTTCTCTTAAGTCAGGTATCATAATTGCTATATCAACTAAAAGTGCTTCAGCATAATCACAAACACGGCTTTCAGCAAGCTTTAAAAATTTCTTAATAAGCGGTAATATTACATCAAAATTTATTTTTTGGAATCTGATTACTATATAGTTTAATCCCTGAAAAGCTGCTATATAGATATCTTCATTTTCTTCTTATAGAGAATATAAACAAACCTCTAATGCTTCATTATAATTTGAAGAGTTTTGACAGAAACTTAAAATAAATGCTATTTTTTCTTCTTTATCATTTAAGGAATATATTAAAGACTTATCAGTATACTTTTTTAGTTCTGTTCTAGTAAAAAATCAATACCATTTTTAAAGTATTCTAGGCAAATTTTTCTTCTTAACCCCACTACACGGTAAGTAATTGTTCCTAAGTATCAATAGTTTCATATTTTATTCGTTCACTATCACTTCTCAAATTTTTAAATAATATAGGTAATATCAACTCTCCTTTAATATTGTTAAATCTACGAACCACAATGTCTAAAGCTTGAATGGCTGCAGCTTGCAATAATTCTTCAGGATTTTTCAAATTTTTTATAATATAATTCATTGCTTCCTCATAATTTTCGTACATGCCTACATGGATAATATAGTAAAAAGATTTTTTCCATTCCGGAAAATTAGCTACTTCAGGCTATTTTTTGAATTCTTCCTCATTAGTTATCATATATTTTTATACCTTATACTATTTTATAATTTTACCATTTGTTTTTATTAGGTTATTTTTCATAAGGATATTTTTTAAAGCCGCTTTAGGTGCTGGACTTTTTGACCACTTGGATTGATAGTGATGATAAATTATTAGTATTTTAAGTTATTTTTCTGGATACCGTGGTTTGACCACGGTATGACACGAATGCGTTTTTCTATACATTATTAGTATATCAGGTTCTACCACACCTGTCACAAAATAGGGCTATAGTTTTATTTAGAAAATGGTGCCAATGTGGGGATTTGAACCCCAGACCTACGCATTACGAATGCGCCACTCTACCAGCTGAGCTACATCGGCTGAAAATATTATTATATTATGCTGAATTAGAAATTGTATGAATATTGCTCTTACAGCTTGTTTCCTTGTCATTGCGAGAAGAAACTGTAAGTTTCGACGAAGCAATCCAGTATAAAAATGCTAATTTTAGCATTTTTTGTTACTTTTTATGGATTGCCACGCAGCCTATAGCTGCTCGCAATGACGACTTGGTATCCATGCAGTAATGTTATAATTTAAAGATGCGTCGAAAATCTTAAATGGAAGTGCTGTGTATCATCATATTTCTTCTTCTTAACCGGGAAGCCCCAATCCATTCTGATCGGTGCAAAACGTGTTACCCAAATAAAGCCGAAACCAACAGAAGCTCTAAGCGATTTATCGTTATAAAAACCGTTTGGAGTTTGATATTGTTTCTTATTTAGACCTACTCCCCCAACGCTTCCTAAATCCATAAAGACTGCACCGGTTAAATTAAATTCCTCAGGTACAGGTGTTGGGAAATTAAGCTCTGTTGAAAATGTATAATATCGCTCCCCGCCAAGTCCTTCATTAGTGACCTTTTCACGAGGTCCAACCCCACCGCTTGCAAAGCCTCTTAAACTATAATCACCTAAATTAAAGCGATCGGAAATTCTAATAATTTTTCCTCCAAGCCCTGCAATATCACCACCGGAAGCAGATAATTTTAAAGTAAGCTTGTTATGTATAAAAGATTTATAATATTTACAGTCAATTTCATGTTTTATATATTTGTTATCACCTCCAACGCCGGCAAATTCTTGTGTGCCGCTTACTAAATAACCGTTCTTTGGAACAATTTTATTATCGGTTTGATCATAAGTAATAGTATGTCCTATAGCAGAAGTAATGAATCTTCCCATTTGTTCTTGTAAAAATATTGAACTTGATGGAGTAGGAGCACTTAGAATATCACGTTTGATTAAATAATCTATTTCGTGACCTAAATCCTCTTTAATTTCATAACCAAGAGAAGTTTTAACTCCTATAGAGTGTAACTTATAGCTTTGATCAGTTGTATTTAATACGCTAGCACCACGTCCTGTATAGTTTCTAAATGCGTTTACGCCAAGTGATAAATCACGATCTAAAAAGTGTGGTTCGGTAATACCGCCGTAATAGCTTGTAGTGTTTTTACTTACTTGTACACCGGCATTAAGCAGTGTACCGGTACCGACTAAATTACGCTCTAGGAAAGAGAAACGTCCGAATAAGCCGCCGGCAGTATTATATCCTAAATCAAAACCTATAGAGGAAGTAGATTTTTCATCAACTTCAACGTTAACATCATATTTATCTTTAGCTTTAGTTGGAGCTAAGCTAATTGCTACTTTCTCAAAATAATCTAAATTTCTAAGATTACGCTCACCTTTTTCAATATATGAACGGTTAATTATATCACCTTCTTCTGTTTTAAATTCTCTTCTTATAACATGGTCTTCAGTTTTAAGGTTATTAATAATATTAATTTTATTAATATAAACCTTATCGGCTTTCTCAATAATAAATTTAATATCTGCAGTATGATGAGCATTTTTCATTATATCCGGATAAACATTTACCGCAGGGTAACCGTTCGCTGTAAAATATTCTCCGATTTTTTCAGCTATATCATCAACCATTTTCATATTGAAAACCTTGCCTTGCTTAATATTAACAATTTTATTAAGCGGTGTTATATCTATATTAGTTAATTTATTGTCTATCGTAACATTACCGAAGCTATATTTTTCTCCCTCTTCAATGGAATAGGTAAGGGTGAAATATTCTTTAGTATTATTGAGTTCTGCCGATGCCGAAATTACTCTAAAATCTGCAAAACCTACAGATTGATAAAACCCTCTTAGTAATTCTTTATCATACTCCACTCTATCAGGATCGTAAGTATCGTTACTTTCTAAAAAACGAAACCAACGAGATTCTTTAGTTAAAACAATAGATTTAAGTTCTGAATCACTATAATTTTCATTGCCGCTAAAATAAATATATTTAATACCGGTTTTTGGTCCTTCTGCTATATCAAAAATAACCTTAACTCTGGTGTTTTCTAAATTTTCGATTTTAGGTGTTACTGTAGTAGCAAAACATCCGCTACGTTTATAAATTTCTAATATTTTCTTTACATCTAATTCAATTTTAGCTTGGCTAAGAGATTCGCCCGATATTGTATAAATTTCTTTAGCGAGCATATTAGTTTTGATTTTAGAATTACCGCTAAATACTACGCTACTTATAAAAGGTGTTTCAGTAACATTGACTATTAAATTACCCTCATTTGTTATATGCATATTTATATTTCTAAAAAGTGAGGTGGCATATAAACGTTTTATTGCTTCATCTTCTTTAGAATTATTATAGGTTTCTCCTACCTTAAGCTTTAAATAGCTCTCAATAGTAGAACGCTCAACCCTATGGTTACCTTCGATAGTTATTTTACGAATTACAGAGTCAGCTAATGAAATATGATAATAAAAAATCGTTAATAATAAAATTATTAACTTACTAATTGATCTGATTTTCACCTAAAACCTTCTTTAAGATTTAAATATTCTATGGTTTAATGCATTAGCTACAAATTCATCGTCATTGTGAGGAAAAACTGTAAGTTTTGACGAAGCAATCCAGTAAAAAATTCTGACTTACAGAATTTTTTTATTATTTTTTCTGGATTGCCACGCAGCCTACGGCTGCTCGCAATGACGATAAAGTTCTCCTACACTAATGCATTTAAACATAATTAATGTACTCCACTATAGTGGATAATATTAGTCAGAGCAAGTAAATCTATTATTTAAGAAAACAAATTTTGTATATCGTTGGAAACAGAAATTATAATAAGAAAAATTATGATTATTGCTCCTAATTGTAACAAAATATTTTTAGTCTTAGGATTCGGTAATTTACCTGTAATTGCTTCATATAATATAAATACTAAATGTCCGCCGTCAAGCACCGGTATAGGTAGTAAGTTAAGTAACCCTAAATTAACGGAAAGCATTGCTATAAATAATAGATACATTTGGCTTCCCCCCGCTATAGATTGTCCTGACTCTTTAGCAATAGCTACCGGTCCTTCTATCTCATCGAATGAACGTTTTCCTACAATCATTTGCGATATTGCTTTTAGAGTTAAAGCAGACATATCTATAGTAGTATTAATAGCTTCCCAAAATCCTCCTAAAACTCCTATTTTAGTATGAATAGGTTCATTTTTAGCTATAATACCGATGCGAAGAGTTTTCTTAACTTTCTTTTCTTCGGGAGGCGATATAATTATTTCTTGAGGCATTATATTAACGATAAATTCCTCATTTTTTCTTTCTATAGTTAAAGTAGAAGAACTAAAGCCGTTAATTAATATTTCTTTCTGCACATCCCCGAAATCTTTAACAGATTTATCGTTAACCTTAACAATTTTATCTCCTTCTCTTAAGTCTGCTCTCTCTGCCGGTGATGAAGCTACTACATCACCTATTATAGGAGGAATCTCTGTTTTGCCAAAGTAACAATAAAAACCTGCAAATATTATTATGGCAAGTAAATAATTAATTAACGGACCTGCTGCAACTATTAAAAAACGTTCTAAACAAGATTTAGCATAAAAAGCTACTTTTTCGTTAACTTCTTTAGTCTTATCCATAAGGTTGCGATCATAGCCGTAAATCTTGACATAGCCGCCAAGCGGTATAAGACAAATCTTCCACCTAACTCCTTGTTTATCGGTAATACCTATTAGTTCTTTACCGAAACCTATCGAGAACTCCTCAACTTTTACATTAAAATATCTAGCAATGTAATAATGCCCAAACTCATGGATAAATACCAAGATACTGATGGTTATAATAAATCCGATTATAGATAACATAAAAATTTTATAAGTTTACTAATAAATTATTTTAAGGTATAAATTGCAAGGTTACAGATATCATTTTGTCATTGTGAGTGGGTGTATTGCCTGCGTGGATGCCACATCGTCATTGCGAGCGACTGAAAGGAGCGTGGCAATCCAGAAAAAATAATAAAAAATTCTGATTTACAGAATTTTTTACTGGATTGCTTCGTCACAATTTTCAATTTTTCCTCGCAATGACGGTGAAACTGATACACGCAAGCAATACTCACTCGCAATGACGAAAATTAAATTTTAAATTTCTTTTCTCTATGAGTTCAAATAAAATTAATAAAAAGTCGATTGCACGTATTGCAGCAGTACAAGCTATTTATCAAAACATATTGCAAAATAACGAAGATATAGATGACATTATGCAAAATGTACTTTCTTTTTATCAAAATAATAATTATATAACAGATTTACCGGAGAATTTAAAAATATCATTAAGTATAAGTCATTTTAAAATGCTAGTAAAGTCAGTATTTGAAAATATTAATAAACTAGACGAAATTATCGACAATCATTTAACAAATGATAAAGATCCTGCACATATGCCGATCTTACTCCGAGCTTTATTGCGTGCCGGTATATGTGAGCTATTATTTTGCCCTACTACGCCTGCTAAAGTAGTAATCAACGAATATACGGACATAGCAAATGACATGTTAAATGAACACGAGATCGGTTTTGTTAATTCCGTATTAGATAAAATAGCAAAGGAAAATAAAAAAATCCCATGACAAATAATTTAAGCGGTTATAGAAATAAATTTGTTAGAGTTAAGACTTCTAAAAAACGTACCGTTTCCTCTAATAACTGGTTAAAACGACAATTAAACGATCCGTATGTTGCAAAAGCACGCATGGAAGGCTTTAGGTCGAGAGCTGCATATAAACTACTTGAAATTCATGAAAAATTTAAACTTTTTACTCCTAACATGAAAATTGTTGATTTAGGGGCAGCCCCTGGGGGATGGAGTCAAGTAGCTTCCAAGCTTATTAAAGCTTCGGATAATAACCTAAATAATAAAATAATCTCTATCGATTTATTAGAAATCGAACCTATTGCTGGAGTTGAATTTCTTCAAAAGGACTTTTTTGAAGAAGATACGGAAGAATTAATTATTCAGGCTTTAGACGGTAAAGCTGATATAGTAATGAGTGATATGGCATCAAATACCATAGGTCATAAAGCTACAGACCATATAAGAACCTTACTTTTATGTGAGCAAGCTTTTGAATTTGCTTTAAAAGTACTAAAACCCTCCGGTCATTTTATTGCTAAAATTTTTCGTGGCGGTGCAGAAAACGAATTATTAAATAAAGTGAAGCGTGAATTTAGAACGGTGAAACATTTTAAACCTTCATCCAGCCGCAGCGAATCTACGGAAATCTATTTAGTTGCTCTAAATAAGAAATAATGAATATGAAAGGTGAAAGGTGGTTTCCGCCTTTTATATAAATTGATTATATATGTTATTTTTTTATTTAACATACTAGAGGATATAGATGATAATTACTCATATCTCCTGTTGTTTTGACTTCTTGAGCATATTCTTGACTGCAGCTTTGAAAATCATTATACATCTCAACTAAATTAGCTCCAGTTTCAACTATTTGATTATATAAATTATTTTTTAAATTTAGAGTATTTTTAGCATATTTTTGTATTTCTGCTTCCCAATCATCTATGGTTAAAGTAATATTCTGTTTCAAATCAGAGAAATTAACAAGTCCATGTTTACTGATTCCGGCTATTATTTCCTCAAAGCCTTCGACTATTCCATTAATTCCTAGGTATTTTGTAACTTTTTGTTTGGCAAAATTATATAAATATGATGCCCATTCTTCTGATTGTGATAGTTCTGTTTTTTTACCAGGAAGTACCATTGTTGTTTTTCCCAAATGCTTATTAGTAATATTAATAAGATTATGTTTTGCATTATATATCTTGAAATGGGTAGCTAGCTCTTCTATTGGAGTTGTTACTTTTCCGGTAAATAAATTTTTTTCGATGGCTCTTACAATTATCGGTTTTGAGCCAGGGCTGTCAAAAGTTGTAGATTTATTAAAATGTAAGTTGCGAGAATGTATTTCTACTGAGGTTAAATCTGCAATTATTGCTCCAAGTGAATGACCGCTAGTATTAAAACTATATTCTGCGGCTTTACTTAAACTGCCTAATTTGTTAATTACTTCATTAATAAAATCCTGAAGCGGAGTTAGTTTAGTAGGTAAATAGTGAAGAGTGATAAGTCCATCGTCTAATAAATCATATATATTGAATTTTGTGCCGGCACTAGCAATATGAACTTCTTGAGTTTTTTTATTTATAAATGCGACGGCTTTATAACCATATTTAGCAGTGCTGATATGATCACATGAAGCAGTCAGTATTTCCCAGCCGCTATCTGTTAATTGTTCATTGACCTTTGATGTTTCTAGATTATAAATATTTAAATCATCTGTTTTATATGCGAGGTCTAACCCTATATAAGCAAGTTTTTTAGTGCTAATATGTTTAGAATTTTTGTGCTTAGACATATCTATCTCTTTTTTAACCTGTAACCATATTTTATGGTAATTTGAAATAAAAGTCAACTAATTAGTTAATGTCTATTAAGATATAGAATGTGAATTTATTTTAAAGTATTAAAATATTCTGCAAGCCGCAGTAGATTAAAGAAAATTTATAGAGTTGCTTTAAAGTAAAAAACCATCAACTATTTATCAATAATTGATGGTAATTTAGATTATAATTAAAGTATAGAAGTTTACTTTCCTATTAGAGATACTTCTACCCAGTCGTCTTCAATATCTTTTAACTCTAGGGTAGGCTCTTCTATCCCTTCCGGAGTTGTATTTGAAATAGTATCAATAGTGTTATTGCAAGCTTCTACTATATCTGAAATAGTATTAGCTCCACTGTGTGCTAATCTAGCAATACCGAAAACAACATACTCTAACATATCATTGGTATTAAATTATTATTTATATTGCCTATTTGTTCAACTTCCATAGCACAAGATTGTTGCAAATCATTATATGCCCAATGGAATATATCTACTCCAATCATACTAGTATATTCATCATCAGTAATTCTAGTTGTATCGAGTAAATATACATCCTTGCCGCTAGATGGAATAGCTTTAAGTTTTGAAGTATCTTCGTTATTTTCTAATATTTGTTCATTCCAATCGGCTATAGGTAAAACAGCATCATCTTTTAAATCAGCAAAATTCTTTAGCTTATGATTATTTATTCCTTCAACCATTTTATTAATGCCTAGATATTCTGCAACTTTGTAAGCGGCAGAGCCAGCCATATTATATAAATATGTCCCCCATCCTTCTGCTTTTGATGATTCTGACTTCTCAATATTATTTACTTTCGGTAGAATTAAGTGTATTTTACCGGCATGATTATTGGTAGTATTAATAATATTAGGTTTTGCATTATATATCTCAGAATGTTTAGCTAACTCTTCTAGCGGAGTTATTACTTTTCCAGTAAATAAACCTTGATTTATAGCATATTTAATTACTTCTTGTGAACCTGGGCTGTCAAAGGTTACGGATTTATTAAAATTTAAATTACGAGAATGTAATTCTACGCCGGTTAAATCTGCAACTATTGCTCCAAGTGAATGACCGCTAGTATCAAAAATATATTCTGCAGCTTTCTCAATACCGCCTATTTTTTCAATTACTTCATCAACAAATTTTTGAGCCGTTTTTAGTTTATTAGGAGCATAATGGAAAATGATAAGTACATCATCCCATACATCATTCATATCTGCTTTTGTGCCGGCACTAGCAATATGAATGGCCTTAGTTTCTTTATTTATAAATGCAACAGCTTTATAACCATATTGAGCTGTATTTGCATTATCACAAGAAGCAGCAAGTATTTCCCAACCACTACCTACTAAATGACTACCATTCGTCATTAATGCTTCTGTAAGATATCGATTTGTATCATCTGTCTTATACGCAAGATTTACTCCTAAATGGGCAAATTCCTTATGGTTTATAGCATTTGTAGGAATTTCTGTTATAGTTAAAGATTCAAATTCTTTCATTGATATTTCCAACATTAGTTTATCTTATATTACCACAAAATACGGAATTTTGTAACAAATGTCAAGTATTAATATTAACATCCATTAAGTTACTATTAAATAAAAATTGACATTTATTTACTTTTATTACACAGTGCATTTGCATTATACTCAAAAACCATGAAATATGGTAATTTAAATTTAATAAAGAGGAAACAATGTTTTCATCTAATAACATCCTTTGCTCTCTTTTCAAAAGCTATAATCATTTTTTCGGTTGCTTTGGTAAAATAAGTGCCAATTAATTTATCCAGTATTACGGACTTCATTTTAAAATCAATAAAGAATTTTAATTCAGTTCCTGCCGTGCATGGAACAAATTGCCAAGTACTTTTTAAATATTCAAAAGGTCCTGAAATAGCTACCGTATTAATCAAATATATTCCATCATCTGTTATTTCGCTTGTAACTCGTGAGTTATATTTTTCTGAAAAGCCTTTTAACTGAATTACTAACTCAGCAATGATCTCATTGTTATAGTCAATTGATTTGGACTCGCCTACATCGTCGCTCGTCGCTCTCCTATTAGTTATAGGCTTCGCTCCTCGCTCCTTGTATCCAAATCCAACTGAATTGACTATATCTTCTGAAATGATTCTAGCGGCAGAACACCAAGGCAAGAATTTAGGATAAGACTCTACATCCCACACCAAATCAAACAATTTCTGTGGCTTGTAAGGTAAAACCTTAATTTGCTCAAATGATGGCATAATATTAGAAATCTGTTACTTTACCTTTATGCTGCCAGTCCCCATACCTAGTAGGCTCCAAGCCTTTAACACCGCCAATTTCTTTTTCTTTTGGCAAATTTTCTTCTTCTAATATATTATTATTTTTTTTCATTCTTCATAGTAATAATGTGAGATTTAATCGTATTTATATTAATAGTAGTTTAGCTGAAAATAGCAAGATAGAATTAGCAAACGATCATATTCATTATATTAAAACGGTGCTACGTCTTAAAGTAAATGATGGCTTGCGTATCTTTAACGGTACGGATGGAGAATTTTTAGCACAAATTACCGATATAGGTAAGCCTAACCTATCGGTTAGGCTTAAAGAACAGTTAAAAAAGCCTTATACGGAATCTGCTTTAACTCTTGCTATTGCTATAATAAAGCAAGATAAATTAATGCTTGCAATAAATATGGCTACGCAACTAGGCGTAACTAAAATTATTCCGTTAATTACGAGGCGATGTCAATTTAGATCGGTAAATATCGAACGTTTAACAAAATGTGTGATTGAGGCAACAGAGCAATCAGAACGTCTTACTCCCCCGATAATTGAAAAAGCTATCACAATACAAGATTATCTTAAAAAGAATAATAATTTGATGTTATATGCTAATGAACATGCAAAAGAAGAAAATTCTATATTACGAATTTCATCATCACTTAATAATAGGTATATAACTATTATTGTAGGACCGGAGGGAGGCTTTACTAATGATGAGCTGGAACTTCTTGCCTCATATAAGAATACAAAATCTGTAAGTTTAGGAAGTAATGTATTACGTGCTGAAACAGCAGCAATAACTGCTATAGCACAAGTGAGGTTGTTACGATGTCATTCCCCGCGAAAGCGGGAATCTAATCACTCTGAATGTCATCCCGCGACTTGATCGCGGGATCCAGTTAAAAATACTAAAATTACTAGTATTGTAAGTTACATTTTTGGATCCTGTGGTCAAGCCACGGGATGACACTATGTGCGTTTTCCGAGCCATGCAACAAAACTAACGTAAAATAATCATTTCTCATTTTGAGCTATATATCTACTAAATTTTATAATTCTATAATTTATTAATCCTTCTTAAAAGTTTGATATATTACAGGTATAACAAAAATTGTAAATATAGTACCGATGCTTAATCCTCCAACTATTACAAAACCTATAGAATTACGAGCGGCAGCATCGGCCCCATCTGCAAAAACTAGAGGTAAAGCTCCGACTACAGCAGCAAGGGTAGTCATAAGAATTGGACGCAAGCGAAGTTTTGAGGATTCTATTATAGCTTCTTGAACCTTTACTCCTTTTGCTCTTAGCTGATTAGCAAATTCTACTATCATAATAGAATTCTTGGTAATTAATCCAATTAAAGTAATAAGTCCGATATTACTATACATATTAAGGCTATTTTACCAGCAAGCCAGAGAGCAAGTACACCGCCGGTTATTGAGAAAGGTACAGCGAGTAATATTAATAAAGGGTCAGTAAAGCTTTCAAATTGAGCTGCAAGCACTAAATAGATAAATACAAGAGCAAATACAAATGTTATAAGCATATTACTGTCTGCCTCTCTCATTTGTTTAATTTCTCCGATATATTCAATTATAGTATTACTAGGATCAAGTAACTTAGCGGCTATTTTATTGATTTCATTAATTGCATCATCAATTTTTTCGTCAGGAGCAAGATCGGAAGAAATAGTAACGGATTTTGAATTATTATAATGATTATATGATTTTACTGATATTGTTTCCGTAATATTGGCTATTGATTCAAGCGGTAACATATTATTATTTTTTGCTCTGATTAAAATTTTACTAAAATCGCTAATATCTTTTCGATCTTTTTGATTAAATTGTAATATAACATCATATAAATCATTACCCATTCTAAAATCCCCGATTTGTTGACCTGCAAGTAAATATTGTACTGTTTTGCCTATATTTGCCAAATCCATTCCGTATAAATAAGCCTTATCACGGTTGACTTCTATACTTATAGTCGGCATTGCTGATTGTAAATTTCTATTGACGTTTAAGAAAATAGGATTTGTTTTCATTATATCAATAAATTATTGTGATATTTTATCTAGATCATCATATTCAAGGTTCGTTTGAATAGTAAACTCGATAGGGCTACTTGCATTCCCGCTAACCATTGAACGTGGATCCATAGCGAAAATCGACATGCCTGGTATTTCGAAACACTGCTTATTTAACATATTCTTAATAGTTTCTTGGGAACGAGAACGCTCACCCCAATCTTTTAACGGAATGAATCCAAAAACATTATCGCTACCGCCTGCACCTATTACCATCAGATAACCTAATATATCTTTATAATTAGCAAGGATTTTTTCGGCTTCTTTCACTACTTTAGTAGAAGATTCTAAGCTAGAACCTTCAGGTCCTTTAAGAGAAACTTGTAAAAATTCTTCTTAGGGTACGAAAATTTTTTGAGTAAATTTAAAACTAATAATCAGTACTATAAATGATGATGCAATAATGATGACAAATTTCTTTTTATTGTCAAAAGTTAGCTTTAGATAGTAAATATATTTATTTTGAATAAATTGTAGAATGTCGTTAAACTTTACTAAGAATTTCGGTAAGTCCGTATTATGTTTTGTCACCATACGACTTGACATCATAGGAGTTAAAGTTAAAGCAACAAATCCTGAGAACAAAACACAAAATGCTAAAGTCCAAGCAAATTCAATAAATAATTTCCCGATAAAACCCTCTATAAAACCGACGGGTATAAAAATACGGCAGCAAGCGTAATAGTCATAGCAATGATTGCAAAGCCGATTTCTTTAGAAGCAAGCATAGCCGCTTCCATGGGTTTATGCCCCATTTCATTATATCTAAAAATGTTTTCAAGCATAACTATCGCATCATCGACAACTAAAACTATAGCAAGTATCATAGCAAGGAGCGTAAATATATTAATAGAAAATCCAAAAGCATACATTACACTAACAGTACCGATCAACGATACCGGAATTGTCACAAACGGAATTAAGGTAATTTTAGCAGAAGCAAGAAATAAATAAGTGACTAAAACACTAATATTAAAGCTTCAAAAATTGTTTGCAATACCGCATAAATTGATGCTTTTACAGGCGTTACTCCATCGTATGCGATACCCATACTTATTCCTTTGGGCATTGATTCTTTAATTCTTTCTAATTCTTTAGTTACTTCATTTGATAAATCTATGATGTTAGCTTTTGATTCTTTTATAAGACCAAGAGCAATGGAGCTTTTGCCGTTATATCTAAAAATTATGTCCTCATCGGGAGAAGTTAAAGATATTTTCACTATATCTCGTAATTTTATTATGCTTCCATTTTGTACTTTTAGAATAATATTGCCGAATTCTTCCGGTATAGATAAAGAACCTTCAAGAGTTACTATAAAATTATTACTTTTTATTTTAATTGTACCTGCGGGATAATCTTTATTTTGTTCTTTTATTGTGGATTCAATCTCTAATAAAGAAATTTTATGCTGATATAATTTTTTGGAGTCGGGTTCTATTCTCATTATATATTCCCGACCGCCGTAAATTTGTGATTGTCCTACGCTTTCAAGTAACGGTGTTTGTAGATTATCTTCGACGATCTTTGTTAATTCTAAATCGCTATATTGATCACTTTCAATACTTATAAAAAGACTAGGAAAACTATCGGCATCAAGTTTTGCAACCGACGGAGCCTTCATATCTTGTGGGAACATATAAGTGATATCTGATATTTTGGAGCGAACATCGTTTAGTGCTATTGCAATATCGGTAGATAGTAGAAACGATAAAGTAATACTACTTTCGCCGGTAAAACTTTGAGAAGTTATATAATCTAAATTTTTAACCGTCTTTAAAGCTTTTTCTATACGCGTTGTTATTTCTTTTTCCATATATAAAGCATCGGCACCTGCATAATGAGCATCGACATTTATAATGGGAACTGAAATATCCGGAGTTCCTCTAATTTATAGCTTGGTAAAAAAAATTGCTCCAAGAACTACGATAACCAAACTCAAAACCGTAGCAAAGACAGGACGTTTAATACAAATTTCAGACAGTAACATTGGATTTAATATATTTTTCTTTAAAAATTTTATTCTAAATTAATTCGAATAGCGAATATTATATAATCTGCTATTCGGTTAGAAATATTGAATATAAAAGGTGAAAAACGGTTTCCACCTTTTATATAAATTAAGTATATATTGTTTTTTATTAAAAAACTTATAATTTTTTACAGAGTAGAAAATTAGCTTTTATAATTTACTATTGATAATAAATTAGGGTTTTAATGATAAATTTTCACTTTAATTACTTGATTAAGATAGTTTTAACAGTATAACTGATGTAAAATGGCTACATTTTTCTATAAATTAATATAATAACGTATATATTTTAAACTTTGTAAATAACTGGCATTTGCAGTATGTGGGTAGTTTGTTATAATTAACTCACATAAAAAATATATTGATGTATATTTATTGCCAGTTGTATATATTATTTTATAAAAAAACATCAATACATATTAATCCATTAAAGGAGAGTTGATTTTATTATGAATACACATAACAAAAAAGAACCAAAAAAAATGAATAAAACCGAATTTATAGCATTTATGACCGACCATGGTCATAATCATAAAAATGCTTCACATAAAACATTAACAAAAGCTGATGCCGAGAAAGCACTTAATTTAGTTCTTGATAGTGTGATTAGTGCTATAAAGAGCCACCATAATATTAATATAACAGGTTTCGGTTCATTTGAAATACATCATAGAAAAGCACGTGAGGGGCGTAACCCAAAAACCGGAGCAAAAATGAAAATAGACGCTTACAATCAACCTACTTTTAGA
Organism: Rickettsia asiatica; assembly: GCF_007989425.1. NCBI lineage: Bacteria > Pseudomonadati > Pseudomonadota > Alphaproteobacteria > Rickettsiales > Rickettsiaceae > Rickettsia > Rickettsia asiatica. The sequence goes on from NZ_AP019563.1 coordinate 256,283, forward strand.
GCCGGAAGAAAAATGAAAGAAGCTTGTAATTAATGATAAAGAAGTAACTTATAGTACTGATAATTTCCGAACCCCGTTACAAGCTTGCGGGGTGATACTAGAAACACCGGCTCATGCAACAATGCTCTGCAAAAGCCGGAATGATATAGAACGCTTCTTAAGTGCAATTCATAATGATATTACAACCATTGATAATTGAACACCTAGAGTTTAACTTAAAACATAATAAGCTATACAATAGTTGGCTTATCGAAGCCGAAAATATAGAGCAAGCTTTAAAAGACGTAGAAGAGTTTATATATATTAAGCTTTTTAAGAATAGCATTCCTCTTGAAAACAATCCTGATTATCATTTCATCGCTAGGGAAACTTTAGCTACATCTAATGCTAAAAATATTTCTATTGAACAAATAAGAAAATTACAAGACTTCTTAAGCAAAACTTCTGCAATTTCAGGTTATAAAGTTGCAGTAATTTATTCGGCGGATCTTATGAATTTGAACGCGGCGAATTCATGCTTAAAAATTCTTGAAGATGCACCAAAGAATAGTTACGTTTTTTTAATTACTTCAAGAGCTGCAAGTATTATATCTACAATTAGATCAAGATGTTTTAAAGTTAATGTTAGATCATCTATCCATAATACTAAAAGCGAATTATATTCTGAGTTTATTCAGCCGATAGCAGATAATGAAACGTTAGATTTTATTAATCGTTTTACTACTAAAGACCGAGAATTATGGCTAGATTTTATTGATAATTTATTATTATTAATGAATAGAATTCTTAAAAAATCTGCTAACGTTAATATTGAGCTTCTAGATTTAGAAAACAAGATTTTTAATAAACTGCCAAATAAGCATCCTTCCTATTTACTACAAAAATTTACCGACATAAAAAAGTTAATATATAATACCATTGATTATGATTTGGACTTAAAAACCAGTTATATATTAGTGGTGAATGAGTTTTCTAGTAATTAACACGATATCACTCCGTTCCTTTCCATGTTATCCATAAAACAACAAAACATATTGAGAGAAATATACTCCTTTTTTTAAAAAGATAGTTAATAGGTATTCAAGATGGAAAGCAGTTTCCCTCTCGAATATAAATTTAATTTATGTTTTATTTTGACTATTGTTCATTTACTCGTAGTATATATTAGGTTTTGGGAACTTTATAAATTAAATTATTTGCATGTTTAAAACTTTAACACAAAATTTAACGAAGATTTTTGATAAGCTAGTCAGCTCAGGGGTTTTGACCGAAGCCCAAATAGATGCTGCTATGCGGGATATAAGAGTAGCTCTTTTAGAGTCGGATGTTGCATTACCGGTGATAAAAGATTTTATAGCAGAAGTTAAACAAAAAGCTTTAGGGCAGGAGGTTATTAAGTCCGTTTCACCAGGGCAGATGATAATTAAAATTATCCATGAAGAGATGATAAATCTCTTAGCTTCAAGTGAAAGTGAGACAAAGATAAATTTAAATTCAAAGCCGCCTGTAAATTTCCTAATGGTAGGGTTGCAAGGGAGCGGTAAAACTACGGCGAGTAGTAAGCTTGCTTTACGACTGAAAAATCAAAATAAAAAAGTTTTACTTGTTTCTCTGGATACTTACAGACCAGCAGCACAAGAGCAACTCGCTATACTTGCAAACTCAGTACAGATTAATTCATTACCTATTGTGCAAGGTGAGAAACCTCTTGATATTGTCAAAAGAGCTATTGCCGAGGCTAAAATTTCTGCTTATGACGTCGTAATTTATGATACGGCAGGTCGTACACAAATTGATAAAGAGATGATGGAGGAGGCACTTGCAATAAAAAAGATAGTGGAGCCTACCGAAACTTTATTAGTAATTGACAGTATGACAGGACAGGATGCAGTAGTCATGGCAAGCGGCTTTAATGAAGAGTTAGAGATTTCAGGATTAATTTTATCTAGAATTGACGGCGATTCTAAAGGTGGTGCAGCACTTAGCGTAAAATATATTACTAAAAAGCCGATTAAATTTTTAAGTAGCGGTGAAAAACTAACCGATTTAGAAGAATTCGATGCTGAACGTTTAGCTTCTCGAATACTTGATATGGGTGATATTATCTCTTTTGTTGAAAAAGCAGCTAGTATCGTTGATAGAGAAGAAGCCGAAAAAACGGCAGCTAAATTAAAAAAAGGTAAATTCGATCTAAATGATTATATGCAGCAAATGAGAAGTATAAAAAAAATGGGAGGTTTTGGCAATATACTTAGCATGTTACCGGGTAGCGGTAAAATTATGGATCAAATAGATCAATCAAAATTAAATAGTAAAATAATTGAACATCAAGAAGCAATTATTTTATCTATGACGCCGAAAGAGCGTAAAAATCCTGATATAATTAATGCCTCTCGTAGAAAACGTATAGCTGCTGGAGCAGGAACTACGGTACAAAAGGTAAATATTTTGCTAAAGCAATATAAGCAAATAAACGAGATGATGAAAAAAGCCAGTAAAATGAATCCTAAGAATCTATTACATAGCGGAATTGAAAAATTGTTTTCTTAAATAACTTTATGGATACATATTTATTATGAATACAGAAAAAGAAATGATAACAAATTGTATTGATGCACTTTTTGAACCGGATAGCCCATGGGATAAAATAGCACAATATGTTGAAGGTAAAGGTGAGTTCGTCCATCCAATACTTAATATTGCCACTATTTATGATTTACATTATGGTCTTATTGATTTGCGTAAAAGTTTTCCGGATATGACTCAAATTGTTAAATTAGTTGGAGTTCTTAAGAATGGTAACTTAATTGCTAAAACTTTTGCTTCAGCAACATTTAAAGAAGACCTCGCTAATTTTAAAGTAAACGGTAAGCATTGGTGTATTCCGGTATATTGGGAATTTGAATTAAACAATGGAAAAATTAAAATTGCTTCGGAATTAGCTAACCATCATGCAATTAATAATCAATTAGGTCTTGCCTTATTTAAAGCCCTATTTGAATTAGAATAATATTTTTATTGGCTTAGTTTATTTCAATTTATAATTGCAAAAGTAATATTAATTGTGTATTTATAATGGTAGTATATCATTAATATTTATGTCTAAAAACCTAAAGCACGACAAGATTATACGAAGTGCATTTGAAAATCCAATAGTTACCAAAGAGTTTTTTCAAATGCACTTACCACCACATATACAAAGTTTGGCTTCTTTTAAAACCCTTAAAATGGAAAAAGATAGTTTTATAGATAAAACACTTAAGAAATCCATATTAGATCATTGGCTGCAAGAAGGTAGAGAAGAAGGCAGAAGAAAAGAAAAAATTATTATAGCAAAAAATTTAATCAAAGCTGGTTTAAAAACTGACTTAATAATTGCTTCAACCAGATTAAAAAAAGAAGAAATTGAGAAATTACAACAAACTGCCTAAATTCTTTAAAAATATGAAAGTTACGGCAGATGATTTAAGCATTTATATTCATTGGCCTTTTTGTTTGTCAAAATGTCCATATTGTGATTTTAATTCTCATGTGGCAAGCACTATAGACCACAATCAATGGCTTAAATCTTATGAAACGGAAATCGAGTATTTTAGGGATATTATTCAAAATAAATACATTAAATCTATTTTTTTCGGCGGTGGAACTCCTTCGTTAATGAATCCTGTAGTCGTTGCAGGAATAATAAATAAAATCAGTAATCTAGCAATTATTGATCATCAAACCGAGCTAACTCTAGAAACCAATCCTACATCCTTTGAAACTGAGAAGTTTAAAGCATTCAAATCCGCTGGAATTAATCGTGTTTCAATTGGAGTACAATCCTTAAAAGAAGAGGATTTAAAAAAATTAGGTAGAACTCATGATACTTTGCAAGCCATCAAAACAATTGAGGCGGCAAATGCGATTTTTCCAAGAGTATCATTTGATTTAATATATGCACGTAGCGGTCAGAAATTAAAAGATTGGCAAGAAGAATTAAAACAAGCTATGCAGCTCGCTACTTCGCATATTTCTCTTTATCAGCTGACTATCGAAAAAGGTACGCCGTTTTATAAATTATTTAAGGATGGTAATCTGATTTTGCCGCATTCAGACGCGGCAGCTGAGATGTATGAATGGACGAATCATTATCTAGAATCTAAAAAATATTTTAGATATGAAATATCCAATTATGCTATGATAGGGAATGAATGTTTGCATAACTTGACTTATTGGAATTATAATAGTTATCTAGGTATAGGTCCTGGAGCTCATAGTAGAATAATTGATGCTTCAAGTTCGGTATCGGCAATTATGATGTGGCATAAACCTGAAAAATGGTTAGATTCGGTTAATACAAAAAATGTCGGTATTCAAACTAACACTAAGTTAACACATCAAGAAATCATTGAAGAAGTACTAATGATGAGTTTACGTCTTAGCAAAGGCATAAATATTTCTACATTAGAACAGAAAATAAACGCAAAATTAGCAGATATTTTAGACATGAATAACCTGCAACATTATCAAAACCAAGACCTAATTAAGTTAGATAAAAATATCTATCTTACCGATAAAGGTTTAATGCTGCATAGCTACATAGTACCTAGATTAATTATATGAAAATTATTCAAGTAATTTTAAAGTTTATAATTATTTTTATTATTCCTTCTATTCATGCGATGGAATGTAAACTTGAGTATAAGACCGAAAAGATATACGTAGACGGTATTGAGTATGATCAAAAAGTCGGAAATCCAATTACACCGATAGCAGGTGCTATTAAGGCAGATAATATTGATGAAGTAAAAAAATATCAGATGAGGGATATGGAGTAAATCAACCATGCTTGGGTCGGACTCCTCTAGATTATGCTATATCGAATAATAATATAAAAATTGCCGATTTTTTATTAAAGCGTGGTGCATCCATGAATTTAATCCATATAAATATAGGATTTATGAAGCCGGAAATTGCCGAATTTTTAATTAATCAGGGAATGAGTCCTAATTTATAAGATATGAAGACGGTATCCACGCAACAATGCCTTGCGAGGAGCTGTGTTAGCAACACACATTAATCTTAGGAGTTTTTGCACTATCTACCGGTCTTATTGTGTGGATCGAGAAACGTATGTCATTCCCGCTTTCGCGGGAATCCAAAAAAAACGAAATTATTTGAGCTTTTAATATGAAAAATTAAATATATTTATATCTTTTAGTTACTGAATTCCCGCTTTTAGCTAGGAATGACATCGATCCATGCAACAAGACCCTATCTACTGGACAATTACCACCATTCTACGAATGCTCGCAATGATGTTTTTACGTGATTTACATAAAACCGTTTGGTATTATGGTTATTATACCCATATCCAAGATTGAGCAGAATTTGCTAATATACCTTGGTTTATATCTTTCACTGAATATATTCTAATAAAATAACGGTCTTTTCCATCCCATTTAGGACTATAGCTATCTCTTTTATGTAAAACCATTTTATTGCTTAATACAACGATATCACCGGAAGTAACATATATATAGTTTTGAATAGATTTTTGATCTACGATTTCTCTAATTTTATTTAAAAACCCTGCTGCTCTTTGTGTTTCAGGAATAGCATCCATTTTTATTCTGCTGTAATAACCATTAGCATGTTCTACTAATAAAGGGAGATTCTTGCTCATTATTTTACATGAAAAAGAATCTGCACTTGTTACTGTAAATTCATTACTACACCCTATTAAGATATCTTGATAGCTTAATTGATTTAATATATCTTTAAGACTAATATATGCTATAGGTAGATTCTCATATCCTTTATTTACAATACTGAAAATTAAGTAATCGGGTAAAGAGGGAGATAAGTTATCACTCTTCTCTGTCATTGGACGGTATGCAGCATCTACATGCCAATCTAAATCATTATACGGCGATTGAGAGCTACGTTCATTATGAGCATTACGTCTTGGTACTACTGCTCTAATAATATTCTTGTCTTCATCTTTATATAAGATAGAAAAACTACCGATTGTCCCTATTACTCCATACATATGACAAATTAATTCTTCTATTCCGCTAATCCGAACCTCACCGTCATAAGGGGTCATTATATTATAATTTTTTTGATCGATGTTTTTTATATGTATAATTTCTGTATCATTATTTACGGCATCTGTAATCTCTTTTATATAATTTACATAGTTTGTGTCTAAAAAATACGGTAGATTTATATAGATTTTCGGTAAAGTTATTTAAAACTTCATCGCTATTATTAGACATCTTTCCAAACCAGCTTATAGAGAGGAATTTAAAGGAGACATGGAACGCAGCACCGCAGCGTATATAGACAATCGCGCAGATGCGAGTCTAGGCTCAACGCATAAATTACCTCTAGAAGCGAAGTTTGGAAAGATGTCTAATATTAAAATTTTTTAGATAAATTTCCTTTCTCATAATATAAATCATTGCTAATTCAACTCAAATGACTATGGGACTGTTAACAAAATAATTTTGTTAACAGTCCCATATCTTTAAATCTTTTTTATAACTGAGTTCCAATTTTTAGAAGCATTAATAATACCGAAAGGATCTACATATTTTGTATCTACTAAATATAAATCTTTTTTTTCTTTCAACCAACTAGTTAATCTAACGATTTTATTGTTTAAATTTTCTAATTTTGCTATACAAGTTTTTTCATCTAAAGTTTTCCTCCAAACATCATAGCACGCATTATTATAATCAATATTAGTATCTTCAATGATGAAATAATCCCCTTCTTCAAAGATATTATTATGAAAATATTCTAAAATACCTATAGTATTAATATGAGCATCTTCTATTAAAAGTATAGGATATACTATTTCGGATATTTTTTCTTTTGGGAATATCGCTTCTACTTTATTAAAATCGCCTTGTAAAAACTCTATTCTATTATCTCCTTTTACAGTTTGATCAATATTTTCAAAATCGAATCTATACTAATAACTTTACCGTCTTTTACCGACAAACTTTGTATGTCCGCTAACCAAAGGGCGGAAGCTCCTTTAAAACTTCCAAATTCAATTATGGTTTTGGGTTTTAATTCTTGAATTAAACCTTGAGTAATAACAATCTGAAAAGGACTTTTTTGTAATGGTATATTTTTCCAATTAATATCACAGCTATTTTCAGCGATAGAATGCTAAAATGATTCAGATATATCACTTACTGAAGTTCTATTATTTATAGATACAAACCTTTTTGATTGTACTGTATTATTTAGGAACTTTAACATACATCCTCAACTTTAAGTTAATATAGCTATTATAATACATACTTTAGATTCTAAAATCAATAGAATTTTTAAATCAAAAATTGAAATAAAAAAAGAAATTTTGATAACTATACTTCAAGTAAATGAATAGGAAGTAGTGTTGTTGTGTTAATACCCAAGCTGTCATTACGAGCGGGCATTATTGCATGAATAGGTGTTATTCCCGAGAAAGCAGTAATCCAGTAACTAAAAGATACAAATATATTTAATTTTTCATATTAAAAGCTCAAATAATTTCGCTTTTTCCTGGATTTCCGCTTTCTCGGGAATGACATAAAACGCATTTTTCGATCCATGCAACAATGCCTATAGTCGCTTGCAATGACGATATCCGGCCTTAGTTAGCAATATTATTAAGATAAATATACTTCCTTATCTAAAGTATCTTCGCTGTTATCTATAATCATAGTAATTGTTGCATCGCCGGTAATATTGATAGTAGTACGTAGCATATCAAGTATTCGGTCAATACCGGCAATAATTGCTACTCCCTCTATAGGTAAGTGAACCGAAGAAAGAACCATAGGCAGCATTATCAAAGAGGCACCGGGAATACCGGCACCGCCGATAGATCCAAGTGTTGAGGTGAGAATAATTACTAAATAGTCGTGAGGAGCAAGCGTTACTCCCATCATCTGAGCAAAGAATATAGTAGTAAGAGATAAATTTATAGCAAAGCCATCCATATTAATTGACGCACCTATTGGAAGTACAAACGAAGTACTAGACTCTGAAATGCCAAGCTTTTCACGACAAACTTGCATAGTAGTTGCAAGAGTCGCTTTGCTACTTGAAGTAGAAAAAGCAAGTATCTGATACTCAAAACTTTTCTTATAAAAAGGTATAGGGGAAACACGGCAGAATACATATATAAGTAAGCCAAAAACTAAATATTGGAATGTCATCGCTATAACTACCGCTACAACAAGTTTCGATAAACTAATCATTACCTCAACTCCCTGCATGCCTACAATCCAACCTGTTAAAGCAAAAGCACCGTAAGGGGATAATTGAATAACAAACGATATCATTTTTAATATTAATTTTGACATTACATGAATTAAATCAGTAATAGGTTCACCGATAGATTTCATTTTGTTTAAGGTAATCCCAACAAAAATAGCAAAAAATACAACTTGCAAGACATCACCGTTTGCAAAAGCCCCAACAGCATTATCAGGGACGATATTTACAAAAAAATCAATTATATTAAATGAAGTTCTGCTTGTCGTTCCTGAAGAGGTGAAATCTATATGTATGTCTACTCCTGGCTTTAATACTAAGGCAACAGTGAGTCCAAAAACCGTGGCAAAAAAAGTAGTACCTAAAAAAGCGGCTACCGCTTTCATTCCTACTCTACCAAGAGCAGAAGTATCATTCATACTAGTGATACCGGAAACCAAACTGAAGAAAATTAAAGGGGTAATGATCATTTTTATCAAGCGTAAGAAAATGTCACCGATAGGTTTAATATAATTAACATATTGTGGTAAGTATATACCAAATATAATACCTAAGATTAACCCTAAGGTAACTTTTTGCCATAATTTCATAATTTACTTACTTAATTTTTAAATTTGTTCAACTATAAGTTTATTTACTATTTTGGTCAACCCATTCTAAGTACTTTTGAAAGCCATAGTCAATATTTATTTTTATTATTTGCGGTAATTCATAATTATGAATTTCAAGGAGTTTATTTTCAATTTCGTTATAATTAGAAGATTTTGCTTTAATTACAAGTCTATATTCGGTTTCTAAAGTTACTCTACCATCCCATCTAAAGTAACTTTTGACATCGTCAATTTGAATACAAGCAGCAAGATTTAATTCTAACAAAATAGATGCTATTTTTTCGGCAATTTGCAAATCATTAGTAGTAGTTAAAATTAAACAGCAATCTTGCATACTCGATGAACTTGAAAAATTGGCTACGTCATCTTTGTAAGTCCTCGGATGCCCACGTACTCCTGTACGCTCCGCTCCTCGGCTTACAGATTCCTTGCTCTTTTCTACTAAGTTGATCTTTGTATAATCCCTCTTCATTTCATAGAGATACATACCTAAACCTCAACAAAACAATTCGGTGTTTCATATAGTTTGAGGCTCGCTATGAAGAAGTTTTGACCTATGAAAAGTTTAGGAAAAATTTCATTCTTTAAATGCATCGCTATATTTTCTGCAGTTGGGTTATTTTGCATGTAATATATTTTTTGACCGGTACAATTTTCTATTTGCTGCCCCATTTTTTTATCGTCTTGATGTAGGATTAAGCTATGATCAAAATTTTCGTCAATCCATTTTTTAGCTAAATCCTTAATTAAACCAAAATCGATTACCATACCAAGTTTATCGATTTCGTTTGCAGCTATAGTTATCTCAAGAACATAGCGATGACCATGTAAAAACTGACATTTATTTTGATGTCCAATAATTCTATGTCCTGCATCGAATTCAATGCGACGAGTACATTTTATCATTATTATATACTTTCTTTCTTTGAATAATTTTACTTCTTTTTCAAGAAGTAAAAACGGGACGCAAATCGTCATTGCAAGGAAAAATTGAAAATTGTGACGAAGCAATCCAGTAAAAAATTCTGATTTACAGAATTTTTTTAATTATTTCTGGATTACCACGCAGCCTACAGTTGCTCGCAATGACAACATTTTCTACAAATTTAATAATAACTTCTCTGGATTTTCAATTAGTTCTTTAATTTTTACTAAGAATGATACTCCTTCTTTCCCGTCAATTATACGATGATCGTAAGATAAAGCTATATACATCATTGGACGTATTTCAATTTTACCATCTATAACTACAGCTCTTTCTTCAGTTTTATGTAAGCCTAGAATACCTGATTGAGGTGGATTAATAATCGGTGTAGATAATAATGAGCCATATACGCCGCCGTTAGAAATCGAGAATATCCCCCCTGACAAATCAGCCATAGAAAGCTTACCCTCACGAGCTTTTTTAGCCAAAGTTCCTATAGCTTTCTCCACTTCGGCAAATCCCATTTTATCGGCATCCCTAACAACCGGTACAACAAGTCCTTGCTCTGTTCCGACAGCTACCCCTATATCGTAATAATTCTTATATACTAAATCATCGCCGTCTATTTCAGCATTTACCGATGGAATAAGCTTTAAAGCTTCTATAGTTGCTTTAACAAAAAACGACATAAATCCAAGTTTCACAGCATGCTTTTTCTCAAACTCTTCTTTATATTGATTACGCAAGGCAATTACTTTTGACATATCGATTTCGTTAAAAGTAGTCAAAGTAGCTGCCGTATTTTGTGAATCTTTTAAACGCTGTGCAATAGTTTTACGCAAGCGTGACATGCGAACACGCTGCACTCTATCTTCATTAGATTTACTTATTGTAGGAGCAGAAGTAGCTGCAGGCGTAGTGTTTATTGTTGCAAGTACGTCACCTTTGGTAATTCTACCGTCTCTACCTGTTCCTTTTATATTATTGGGGTCAAGCTTATTTTCGGTAACTAATTTTTGTACGGAAGGAGCAAGAGTATTATTAGCCACGGCGGGTTTTTCTACAGGTTTTTCTGAAGTAGGTTGCGTGGCTATTTGAGCTTTAGCAGATTCATTATTAGTACCGGCAGTATTTGCAGCTGCCCCTTCAGTTATTTCGCCTATTTCTTCGCCAACTGCTACATTTGCACCATCAGTTTTCGATATTTTACCTATAGTACCGTTGCAAGGAGCATTAACTTCTAAAGTCACTTTGTCGGTTTCGATTTCTAACAATAATTCATCGGTTTGAACTGAATCACCTTCTTTCTTATACCATTTGGCAATAGTTGCTTCCGTTACGGACTCCCCAAGTGACGGTACTATAATTTTAACGCTCATAATTTATTTTACTCCTATATTTGTATGGCATCGCCCTGTATAGTTCTATCGTCATTGCGAGAAGACGCCATAAGCGTCGACGAAGCAATCTTGGGCAAATTCCTGAGGTTGCCACGCTCCTTTCAGTCGCTCGCAATGACGATTCTTAGGCAATACCCTAAGAATCATACTCCCAATGCTTCCCTTAATAGCTTCTCCTGCTGTTGATTATGTGCTTGCAGCGAACCTACTGCCGGAGAAGCTGATTCTTCTCTACCTACATATTTAAATTCATTATTAATTCCGGCTTCTTTTAAAGCATCGTTTAAGTGAGAAACTATATAACGCCAAGCTCCCATATTCTTTGGTTCTTCCTGACACCAAATAAATTCCTGCGTCCTATTATATTTTTTTAATAGCGATGCTACAACCTTTTTTTCAAAAGGGTATAATTGCTCAAGCCTGACAATTACTATATTACTATTATTGCCACGCATTTCAAATAGATCATAATATATCTTGCCGCTACATAAAATTACTTTAGTAATATTGTTTGTATCTACTTTAGTTACTTCATCTAAAACCGGCAAGAAAGTAGTGTTTTCTCCTAGCTCATCGAGTTTAGATACGGCATGTTTATGACGTAATAATGATTTTGGCGACATTACGATTAACGGTTTGCGGGTATCATCAAGTATTTGGCGACGTAGCAGATGAAAAATAGAAGCAGGAGTAGTTGGATATGTAACATACATATTATCCTCAGCCGCTAGCTGCAAGAACCTCTCAAGTCTTGCCGAGCTATGCTCCGGTCCTTGCCCCTCAAATGCATGAGGTAACAAAACCACAAGCCCGCTCATACGAAGCCATTTAGTTTCGCTGCTTGAAATAAACTGGTCAAAAATAATCTGAGCTCCATTAGCAAAATCACCGAATTGTGCTTCCCATAAAACTAAATTTTTTGGATTTACTAACGAATAACCATACTCAAAACCAAGCACCGCATATTCAGATAAATTACTATCGGCTACCTCGTATTTTGCTTGTTCTTTAGATAAATTATTTAGAGGTATATAGGTAGTATCATCAATTTGGTTGTGCAATACTGAATGACGATGCGAGAAAGTACCGCGTCCCGAATCTTGTCCAGTTAGCCTTATATTTGTGCCTGAAGTAAGCAAGCTTGCAAAAGCTAGCTGCTCTGCCGTTGCCCAATCAATAGGCTGATCTCTAGTCAGAGTAGCTTTTCGAGCTTCAAATAATTTTACAAGTTTTGAATTAACGGCAAAATCTTTCGGTATTTCACATAGTTTAGTTCCTAAATCTTGTAATGTTTTTTTACCGACGCCCGTTATTGCAGCTTGTGTACGAGTACGAGAAATGCCTTGCCATAACCCGCCTAAGAAATGTGCTTCTTGCTTATAACTTTTTGCCTGCTCATATTCCTTATCTAGCTTTGCTTTAAATTCTTCTTTTAACTTAGCAAAATAATTATTATCAATTATACCGCTTTTTACTAACTCATTTGCGTAAATATTTCCAGGGGTTGGTTTGCTTTTAATAATGTTATACATCTTGCCTTGCGTATACATTGGCTCATCACCCTCATTATGCCCGTATTTGCGGTAACAAATAATTTCTACTACAATATCCTTACCGAATTTCTGCCTGTATTCTACCGCAATATTAGTTGCTTTTAACACTGCTTCTATGTCATCACCGTTAACGTGTAAAATCGGAGCAGCTATTATTTTAGCAAACTCCGTAGAATATCTACTAGCTCTAGTATCCGCAGCATTAGCCGTAAAACCTAGCTGATTATTAATTACGAAATGCAATATTCCGCCAATATCATAAGCAGCTAAAGGTGACATTGATAGACTCTCGGCAACTACGCCTTGACCGCAAAAAGCAGCGTCACCATGCACTAAAATAGCCTTAACTTTGCTGCGTTTAGTATCTCCAAGAATATCTTGCTTTGCTCTTACTTTCCCTGCAACTATAGAATTTACTGCCTCTAAATGCGATGGATTATCGGCAAGCGATAAATATATTTTCTTATCCTCTATAGTTCTATCGGACGAATAGCCTAAATGGTATTTTACATCGCCTGAAACATTTAGCTCATCAGGAAATACGCTGCCGCTTATGAAGCCCGCAATAACGGCTTTATATGGCTTACCGACTACTTTAGTCAGAGTGTTTAATCTCCCTCGATGTGCCATACCGATAACGATTTCTGAGACACCCTGATGCATAGATAAATCTATAGCTTTACTCATGGCGACTATAGAAGCATCTCCGCCCTCAACGGAAAAACGCTTAGCTCCAGGAAATTTAGTATGTAGATACTGCTCAAACCCTTCTACTTCTACTAAATCATTTAGGATAGTTTTTTTGTCTTCAGAAGAAAATGTAACTTTGCTTTCTAGCTTATTATATAACCAGTTTTTTTCTTCTATATTTTCTATTTGCTCAAACTCTACACCTATAGAACCCGTATAAACTTTATCGAGCTTGGTAACTAATTCAGATAATTTACAGTTCCAAGTGCCGACAAATTCATCCGTAATATTGATATTTTCTTCTAGCTGACCGCTATCAAGACCAAAAGTTTCTATATTAAGCTTTAAATCATTTTTTGTTTTGCGTATCTCAAGACTAAGCGGATCAAGATTTGCTAAATAATGAGCATGCTTGCGATAAGCATGTATCATTTCTTTAGCTTTTAAACTAGACATCTTTCCAAACTTCGCTTCTAGAGGTAATTTATACGTCGATCCGGTACTCGCATCCTCACGTACTAGTGTGTACGCTGTGGTACTGCATTCCGTGTCTCCTTTAAATTCCTCTCTATAAGCTGGGTTGGAAAGATGTCTACTATTTAAGCCTTCTGAAGATAGATTATTATTTAACGGTTCTTTTTTTATTTCATCTGGGATAATTACTTTAGCCGTACTTTTATTGAGTAAAGTATTATTATCCTTAATTTCGGCAAAAAACCCTTGCCAAGTTTGATCAACTGAAGCAGGGTTTGTTAGATATTGTCTATATAGTTCTTCAACAAAAACAGCATTCCCACCAAATAAATAACCTGTTTTTTTTAAATATTCTTCCATATTGTTGTTTGTATTGTTTGATTAACGTCATTGCGAGGAAATTGCATAGTAATTGACGAAGCAATCCAGCTAAAAATGCTAATTTATAGCATTTTTATAATTTTCTTCTGGATTGCCGCGTCGCTATGCTCCTCGCAATGACGACTCCGGTATCTACGCAATAATGCTTACTCGCAATGACGATTTTATTACTATAAATACTTCCCTTCTAAATATCTTATATACACCTCAGGGTTAATTTTTTCCTCACCGCTAGCACTTTTTAATAAATCGGCTGAATTTTTTAACGAACCGAGATTTCTAAAATTCTTATTTAGATAATTATTTAGATTACTAAAATCACCCTTTAATATATCATCTTTTATATTTGGATGCATCTCTTTTACTTTTTTCATCACCATTGAGGCGATAATTGCTCCGTTTGTATAGGCGGGAAAGTAACCAAAATTTCCGTGTGACCAGTGAATATCTTGAAGACAACCGTTACTGAAACTTACCGGTTTAACGCCTAAATATTCCTGCATCTTACTATTCCAAAAGCTTGGTAACTCATCAAGATTCAAATCATCATTGATAAGCATTTCCTCTATCTCAAAACGTAATATTACATGCATCGGATAAGTTACTTCATCTGCATCCACTCTTATAAAATCAGGCGTAACTCTTGTAATTTTTCTATATAAATTTTCTGCTGAATATGCTTCACTTTTAAAAGCAAATTCGTCTCGAAGTAATTTAGCTAAAAATTCCGTAAATTCTCTTGATCTACCTACTTGCATTTCCATAAATAAAGACTGACTCTCATGAAAAGCCATACCTTTAGCAAGTCCAACCGGCTGCCCTTTATAAATTTCCGGCAAATTCTGCTCATATAAAGCATGTCCTGTTTCGTGAATAATTCCCATTAAACCGCTTATGAAATTGTCTTTATCATACCTAGTAGTTAAACGTATATCGTTTAGCGTACCACCGCAGAAGGGATGAGTCGATTCGTCTAATCGTCCTTTTATTAGATCAAACTGCATAATTTCCATAATGCGTTTTCCGATATGCTTTTGCATTTCAGGAGCTAGTGCACTATTCTTTACTAGTTCTTTCTCGCTTTTCTGTTTTTCTAAAACTTTATTTATAAGCTGCGGGAGTTCTCTTTTAAGTACTGAAAAAACTTCGCTGATCTCACTACTTTTTCTGCTTGGATCAAACATATCTATTAATGAGTCGTATAATCCGCAATTAAAAACATCTGCTCGTACTTTAACAACTTCTTTCGTATAATCTAAAATTTTTTGTAAGTGTGGTTTGAATAAATTATAGTCGTTATTTTTTCTTGCTTCTCGCCAAACAAGTTCGGCTTTAGTAGTAGCGGCTACCAATTTCTTTTGTAGCTGTTCGTCAATACAATTTGCATCTATTATTTTTCTCTCAATCTCTCTAATATTAGCATTTTGCCATTCATTAAGGTTCTTTGATTCTTCTTTTGCCTTGCTAAGTAACTCTTTTAGCATAGGAGATTTGAGCATAGAATGAACAAGCGACGTTAAAGTTACTATTTCGTTGCTGCGACTTTCTCCTGAACCTATAGGCATATTTACAGCAACATCCCAGTATAATATGCTCAAGATATTATTAAAATGAGAGATGGCCAGAAACTCGTTTTCTAATTTTGTATAGTTGTTGTTCATAATTTTTCCTTATTGTCATCCCGTGGCTTGTCCACGGGATGACAGTGCAATAACTCTTTTGCTGCTTTTAAACTAGCCTCGGTGATTGTTTTACCTGAAATCATGCGGGCGAGTTCCTCTTGTCTTTCATCTAAATTTAAGGCTTTTACCGTTATTTTTGTTTCTTTTTCTAGCTGCGTTTTCTCAATTTTTATATGCAAATCCGCTTTACCTGCTACTTGCGGCTGGTGAGTAATAACTATTACCTGCGTAACTGAGCTAAGCTTTTTTAATCGCTCACCTACTTTATCTGCAACCTCTCCGCCAATCCCGACATCTATTTCATCAAATATAATAGACGGTTTTACCATTTTATCAAACAAAGAAGTTTTTAAAGCTAACATGAACCTTGATAATTCACCGCCGGAAGCGATTTTATTAATTGCTTCCGCTGCCGTTCCCGGGTTAGTAGAAGCTTTAAACACAATATCGTCATTGCCGCCGGCGGTCGGTTCTTTTTTAGCAGTTATCTCAATCCCAAAAATTGCTTTCGCCATTTTAAGCTGTTTTAGCTCCTGATGCAATGATTCTTCTAGGTGTTTTGCAGCAATAAGACGCTTTGCGGATAAATCGCTCGCTAGTTCATAATATTTTTTCTGTAATAGTACTTCTTGAGCTTTTAACTCATTGCTATTTGCTATTTTGTTTTTTAATATACCGAGCTGCTCTAAAGATTTATCTAAAAATACACCTAATTCATCAGCGGGAACATTATATTTACGGCTAATAGCTTTTATTAAAAATAATCTTTCTTCTGTTTCTTCAAGATTATATTCCTCATAATTAAAACTATCTAACAGATTTGATAATTCTTGGCGTGCTTCTTCTAGATTATTATAGGCCTCCTCTAAACTTGTAACGATAGCTTCAAAACGCTCATTGTCGCCTTGCCTTGCTAATAATTTCTCTGCTCTATTAATCGATGTATTTATTTCGGGGTTATTAATTTGTTCTAGAATATCTTTTATTAGCTGTAAATCCTTATCTTTATTTTGCAAATCTTTTCTGATATTTGCTAATTTTTCTTCTTCACCTATTTGAATGTTCAGCTTAGTTAATTCTTCCGTTGTAAAGCTCAAATAATCAATTTCCTGCTCTATAGAATTTTGTTTAAGTGTTATTTCGGCAATGTCTTTTCTAGTATCTTGCCAAGTCTGATAACATTTAGAAAGCTCGGCTCGAAAGTCCAAAAGATTTCCGTAACTGTCTAAAATATCACGCTGCGTATTTGCTTCTAGAAGAGAAATATTATTATTTTGTCCATGAAGCTCAAATAAATAAGTAGCTAATTGCTGCATAAGAGCTTTAGTCACCACTTGATTATTAATGAAAAAATTTTTTCGTCCTTCGGCTTTTTGCAGACACTTTACAAGCAATAACTCTTCAGGCTCAATAAAATTTTGGATCAGAAAATTTTTTATTTCTGCATTTAAAGAGAATATTATATTAACAACAGCGTAATCTTTTCCACGCTTTATTATATTATTTGAAGTTTTATAACCTAGGCAAAATAAAATCGCATCAAGTAAAATAGATTTACCGGCTCCTGTTTCACCGGTAATAACGCATAAACCTTTATTAAACTCAATTTCCAGCTCGTCTATCAGAATGAAGTTTTTAACTGAGAAACTGCAGAACATATGCTGCTTAATTTTAGTGGTTCTGAACTAGCCTATACGCATAACTATACCATTGACTATCAGGATAGTTATAACCTAGCACCGAGGCATATTTTTTTGCTTCATCCGGCAGCCCAAGCATCATATAGCTTTCGGCTAAACGGTAAAGAGCTTCTACCGAGTGAGAAGTAGTTTGATAATTATCAATTACTTCTTCAAATCTGTTAATTGCTGCCATTGGGTTCTTTTTCTTTAAGTAAAACCGACCTACTATCATCTCTTTACCTGCTAAATGATCGTTTACTAGGTCGATTTTTAAAGATGAATCAATAGCATATTTAGTATTTGGGAATTTTGCTATTACGTCTTCAAAACTATCTTTAGCTAGGAAAGTTCTAGATTGATCATGATTTACGTCTGAAATTAACATATAATATGATAATGCTTTAAGGTAATATGCATAAGCAATGTCAACATTTGCAGGGTGCAAATTAATGAACATATCAAGCACATCAACCGCTTCTTCATATTGAGCGGCGAGGAATAAAGAATAAGCCTGCATCAATTCGGCTTGCGGCGTCACTTCATTACCTGGATGTTGGTAAAATACTCTTCCGAATTCTTCCGCAGCTTTCTTATATTTTTTCTTTTCCAATAAGGTAATACCTTCATTATAAAGGGTAGGGATAGGAACTACTATGTCATCACTGTTTTTTTTGCTTTTGCATCCGCTGAAAACTAACCCTATAACTAAAAGGGTACTCAATAATTTTGCTAATTTCATAAGAACTTAAATTCAGTTAATACCTAAATATACATATAAGCTTACAGAATTTCAAGGATTCAATTTAAAATCTCATAAACTTATAAATTAGACCTATTCAGAAATGAGGATTTAGGTAGGAATCCCTCCGAAGACACTTAACTTCGAACCGCAGCGTACACGCAAGTAACGTGAGGATTCAAGTACCGGATCGACGTACAAATTACCCCTAGAAGTAGAGTTTCCGAATAGGTCTATTTTTTGGACTTATTTCTCTACCCAGTGTTCTTTATCATTATTTATGGTATTTTTTTTCTATGGCTGACCATGCTACTGTATGTGCAACTGTCTCTCTAGAGTTATTTCCACGTCTTTTATCGGCATCCTTATATTGTTCAAATGCATGATTAAAAGCTTCGCGATAAATATCCTTAGCATGGCTCGGAAGATGATTTTTGACTGAATCAAGTAAGTCGTTATTATTTTTCTGGATTGCCACGCTCCTTTTAGTCGCTCGCAATGACGAGGCTTATATTCATGACCATAAGCTTTTCATTTTATTAAAAAAGCTGCCGTCATTTTCTTTTTCATTTATGGACTCTTTTTTGAATTCTTCTAGTAATTCACGTTGTCTTTTAGATAAATTTTTAGGTACTTCAACATGAATATGTGTAAGCATATCACCCCTAATAGTTGATCTCATTTTAGACATACCTTTGCTGCGTAGCCTTAATTGATCACCGTTTTGTGTGCCTGCAGGAATTGTTAAGTTTATTTTTCCACCTTCAATTACCGGTACTTCTATCTCTCCTCCAAGAGCGGCATTCACAAAACTAATAGGTAGTTTACAATGTAGATTTGCTCCGTCTACTTTATAAATATCATGTGGTTTTATTGCTATATCAACGTATAAATCACCGCTATTACCGCCTCTAATACCTGCTTCCCCTTCTCCGGTATGTCTTATTCTAGTACCGTTTTCAACACCGGCAGGAATATTTACTGATAAATTTCGTTGCTTACGGTAACGTCCCATGCCATGACATTTTTTACAAGGATTTTTTATAATTTGTCCGTTACCTTGGCATTTATGACAAGCTTGCTCGATCGTAAAGAATCCTTGCTGAATTCTAGTTGCTCCAACACCGCCGCAAGCATCGCAAGTAGTTACGGTTTCACCTTTCTCAGAACCGCTACCGTGACAAGTATCGCATTTTACTTCGCTAGAAAAGCTAATATTTTTTTCTATACCGTGAAATGCTTCCTCTAGGTTAATTGTCAGATCATATTTTAAATCCGAACCTCTAACTTTAGCTGAAGTTGGGCGTGATGATCTTCTGCTGCCTCCCATAAAGTCGCTAAAGAAGTCGCTGAATATATCATTGATATCGGGGTGAAAACCGCCATGATTTCCTTCTCCCCCTCGTGATTGTTGATTTTGAAAAGCATCGTGTCCAAAACGGTCATAAGCAGCTCTTTTTTGTTCGTCTTTTAAAACATCATAAGCAGCATTGATTTCTTTAAATTTCTTCTCGGCATTCGTATCTCCGGCCGTCGCATTATCGGGATGATATTGTTTAGCTAGCTTATGGTAAGCTTTTTTAAGATCAGCTTGACTAGCTGTTTTACTAATACCTAGTATTTGGTAATAATCTTGTGACATAATTTAATTTATAAACACGGTTGTCATCCCGCGACTTGATCGCGGGATCTTAGGAATCCATTTATATATTTTACTGGATCCCGCGATCAAGTCGCGGGATGACAAATTCAGTATGTTACTTCTTCTCTACATCCTGAAAATCAGCATCTACTATTTTTTCATCATTAGCGGCACTTTCTTCAGAAGGCTGATTCTCGTTTTGTGTTTTATACATTGCTTCGCCGATTTTCATGCTAGCTGCAGTTAAGCTTTCGGTCTTTTCTTTAATCAAAGCAGCATCTTCCGACTCAAGAACGGCTTTTAAAGCGGCTAGTGCTTCTTCAACAGTTCCTTTATCTTCTGATGATAATTTATCACCATACTCTGTAAGAGTCTTTTCAGTAGAATAAACTAAACTATCGGCAGCATTTTTCGCTTCAATAAGCTCTTTACGCTTTTTGTCTTCATCGGCATTCTGCTCAGCGTCTTTAACCATTTGTTCGATTTCGGCATCGCTAAGACCGCCGGAAGCTTGAATAGTTACTTTCTGTTCCTTACCGCTTGCTTTATCTTTAGCCGAAACATGCACTATTCCATTAACGTCAATATCAAATGTTACCTCTATTTGTGGAACTCCTCTCGGTGAAGGAGGTATGCCTTCAAGATTAAACTGACCGAGTAATTTATTATCCTTCGCCATTTCACGTTCACCTTGGAACACTCTAATAGTTACGGCATGCTGATTATCATCGGCAGTGGAAAATACTTGGCTTTTCTTAGTAGGGATAGTAGTATTACGATCGATTAATCTTGTAAATACGCCGCCAAGAGTTTCAATACCAAGAGATAGAGGCGTAACGTCTAATAATAATATATCCGTTACTTCTTTATTAAGTACTCCGCCTTGGATAGCAGCACCAAGAGCTACAACCTCATCAGGGTTTACGCCTTTATGCGGCTCACGTCCGAAGAATTTTTTTACGGCTTCTTGTACTTTCGGCATTCTAGTCATCCCGCCGACTAACACTATTTCTTGAATATTTGAAGCTTTTAAGCCTGCATCTTTTAATGCTTTTCGGCAAGGCTCAATGGTTTTTTCAATTAAATCGTCTACTAATTTTTCGAGTTCCGCTCTAGTAAATTTGATATTTAAATGTTTTGGACCGCTACTATCAGCCGTAATATAAGGTAAATTAATATCGGTAGTTACTGCAGAAGATAGTTCTTTCTTAGCTTTTTCCGCCGCTTCTTTCAAACGCTGAAGTGCTAAAGGATCGTTACGTAGATCTATACCGCTTTCTTTTTTGAATACATCTATTAAATGGTTTAATATTCTTGTATCGAAATCTTCACCGCCAAGGAATGTATCACCATTCG
The DNA here is from genome assembly GCF_007989425.1 of Rickettsia asiatica. Classification (NCBI taxonomy): domain Bacteria; kingdom Pseudomonadati; phylum Pseudomonadota; class Alphaproteobacteria; order Rickettsiales; family Rickettsiaceae; genus Rickettsia; species Rickettsia asiatica. The sequence goes on from NZ_AP019563.1 coordinate 277,680, forward strand.
TTGATTTTACTTCAAAAACACCATCACCGATTTCAAGAATTGAAATATCGAACGTTCCGCCGCCAAGATCATATACTGCAATAGTTTTACTTGCCGATTTATCAAAACCGTAAGCAAGAGCTGCAGCAGTCGGCTCGTTAATTATTCTAAGGACCTCAAGACCTGCTATTTTACCGGCATCTTTCGTTGCTTGACGCTGTGCATCATTAAAATAAGCAGGTACGGTTATTACTGCTTGTGTTACTTTCTCCCCTAAATAATTCTCGGCAGTTTCTTTCATTTTTTGTAAAATGAAAGCACTAATTTGACTTGGTGAATATTTATTGTTATCCGCTTTGACCCATGCATCCCCGTTATCGGCTTTAACTATATTATACGGCACGATATCCTGATCTTTTGCAACCATAGGATCGGTAAAATTTCTACCGATTAATCGCTTTACCGCATATATAGTATTGCGAGGGTTAGTTACTGCTTGTCTTTTAGCAGATTGTCCGACTAATTTTTCGCCGTTTGCAAAAGCTATTATTGACGGCGTAGTTCTCTCACCTTCTGAATTTTCTATTACTTTTGGCTCTTTCCCTTCCATTACTGCAACACAAGAGTTGGTAGTTCCAAGGTCGATACCTATTACTTTTCCCATAAGAATCCTCGTTTTCTTTTTTTATTTTATTATGACTTTTTATTTGATATAATGCGGCTTAAGTGATTTTACAAGAGGTGAAAATGAAAAAACTACCGATGTTGCTAAAACTTTTATTTATTATTAATTTAATTTTCCTAAATAATATAGTTTTAGCATCTAGTGAAACAAGCACTATTATATTTGAAAAAGCGAAGAAAGCAATTGTAACGATCGATACTAGAATTGCCGTATCGGCGTATGATGATACAAGTAGTTGGACTGGAACGGGATTTATTAACGATAAGAACAACGGTTATATAATTACTAATACTCATGTTGTCGGCGGTGCGTCTATCGGAACTTATTTTGTTACTTTTTATAACGGTGAACAGGCAGAAGCAAAGCTTATCTATTACGATATTTGGCAAGATTATGCCGTTCTAAAAGTAGAAAGTAAAGACATACCGGTATCGACAACACAAATAGCTTTCTCAAACGAGCTTCCAAAATTAAATCAAAAAGTTTTTGTAGTCGGTAACACGGAAGCAAAAGGCTTTTCTTTCCATACCGGTTATTTGTCTGATCTTTATAATATTGAAGGTTTAATGCCGCAATGTACTTATGTTATTAACCTAAATAGTACCGGCGGTGCTAGCGGTTCACCGGTATTAAATGATAAGATTGAGGCTATAGGAGTATTATATGGTGGTGGTAAAACTCATTCTCTAGCACTGCACGGTGATTATGTAGCTCGCACTTTAGAAAGTTTAAAGAATAATAAACAACCAAGCAGAAAACATATAGGAATAATAAGCGAGTTATATTCTTTAAATAAAGCAGTTAGACATCATAATTTCCCTAAAGAAGAAATGGATAAATATATAAATAAATTTTCTGATAGTAGAAATAGAGTGATAAGCGTTAAGGCAGTTCTAGCCGGATCGCCTGCTGAAAAATCTTTAAAAGCCGGTGATATTGTTTGGGCGGTGAATGATAAGGAACTCGGCGGCAATCTAGCATTATTTGATAGAGAAATGGATAATTTTAAAGGAATAGCTATTAAACTTACTATATTTCGTGATGGAAAAAAGCTAGAACAAGCAGTAGATTTATATGATGTGAACAATAATAAAATCGCTAAAATGGTAAATTTTGGCGGTGCAGTATTTTTTGAAGCCGATGATTATTTTAGTAATAAATCAGGAATTCCGCTTAAAGCTTTAAGTATAGCCTCCGTTCAATCCGGTAGTAGCTTTAGCTCTATACCGACATTCTTTACCAAAGATTATAAAAATGTTTATAGATTACAAATTTTTGAGATGAAAGATTTAGGATTAAGTAATCTTGACGATTTAGTGAAATTCTTACCTGCTATTACTAAAGAGAAATTTATAACGGTTAGATTTAGAAATTATCAACCTTATTATGCTAATTTCGGTTATAATGAACTTATCTCGTCACATGATGATATGATTGCCGATGTAACTCTAGATTCTATAGATACTAAGCCTTATATATTAAAGTATAATACTATTTCTCACGATTGGGATATGGAAAATATAAAACTTCAGTAACTAATCCATTGTGATAAATTAACAATTCTTAATCAATTAAGTAAGATATAATTCAACTTGATTTGTTGCGTTATTATTCTTAAATTTATAATCTTAATTTTAGGAGAATTGCAAATTAGCTCATGTCGTTCGCCAACTATATATTCCTGCGTGGATACTGAAGGTTGTCATTGCGAGCGGGCATTATTGCGTGGATTGGAGAACGCTTTTGATGTCATTCCCGCGTAGGCGGGGATCCAGGCTAAAAAATCTTAATCTAAAAGATTTTTTGAAAAGCTTGATTTATCTCGCTTTACCCTGGATTCCCGCCTACGTGGGCATGACATCGATCCTTAAGTTGACACCCATGTGCTTTCGCGGGAATGACATCAATTCACCACTAATTTGCAATGCCTCCTAAAATAATTAACAACTTATAAATTTAGGAAAATTAATGACTAAGCAATATACCTGTATGATGAAGAATTATGTAGTGCTGAAAATACGTTAAATTATTTTAAGTACCTACACAAAAACAATAAATTAGAAATTTGTAAACAGTATTTATCAGATATAACAAGACCCACCTTATATGCTGACCACTCAAATTTATATGATATTCTGAATTTAGCAGTTAACGGTAAAGAATATGCTTTAATTAATTGCATGCAACAATTAACCCCTAATTTAGAATGTTATATGTCTTCTAAAAGTTTAATGATAACAGAGTCATCCTATTGCTCAGAAGGACATGAACAATATTCAAATCTTTTAGGGCATTCCTTGGAGGAGTAGATATGGTATTCCTGCCTTCGATAGGGTGGCATCGAGCCTTAAACTGACGTCTAGGCACCTCTACGAGAATGATATCAGAGTCATACAAGCCCATGATATTGTAAAGGTTTTAGTGGCAACTAATAAATTTAGGAGAATTAATGAGAAAGCAAAAAATGTCTACTTTACCTACATCAGATTTAGATAAATATAAAACTCCAGGTCCAAATTCGCCTGATTCAGATATAGCAATGAAATCCGCATCAGTAAAGAGTGATATAGAAGAGTTAGAACAATTATTTAAAGATACAACAAAAGACGGTATAGCAATTTTTAATAGTGCATTAAAGGTATGTATTGAAAATATAATCCCAATGCTTTATTACACGAAGCAGCTGAGCATGGTAAAAAAGAGTTAGCAGTAGAGATCTTAAAAGTAAATCGAGACTCTATAGATTCTACCACTCTTCAGGGTGTATCGGTATTACATTCAGCAATTGCAGGGGTTAGTAATAAAGAAATTATTGAAATTCTATTACAGGCAGAGCCTACTTTAGTAACAAAAAAAGATGCTTCAGGTCTTACTCCGTCACGTTATAATACTAGTAAAGAAATACTAGAAATATTACAAGATTATGAATGAAATGTTATAGATCAAATTCTTATAAAAACGCCAAAATATGTTCCTATAACCCCTTCAAAATGTTCTCCTATAGAAGTACGACCTAATTGGGAAAAAGATTTTGAAGAATATCTGGAATGTAAAACAGTAGTTGGGCAAACTAATCCTAAAATAAATAATGATGAGTTTTAAAAAGCTTAAACTAAAACCATTAACTTAAAACGGCTCTCTTCCTTGTAAATTTAACATAGAATATTAGATTTGCAAGGAGGATGTAGAGAGTTCTTTAATAAAAAACGGTAAGTATGTAAAACTGACCGATAAAGTATTTTAAGCTTAAAAAATTATAATTCAGTAGTAGGAATATACTTGATACTTCCATCTTCTCCTATCAATGGGTAATACTCTGTTTGAGGGTTATAATCATCATAACTAATTGATGTTTGTAATGATAGTTTTTGTGCTAATATTGCCAATGTTTCTTCATATAACTCAAAAGATTTTTCTAAATCCTCTTTTGTAATCTTTACAGTTTTAGCTTCATCTGTATTTACCTTGAGTGTTTCAATATTTTCTGTTGAGTTATATTTTGTTAAAATTACTTTTTCTTTTTTTTGGGAAGCAAAAATATATTTTTATTTTTACCAATGCTGTTTTTATGTCTATTGGAACACTTAGAATTAACATCTATAATACCTTAAAATTATTTTGAAGCGGTAATAGTACAAGCCTCACTTATTAATGTCAACATTTAACATATAAATATTAATAAATGCTAATTATTATAATTTTCTTTCACAAAATCGAAATAAACTGTTATTAATATAAAAAACTAATCTTAATCTATATATGCGTTCTTTATTTGTAATAATTATATTCTTTCTAATGAGCAGTTGTAATTTAAAACCGGTATATAGTGAAAAATACAGTAGAAATAATGATTTAGAAGTTATTGAAGTTGAACCGATTAGAACAATTGAAAGAGCTGAGTTTTATCATCGTTTAACTAGTATTTTACCTCAGAAAGCAAAAGCAAAATACCTGCTTAAAGCAGAGCTTATCGCAACAACTATGCCTGCTACTATTGAAAAAAACTCCAATGTTTTAAGGGAATATATTAATCAATTAGTTAGATATAAATTAATTGATATAGAAAGTCAAAAGGTTTTAATTGAAGAGAAGTTTTACCAAAACACGTCATATAATGCTATTTTTACACCATATGCAACAAATGTTGAAAGAGATGAAACAGGAATGGATTTGGCATATCAAGCAGCAGAAGAAATTCATAGCAGATTAATTTTATATTTTACACGGAAATAGTTAAGCTATGAAATTTTATTTTTCACAAATAGGTAGATTATTTGAACTAATAACAGTCGGAAAGATTAGAGCTCTTTTACTATATGGTCCTGATAAAGGTTATATAGGAAAAATTTGTAAGCATTTAGTAAAAAGCTTAAATATGCTACAAACTTCTATAGAATACGCAGATCTTAATATTTCATCTTTAGAAATATTACTTAATTCGTCTAATTTTTTTGGTCAAAAAGAATTAATTAAAATTAGATCGGTCGGGAATTCAATCGATAAGAATTTAAAAACAATTCTAAGCAGTGATTATATAAATTTTCCTGTATTTATAGGTGAAGCAATTACTTCAAGCGGGAGCGTTAGAAAGTTTTTTGAAACAGAAGAATATTTAGCGGCAGTTGCTTGTTATCATGACGATGAAGCAAAAATTGAACGAATTATTTTAGGTAAAGTAGAAAAAACTAATAAAATTATAAGTAAAGAAGCTATCACTTATTTAAAAGCTCATTTAAAAGGTGATCATGATTTAATTTGTAGCGAAATAAATAAATTGATATATTTTGTTCACGACGTACGCGAAATTACTTTAAACGACGTTCTAGAAGTTATAAGTAGCGAAATTACGGCAAACGGCAGTGATTTAGCAATGTATTTTTCAAAAAAAGATTATAGTAATTTTCTGCAAGAGCTTGATATATTAAAAAAACAAAATATCAATGAAGTTTTAATTATTAGAGCATTAATAAGGCATTATTTAAATTTATATATAGTTTTGTCGAAAGTACAAAACGGTGAGCGTTTGGAACTCGCAATAAAATCATTATCACCACCGATTTTCTATCAGTATATTAATGATTTTATGAAGATAGCAAACGGCCTTAGCCTAACTGAATGTTTAGAGACTTTAAAATTATTACAGCAAGCGGAAGTGGATTATAAATTAAATCCTGCCGGTTTTGATTTATTCCAAAGTATACTCGTTTAATTTGAAAAATTGGCGTCGGCGTTTCATATTTTTTGATCCTCACACTAGTATGTACGCTGCGGTCAAAAAATATGAAACGCCTTGCTCTTTTCCAAATTAAACTTCGTCTACCTAATTTTAAACTTCTTTCAAAAGGAGTATATTTATGCCTAGACCTGATTTTTCTGACCCTGACAAACAAATTCACGAGATAATTAGAGTTAATCATGCCGGAGAGTATGGTGCAAAAAGAATTTATCAAGGGCAGCTAAAATATATTAAATCTCAAAATGATCATATATTGATTAAAGAAATGCTTGATCACGAAGAGATCCATTTAAATTATTTTGAAAAAAAATTACTGGAAAAAGAAGTAAGACCCACGGTTTTATTATTTTTTTGGCATCATTACGGATTTTTACTTGGTGCTTTATCTTCCTTGATGGGAATAAAAACGGCGATGCTTGTTACCGAGAGTGTAGAAGAAGTAATAGAAAAACATTATGAACAGCAAATAAATTATTTAGAAAATAAAAATGTTGAGTTGGAATTATTAAATAATATTATTAAATTTCGACTTGATGAGATTGAACATAAAAATATTGCTATAATGAATGATAGTACAGAGGCAATATTTGCAGAAATAACTAGTAAAATAGTGAAGATAATTTGTCATATCTCTATAATTTTAAGTAAGAAAATTTAGAGTTAACAACTTAATTAGTTAAAAAATCTAGAAATATTTTACTTCTAAGATATTAAGAAGATAATAAAAAAACATTAATAATATTATTAGAAACGGTGGTGAAAGGAAATTTTTTTTAAATTTTTTCTTTATTTTTTGCATTTGTATTTTTTAGAATTAATAAATCTTTATTTTTATCAAACATAGCTAATACTACTCACAATTCCTTTATTTAATTTATGCCTAAACCTAATCTAGAAATTAATAAATAAAGGTGCCAGAGGTTAAACTCTGTTGCTGTAAGACAACAACCTCCATTATACTTCATGATTTTACTCACTTATAATAATAGACCCCTGGCATAACTTAATATTAAGTTTTGACAGATTGGTCTTGCAACAATGGAGCTTAAACATTATTAGCGGTCTATATATTAGTTGAATAATATAAAGAATCAAGAGATTTTAGTTGTCATTAATAATAAATAATGTAATTCTGAGTTACGAGGCATATTTTCTATATAAATCTGCTTCTAGAATTTGCTTTTACATCAATAATAATTTATATTTATTATACTCGATGAACTTGAAAAATTGGCTATGTCGTCTTTGTAAGACCTCGGATGCTCACGTATTATTATACGCTCCGCTCCTCGGCTTACAGACTCCTTGCTCTTTTCCAAGTTGATCTTCGTATATCTACTCGAAGTATAATTAGAAAATGATAAAATAAAATATGAGTCCAAATTCACATCCTATTACTAAATCGCACTTATTCCATATAGTAGCCCCAAGCCCTTGGCCCGTCCTAACATCTTTTGCTTTACTTCTTTTGGTTATAGGCGGTGTCTCGTTTATGCATGGCTACAAATTTAATATATATATTTTATCTGCAGGAGTTATTTCAGTAGGTTACTGTTTATATTCTTGGTGGAGGGATGTAGTGAAAGAAGGAATAGTCGAACATCAGCATACTAGCCCTGTTAGAAAAGGTTTACAAATAGGTATGGCGTTATTTATCTTAACGGAAATAGTATTTTTTGGTGTATTTTTTGCTTCTTTTTTTAAATCAAGTCTATCACCCGTAGGTCTTTTAGACGGTGTATGGGTTGTAAAACAGGGAATTTGGCCTCCACCTACAATTAAAACTTTTGATCCATTTGATATTCCTTTTATCAATACTTTAATACTACTCTTATCAGGTACTACCGTTACTTGGGCTCACTACGCCTTAGAAGAAAAAAATCAAAAAGATTGTGTAACTGCACTTGCTCTTACCATATTGCTTGGAATATTTTTTACAACTATGCAGGCATATGAATATTATCATGCGGCATTTAAATTTACAGATGGTATATATGCTTCTAATTTTTATTTAGCTACGGGTTTTCATGGAGCTCATGTAATTATAGGTACTATATTTCTAATAGTTTGCTACTTTAGAGCAAAAAGAGGAGATTTTACTACAGAAGGTAATGGACATTTAGGGTTTGAATTTGCTGCATGGTACTGGCATTTTGTGGACGTGGTTTGGTTATTTTTATTTACGTTTGTTTATATATTTGGAAGTTAAATTATACTATATGTGATTATAATGTTACTTAAAATAAGTGTTTTTAAAATATTTTTGCATATTAATTAAAATTGCATATATTTAGGAGTTGATTTATATATAAATAAATTATACATTACTTTTTAAATGCTAATATTTTATTGAGGTAAAAACATATGAACTTTCCTATTCGTAAATTAAACGAAGAATTAATCGATTATAATCTATCATTACGCATATTATTTACTATTCTAAGCGTGGCTATTATTATGGTAGCTTTTGATAGCTTAGGTAGTAATGTCGGCGATCCTGTAGGTGATGCATTATGTAAGTTAATTAAAGTATTCAGAGGCAATACTGCAAAAGGTATAGCTGTTGTCGGTATAATTGTTCTGGGAATTCAAACATTAAGAGGAAAATTGCAGTGGGAGGTAGCTTTAGTAGTAGTTACTGCAATCATTATATTATTTAAAGCTCCAGATATTGTTAATATGGTATCAAGTGATACTAATAGCTCAAGTTGTGGTGTTTCCTAATACACGATAATAAAAATCATTATATCTTTGTAATACCCATAAGTTTCGGCTTATGGGTATTTTTAAGTGACGTTGTTGCATAGCCCTTATGTCATTCCCGCATGACATCAATTGCCTTTATACTCAGGTCAACGGCAACGTTCGTACAATACAGGGCTTGACCACGGTATCCATAAATATAAAAATACTAATAATTTTAGTATTTTTATGTGTTAAGAGCCACGCAGGAACGTTGATTACTTAAATAAAAGCCCTAATCTATTACCTATAGCAATATCAATATATTTTGCCGTAACAGGGATCCCTTCAATATTCATTTCTAGATGTATTGCTTGTTTTGCAGGGATTTTTGTTTGTAGTTTTGTAATTGATACATATTCATCTAAAGCTTGATTATTAGTATCCATTACTCTAACTTTGATTATAGGATCGGAAATTAAATAATCAGACTCATTAGATAATTTATAAAATATCTTCATACCACCTATATGACGAGATTTTCCTAAATTAATTTCCTCTATCTTTAATTGATCATATTTACCTAAGAATTTAAAGCTATCTATTAGTAATATCACTAAACAAAAAATTATAAAGCTAGTCCATAATATTGGAAATATATTATATTTTTTCTTAGGAGGAATATACGGTAAAATAACCGGCACATTAGCATTGTAATGATTTTTAATAGGAGTTTTAATAGTTTCCGTGTTTACTTTATCTTTAAAGTCATTTAATTTACTAGTATTATAGTCTAATTTTTGATACCACAAATGGCTACATTTGGAACATTTTACTCGTCGTCCGTTAATACCTATTTGATTGCTTGTAACAATAAATCTTGTTTGGCAATTTGGGCAAGTAATATACATAGTTAATTATAATTATTATGTTTGACTTTCATGATAATCTCATTTATTATTTTTGGCAATAAAACAGTTAAAAGATATGTCCTCTCGTATTAAAGAAATTGAAGAAGCTTGGCAAATTAAGGACAAACTTCTTCAAGATTCTTCAAAGCTTATAACATTAAAGAACACTCTTAATGATATTATAGAAAGCTTAAATCAAGGTACAATTCGTGTTTGCGAAAAGAAAGAAAATAGTTGGCAAGTTAATGAATGGGTAAAGAAAGCTATATTGCTATATTTTATCACTACGGAATCGCAGCTTTATAATAACAATTATAATAGTTGGTATGATAAAGTTGCTCCTAAATTTTCTGCAGATATCGATAAAAATACATTCAAAAAAGCAGCTATACGCAAAGTTCCCGGAGCTGTTGTTAGAACTGGTACTTATATAGCTAAAAATGTCGTAATTATGCCTTCTTTCATTAATATAGGTGCTTATATAGATGAGGGAACAATGATTGATACATGGGCTACTATCGGCTCATGTGCCCAAATCGGCAAGAATTGCCATATTTCAGGCGGCACGGGAATAGGTGGAGTGCTTGAGCCATTGCAAGCAAAGCCTGTTATCATTGAAGATAATTGTTTTATCGGTGCAAGATCGGAAATAGCAGAAGGTGTAATAGTAGAGGAGGGAGCAGTAATTAGTATGGGGGTGTTTATCGGTAGCTCTACAAAAATAGTATACAGAGATACAGGTGAAATTATTTACGGCAGAATTCCGGCTTATTCTGTTGTAGTACCTGGGGTATTACCTGCTAAGGAAGCGGGTAAGCCTGGACTTTATTGTGTAGTCATCATAAAACAAGTCGATAAAACTACGAGAGCTAAAGTAAGCATAAATGATCTATTAAGAATGTAGATCAATAATATCGCCGATTATATCCTTAAAATACTCCTTTCTTTGTTGTGCTGAAATATCTGTTTGTTGAATTGCGTTATTATTTGAGTTTCCTAAGAAAGTATTGTATGCCATAAGCATTGCATTTTATTGTTTTTGAGGATCACGTACAACACCAGCTGCTTTAAAATATGATTCTGCAGCATCTGCTTCCTGTTGTTTTTGAAAGCGAAGTTCGTTTCCTTGGTCCATATATAAATCATATTTTATAGGCTTTTCAGCCTTATTTATAAGGCTGTCATAACATTTTAATATAGAGTCTAATTTATTATTCTTTCTATAAAATATGATAGCTGAGTCTTCACGTCCTAAGTTAAATAGCATATCACCGATTTTATTGTACATTTCTTTAAGTTCTTCATTACATGTTAGAGCTGCATTATAATTAGCTAAAGCTCCGTTATAATCTTCTTCTTCGCTCAATATATCGCCTATTTTAGAGTAGCAGCCTAAGCTATAGTTTTGGTTACTTTTGCCTTGTCAGAGTACTTATTTAACCACTTTATGACTTCTTTATAATATTGCACCAGTTGATCGTTTTTAGGTTCTATATTTTTTATAGAAGATATAGATAGTTATTTTGTACGAATAAATCACATATTTCAATTAGGGAACTATAGCAATCATTGGATTGAGACCATGTTGTAGATAACATTTCTTCAAATAATGATAATTCTTTAATTTGTAGCTCTAACACATACCGGTAAGCTTGAATAACTGGCTTATTATCCGTGAATTTCTCAATAGAGTCTAAAATTTGAAATATTGCCGCTATGAGGTTATTATCTTGTTTGTTTGATATGATAGCTTGAAATTCCGATAATTGTGCTAATCCTTCAAAACAAGAAGGAGTTTTTTCTATAGCCGGATATTGTATTGGAGAACTTGGTAAATATGGTTTAACATAACCCTTATAGTTATTATCTAAAAATTTTGAGTAGTTAAGAGGTGTATATACACTAAAGCCTTCAAAAATTGATTGGATAGTATTAATTATACATTCTACATTTATCTGTATTTGTGTATGTAAATTTTCTATAAGACTGTCTTGTTCCTCTAGAAATGAACTTAGCTTCTTTATCTCTAGATTTTGCACTCCTGCTCTCTCTTCTAGATCTTTTAGCTTTAGGGTCAGCTTTATTTCCTCATTTTGAGAAGTAGGCTTATGGAAAAATTTTATATCTGAAAATTCTAATATATCCTTGTTAATAGCAATGCTATTTTGTAACATCGGTATAATGTTTTCATGATTATTTTTATTATGTTGTGTTATTATACATATAACATTTCCTTTTAATTTTTTGTGTTCTTCTGTAGGAAAAATATTTTTAAAGTCTTCTATAATCCTGTTAAAGATACTAGGGGATTTTACAGTCTCTTCTTTTGCTACTATGATAAATTTTAATTTATCGGTCATGTGAACTAGCTTTTTAATAAAAAATACATTGATTAACTCTTGAACTGTATCGGGTACCTCGTTAGAGCATTCCCAAAATACTTTTTCTGCAATTTCAAATTTTTTTGGGTAATATACAGCTGGTTCATATTTATGCTTAATTTCCGGTGTGTCAAAATCAAATAATTTATCAAATGTAAATTCTTCACCGTTTTCGATAATCTTAAGGTTGTTTTCAAGAGCATTTAAAAATGTGCTTTTTCCGCTATAAGGCAATCCTATTATTACTGTAGTTTCTGATGTTTTTCCTGCTTGTATTAGTGAATAATTAACCTCAGTCAATGCATTTAGAATATTTGCTTTTAAAGAATCAAGAGCAGTTTCTTCTTCTGTTAAAGATTTAATCTCAACTTCTGTGGGAATTTTAAATTTTATATATAACCGTTAATTTATTCTTTGATATAAATTTTTATACTGTCGCTTTCGCCGCTATCACTGATAGCTCTAACAATAAATTCACCGGCTTTTGCTTTCCATATTACTGCTTCGTTTGGTTTTGCGGTTGCTATTAATTTATTCTCCACAAACCAAAAAATGTTATTGGTTTTATTATCGCTAATCGCACTAAAAGTAATATTATCACTATTTTTAATTGAATGTACGGAATTTTTAACGGGTATATAATTTTAGGTTTTTGATGATGCCAATTTATCAACCTATTGCAATGGTTTGTAGGTATCGATTTCAGTAATATATGTATTCCTGCTTTTTGATAAACCGAAAGCATATCTCTGTCGGCTATAAATTTACTGTTTTATATTCTGTTTGTCCTTTAATAAAGTTGCAAGCAAGCATACCGGTTTTTAAATCTATCAACATTTTTCTATAAATGCCTGATTGTTTTATCGGCGATTTGCCTTTAATGAATAAGATTTCTGCTTTAACCGGACACATATCGTTATCGATATCTCCCGTATCTGCACAAACTTTTACTTTAGTAATATTTAGTTCATTAATTTTTGAAAGGATTAAATCTTCATCTTTATTTGGTCTAGCTATGGATTCGATAATATTAAAGAATAAAGGGGCTGCAGAAATATTACCCGTAAATGTTCCGTGAGTTTGCCCTTTGAAATACCCAACCCAAACGGCAAGTACGTATTTTCCGAATATGCCGACGCTAAGTGCATCTCTAAATGAGCTGGAAGTACCTGTTTTCCAATAAATCGGTAAGTTATGCCTTGTATTGTTATAGGTAATAGGACGAGTCGTATCTTTTATAATATCAAGTGTTAAATAGCTTGCCTCGGGGGATAGTAGTATGGTGTCCGTGTCATCCCCACGACTTGACCACGGGATGACACATCAAGTTTTTCTTAAGCGGTTTATAAGTACCGAGATTAGCAAGCATAGCATAAAGAGTAGTTAACTCTTCAAGAGTAATTGCTGCTGTGCCGAGTACTATAGATAAGCTGTAATTTTCAGGTTTTCGTAAGCCGCTAATTTTTGCTTGTTGTAAGAACTCATAAAAATTCGGGTTTTTTAACTTAGATGCTAGAAATATTACAGGTACGTTACGGCTCTTTATTAACGATTCTCTAGCACCTAACCCACCTGTAAATCTGCTATCAAAATTTTCCGGTTTATAATGATCATAGTAAGTAGGTGTATCCTTTTAAGGTTAGCGGATGTATTAGTGATTGATCAAAACTAAGTGCATAGACAAACGGTTTTAAAGCTGAGCCTGGAGATCTTCGACTTTTAGTGCCGTTAATCTGTCCGCAAATATCGTTATTAAAAAACTCTCCGGAGCCAATACTTGCAAGCACTTCCATAGTAGTAAAATCAATAAGAATTATGGAGGCATTATTAATGCCGTATTTTTTCCGATCATTAATATATAGCCGAACTTATTTCTCTATAGTAGTTTGTAGATTTTTATCTATTAGTAGTATATATAATAGGGCTATCATTACCGGTTAGTATATCTAAAGTAAAATGCGGTGTGATAAAAGGAAGATTTTTATTTTGATTAAATTTAATCGGCAAACTAATTAACTTATTATAAATAATATCTTGTGGGTGAGTCGTTAGCCATTCGGTAAATAGATATTTACGTGCTTTAAAAATATTAATATCATTCCCGCCTCTTTTAAGCGGATTTTGCGGGATTACTGCAAGGCTTAGAATATCGATCAAATTTAAATCTTTTAGGTCATGATTGAAGTAAATATAACTGCCAGCTGCTACCCCTTCAATATTACTACCGTAAGGCACTAGATTTAGATAAGCTTCTAGGATTTCATTTTTTGAATAATGTAGCTCTACATGAATAGCTTTAATGATTTGATGGATTTTACCAAGAATTAGTAGAAGAATTTATTCCGTATCTTAAACGTGCTACTTGCATTGTTATAGTAGAGCCGCCTATTTTATGATTATTCTGTAAATAAGTAGAATAAAAAGCTTTGGCTAAGGAAACGGGGTTAATGCCGCAATGTTTGTAAAAATGTCTATCTTCATATAACAATACTGCTTCTATAAAACTTGCCGGTATTTTGGTTTTGAGAGACAATTTATGTACCTTGTAATTTGTTATGTAGTTTTTGCATTCCTAGCTAGAAGCAAGAACCCGGTAACCTTAGTATCATCCCGCGACTTGATCGCGGGATCTCAGGATACAGCCTGTGACACAAGATCCCTTGGTCAAGCCATGGGATGACAACATTATCCTATAACAATCATTATAAAGCATTTTAAAAATAATGAAAAATTTAATAATATAGCTTGCAATGTATAAAAGTAATGTCGTATAATGCAACCACAAGGCATTAATAAATTAATTAATCGTTAACAAAAATTAAACATTACGATTATTACAAATATTAAACTATAATATAAAACCTACGTTACTATCTACCTTGTATCCTATCAATAAAAATTTCTTGACATAATATTTTTTCGTGTATTATTACCTTTAATAATAAAGAAAACATTAATATTTTAATTAATAATCAATATTTATTAAAAGGGAATTAGATATTATGGAAAAAAATATGAAATCTATAAATTCTAAACTTACAAAATTATTCTTACTTAGCTGTGCTAACGCGGCAATCATGACCGGTATGCCTAGCGTAGCAAAAGGGGATATAGAAATCTATGATATATTGAATCATACTCCTGAGTATGAAGCATTAATCCCTGCACAAAAGCTTAATATTATAAGAGGGATGCAAGGTCGTGAAGATTTTGCTGATCTTTTTGATGATCTTATGCCAGGGGAAAGAAGATTATTCAATAACGAAATAATAGAAGTCACTAGGCTTCAAGCAGCTGCTCCTGTACTTAACGGTGCTAGAGAAAGAAGAGAAGCACGTGTAGCCGGTGTTGAAGTTGTTGATTTAACAGGTAATACAGCAGTAGAAACAGGACGTAACGAGCAAGAGATGGCTCTAGAAAATAGGCTTCAAGTATTGGAAATCCTCGCTAAAGCTGAAGGAGTAAATGCTGTAAGTGTTAACGATAAAATTAAAAAGGCTATACATTTTAATAACATAGAAAATTTAAATACACCTTTGGAGCAGTTAAAATATATAGCTATGGCAGGTGGTGTAGATGCTAATGATAATTTAAAAGTTGTAAATAATTATGTTGAAGCCCCTTTAACAAAAGAAACTTTTGAACATGTATATTTTAGCACTAATATTACTGATGCTAATATAAGAAATGCAGATATTAAAGTTGATTATTATAAACCCGGACAAAGTGATTTATTAAAAAAGTTTAAAAGTATAGCAACCCCGGAAACAAAGCGTAAATTATTAAATCAATTTGAAAATTATGTTACTCAAAACTTAGTTGAACTTGAGGCTAACAAATCTAATATTCCTACAAGACAGGCTATAATAAAACTAGCTGATCCTGCAAGATTAGTTACTTATTTAGAGAAAATGGCTGAATTAAAGACGGCATATATCGATAACGGTAAAAATAAGGTAGTTAATGAAGAGGGTAAGTTAGTTGATGAAGAGGGTTTAAAGAATTATAACAAGATTTTAAAAGATGCCGGTTTAATAGCTAAAGATTTGGATGGCAAGAAAATGCAAGCATTTATAGATAATTTTGATGCTTTCACAGTGAGTGATCTAGCACTTGTCCTAACAAAAAGACCGTAGGTGAAATAAAAACAGATAATGAGCGTTTAGTAGGGCTTAATAATACAATGTCACCGCCTCGACCAACAGGTAGAGCGGTTAGAAATTTAAATAATTTGGATGCGATAGCTGATCTTAGTCCTAAATTAAAATTAGCAGGTCATAATCTAAAAGCAAAAGAAGGTGTAGCTGTAGTGGGAGGAGTACCTGCCTCCGTTATAGGTGGAGCAGCTGCAGCGGTAGTTGCAGAAATCCTTGTAGCTCCAAATACTTTAGAAGGCATATTTCATAACGAGATGTAAAAATACAAAAAATCCTGAAACATTAGAAGTAAGAACATTAGGTGCAGAAAATGATTTAGGAATTACAATAAAAACACTTTTAACTTTAGAGGAAGGAAAAGCTCCACATGAGTCTTTGAAATGATTTTCAGAAGCAAATCCTGATAAAGCACAGCTAATAATAAAAGCTAAGAATATTTGGAATAGATTAAAAGATGATGATTTAAATAAAGCAAATTTCAAGGCAAGCTTTAACTTTAAATAATAAAATAGCCAAGAGGAATTTTTTAAAGAGCTGTTTAATGAAGCAGAGCATAACGTAATAGACCGTTTAAATTATACTTTTGGTAAATTACCGCTGGACTTACAAGATCATATTACGGCAAGAAGTAATGAAATAAAAATAAAAAATGAACTACAAGGTAAGAAAACAATTATATCAAGAATAGATTATATTGCTAAAAATGAAAATGTTTTAGGAGCAAATTCTTTAAATAATGAAATAGAGAGAATTGTTGATAATTTTAATACTTTAAAATTTTCCGATGCACTAGATCTTGCTCTTAATAAAGGAGACGTACATGATAATATAGCCCTTATTCCTAAAGCAAATGAAGTAGATATTCAAGTAAATAATTGGATTAATAACAATATTGTTAATTTAACAGTGGAAAGTAATATAGATAGTGGCGATTTAACATTTTTATAAAATAAAGCTGCCCCGGCAACATTATCAAAAATTTATGAAACGGCAGTTGATACCAAAGCTAAATTACTAAAAAAAGTTTTAGCCGATAATGCAGCCGATTTATCTAAAGCTTCTAAGCATATTACGGAGAAAAATATAACAGACGCCGTACAAAATAATTTCAATGTAAAAATGAAAGCTTTAACACCTGATACTAAAGATTTCTCAAAAGAAGAAATTGTAAAATTTCTTAATGTAATAAGGATAAGAAAATAGAAGCGGTATTAAAAGAAATAAAAAAAGCAAAAGCTTTAGCAGTTAGGGCAGCTGCTGCTCCTGTTGTTGGTGTAGGCATGCCACCGCCTATGATGGTAGGATATAATAGGCTTGGTATGGATGGTCTGGTTAGAAAGATGAATATTTTAAAGCCTATCGAAAATCTTTTTCCTAAAAAACCCGATATAGATGCAGGTGAAGTAGTTTATATTGCTCCTACTTCTGAAATAGGAAAAAAATACGACGCTGCCGTTCAAGCTATAGCAGCTTCAGTTAACACTGAGTTAAAAAAGGAGTTAGTAATAAAAATTAAAGGAAAAGAAAAGTTAAAAGCATTAATTGTAGAAGAAGTTTTTGAGAAATATACAACTAAAAATGCAGATGCACTTGATGGTAATATAAATCAATTAGCTCAAGCTATAAAAGAAGGAACCGATATTGAGTTCATCAGTCCTAAAAGAGAAGTAACAAGTAGTATAGATCAAGAAACAAGAAATCTATGTGTTAGAATAAATCAAGATGCAGGCTTAATGCAGCAACTTAAAACGAATAATCCTAGGTTAGCTGCAGAGTTATAGCAGAGGCAGCTGTAAATGAAGAAGAAGTTGCTACAAGACTTCCAGAGTCAGCAGCAGCACAAGCAGTAGCAAATGGAGACGTTATAAGCTATGGGGGAGTAGTTGTAGTAGCTCCTGCTGTGTGCTCCTATAGCTCCTGTTGCACCGTTAGTTTTACCGGCAGACCCCTAATAGCTGCTCCTGTCGCTACAGCTCCATTAGCACCGGCACCGGTGGTTATTAATATGGAAGATGTAGAGGTAGTTCCGCCTCCGGTGGAAGAAGCTCCACATACTGATATAGAAATTATGATTGTTCGACGTATAGAGAGGATTGTTCCTGTAGAGGGCAATATTGAAGACTTTGATGATGATGATAATATAATACGGGAGCAAACAAAAGTAGAAGTATCTAGTAGCACTGCAGTAATTGTAAATAAATTAGAATCTAAGGATTCTGAAGATAGCCTTGAAAACTTGAAACAAGAGGAAGCAAAAAAAGAAGAGGAGGCAAAAGTAGCTGCTTCTATAAAGGAAGCAGAAGAAGCAAGAATTGCTGAAGCTGTAAGAGTTGAAACTGCTGAAGTTGCAGAAATGCAAAATGTAGTAAAACAAGACGAAGAAATGATTGGAGCAATATATAATCCGATTCGTGATATCGCTCAAATGAGCCGTAATATTATATCGCATAGAATGTTCTCTAGTGCTGCGGTTGCTGCGCGGGGGTGATGAAGATGAAAGAGTGTTAGATCAAGGGGGCGCTTGGATCGCAGGTACTTACGGTATTAATACGCAAAAAGGTTTAGGCGGTTATAAAGGTCAAGCTTCGGGCGGTACTATAGGTTTTGATATTGGCTTTGATAACTACAAAGATTTAGTCGGTATTAAATTGGATTCAAAGTTTAAATCTAGCGGTAGCAGGTCAAATACTAATATCGATAGCCATATCGTATAACTTTATACGGACAAAAAGAATTACCGAAAAACTTTATGATCCAAGGTATGTGTGCTTACAATCATAATATTGTAAAGAGTAAAATCAACCGTTGAGGTACTATTGCAACCGGTAAATATAAGAATGATAATTATAACTTTGAAACTTTATTAAGTTACAATCATTTTATGAGAGGCGGTATTACTCTTACTCCAAATCTCGGTGTAAGATACGGTCACTCTAAAGACGGTTCGTACCAAGAAAGTAATGTAGGTATTCAGCATTTAAGTATCGCGTCTAAGAAGCAAAACTTATGGAGCGGTATTTTAGGCGGTAAGGTAGCTTTAGCTCCACAAAAAATAGCTGAAGGTTTCAGCGTTACGTCTGCACTTCAAGCTTCTGTAGAAAATTACTTTAACGATAAGAGCAAAAAACTTAATACTAAAGTAAAGTGGAAAGATAGAGAAGTTAATGAAACCGTTGCATTACTGAAGCAACCTAAAGTCGGTTATAATATCGGTGCTAGCGTTTTAATTGAAAAAGGGAATCTAAGCGTATTACTTGAATATAACTGTCATGTACAAAAGAAATATCAAAGCCATCAAGGGTTTTGTGAAGTTAAAAGTAAAGTTGTAAGTTATTGTTATTCCACGTATGGTTAATGTCATCCCGCAACTTGATTGCAGGATCTCAGGACACAGCCTGTGATACAAGATACCGTGGTCAAGCCACGGTATGACATCGAGTGCGTTTTTCGATCCATGCAATAATGCACTCCCGCTTTCGTGGATGACATAAGAGCCGTAAATAATACTTATTCCTCATCTCTTACTACTAAAACTGATATATCTGAATGACGGACGATTTTAGAAGCATTAGGTCCAAGCATATAATCTTTTAATTGTAGTCTGACTGCAGAGATTATTATTAAATCGGCTTTAATTTCATTAGAGTGCTTAATTATTTCATCATAAACGGCACCGCTACCTATATAATAATCTGTTTCAATTTCATCGAGAATATAATGTTTAATAAGGTCTTTAATTTGAGCTTGATACTTTTCTTTTTTCTCCATTCTCCAATTTTTAGGTAAATAATCTTCAAACATTTTCGTACCGAATTCAGGAATTACATACATAAAATGTAATTTTGCTTGAAAGTTCGTCGCAAGCATTAAAGCCTTAGAAAGAATACCTTTTATAGATTTTTTATCATTTAAATCTATAGGTATAAGTATATTTTTAAATATAGTATTTTCAGACATAAGATATTGTTAGTTTTTGTTTCTTACTGAATCATGTTTTGGTAGAACAAAATTTTTAGTATCGGTGAAATAGTTAATGTCGAGGTTATTTAATAAGTAATTAGAAAGTTTAAAATTTGCTACGTTTCTATGAAAAGCTCCGATAAATTTGTCTAAAATATCACGATTTACCTTATCTCTAGTTACTAGGATTGCCGATACTTTTACTGTAGTTTGATCATCGGTAATCCTTTGATATAACCCTTTGTGAAGCACCGTTTTATGAAAAGCTCTATTTTGTTTTACTAATTCTGCTATTTTATCATTTTCAATTGAAACGAAATCAACTTCACACTTATTAGCTATTAAATTTACTAAGGGGTTAGAGTGTCCAACCATCATTATTATAGCATCTATTTCCTTATTACAGAATTTATTAATAGAATCTTCATAATTAATGTGTAACTCTTCAGGTTCCTTAGAAAATTTATATAAAGAACGTACGGCATCATAAGTAATATTACTACCGGAAAATGCTGGACCGTTAGTTATTTTTTTTCCGTCAATATCAGCAAAAACTTTTATTTTATCCTCATCTTTTACAATAACCGTAAAAAACTCATCATGTAGATTAAGCACCTGACGTAAATTTTGCATTTTTTCTTGATCGTGATAATAACCTATGCCCTTATACGCTTCTACTGCAATATTGGCCTGCACTAAAGCTAAATCAATTTTGCCTTGTTGTAATAATTTTAAATTTTCTATACTGCCGTTTGTTGCAACAACTTCACATTTAATATGTTCATTATTTTTATCATCATTTGTAATAGTCTTGCATAAATCAAGTCCAATAGCATAATATCCTTTTAAAATAGAGCCGGTACCGATTTTAATGACTTTTGGAGCAGCATAAATATTACTGCAAATAAGAAATATGCTAATAATAGTAGCTAGTTTAAAATTATTCATAAAACTAATTTGGATTATTTTCGGTGTTTTGGTCTTCTTTATGTTCACCAAGTTTGAGTTCTAATAAATTAATAGAACTGATATTTATTCCTTTGTCTGAAAACTCAATATCAAACTTAGCTTTTTCTATATTGTTGTAAGCCGAATTTACATCATTTTGATCTATATTTAATTGCTCGTCGGAAGCTTTATTAATTGCTTTAGCAATAATTGTTTTAATTATTTTCTTGGAAAAAATAATATTATTCGGTAATAATTTATCAACTATGGAATTATAATTTTCCAGCTCAAAATATAGTTTTCCTTCCGGTAATTTATTGGCAAAGAATTGTAAAGCACCGTTTAAATTAACTTTAGAATCATTATCACAAGTAAAAATAAATCTTTCTATATTAAAATTTTGTAAAATAGCTGAATCTTCTCCGTCTTCAGCAAATTTTAAAGAAGCAGCAATATCTAAATTAGCATTTTTAAAATTCAAAATATCTTTTTCTGAATAATAATTCATATTTAAAAATAAGGATATATTTTCCTCACTTGCTAAACTCTGTTTTCTTATAAGAAATGCTAAATCATTAATTTTAAAAATTTCTTGATTATCTTTAAATATAGATAATGCTTTATTATTTAACTGAATTGATTTTAATATTTCTTTTAAATTAGCATCTTTTGATATTTTATATAAAGGTTTATTAAATTTTCCTATACCCTTTATGTCATCATCGCTGCGTACATCATAGGTAAATGTTTTGTCGCCGTAATTATCGACTTCTCTAATAAAAGGACCGAAATTAAGAGCAGCTCTTTTAGTACTAAAAGCTATATTTAGGACAATATTTTTGCTAGTAAATTCTTTAGAATTTACATGATCAATTAATTTTACTTTAGGATCCGTTACGGTAATTTTCCAATTAAAAGGATAGCCTGAAAACTTAACGGCATTATAAGATATTTTAAGATTATCGGATTCAGAATTTTTAATTAAACTTACAACGTTATTTTTTATAGTATATGCAGTTGCAAACCATATTATAGTAAAGGCTAAAAACACAAAAAGAAGTATTTTACGTATCACTTTTTTAATCCATTATAATTTTATATTACGAGTAGCAGAAGGAAGGCGTACTTTTATGCCGTCTAATTCTTCGGTTAAAATAATTTGACATCCCAATCTAGAAGTATCGGTAAGACCGAAGGCTAAGTCAAGCATATCTTCCTCTGCTTCCGTAGGTTTTTTTAATTTGTTGTAAAATTCTTCTTCTAAAATAACGTGACAAGTAGCACAAGCAAGCGATCCTTCACAAGCTCCCTCAAGGTCTAGATCGTTACTATGGGCAATTTCTAAAATAGAAAGCCCTATCGGTGCTTCTACTGTTTTTTCTTCTCCATCATTTATAATAAATGTTACTTTTATTTTTCCTGACATTCTTCTTATTTTTCCTTATCTAAATTAGCTCGATTATATATAAAATTTTATATGTAACTGAGGCTATTTAATTTGATTGATATTTTTGCCTTTTAGCAAATCATTAATTATTATATTAAACTTTGTATCCATAGATTTCTTTATTTTGGATTTAAAATCTTTAATAGAATTATTAATTAAGATCCGATCTCTAGCGTGTGCGGCTTCTTTTATATTATCTAATAAAGAATTAATTATAGATATCTCACTGTCCGATAATAAAGCTGTTAATTCCGCTATAGCATGTTCTATGCTAAAGATTAAAGCCTCTGCTTCAATTACTGCTTCTTGTAATAATCTTGTAGTATAATCTATTTTAGCATTTTTATAAGCGTTTTCTAACATAATATCAATCTCCGTTTTATCAATACCGTGATTTGGCTTTACTTCTATAGTATGTGATGTATTACTGATTTTCTCATAAGCAGAAACGGATAATATACCGTCTGCGTCAATAGCAAAAGTAACTTCGGCTCTAATATCTCCTGCTTTCATAGGAGGTAATCCTTTTAACTCAAATCGAGCCAAGCTACGGCAATCTACAGCCATTTCACGTTCACCTTGCAATATATGAAATTGTATACCGGTTTGATTATCGGCATAAGTCGTAAATTCTTTTACTACCGAAATAGGAATCGGAGTATTACGCATGATGATTTTTTCAACTATACCACCATATAATTCCATGCCCAGCGATAGAGGTACTACATCAATCAATAATGAATTTGTATTGGGTGTTATTAAATTTTCTGCTTGTAATGCAGCCCCCCATACAACTGCTTTATCAGGATCAATATCTGATAGAATATCTACTTTAAATGCTTTATATAATTCGTCTTTTATTAAAGGAATGCGGGTTGCACCTCCTACTAAAATAACTCCGTCTATATTTGGATTTCCTGCTTGTTCTAAACACTCTTTAGCTATATTGATAGTATGTTCTACTAAAGGTAAAATTAATTGTTCTAATATTTGCTTATTAATTGACATATTATCATTATTAAAACTATCTTTATATGTTAAAGTTTCTTTTGCTTTTTTTGCAAGTTGTAAAGTATCTATAGAATTAGGTAAATCAAATTTATTACAAAGATATTGTGTAATTACTACATCTATATCGTCACCACCAAGCATATTATCGCCATTTGTTGCTATAACTTGAAAAATACCTTCTTGTATATTAAGAATAGATACATCAAAAGTGCCGCCGCCTAGGTCATATACTAAATAACAACCGTTTTGATTTTTATTTAAGCCGTAAGCATAGGCAGCTGCCGTCGGTTCGGCAATTAGCCTTAATACTTCAAAACCTGCTATTTTAGCTGCAAGCATTACTTCGCCTCTTGCTGCATCGTTAAAATGTGCAGGTACTGTTATTACTGCTTTAGTTATATTAGTCTTTAATTGTTTCTCTGCTTGATTTTTTAGGTAAACAAAAACTTCTGCTGCAATTTCAGGAATCCGCATCCTTTTAATAGACATCTTCCCACACTTCGCTTCTAGAGGTAATTTAGACGTCGAACCGGTACCCACATCCTCGCGTATGTCTATATACGCTGCGGTGCTGCGTTCCGTGTCTCCTTTAAATTCCTCTCTATAAGCTGGTGTGGGAAGATGTCTATTAGCAAAATTTAGCTTAAGCTCGCCTTTATTTACATCTAAATAATCTTTAACTAAAGAAAAAAGTGCCGGAGTGTTTAAAATTTCTTTTAATGTTTTACCGAATAATCTTTTAATAGAACGAAGTCCCTTATTATTACCTATAGTAAAATTGTTACTTGTAAAATCTATAGTAGTTGGGATTAATTCTTTATCATCTATAGATTTAATAACTTTAACTTTTCTATTAGCTGCAATAGCTATTAATGAGTTAGTAGTGCCAAAATCGATACCGACTGCTATTTGCTGTTCTTGCTTAAAATCAGCTTGCTCTGGTTCCCTAATTTCTATTATTTGCATGATTTTATTTTTTCTTGCAGTTTATGCAGCAATGTCCCAATATATTTAAGCTTGCTAGTTTTTATAGTTGCGTCTGATAGATTTTGTTCTTCAAAAGCTTGTTTTAAAGAATCAATCTCGAGCTTTTCCATTAATTCATATTTATCTTTTATTTTTTCTAGATCACTAAATAAGATAGTATTTTCAATTATTTCCATTTCATCCCAGAATATGCTTAATTCTAGCGGCGAAAGTAAACTGCGTGTTTTTTCATCATTCAAATTTATATTTTGCAAAAGCAGCATATATTCGGCACGCTTTAAGGCATCTTTAAGAGTAGAGTAAGCGTTATTTAATTCAGCCGCAGTAATTAGATTTTGTTCCTTTGCCTGCAAAGTTTTTGCTTTATCGGGATGATATTTTACCTGCATAGCAAAATATTGCTTTTCTAATATCTTTAAATCAATATTATACTCTTGCGGAAGCCCTAGTAATTGAAAATAATTTTGCACTTTTACTTTTTTGTAATTCTAAACTGTTCTATCATATATCAAAAATTAAAAAAATACAATTATGGAAGTAGATCTATTACATTTTGAGAAGAAATATCAGGAGTATGTTGTAGCAGGTATAGATGAAGCAGGTAGAGGACCGCTCGCAGGTCCAGTAGTAGCAAGTGCCGTTATAATAGATAACGCCAATATTATAACGGGTATTAAAGATTCTAAAAAGCTTTCCAAAAAGAAAAGAGAATTACTATATGAGCAAATAACTAGTAACTATGTTTGGTCAACCGCTATTATTTCTCATACCGAAATTGATGAGATTAATATATTAGAGGCAACTAAAAAAGCTTGTTCTATTGCTGCGGCAAATCTCACAACTAAGCCGGAGAAAGTTTTAGTTGACGGTAATATGCAGTTTAAGGATGCAAGATTTGTCAGTATAGTTAACGGTGATAATTTATCGTTATCGATTGCAGCGGCTTCCATTATTGCAAAAGTTACTAGGGATCGTTTGATGTTAGATTTAAGCACTGAATTCCCACAATATTTATGGCATAAAAATTCCGGCTATGGTACTAAAGAGCATATCGAAGCTATTAATACCCACGGCTTATCACCGTATCATAGGAAGAGTTTTAGGTGTTGTTAATAGGCGTTATTGTGTGGATACTAGAGTCGTCATTGCGAACAGCCGTAGGCTGGCGTGGCAATCTCATGAAATAATAACAAATAACAAACTCCTGAGATTGCTTCGTCAATTACTTCATAATTTTCCTCGCAATAACGAAAAAATCGTTCCACGCCACAATGCCTACTCATAATGACGATTTTGGTATCCACAACGTACACCATTAACTCAACTCGAGTGCCGCCTCTTCTAGAGTTTTTAGCTGATCACGAAGTTTTGTGGCTTGTTCAAATTCAAGATTACTTGCAGCTTTAAGCATTTCTTTCTTTAATTTGTCAATATGAGCTTTTAGCTTAGCAGGGTTATCAAATAAATTATGAGTTTGTTTTTTATCAAGCTTACTATCGATTTTCTCAAGTTCTGCTAAAGCGTGAATAGCACGGTTGATGGTTTTTGGAATTATGCCGTGTTTTTCATTATATTCCTGTTGAATTTGCCTTCTACGCAACGTTTCACTAACGGCTTTATCAATAGATTTAGTCATTTTATCGGCATAAAGTATAACTTTACCCTCGCTATTTCTTGCAGCTCTTCCTATTGTTTGTATTAACGATACTTCCGACCGCAAAAACCCCTCTTTGTCTGCATCAAGTATAGCAACTAAGCCGCATTCAGGGATATCAAGCCCCTCCCTTAATAGATTAATACCCACTAAAATATCAATAGTACCTTGTCTTAAATCTCGTAAAATTTCGATACGTTCTAGAGTATGAACGTTAGAATGTAAATAAGAGGTTTTATATTTTAGTTCCTGTAAATAGGCGGTTAAATCTTCTGCCATTTTTTTAGTTAAGGTGGTGACTAGAACACGGAAACCTTTAGCGATAGTGCTTTGAATCTCGCTAATTAAATCCTCAACTTGGTTAGTAGCAGGTTTGATAATACATTCAGGATCAAGCAGTCCCGTAGGTCTGATAATCAATTCTACAACCGTGCCGCCGGTTTCTTCTAACTCGAACGGTCCTGGAGTTGCTGATACAAAAACGGTTTGCGGTCTGAATTTTTCCCATTCTTCAAATTTTAAAGGTCTATTATCAAGAGCAGAGGGCAGACGAAACCCATGCTCTACCAAAACTTCTTTCCTTGCTCGATCGCCGTTATACATCGCTCTAATTTGCGGTACGGATACGTGGCTTTCATCAACAAATAATAACGCATCTTCCGGTAGGTACTCGAATAATGTTGGTGGCGGCTCACCGGCATTACGTCCTGTGAAAAAGCGAGAGTAGTTTTCAACGCCTTTACAGCTGCCTGTTTCCGTTAACATTTCAAGATCATATTGAGTACGTTGATTTAGCCTTTGTGTTTCAAGTGGTTTATCTTGCGACTTTAAGAACTCTAAGCGTTTTTGTAATTCTTCTTCAATGCCTGATATGGCATTATTTACCGTTTCTTGAGGCATCACAAAGTGCGAATTACCAAAGACCATAGCTTTATCGAGCTTAGCAAGTTTTTCGCCTGTTAGGGGATCGAATTCATGTATATACTCAAGTTCATTACCGAAAAACGATAAACGCCAAGCTTTATCGCTATAATGCGAGGGAAAAATATCGATATTATCCCCTTTAACTCGAAAACAGCCACGCTCAAACCTGATATCGTTACGCTCATATTGTAGATTTACCAAATCATTTAACAGCTTATCACGAGGATAGCTTTGACCAGGCTCTAAATTAACCGTCATTTGATAATACAAATCAGGAGATCCAAGCCCGTAAATACAAGAAACGGAAGAAACTACTATAACATCACGACGCTCTAATAACGATCTTGTAGCGGAATGACGCATTAAATCAATCTGCTCATTAATTGATGAGTCTTTTTCTATAAAAGTATCGGTGCGTGCTATATATGCTTCGGGCTGGTAATAATCATAATATGAGATAAAATACTCAATGGCATTCTTTGGAAAAATCGATTTCATCTCTGAATAGATTTGGGCAGCTAAAGTTTTATTATGAGCCATAATAAGAGTAGGGCGATTAGTTCTCTCTATAATATTCGCCATAGTAAAAGTTTTGCCTGATCCCGTAATACCAAGCAACATTTGTGAGCGTTTCTTACTATTTAATCCTATTATAATTTCATCTATTGCTTTTGGTTGATCGCCTGCTGGTTTATATTCTGAGATAATAGAAAAATTATTCATGCATTTTTACTTGCTTTAAAAACTATAGTTTAAGATAATATATTAAAATCTAACAAAAAAATATAACATTATGAATAAAGCTATATTACACACAATTATTATTTATACTCTCGCTAGTTGTCCTTATTGTATAAAAGCTAAAGCATTGCTTGATGAGAAAAATATTGCTTATGAGGAAATTGAAGTAAGTAATTTTACTCAGGAAGAGAAAAAAAAATTTATTAAGAAAGCCGGTGGAAAAAAGACCGTCCCGCAGATATTTATAGATAATATGCATGTTGGCGGTTGTGATGATCTGTTTGATCTTGAAAAAGAGGGAAGGCTAGATAAGTTGTTAGAAAATCAGCCGAAGAAGACTTTGCCTGCTGCCGGGGCGTAATTAATAAAAACGTCATTGCGAGGAAATTGCATAGCAATTGACGAAGCAATCTCAGGAGTTTGTTATGATTTCATGAGATTGCCACGCAGCCTATGGCTGCTCGCAATGACGGTTTAGTCTCCATGCAACAATGCCCGCTCGCAATGACGCTGAAAACTTCAAAAATGTTCAAAAACAACAATCGCAAAAATTCATTCTATCTACTTCTGCCGTATTTATGGTCGAAGGATTTTGATATACGCCTGCGTATTGTTACCTCTCTTATTTGTCTAGTCATAGCTAAAGTAATAAATATTTTTGTTCCGATTGTTTATAAATATATAATAGATGGGCTAAATAAAAATTTTGCTCTTTCGGTGATTATCGGGATTATTGTTGCATATGGCGGAACAAAAATACTTGTTCAAATTTTCAGTGAATTACGAAATATCATTTTTTCAAAGGTAGGACATCAAGCAACACGCTTAGTTGCTCTAAATGTCTTTAAGCACATGCATAATTTAAGTATGCGTTTTCACATTACTAGAAAAACAGGAGGCTTAAGTAGGTCAATAGAGCGTGGTACTAAAGGTATTGGAGTGGTGCTGCGATATTCATTGTTTAATATTTTCCCGACAAGCGTAGAAATTATACTAGTAAGCGGGATGTTATGGTATGTTTACGGTATTTGGTTTGCCGTGACTATCTTAATAACAATGATAGTTTATGTTGGCTATACTTTCTTAATTAGTACTTGGCGTATTTCTTTTGCAAGGGAAATGAACCAAAGCGATAACACTGCCAATAATAGGGCGATCGATAGTTTACTGAATTTTGAAACCGTTAAATATTTCGGTAATGAAGAATATGAGGCCGTAAAGTTTAATGAGGCTTTACAAACTTATGAAAAATCAGCCACTAAAACTACTAACAGCCTATCGATTTTAAATATAGGGCAGGATGTTATAATATCCTTAGGGCTTGTTAGCCTTATGATACTTTCGGCAAATGCTATTAATCAGAATAAAATGACCGTCGGCGATTTAATAATGGTTAATACTTATCTATTTCAGCTATCAATTCCGCTTTCAATACTTGGCTTTGCCTATAGAGAAATTAAAAACGCTCTAGTTAGTAT
The DNA here is from genome assembly GCF_007989425.1 of Rickettsia asiatica. Taxonomy (NCBI): domain Bacteria; kingdom Pseudomonadati; phylum Pseudomonadota; class Alphaproteobacteria; order Rickettsiales; family Rickettsiaceae; genus Rickettsia; species Rickettsia asiatica. The sequence continues at coordinate 306,861 of NZ_AP019563.1, forward strand.
GGAAGATATGTTTAAGCTGCTTGATATACCGGCAGAAGTACAGGATGCGGTAGATGCTAAGGAGCTAATTATCTCAAAAGGTGAGGTTAGTTTCGATAATGTTAGCTTTGCTTATAATCAGGAACGTCCGATTTTGCATAATATAAGTTTTACGATCAAGAGCGGTAAAATCTTAGCAGTAGTCGGTAGTAGCGGGGCAGGGAAATCGACGATATCACGCTTGCTATTTAGGTTTTACGATATTAATGGCGGCAATATTACTATAGACGATCAAGATATAAGAGAAGTAACGCAACAGTCGCTTCGTAAATCTATCGGAATTGTCCCGCAAGATACGGTGTTGTTTAACGATACGATATATTACAATATTGCGTACGGTAATAATGCAGCTAGTTATGATAAAGTTATAGCAGCCTCAAAAAATGCTCATATTCATGAGTTTATTAGCATGCTACCCGAAGGGTATGAGACGCAGGTAGGCGAGAGAGGCTTAAAGCTTTCGGGTGGTGAGAAACAGCGTATTGCAATCGCAAGAACCATCCTAAAAAATCCGGCAATATATGTTTTTGATGAAGCAACTAGCTCGCTTGATACTAAAACCGACAAGCTAATTCAAGCAAGCCTTAAAGAGCTCTCGGCATGCCATACTACCCTTATCATTGCCCATAGACTATCAACTATTATCGATGCAGACGAGATTATCGTTTTGGATAACGGCTATATAGTCGAACGAGGCAACCATAAAACCTTGCTACAGCACAAAGGCTATTATGCCGAACTTTGGTATAAACAGCAGGAAGAGGAGCAAAAGTAAATAAAATACTAATAAATTAATATATCTTTACTTAATTTATAATTTTGTGTATAATAGTTTTTTAACAAAAAATAAGGTAAAGATTATGCCAGAAAATACAGCAATACGTAATGGTGCTAGCGTAGAGAATCTAGGAGCATCGGGTAGTCCGGTAGTAGGTGGTGATACGCTTACATTTGGGAGTTCCTCCGATATTTGTAATAATTTAGTTAATGAAACAATAAATGCGAATGGAGTGCGTGTTATTATAGATAACCCTATAGTTAATTTAAACCTAGTGGAAATCAGAAATGTTAGTACTTCGCATACCAACCCTATTTCTTTTTCAAATGATGAGACAAGAGTTTCGGTTAGAGCTGAACCTCAGGTTATTACAGAAGTTAAAAATTATAACACCATAAGCTTGTCGAATGAGAAAAAGATTGTTTGGGACGGAGCAGAAATTTTATGGATATATGATACTAAATCAAATGATATAGATGCAATTCTTATTAAAGATATTAGATTCAGCTTTAAAGATATTAAATTCAAGTTTTGTTGTTCTAAAAATAATTTTGATTACAATCATTTTGATCATAATGATAATGAAGGAGAAGGCTTTAGGATATTGATTGGCGATTCCCACCATAGCCTTATAGAGGTTTGTTAGTTTAACCTACTAAAGGTGTTATTGTATGCCTCAATGTCATACCTAGCTAAAAGCAGGTATCCGGCTCTTTCCATTGTCACCTCGTGGCTTGACCATGGAGTCTAGAAAAAAATTAAAAAAGACTAGAACCCGCAATCAAGTTAGCTAGGATGACATTAAAGGTTACTTGGATTCTTGCTTCTGCAGGAATGATATCGATAGATAATTGACATTTTTAAAAAATTGAGTAAAATCTCTTGCAGGAATAGCGGCGACGTTATTCCGGGGTTTCAAAGCCCTTTACACAGATGGTTAGCATTACCCATTTAAAAATGCTCCTCAACTTTTTCATGGTCGGGGAGATATTAGGTATGTCCAAGGTTTAAGGTGTAAACTTTAAGCCTAAAGCCTATCATAGCTGTTGTTCTATAGGGTATGTTACTAACGCCCTGGTGATTGTGTTTAAGAAGTCAAGATAATTTGTTTATATTGCTCCTGCCAAGGTCGTTTGTTTTTAACAATGTTATTGATCATTATTAAAAACTTTATATTTATTCAATGGGTGTAACCAGACGTCTAAAGTATCTTCAGATACATCGATACCTATAAAAATATGCTTTGTTATGTTTTTCTCTCCTGTCCTATGTACGAGCTAGGGGGTTATTCACTTGATCTTAATGGTTGATCGTGAATAACCCCTTGCTCTATTGATTGTTTGGAACCAAATTAAGTAAGGAGTAACACACCGGGGCACGGTTCATTAATTATAATTAAATTAATAACCTGACCACCATCGTTACCTCCTTACAGTATCTAGAATTATGCATTATTCTAAACACTTATTAAATACATAGACCACCAAGAGTTTATTTCTCTTCGGTGGTTGAAACTTGAGCAATTTAAGTTTAATCAATAGGGAGTAATTACATGTTCAACAAAAATAATACATTATTATCTAAAATATTACCGATTTCTAAGAAAAATAAAGATTTAGAAAAACTAAGATCTAAGTTTAAACAAACGCTAGAAGAACAGGTAACAGTAGATGAAATAAAAAGAATAGAGCAGCGTTCATTATATTTAGAAAGTATAAAATAATATATAATAAAGTTTGTTAACTCTTACGATTATGTCATTGCCTAGAAACGGTTGATATCGTCATTGCGAGCGACTAAAAGGAGCGTGGCAATCCAGAAAAAGATTAAAAAATGCTATAAATTAGCATTTTTTACTGGATTGTTTTGTCAATTACTTCGTAATTTTCCATAGCTCAGACGTAAACTTTTCAAATTATCAACTTTTTCTAGGCAATACCTTCTACTTCTCTAAAAATCCTTATTGACAATAAAACTTAGCTCAATATATATACTTAAGTTTAGTTAAAATTAATTAACTTTTTGAAGTTTGGTATGTTTTTATTTGAATTTAGTCGTGGTAATAAAGCCGCTTATTTATTAGGGTCAGTACATTCTTTAAGCATAGATTTCTTACCAACGGTAGCAAAAGAATTTTTATTGAAACAGAAAATACTTATTACCGAAGGAGATGGAGAAAAATCTGTTTCAGAGAGATTACAATTTTGTTCAAAATTAAATTTGCTAAATGAAAATGCTGATAGTACACATGATGATATTGATCCAAGAATATTAAAGATAGCAGCAAAAGCTTTATCTCATAAATCGGAATTAAATCTTAAATTACATGATTTATCTCATGAAGGGGTTATAATGCTTGCTGCTCTAGACGGAGGACATAAAGGTATGGATTTTGAATTAGCAAGACATTAATCTATAAGAAGGAAAGTTAGTGCTGAACTTGGATGAGGCAAACACCATGCAAGGTATAGATATAAAGTGCCTTGAGAATTATGTTATTTCCTGTGTAGACGACTCAAGAGGGATGAATATCATGTCTTTAGAATATTTGAAAGGGCATATATTGACAGATATGATCCCATCAGATGATAGCCCAATGCCCATTAAACAACGTAACACAGCATGGATAACTAAAATAGATCATTACTTTAAAGAATATAATAAAGATATTGTATGTTGTGTAGGAACAGCACACTTAATTTGGTGAATATGGCTTGCTAAAGCTATTAATAGAAAGAGGATATTTGATTAATAGAATTAACAATGATTTAAGTAAAATCGGATTTTCTAGAGATGATTTAAATGAATTAGAATCATCAGCTAAAGATTTATTTATCTATGACGAAAATATAAATGCGTGGTTCATCAATAAGGAATTAGACTATAGAATTAGAGAATAACCAATTATATAAAGCAATAAGTTTGACTAATCCATTCTATGAGTTTCAAAGTGATACTAGTATAGAAAATAATAATTATGTAGAAATTTTAGGATCAAATTAAATTAGTATCCAAAATGAAAATCCCCTTTTATCTTGGATACACATTATTTTAAACCTCCTTTCTAAAGGAGTTTTAATACTGCCTTTCAAAGAAAAAAGTAAATACAAGCAATCCTTGAAAGAAATTTATTATGTCTCTATTATTAAATATAATTCATTAAATTTAAGGCTAAGTAATCGTGACTGATAAATATTCTTCTAATTTAGTACCGGTAAATATCGAAGATGAGATGAAAGTATCTTATCTTGATTATGCTATGAGCGTTATAGTAAGTAGAGCTATACCGGATGTTCGGGACGGCTTAAAGCCGGTACATCGCCGAATTATCTATGCCATGCATGAAGCCGGTAATCATGCTAGTAAACCTTATAGAAAATCTGCTAGAATAGTCGGTGACGTGATGGGTAAATACCATCCGCACGGCGATAGTGCTATTTACGATTCATTAGTACGTATGGCACAAGATTTTTCCTTGCGTCTGCCGCTTGTGGATGGGCAGGGTAATTTCGGCTCGATGGACGGTGATGCGGCGGCGGCAATGAGATATACCGAATCTCGAATGGCTAAAGTTTCACATAAGCTCGTAGAGGATATCGATAAAGAGACCGTCAGCTTTAACCCTAATTATGACAGTTCTGAAGAAGAGCCTTCTGTACTTCCTGCAATGTTTCCCAATTTATTGGTTAACGGTAGCGGAGGTATTGCGGTCGGTATGGCAACTAATATCCCGCCTCATAATCTTGGTGAGGTTATCGATGCGTGCTGTTTATATATAGATAATAACGATATAGAAATTTTAGATTTACTAGAAGTTGTTAAAGGACCTGATTTCCCTACGGGTTCAATGATTTTAGGTATTAGCGGTATTAGATCGGCATATCTTACCGGTAGAGGTAGTATCATTATGCGAGGTCGAGCCGAGATTGAGAATATCAGTAATAATCGTCACGCAATTATTATTACCGAAATACCGTATATGGTAAATAAGGCAAGGCTCGTTGAGAAAATCGCTGAAATGGTTAAGGAAAAGCATATAGAAGGTATAAGTGATTTACGTGACGAATCGAATAAAAACGGTGTAAGGATTTTTATTGAGTTAAAGAAAGACGTAGTTGCTGAAGTAGTCTTAAATCAAATATATGCATGTACGCAGCTACAAACTAGCTTCGGTGTTATTATGCTTGCTCTTAAAGACGGGCTACCGAAAGTGATGAATTTGAAAGAAGTAATCGCAGCTTTCGTTAGTTTTAGGGAAGTGGTAATTACTAACCGTACTATATATTTGCTAAATAAAGCAAGAGATAGAGCACATATTTTACTAGGACTAACTATTGCCGTTAGTAATATCGATGAAATAATACGTATTATTAAAGCTTCAAATGACCCGAATACAGCTAAACAAGAATTAATGGCTCGCCAGTGGGAAGCATTAAATATCCTACCTCTTGTAAAGCTGGTTGATGATAAAGCAATGTTAAATGAGCAAGGCAAATGTAACTTTACCGAAGTGCAAGCTAAGGCAATCTTAGAAATGAGATTGCAACGCCTGACCGCTATGGAGAAAAACAAACTTGAAGAGGATTTAAAGAACCTCGCTACGGAAATCACCGAATATCTTAATATACTCGGCTCTCGTACAAGGTTACTTGAGATTTTAAAGGAAGAGCTAATTAAAGTTAAAGAAGAATTTGCGACTCCTCGTCTTACTTCAATTGAATTCGGCGAATTTGATCAAGATATAGAAGATTTAATTCAGCGTGAAGAGATGGTGGTAACCGTAACGCTTGGTGGGTATATCAAACGTGTACCTCTAAGTAGCTATCGTTCGCAAAAACGTGGCGGTAAAGGAAGATCAGGGCTTTCAATGCGTGATGAAGATATTACCACGCAAGTTTTTGTCAGTAGTACTCATACGCCAATGTTGTTCTTCTCAAATATCGGTCAGGTTTATAGCTTAAAGCTTTATAAGCTTCCTTTAAGTAATCCGCAAGGTAAAGGAAGACCGATGGTTAATATATTACCGCTGAAAGAAAATGAGCATATTACGAATATTATGCCGCTACCTGAAAATCAGGATGAGTGGGATAATTTAAATATTATGTTCGCAACTGCCAAGGGTAACATCAGAAGGAGCGATTTGCTAGACTTTAAGAAGATTCAGTCAAACGGTAAAATTGCTATTAGGCTTGATGAGGACGATAAATTAATTGACGTAAAACCATGTAAAGAAGACGAGCATATTTTACTTGCCACCAAAGCCGGTAAAGCTTTAAGATTCCCTGTTGAATCATTGCGTGTTATTAAAAGTCGTACTTCCGATGGGGTACGAGGTATGAAACTAGCCAAAGATGATTTCGTGATTTCTATGACTGTGCTTAAAGGTATTAGTAGTACAAAAGAAGATAGAGATGCTTATTTATCTGTGCCGTGGGAGCAGAGACTTGAAATTGCTAAAGGTGAGGCGTTTAATCCTGAAGAACTTGGCGTAAGCTTAACTGTTGAGGCTATTTTAGAAATGGCAAATTCCGAAGAATTTATCTTGACGGTTACAGAGAACGGTTTTGGTAAAAGAAGCTCGGCATATGGTTATAGAATTACCGATCGTGGCGGTAGCGGTATAATCAATATGGATATTAACGACAAAACCGGTTTAGTCGTCGGTGTTATGCCGGTCAAAATGGATGATGAGTTAATGCTGATCACTAATAATGGCAAGTTAATTCGCTGTAAACTTGAGTCAGTGCGTATTACGGGACGTAACACTAGCGGCGTAATCCTGTTTAAGCTAGATGACGGTGAAAAAGTCGTATCTGTTTCTCTCATTGCTGAAAGTGCCGATGGTGAAGAGGATAGTGAATTAGAGGAAGAAGGTTTAGAGCAACCTGAAGAGGTGTAAGGGCTGAGGCGTTGTTATTCCCGCATAGCTCTTAAAAGGCTCTCGATGTCATTCCTGCAAAAGCATTTTGCGTAGATACCTAAGTCGTCATTGCAAGCAGCCATAGGCTGCGTGGCAATCTCATGAAATAATAACAAACTCCTGAGATTGCTTCGTCAAATTACTTTATAATTTTCCTCGCAATGACGATTGGATATCCACGCAACAAGGTTATAATCTTTGTGTGGAAAGTTATATATTGGTAATAAATTATGATATGGTTATTAATCGCGATTGGTTTAACCGTTGCAGTTCTTGTTATAGGGGTAGTGTCGATGGCTATCGGAGGAAAGTTTGATAAGAAATTTAGCTCAAAGCTAATGACTTTGAGAGTGTTTTTTCAGGCAGTTGCTATATTATTGTTATTTATAATATATTTTTATAAAGTTAATTTATAAATGCCTGAAAATAACTACTTAATTCATTTCTCGTATTTCTTCCCACTTATCTAGAATTTCTTCTAACGTAACTTCTTCAACTTTTTTATCTTCATCTTCAAAATCTCTAATCAATTTTTCTAGTTTTGATAATGAAATTTTTTTTTCATTATACTGATCGCTATAATGTTCCTCGAGTTGTTCGGCAATTTCTTCAATATCACCCCAATGCATTATTATTCCTCCTTAATTTTATGCAAGCCTTATTTATTAACATGTTATCTGATATTTACTATTATTTTTTACTAAATATTATTAACTCAATAAATTATTATTATTAGGTGAGTTTATTATGCAACTATTGCCACAATTAGATAGGTTTGCTGCTTTTCTTTACATGTAGTGGGTTTTATGGTATATTAAAATAAAATATTAAGATTAAATTATGTCAATATTATCAATAGTAACAGCACCTGATCCAAGATTAAAGCAGAAATCTCAACCGGTTTTAGAAGTTACCGACCAAACACGGAAATTTATGGATGATATGGTTAAAACTATGTACCATGAGGATGGGGGAGGGCTCGCTGCCGTGCAGGTGGGAGTATTAAAACGTATTATGGTAATTGATATAAAGGATCATGATCCAGTAGAAAGGCCAAAAGATTTTTATCCGCTTTTTATAGTAAATCCCGAAATAATAGAAAAATCAGAAGAGCTAGTTATAGCTAATGAGGGCTGTATTTCATTACCGGAGCAACGTGTTGATGTCGCGAGACCGGAATCTATAAAGATTAGGTATTTAGACTATCATAATAAGCAACAAGAGCTTGAGGCAAATGATTGGCTTGCAAGAGTTATCCAGCATGAGTATGATCATTTAGAAGGTAAGCTCATGATTGATTATTTAAGTAGTCTGAAACGAGATGTAGTGCTTCGTAAGCTTAAGAAACTCAAAAATAATATAGTGTGAAAGTAATCTTTATGGGAACGCCTGAATTCGCCGTTCCCGCTCTTAAAAAACTTATAACTCATCACGAAGTTATGGCTGTTTTTACACAGCAACCTAAAGCTAAGGGTAGAGGACTTAACCTAGCTAAATCCCCGATACATCAATTAGCATTTGAGCATCAAATTCCTGTTTATACTCCTTCTACTCTTCGTAATGATGAAATAATAAATCTAATTAATAAAGTTAATGCTGATATTATAGTTGTTATTGCATATGGTTTTATTGTGCCGAAAGCTATATTAGAAGCTAAAAAATACGGTTGTCTTAATATCCATCCGTCCGATTTGCCTCGTCATAGAGGAGCAGCACCTTTGCAGCGTACCATTATAGAGGGTGACCGAAAAAGTAGTGTATGTATTATGCGTATGGATGCAGGGCTTGATACAGGCGATATATTGATGAAAGAAGATTTTGATTTAGAAGAAAGAACAACGCTGAAAGAATTGCATAATAAATGTGCTAATTTAGGAGCTGAATTACTAATAAAAACACTTGCAAATATCGATAATATAGTACTGATAAAACAGTCAAGCGACGGCGTTACGTATGCTCATAAACTAACAAAGGCAGAAGGAAAGATTAATTGGCATGAATCCGCATATAAAATAGATTGTAAAATAAGAGGGATGAATCCTTGGCCTGGAGCATATTTTAGTTATAATGATAAAATAATTAAAATCCTTAAAGCAGAATATTTAAATGCGGATCATCACTTTACTTCCGGTACCGTTATTAGCGATAAGCTGGAAATAGCTTGCGGAAGCGGTATATTACGAGTGAAAATTTTGCAGCAAGAAGGAAAACGAGCTTTGCCTACTTCCGAGTTCTTGCATGGTACAAATATTTTAAAAGGAGTAATATTAGAATAATGAAAAATAAGGATAAGATTTATCCTTATTTACGATGAGATTACTTATGCATTATCTGGTAAAATTTGTGAATCTCCTAAACATTTAAGGAGATCAAGTCCATTATATATTAAAGGCAATATTACTTCATCCAATATAGATAGATCAGATGAATAAGAAAGTGCTGTTTATTGTAATAATTAGGAGTGAGGAGATAAGTAAGCATCGGTTCATAATTATCCTTATTTATAGCATTTTTAAATTTATTCATTCTATTTTCAAAATCGTTATTTAATTCTACTATTTTTGGTTTGATTTCTTTCCAGATCTCTTGGCTTTCGCTATCTGTGTAACCCTCAGTAGAAGAATTTTTTAAGTGTTTTGTATAGTCTTGAGGAACGCTTAAAGTATTGCCATCGCAATCTTTTGTAAATGCATATGTTCCATATTGACCATGACGTTCCCCTTGAGGTTTTAATTCAATTATACCAAACTTTGTTTTTAGATGATTATTAAACTCTGTTATGTGGCTTTCCATTGTATAACTTAATGACCCAAATAATTTGTATTGTCCTAATGGAGTATAAAAATTCCCCTTTATTGCTATGTTATCATTTTTCATTATTATAGTATCTAAATTATCTATTTGATTGTAACGAAAGTTAGGTTCAGACCAAGAAAATATCTCCTCTGTAAAACTAATATCATATAAAGGTGCTATTGATCTAATATATAAAGCTATTTTAAATATATTAAAATAATAGTTAGTTAATTTTTCTATTTTAATAGTATCCATAAACCTCTATATATTTTTTAGAAAAACCATATTGCGTGGAAAGAGCAATGCATAATTATATCAATAGCCGCTTTATAATAATTAACAATATTTTTTAATATGTATTAAAAAATATTAACTAACTCTTTGAAATTATTGTTTGTTAAAACTCAAAGCGGTTTGATAAGCAGAGAAGGAAAAATGAAAGCAGTAAATAATATTTTACAAAAAGGCAGATTATTTTTTGAAGATTTTAACGGTAAGGTAGATACAAAATAGAGACCGCAGGTCTAAACAAAAAGCCGATAAAGCCTACTTTAAAAAGAGGTTAAAATAACTTTAAGCTCCCTCATAAAAAATAAAATTAAAATTATTTGAAATTAGTGTTTGACAAGCTTTAAAAATATAGATATAAAATCATCACACAAAGTTTGAAACGTAAAACTTTGTAGCTGTTTAAAAAGTTGATAAAGCTAAAAACTAAATACACCACGATAATAAAAATTTATATCGTGAGTAGATACTGAAAATAATTGTGAAATTAATTCTGTATGCATCGTGTAATCTCAAGTAAAAAAGCGTAAGTAAATATAATAAGAGCATTTGGTGGATGCCTTGGCATTAGAAGGCGATGAAGGACGTAATACGCTGCGATAAGCTTCGGGGAGTTGCGAATAAACTTTGATCCGAAGATTTCCGAATGGGGAAACCCACCTAATTTATTAGGTATTGTATAGTGAATACATAGTTATATGAGGCAAACCCAGCAAACTGAAATATCTAAGTAGCTGGAGGAAAGGACATCAACCGAGACTCCGTTAGTAGTGACGAGCGAACGCGGACCAGGCCAGTGGCTTCAAAAAAATAACTAAAACAACATGGAAAGGTTGACCATAGAGGGTGATAGTCCCGTATAGGTAAAAAGTTTGAAGTCCTTGAGTAAGGCGGGACACGTGAAATCCTGTCTGAACATAGGGGGACCACCCTCTAAGCCTAAGTACTCTCTAGTGACCGATAGTGAACAAGTACCGTGAGGGAAAGGTGAAAAGTACCCCGACAAGGGGAGTGAAATAGTATCTGAAACCAAATGCTTACAAGCAGTCGGAGCAAGCGTATTTATATGTCTTGTGACGGCATACCTTTTGTATAATGGGTCAGCGACTTAGTTTATCTAGCAAGCTTAAGCCGTTAGGTGTAGGCATAGCGAAAGCGAGTCTGAATAGGGCGTTTAGTTAGATGAATTAGACCCGAAACCGGGTGATCTAGCCATGGCCAGGTTGAAAGCGGAGTAAAATCCGCTGAAGGACCGAACCCACTACTGTTGAAAAAGTAGGGGATGAGTTGTGGTTAGGGGTGAAAGGCCAATCAAACTCGGATATAGCTGGTTCTCCGCGAAATCTATTTAGGTAGAGCGTTATAGCGATTACCGTCGAAGGTAGAGCACTGAATGAGCTAGGGGGTCCCACAGACTTACCAAACTCAATCAAACTCCGAATGTCGACGAGTACAGCATAGCAGACAGACTATGGGTGCTAAGGTCCATAGTCGAGAGGGAAAAAGCCCAGACCGCCATCTAAGGTCCCTAAATCATGACTAAGTGTTAAAGGATGTGAGAAGACCAAAACAACTAGGATGTTGGCTTAGAAGCAGCCATCATTTAAAGAAAGCGTAATAGCTCACTAGTCTAAATAAGTTTTCTTGCGCCAACAATGTAACGGGGCTCAAGTCATGTACCGAAGATGCGGATTTATGCATTTGGCATAAATGGTAGCGGAGCGTTCCGTAAGCCTGCGAAGGTGAACCGTAAGGTTTGCTGGAGGTATCGGAAGTGAGAATGCTGACATAAGTAGCGATAAAGAATGTGAGAAACATTCTCACCGAAAGTCCAAGGGTTCTTGCGTAAAGTTAATCTGTGCAAGGTTAGTCGGCCCCTAAGATGAGGCTGAAAGGCGTAATCGATGGGAATCAGGTTAATATTCCTGAACCTGAAGGATGTGACGAAAATAGTAAATTGTACAGTCTTATTGGATTGATTGTGCAGTGAATATTTTCCAGGAAATAACACCTTCACATGGACCTCTCACATAACTTACTTTATAGAGAGAAATTTGTAGGAGACACGAAACACAAAACCGCAGCGTACATAAGCGTACGTGAGGATTTGAGTATCGGATCGACACACAAATTGCCTCTAGAAATAAGTTATGTGAGAGGTCCATAAAGACCGTACCCGAAACCGACACAGGTGGACAGGTAGAGTATACCAAGGTGCTTGAGAGAACGATGCTGAAGGAACTAGGCAAATTGCATCTGTAACTTCGGAAGAAAGATGACCTGTATATGGGCAACCATGTGCAGGTGGCACAAGCTAGGGGGTAGCGACTGTTTATTAAAAACACAGGGCTCTGCAAAGTCAATAGACGACGTATAGGGTCTGACGCCTGCCCAGTGCTGGAAGATTAAAAGGAGGGGTGCAAGCTCTGAATTGAAGTCCCAGTGAACGGCGGCCGTAACTATGACGGTCCTAAGGTAGCGAAATTCCTTGTCGGGTAAGTTCCGACCCGCACGAATGGCGTAACGATTTCCCCACTGTCTCCAGTATCGACTCAGCGAAATTGAATTCTCCGTGAAGATGCGGAGTTCCCGCGGTCAGACGGAAAGACCCCGTGAACCTTTACTATAGCTTTGCACTGGTGTTAGGAATCAGATGTGCAGGATAGGTGGGAGACTACGAAGCGAAGGCGTCAGCCTTTGTGGAGTCACCCTTGAGATACCACCCTTTTGGTTCTTGACATCTAACCGAGATCCTTGAATCAGGATCCGAGACAATGCATGGTGGGTAGTTTGACTGGGGCGGTCGCCTCCCAAAGAGTAACGGAGGCGCGCGATGGTTAGCTCAGGTTGGTCGGAAATCAACTTTTAGAGTGCAATGGCATAAGCTAGCCTGACTGCGAGTCTGACAAGACGAGCAGAGACGAAAGTCGGTCATAGTGATCCGGTGGTCCCGAGTGGAAGGGCCATCGCTCAACGAATAAAAGGTACTCCGGGGATAACAGGCTGATGATTTCCAAGCGTCCATAGCGACGAAATCGTTTGGCACCTCGATGTCGGCTCATCACATCCTGGGGCTGGAGAAGGTCCCAAGGGTTCGGCTGTTCGCCGATTAAAGTGGTACGTGAGCTGGGTTTAGAACGTCGTGAGACAGTTCGGTCCCTATCTGCCGTGGGTGTAGGAAGTTTGAGAGGATCTGCCTTTAGTACGAGAGGACCGAGGTGGACGTACCCCTGGTGGACCAGTTGTCGTGCCAACGGCACAGCTGGGTAGCTAAGTACGGAAGGGATAACCGCTGAATGCATCTAAGCAGGAAACCTACCTCAAAACTAGACTTCCCTATTAGAGCCGTGGAAGACCACCACGTTGATAGGTCGGGTGTGGAAGCACAGTAATGTGTGTAGCTAACCGATACTAATAGCTCGATTGATTTACTTTGCTGTGAGATTACATATGCATATAGTGTTAATTCTATAAGAATAAACCTTTTTAGAAATTTGCTTATAGGGAGGAATTTGAAGGAGACACGGAACACAGAACCGTAGCGTACACTTGAGTACGTGAGGATTTGAGTACCAGATCGACATACAAATTACCCCTAGAAGTAGAGTTTCCGAATAGGTCTAATGTAGTATCAACTCACAAAGTTATCAGGTTTATATACAGCTTTATCAACTAATAAAGATGTTGTTGCATGACTAATGTCATACCGTGGCTTGACCACGGTATCCAGTAAAAATTATTTTGCTGAGTATCGTAGTAAAAGTTAGGATATAATGTTAAGACTTTTTTTGAGTCGTGCAACAATATTAACAGCAAACTAATACAAATCTATCTTTTAAAAGTTTGTATTGCTAGCTTGGTGGTTGTAGCATGAGTGAAACACACGATCCCATCCCGAACTCGAACGTGAAACCTCATAGCACTAATGGTACTATGTCATAAGGCATGGGAGAGTAAGTCGCTGCCAAGCTTGCAATGCAAATTTTTAATTATCTGTTCTTTCTCTTTATGGGATATTTTATATTCATAATTTTCACCTTTTTCTATATTAGTAATGCTTACGCATTAAAGAATAAACATCAATTTATTTCCAGAGAATCGTTAAAATCTAACATAGAAATTAAAAAGCTATTTAAAAAAAATACTGATCAATTTATTTTAGAGTTACCAAACGGCACAGTAATTAATGAAGGTGGAATTTTAACTCAAGAAGGTTATATTCTACAAGATACTCAAATAAGCTTAGGTGATTAACATCGTTTATTAAATAAAAAACGAGATATTAATACAGAAAATCCTTTATATTTTAATGGAAAATTAGCAGTAATTTCATCTTCTGGTTCTGAAAATTGGTATCATTAGCTGCTACAAATTTTGCCTAGATTATAATTATATTAAAAGAATCAGATCTTGAATATGATCGTATCTATATTAATAATTTAAAATATTCATGGCAAATTAAGTCATTAGAAATAGTATTAAATTATTTAGATATACCGGAAGATAAGCTTTTTGTAGTAAATAGTGACTGTATAATTCAGGCTACTAGAATTGTTCCATCTATACCGTTTATTCCGGTAAAAGGTACACCTTTGCCTTTATGGCTAAAAAAAGATTTAAGAAATATTTTTATTAAAGATAATAGTAAAGCATACGATAAAATATATATTTCTCGTAAATACGCTTCTACCCGAAAAATAGTTAATGAAGAAGAATTAATAGAAAAAATTGAGAAACTCGGTTTTAAGGTAATATATCTAGAGCTATCCTCCCCGTATGAATAGGCCTGGCTTTTTAATAAAGCAAAAATAATAGTTGGACCGCATGGATCAGGATTTGTAACCTTATTTTTGCGGCTCCAAAATGCAAAGTAGTAGAGATTGATCACGGCACAACTCCCTCTAGAAGTTTTTATAAAAGAGTGGCAAATTATATGTCATGCGATTATTATCCTTTTTATGTAGATCAGACAACAGAAGAGCATTTAGAAGACGATATAAAGATCAATATTGATGAATTTATTTATAGATAGCCTCTTAAGGAAGTTAATTCTTAAAATCATTATTTAATAAATAAGATTCGCTATTCATTTCATTTAGTCTTGAAATAGTGCGTTTGAATTCTGTGGCTCGTGCTGAACCTTGATATATTTTATTTGGGTTATCTTCTAAGCTCATAAATAAAAGTATTTTATAGAAATAGGCATTATCGATAAAATTGATAAATCTAACAGCTGTATTTGTATCATTAGCATCGATAGTATGAACGTTCCCCACTATAATAACGTTGAAATTTTGGCAAATATTAACATAATCGATATAGCTTAAGTCTCTTGCAAATAATTCATTATAATCTGTTACTAATATTCTTTTATACACTTTTTGAAACGATATTTCTCTACCTAGAACCTGTATATTTTGAGAAACAAGATTATTATCACTAATATCTGTGATAATTTTTTCAAGTTTGTTTTGGTTTTCTAAAGTTAAGGGATAAATTATCCTTGCCCCTTTAACTCCTAACGCTTTATCAAATCGATAATCATGGTGATTATCTAGATATTTAACATAAAATGTATTATTGATTATCTTTATAAAAGGTAGGAAAGATTCTCGTTGTAACCCGTCTTTGTAAAGATTATTGGGACTCGTGTTAGAGGTTATAAAAATAAAAATATTTTGCTTTATTAATTCATTAAATAATCTACCGATTATCATTGCATCGGTTATGTCTTTAATTTCAAATTCATCTATTCCAAGTACTCTAGTTTTTTTAGCATAATCTTTGGCAATTTTAGGTATGATATCTTTTTGATTTTCCGTTTGTAATTTATGCATAGATTTATGAATTTCCTGCATAAAGTTCTGATAGTGTAGAATAGTTTTAGGTATGCTTATCGCTTCAAAAAAAGAATTCATAAGCATAGTTTTACCGCTGCCCACTGGACCGTATAAATAAATTCCGCTTTTTAAATTATTTTGGTTAAAGAATTTAAATAAACTTTTTGGCTTATTAAGTTCTATTGCCAGTGGTTTTAATTCTTCTAATAAAGCAGTTTGTTTTGAATCTAGTATTAATGCAGTAGAGGATTTTATCATCCAAAATATTTTTTCTCTAGTTTGTTATATGTTTTTTCTAAAATCGGTAAGTATAATTTAATATTTTCAAAAACTCGTTTTGCATCTTCATATTTATAAACATGAGAAGTAATATTATGATCATCTAACAATTTTAAGCCACATTGTTTCATCATCGATCATACTAAATTGAAAAGCTTTACTTAGGACATCTTTTGGAGTAGTACTATCAATTTTTTCATGGGTTAGTGATTTTCTTTAGTACTTTCCAAAATAGCTCTATTACGAATTCAAATCACTGAATAGCAGCATCTAAAAAAATAGGATCTTTATCTACTTTAGTTCTTTCTATAACCTCGTGTAAACATTGTATAGCTTGTCCCAAGGTTCTAAAATAATCTGCCCAAAATATTTCTTCCATTAGCGTGAACCTTTTTTATAAAGAATTTTTTTAAAATTAACGATGTTTTATTTAAGCTTATCATCGTCATTTAATGTATCAAATCGTACACAATCTATTTTTAAAAGTGTATCTGCATCATATATTATTTCTAAAACTTGCTGCCAATCATCTTCATTTGCATTAGGGCAGAGGATGGCAATATCAATATCAGAACGTTCAGTATTATCACCTCGCCCGGGGCGTGTGGGAGCCAAAAAGCCAAATTTCTTCTATAAAGGGTAATTTGGTTAGATTTACAAAAAATATTCTTTGATACTATTCATACTTTCCTATACAAAAGTGTTGCATCGCCGTAGCTAAAAAAACGCATTTTTTCTTTTATAGCATATTTATATAGTTCATGCATCTCTTTAAATCCGGCAAAAGCACATATAAGCATAAATAAAGTAGATTTAGGAAAATGGAAATTAGTAAGTAGCATATTGGCTGTTTGAAATTTAAAACCCGGAGTTATGAAAATATTGGTTTCAAAATCACTGGCTTTTACGATGCCGTTATTGCAAGAACTCTCAAGTGTTCTAAGTGTTGTAGTGCCGACTGCAATAATGCGTCTTCCCTCTTGCTTTGTTTTATTGATGATTTCAGCAGTTTCAGGAGTAATAGAGCAATATTCGGTATGCATTTTATGCTCATGAATATTTTCGGTTTTTACAGGTAAAAAAGTTCCTGCTCCCACATGTAATGTTAAAAATGTGGTTTGTATATTTTTTGCCTTAAGCTTATCAATTATATCCTTTGTAAAATGCAAGCCTGCTGTTGGTGCTGCAACCGATCCTTCTATTTGACTATAGACAGTTTGATAGCGTAGAGGGTCTAGTTTATCGTCATTGCGAGGCATTATTTGGGATGCCATGGCAATCTCAGGATCTTGTAACGAGATTGCCGCGTCAGGACTGCGTCCTTCCTCGCAATGACGTTTAAATGATCTCCTAATATAAACCGGCAGCGGCATCTCACCGTATTTGTCCAAAAATTCAAATACCGAAATATTATCAAGTTCAAATTTTATGTTAATCTCGCCCATTGCAAATTTTTTGGTAATGATTACCTTATGATTATCAAAATAAAATTCATCGCCTATATTAAGTTTACGAGCTGGTTTTGCAAAAGCCGACCAACTATTATAGTCAATTGATTTGGACTCGCCTACTATGTCACTTGTCGCTCTCCTATTAGTTATAGGCTTCGCTCCTTGCTCCTTGTATGCAAATCCAACTGAATTGACTATATCTGATAATTTTTTATTTAAGTTGATAGTAATATTTCTCCCCAAATGTAACTTTGCTTTAATCACTTTGCTATTATTAAAGACTAATAAATCACCTTCTTTTAAGTAATCTATTATGTTATAGAATTTAGTTTTAATAGGCGGCGTAGCAGCAATTAGTAAATCCGATCGGTCACGTTTACTAGATGGATATTGTGCAATAAGTTCACTTGGCAAGTCAAAGTCAAAATCAGAGAGTTTCATTATTAGAACACCAGTAGCTAAAAAAGCGATTATAACAGCATATTACGATATTTAATATAAGATTTTATTTATTAATAAGTAATTAATAAATTAATTATCTATTGACTAATCAATATTTTTCTATATAATATAAAAATATTATTAATTGATTAACAAAGGGGAAAATTATGAAGAAACAGGCAGAACAAATAGAAATAACTGATGATATAATTAGGAATAAATTTTATGAGATATTAAGCGGTAAAGATATAGAAGAACAGCAAACTATGGGATTTAATAATATAGATGAAATAAAAAGATATCAATTTTTGAGAGAAAATTTTGTCAAAGAAGTAAAATACTTAATTAATAGTCTAGATTATAGTAGTAATCCACTTAAGGCAGCTTGTAGAATAGCATATAATAATAGTAAAGGATCCGTACTGCTATATGTAATGCAATCACGAAAAACGATACTAATTTAGTGGAAGCTTTATTAACAAGTTTAGGAGTTGATCCAAATACGGAATTTAATAAATATGAAGTTAAAACCTTTTTGGAAGTTGCTTTCTATACGAAGAATAAAGAAATGGTTAAGCTTTTACTTGAAAAAGGAGCAGATCCTATTTCTGGTTTTTATAAGCACATAAAACGGTATGAAGCAAGAGAAGAAATGGGTTTTGATAATATAGATGATTATTCCGATGCTTTAATAAGATTAAACAATAATTCAATATCTGAAGAAGATAAAAGTAGAGTAAAAAGGCATGAATTTTTTAGAGAAAGTTTTGTCAAAGAATTCACCGCTTTTATTGAAGATCCAAATAAAGATGTTGATAGTGTGCACTATGGGGCATACACCAATATAGCTAAAATAGCAAGAAATCCTAGAGATTTTACAGCTAAAGCAATTCAACAAGGTGATTACGATTTAGTTGATACTTTGTTAACAGCTTTAAGTATTGATCCAAATAAAGTAGCGTATATATCGGATGCTGCTGCTGGAAGTCTTTTATATTTTGCGTGTATTAATAATCAGAAAGAGATAGCTAGGCTTTTAATTAAAAAAGGAGCAAATATAAAATTTGCCGATGATTTTGGTATGATCCCCTTATATAATGCTATAGAAGCCAGGCATCTGGATATGGTAGAATTTCTACTTGAAAATGGAGCTGATCCTAATTACATGGGAAGGAAAATTTTCTCTTGTTTAGAATAGCTACCTTCAGATACAAAGATATAGCTATGGTAACTAAATTGCTTGCTTATGGTGCTAATATGGAAGTTATAAATATGGATAATGAAAAGACCATATTTGAACAGTTAACATATTTAGGTAGAAGTTATTTGGCTGAGGGGCCTAAGGATAAGCAAAATAAAATAGATATGATAAAAGTATTTTTACAATACGGTGCTAATCCGGATGTACTGTATTCTAACGGTCAAATGATCCGTGACATGGAAGTAATTTATGAACCTTTGAAAGCTCTTTTAAAATTAGAATCCGCATTTCGTAAGAATGATTACAAGGCAATAGGGGCTATTGACAAGAAAGATTTAGCTGGATTTGTTCAATGGAAAGCAGACATATTGCCGGTTATAAAAGCTGTTTCTAAGGATGAGTATATTAAAAGCCTATTAGAGCTAAATACATTTTCAAAACAAGTGAATTTGGATTCAGATGATTTTAAAAACAACCATTAATAGAATTAAGAGCAAAGATAGCTAAATTGGCACCGTCTTTGAAGTTTTTATGCCTTTTAAAAATTGGAGATATTATTAAAGGTAACGTTGAAGGTGAGATAACATTTGATGAGAAGATAAAATATAATACTGTAATAAATTGGCTGAAAGAGAAAGAGATTTATATTGAAGTAGCAGGAGAAGCAGAGGCTCATACTGACTTAGTTTAAAGGTTGAGGCTGGTACTGTCGAGCTTGTTGTATGGTTCAATTTTCCGTCATTGCGAGGCAAATTACGAAGTAATTGACAAAGCAAGCTCCAGGATACTTGACAAGATTGCCACGTCGCTCCGCTCCTCGCAATGACGATTTGATATCCATGCAACAACACCGCAATTTCCGTAGCTTATGACGATAGATAACACATCCTCACACTATCAACCCTTTAACTTGTGAGTTCCATAATTTTTGATATAGCTTACTATTTTTTAGTAATTCTGCGTGGCTACTATCATCGATTATACTACCTTTTTCAAAAACTAAAATTCTGTCCATATTGAGTAAAGTAGATAATCTATGAGCAATAACTATCACGGTTTTATTTTGCATTAAATAATCCATTGACTCTTGAATTAGGCTTTCCGTTTCGCTATCTAAACTACTTGTTGCTTCATCGAGAATTAAAATAGGAGCATTTTTTAAGATAGCTCTTGCTATAATAATTCTTTGACGCTGACCGCCTGATAAGTTATTCCCCCGTTCACCGCACATAGTATCGTAACCGTCCGGTAAATTATCGATAACATCGTGGATATGTGCAGATTTTGCTGCTTCTATAACTTCCTCAAGAGTAGCTTCTTTTTTTCCGTATCTGATATTTTCCAAAATAGTACGATGGAAAAGTACCGGTTCTTGTGGTATAAGGCTAATAGCTTTTCTTAGAGAATCTTGAGTTACGTTTTTAATATTTTGATTATCTATTAAAATCATCCCTTCTTCTATATCATGTAACCTAGTGAGTAAACTAATAAAAGTGGTTTTCCCTGAACCGGAAAATCCGACTAGCCCTACTTTTTGTTTACTCGGTATTAATACCGATTTATTATAAAATAGATTGTTATTATGATGATAATTAAACGTAACATTTCTAAATTCAATAACACCTTCTTTGATATCTAAAGGAGTAGCATTTTCAATATCAGTTATAATATGTGGTGCCATTAGGGATAAGCCTTGATTAAATGCTCCGACCTGTTCGAACATATCACCGATTTCTTGCGTTAAATCCCAAATATCGTCTGCTACATTTATACATAATGTTAGAACTAATACGCAATCACCTATGCTTATAGATAATTCACTACGAAGTCTAGATAAATAATAGATCATTATAAAAATCATTATTGAACAAGAAGTCCCAAGAGCATAACGCAATTTGAACATAAAGAATTGCATAGTCTGCTCATCAGCTACGGCATTTTCTACTCTTGTTTCTAGATGTTGACGTTCAAATTTATGGGCTGTAAACATTCTAACCGCATTAATGTTGCTAATTGCATCTACGATACTACCAGCAACAAAAGATTGGCTTCTAGCATAATTTAATGAGTATTTATTGATTTTATCCGAAAAAAGAACATTAAGCCCTAAAAAAACCGTAATCCATAAAATAAATATCGTAGCAAAAACGTAATGTACCGAATATAAAGCAATTAATGCAAATACAATAATTGCTAGTTTACGAAGAATTTTTTCGCCGAATATCGAAATGATCATCTCAAACGATCTTGCGGTTTCAGTAATACGATTGCTAATATGTCCTGCTAGATTATCCTGAAAGAATTTATGGCTATGATATTGGGTATAATTATAAAGTTCATTTAGTATTTTTCCTTTTATTACGGGCATAGTTTTTAGATATAGATAATCATATGAACGATATGCTATATTAATACTCTCCCACCAAAGAGCATAAAATACTGCCCAGTAAATCATGGGAGATAAAAGATTATTAGCATTCTCATCGCTGCAAGATTCAATTAGATCAATGATTTTCTGAAGTAATATACTATCAATTGCCGGAATCATACCGAGTAAAATACAAATTACAGTCAATAAAGTAATTTTAACTTTATCGAATTTTAAAAAATAAATACCTAAGCTAAATGTTGATTTAGATAAAGTAGGGTATTTTATCACGGTAATGTACCTCGATTTTAAAATAATATATTTTCGTGTTATTTTGGAGCATATTTTAATTTAATTATTTTGCAAAAATATACCTAAAAATATTAAATACTATGGAAAAATAATAAACAAGCCTTGCTTCTTACCCTAAATAATGCTACAAAATTCAGAAAATAACTTCAAAATCATTAGAAATGCAAGAAAAAGAATTATCTAATAATTTTTTAGAAGAACAAGAAAAGTCTAAGGAAGATGATTCTCCGTTCTTTGATGTAAAATATATTTGTCAAGCAAGTTTATTAATTACAGATTCTATCCAAAAAGGGTATGATGTAACGCAATTGCCCAATGGTGATATTAATATTACAGAAGTAAGAATAGTAAATGTTCATTATAATTGGAACTCCGAAAAAGGAAAATTTGTTAAAACTAATCAGATAGAATTTAATAATAGCAAAGGTGGATGATTAAATCAAATACTGTATACTCGTTTAATTTGAAAAATGGGCTAAGTCGTCCTATAAGTACTGTGGTACTCACGTATTAAGTATACGTTCCGCTCCTCGTCTTATAGACCGATTACTCTTGTCCAAATTAAACTTCGTCTACTCTTCATTACGCTTGGAGTATATATTGTTATTGTCAAAAAGCTTATTATCTTAAAACAGCAGCTTAAATATGGAATTTGATCAAGTATTATTATCGAGGATTCAGTTTGCTTTTACCATAAGTTTTCATATAATATTTCCTGCTTTTACTATAGGGCTTGCAAGCTTTTTAGCGGTAATTGAAGGGTTATGGTTAAAAACAAAAAAGCCGGTTTATCAAGAAATATACAAATTTTGGGTGAAGATTTTTGCCGTTACTTTCGGTATGGGAGTAGTTTCAGGCGTTGTAATGTCTTATCAATTCGGGACTAACTGGTCGAATTTTTCAGATAAGGTTGGAAATGTCCTTGGTCCGCTTCTCGGTTTTGAAGTATTTACTGCCTTTTTCCTCGAATCTTCTTTTTTAGGTATAATGTTATTCGGCTTTAATAAAGTCAGTAAAAAAGTACATTTTATTTCTACGTTAATAGTTGCCATTGGTACTGTAATCTCAGCTTTTTGGATACTTGCAGCTAGTAGCTGGATGCATACGCCTGCTGGTTTTGAACTGCGAGGCGAAGGATTCTTTTATCCTTTAAATTGGCTAGAAATTATCTTTAACCCTTCTTTCCCATATCGCTTTTTCCATATGATTACAGCGGCTTATTTAACTACTTCTTTTGTTATTGGTGGTGTAGGTAGCTTTTATTTACTAAATAATCGTTATAAAGAGCATGCTAAAATTATGCTTTTTATGGCGGTGTTAATGGCGTTAATCGTTGCACCTATTCAAATATTTATCGGTGATCTGCATGGTTTAAATACTCTTAAATATCAGCCGGTTAAAGTTTCGGCTATGGAAGGTATTTGGAATACGGAAAAAGGAGCGGCCTTTAATCTTATCGGCTTTCCTGACGGGGAAGAAGAAAAAACAAAATATGCTATAGAAATACCTTATGCTAGTAGTTTAATCTTAACGCATAACTTAGACGGTGAAGTGAAAGGATTAAAAGAATGGACAAAAGAAGAGCGTCCACCGGTTGCTGTGGTATTTTTTAGCTTCCGTATTATGGTAGGCATCGGTTTCTTAATGGTATTTACAGGTGTAGCCGGCTTATATCTTTACTTGAAGAAAAGATTATATACTACGCATTGGTTTCAATATTGGTATATATTAATGTCACCTTCAGGTTTTATTGCAGTACTTGCCGGTTGGTTTGTAACCGAGGTAGGTAGACAACCTTATATAGTGTATAATATTTTAAAAACCGTAGATACGGTATCACCGGTACTTGGCAAATATGTATTTATTTCTCTAATTGCTTTTGTAGTAGTGTATGTGATCATTTTCAGAGCGGGTATATATTATATAATGCATTTGATAAAGAAAGGTATAGAAGCGATAGATAATAAAGAAATGTACGGAGAGATCGGTTTGAATAACCCATTATTAGAAAAGTAATAAGCTTATGTTAAATTTTGCACCTTATATAGATTTACCGCTTGTTTGGGGTGGGCTTATAGCTACCGCTATTTGTTTATATGTTTTATTAGACGGTTTTGATTTAGGAGTAGGGATCTTATTTCCGTTTGCACCTACTGATGATTGCCGTCATAAAATGATTAATTCTATTGCTCCTTTTTGGGACGGTAACGAAACTTGGTTAGTACTTGGCGGCGGTGGTTTATTTGCAGCTTTCCCGCTGGCATATTCACTATTAATACCGGCTTTATATATTCCTATTACATTGATGTTACTCGGTCTAATATTTCGCGGTGTAGCTTTTGAATTCCGTTTTAAGGCTCATATAGGTCATCGTTATATTTGGGACTACGCTTTTCATTTCGGTTCTATGCTTGCTGTTTTTTGTCAAGGTTTAATGCTTGGTACGTTTGTCCAAGGAATAGAGATAGAAGGACGAGAATTTGCAGGGAGGAGCTTTGATTTTCTTACTCCCTTTTCCATTATGACGGGGATAGCATTAATATTCGGTTATGCACTCTTGGGTGCTACTTGGCTTATTCTGAAAACAGAAAAGAAAACACAAGATTGGGCTTATAAATCTGCTTTATATATTTTATTTTACGTTGCACTTTTTATGGGGCTTGTAAGCTTATGGGTTCCTTTCTTAAATAACCACATAAATCATCGTTGGTTTAGTGTACCTAATATTTACTATTTATCGATTGTACCTATTGTAACGGCTTTAATATTTATCAAGTTAATTAAAGCCGTTAAGCAGAAAAAAGAAGTAAAGCCATTTATTTATACGATCTTGTTATTTTTATTAGGATATTTAGGGCTTGCGATAAGTATATGGCCATATATCGTTCCTTATAAAGTTACGCTTGAAACCGCAGCAGCAGCACCGGAGTCACAGTCTTTACTGTTGATAGGGGCTGGGATATTTCTACCTGTCATACTTGGCTACATATTCTATTGTTATTATATATTCCGTGGCAAATCATCTCATCATCCGATATATTAAAAAAATCACCTCTTGTCTAAAAGGGTGGCAATGGTTTATTATTCTATGGCTTAGCGGATTATTATCCACATTACTTTTAACTTATGTAGTTAAGTTAGTGTTGAGGATGATAGGGTAAAGAAGTAATTAAAATCGTCATCGTCATTGTGAGCGACTGCAAGGAGCGTGGTAATCCAGCAAAAAAATTAAAAAAATGCTAGCTTATAGCATTTTTTACTGGATTGCTTCGTCAATTACTTCGTAATTTTCCTCGCAATGACGAAAAAATTGATCCATGCAACAAAGCTAATATTTACGTATAATAAATATAACTTAAAGATAAGAGAAAAAATAGTTATGATTTCAGAAGAAGATTATCGTAATATGAATGAGACCTTATATTTATTATCTATTCTTAATATGTATAAATCCATAATTGAAGGACGAGCAGAACCGATAGAAAAATGTAGCGATAAATTAGAATGATAATTGTTTCATTATAAAAATGCTTCATATGCGGATATATTATGAATAAGTCATTAACTGAAAAAATCTCAGCATTTATTATTACCAAAAATGAAGCGGCAAGAATAACAAGAGCTATAAATAGCGTAAAAAATATTGTCGATGAGGTGATAGTAGTAGATAGTGAAAGTACTGATGATACAGTTAGTATAGCTGAAAAATTAGGAGCAAAGGTAATAGTAAAGTCTTGGCTTGGTTATATAGGGCAGAAATCTTTTGCCGAAAGCCTTTGCGTAAATGATTGGGTTCTTAATATTGATGCCGATGAGGAGTTGTCTAAAGATTTACAAGATGAAATAGAGTATATTTTTGCATCTAAGAATCAAGATCAATATCTAGCTTATCAAATAAAGCTGTTAATAATACATCGTAATGACCAAAAGCCACGAATGTTTGCTCCATTTAATAAATGTACTCGGTTGTATAATAAAAAATTTGCAAGCTTTGCAAATACCGTAAATAGTACTACTCATGATTCGGTGATATTTAATAAAGATGTTGATTTTGAAGGTAAAATTTATCTATTAAATGAGGCTGCTTATCATTATTCGGGTACTTCAATTGAGCAGTTGGTAACTAAAGCAAATTTTTATTCTAGCGAGCAAGCAAAAGATTTAATGATGCAAGATAAAAAAGTTTCAAATATCCGAATAGCATTTGAAATGTTATGGTGGTTTTTTAAAGCATTTTTTATCAGACGATATTTTATATTCGGTTTTGACGGTTTTGTAGATTCAATGATTTTTGCTTTTGCAAGGTTTCTAAGGCTTGCGAAGTTAAGAGAGTCATCGCTTAAATCAAAAAACGTCATTGCGAGCGACTATAAGGAGCATGGCAATCTCATGAAGTAATATAAAATTCCTGAGATTGCCACGTCGATGCTATGCATCTCCTCGGAATGACGATTTAGAAAATAAAAATAAATTATGAAAGAAAATTTTAACGTTAGTAAATTAAAAAACGGTTTGACAATTTTAACATATAATATGCCTTATGTTAATTCGGTAGCAATAAATTTAATTGCTAAAGTTGGAGCACGTTATGAAAATGCAGAAGAGGAAGGCATATCTCACTTTCTTGAGCATATGGCTTTTAAAGGTACAAAAACTAGAACGGCAAAACAGATAGCGGAAGAGTTTGACTCTATAGGCGGACATTTTAATGCCTATACCGGTCATGAGAATACGGTATATTATGCACGAGTCTTGTCTGAAAATTGTGATAAAGCACTTAATATACTTGCCGATATAATTCAAAATTCTATTTTTGCTGACGAAGAAATAGCTAAGGAATATCAGGTGATCATGCAGGAAATTGCTCATCATCAGGATAATCCGGATGACCTAGTATATGAGAAATTTTATAATAAAGTTTATAGAGATCAACCATTAGGTAAGTCGATCTTAGGTACTGCTAAAACCCTTGCAACTTTTACGAAAGAACATTTTTTTAATTTTATAGGTAAACATTATAATGCCGAAAATCTCTATTTATCAATTGCCGGTAATATTGATCATGATAAAATAGTAATTATAGCGGAACAGTTATTTTCTTCTTTGAAGCAAGGAGTAAAAAGTAGCTTTATTCCGGCAAAATATATAGGCGGAAGCGGCTTTATTAATAAGGAGTTAGAGCAAACTAGTTTAGTGCTAGGGTTTGAAGGTACATCATATATTAATTTAGAAAAGCTTTACCAAACCCATCTACTTTCTATAATATTCGGCGGCGGTATGTCATCGCGTTTATTCCAAAATATTCGCGAGAAATTAGGTTTAGCATATGCAGTAGGTAGTTATAATAGTGCTTATTTTGATAGTGGAGTGTTTACAATTTATGCATCCACTGCACATGACAAGTTAGAATTATTATATAGAGAGATTAAAAATGAAATAATAAAAATGACTGAAAAAGTAAGCACAAAAGAGATTATGAGAGCTAAAACACAACTTCGTAGTAATTTACAAATGGCTCAAGAGAAAAATACCTATAAGTCAGAAGAAATAGGTAAAAATTATTCTGTTTTCGGTAAATATATTGCTCCTGAAGAGATTATGGAAATTATCATGAGTATAAAAGCTGATGATATTATTAATACGGCAAATAAAATATTTAGCGGTACTACTACGTCGGCAATTATCGGTCCGAATGATCTTCAGGGGTTTTAATGTCATTCCCGCGAGCTTGTAGCGGGATCTCAGGATAGAGCCTATGATAAAAGATCCCGTGGTCAAGCCACGGGATGACACAGAATACTTAAATGAATTTTGAGACAAATAAATGAAAAAAAAATTATATGAAGGTTCAAGTAAAATTTTATATTCCGCCGAAGAAGATTTTTTACTTATAATGGCTTTTTCCGATAAGGCTATTTTAGAAACCGGCGAGACTGTTGATATATCAGGTAAAGGAGTACTTAATAATAATATTTCTTCCTTTCTAATGGATAAACTGGAAATGATCGGCATTGAAAATCATTTTATCGAAAAAATAAATATGAGGGAGCAATTAATTCAATATGTCGAAGTTTTCCCGATACAAGTAATAATATCATCGGTAGCGTGCGGTAGATTTGTAAAAGAATTCGGAATGGATGAAGGGTATGTATTTGATAAACCGATCATTGATTTTAAGGTCCGAAGTCGTGAATTTAAATATCCGATAGTTAATGAGTATCAAATATTAAATTTCGGCTGGTTAACTAGGGATGAAATTAAAGCGGTAAAAGAGCAGGCTTTGCGTATATATGATTTTCTAAGCGGCTTATTTATCGGTGTCGGGATTCGGCTTGTTGAGTGTAAATTAGAATTTGGGCGTGTGTTTAACGGTGAAGAATCTATCATTATGTTAACTGATGAAATTAGTCCGGATAATTGTAGATTATGGCATATTAACAGTAATGAAAAATTAGGATTTGAATTGCTTGCAAAAGAACCAAATAAGGTTTTTGAATCATACCAGCTAATAGCTGATCGTTTAAAAGAAAAATAAATATATTTTTTAAGCGATATATGCTATTTTGGACTTGACAAAAACGCTCCGATGTCAATCCCGTGGCTTGACCACGGGATCTTGTATCACAGACTGTGTCCTGAGATCCCGCGATCAAGTTAGCTAGGATGACACATCAAGGTAACTAGATTCCCGCTTTCGCAGGAATAATATAAGAGAATTTTTAGTTTTTAATAATTTTTTACAGTAGAAAAGATGAAAATACGATTTATTATAATAAGCTTTATGGCTCTAATCTTAGTAGGATGGGGATATGCTGCCTATAAATTTGAACATCAAAGTAAAGAGAATATTATCTCTATTCTTGATAAATATGAAGAATATATAACTTATGATGCAATAAAAGTTAATAAATATGGATTTAGTGTTACTTTAAATAAAGTAATGTTAAAACCTATAGATTTTTATTTTGATGAAATAGTTATTAGGCATATACCGTGTTTAAATATTACAAAAATTGATTCTTACGGAAATAATATAAAAATTACTACCGCTCAAGATGAAAAAAATATTTTTTACTCACCTGATCATCATACAACAATTTGGTTTAGAAAATCTTTGTTTAATAGAGAGCCTGATTATTGGAAATTAAGCTTAAGTGACAATAAATCAACTCTTTATAGTTCTCTAGATGCAGAAAAATTAGCAGAGAGTGATATTAGTAATTCTGTAATTACTAATACTAAAACATCAGATAATCTTAATGTATTAACTGTGGATGGAAAAAGCACCATTTCTTTTACTTCTGAAAACTATAGTAAAAATTTATCTGATAAAGTTTTTAAATTTTTAAGAGATAAAATAGGAGAGGAAGCTAATTTTGACTCATTTGAATATGATGTAGCACAGTTGGATGCGTTAAATGTGCCAACTACTTATAATAGCCAATTAAAGCTTAAATATAGTGATGAGCTATTAGCTCTTGGAAAATTATTAATTCAAAATTTTTCTCTAGATCAAAAACAAGATAAAAATATGCATGCTGTTATTTTTATGCAGATATTAGGAGAATTAGTAAAAGGTAAGCCATTTTTATTTGCTTGCGATTTTGAAAGAAAAGGAAAAATAGAAAGTAATTTATACAAATTAAATATAGAAAAAGATAAAATTTTTGATTTTGCTTTAAATATTAAATCTACTAAAGAACCTTCCGAAATATACCAAAAAACGGCAGTTGAAGCTTTAGGACGTTACTTTAGTAATGGTTTAAACAAAAGAGCCGAGTTAGACAAAATGTTTAAACTAACTAGCCCTATTACTCAAGAAGACGGGGAAAAAGTAATGGGTATTTTTGCAAAAATAAATAATTCCAAATTTAATTTAAAAGGTGAGTTTGATCCCGAAGAAAAAAAATTATCCGGTAAAACTAATCTTGTAATGGATGATTTTAATTTTGCTATTGATATTGATATGCCTAATTTAGAGAATCCTATAAATCTAGAAAGCATAATAAAATTATCGGATCCGAGTGCGATTATAAATAATTTTGTGAATTATACTAATAATGCTATTATACCGGTACTTAACAAAATAGAAGATTCTAAGGAATTTGCTTTAAATCTAGGAAAACAATCTTCAGTAATAAAGCAATACGGTTTTGGAGCAATAGAAGCTTTTAGTAAAAATTCTGAATTAAAAGACGGTGAATCTTTAGTAGTTGATGTAAAAAGTAAAGATGCCGGACTAACCTTTAACGATAAAGCTATTGATCAGATCTTTAGTGATGCAAGAGTATTAGAATTTATGAATGCCATGGCTATGATAGATCAAGAAAGAAAACAAGTTGTCGGTAAATAATTTAAAGTATTGTTCAGTTCGAGAAATTGTCATCCTAGCTAACTTGATCGGCGTTGTTGTGTGGATCGTTTTATGTCATTCCTAGCTAGAAGCGGGAATCCAGTAAAACATATAAAAAAACAAGTTTTTTATATGTTTATTTTATCAAATATGTAACTTCTATATCAATATTGAAGTTATTTTTCTAGATCCCCGCCTATGCGGGGATGACATCGAGTGGGTTTTTCAATCCATGCAATAAAGCCGATTTGATTTCGGGATCCAAAAAAATAAAAAAGACAGGATACCGTGGTCAAGCCATGTTATGACAGCGAATTTTTCAAGAACCATACCGACAACGTGTAAAGTAGAAACCTAGAAAAAATAAGTTGGAATAAAAAATGATAAATATATCTTTTCCTGACGGTAGTGTAAGACAATTTGAAAAAAACATTACCGCCTATGAAGTAGCAAATGCAATTTCAATGTCACTTGCAAAACAAGCAATGATTGCTGAAATAAACGGTGAGTTTAAAGACTTAAGTACTGTAATTGAAAATAATTGTAAGCTTCGTATTTTAACTGCAAAAGATCCTGAATGTCTTGAGATCATCAGACATGATGCAGCTCATATTATAGCTGAAGCTGCTAAAGAATTATTCCCTGATATTCAGGTAACTATTGGTCCTGCAATTGAAAACGGTTTCTTTTACGATTTTGCTAAGGATACGCCATTTACGCCGGATGATGTGGCGATGATAGAAGCAAGAATGCATGAAATAGTCAAGCGAAACGAACAAATTACTAGAGAGCTATGGGATAGGGATAAAGCCGTAGAGTTTTTTAAATCGATAGGAGAGCATTATAAAGCCGAAATTATTGCTTCAATTCCGGCAGGTGAGCCCATTACTTTATACAGGCAAGGTAATTTTATTGATCTATGCCGAGGTCCGCATGCTCCCTCTACAGGGTTTGTTAAGCATTTTAAGTTGATGAAAGTTGCAGGAGCTTATTGGCGAGGTGATAGTCGTAATGAGATGTTGCAGCGTATATACGGCACGGCGTGGGCTACGAAAGAGCAACTAGATAATTACCTTTTTATGCTTGAAGAAGCCGAAAAGCGTGATCATAGAAAACTTGGGCGTGAGCTTGATTTATTCCACTTCCAAGAAGAAGCTCAAGGAATGGTATTTTGGCATGATAAGGGCTGGAGTATATATAATACTATCGAGCAATATATTAGGAAAAAGATTCGTAAAAACGGTTATATTGAAGTTAAAACTCCTGTTTTGGTGGATAAAAGCCTTTGGGAGGCTTCAGGACACTGGGAAAAATTTCGTGATGATATGTTTGCGTTAGAAACAGATGACAAGACATTAGCTTTAAAGCCGATGAATTGCCCTTGCCACGTGCAGATATTCAAACAAGGTATCAAGAGCTATCGTGATTTGCCTCTTCGTATGTCGGAGTTTGGTTTGTGTCACCGTAATGAGGCGTCCGGTGCATTGCACGGTTTAATGAGAGTACGGAGTTTAGTGCAAGACGATGCACATATATTTTGTGTGGAGGAACAAATTACCGATGAAACGGTTAGTTTCTGTAAGCTACTTACGGAAGTTTATAAGGATTTCGGTTTTACCGATATAAAGGTAAAATTTTCTGATCGTCCTGAAATCAGAGCAGGAAGTGATGAAGTTTGGGATAAGGCTGAGAATGCTTTAAAAGAAGCAGTAGAAAAAGCAGGTTTTACTTATACGCTAAACCCAGGCGAGGGAGCATTTTACGGACCGAAACTGGAGTTTGTTTTAACCGATGCGATAAGACGGCAGTGGCAATGCGGTACACTTCAGATGGATTTTGTATTGCCGGAGCGACTCGATGCTAGCTATATCGCAGCAAGCGGTGAGAAAAAAAGACCTGTAATGCTGCATAGAGCAATACTAGGTTCGCTTGAGCGTTTTATCGGTATATTGATCGAAGAATATGCCGGGCGTTTTCCTCTTTGGCTTGCTCCTATACAGGTCGCCGTGGCGACCATTACCAGTGATTTAAACGATTATGCTTTAGAAGTACAAAAAGCTTTAGTTGATAATGGCGTAAGAACGGATATTAATATCTCACCTGATAAAATTAACTATAAAATTCGTGAGTTTTCTAATCAAAAAATACCAATGATTGCTGTAATCGGTAAACAAGAGCAAGAAAATAAACAAGTAACGATTAGAAGACTTGGAACTACTGACCAGGAAGTATTATCGATCGAACAGTTGATAACATTAATTAAGGAAGAGAATAGTAGGTGTCTTTAAGAAAAAATGTATAAAGATTTAACATCATTGCGAGGAAATTATGTAATAATTGACGAAGCAATCTAGTTAAAAATTCTGATTTACAGAATTTTTTATTATTTTTGCTAGATTGCCACGCTTCTTGCAGTCGCTCGCAATGACGATATCAACCATTTTTAGGCAATGCCAATGTGCTAAATAACTACCGGTAGATTTTAAATCTAAAATGTGATATAAGACATTTATAATATGTATCATAGGGATATGATATCCCAGTTAGGAAAAATCCCAAGGAGCTTATGTGAGAACTATTATTAATATAGCTGATTCGCAAGTTAAAATTCTAGATCAATTATCCAAGAAAAAAAAGTATCAATAGATAAAATTATTAAGCAAGCTTTAGCTAGTTACATTTTTTTAAAAACTTTTTTATAATTAACCTGAATGAAGAAATTGCCGAGATGCAGTAATCCTTCGTAAAGAAAATAAAATTAAACTATCTGATGCTATAATATGGGCTACTGCAAGGTTTACCAATAGCATATTAATCACAAGAAATACTAAAGATTTCCCTGTTAATGCTTTTGATATAAAAGTACCTTACAGCATATAGGTTAGATCTGGGCATTCTTTATAGAACCTAAATGTGACCAATATTCTCTCAACTTATGAAAATCAAAACTCATCCTGTTTCTTTTTTATGGTCTGTTATAAAGCCGTATAAATATCTATATCTAATTATGATGATTGCTCCAATCGCAAGTGGTTTTCATCTTATTTTATATAACTATGCTGTGAAGCTTTTGCTTGATTTATTTACCCAAAATGAAAAGATTACATTTGCTCAAAGTTATAAACCGATAATATGGTTTGTAGCAGCACAAGCTATACTTGACGGGGGGGCTCTTGGCGTGCTCACAATTTTGCACAGCTTAAAGCCATGCCTTATATCTTTCAAGATATGATGAATAAAATATGTCATCGTTGTTTTAATTTGCCATACACTTATTTTCAAAATAACCCTTCCGGCTCTATAGTTGGAAGAGTACGGGGCATAGGTGATAATTATTCTAAAATGCACCAAGCAATTGAGTATAAATTAAGCCAAACTCTACTTATTACATTATTTTCCGGTGTTACTCTTGCCTATATTAATATTAAAATATTTATTATTATTGTTGGTTTTACTGCTGTTTATTTACTGCTTGCATTACGGTTTTTTATCAAACTTGCAAAAATGGAGCAGGATAAGCAAGATTCTTGGTATAATTTATTTGGTATCATAGCTGATTGTATTACAAATATCTTTACTATTGTTTCATTTGCAGCAAAACAGAGAGAATTAAATAAAATAGAAGATTATTATCATAATGTGCATAATATTTTAACAACTAGATATTATAAATATGATCTCATTATCTCTATAATATTGAACTTAGTATATTGGGTATATTTGATAGGAGTATTTGTATATGTAATTTACTTGCGTAATCTTGGTGAGATCGGTATCGGTGATATCGCTTTTATTATGTCCCTAACTTTTTTATTTGCTGAAAATTCTTGGCATGCTACTATGAGAATTAAAGACTTTTTAGAAGATGTGGCAGCGTTTCGCTCCGCCTTTACAATCATGAAAATCCCACAAGATACTATAGATAAAGAAAATGCCGCTGAATTAAAAATTTCTAAAGGGGAAATTGTATTTAAAGATATATCTTTTGCTTATAAAGAAGAGAGTAGTGTATTGAACAATCTTAATTTGCATATAAAAGCCGGTGAGAAAGTGGGTATTGTGGGGCATTCAGGCGGCGGTAAATCTACTTTGATTGCATTATTGTTGAAGAACTTTAAAGCCGGAATCGGAGATATTATAATTGATAACCAAAGTATTTACGATACTTCTTCTGATAGTCGCGGGAGCAGATATCATTAATTCCTCAAGATATTATGCTTTTTCATCGCTCAGTAGGTGAGAATATCGGGTATGTGAAAGAGAATGCATCGCCTAAGGAAATAGAAAATGCCACCAAAGCTGCAAATATCCATGAATTTATCGAAAGTTTACCGGAAAAATATAATACTATTGTCGGTGAGAGAGGAGTAAA
The DNA here is from genome assembly GCF_007989425.1 of Rickettsia asiatica. Lineage (NCBI taxonomy): Bacteria > Pseudomonadati > Pseudomonadota > Alphaproteobacteria > Rickettsiales > Rickettsiaceae > Rickettsia > Rickettsia asiatica. The sequence continues at coordinate 341,299 of NZ_AP019563.1, forward strand.
GCTAAGCGGCGGGCAGAGACAACGCATAGCAATTGCCCGTGCTATTCTTAAAAACGCTCCGATCTTGGTTTTAGATGAAGCAACTTCAAGCCTTGATAGCCATACAGAGCAAGAGGTACAAAAATCTATTGATACAATGCTTGATATTGATAATGTAACTATAATTGCTATAGCTCATAGATTATCTACTATAAAACACATGGATAGGATATTGTTATGGATAAAGGCAAAATCGTAGAAGAGACGGTACTTTTAAGGAACTTGTTCGTAAGGAAAAGGGTAAGTTTAAGGAACTCTGGGAGCATCAAGTTAACGGCTTTGTTTAAAAATTAGTATTTAGGTGTTGTTAACTAATTATAGAAATCGTCATTGCGAGTGATCTTTGATCGCATGGCAATCCAGAAAAAATAATAAAAAAATTCTGTAAATCAGAATTTTTTACTGGATTGCTTCGTCAATTGCTATGCAATTTCCTCGTAATGACGGAAAAACTGATCTACGCAGCAATGCTTTCTTGTAATGACGAAAAAACAATATTTATAATATAATTTTGTTGGACTTTATTCCTAAAAAAACTTACTATTTAGGAATACACTCCTAAATAGTAATAAAAAAATGTTTAACAGATATATAAAATTAATCTTAGATAAAAAGCAAACTGCTTTTTTATAGGGGGCAAGAAAAACAGGGAAATCTACTTATTTAAAAGAATTATATCCGAATTCTATATATTATGATTTATTAAAAACCGACTTACAGATTAGATATTTAAAACAGCCGTCAAATTTTCGAGAAGAAATATTAGGACTTGAGAAAGATAAGCTTACTTTACCGATTATAGTAGATGAAATACAAAAAGTACCGGCATTACTTGATGAAATACACTGATTTATAGAAAATACAGACAGCTATTTTATTTTATGCGGTTCAAGTACAAGAAAATTAAGAGTAACAGGAACAAATTTATTAGGCGGTAGAGCAATAAAATATAATTTTTATCCTTTAGTATATCCCGAAATAAAAGAAGATTTTAATTTACTTAAGATATTCAATAATGGTTTAATCCCGCTACATTTCACTAGTAATAATCCTCGTAAACTCTTAAAAGCCTATGTAGAAGATTACTTAACAAATAAAATTCGTGTTGAAGGGTTAGTGCGTAATATAGCAGCTTTCAGTAGATTTATAGATAGCATCGCTTTTTTTCTCACGGTGAGTTGTTAAATTATTCTAATGCCTGTGATTGCGGAATAGACGCAAAAACAGTTAAGGAATATTATCAGAGACTTGTCGACACGTTAGTAGGATATTTAATTTATCCTTATACTAAAAAAGTTAATAGAGAAATTATATCGTCTATTCCAAAATTTTATTTTTTTGATGTCGGAGTTGCAAATAATATCATACAATACCAATTTAATGAAGTAAGAGGGCGGAAGCAGGAAAAGCTTTAGAACATTATATATTTACGGAACTGACAGCTTATTTAGAGGTTTAAACGATCTCGATTATCGTATAAATTACTGGCGTACCAAAACAGGTTTAGAAGTTGATTTTATAGTTAGTACTATTAGAGGTAAAGCGGTGCCGATCGAAGTGAAAATATCATCAAATGTACATAATAGCGAACTTCGAGGAATTAAATCTTTTATAGAAGAACATCAACTAAGTAAAGGGTATATTGTTTGTTTGGAATCAAATCTTAGAAAAGTAATTTAGGGTACGCAAGAAATAGATATAATACCGGTGCAACAGTTTTTAGAGAAATTATGGAATCATGAAATTTTATAAATGAATGTCATTCCCGCTCTCGCGGGAATCCAGAAAAAACTTTTAAAAATCAAGAAATTACAGGTATTTTTGATAATTGCTTTAAAGTTTCAGAAAAAAATAAAAATTCTTCTGGATTTATATATTTTTTGGATTCCCGCTTTCGCAGGAATGACATACTTTTGAGTTATACCCCTAAGGTTTTTTTACCTTTAGATTGTTCTTGTTCAACTGCTTGAATATGAGACTTGACTTGAGGGATTGCAAGATCGACTACATGTTCATATCTAACACCGTTTTCAAATAAAACTTGACCGCATTTATTCACTTGAATAACATCTTCTTTAGAGAATTTATTTAAAATAATTTCCGTGATGTCATAAAGGAATTTCCAAGATAATTCTATTCTTTCTTGTAATGTCAGCTTTTTATTTTCCGGTTTTTGACTATTAAGGGCAACATTTGGCGAATCGTCAATATTACCTCCTTCAGCAGGTAATATATTTTTTTTACGTGCTGCTATTTCCTTATAAATTAAAAATATTAATAATAATACTAAGCAACCTATGGCAATTAAAATATGAGTATTAGAATTAGACACTATTTTGCTCTTCCTTGTTGTTGAGTTAAGTTTTGTGTTTTAGAAAGCATCGTAACCTTTACCTATATTAACTAAGTTAGCTATATCAGGAGCTAGCTTTGCAACTGCTAAGACCGGAGGCGGTAATAAGTTAGTTTTTATTGTTAGACTTATAATATTTCCGAGTTCTTTACTTCCTGGTATTACTCCTACTATTTTTTTATGTCACTTGCAATTTCCGTAGCTTTTTCTGCGGCTTTACATAAGGATTCTATCTTTTCGCCAAAAGAAGCTTCCGGATTTAATACTTTTAATAATTCTGTTTTAGTTTCATTTAGATTACCCGAAATAGTATTCTTTACAGAGTTTAATTTGTCAATATTTATATCTTGTTATATCTTGCGGAATTGCACTTTCAAGATTACTTTTTAGTTCTGCTATTTTTTCTTCTACTTCATCTTTGCTTTTTGGTATAGCTTTAGCAGCTTTTGCAACATTCTCTAGTGAAACTTTGTTATTAGGGTTTTTATTTACTATTTCAATAATTTTTCGAGGTGGTTCCTTTGATATTTCTGAAATTGCGGCAACTTTCTTGGCTTTTTCATAGATGCTTTCAAGCTTCTCATTAGATTTAGCCTCTTCCCTTATTTCTTTTATATCATTATGCAATTTTGTTATTTTTGGCAATAATTTTTCAGAGTCAATAAGATTATTTATTTTCTCAAATATTCCGCTTGTTTGAAGGAATATCCCAAGAATTGGTATTTGAGTTGATATGACCCCGACTAATATATTTTCTAATGATTCTATAATTTTTTTAGAAGCTCCAGGATAGAGTTTATCTAATTCTTGCTGAAATTTTAAAACTTGTTCTAAAACGTTTAAACATTTTTCTACAATAATCCCGTCAAATAAAAAGATATCTTTTGTTTTTAACTGTTCTTGATATGCTTTCTCAAGTGCTTCAGATAAAGTAGTTAGAGATTCTTGGATTGTCCTATTAAAAAGTTTTTCTATTTTCTCTATATCAATATTTTCAGTGTGAGATAATTCATTTAAAGAATTTTGTAAAATATAAAATAAATGATCTTCTAAATCTTTTACATTCATTTTCAAAGATTTTGTAAAACCATTTAATTTTATTAAAAGTCTTTGTAGTTCTTCTTGTTGTTCTTTATTTAATCCGCTGAAACTAGAAAAATCAATTATAGACATAAAATTTATTATCTTGTTACCAAATGTTAATTAATCTTAAAGCTTTATAACCGTAAAATAAAATGTAAAATAGTGATCATTGCCCTTGAGATTAATTTTTGTTATATTACGTGCTAACATTGCTACAATAGATTTATATTGTTTTATTGGGATATAGGTATATTCTTGAAAGATTAAACTAATTTAACTAACATATTATCAATTATTCAAAAAATTTATGCGTAAATTAACTATATTTATTGTTACATTATTACTAACTAGTTCAGTTGTCGCTGTTGATTTGCAGGAAGCTTTAACTGAAGGATATAAGAATAATGAGGAGCTGAAAGCTGCTAGGATTAAGTTTTTAGACTCGATTGAGCAGTTTCCACAAGCTTTTTCAGGGTTTATGCCTAGTGCCGGATTGCAGATTAATAGACAAAATAGTAAGACTAAATATAATAAAAAATATGCAGATAGACTTGGTCTTACTCCAAGGGCAACAGATAGCGATCAAGGTGCATTAACAATTCAACAGTCTCTATTTAACGGTGGTTCTAGCGTTGCGGCTCTTAAAGCTGCTGAAGCAGGATTTAGAGCCGCACGAGGTGCATATTATGCCGGTGAACAAAAAATATTATTAAATTTAATAACTGCGTATCTTGATTGTTTTGAGAGCAAAGAGAAATATGATATTTCTGAAAGTAGGGTTCGCACTAACATACAACAAGTTAACACCGTTGAGGAGAAATTAAGACTTGGAGAAGCAACGGAAATAGATATAGCAACCGCAAGAGCAGGGCTTGCAGCGGCAGAAACGAATAAACTAGCTGCTTATGCCGATTTTCAAGGAAAAAAAGCAAATTTTATTAGAGTATTTGGAATAGAGCCGACTAATATCACTATGCCTGAGTTACCTAAAATGTTACCTGCTTCATTAGATGAGTTAATAGGAAGAGCTATTAAGCTCAATCCTGATATTGATTCGGCAAGGCATAATGTAACTTCGGCTAAAGCCTTAGAAATGGCAGAAAAAGGGAAATTATTACCGCAAGTAAGCGTGCAACTGCAATCCGGTAGAACGCACTACAATCCACAAGGTGATATAAATGCTATAAATAATAAAAGCTATACTACTATTCTTTCGGTAAATATTCCTATTTATCCTGAGGGAGGAGCTCAATATTCAAGAATCAGATCGGCTAAAAATCAAACAAGAAATAGTGCAGTTCAGCTTGATAGTACGATAAAGCAGACCCAAGCAGGGGTTGTAAGTGTGTGGGAGGGATTTGAAGCAGCAAAATCTCGTATTGTTGCAGCTAATCAAGGAGTGGATGCTGCTCAAATATCATATGACGGTACTGTGCAAGAGGAAATAGTCGGGTCTAAAACAATGTTAGATGTTTTAACTGCCGAAGAAAAATTATACGAAGCAAAAATAACTTGTGTGGATGCGTATAAATCTTCAGTACTTGCGGCATATCAAATGAAATTGTTAACCGGCGAGCTAACGGCTCAAAGTTTAAAACTTAAAGTAAAATATTTTAGTCCTGAAGAAGAGTTTAAGACTATTAAAAAGAAAATGTTTATAGGTTTCTAACGTGAGTAAGGAAAATAAAAAGAACCAAGATATGTCTATAGAAGACATATTAAAATCGATCAAAGGAATAATTAACGAACGTAAAAATCCTATTCACGAAAATGATAGTGAAAATGAAGATATATTAGAGCTAACGGAAATAGTAAATCAAGATGAAGAAGAAAAGTTAATATCAACTAAATCTGCTGAAGAGGTAGGTGATATTTTTAAAAATTTTACCGATACTATTAAAGATAAAAAGCTGGATAATAATATTTCATCTAAAAATGCACTTGAAGAATTAGTCGTTGAGATGTTAAAACCGGAACTTAAAGCTTGGCTTGACAAAAATCTACCTTTACTTGTTAAAGAGTTAGTAGAGATTGAAATAAAGAAATTGGTGCAGAATAGTAAGAGGTAGGAGAGTGAATTATTGTCATACCGTGGCTTGACCACGGTATCCAGAAAAAAATTTAAAAGACTGGAGGCCGTGATCAAGTCACGGCATGACAGGATAAATAAGGAATTATATGTTAAATAAATTATGTAAGATATTATTTTTTATCAATCTGTTATTAGTTGCAGTGCAAAGTTATGCTTCACCTCCGCCCTTACCGCCATCATTACCGGCTGCTGAAGTAGATACTAACGATAAGGATGTTAGCGCTAGTTCCGATATTTCTTTTTTTGATAAATTTAAGCAATTTTTTAGTAAAACAAAAAAGAAAGATATACCCCCTAAACAGGCAAATGAACAAACTAAAGCAGACCATCAAGAAGAACCAAAGCTCGCTTCCCAAGAGCCTAATGAAAATGAACAAGCTGAGCCGTTTATAGATGTCGGTAATACAGCATTGCCTAGTGCCACCGCAAGTAATGAACATGAAAGTAGTGTAAATTTAGCTTCTCATGACATTCATAAATCTAATGAAAACGAGGCATCTGAACCTTTTATAGATGTTGGTAGTACAACATTGCCTAGTGCTGCAAGTAATGATGTTCATACAAATACCGAGCATGAAAATAGTACAAATTTAGCTTCTCATGATAACACACCGGATATACAAGTTACACAACAAGAATCTAATGAATCGGAAACATCTGAACCTTTTATAGATATTGGTAGTGCAAAGTTACCTAGTGCTACAAGTAATGAAATGCATGAGGAAGAAGTTGTTTCTAATGAGCATAATGATACAAATTTAGCTTCTAATATTATAACTCCTAACGTACCGAGACCGATAGTATCGATGCCTCCGGCTCAAGCAGGAAGTTATGTAGTGCCTCCGCAGCGACCGGTGCAAATATATAAACCGACCAATTTATCGCCTGTGCATAAGCCTATTCCTCTTAATCCACCTCCTGATGCTAATAAAGAGGAAGAAAGCGTAGCACCGATATCACCACCGTCGATACCTAATATGCCTGCTGTTTCTCCGCCTGTGGTTAGCCCGCCGGTAACCCAAGATACTACACCAAGTACTATGCCGACAACAGTACCTCCTGCAGAAACTCCGGTAGTACCTAGTAATGTACCTGCACCGCCGGTAATGCCTACAGATCAACCGTCTACACAGCCTATAACACCGACTAGCCCAAATACACCCGTTACTACTCCGCCTAAAGTAGTTCCTACAACCGATTCTTCGGCGGAAATAAATAACTTGCAAGAGACATTTATTGCTGTTTCAAATGTCCCAAAAAAACAAGATTGGAATACTCCGCTTATACCCGTTGTTGTAGTGAAGCCGAATCAACCTCAGCCTTTAGAGAAGCAAATTAAGAATAATCAAACTACGAATAATCAAGAGAAATCACCGCCGATAAGCTCTCCAAATGTCACGATTCAAAAACAAGATAATAACGTAAATAATGAAACATCGGAGTTGGTAACAAAATTTGTTAAAGATGAAACGCAAATGTTACTTTTACCTGATGATGATATAGTTCTTGGTAAACTAACAGAGCAAGCGACTTTAGAGCAGATGGATATGTATGCATATATAGGGCTATTTCAAAAGAAAGAAGAATGGATAGTAAATGCCGAAAGAAGAAAAGTTGTAGAGAGTTTTATTAAATATGATAATGATATAAATAAAAAGAAAGATATTTATGCCAACCTATCTTATTATAGTGCAGTAGATAATGCTTTTAGAGCAGTTGATAGAAACAATCTTTTGGGGTTGCGTGCGTTACTTGACGTTTATCCGATATTGCAAGAAAAGAGCAGATTAGGTGAAACATTACTAACTGCTGCTATTTATAACGATAATTACTATTTAGCAAAATTTTTGGTCATACGAGGTATTAAAATTTCTACTCTAAATGATGAGTGCCAATATCCATTAGATATTGCATTAGCTCAAGGAAACGCTAACATAGCTTGCATGCTAATCAAAGCTAAGGGGTATAACTGATAAGATTATTTTTATCGTCATTGCGAGCGACTGCAAGGAGTGTGGCAATCTCATGAAATAGTATAAAATCCTGAGATTGCTTCGTCAAAACTTACAGTTTTTCCTCGCAATGACGTAGAATTTTCAAATAATTTCTTTCAAAGCAGAATTGCTTTTCTATATTAAATAGTTTAATTTAGGAAAGAAAATAATTAATTGAATCTCTAATATATGAGCGATTTATTCAGCTTTAACAAAGAAAAAAAAATTAAGCTAGTCGATAATAACTATAGTGCAAAAGATATTGAAGTATTAGAGGGACTTGAGCCTGTTCGTAAAAGACCAGGGATGTATATCGGCGGCACTGATTCAAATGCTATGCATCATTTAGTATCTGAGGTGTTGGATAATGCTATGGATGAAGCGGTCGCCGGCTTTGCAAGTATCATCACGATAAAAATGCATCAGGATCATAGTATTACTATATTTGATAACGGTCGCGGTATCCCTATTGATAATCATCCTAAATTTCCTGATAAATCAGCTTTAGAAGTAATTTTAACCACTCTTCATTCAGGAGGTAAATTCTCAAATAATGTTTATCATACTGCAGGCGGATTGCATGGTGTTGGACTATCGGTAGTAAATGCTTTATCTAAACATTTAGAAATAAAGGTTTATAAACAAGGTAAATTATATAGCCAAAGTTATTCTAAAGGAGAAAAGTTAACTGATTTAATATGTGAAGAAGCATCTAAAAGGCTAAGAGGTACATCAATAAATTTCACTCCTGATCCGGAAATTTTTAGTGAAAAATTACATTTTAATCCTAAAAAGATTTATGAGCTTGCAAGGTCAAAAGCTTATTTATATCGCGGTGTTACTATAGAATGGGAATGCGAAGTAGAAGTGCCGTCAGATATACCTAAAAAGGCATTAATAAATTTTCCAAACGGTTTAAAAGATTATTTAAGTTCAAAAATAACTTTAGATAATTTAATTATTCCGGAAATTTTTTCAGGCAATATAGAGTCTACGTCAGACGGGATAAAACTTGAATGGGCAATCTGCTGGCAAAATAACGATAGCTCGGCATTTATTCAATCATACTGTAATACCGTTCCGACTCCTCAAGGAGGAACACATGAGCAAGGACTTAAGTCGGCTATTTTACGTGGGCTTAAAGCATACGGTGAAATGATAGGGAATAAAAAAGCTGCTAATATAACTATTGAGGATATTTTAGAAACCGCAAGTGTCGTACTTTCTATTTTTATAGCTGAGCCGTCTTTTCAAGGACAAACTAAGGAAAAATTAGTATCAAACGGTGTAAGTAAACCGGTTGAGAATATAATAAAAGATCATTTTGACCACTTTCTTAGTAGCGATAAAGCTTTAGCTACTAATTTACTTGAGCATGTAATTAGCATTGCCGAGTTTAGAATAAGTAAGAAAAACGAAAAAAATATTTCCCGTAAAAATGCCACTCAAAAATTACGTTTACCCGGTAAACTTGCTGATTGCACACGAACTTCACCTGAAGGGACGGAATTATTTATTGTAGAAGGTGATTCGGCAGGAGGCTCTGCAAAACAAGCACGTAATAGAGAAACGCAAGCAGTATTACCGCTATGGGGTAAAGTTCTAAATGTTGCGAGTTCTACGCTTGAGAAAATCGTTAATAATCAAGCAATACAAGATTTAGAAATAGCTCTTGCTTGCGGTAGTTTAAAGAATTATAAAAAAGAAAATTTGCGTTACGAAAAAATAATTATTATGACTGATGCAGATGTTGACGGTGCTCATATAGCTTCGTTATTAATGACTTTCTTTTTTTTACGAATGCCGAAATTAGTAGAAGAGGGGCATTTATATCTAGCTAAGCCTCCGCTTTATCGTTTAACGCAGTCTAATAAAACTTATTATGCAGGTGATGAAGAGGAAAAAGCTAAGTTAACAGATAAATTATCAAAAGCTAGTAAAGCTAAAATTGAAGTAGGTAGATTTAAGGGGCTGGGTGAAATGATGCCTGCACAATTAAAGGAAACTACTATGCATCCGGAAAAAAGATCGCTTTTAAAGGTAACTTTAGAAGATTTTCAAAATGTCGATAAAATAGTAGATGATTTAATGGGTAAAAAGCCAGAAAAAAGATTTCAATTTATTTATGAACAGGCTTTAGTTAAAATGGATAAGATTATTAGTGAGCTGGATATTTAATCGTCATTGCGAGCGTCCTCAATGTCACCCTGTGGCTTGACCACGGGGTCTCAGGACATAGCCTGTGATATAAGATCCTGCGATCAAGTCACGGGATGACAAAAAACACACATATTTGGAGTATTATGTTATTACGTTTAATTATAACACTATTTTTTATTATAAATTCTATTTGTGCATTTGCAGAAGAAGAAAAAGAACCTGAAAATAAAATATCAAATCAGGAGGCTTATAAGCAATTTCAAGACGTATTTGAACGTATCGAAAAGGATTATGTACAGGTACCCGATAGGCAAAAAATGATAGATGAAGCAATTAACGGTATGTTAAACTCACTTGATCCTCATTCAAGCTATTATACCGATGAGGATTTAGAAGATATTTTTACTTTTACAAAAGGTGAATTCGGCGGAATCGGTGTTGAAATAATGTATGATAGCGGAGCAATTAAGATAATATCGCCTATTGACGATTTGCCGGCTTTCAAAGCAGGGCTTAAAGGCGGAGATTATATAGTAGGCGTGAATGACGAGTTAGTCTCTACGCTTGGTCCTAATAAAGCTATAAAAGAAATGCGTGGTACACCGGGTACTAAGGTTAAATTGTTGATAATTAAGGAAGAAGAGGCAAAACCGCAAGAGCTAGAGCTTACTCGCGAAATAGTAAAAATCAAGCCGATAAAAGCACATTTAGAAAAAAATAATATTGCATATATACGTATAACTACTTTTAATGAGTCAACAATTTCTGAGCTGAAGGCAGCAGTAAAGAAGTTAAAAACTGAAAGTAAAGATGATCTTAAAGGTATAATTCTAGATTTACGTAATAATGCCGGTGGTATACTCGATCAAGCTATTGCCATTAGTGATTATTTTATTGATTCCGGTGTAATTGTAACAACAAAAGGTAGAACTACATCAAGTAATAGCGAAACTAAAGCAAATGAGTTTTCGTTAAAAGCTCCCAAAGTACCTATGATAGTTTTAATAAACGGTAATTCTGCCTCTGCCTCGGAAATAGTTGCCGGAGCTTTGCAAGATCATAAAAGAGCAATAATACTTGGCACTAAGTCTTTCGGTAAAGGATCAGTTCAGGCTTTAACGCAAATTAATTCTAGGGCTGCCGTAAAACTCACTATATCTAAATATTACACCCCAAGCGGTCGTTCTATTCAAGCAGAAGGAATAGAGCCTGATATTTTAATTGAGCCGGCAAAAGTCGAATATCCTAAGGTGAAAAAAATAGATAAGCGTTTTTCAGAAAGTTCTTTAAAAAATTACTTAAAGAATGATAATGAAAAAAATAAAGATTATTCATCTAAAAACAAAGATAGCACAAAAGAAACAAGAGCCAAAAATAATAAACAAGAAGAGAATGAATTATCGGAATTATACAAAAAAGATTATCAATTTGCTCGTGCTTATGATGTAATTACAGGGTTGATTATTAATAAGAAGCTGGACACAAAAGAGAAAGTTAAACAAGAAAGTAAAGAGAAAGGGTAATGTCATGCCTAGCTAAAAGCAGGAATGACATCAATGACTTTTTTAAGAGCCATACAAGCATAAAATACTTGCTCTTAAAAGAAAAGAAAGGTCGTAATGAACCATAATAAGTATATAGTAAGATTGTCATTCATTATATTGTTTCTTAATATTGTCATAAATATGATGTTTTACCGTTATTTTATGATAAAAGAAATGATAGTAAAACAAGTGGTTTTGGAACATACTAAAATTGTAGAACTTTACACTGATAATATTTGGAATACTCATCAGAACGTAATCAGTAAATTACATAAATTCGATTATTTAAAATTATTACAAGATCAAGATTTTATTAATTTTGCAAAGATTACCGCTCAATGGTTCACCAATCTTAATATTAATATTTCTCTCTATGATCTTAAAGGTAATAAATTCATCACTAGTAATATGTTACATATGTATAGTGTAGACAATTATAAAGATGATAGTTTGGTTGAGATAGTTACCGCAAAAATCGATAAATTTTTTTTAAAGTCTTTTACTTCAAAAGCTCCGCTTCGAGACGCTTTTAAAGGTATTACAAGTCATATATTATTACCAAGGGTAATAATAGAAAATGAAAGTGATTTAACAGTGGAAGAAGCTTCCTTTGTTACTAGCTATATCCCTGTTATAGATAATAATTTAGATTTTCCCATAGATGCAGTATTTGAGATTAACACTAATATTACCAGCCAGTGGCAAAATATAACCTCTCTTGAGCAAAAGGTTTTTATAACTTTTATCATTATTTTTATAATATTCTGCACTATAATTATTAGTAACACTAACTATGCTAGACAAGTTATTGAGGAGCAGCTTGAAACAAATAGAAATTTAAAAGCTCAAATAGTAAAAGTAGAAAAAACCAGATCTTCAAATACAAAGTTTTTTGCTAATATTAGTCATGAATTGCGTACACCACTTAATGCTATAATAGGCTTTTCGGAAATTCTTATGTCGGAAAGAGATGCAGAAAAAAATAAAAATTATATTAAAGATATAAATGATGCTGGTAAACATTTGCTTAGTATGATTAATGATATTTTAGATCTTTCTAAAGCTTCTGCCGATAAATTAAAAGTAGATAGTATAGATCTTGATTTAAATAAATTAATTAGTTCTTCACTGATACTTGTTAAGCCTCGTGCCGATCAAGCCAAAGTGGCTTTAATTAGTAGATTACCGAAAGAGCATGTTGTTATAAAAGCTGATCCAAAAAGGCTAAAACAAGTATTCTTAAATCTTTTATCAAATGCCGTGAAATTTACAAATTCCGGAGGAAGTGTTACTATTACACTTGAAAAAGATGAGTTAGCAAAATTAGTATATATAAAAGTTATAGATACCGGCATCGGTATTGAGGAAAAAGATATCCCAAAAACTTTATCGGAGTTCAGTCAAATTGATAGTGAGCTTAGTCGAAAATACGAGGGTACCGGTCTTGGGTTGCCGCTTACTAAAAAGCTGGTTGAGCTTATGAACGGTAAATTTGATTTGCAAAGTAAGATAAATGAAGGTACCACCATAACAATAACTTTTACATATGACGATAGTATTAAAATATAAAAAATTGTGTGGAATATTAAAAAATTTTCGGTATACTTGTTTAATGTGAAAAATTGGCTACGTCGTTTTATAAGATCTGCGGTTCTCACGTATTAAGTATACGCTGTGATCCTCACCTTATAAACTCTTTGCTCTTTTCCAAATAAAACTTCGTCTACTTACTCTTCGTTTATTCAGAGATATTATAAAAAAATATATGAAACTTATTATCTTATTATTTACTTTTTTATTTTCTATGTTTTCTTTCGGAGAAAGCGAAACTATTAAAGGAAAGCCTTTAAAATATGCAGCAAATAATGATTTTGAAAATAGACTAGATGAACAGGAACAAGAAATCAGAAGATTAATCGGTAAAGTTGAGGTTTTACAGCATAAAATTGATATGTTAACGCAAAACTCAAATATTCCAAATCAAGAAGAAAATACTGAAGTTTTAGAAGTCGGTGACTCAAAAAAACAAGATGTTTTTGATGTAGCTTTGCTTAAAGATATGCCGGATAATGCTCCTAAAAAACCTATTGCGGTTAATAAGGATATAGCTCCCGATAAGCAAGCTTACGATTTGGCTCTTGCTGCTTATAAAGATAATAAACTTACTGAAGCAAAAGATAAATTTAAAAATTTTATCCAAAAATATCCTAACAGTTCGCTGATTAGTAATGCTTATTTCTGGTATGGGGAATGCTTTTTTAAACAAAAAGACTATAACGGAGCAGCAGTTAACTATTTAAAAGGCTATAAAGAGTCACCGAAAGGGGCAAAATCTTCCGATGGGTTATTGAAGTTAGCACTTTCCTTAGGCAAACTAAAAAAAACTCAGGAAGCATGTAATATGCTTGCTAAGCTTGATAAGGAATTGCCAACTAATAGAACTGCCGCATCCAAAAAAATGGCAGAAGATGCTAAGATCAAATTTGGCTGTAAAAATAAATAAAAATAATAAAATATGACTGATATTTTGGATGAAGTACTGAGTGATCAAAATGAAGAAAAAAGGTTAATGTTTTTCAAAAAGCTTTTACCTATAATAATAATCATTTCTATAATAGCTATTACTATAATGGTTGTTATTAATAATAATAAAGATAAAAGAATTAAAAATAACCAAAAAAACGGAGATATTCTTGTTAAGACTGTTGGTTTGGAAACAACAAAAGATAATGAAGAATTAGCTTTTAATACTTTAGAGAATTTAGTTACTACTAGTAATACTAAAATAAAAGAAATAGCTGCATTAGAACAAGTAGCCATAAAGATTTCGGAAAAAAAATATTCAGAAGCGAAAGACCTGCTTAATAAAATTATTGAAAATAAAGAATATTCCGAAATTTCTACTTTTTATGCACGTATTTCATGGTGTGGTCTTGTTATTGATGATCAAAATCTAGATATTCAAGATAAAGAAAAATTGACCAAATATTTAAACTATTTTGATGACGAGAAAAAACCTTTTTGGGCTACGGCAACTATTATAAAAGCTATGTGGGATATTAAGAATAATATGAAATCGCAAGCAGAAAAAAATCTAAAAAATTTATTAATTTCAAATAATGTATCTGATCTAATAAAAGATCAGGCTAAAGCATTGCTTGTAAATTTAAATAAATAATAATTCGTACTTAAGGAAAAATATGACAAAAAAAATAGCACTTCTGTTATTACCGTTTATTTTAATTTCATGTAACGGGCTTGGACTAAAAAGGGTAAAAAATATTGTTGAATTGACTCCTAAATTAGCGATTCAGACCAATGAGCCGATATATTTAGATTCTAATGCAAATATATATGCATTTAATGCAAATATGCTTAAGAATAAACAGTATAGTTTCGCTAGAAGCAAAACAATTACCGAGCCAGTTTTTATAGGCGATATGATTTATGCATTGGATATTAGATCAAATATTTCTGCATTTTCTATAGAGCAAAATAAGATTATTTGGTCTTATAATTTAAGTAGACATAAAAAAGATAATTATATAGGCGGCGGAATTTTACACCATAGTGGAAAATTATACGTAACATACGGTTCAAGGTTGTTAGTAGTGCTAGATGCAAAATCAGGTTATGAAATAATTAGAAAAGAACTTCCGGATATTATTAGAATTAAGCCTATTGTGCTAAATGATAATACTGTCTTAGTACAAACTATCAGTAATCAAACTATTGCTTTAAATGCAGAAACTTTAAAAACCGTATGGGAACATGAAAGCCTAGCGGAAGTTTTATCGGCTAGTTATTTTATGACGCCGATAGTACAACATGACAATGTAATAGTAACTTATAATTCCGGGCAAGTACTTGCCTTAAATATAAAAAATGGTGAAGTAAGATGGAATTTTGAGTTTGCAAATCTTAATGATCATACAGCTATACCGAATTTTGATGAATCAAGTATTTTATGTACCCCCGTTCATGATAATATGAATCTGTATATAGCGACCGGTCTTGGTAAGCTTATTAAACTGAGTACAGCAACCGGTAGTGTGATTTGGCAGGTAAATGCCGAGGATATTCAATCAATGTCTTTAATCGGTAATAGCCTATTTGTAATAAATAATGCAAGACAAATAGCAGCGTTTAATCCTGAAACAGGGAAAGTAAAGTTTGTAACTGATTTAAATGATGGAAAGGATCCTAAGAAACTAAAATCTGCTACTTTTTTAGTACCTTTTGTTGGAGTTGATAATAACAATAAGCGAAGTTTAAATGTTATTTCCGTTAACGGTGTTTTATATAGTTTTGATGTTGATAATAATGGATTAAACATGATGCCTCATATTGTCAAAATTATAAAAAATATTCGTTATTATGGGCTAAGAGCAAATAATAATTTATATTTTTCTACCGATAGAAAAATAATATTTGGAAGTAAATAGGATTGCCTAGAAAAAGTTGTTTTATATAGCATAGCTTAGTCTTCCGGTGTCATTCCCGCGGAAGCGGGAATCTAGAAAAAAGCGAGATAAATCGAGCTTTTAATTTTAAAAACTTACTGTGTATACACCTTTTAATTACTAGATTCCCGCGAAAGCAAGAATGATATAGAAACTTTAGGTTAACTCTTTTTAGACAATACCAGTAAATAGATTATATTTAACTTGACAAATGGCAGGTATTAATGCTATTAAGTATGTTTCTTAAGTCTTTATTTAAAAAATTAAAAAGATAATATTGTGAAAACTTACTCGGCAAAGCCATCGGAAATTGAAAAGAAATGGTGGGTCATAGACGCAAAAAATATTGTACTAGGACGACTCGCTAGCAGAGTTGCTAGTATGCTACGCGGTAAGCATAAGCCTAGCTTTACACCTCATTTAGATTGTGGTGATAATATAATCATAATAAATGCGGAACATGTAAAATTAACAGGTAAAAAAGTGAATCCCAAAGACGGAAAAATATATTACAGGCATACAGGATTTCCAGGTGGGATAAAAGATACTACGGCAGGTAAAATCTTAAGCGGTAAACACCCTGAGAGAGTTATTAAAATGGCCGTAAAAAGAATGATTACAAGAAATGTTTTAGGTGCTAAGCAAATGAGTAATTTGTATGTTTATGCAAATGGTGATCATCCTCATATGGCACAACAACCTACTGTTTATGATTTTGCAAGCCAAAATCCAAAAAATAAAAAGTAATAGAATATGACCGAGTTAAAAATTAAAACAGAAAAAGTAGAAAAGCAGTTAACTAAAGAACCTTTAAAACCGGTATTAAAAACTCCTAAAGAAAAAATAGATAATTCAGGCAAGTTTTATGCTACAGGTAAAAGAAAAAATGCTATAGCACGAGTATGGCTTAAAGTAGGAAAAGGAAAAATAGTTGTTAATAAAAAAACAATAGACCAGTATTTTCCTTCTGAAACTTATGTGAAAACTATCTTACAGCCTTTTGTCTTAACAAAAACTATTGATCAGTATGATATAATTTGTACTGTTAGAGGTGGAGGAATTTCAGGACAGAAAGGTGCTATTTTACATGGAATTTCTAAAGCTTTAGATAAATCTGCTCCGGATGTTCATGCTATTTTGCGTAAAGGCGGTCTTTTAACACGTGATTCTAGGGTAGTAGAGCGTAAGAAATACGGACAACGTAAAGCACGTAAGAAAACACAATTCTCTAAACGTTAAGATAAAATTTGAGAAGTTGCTAGTCAATTGATCCATGCAACAATACACTATTTTTGTTTAGAATGACACTTCTTTACGATCTTAACAAATTATATAAACACTTTTCCCCTGGCGGGGTAGCTCAGCTGGTTAGAGCAACGGAATCATAATCCGTGTGTCGGGGGTTCAAATCCCTCCCTCGCTACCATTCATTCGTCTTTTTGAAAGTTCTATAGTAAACTGATTTGAACTTTGTGCTTCGTTGTTTATCGTCTCGCCTATTAATATATAGGCTCTACCCTCGTGCCTGTCACAAAATGGGGTTGAGTTTACTATAGTTTTTAATAAAATTTTGTATAAGATAAATATTAGACTTCTTGCATAACCTATCTTATAAAGAGGAATTTGAAGGAGACACGGAACACAGAACCGGAGCATAGTCAAATCTATGTGAGGATTCAAGTACCGGATTACCTTTAGAAAGAGGTTATGCAAGAAGTCTATTTTATATTAGGTTCTGTGAAGATCTCTAAAAAGATTTGATTTGTACTAAAAAATATCTCAAAATAACAAATCAATTAGAAACCTTTACCAAGTCTAGCATTTTATGAAATTGATTTTAACAAGTTTAATTCTTATATTTATGAGCTTTCTTCCAATATATGCTAAATCCTTACCTAAAGGGTTCGTATATCTGAAAGATATCGATCCTACAATTATTCAAAGTATGCGTTATTATTCAGATAAAAATTTTGTTGGTAAAAAGGTAGAGGGTTATAAAGCACCGGAAGCAATTTTAACCATAGAAGCTCTGCTAAGGCTCTTAAAGTAGTACAAGCTGAGATAAAAAAAGATGGTTATTCACTTATTATATATGATGCATATAGACCATAAAAAGCTGTACAACACTTTTTAAGATGGAGCAAAGATAATATTGATCAAAAAAATAAGGAAAGCTTTTACCCATATATAGATAAGTCTAAATGTTTTACATTAGGTTATATAGCTGAAAGATCCAGTCATAGTAGGGGTAGTACTGTAGATTTATCAATAATAAAAATTCAGCAGAAAGTTAATAATAACCCGAAAGTCATTAAGAGAAAGTTGAAAGACGAGCGTGTTATATCCTATTTAGATGACAATACGGTAGACATGTATACTTCTTTTGACGTATTTGATGAAGCTTCACATCATGACAGTAAATTAATTGATAAGCAATATTTAGCAAAACGTAATTATTTACGTTCTAAGATGCAAAAACATAATTTTACAGCATGTCAAATTGAGTGATGGCATTATACACTTGAAGATGAGCCTTATAAAGATCAATATTTTAACTTTGATATAGAATAAAAAACTATGATAGTATTAAGCAAGAAAAGATGCATACCATGTGAGGGCGGTATTCCGCCGCTTGAGAAAAAAGAAATTGATAAGTTACTAGCAGAGTTATAAAATGATTGGCAAGTGAATGAATTAGGGCATCTTTATAAAAAATATAAATTTTCTAATTTTATAAAAGCTATGGAATTTGTAAATAAGATAGCTGAAATTGCAGAGCAGAAGCACATCATCCCGATTTAACTATATCTTGGGGAGCATGTAGTGTGGAAATATGGACTCATACAATCGACGGTCTTACAGAAAACGACTTTATATTGGCTGTAAAGATAGAGAAAACTAATTAGCTCTTGAACATCTGCTAATATTTATTTGACAAAAATAAATATATAAATATACTTGAAATTATTACATAATGACGTCATTTTTTCATGGAAATCTTAAGAAATAATTTACTATCTAAAATTGAAGAAGAATATTCTATTCACCAAGTTTGCGGGTTAGTAGGACCAAGGCAATCGGGTAAAACAACATTAGTAAAATCTTATTTAAACAGTATAGAAATACCTACACATTTTCTTTGATTGTGAAAATCCTTTACATTTAGCTAGACTTGAAAATCCAATGCTTACTTTTCAAGAATTTACAAGGCTTGATAGTAATTGATGAAGTACAATTAAGACCCGATTTATTTCCTGTGCTACGTGTAATTGTAGATAACAATAAAGAAAGTAAGTTTCTAGTTACAGGCAGTGCTTCACGTGATCTACTAAACCAATCTTCTGAAACCTTAGCAGGAAGAATAGGTTATCACCAGGTTACTCCTTTCACTCTTGAAGAAGTTAAAGATTGGAAATTATTATGGAAAAGAGGTGGATTCCTAAAGTCATTTCTAGCTGCTTCTAATAAATTAAGTGAACGATGGCGGGATGAATATATAAAAACTTTCTTAGAAAGAGATATATTAAAACCTGGCTTTGATTTAACCCCTTCAATTGTTAATAAATTATGGCGTATGCTTAGTTTTATGCAAGCTCAAGTTTTAAATATTCATCATTTAAGTCAATCCTTGGGAATAGATCATCGTACTGTTAAAAGGTATCTTAATATTTTGGAAAGTGCTTTTATGATTACTTTATTAAGACCATGGCACAACAATTCAAAAAAACGTGATGTAAAATCTCCTAAAATATACATTAGAGATAGTGGTTTATTATATAGATTACTTGGATTATCAGATGAAGAAATAGAATTTAACCCAAAACTTGGAGCTTCTTTTGAAGGCTTGGTTATTGAAGAGATAGTACGTCATTTTAATGCTTATGAAACTTCTTATTTTTGGGCTACTCATAGCGGAGCTGAACTTGATTACTTATAACAAATGGAATAAGAAAAATAGGATTTGAAATAAAATATACTGAAAACCCTAAGATAACAAAATCAATGAATATCGCTTTGAATGACTTAGAATTAGAACATTTATATTTAATAATCCCAAGTAACGAAAAATTTAAACTCTCTGAGAATATTACTTGTTTAGGAATTGAAAATCTTAGGTTTTGTAAAGATTTCTAATTTATTTACTGATAGCCTCTTATATATTAAAAGTAAGAAAAACTACTGAATTAATGATTCAAATTCTTTTACGACGGCTTGATAAAGTTTCCGTTTGAAAGGAATTATAATAGATAATAGCTCGTCAAGTGATGCCCAACGCCATTGATCAAATTCCGGATTAGAGGTATTTATATTAATATCTTCGTTATTTCCGGTAAATCTAATGAGAAACCAGCGTTGTTTCTGTCCACGAAAATTACCGTTCCACAATTTAGGTATTAAAAAGCTTGGTACATCATAACTATACCAGCATTTGCTTTCGGCAATAATATATCCTTTATCGCTTCCTATTTCTTCTAACATCTCACGCATTGCTGCAATACTTGGTGTTTCGCCGGGAACTATCCCACCTTGCGGCATTTGCCATGCAGATATTTTTGTATCTATTCTTTTACCGACGAATATATGGTTATCGGCATTTAATATCATCATGCCGACCCCTGGTCTATATGGTAAATCAAGATGTTTTTTGGAAGAATTTCTCATTATTTTTTTACTTTAAAAAATCAATTATAATTTTACTACTTTATTTTTACCCGTTCTTTTAGCTTCATACATAGCTTTGTCAGCACGTTCAATGAAAGATTCTATTGATTCTTCTTTTTTATATTCCGTAACTCCGATTGAAATAGTTTTTTTTAAAGGTTCAATTTGATCTTCAATGTGAAAATCCATATATTCTATTTTAACTCTAACTCTCTCCGCAGTTTCAATTGCTTTAGAAATATCTATATCCGTTAAGAGTATAGTAAATTCTTCACCGCCGAATCTTGCTATTAAGTCTGTTACTCTGAGAGTATTCTTCAAAATACGGGATACAATTGTTAAAACCTTATCGCCTGCTTGATGACCGTAAGTATCATTTACATGTTTAAAATTGTCGATATCACACATAAGTAAATATAATTTAATACTTTCTTTATTAGCTTTCTCAATCATTTGTTTAAGGTGTATATCGAAATAGCGACGATTAAATAAGCCGGTTAAGCTGTCTTTAGCTGCTAAATTAACACTTTGTTCAAGATCATTACGTAAATTATCTTGGTATTGCTTACGCCTTAATTGTGTTCTAATTCTAGCAAGCAATTCGCTTTCCTCTATAGGATAAACGAAATAATCATTAATACCGAGTTCAATACCTTTCACAACCAAAGGCATACCGTCTTCATCAATTTGTAAAATTATTACCACGCCACTTATTTCTGCTTTACCTCTTAAAATAACACTGATCCTCAAAGGATCTTCATTTTCGAGCGTACTACTGATAATTACTAAATCGGGTGTATATTCATTTATAATATCTAATTCATCGGAATTACTTATTACCTTTACGTTTTGGGTAATCTTAAGTAACATTTGTTTTATATTTTTAGCTTGTACTATATCATCATTAATTAGTAATATTTTTTTATCTGTGAAAGTGTCATGCATTTCGATATTTGTTACGCCTAATAATGCATTAGTGTTATTACGAAGCTTTAACTCATCAATTAAGCTTTTCATTCTAGATAGCGATTTAAGTCTTACAAATAGAGCAGTATCGTTAATCGGCTTTGTTAAAAACTCATCAGCTCCTGCCTCAAGACCTTTAACTCGATCATCAATATCGGAAAGTGCAGTTACCATTACAACCGGTATATGAGTAGTTTCCGGATCGGTTTTTATCGTTTTACATACCTCAAATCCATCCATTTCCGGCATCATAACATCAAGTAGTATAATATCAATTTTTCCCTTTTTAAGAATTGCTAGTGCTTCTTTGCCGCTATTTGCAGTAAGAACCGTATAATACTCTTTTAAAAGTTTGGCTGTTAGTAACTTAATATTGGTTTCTATATCGTCTACTACTAATATTGTGGTCATAAGATTAAATTCTTGTTTTTAAAGGAAATAATTTGTATATTTATACTTTAATTTTAAGTTTTAAATGTATAATATATGAAAATTTCAGCAAGTTCAATTAGAACAGGTAACATATTAGTTTATAATAATGATTTATGGGTTGTAAGCAAAACACCGGAACATACTCAACCAGGGAAAGGCGGAGCTTATGTACAAGTTGAGATGAAAAATTTAAAAACAGGGACAAAGCGTAACGAAAGATTCAGTTCTTCCGATTATTTAGAAAAAGCTGAACTTGAACAAAAAGATTATCAATTTTTATATTTTGAAGGTGATGATTTGGTATTGATGGATACCAAACATTTTGATCAAATAAATGTTCCCAAGGAAATTTTAGAAGAAAAATTACCTTTCTTAACTGAAAATATGATTGTTAAAGTCGAATTTTATAATGAAAAGCCTTTAA
Source organism: Rickettsia asiatica (assembly GCF_007989425.1). NCBI lineage: Bacteria > Pseudomonadati > Pseudomonadota > Alphaproteobacteria > Rickettsiales > Rickettsiaceae > Rickettsia > Rickettsia asiatica. Next base: position 363,511 of record NZ_AP019563.1, read on the forward strand.
ATATTGAGCTTCCTCCAACTGTTATACTTGAGATTAGTGAAACTGATCCGGTAATAAAAGGAGCAACCGCTACCGCTTCTTATAAACCAGCAATTTTAGAAAACGGTATTAAAGTTAAGGTGCCGCAATATTTAGAAATAGGAGAAAAAATTGTTGTTAAAACTGATGATATGACATATGTTGAAAGAGCCAAATAAGTATAATTGTCATACTATGGCTTGACCACGGTATCCATATAAAATTAAAAAAAAACTAGACCCCGTGATCAAGTTACGGGGTGACATCTGTTTCTGGATTCCTGCACTCAACGGAATGACAACCAAGCCATGCAACAATATGCCTACAAGCTCGTGGACATAACAACGAGAAATTAACTATCATTTACATCAAATGCAACCTATAACTAATTTATTAATTAATGCCCTGCGTAAAGCAGTTAAGTTTTTGCATAGAGATTTTTTAGAACTCGAAATGCTACAAAAAAATTCTGTAAGAAATGAAGAATTTTGCAAGCGATCTTATTTAAAATTAAAAACTTTATTATGTGAAGAATTAAAAAAACATACACAATATTTATTTTTTCCGGAAGATAAATTCGATTTAAATAATAATTATGAGAGTGTTTTTGTAATTAATCCTATAGATAGCCCAAATAATTTCGCCAGAAGCATACCTTTTTTTGCGATATCCGTAACTTATTTAAAAAGGAATCAAGAAGTTTTAACTCCTACTTCTACAGTAATATATTTCCCTGCTCTTAATGAAATTTATTATGCTGAAAAAGGTAAAGGAGCTTGGATAGAAAAAAATAATTTAAACTCTAATTATCAAGGGTTAAGACTTAGAGTTTCCGATAATGCCGATTTAAAGAACTGTTTAGCAATTATTGAAGATGTAAATCATAATGATTTGGAGGAGATATACTCCGGTGAAGTGAAGAGTGATTATATAAATAATATGAGATCTTTTGGCTCTCCTTGCTATGCAGCTACGCTTGTAGCTTCAGGTAAAGCGGATTTAATATGTTTATCATTATTAAATTTTACATTATATTATGCATTTGAGCTTCTTATTAAGGAAGCAGGTGGGATAATTATAGATTCTAGCGATAAATTTATATATTCAAATCGTTATATTGCTAAGAAACTTAAAAAATATTAGACAAGAAATTATTTTAGATTTGCATTTTTATTGTTAGAATATAATAATATTAATATAATTATTAATTCATAAAGTTATGGCACATTATAAAGAGTTTGAATTTGACTGCGATTTTGGTGGACAAAGAGCCAAGTTTAAGTTTTATATAGGTATGCCGCAAGAAGGGCATCATCCGCTACAATTTCAAGCAAAATGGTTATCTGACGAAAGAGGCGGTACTATTCCTGATGAGGTTATGAAAGCAATATCACAGCTAAATGATCTTGCCAAAAAACACGGTGTTCCACTTCCGGATTTATGCGTATATGCTCTTGGTTCTGCTCAAGAAGCCCAAGCTACCCATCAAGAAGAAGATGAAGACGAGAGTGAGAACCAAGAAGATAAAGCAGAGCAGGCATAGTTTAAAAATAATAAGGAGATTCATAGAGATTAAAATGAAACAATATAATGATTTATTTAAAATTATTCACCGCGAAGGATATATATTTATTGCTAGCTTTGCATTAGTAAGTTTTTTATTAGCATCATTTAATGAAAAACTTGGCTGTATTGGATTTATTGCTACTGCTTGGTGTATTTATTTTTTCCGTGATCCTGATCGCTTTGTGCCTATAAGTGATGATCTGGTAATAAGTCCTGCAGATGGAATAATTCAAGAAATTAAGGAAGCATTGCCGCCGCTGGAATTAGGGCTTGGTGATGTGGAAATGATTAGAGTTAGTATTTTTCTAAATATTTTTAATGTCCATGTTAATAGAATTCCGGCAAACGGAAAAATTTTAGCACTTCATTATAATCCGGGAAAATTTTTTAATGCTTCACTCGATAAAGCTAGTATTTATAATGAGCGTCAATCAGTATTAATGGAAACTGATCAAGGACAGAAAATTGTTTTTGTTCAAATAGCCGGACTGATAGCAAGGCGTATAGTTTGTGATTTAGAAGAGGGTAATGAAGTTAAAACGGGCGAGCGATACGGTATAATTCGTTTCGGTAGCAGAGTAGATGTTTATCTACCGTTGAAAACAGCTTTATTAGTGAGTAAAGGGCAGACTGCTATAGGTGGTGAAACTATCATTGCTGATTTTGGACGTAAAAAGACAGCAGAATTTAAGTTTGAGAGGAAGTAGTCTCATAACTTCAAAACCGTCATTGTGAGCAGCCGTAGGCTGCGTGGCAATCTCATGAAATAGTAACAAACTCCTGAGATTGCTTCGTCAAAACTTACAGTTTTTTCTCGCAATGACGTTATAAATACATTTTGAGTATAAAAATTGTTAAGAATTCGTAAATCTATAATAACTAAGCCTGTACCTCTAATAAAATTAATTCCCAACTTTATTACGTTGCTTGGTTTAGTAACCGGTATGAGTTCTATAAAATTTGCTTTGGATAGCCGATGGGAACTTGCGGTATATTGCATTATAGTAGCGGCAATTATTGACGGTATCGACGGTAGAATAGCAAGGATACTAAATGCAGCTAGCCCATTTGGGGCAGAGCTTGATTCATTATGCGATTTTGCTAATTTCGGTATAGCTCCTGCTTATTTAATATATTTATGGTCTTTTCAACAATATGAGTATAAGGTATTTTCATCAGCAGTAATGCTATTATTTATAGTGTGTATGGCATTGCGTTTAGCTCGCTTTAACGTTGGTATTTATCAACCGAAACAAGATAAAAAAACTGAATATTTTTTTACCGGTGTACCTGCTCCATGCGGTGCTTTACTTGCTTTAATGCCTGTAATGATAGATTTTGAAATCGGTATGTTATTAAATATCAATACACGTACTCACACCATAACAATTAATATATATTTAGCTATTATAGCTTTTCTACTTGCTAGTAGGCTTCCTACAATCTCAACAAAAAATTTAAGTATTAAACCTGAATATTTATCGCTTGCAATGATTTTAGTTGCTATTGTTATTATAAATCTTATCATATATCCATGGTATTCACTGCCGTTAATTGCAGTTATATATATTCTTTCTATACCAATTTGTTATTTTTTTAAACATAGAGGGTATTGGTAAAGTTAATTATGCCGAGTGTATTACAACAAGCTATCGACAAATATAAACATCATATATTTACTAAATATGTAATTATTATAGCCTTAATAATATTTATTTATTTGGGATATAGAATTTATGTTTGGGCAAATACACAATTCACGGATAATGCTTACATAGATGCAGATATTTCAAATGTTAGTGCTGAAGTTAGTGGTGTTTTAACAAAGTTATTTGTTACCGATAATACTAAAGTTAATAAAGGCGATCTGATAGGTGAAATTGACGATAGAGATTATAAGGCAAAGCTTGCAGCACTTGAAGCATCTATTGAAGCTTGCATAAAAAATATAGAAATTATAGAGCAAAAAATCTCAATAGGGCGGATTAGCCTAGAACAAGCAGCTGAAAAATCAAAGCTTACTAAAATAAGCTTTGATATTGCTTCAACGGATTTTACTAGAGTGCAGGAATTAAATAAGGCAAAATTTGCTAGCTCTAAAACGTTAGATGATTCTAAGAACGCATATCAAAAAGCCAAAACGGATTATAAACAAGCACAGTTAGATTTAGATATATCTAAGCAAAATTTACAGCTTCTTGAGCTTGAAAAAGCAGCAGAACAGGAAAAACTTAAAGAGCTAACGGAAAATAAAAAAGTAACCTTAAGGAGCTTACAAAATACTAAACTTATTGCTATGGTACCCGGTATATTCGGTAATAGTAGTTTAGAAGTCGGAAATTATATATTACCCGGTAGAGCATTGTTTTCTATAGTGCAGGATAATTCAATGTATATTCAAGCTAATTTTAAGGAAACACAAATTAAGAAATTTAAGTCCGGCATGAAAGTCAAAATTGAATTTGATGCTTTGCCTAAAAAGGTAATTTACGGGAAGATTCGTAATATCGCTCCTGCTACCGGCTCTAAATTTAGCTTAATCCCACCAGATAATGCTACCGGTAATTTTACTAAAATCGTACAACGTGTACCTGTTTTAATAGATTTTGAATCCCCAAATGCTAATCTAGTTCCCGGCATGTCAGCAATCGTATCCATTAGAACGGATCAAAGGACGTAATTTTCGCTAAAGAATAGCCATATTATAATTATTCTATCAAAAGTATATACAGAATCTAGTATATTTACTTAAAAAGTTATATAATATAAGTAATACTAATAAGTAATAATTAATATGCAAAGATATTTAGATCCTACGAATGATATTTATTTAAAAAAATCTTTCGTGATTTAGAGAGGTTAAAGGAATTTATCAATGCAGTTCTTGAACTACCTGAGGGGCTTAGAATTAAAGAAATAGAATTTATACCTGTAGAGCAAGTACCTATGCTCGATAAAGGGAAAAAAAAGCATAGTTGATTTAAAGGTTAAAGATGAAGCCGGTAGCTGGTATATAATCGAGATGCAAAAAAGAAATGAAAGCGATTACTTAAAAAGAGTACAATATTATTCTGCTCATTCTTATGTACAGCAACTTACACAAGGAATAAAGCATAAAGATTTATTACCGGTAATAGTTATTTCGCTTATAAAGACTAAAATGTTTGATGACGAAGTGCCTTGTATCAGTCTTCATAAAATGCTTGAAACTAAAACAAATAAGCAATATTTATTTGATTTTTCCTATGTATTTATAGAGCTTAAAAAGTTTGATAAAGATAAGTTTGATACTACTATAGATGAGTGGCTACATTTATTTAAATGTGCAGAAAACGAAACTAGCCCGCCTGCAAATATAAAGAGCGAGAAAGTATTAGATGCATACAATGTAATAGAAATGCATCACCTCACACCCCCGAAGAATATGATGCCTATATAAGAGCAAAATTAATGGAAGATGCTGAAGAAATAGCTTTAGAAGAAAAGTTTGAAAAAGGTAAAGCTGAATTAATATAAATGATGTTAAAACAAGGCAAACTGTTCAGCAAATAATAGAGTTTACAGGGTTATCTAAGGAAGAAACAGAAGAGCTAAAAGCAAAAATAGAAAATTCTAAAGCTAGTTGATTAATTATTTACCCCTTAACTCTGCTAATTCTTTTTTTAGTTTTATTACTAAAGTTTGTAATTTTTCAAATTCTTCGCGAGTGACGTAATTACCTTTAAGTATTTTACCCTCAATTATGCCACAGCTTTTATCCGCTATACTATTTAAGACTTTTTGTGCTACGCTGCTAGCTCCAACAGCTACTTTTAAAATATTATTTGTTTTCATAGTACCTCTATCGATAAAGCATGCAAGCCGCTATTAAATTCATCGGCAAGTAAGTTATTAATAGTGCGATGATTGGCAATTAGGCTTTTTCCCTGTAATGTTTCTGCAGAAATTCTTATTTTTATATGGCTGTGGATTCCGTCATAATGACTCGCATGTTTATAGCTTTCATCTATTATTTCTTGAAAATGTGGTTTTAACACACTTAATTTTTCTTGTATCCTTTCTATGCGGCTCATATTTTTATTTCATTTACAGTAAAAATGTCCTAATATTCTTAAGTATATAATTTTATGATAAAAATGGCAATGTCAGAATTAATAACGGATTATAAAGATTTACAAGATGAGATAGATAAATTGGAAAAAGGCGTATGTTTTGCTTGTAGATTAGTTAATTATGATGAAATAGAATTTATAGAGCAAGATAAACACTTTATAATTAAAGATTTAGATCAAATCATTGAAGATATAAGCAAAGAACTTAATATTTTTTCAAAGTTTAAGAAAATAAAGCAAGATAGAATATTATTTATCCTAAATACTACTGATTCTGACTTAATTAAAAATTTTGCTAGAAAATTATATTTATTTTCGCAGCTTTATATTAATGAACAGAAGCCGGCAATTTATATGAATTGTTATATTGCTAGTATTAAATTTCCAAAAGTAAGTAATAATGCTAAAGAAATTGAAAAAACATTAAATATGTTACTTGCACAAAATAATAATTATTATTACCGTGAATATAGCAGTACAGAACATGATTTGGAAAATATAAGAAAATCTAATCTTCAGCTTAACTTACTACGACAAGCCTTAGCAAAAAAGACTATGCGATTTGCTTATCAGCCTATAATAGATCGCAATACTATGAAAATTCATTATTATGAATGTCTGCTTCGTATACCTGACGAGAACGGCGTTTATATTTCCATAGGTCCTATAATCCCTATTGCTGAAAATAAAGGATTAATTTTTATAATTGATCAAATTGTTTTGGAAATGACTGTTAATGAACTTGCCCGCAACCCAAACTTAATGTTAGCCGTTAATATTTCAAATATAGGAACAAGCGATGAAGCTTTATGGGAAATAGCAGAAAACTTATTAAAAGCTCATAATGTTCGGGATCGCTTAATTATTGAAATTACAGAAACTTCTTTCAATGAGAATTACGATAAAATAACTTTATTTATTAATAAACTACGTAAGTACGGATGTAAATTTGCATTAGACGATTTTGGTTCGGGTTTTACTTCTTTTAAACAACTTCAAAGCTTACCAATTGATATTATCAAAATTGACGGTAAATATGTGCGTAGTATTACAAGTGATGTACAAAGTAGGTATTTCATAGAAAGATTAATTAAAATTTCAGAAGATTTAGGTATTGAAATAGTAGCTGAATTCGTAGAAAACGGAGAAATAGCTAAATTTTTAATTGATCTAAAAGTCGGTGGGCTACAAGGGAACTTCTATTCCGAAGCAAAGTTTGATAGGGTGGATGAGGTTTAATTATTGTCATACCGCGACTTGGTCGTGGTATCTCATGATATAGCCTGTGACACAAGATCCCGTGGTCAAGGCCACGGGATGACAAAGGGCTTGACAACCTACATAAAAACCTATATGCAGAACTCAACTTTAAATGATTAAACTTAGATGCTGTTACTTGAATTAAAAAAAACTAATCAAACCTTAGAAACTATACATTTTATAGGGATCGGTGGCGTTGGAATGAGCGGTATTGCCGAGATATTACATAATCTAGGTTATAAAGTACAAGGTTCCGATTTAGTAGAAAATTATAATACTAAAAGGCTTGAGTCATACGGCATTAAAATATTTTTAGGACACGCTGAGCAAAACATTACCAATGTTTCGTATGTTGTTATTTCATCGGCAATTAATCCAAATAATCCTGAAATACAAGAGGCATTAGAGTGTAAAATTCCGATTATTAGACGTGCGGAAATGCTTGCTGAACTTATGAGATTAAAATGTTCAGTAGCAGTTTCGGGATCGCATGGTAAAACCACTACTACTTCTTTAGTTGCTTGTTTATTTGAGGCCACCGGTTTATGTCCTACGGTTATTAACGGCGGGATCATAAATAATAAATCGACTAATGCATATCTTGGTTCAAGTAATTATTTAATTGCGGAAGCCGATGAATCGGATGCAACGTTTATTCATATTCCATCAACTATTGCGATAATAACTAACATTGACCCCGAACATTTAGATTATTATAAAGATTTTGAAACATTAATTGGTGCTTTTAAAAGCTTTATTACTAATTTGCCGTTTTACGGTTTTGCCGTTTGTTGTATCGATCATAAAATAGTTCGTAAGTTAGTAGATGATATTACTGAAAGGAAGATTGTTACTTATGGAATCGATTCGGAAGATGCTCATATTATAGCGTTTAATATTAACACTGATATTGCCTCCTCTACTTTTGACGTAAAAATTAGTCTACCAAATGTACTAGGTACAACGATTATTGAAAAAATTACTATTCCAACGCCTGGAAGACATAATATTTTAAATAGTCTTGCTGCAATTGCCGTTGGGATAGAATTAGATTTCGGTATTAAAGCTATTAAAAACGGTTTTAATAATTTTAAAGGAGTGAAGAGAAGATTTACTAAAGTAGCGGAATATAATAGGGCTTCAATTATTGATGATTACGCTCATCATCCTGAGGAAATCAAAGCAACACTTGCGACGGCTAAAAATATAGCAAATAAACAAAACGGTAAAGTTATTGCTATTTTTCAGCCTCACAGATATTCAAGAATGCAGCATTTATTTGATGATTTTATGCTTTGCTTCGCTGATGCCGATATACTCTATATTACCGATATATATGCTGCAGGTGAAAACCCTATAGAAGGAATTACAGGACAAAGTTTAGTTGATAAGATTACTAAGAATAAGCATCACGATAAAGCAAATTTTCTAGTGCAGCTAGATGATGCGGTTGGGGTTATTATAGATAATGCAGCTTCCGGTGATATGATAATTATGATGGGAGCAGGTAATATTTCAAGTTTTGCTAATGAATTAGATGGGAGATTGTCATCCCGCGACTTGATCACGGGATCTCAGAATACAGACTGCGATACAAGATCCCGTGATCAAGTCGCGGGATGACAGTAAAAATATGTTAATTTTACCGATAGTAAAAGGCGAGTATAAAAAAGATTATAATTTAAAACATCTGACATGGTTTAAAGTAGGCGGTAATGCCAAAATTTTCTTTAAACCTTTAGATAGCGAAGATTTAAAAAGTTTCTTAATACAAAATAAGCAAAAATTATCTATAACTACTTTTGGAGCAGGCTCAAATATTATTATAAGAGACGGCGGCATAGAAGGGGTCGTTATAAAACTTGGTCAGAATTTTAGCAATATTGAGTTTATAGATAATCATTTGATAGTAGGTAGCAGCTGCCTTAATTATAATTTAGCAAAATTCTGTCAAGTAAATGCTATTTCCGGTTTTGAGTTTTTAGTAGGTATTCCAGGGACTATCGGCGGCGGAGTTGCTATGAATGCCGGTGCTTACGGCTCTGAATTTAAAGATATTATAGTGAAGATTGAAGCGATTGACTTTGCAGGAAACTTTTTAACATTTGCCAATGAAGAAATCGGTTTTAAATATCGCAGTAATAATTTACCAAAGGATTTAATTATTCTCAAAGTCGTTTTTAAAGTAAATAAAGGCGATAGTGAAAATATCTTATTACGGATGAATGAAATAAATAACGCAAGATCATCTACGCAGCCTATTAAAGAACGTACAGGAGGTAGTACTTTTGCAAATCCTGAAGGGCTTAAATCTTGGGAACTTATTGACAAAGCAGGGCTTAGAGGCTATAGAATAGGCGGTGCTTCGATGTCAGAACTTCATTGTAATTTTATGATAAATAACGGCGATGCTACCGCTAAGGATTTAGAAAATTTAGGTGATTTCATCCGGCAAAAAGTATTTGAAGATAGCGGGGTTGAATTAGAATGGGAGATTAAGAGAATAGGGGTATATCGATGAACACTTGTCATCCCGCGACCTGATCGCGGGCACTCAGGAGACAGACTATGATACAAGATCCCGCGATCAAGTCGCGGGATGACAATATAGAATCAAAGCAAATAATATGAAATATCAAACACATTGGGTGGAACACTCTGTAGTCAAAATATTAAGTAGTACCGGTAAAAAACATATAGCGTTAGTAGCGGGTGGTATGTCTGCTGAGCGAGAAGTATCTTTAGTGTCAAGCGAAGGAGTTAGTAAAGCTTTAATTGAATTAGGGTATAGAGTTACCTTTATTGATATGGGAGCAGATATTGCAGTTAAATTACAAGAAATAAAACCTGATATTGTTTTTAATTGCCTGCATGGTACATATGGTGAAGACGGTTGTTTACCAGGATTACTTAATATAATGCGGATTCCTTATACTCATAGCGGCGTGTTATCTTCAGCTTTAGCATTCGATAAAATACATTCTAGGAGCTGGTTTTTAACGAATAATATTAATATGGCAGAAAGTATTGTCGTAAGTAAAAGTGATGATATAAAAAGCGATCCTATGAAACATCCATATGTAATTAAGCCTTTTACGCAAGGATCAAGCATCGGTGTTGAGGTGATATTTGAAGAAGATGATTTTAACTTTGCCGATTATGATTTTCCTTATGGTGATCAGGTAATAATAGAGCAATATATAAAAGGGCGAGAATTGCAAGTAGCGGTATTAAACGGCAAAGCTCTTGGAGCTTTAGAGATTAAATTACTAAAAAATCGTTTCTATGATTATGAAACTAAATATACCGAAGGATTTGCTGAGCATCTTTATCCTGCTCCGCTACCTGCTAATTTATATGAAAAATTACTTATAGAATCAGAAAAAATTTATAAAACAATGAATTGTAAAGGTCCTGCTAGAGCAGAGTTTATTTTAGAAGATCAGACGAACAAATTATATGCTTTGGAGATAAATACTCACCCAGGTATGACGCCTTTATCCATAGTGCCGGAAATTGCAGCTTATGCAGGGATAAATTTCACTAACTTAATTGAAGAAATTATAAAGACGGCAAGCTTTAAATCATGAGAAAAAAAACAAGCTCCAATAAAAAAAAACAAACAAAAAAAACTAATAATATCTCATTACGCCGAAAATTAGGACTAATTTACAAAAAAGCAATATTAGGGCTTAAGATTGCTTTAATTATCTTTGTATGTCTATTTATTTTTACAAAATATTTTGCCGGCGTAAAAACCTACTTAACAACAAATATATACCAAACAACAACAAAACTTGGGTTTAAACTTGAGAATGTTATCATTGAAGGACAGCAAAATGTCGATGAGTCTACAATATTAAAGGTTTTAAATGCGAGTAAAGGTAGTCCTATTTTTGCTCTTAAATTAGACGAAATTAGAAATAATTTAAAGAAAAATAAATGGATCAAGGAAGTATATGTCAGTAGAAGATTACCAAATACGGTATATATAAAATTATTTGAAAGAGAACCTATTGCTATTTGGCAAATTAATAATCAGCTTTTCTTAGTCGATGAAGAAGGTTACGAAATTAGTAAAAATATTCAGCCTTTTCCTCATTTATTACATGTTGTAGGGGAAGGGGCAAATATCTATGCAGGTAAATTAGTAGTAGAGTTGCAGAAATATCCGGCATTAATGAATAAAACTTCAGCTGCTGTAAGACTCGGAGATAGAAGGTGGGATTTAAATCTTAAAGGTAATATAAGTATTAAGTTACCTGAAAAAGAGTTTGAAGAAGCATTAAAATATATCGATGCACTAAATAAAGCTAACAAGCTATTTAACCAAAATTATAAGGTTTTGGATTTGAGGGATAGAAATAAATATTATATTGAGAAGTACTGAGAATCGTCATTGCGAGGAGAAACATAGTTTCGACGTGGCAATCTTGTCACGCATCCTGAGATTGCTTCGTCGAATTACTTTGCAATTCTTCTCGCAATGACGTTTTTGGAATAACAAGCATAAAAAAATGAAAGAGAAAATATCAAATTTTGTAACACTTGATTTCGGTAGTAGTAAGATTGCCGTAATTGCTGCCTATATTAGTAAAAAAGGTGAAATTAAAGTAGCTAGCCAAAATTTGCATCATTCTAAAGGTATTAAATCAGGAGTTATATCAGATTTAAAAAATGCTGAAACTAGTATTGTTTCGGCAATTTACGCACTTGAAAAAGATTGCGGTAAAAATATAAAAAAAGTTATATTATCGTTATCAGGTGCTGACACTAAATCTTATTATATTAATTATACCATTAAAGTTAACGGGCAAACTGTAACGCAGCAGGATATTAAAAAGTTACTACAAAAAGCATTACTTGAATTTAAAGTTAAAAACCAAGAAATTATTCATTATTTTCCTCTTGAATTTACCCTTGATAATAATACAGTCGAGAATCCTATCGGTATGTATGGTAGAGAACTTAGTTGTGAATTACATATTATTGCAGCTAGTTCAAATATGTTATCAAATATTGTACAATGCTTCGCTAAATGTCATGTTGAAGTCACAAATATTACTCTAGCAATTTATGCTTCTGCTATTAGCTGTCTTACGAATGATGAAAAAAATCTAGGCTCGCTTATTATAGATATGGGTGATAAAACTACCTCTTTCGGCATTTTTTTTGCAGGTAAATTAATATATACAGGGCATGTAAATATAGGTAGTTTTCATATTAGCTCGGATATTGCTAAAGTCTTTGGTATTGATCTTGTTACGGCAGAGAAATTAAAAATTTTATACGGTAATGCAATTATACCTTTATTTGAGAAAGATAGTATTATAAATATGGATGATTTTCAGGTTGATACTCATCATAATTTAAATACTTCTGTAACAATTTATAAATTGGCTGAGGTAATAAGAGCAAGAGCCGAAGAAATATTATCAATGGTAAAAGCCAAATATGATAAAGCAACAAAAGGGCAGGTTGAAGTTTTTAGAGTTGTAATTACCGGCGGTGGGTCTCAGCTTAGAGGGCTTAAAGAGCTTTCAAATAGAGTTTTTGAAAAACAGAGTAGAATCGGTAAACCAGAGATTATTGCCGGTTTTACAGAAGACTATAATCCGGCTATGTATTCAGCAACTATAGGAATGCTAAAAATTCATGCTCTAAAACAGCAAAAAGAATTCGCTCATATTAGACTTGATGAAAATAGCAGCTTCTTTAAAAAAGCTTTTGATTGGTTTAAGGAGAATGTTTGAATTTGATTATTATTTTTTTTCTTGCTACTGTGGAAAAATACCTTGAGAATCATTATATAATTTCAAGGATTTGGAATCCTGCTTTTTCTAGCTGTTTAGTGTTTCAGCTTCTGTACGAAAAACTTGCCATGCAGCGTTAATAATATCGCTAAAAATAGTCTTTTGTTTTAAAGCATCCTCAGTATTAATATTTTTCCATGTAGATTCCTTTGATAATGTTGGAGGAGGCGTTAAAAAGCTTGCAATTAGTATGCCGCTAGGTTTAAGCACTTTACTAAATTGTTTATATAGATCAGTAACTTTATCATCATCAAATTCATAAATATTAAGACCATTACTCATAAGGATATCATATTCCTCGTGAATATCAAGATTCCAAGCATCTTGAAAGTTAACATGCGTAAGATGATGATTTTTAGCGTTTTCTTGTGCTAATTCTAAAGCAATAGCATCTAGATCAATCCCTGTCAGATGCATTTCTTTTATTTCGCTGTAATCTAATGTAAGCAAATCGTCCATAGTACCGCAAGGAACAGAAATAAATTTCATTCCGTCTTCTAACTTATCCTGTAAAATTTTTTGAAATATTTTAAAGCGTTCTTGGGTAGCTTTAACAGAAGGAGCATGATACAAAATCCATCTTTCTAAAGGGTGGAGTTTTTCTTTTTTAAGACCATGAATTATTATATAAGATGTCCAATAACCATTCAGTCTTTTATTGGCCAACAAAAAACGACCTAACTCAAATTCACGTAATTGATCAAGTAAGGCAAGCTGTTCATCTAATGGCAAAAAAGTAATATGCTTGTTTTCCAACTCTTTTTTGAGTTGCGAAGCATCAAAAGTAGATTTAGTTAATCCATGATGCATTATTAATCTTGGCATAAATTATATAGGGTTTGATTCTATGTTTTAGGTCTATGCTTAGAGCAAATTAGTACATTCCCTTTAACTTCGATAATAAAAAGTCGGTCGCCTGTTTTTGCATCGATTTCGTTTGGGGCAAGATAAGCATTCATAATAGTACCGGACCATCTTACTTGTCCTATAGTATCAGAAGAAACAGTAGCACTATAAACCTCTACCGTTTTGCCTATCATATCCGAGTAATTTTCTGTTTTATCAGTTTTATTATAAACATATTTTTTAAGAGGATAATATAATATGCAAAACCAAATAAGCGATAATATACCAAAAAATGTTATTTGATTTGTTAAGCTAACTAGAGTATAGTTATATACCACAAGAGTGTTTGATAATGCTCCGAGCCCAAAGAATAAGAATCCAATGCTTGGAATTGCAAAGGATTCAACAACTATACAAATTATGCCGATTATTAACCATATTTCGGTGAGATAATTATTTATCATGAACATAAGTTTTTAAAAATAATATTACGTCAGCTATGTCTTGTGGTTTTGAGATACCGGCAAAGGACATTTTAGTTCCTGAGGCATAGCTACTTGGCTTACGTAAGAAAGCAAATAAACTATCATCATCCCATACGCCGCCAAGTTTTGATAGAGCAGGGGAATATTTATAGTCTGCTATGCTTGCTTTTGGTCTGCCTGCTACATCCCACAAATGAGGTCCTATTTTGTTTGGACCGTCTTTATCAAGGGAATGACACATTAAACATTTCTTAGCTATCTGTTGACCATTATCGGCATTAGCGGCTTTCATCAATTCCGGTATATTTACCGGTGCTTGCTCTATTGCCGTAGTATCTTGATTTTCTGTCGATTCCTGAACTGCAATGCTATAACCACGATGTAAAACTTGTAAGTTTGGTTTGTATAATATATTTGCAACAAATCCAACCATCATAGCAATTAAACTAGCAAATAAGATGGCTGCAACAATTTTATTTAATTCTTTTCCAGACATTTATTTTGTTTCTTTATTAGAGTTTATACTATAATTTAAGTTGTAAGAGAAGTTAATTAAATAAATAAAAGAAAAATTTATAAAAATATTGTTCTTTGGAGAGAAAAATAAATGTCTGATTCAAAAAAATCAAGGGTTAGAAAAATATTTAATAAGTTAAAATCTTATTGGACTAGTTTTAGACAAAGTAAAATCGGTAAAATATTATTTAGCAATAGTTTAAGTTATGCAGTTTCCATAGCTTCTATAGCAATTACAGTTTCCGGACTTTTTACTCCTATATCACCGATAATTATGGCTGTAGCTGTGATTTCAGGCGTTAGCGTAGGAATTCAGGCTATAAACGAGACTTGGAAAGTACATAGTTTGCGTAAACTTCATAAAGAGAATAATTTATTAGTACATAACAGAAATGCTAAAAGTCAGCAAGATTATATATTATCATTAGAACCGAGCTTAAAAGATATTTTAAAAAATGAATTATATATGCCGCAAACGGCAGGTAAGGATTCTACTCAAGATAAGTATGAGTTAAATGTAAATAAATTGAAAAGTACAGGACGAATATTTGGAAATAATTTAGGTGGAGCTGCAAATTTGGCTGCCTCTATTATTAAAGGTGCTAGCGGTAATGTGCTTGATATATTAAAAGCTACGGGTTACGGTGTAGTTACGACCGCATCATTAATTATCGACGGTCTTACTGAAAAGGAAAAAATAGAAATAAAAGCAATATTTAAATTCAATATAAATGAAGAATATAAAAAACAAGATACTCCTATATATGAAAATTTAGAACAATTAGAGAATTATACTAAGAATCAAGTATTACAAACATTAGCTTTAAAAAAATTAATAACGGATAAGAATTATTGGAGTATGAATAAAGACCAAAAAATACAAAAATTTCGAGAAATAAGAGGCAGTTTTAATTTTGAAATAAAAAGAAACGGTTTAGAAGAATTTTTGAGAAAAAATAAAATAACAATGGATAATAGAAAAGAGAATTATGTTAAAGATATTAAAAATGTAATGAATCCATTTTATGAAAATCCTAGTAAAGCTGAAGGATATAGTCCTTTAACTAAAGCTATGGATAAAGATAAAGTTAATAATGCTGAAATAAAAAGGATGAAAAGTGAAAAGTCAAAAAGGATACAAAAAAGAAAGCGAAATTTAACAATATGAAATGATTATTATAACTCACTGGCAGTAACAAATTTGTAAGAGGTAGTATCGCTAAATATTCTATGCAATAATTCATTATTAAGAGCATGGCTGGTTTTATAGCCTTTAATTACACTTACAACGCTAGTGCCGCTGGTATATAAATCACCGAATAAATCTAATAGTTTATGGCGAACAAATTCATCTTCATAACGTAAGCCGTTTGGGTTTAAGATTTTATCTTGCTCATCTATTCCTATAGCATTCTCAAATGAGGCACCTTGGGCAAGTCCTTTGCTTTTCAAATAATCAATATCTCTTATAAATCCAAAAGTTCTAGCATCCGCAATATTTTTAGTAAAAGATTCTTGATCCCCAAAATTTAGATTTTGTCTGCCTATAGCTTTACTGCTAAAATCAATGGTTAAATCTACAGTCATGTGATCGGAAGGAGTACAATATAATTCACAATCTTTATGAACTACTTTTTTATCCTTTAAAATTTTTAGATATTTTTTAGGAGCATTTTGTAATTTTTTACCTGCACATTCAATCATAAACACAAAAGGTTTACTACTGCCGTCCATAATTGGTACTTCAGGGCCGTCAATTTTAATAATTGCATTATCAATGCTGCATCCCCAAAGTGCTGCCATTAAATGTTCAATTGTTGAAATTTGAACTTTATGATCATTACTTATAGTGGTAGATAACAAGGTATCGGAAACATTGAAATAGCTAGCTTCAATATAATTATTTTCAGAAGATATATCGGTTCTAATGAATATAATTCCGGTATTTTCTTTAGCGGGTTCTATAGTTAACTGGGTGCGTTTTCCTGAGTGAACCCCGATCCCGTAACAACTAACCGGTTTTAATAATGTACTTTGCTGCATTTTAGGCATTGTAAAAATATATTTAAGTATTAATATTTAATGCCAAATTATACAAGCTATATTATGTTACAAAATATTACATGAATGTCATTGCAAACGACTGAAAGGAGCGTGGCAATCTCATGAGGCGATATAAGAATTCCTGAGATTGCCACGTCGGTACTTCATACCTCCTCGCAATGACGAAAACCTCTTAAAATCTATACAATTTATACTTAATACAATACCAAAAATGATAAGCTACAAAACTACCGACTACGGCAAAAACGGAAAATAAGAAATCACTGCCGTTAATAGTGCCGTAAGGTACATGAGATGATAAAGCTCCGGCATATATACCGATGCTGCACATTGAAAAATACGAAAATAAAGCTGTTCTAAGTTCGTAATCCCTAAATTTATCAATTAGTATTAAAATATTGCAAATATAAATGGATCCTAAACAACTACCGATTAGTATTATATATAATATATTAAGGTTTTTATTAGTTCCATGAAGCGGTAGTAAAATAAAGCAGACTAGTAGAATTATAGTTAGTGATAAATTAGCCAAATATTTATTTACTTTGCTTAATATGTAGCATATAGGAATTATAGAAAAACATATTGCTAGGAAAATATATTTTAGTATGAGTCTTAAATTAATTAATGCTAATTCTTTCTTTAATGCAAAAGCTTCATAATACCATAATATATCTAGGGTGACATAAGCAACTACGAAGCCTGTCAATAATTGTAATTCGACATTTTTTATTAAGGATGAGAATTTTGAATTTAAATTTAATTTATGAGATGTAGGATTATAATGCAGAAATTCGGTTAGTATATTGATACAGTATAACAATGCACAAATTACTATAGTATTATTTGTCGGTTTTATAAATGGATTTAATAAATCTACCATTAAGTTTCCACCCGCCCATAACAACATTATAAAAGCTAAAAAAAAATATTTCTTTTCTTTGCTACTCTCAATAATGTCTAATGTTATAGAAGTGAAATATGAAAATGTTCCAAAATTAATTAAAATAAAATTAATTTTAATTAAAGTATAATTATTTAATAAAATTAGGTTTATTGTACAAATAATTAATAAAGATAAGCTAATTAAAATAATTTTTTTATTACTTAACTTATTAATTAACTGTGTTGAGGCAAAGCCTGCGATTATCGAACCTATAAATTTAGTTTGATTTATATGATTTATTTGTTCTCCGCCTAGATTTTTATTTATCAGTAAAAAGATTTTAAAATTATAAAAATTTATAGCATTGATACAGGAAAAAATAAATATTCCCAAAAGTGAGAAAAAAATAGTTTTATAATCGTTTTTTAAAGTCATAAATTAAGTGTTTGCTAAACATAAATACATGGTATATAACTCATAATTATAATGATTAAGATTAGACTTCTTGCAAAATTAACTTCTAAAGGTAATTTGTGCGTCAATCTGGTACTCGAGTCCTCACGTAGGTCTACTACGCTGTGGTTCTGCGTTCCGTGTTTCCTTCAAATTCCTCTTTATAAGTTTAATTTTGCAAGAAGTCTATTATTATCTTAAAAATCAAAGAGATTCGTAATTCCATTATTTTAAGTATATATGGATAATTATTAGATTATCAGCTTTTAATCAAGTATGGTAGTCTTATTTATAATTTGTATATAATTATTATTTAATTTTAAAAAAATTAATGAATTAAATAATATGAAAATATTTTAATGTAAGAAAAATAATAATATATTTTTTAGTATTTTAAAGAGGTGTTATTTGAAGTTTATCTAGAATTTCATTTTTGCTCTTTAATCATAGATAAATTATCTATTTAAATAAATTAATACAAGATAAGCAATGATTTTTCTTAAGATACAAGCATTATATTAATTATTTGTTCTTCAAGTTAGTGAGCAAGATAAATGAATAAAAAGATTATAATTGATGCTAATTTTCCAAGCGAAACAAGAGTAGTTTTATTAGGACAAAGCAACAATATAGAAGATATTGAATTTCAAACAACCGTAAGACAACAAAATAAAGGTAATATTTATTTAGCAAAAGTCACAAGAATAGAGCCGTCGCTACAAGCTGTTTTTATAGAGTATGGAATGGATAAAAGTGGATTTTTACCGTTTAGTGAAATTCATCCTAACTATTATAATTTGCCTGCCTCGGAGAGAAATTTTCCGGTTAATGCTTTTCCTGAAATAGCTCTTTCAAATATTACGGTTGAGGATGATAAAGAGAAACCGGCTGCTATATATGATTCTTTGGTTGATAGTGAAGAAATTGACCTAAAAACCATAGAAGATTTAGTAGAGAGTAAATTCCAGTCAGAACTTAATTTAGAAGCGGCTGATGATATTGAAATTATTCAAAGCGGCACCCCTGAGTCAAATATTCCGCAATATAAACAATATAAAGTTCAAGAAGTAATAAGAAAAAACCAAATATTATTAGTACAGGTTACTAAGGAAGAACGAGGAAATAAGTGTGCCGCTTTTACTACTTATATATCCTTGGCTGGTAAATATTGTGTTTTAATGCCTAATAAAGGTTCGCAAAACGGCATATCGCGTAAAATATCAAACGGGGAAGAAAGAAAAAGACTGAAAGATATTTTAAATAAAATAGTAAGCGGTGACAAAAATGCTTATAGCGTCATTGTTAGAACCGCAGGTAGAGGAAGTAGCACCTTAGATTTGAAGAAAGACTATAATTATTTAGCAAGGTTATGGAATAAAATTCGTAAAAGTACTATTAAATTTCCGGCTCCGTGTTTCATTCATGAAGAAGATAGTATAATACGTAAAACCATACGTGATATGTGTGATCACAATGTTAAAGAAGTAGTGATTCAAGGACAGGAAGCCTATGAAGATGCTTCAAAATTTATGCAGGATTTATTACCTTCAGAGCTTTCAAAACTTAAAGAACATAAAAATAAAACTCCTATATTTACTAAGTTTCAAGTAGAAGAGCAATTAGTTAAATTATATCAGCCTGTTGTGACACTACCTTCAGGGGGATATATCGTTATTAATCCTACGGAAGCTCTTATTTCAATTGATGTAAATTCCGGTAAATCAACTTCTGAAAAAAATATTGAAGAAACGGCACTAAAAACTAATTTAGAAGCAGCCAAAGAAGTAGCAAAGCAAGTAAAGCTTAGAGATCTATCAGGTTTGATAGTTGTTGATTTTATAGACATGAGTGAAGCTAAGAATCGTAAAATTATTGAACGATCCTTTAAAGAGTTTTTAAGTCGTGATCGTGCTCGTATACAAACCGGTAATATTAGTCAGTTTGGACTACTTGAATTCTCAAGGCAGAGATTACGTTCTTCTTTCTTAGAAACTAATTCGGCAATTTGTTCTCATTGTAACGGTAAAGGAGTCATTAGAGCGAGTGATGCTAATGCTATGTTAATTTTACGTACTATAGAGAATGAAATTTTTGAAGAAAGAATTGATGTAATAAATGTTTTTACCAATATCGTTTCAGTTATTTATCTACTTAATAATAAACGTGCTGAGATAAAATTTATTGAAGAAAAATATAATATAAAGCTTAATTTTTATTCCGATCCTAATGCTACATCAGATAGTTATTCAATTGAAAAAGTGAAGCTGTTGAAGAAAAATAACAATAATGTTAATCCTGTTAAGCCGGTAATTCAGAATCATAGTGCCGATTATACTGAAGAAGAGTTGAAAAAAGAACAGTTACGCAAAAATAAACATAAATGGAAAACAGCTAATAATAGTAATAATATTGCTAATGAAGTAAAAGATAAGAGTTTAGAGGCAAAAGAACCGGTAGAGCAAACCGTAAACGTTGTGGAAGAGGTGAAAGTTGTAGAAAGTAATGCCGGCTTAGAAGAAGCACAAGCTGCTCCAAAAAAGACAAAACATAGATATCATAATAAAAAATCAAATAAGAAACATCCTGCTAATACCGCCGAAGATATGGAAAAGAATGCAGAGTCTTGATGTGAGGGTAATTGTTAGGGTGTTGTATGACTCCTCAATTGTCTGAGCTACGGAAAAACTATAAGTTTTGACGAAGCAATCTCATGCCAAAATCCTGGGGTTGCCACGCTCTCTTCATTCGCGGTGTTGTTGCATGGCTTGTGTATGCCATTCCCGCGTATGCGGGAATCCAGTAAAACATATAAAAAACTCATTTTTTATATGTTTATTTTATCAAATATGTAACTTCTGTATCAATATTGAAGTTATTTTCTGGATTCCCGCCTATGCGGAATGACATCTAGCAGATTTTTCGAGCCATGCAACAACGCTTTCGTTCGCTCGCAATGACGAAGCAAAAAAACATAAACTTAAAATAAAAGTGCAGAAAAATTTAATTACAAAATGGTTGTGTATAAGTTGTATAATGGTCATAGCGATGATTGTTATAGGAGGGATAACAAGGCTTACCGGTTCTGGTTTATCTATAGTTGAGTGGCGTCCGGTAACCGGTATTTTGCCACCTTTTAGCTTTGATACTTGGCAAGCGGAATTTGCTAAATATAAAGCTTTTCCTGAATATAACTCCGTTAATTACGGAATGACTTTATCACAGTTTAAATTTATTTATCTGTTAGAGTTTATACATCGGTTACTCGGTAGAATTACAGCTTTAATATATATCTTACCTTTAATATATTTTTATTTTAAAGGCATAATAAAAAATCGTGATATTATACCTTATATAACTGCTTTGCTATTATTTTGCCTGCAAGGCTTTATGGGGTGGTATATGGTTAAAAGCGGCTTGTTGAATAGCCCGTCTGTTAGTCATTTTCGACTTGCTTTTCATTTAATTATCGCCGTAATTATTTATCACATACTTTTTTATCAATTAATAAAAAATCGTTGTGATATTTTGTTAATCCCGTCACAAACAGATTTAAAATTACCATTAATATTTTCTGGTATTGCTATTACTGTAATATATGTGCAAATTTTTTTAGGTGCTTTAGTTGCAGGGCTTGATGCAGGGCTGATATATAATAGTTTTCCGCTAATGGGTGATAGTTTTATTCCGATGGAGATAAAAGATAATTTCTTTGATCTTAAAAATTGGTATGATCCGGTTTTTATACAATTCATACATCGTTTAGGTGGCTATAGCGTATTTTTGATTGTTGTGGTTTTGGTAATTTGCTTGTTAACAATAGAACATCCGAAATTAAATAAGATAGCTTATTTTCTAATGATTGCATTATTGATGCAGATATCTACCGGAATAATTACTCTTTTATACTCTGTACCTATAATAATTGCCTCTATACATCAGCTTTTTGCTATAATCCTTTTATCTATAATAATTTGGTGCTATTTTTTAATAAAAAGTAGTTAAAATGTCACCGTGGTCAAGTCGGCGTTATTGCATAGCTCAGAGAATCTATGCAACAATGCCTTCCCGCTTATGCGGGAATGACATAAACCGATACATGCAATAACACAATAAAAAGCTCTAAATGATCATCGATGTCAATACTCCTATTTCTTCTAGATTAGATAAATATTTAAAACGTCTATATCCGTTATTGACTCAAGGAGTAATAGAGAAAGCATTACGTCAAAAACAAATTACCGTTAATTCTCAGAAAGCAGAGGCGAGTTTAAGAGTAATAGACGGCGATAAAATTTTTATTAACGATAAGTTTAATTTACCCGTTAAGCAACCTGAAAAATTAGTTTTTACCGATGCCGAAATTAAGCTAGTGAAGAAAATTACTACCGATTATTTGATATATGAAGATGATAATTTAATAGCTATAAATAAACCTGCAGGGCTTGCTACTCAAGGTGGCAGTAAAATAAATTTATCTATTGACTCTGCATTAAAATATTTGAATTATAAAGGTGCTGATTTTAAGCTAGTACATAGGTTAGATAAAGAAACAAGCGGTTTGCTCTTAATAGCTAAAAATTATTTAAGTAGTGTAAAACTTCATGATGCTTTTAAAGAAAAATTGGTTGTAAAAACATATTTTGCCGTAACCTATGGGAAGCCAATTAAAAATGTAGGCGAAGTTAGAAGTAATATAGAAAAGAGTAAAGGAAGTACACCTAAAATTACTGATATTGATAGTGAAAATGGTAAACTTGCCATTACTTATTATAAATTACTTAAATCACTTGAGAATAACTTATTTTTAATTGAATTTACGCCGGTTACAGGTAGAATGCATCAATTAAGGTTGCATGCTAAATTATTAGGTTGCCCGATACTTGGAGATGATAAATATGGTAATAAAGAAATAATGCCGTATAGTAAATATATGTTCCTACATGCTAATAATATATGTTTATCTGAAAAGATTTTTGGTAAAGAGATTAATTTAGAAGCAAAATTACCGTTTTATTTTAGTAGACATCTTACATAACACAGCTAATAAAGAGGAATTTGAAAGAAACACGGCACGCAGAACCAAAAAAGTACGTGAGGATTCGAGTATCGGATCTACGTACAAATTACCTTTAGAAGCAAGTTATGTAAGATGTCTACTAATAAGTTTGTGGAGTGTTGAAGTTATGATTCATAGATATTTTTTATTGCTGCTTTTTTTAATTATTAATTGTATTGATTGTTTTGCAGATATACAGCAAAGAATCAATGAAGCAGAAAAAGAATATATAAGTAATAGATTTTTAAATGCCGTTTTTATATTTGCCGATGATTATAAACCTTTATTAACCGGTGCTAAAGGAATCTTTGCTTTAAACGGTGAGCAATTAAAAGCAAATGAAATGATGCCTATTGCTTCTGCTACAAAGCCTTTTACAGCGGCAGGAATCTTAAAATTACAAGAACAGGAATTATTAAATATTAACGATAAAATCTATAAATATCTTGATCCGGAAATGTGGGGGGGAAAAGTGCCGGATTGGGCATATAAAATATCTATCCATAATTTATTAACGCATAGTAGCGGTATTGCCGAATATTTTAGTTTTGTTAAACTTGATTTAAATATGCCTAAGAAAGAGATTCACAAGAAAATATTACAATTTGTTTCTTCTAAGCCTTTAGAAATATCTATAGGAAAAAAATTTAAATATAGTAATACTAATTTTGTTATACTCGGTATGATTATCGAAAAGGTATCTAAAAAAGATTTAGCTAACTTTTTTTATGATGAATTTTTTAAACCTCTTAATATGAAATCTACTAGTTTTGCTTCATATAGTGAAGCCGCTAGAATCCAAAAAAACGTTATTAGTTCTAATTATCCGGTAAGATATTTTTTAACGCCTAATAATAGTAATAAACCTATATTTACTCCTGTAACTACTGATTTTTTAGCAGTTCCTTGTGCTGACGGTGGTATAATATCAACATCGGTTGATCTTATTAAATGGTATAGGGCATTGAATGAGGGGAAAATTCTTTCTAAGAAGTCATATAAACTTATGACTACTAAATATTTTTTAGCAAAAGATATAGAAGGGCGTAAGTCTTATATGGGTTACGGTATTTTCCTTACTGATCTTGATTCTAAGCATTTAATGATTCATTATACGGGAAAAGCCCTTGGAATACAAAGTGAAGCAGGATATGTTGTGCCTGATAATCTGTATTTTGCTATATTAAGTAATACTATGATTAAAATTCCTGAAGAAGAAAAAGATAAAATTGACATGAAAAATCCTTTAAATCAACTTGGAATAATTTATTTCAGAGATGCAATAATAGGAGCAGCTATAAAAAATTAAATAGACTTCTTGTATAACCTATCTTATAAAGAGGAATTTGAAGGAAACACAGAACGCAGCACCGCAGCGTACACTTAGCATGTGAGGATGCGAGTACCGGATTAACGTATAAATTACCTTTAGAAGGAGGTTATACAAGAAGTCTAATGAAGATAGTTACCTGGAATATTAATTCATTGCGTCTACGGATCGATTTATTAAGAAAATTAGTACATGAACATCAGCCGGATATTATTTTACTTCAAGAAACAAAGGTAGCTGATTCATTATTTCCTCTTGAAGTTATTAAAAATATAGGCTATGAACATGTAATATATTCAGGGCAGAAATCATATAACGGTGTTGCTATTATTTCTAAATTTCCTTTGCATAATGTTTTCTCTTTGGAATTATATAACAGTGATAAAAGGCATATAGCCGCTATAGTTAATGATATAGAAATACATAATTTTTATGTTCCTGCTGGTGGTGATATACCTGATATCGAGGTAAATGCAAAATTTAAGCATAAGTGCGAATATGTAAGGTTAATATAGGAATGGTTAACTACTAACCGTACTAAAAACGATAAAATTATCATTGTCGGGGACTTGAACATTGCTCCGCATGAACATGATGTATGGTCTAGTAAGCAGCTGCGAAATGTTATCAGCCATACCGATATTGAACGCTCGTTATTGGTAGAGCTATAAAATTCGTTAGGTTTTATTGATAGTAGCAGACATTTCGTATCGCTTGACGAAAAATTTTATACTTGGTGGAGTTATAGAAATATAGATTGGAAAAAATCTAACAGAGGTAGAAGGCTTGATCATATTTGGGTTAGCGATAATTTAAAAGATGCATGATTTTCTATGCATTTACTACCAGAAGCACGTGATTGGCCACCACCTTCGGATCATATACCGTATTTTGTAAGTTTTAATTTTGATGGTTTTGAGTTCTATGTCATTCCTGCTTTCGCAGGAATGACATAAAAAGCTACGTGAATGATATAAGACTAAGAATCTTAGGGAGTAATTAGTGGATATTAAGTTAGGAAAATATAAGCCGATTAAGGAAGAATATATAAAAAGCTTTAAAGATATGCTCCTACTGCGTCGTTTTGAAGAAAAATGCGGACAGCTATACGGTATGGGAGAAATAGGTGGTTTTTGTCATTTATATATAGGTCAGGAAGCAGTAATTTCTGCAGTAGATATAGTTAAACAAAAAGGCGATAGCACTATTACTAGCTATCGCGACCATGCTCATATTATTTTAGCAGGAACTGATCCTAAATATGTTCTTGCCGAGCTTATGGGGCGAGCTACAGGCTGCTCAAAAGGTAAGGGCGGTTCGATGCATTTATTTGACGTACCGAATAAATTTTACGGCGGACACGGTATAGTTGGAGCTCAAGTACCTATAGGTACAGGGCTTGCTTTTGCTGAGAAATATCAAGGTACGAATAATATTTGCTTTACTTTTTTAGGTGATGGTGCGGTTAATCAAGGTCAGGTATATGAAGCCTTTAATATGGCTGCTTTATGGGGTTTACCTGTAGTGTATATTATTGAAAATAACGAATATTCGATGGGAATGTCTGTAGCACGTTCTACCTTTATGTGTGATTTATATAAGAAAGGGGAATCATTTGGGATTAAAGGATTACAGCTAGATGGTATGGATTTTGAAGAAATGTATGACGGCTCTAAGCAAGCAGCCGAGTATGTTAGAGAAAATAGCTTCCCGCTGATATTAGAGGTAAAAACTTATCGTTATCGTGGGCATTCGATGTCCGATCCGGCAAAATATCGCAGCAAAGAAGAAGTTGAGCAATATAAAGAGCGTGATCCGTTAGTAATAATAAGAAAAACGATACTCGACAATAAATATGCAACCGAAGCAGATTTAAAAGCAATAGAACAGTCGGTAAAAGAAATTGTGAAAGAAGCAGTAGAATTCTCAGAAAATTCACCGCTGCCTGATGAGGGGGAATTGTATACGAATATTTATCATACCGTGGCTTGACCACGGTATCTAGCTCTTTCCAGTGTCATCCCGCGACTTGATCGCAGGATCCAGTCTTTAATTTTTTTGGATACCATGGTCAAGCCACGGTATGACAATTGTTTAATTTAAATAAAAAGAAAAATGCAAATAACGGTACGTGAAGCATTGCGTGATGCGATGCAAGAAGAGATGATAAGAGACGATAAGGTTTTCGTCATAGGCGAGGAAGTTGCAGAATATCAAGGAGCTTACAAGGTAACTCAAGGATTATTAGAGAAGTTTGGTCCTAAGAGAGTAATTGACACGCCAATAACGGAATATGGTTTTGCAGGGCTTGCAGTTGGGGCAGCTTTTGCAGGACTTCGCCCGATCGTGGAGTTTATGACCTTTAACTTTGCTATGCAAGCATTCGATCATATAGTTAATTCGGCTGCAAAAACTCATTATATGTCAGGTGGGCAGGTAAAATGTCCGATAGTATTTAGAGGACCAAACGGAGCAGCAAGTAGAGTAGCAGCACAACATAGCCAAAATTATACAGCTTGTTATTCCCATATTCCAGGGTTAAAAGTAGTAGCTCCTTATAGTGCAGAAGATCATAAAGGGCTTATGATCACGGCTATTAGAGATGATAATCCGGTTATTTTTTTGGAAAACGAGATTTTATATAGTCATAGTTTTGACGTGCCGGAAACAATTGAGCCTATACCTTTTGGTCAGGCAAAAATTTTAAGAGGAGGTAGTAGTGTCACTATAGTTACTTTCTCGATTCAAGTAAAACTTGCCCTAGATGCTGCAAATGTTTTGCAGAATGATAATATTGATTGCGAGGTTATTGATCTTCGCACTATTAAACTGCTTGATACGGATACAATAATAGAATCAGTGAAAAAAACTAATCGTTTAGTTGTAGTCGAAGAAGGTTGGTTTTTTGCAGGTGTTGGAGCAAGTATAGCCTCTATAGTTATGAAAGAAGCATTCGATTATTTAGATGCTCCGATAGAAATTGTCAGCGGTAAAGATGTACCGCTTCCTTATGCCGTTAATTTAGAGAAATTAGCTCTGCCGAGCGAAAATGACGTAATAGAAGCCGTTAAAAAGGTTTGTTATTATAGTGTTTAGGTTATAACTTTTTATTGTATAGCTTAGTTTTTTTGTCATTGTGAGCGACTGTAAGGAGTGTGGCAATCCAAAAAAAAAGTAAAAAATGCTATAAATTAGCATTTTTTTACTGGATTGCTTCGTTAAAACTTACAGTTTTTCCTCGCAATGACGATATCAACTTTTTCGAGGCAATGCTTACTTCGCAGCTCTTTTGCGGTCGTTAGGGTCAAGTAGAGCTTTTCGCAAACGAATAGATTTCGGCGTTACTTCAACTCGCTCGTCATCCTGTATATAGCTGATTGCCTGCTCTAACGTTAAAAGCATCGGCGGAGTTAGCCTTATGGCTTCGTCTTTACCTGCTGCTCTAACATTGCTTAATTGCTTCGCTTTTAGTGGGTTTACCTCTAAATCATTATCACGATTATGTTCGCCGATAATCATACCTCTATATACTTTATCGCTAGGGTTTATAAACATTTTCCCCCTTTCTTCTAAATTCCATAGAGCATATGCGACAGCTGCCCCGTCACCGTTAGAGATAAGCACGCCGTTACGTCTTCCCTCGATATTTCCTTTATAATCAGCGTATCCGTGGAAAATATGGTTCATAATTCCTGTACCACGTGTTTCGGTTAGAAACTGGCTGTGATAGCCGATTAACCCTCTAGACGGTCCGATGAACGTAACACGGCTTTTACCTCCGCCTGACGGTCTCATATCAGTCATTTCGGCTTTTCTAAGTGCTAAAGATTTTACGACTACTCCAACATAATCGTCATCAACGTCAACTTGGATTTCTTCCATCGGTTCTTGCTTATTACCTTTCTCATCGGTTTGGAATAATACTTCAGGTCTGCTAATAGATAACTCAAACCCTTCACGACGCATAGTTTCAATTAGAATACCAAGCTGTAACTCTCCGCGTCCTGCAACTTGAAAAGCATTTTTCTCAGCAGCTTCGGTAACTTTTAGTGCGACGTTACTTTCAAGTTCACGCATTAATCTAGCTCCAATCAAGCTCGACGTAACTTTTGTCCCCTCGCTTCCTGCAAGCGGTGAGTCATTAACGCTAAAAGTCATGGATAAAGTCGGCGGATCGATCGGTAGAGACAGTATGGCTTTAGTTACTTCGGGAGAGCAGATAGTATCGGCAACGTTGGCATTTTCAACGCCTGCTATGGCAATAATATCACCGGCTGTAGCCTCATCTATAGCAATTCTCTCTAAACCTCTAAATGCTAATATTTTAGTGATACGTCCGGTTTCAAGTACTTTATTCTCTCGATTTAATACTTTTACGTTTTGATTGATTTTAACAGTGCCGCTTTGTACACGTCCCGTTAAAACCCTACCGAAGAAAGAATTATATTCTCTAGTAGTAACAAGCATAGAAAACGGTGTTTTATCATCGGCTACAGGCTTTGGTACATGCTGTACTATAAGGTCGAAAAGCGGTGCTAAATCATCTGCTAAATTGTCTAAAGGATTAATTTTATCATCAAATGTTAAAGATGCTCTTCCTGCTCTACCTGATGCATAGACTATAGGGAAATCAAGCTGATCGTTATTGGCCTCTAACGCTACAAATAGCTCGAATACTTCGTCGATAACTTCTTTAATTCTTTGGTCATCCCTATCTATTTTATTAATAACGATAATAGGTTTTAAGCCGAGGTTTAAGGCTTTAGAAAGCACGAATTTTGTTTGCGGCATTGGCCCTTCTGATGCATCGACAAGTAGTACCACACCGTCAACCATGCTTAATATTCGCTCTACTTCACCACCAAAATCAGCGTGTCCAGGTGTATCAACTATATTAATACGGATATCGTTCCACATAAGAGCGGTGCATTTGGCTAGTATGGTAATACCGCGTTCACGCTCAAGATCGTTAGAATCCATAGCACGCTCGGCTACTGCCTGGTTAGCTCTAAATGTTCCGCTTTGTTTAAGCATATTATCGACAAGTGTAGTTTTCCCATGATCAACGTGGGCAATAATTGCTATATTACGAATAGATGTCATCTTTAAAAATTCTCACAAGTTTACAATAGTTTTTCGTATTATACACTAAAATACCGAAAATTGGAATAAAGTTCTTGAAAAACTAACTGATTTAACTACAGAATAAAAATTACTAAGAATCTTTAAACTTTAAAATAAGAGAAATTAATGAACGAAAATACAGCACTATTTAATATTTGATTTTGACGGCACTTTAGTTAATGGACATTCACATAATTATATCGGAGAGCGATTAGGAGGCTTAATAGCACGTAATATACAAAATCACTTTTTTAGTTCATATGACGAACGTGCTAAAGAAAATAGCTAGGCTTGAGCAAAAATTCTCTATAGAGCTGATGAAAGGATTCCTAGATAATGAAAATTTAGGTTGGAAAAATGAAGAACAATTAGTACGTCTTTTTAAAAATATCATATCATCCGGTCATAAAATAGCTATAGCATCGTTTAATGATTATCCTGATGCCGTAAAATATGCATTAGAGCAATTATTAGGCACAGAAAATAGTAGAAAACATATATATAAAATCAGGTTTACCTGCTAAGAAGGATGAAGAGATAAAACTTTGCAATAAAGTACCTTATATTGAAAAAATAATGAGGAATACCGAAATAACTAATGAAAAAAATGTATTTTTCATGGATGATACTCTTAAGCATATCAAAGCCGTAGAAAAATATGAGATTAGAGCTGTTTGGGTTAAGACGAAGGGAACAGAGCATATTCATCAAGCTTTGAATTTTTTATATGACTTTAATGAAAAGCACGAAATTTATGTTGAGTTAAATTATCCTGATACTGAACCTCTTCTTAGTGATGAAGAGAACACCTACTTAAGTTTGGAAACAATGCAAAACATTCCATTTGAACCTATTTCAGATGATTATTATTTGGATAGTGAGGGATATACACCATGGGGAGATGGAAATGTGCCAACGTTAGGTAACAGTTAAGTTTTTAATTATAGACAAATCACCCGATGTTATTTATTCTTAGATTAATAAGGGTATTCGTTATTGTGAGGAAAAACTGTAAGTTTTGACGAAGCAATCTTAGACAAAATTCCTGAGATTGCCACGCTCCTTTCAGTCGCTCGCGATGACGAAGGTAACTGACACCGTTTAATCTAAAAGGATCAAGGATGATATACCGAATATTATGTTTATGCATATTCATAATAAATTTCTCAACGATCACGGAGGCACAAAATGTGCCGATTAAAGAAGATAATTTTAAAGTTAGAGTAGCTGT
Source organism: Rickettsia asiatica (assembly GCF_007989425.1). Taxonomy (NCBI): domain Bacteria; kingdom Pseudomonadati; phylum Pseudomonadota; class Alphaproteobacteria; order Rickettsiales; family Rickettsiaceae; genus Rickettsia; species Rickettsia asiatica. Next base: position 394,271 of record NZ_AP019563.1, read on the forward strand.
TGCTGATGTACAATCTATATTGGAAGGTTCGATAGCTATAAAAGATTTGCGTAATAAAATCGAAAAGCTTAATCATAAAATTCAAGAGGATATTGCTGCAAAAGAAGCAGAATTTAAACCGCTGGAAGAGAAATTGCTAAATGAGCGTTCTAATTTAAGTGAAACCGAATTTGAGCATAAAGTAAACGAATTTAATGCAAAAGTTAGTCACGTTAGAAAAGAAATTCAGATTAAGAAAACAAAGCTTGAACAAGCCCACGCTGAGGCTATGAGTAGAGTCCATGAAACAACTATTACAATAATTAGTGAACTTGCTGAGAAATATAACCTTAATTTGGTAATTCCAAGTGCTCAAGTTTTATATGCCAAAAATAATTTGAATATAACTTCCGAAGTGACTTTTATGTTGAATGAAAGGTTAAAAGAAGTAACTATAAACTATTAATGGCGTTGTTGTATGGTTTAGTTTTAACGTCATTGCAAGGAAAATTACGAAGTAATTGACGAAGCAATCTCAAGATATTTGACAAGATTGCCACGCTCCTTTCAGTCGCTCGCAATGACGATTTGGTATCCACGCAGGCAGTGCTATTATTTAACGAGAGTATTTAATATGGCAGAATTTACACCGATTACAATTGCATACGGAGACGGTATAGGTCCTGAAATAATGGAGGCAGTGCTTTATATATTACGTAAAGCCGAGGCTCGTATTCGTTTAGAAACCATTGAAGTAGGTGAAAAGCTTTACAAGAAGCATTATACTTCAGGCATAAGCGAGGAAAGTTGGGAGTCGATACAACATACCGGTATTATACTTAAGACCCCGATTACTACTCCGCAAGGTGGAGGATATAAAAGTTTAAACGTCACGATTCGTAAAACATTACAGCTTTTTGCTAATATTCGTCCTTCCATTTCGTTTTATCCCTTTACTAAAACACTGCATCCAAATCTAAACCTAACTATTATACGTGAAAATGAAGAAGATTTATACGCAGGTATAGAATACCGCCAAACGCATAATATGTATGAATCGGTTAAGTTAATTAGCCGTACCGGTTGTGAAAAAATTATTAGATATGCTTTTGAATATGCAGTAAAAAATAACCGTAAAAAAGTCACGTGTTTAAGCAAAGATAATATTATGAAATTTTCCGATGGGGTTTTTCATAAAGTATTTAATGAGATTGCAAAAGAATACCCGCAAATTAATAATGAGCATTATATTATCGATATCGGGACGGCAAGGCTTGCAACCAAACCGGAAATATTTGACGTTATCGTAACTTCTAATTTATACGGCGATATCATATCCGACGTAGCTGCTGAAATTTCAGGCTCGGTAGGGCTTGCAGGTTCTGCAAATATCGGGCAGCATTATGCGATGTTTGAAGCAGTACACGGAAGTGCTCCCGATATTGCGGGCAAAGATATTGCTAATCCGTCAGGGCTGTTAAATGCTGCAATAATGATGCTAATACATATAGGGCAGGGTGATATCGCTAGTGTAATCGAAAATGCTTGGAAAAAAACTATAGAGGATGGAATTCATACAGCCGATATATATAATGAGCAGAGTTCTAGTAAAAAAGTCGGCACAAAAGAATTTGCCGAAGAAGTAACAAAAAGATTAGGACAACTACCTACAAAACTACCTAAAGCAGATTATCCGTTAATTGCTGAGAAACAAGAAAGCAATATAGATTATAAAATTGATACTAAAGAAGTTAAGAAATTGGTTGGTACGGATATATTTGTAAATATGAAAATATCTTCTGCTCATGATATAGCGGATAAAATTAATAAGCTTGATCTTGGCAATTTTGAGCTAAAAACTATATCTTCAAAAGGGCTAAAATTATGGCCTCGTGATACAAGATTTGAAACTGTTTCCGATCATTGGTGTTGTCGTTTTATGAATAAGGACGGCACGGAAATAAAGCATTTAGATATAACAAGATTACTTGAAGCTTTAAGCAAAGCAAATATCGATTTTATCAAAGTAGAGAATTTATTTGAGTTTGATGGGGTGGCAGGGTATAGCTTGGCTCAGGGTGAGTGATATACTCGATGAACTTCAAAAATTGGCTACGTCGTTCTACAAGAGCTGCGGTACTCACATATTAAGTATACGATGCGTTCCTCGTCTTGTGGATTCCTTGCTCTTTTTGAAGTTGATCTTCATCTATCAATGCTAAATAATTAATAAGATTAAAAACAATGATATTATACTATATAGGAATCTTATTAGTAATTATTGGATTATTTGCTGTATTTTCAGGGATAATCGGGTTTTTTAGATTTCCTGATTTTTATACTAAATTACATGCAGCAAGTGTTATTGAGAGTTTTGGAGTGCCTATTTGCTTAATAGGCTTTGCGTGCATTAAAGCAGATATTATTAACTCTGTTAAATTAATTTTAGCAGCTTTATTGATTTTTCTACTAAATCCGGTAGCAACTAATGCACTCGGTAAAGCATCGCTGCTTTCGATATCATTCCTGCGAAAGCAGGAATCCAGAAAAACAACTAAAAATACTAATAATATTAGTATTTTTTAACTAGACCCCGTGGTCAAGCCGCGGGGTGACAGTGGTGAAACCAAACCACACAATAAAGCCCCGCTTTTGCAGGAATGACATTAGACACCAACATCTTATAAAACTAATGAATACAGCTTTAAATTTTGATCTCGGCAATTACCTACTTAACTTAATTGCTTTTTTATTAATTTTAATATCCATAAAAATAATTTTTGTTAAAGATTTACTAAATGCAGTTATTGCTTCCTCTGTCTTTAGCTTATTAATCGGTGTATCTTATCTCATTATGGATGCTCCTGATGTCGCAATGACCGAAGCAGCACTTGGAGCTTGCTTATCAACATGCGTATATTTGAATTTGTTACGTAAATTACCTCCTGATTTAAAGAATATTGAGAGAACTAATATTATTCCCGCAAGTTTAATATGTTTATTGTTTGTAGTAACTCTTGCTTATATGGGGCTAGAATTATCGAATTACGGTGATGATAATGCTCCTATTCATATGCATTCAAGTAAATATTATATAGAAAATACCAGTAAAGATATAGGTGTACCTTCTCTTGTTGCAGCTATTCTTGCAAGCTATCGTGGATATGATACTTTAGGTGAAACTAGCGTAATTTTAATTGCAGGAATTGCCGTGTTGTTGATATTTTCAAAGAAAGATGTCATACCGCGACTTGATCGCGGTATCTTAGGACACAATATGCTAAACAAGATCCCGTGGTCAAGCCACGGGATGACAAAATCCACAATTATATTAAAAGCTTATCCGATAATAAAATATATCACTAGTTTTATAATACCTTATATAATTTTATATAGTATATATATTCAGCTTAACGGTGAGTCTTCGCCGGGCGGCGGTTTTCAAGCAGGTGTTATATTTGCATCTAACCTTATTGCTTATGATTTAGTTTACGGTAATCGAAAATTAAGCCGATATTTTCCTCCTAATGTGCTAATTTGTATTGCTATTTTAGGTGTAGCAATATATGCAATTGTAGGAACTATATCACTCTTTTTTAATGATAATTATTTAAATTATTATTCACTAACAAATTTTATCGATGATAAGTTACTTGCTCAGCATATCGCTATAGTTATTGTTGAAATTGGCATAGGTTTAACTGTCGCAGCTATTATGTACTTAATTTACAACGTATTTAATAATTATGAATAATCTATTTGTATTAATTAAGCGTGAATTTATAGTGCAGAATCGCATTAATAATATAATTAAATATCTAGTTATATTTTTTTTATTTTGCATAATTAGTACTGTTTTAATTAACAATGAAAGGGATATTAATAAATTCGGTTTAATTTTTTCGGTAATTTGTTTATTAATTTCATTAATCGGTTTTTCTTCGATTATATTTAAATATGATTTGGAAGACGGAAGCTTAGAGTTATTATTATCAATTGTTAGTCATGAAAAAATGATATTAGCTAAATTTTTTGCTATATTTATCAGTAGTACGGTAGGGTTGGTTTTTATTTTACCCATTATTTATGTTTTTTTTGATCAAACTTTGCTTGAGATAGTATTTTTCTTTATTAGTGTATGGATGATATTAGTTTTATCAAGTAGTTTAGTAGTTTTATCCGGTAGCGTGCAATGTTATTTTAAGAAGAATGCTAACTTTGTCGGTACGTTTATCATGCCGTTATTAATTCCGAATATTATAATGACAGGTTTAATATTACAAGATAATAACTTACAATTAATTTTTATTATGATAGGAATTAATTTAGTATTTTTACCGATTTCATTCTTCTTGAGTTCCTATTTAATTAAAAATATTTATAATATTACGTGATTTTGCTTTATTTTTACTAATGTAGTGATATAAAATAAGATGAATATTATTAATAAATTTTTTTGAGAAAAATATATGTGGCAGGCTTTACGAAGGTTAATTGCAGCAAATCCTATGGGATTTTTTCTGTGGTCTATTATCACTAAATGGTATTTAATTATAGCAGTTGCTTCCTTAATTACTGTATATTATACAGTATTAGGATTAAAAAAGATTGGGTTTATAGATTATTTTACTAAAACTACAGTCGAGATATTAGATATAACTAAAGCAGTTGCTCAAAATTGTACTACAACACTCGGTCCTAATTGGAATCATTTAGTTAGTTTTTGGAATTGCTTAAGTGATCCTGGAGAATATAAGCATGAAGAAGGGACAGGAGCAAAAGTGTTAGAAGATGAAATAAATAAGCTTACGCCAAAACAAGCAGATAGTGCTGCAGACGCTGAACGTCCTATAATAAATCCTTATGAAGAACTAGAAAATCCAAATAATCTTAATAATACCCCAAGCAGTAGTAATAATAATCGTTAATTTATGTCACTTTAATATTGTATGTCGGATACTGAAGATAATAACAACAAACAAACTACACGTCGTGATTTTATGGTTCTAACGGCTAGTAGTGTTGCAGCAGTTGGGGCAGCATGTACTCTTTGGCCTCTCGTTGATTCTTTAAACCCTTCTGCAGACGTGCTAGCTTTATCATCAATTGAGGTTGATTTATCAAATATTGCAGTAGGGCAAACAGTTACGGTTAAATGGCAAGGTAAACCGGTTTTTATCACTAACCGTACTCCTGATAAAATAGCTGAAGCAAGAGCCGTAAAAATGTCAGAATTGATCGATCCTGAACCGGATGAAGCACGTGTGAAAGCAGGGCATGATAATTGGTTGGTGACGATCGGGATCTGCACGCATTTAGGTTGTGTGCCGCTTGCTAATCAAGGTGAATATGATGGATGGTTCTGTCCGTGCCATGGTTCACAATATGATTCTTCAGGCAGAGTTAGAAGAGGTCCTGCTCCTTTAAATTTAGCAGTACCGCCTTATACCTTTATTAGCGACAAAAAAATTAGAATTGGGTAGTTATTTATGAATGAAGATATTACCCCTAAAAAGCCTAATGCCGTTGTCCAGTGGATAGATTATCGCTTACCGATTTTCTCTTTCTTAAAGCATTTTAGCCATTATCAGACTCCAAAAAATCTTAGCTATTTGTGGAATTTAGGCTCTATTGCCGGTATTGCGTTAGTGATTCAGATAATTACCGGCGTGGTGCTTGCTATGCACTACACACCCCATGTTGATCATGCTTTTGATAGTGTTGAGCGAATCATGCGTAATGTAAATTACGGCTGGTTGCTGCGTTATACTCATGCAGTAGGTGCATCGATGTTTTTTGCCGCCGTATACTTACACATAGCAAGAGGTTTGTATTACGGTTCTTATAAAGCACCTAGGGAACTGCTTTGGCATATCGGTATCATCATTTTTCTAACCATGATGGCTACTGCTTTTATGGGCTATGTGCTTCCTTGGGGGCAGATGAGCTACTGGGGAGCAACGGTTATTACTAATTTATTTTCGGCTATTCCATTAATAGGGGAATCCATAGTTACGTGGCTGTGGGGTGGTTTTTCCGTTGATAACCCGACATTAAATAGATTCTTCTCACTGCATTATTTATTGCCGTTTATTATTGTTGCTCTTGTGATGCTGCATTTAGTAGCCTTACATCAGCATGGCTCAAATAACCCAAAAGGTATCAACGTTCAAAGCCCTAAAGATACTATTCCGTTTCACCCTTATTATACCGTAAAGGATTTTGTCGGTTTTGGGGTTTATTTCATAATATTTGCCTATTTTATTTTTTACGAACCGAATTATTTAGGTCATCCCGATAATTACATTCCAGCAAATCCGTTAGTTACGCCTGCTCATATCGTACCTGAATGGTATTTTTTGCCGTTTTATGCGATCCTTAGAGCCGTACCTTCTAAACTCGGCGGGGTGTTATTAATGTTCGGAAGTATATTTGTGTTATTCTTACTACCTTGGCTTGATACTTCAAAAATTAGAAGTAGTAATTATAGACCAATATACCGAATTGCTTTTTGGATATTTATGGCAGATTGTTTATTGCTTGGTTATTTAGGCGGGCAGCCGGCAGAAGAGCCGTATATTACCATTAGCCGTTTTGCTGCGTGCTATTACTTTTTTCATTTCTTAGTAGCTCTGCCGCTGATAGGTAAATATGAGAAGCCACTGCCATTGCCGGAGGAGTTGTAAGAGTTAAGTCGTCATTGCGAGCAGCCGTAGGCTGCGTGGCAATCTCAGGCAAGATTCCTAAGATTGTTTAGTCGAATTACTTATATTAGTAATGACGTTTTTTGTATCATGCAAATTTATGAAGCAACCAATAGTATATATAGTAACTAACAAGAAAAATGGTATACTCTATACCGGTGTTACTTCTAATTTAATAAAAAGAGTATACCAACACAAAAATGATATAATTAGGGGGTTTAGTAAAAAGTATAATTGCAAAATTTTAGTATTTTATGAGATTCATGAAACTATGAATTCAGTAATAAATAGAGAAAAACAAATTAAAGCCGGTTCAAGAGACAAAAAAATTAAATTAATAGAACAAACAAATATAAATTGGGATGATTTATATAATGAAATTATTCTGTAATAAAAATATCATTGCAAGGAAAGACAAAATCTCGACACGACAATCTTATAAAATAATAATAAACTTCTGAGATTGCTTCGTCAAAATTTTCAATTTTTCCTTGCAATGACGACTCAAAAAATTTATGAAAACTAAACTACTTATCTCTAGCATCATACTACTAACTTCATGCTTAAGTCTAGCCAACGAAGAAGCATTACCGCCGAAAAAGATGAAATGGTCATTTGACGGCGTATTTGGCACAGTTAATCGTGAAGCTGTACAAAGAGGTTTTCAGGTCTATAAAGAAGTTTGTAGCGTTTGCCACGGTTTAAACAATTTATATTACCGTAATCTTAAAGATATCGGTTTTTCGGATGATGAAATAAAAGAAATCGCTAAAGGATATACGATAAAAGACGGACCTAATGATGATGGTGAGATGTTTGACCGTCCCGCTCTTCCATCGGATCGTTTTGTACCTCCTTACCCTAATGAGCAAGCAGCGAGAGCGGCTAATAACGGAGCCCATCCTCCTGATCTATCTTTAATAATAAAAGCACGTCATGACGGAGCTAATTATATATATTCGCTCCTTACCGGCTATACCGAACCGCCGGCAGATTTTAAGCTGATGCAAGGAACTCATTATAATCCCTATTTCCCTGGCGAGCAAATAGCAATGCCACCGCCGCTTACAGACGGGCAGGTAACCTATATGGACGGTACTAACGCAAGTGTAGAGCAGATGTCGCATGATGTTGCGGTATTCCTGCAATGGGCGGCTGAGCCGGAAATGGAACACCGTAAATCTATGGGTCTTAAAGTTATGATGTTTTTGGTAGTATTTACTATCTTTTTCTATATTGCAAAAAACCGCATTTGGTCTAATTTAAAGTAGTTCAATATTATTTTTACACGGTAAAATCGTCATTGCGAGCGACCAAAGGCGTTGTTGTATGGATTGAAAAACGCACTCGGTGTCATCCCGTGGTCAAGCCACGGGGTGACAGTGGAAAAGCCGATCCATGCAACAACGTCCCTCTCTTAGTATAATGACTTATCTTTGCTATACTTATCCTAAAATTTATATAGATAGGTATTTATGATTACTTTATTTGCAGCGATCACAGGCTTTATTAGCTCTATTATTCCTGAAATTTTAAAAATATACAAAGATATTAACGACAAAAAACACGAGATAAATATTTTAGATCGTCAAATTGCTAATAACAAACTCAATCAATCCAAAACTTTTACAGAGCTTACTATATCGCAAGAAATGGCAGAGCAATATTCTCTACTCCACTTATAAATCAGGTGTTAGTTGGGTTGATGCTTTAAACAGCTTGGTAAGACCCATACTCGCCTATAGCTTTTTTGCAATGTATGGGGGTGTTAAATATGTTCAATATAAATCGTTAAAAAGTTCTGCTCTGCTAGTGGAGTATTGAGATATATTATGGAGCATAGAAGATCAAACTATTTTTGCGGGGATTATTAGCTTTTATTTTGGTCAACGTACTTTCAGCAAATTATGGAAGTATACTCGGTGAATTTCAAAAATTGGCGTTGTCGTTCTACAAGATCTGCGGTGCTCACGTATTATTTATACGCTCCGCTCCTCGCCTTGTGAACTCCTAGCTCTTTTTGAAATTGACCTTCGTCTACTAATTCTTCATTTACTCTGAGTATATAAGACTTGAATTTTGAATAGATAATGTTATATATTTAAATATATAACTAACAAAATTAATGGTGGTTTTATGTTAAAGAGCGTAAGATTATATATTCCGTCTATAGCAGCTATTATTTTATCTAGTAATATTGCAATAGCTAATAAGAATTATGATTCCGGTCATGCAGTGCCGCTGCGTCAGGTAGTAGATTTAATAGATAATCAAATTACAAATATTGATAATTTATTTAAAAATAGATTGCCATTGTATGAATTTAATAGCATAAAAAGCAATTTTATTACTAAAGATAAGCACTATATTATTATTATGGAAGTACCTGGTTTTGATAAAAGTCAAATTAAGGTTAAAGTGAACGGCAATAAATTATTTATTACAGGGAATATAGAAGAAAAAAATAAAGGTGATGATTCAGATAATTATATGAATAAAAATTTTAATTATGTAATGTCATTATATGAAGATGTAGATCAGGCAAATATCTCTTCAAGTCTTAAGAATGGAATACTTACTATTATTCTACCTCGCATTGAGATTAAAGAACAAGAAGCAAGAGAGATACCGATTAATTAATTAGCATTTAATTTTTCTGAAACAAAACCTTTCTCTATATAGCTAGGTAATTTTATTAGCTCCTGTTTTAGTTCATGATCTACTTCTGAGGTTTCAAATTTTCGATCGACTAAAAAAATCATAAGTTTAGTGTTATGATTGAAGAAGAAGTCAAAATTCGGTTTGTTATCAAAATATCGATTAACACGAGGAAAATGATAAGCATGAGTAACAATAGCAATTTCGGCATTATCTAGGTCAATATTACCGTTTTCATGCTCTTTATATAGAGTTTTAAATTGTCCGCCGGTATTGGTGTGATTTTCCGGTAACGTGAAAATATAGAAATTTTCTTTCAGATAATCGATAATAATATTTTTATCAAGGGCTTCTTTTAGTAAGCTATTATCATAAGCTCTGCCATTAAATAAAATTATCGGTTCGTATTTTTGTAATTCTTCAGATGTTAAGTTAGATTCCTGCTTATCAAGTTTTTTAGCTGCTACTTCTCTTGCTATTTCGATCCCACAAGCCTCATTCTATTATATCCGTCCTCTTTATCTACCGCTCCAATATTTTGAGCATCAGAATTAATCGGTATTTTTGTATAAGAATGTCTTGCAGATAAAACCCATACATAGTTTATATTCTTATCTATTTCAGGATTTTCGGTTGCATAAATATTTTGTATTTCTGAGATAAAATTCTTGCGGATTTTTTCATTAGCAGGATCAAACTCTAGATTATTTAGATCGGTTATTATCTGCTCAAAATGTTTGTCTTGAGTAAATTTTTGATAATTTTGGAATCCTAAAAATGAAACTACACCTATAATAATTATAGAAATAACAGTGGTAAGGTTTTTATAGTTTTTCATGTTGTGATAAAAATAATGAGGTTGAAATACGGATATGTCATACCATAGCTTGACTGTGATATCAAGAAAAATAACTTTTAGTAACTTATTCGCTTTTTAGCTTTGCTAGCTCTTGAGGGGTAGGCAGAAATTTTTCAAGCTTTTTAGGTAATGTTTCTGTAAGCTTAAATTGTGATACTCCTATTGATTTTTGGATGCCTTCTATAGCGTATTCTACAGTAATACCTTGTTTTTCTTCACACAAAATTAATCCAATTGTAGGATTATCCGAATTATCTTTAATTTTGCGATCCATTAAATTAAGATAAAAATTTAGTTTACCGGCATATTCCAGCTTAAACTTACCGGTTTTTAATTCAATAACAACATAACATTTGAGTTTTATGTGATAAAAAACTAAATCCAAATAATAATCTTCTCCCTCAAGTTCTATATGATACTGATTGCCAACAAATGCAAAACCTTGTCCTAACTCTAATAAAAAGTTTTTAATATTATCTATCAATTTATTTTCTAAATCTCGTTCTATTATTTTACCTTGAATATCTAAAAATTCTAAGTTATAAGGGTCTTTTATAATCGACCTTGCTAAATCAGATTGTAATTTAGGTAAAGTATTGGAAAAGTTATTTATACCTTTCGCTGACCTTTCATATAAATTACTTTTAATTTGCAAAGATAATACATTTCTTGACCAACCATTTTCGATGGTTTGTTGTGCATACCAAATTCTTTGATTTATATTTTTTAGTTTTGAAAAAATAATAATATTATGACTCCATGGGATTTCTCCAACCGCCTGTTGGAGAATTTGGTCATTTTATATTCTGCAAAAAACTGACGCATATAAGAAAGGTTTTGATATGATAATCCTTTCATTTCAGGAAATTCTTTACGCAAATCATCAGAAATATTTTGAATAACTTTTGATCCCCATTTCTCTTTATTCTGACGTTCTAAAATTAATTTTCCTATATTCCAATAAAGAACTATCAATTCTTTATTAACTGCTAAATGGGCTCTAATACGAGCTTTGCTAATTTCTTGTTTTAAATTTTTAATTAAATCAGTATATGATTCATTACTTAAAATATTGCTCATTGATTTTAACTACTTCTTACCACCCGCATTCATAGCAAGGCTTGCGGAAACAAATTCTTCAAGGTCACCGTCAAGTACTCCTTTAGTATCAGAAGTTTCATAATCGGTGCGTAAATCTTTCACCATTTGATACGGTTGCAAAACGTATGATCTAATTTGATGTCCCCAGCTATTATCGGTTTTAGCGGCATTCTGCTCGTTAACGCTGTCCGTGCGTTTCTGCATTTCAAGCTCATAGAGTTTTGCTTGAAGCATTTTCATAGCTTGAGCTTTATTTTTATGCTGTGACCTATCGCTTTGGCATTGCGTTACCGTATTGGTCGGTATATGGGTGATACGTACCGCAGAATCGGTAGTATTAACGTGCTGTCCGCCGGCTCCTGATGCTCTAAAAGTATCGATTCTTAAATCCTTATCCTCAATAGTAATTGCTATATTATCGTCAATTTCAGGATATACCCAACTACTTGCAAAGCTGGTCATTCTTTTACCTGCTGCATTAAACGGAGAAATACGTACCAGCCTATGAACTCCTGCTTCGGTTTTAAACCACCCGTAAGCACGCTTGCCTATTATCCTAATCGTACATGATTTAATGCCTGCTTCTTCGCCGTTAATAATATTGATTATTTCGGTTTTAAAGCCGAGTCTCTCGGCAAAACGCAAATACATACGCATCATAATAGATGCCCAGTCATGGCTTTCAGTTCCTCCCGCACCGGCATTAATCTCTAAAAAGCAATTATTACTGTCTGCTTCACCTGAAAATAAACATTCAGTTTCAAATTTGGCAGCGATTATGCTTAAATTTTTAAAGTCCTGTTCAACTTGTGAAAGTGTTTCTAGGTCGTTTTCGGCAGCCATTGCTTCAAGTTCTAAAGCATCTTTTAAATTGGATTTGAGCTTATTAAAAGCATTTAGTTTTTCTTCTAAATTACTTTTTTCTCGTAGTAATTTTTGTGCATTAGCCTGATCATTCCATAAACTCGGGGCGGCTGCTAATTCTTCTAGTTCTTTCAGTCTTTCAGTTGATGCTTCAACGTCAAAGTGACCTCCAAAGTAGTTCTAAAGACTGCTCAATTTTTTTTACGTAATTTTCTATTTCGGCTCGCATTATTTTTTCCTGTTATAAATTTCGATTTTGTTATATATTATCGTGATTGTAGCCGTCATAAGCTACGGAAATTACAAAGTAATTGTACGTACGCAATCTCAGGAGTTTGTTATTATTTCATGAGATTACCACGTCGAGGCTTCACCTCTCCTCGCAATGACGGGGATGACAAAACACAAATTATATCACAATAATTATGAATAATCAAAAATATATAAGGAACTTTTCAATAATCGCTCATATCGATCACGGTAAATCTACATTAGCCGATAGGTTAATTGAGCATTGCGGTGGCTTGCAGGCTAGGGAAATGAGCCAGCAAGTACTAGATTCGATGGATATCGAAAAAGAGAGGGGTATAACTATTAAGGCACAAACCGTGCGGCTTGTATATAAAGCTAAAGACGGCAATACCTACTATTTGAATCTAATGGATACTCCTGGGCATGTTGATTTTGCTTATGAGGTTAGTAGGTCACTTGCTGCTTGTGAAGGGTCGCTATTAGTAGTTGATAGTACGCAAGGAGTAGAAGCCCAAACGCTTGCCAATGTTTACCAAGCAATCGAGAATGATCATGAGATTGTGCCGGTGCTTAATAAGATTGATTTGCCGGCGTCAGAACCTGAGCAGGTTAAGCAGCAAATAGAGGATATAATTGGGATCGATGCAAGTGAAGCTATATTGATTTCGGCAAAAAGCGGTATAGGTATTGAGTTAGTTTTAGAGGCAATAGTAAATAAATTACCTCCGCCGAAAGAAAGTAACACTGATATTTTAAAAGCTTTGCTTGTTGATAGTTGGTATGATCCATATCTTGGTGTGGTTATTTTAGTACGTATTATTGATGGAACTCTGCGTAAGAATATGCGGATTAAAATGATGGCTACTAACTCAGTTTATACAGTTGAGAATGTTGGATATTTTACTCCGAAAAAACATATTTCGGATGTTTTGCATGCAGGCGAAATCGGCTTCTTTACTGCTTCTATAAAGCAAGTAGCGGATTGTAAAGTCGGGGATACTATAACTGATGAGAAGAAGCCTTGCGAGCAAGCTCTACCGGGTTTTAAACCAAACTTACCCGTAGTATTTTGCGGGCTTTATCCGACAGATAGTTCAGAGTTTGAGCATCTAAAGGATTCTCTTGCTAAATTACGCCTTAATGATGCTAGTTTTGAGTATGAAATGGAAAGCTCGTCAGCACTCGGAGTAGGTTTTAGATGCGGCTTTTTAGGGTTACTACATTTAGAGATAATCCAAGAACGTTTAAGTAGGGAATTCGATTTAGATTTGATCACCACTGCCCCAAGCGTAGTGTATAAAATCCATATGCGGGATGGTGAGAGCTTGGAGATTCATAACCCCGCAGATTTGCCTAATTTGCAAAAAATCGAATCGATGGAAGAACCATGGATTAAGGCAACTATAATGGTACCTGATGAGTTTTTAGGTGCGGTATTATCGCTTTGTACGGAAAAGAGGGGAATGCAACTCGATTATAGCTATATAGCAAATAGGGCTAAAATAGTTTATAAATTACCGTTACATGAGATAGTTTACGATTTCTACGATCGTTTAAAAAGCTGCTCTAAAGGTTATGCAAGTTTTGAATGGCAAATGGATGTTTATGAACCTTCCGAGCTTGTTAAGCTTGGGATTTTGGTTAACGCAGAAGCGGTTGATGCACTGTCCACAATCGTACATCGCTCACGTGCCGAGCAGAGGGGTAGAGCGTTATGCGTGCGGTTAAAGGACTTGATACCAAGACAGCAGATCGATATAGCAATTCAAGCAAGTATCGGTAGCCGTATTATTGCCCGTGAGACTATTAAAGCCCTGCGTAAAGATGTTTTATCTAAATGTTACGGCGGCGATATAAGCCGTAAGCGTAAACTTCTTGAGAAGCAAAAAGCAGGTAAAAAGAGAATGAGACAGTACGGTAATATCGAAATCCCGCAATCTGCCTTTATTGCAGCCTTGAAAATTGGGGATGAATAAACTTTTTTTATTTTGTATAAAGAAAACGCTAGACGTTATAGAAAAGATTTGTTATAAGAAGTTACAGCATATTTTAGAAAGCTTGATACAAGCGAATTTTGTAGATCTCGCCTGTGCTCACGTACTTTTGTACGCTGTGCAGGCTCGCCTTTAAATTCATCTTATCTGAAGCTTTCTAAAATATGCTGTATCTAAAATTTTTTAGAGTTTCTAGGTTCTGTGTACTTTTGATTAATGATTATAATTATGAGATATTTTTAAGCGAAAATTAATAAGATTTTTGAGGGGGTAGCTGTTCCTATTTCAAAAAAATCTTATAATTTGCAGCTAAAAGCCATAATTATAATCATTAATCAAAAGTACACAGAACCTCTATTCCTCGGTAGCTCAGTGGTAGAGCAAACGGCTGTTAACCGTTCAGTCGCTGGTTCGAGTCCAGCCCGGGGAGCCATTCCTCGACTTTCGACACATTTATGAATGAATCAAACGGCGAATGCAGCGTAAAGTCAAGCTTTTTGCCTGTTAATTTAATTGTCGAAAACATAGTTTTTATTAGGCGTCTTTTTCTCTCAACATTCGACAACATAAAATATTGATGTGCATTGGCAGTTAGATTTAGTACATCTATCATTTTTTCCGTAAAACAATCATCACCTTTATTATGCTCTGCTATCTCTAACATTACTTTATCTTGATGTTTTTTCCATTATGTTTTCTTACGCAAAAACTCTTCTCTAGTTATAATCCCGTCCGCTACTAACTCTAAATATGAATCGAGCTTATTTGTTCTATGTTAAAAAACTAGTAAAGACTCGTTAAACGTCGTCAAATAGAACGTACAGTATTTTAGGGAAAGTTTACGCTAAAAAATTACTTGATAAACTCGAATATTTAAACACTAAAGTAAAAAATCCTGTGGATATAGAGGAAGTTAAAAAAGGCATCTACTACGCTCGCAAATATCACGGCTCACAAATGCGTAAATCTGGTAAACCTTATTACTCTCATCCGATTGAGGTGGCAATTATGCTTGCAGAGTTTGTAGCCGAAGAAGTACTAAGCTTTATAATGCTATTATGCTGCAAGCTGCTTTACTGCATGATACTATTGAAGATACAGAACTTACTGAAGAGATAGTAGCTGAGATCTTTGAACCAAAAGTAGCAAGACATGTAGAGGGATTAATGCGAATCAAACCTTATGGTAAAATTACCGCTAAAGAAAGCTTAAACCTATTAATTCAGCAAAAAAGATATAATACGGCACTTATAAAATTATTTGATCGAATACATAACGTGCAAACTCTAGGAGTTAAATCTCTTGAAAAAGCACAAAAAATTATAGAAGAAACTATAACGGATTTTTTAGTTGTTGCTGCTCACTTGGAAATACACAGTATAGAAGAAAAATTATTCAATATATGTAATGAATTTATCAATGGCAATAAAACTATTATTAAATTTGATGCTCACTGTTCTTTTCTAAATTCTCAAAGTGACGTAACCCGAAATAATAGCCTATTGTTACCCCGGTATCATAATCATTAATATCCCCCAGTAAAATGTTCAGTTAAGTAAGCAAGACCAAATGAAGTTATTAAGAGCATTATTGCACGTGATATAGCATATATGAGGCTAAATGCATAAAACGTTTAAATATCGGAAAATGTTTAAAAAAATTGAAAAAGCTGGATTAATAAAACAACCAAATAACATGATAAACAATTGTATTAAAAATATATAAGTTGGGTTTGTAGCATTATAAAACAAATAAGGACACGCTATAATAAAAATAGCAAATACTGATAATTTTATTTTAAGAATTTTTAAAGGATAAATTTTTGTGCTTAAATAGATTAATAAAAAAGCATCAAATAACTCTATGACAGATACGAGTAAATTTTGATGTATAACCTGTTCAGGAGTATAATTAAAATTATTTTTTAAAATATCACCGCAATAAATATACGTTAAATAAAACCCCAAGGGCTAAGCACAATCTGTTAGGAAAAATGCTAAAAGCTTTTACCGCTAATATTATCCCTCTGTTTCTTCTTTGATATTTGACCTGCTCCGTGCTTTAAAACGTAATTACAACAATCCATTGCCTCTTTATATTTTCCTATTAAATTTAGCAATACGGCTTTATATCTATATAAATTTAGTTTTTCATATTCAATTTTAAATTCTAAAACCTCATTTATAGAGTTAAGTGCTTCATAGTATTTTTTCTGATCACTTAGATGTATCGCCCTTATAAAAAGGTAGCATATTTGTAATTCTTTATTTTTTATACCTAATCTTTGGATTCTTCTAAAAAATCTTTCTGATTCTTCAATCTTTTTTTTCATTTAATACTCCCAAAGCTATCCCTTTATTAAAGTAGAATAAAGCGTCGTTTTTAGCTTTATTGCTTTATTAAATGACTCTAATGCTTTTTCCGGTTCCATATATATTTGAGATTTACCCAACAAATACCAGTATTCACTATTATTTGATTCTTTATCAACTTGCATAATAACCTAAATATTAAAGACTTTTTGAAGTCTATAATCTGCTTAATTTTTATTAACTTATTACTAGCTATTCAACAATCGTTAACTAAAAATTAATAAATATTATTAATTAGTTGTATTTTTGTTAACTACATCTCTTAATAATAGTAGAAATAGTAAAAAAATTATAAAGACTTAGTGTAGGTTATTCTTGGAGTTATGATTTAAGAAAGTTTTTACAAATGACTATTAATAATGATGTTTATATAAATCAGTTAAAACCAACTGCAAAAGCAGCAATGCTTATTCGTAAACCAATTGATCAAGTATTTGAAGCTTTTATAAATCCTAATATTACCTCAAAATTTTGATTTACTAAAAGCAGCGATAAGCTAGAAGTTAAGAAACAAATCACTTGGACATAGGAAATGTATGGCTTCTCAGCTCAAGTTAACGTGCAGGAAATTAAAAAAAATAAAAAAATACTTATTGAATGGGATGCATATAAAACCCCAACATTGGTAGAATGGCAGTTTACTTCGATTAGTTCAGGAGAAACTTTTGTTACTATTACAAATAACAGTTTTATAGGTGATGGTAATGAAGTGGTAGAACAGGCTATTTCTTCAACTGAAGGATTTACCTTAGTGCTTGCCGAAGCTAAGGCATTTCTAGAGCATAATATTATTTTAAATCTTGTAATTGATCGCTTTCCTAAAAAAATAGATTAATAAAAGAATTAAAACTTTAAATTTTCTTTTAATAGTTTAATATGAGAAAAAACATTAAACTTTAAAGATATATTTCTTATAGTAGCAAACTAAGATATGCAAACTTCAATTCTAAGTCCATTAATAACAAGATTAAAAATCTTATACCGTTCCCAAGATACTTTACCAAAGCTAATAGAAGATTAGAAAATCAAAGCTCAGTCTTTAGAGGAATATTATGTAAAATTACAGATATTACTTAGTGAAGATGATGAAGCAGCTAAAGCAGCATTACGTGATAAAGTTGTCGGAGAAAAGAAATCAATAGAAATAGAGAATATTTTTAAAGCCATAGATACGGAAAAAAAGATAAGGGAGTTGTTTGATAAAAATTATCAAGTTCAAGAAGAAAAAATTGATAATATAGTTAAGTCACTAGAGGAAGAAACAAATGAGGAATACAAATTTAAACTACTTTATAAAAATTTACCTAATAAAAGTGAATCAGAAATAAAAAATATAATTGAGCAAGTAAACAGAATTCAAGCTGATATGGGTAAAGTATTGTTACTCGGTAGTGCAGGAATAGGTAAAACCACGTTAATGCACTATCTATCTCATAAATGGGGAAAAGAAAAACTGTGGAACGACAAATTTGATTATGTCTTTAGAATCAGGTTAAAGGAATTGTTAAATGAAAATTGGAAAGACGATTATAGTGGGTATTTTGATATTAATAATTTATCTCAAAGTAAACTCAATTATTTTATCCATTATTGTTTAGGCGGTAGTGAAAGTACATTAAGTGTTAAGGAAATAATGGATATCCAAAATAAAGATAAGATATTGTTATTACTTGACGGATATGACGAAGTAGCACATCTAAATATCCGAGATGAATTTAAAAAGTTAATAGATAAAATATTAGAATATAAAAACGTAATAATGAGTTCTAGACCTAATGCGGTTGTAGAAAAAATGAGTAACGGGCTTGAGCGGAAAGTAGAAAATACAGGCTGGGATAGTGAGGGAATAGAGCAATATGTAAATAAAAATTTTGAAGATGATAAAGAGCTGGGAACACAATTAAAAAGCTTTTTAGATACTCATAGCCAATAAAAGAAATATGCGAAGTTCCTATCAATACTGCATTAATATGTTTGGTTTGGGGCGATAAAGATATAAGGGATAAGTTTCAAAAAAACAGTAATGAAGATTTTAATATAAGCCGGCTATATCAAGAAGTGGTAATATGGCTTGGAAAAAAATATTTTCAGAAATTTGAAAATGAAAGAATAGTAAATATTATCTACACCTGAATTTCAGTTCTTACAAGAAATAGCTTTTGAAGCTGTGGTAAATACAGGAAAGCTAGTAACACATCAATTAATAAAAGCAAAGTTAAAGGATAAGGATTTTACAATTCTTAATATAGAAAAAATAAATAAGCTTGGGTTGCTTAAAGCGGAAGGAACAAGCGAAAGCATAATAAATCTAAATCATCAATTTATTCATTTAACATTTCAAGAATATCTAGCTGCACTCCGTTTAAAAAATCAATTAAAAAATAAAGAGGATAAAAGTAAAGCTGTGAACTTTATAGGTGAGCATAGAAACGACCCGAAATATTTAATGGCTCTAAAGTTTTTAGCAGGGATAGTAAATAAATGATAATAATCAAGAGTTAATAGAAATATTTTGGGAAGCTACAACTTACAACATTAACGATATATTAGAGCTAGGGATTGAAAGAAAGATTATATTATTAATGCATCTACTAACTCAAAGCAAAATTAATGAGAAATTTGATGATAGAATACTAAATCTAACATAAATCCAAAATTTAATGGATGAGATCGTACTAAAAGATATTACAATTTGGGAACAACATATAAATAGACAGCGGATATTTATCAGAAAAAATAATTAAAACAGTAAATGAGAAATTACGAAAAAGAAAATCTGCATTTCAAGAATTAAAAGCATCTGTAGGAATAATAGCAGGCTTAGCAAATAGAAATGAATGGGGCAGTAAAACTAAAGTTTATGAAAAATTAAGGATATTCGGTTGCAGAAGATATTATTACAAAAATTAGCACAAATATTAGACGAAACAATAGATAAAACAGTATTCTAAAACAGTTTAATACAATTGTCAAATAGTTGGAATATTGCGTTCTCAGAAGAATTAGAGCAATATGTAAATCAAGTATTCACTAAAATAATAAGTACTAAACCTACTTTAGATAAAATAGTACTAAATTACGCAAATTATAGTATTTTAGATGAAGCAGTAAAAGCAATGCCCGCTCCTGAAGTATTTAATTTTGTGAAAGAGCTACTCATAAATTCTAACTATAGTGGTATCATGTATGTAATTATTAACATTTTGCCTAAGATGATAGAAGCAATGACTATTCAAGAAGCCACTCTTTTTTTTTAAAAAATTACTTATAAATCTTGACTATGATGTTAAGCATGCAGCTATTGTAAACTTGTCTAAAACAGTAAAAGTACCAAAGATTAGAGGCTCATGAAATTAAGATAGATAGTCACAATAAAACACTAAAAGATAGTGGAACAATATAAAAAGCAGAAATTAATAGAGAAATTAAAAGTTTAACACAAGAAAGCCCATTATTATACGATTACTGTAATACATTTTATGGGAATATAGACAATATTATAAAAGCTTGCCGTATTGCTGAAACTAAAATATTTAAAAATAATATTAATGAGAAAGAGGCTATAATAAAAATATTGTCGAAAAGTCTAGATTTAATAACGAAAGGTCTCTTAACAGATGTGTTAAAAGATTTGGCTTGCAGTATAGTAGAAGCAAGGCATGAGAGAAAGCGTGGAAATGAAGTAATTAGTATAAATGATTATTATTCGCAATAAAATTGGAATGGAAGATTTAGATGATAGTTTAAAGAAAATAGCTATTAATAAAACGCAAGAACGTAGAAACGAAATAATAAATCTCCAAAAAATACATGTATCAAATTCTTGTTCCCCGAAATCTCAACCTAAAATACAAAAATTAGGTAATGTGGTTAAAGAATTTGTGTTTCCTAAAGCTTTAAAAAGACATGATATGGATAATTTAACTGTGCAGCTAGCTTTAAAGATTCTATTTCATTTATCGAATCTTTATATACAAACCGTGATGATATATTGAATGAAAAAAACGATTTTTACATGCAGGATGAAAAGGGTGAAAATAGTAATATTGTCTAATGTTAATCTCTTCTGACACCCAATAAATGCAAAATCAGATAAGCAGCAATTGCCACTCTCCTAAGAATCGTGCATGCTGGTTTCCCCGCACACGGCTCAAGCTCCTTGTTAGACCCAGCTATTTGGTGGTGTGTCACCTTCCCCCCACTAAATGGAGCGTTTTATTATGAACCCAATGCACATGTGATGAATTTCTTTTGAGTCGCTCACGCTTTTCAAAATATTTCTTATATGCCGGATCATATATTGTAGCATCCATTTTCACTTTAACATGTCTTACAATCGGTAAATATTTCATTATTTCATATTTATAATAATGTACCCATCCTCTTAACTTAGAGTTTAACTGGCGTATTAATTCTACAGTTGTTGATGTAATATTCATCTTGATACCTTCTCGAGCTTCTTTCATTAAGGATCAGATATCTTTATCATATTGGCTATCTAGCAACTTATCTGATTGTGATTATCAGAAGGGAATTACTCTCACGAGATTTTCCCTATGCTTAACAGTATTTCATCACATTGTCAGGGTAGCTCTTTATTCATACCCTTAGATTCATATAGTGACATAGATGGTTTCCTGCCTAGCGGAAAAACAACTCTTTGATGCAATCTCGTGTCACACACTATATATATGGCTTTTCGGTTATTTAGGTATATGTTAAATATTGCTGAATATCATATGAAAGTAATAAAAAACAAAAAATCTCCTTTCATATATTATTTAGTGTTTTATAATGGCATACAAAAATATACTGCTCCTTTAAATTTATGGGAATTATTTGAAAATAGTGAATTAGTAAAAGCTACTTGGATTAATGATTATCGGCTAATTAATGTTCATGAAATTCCTGATGAAAAATTGAAAGAAAATACTTGGTCCGGAATTCTACAATTTTTTATGAAGCATATTCATAAACGAGATTTGTTAAAGAGATGGTAAGAAATAGCTGACCTTTTATCTATATTTGCTGAGGTTAATATAGGGATTGATTATATAGAGTTAATTTTATTCTATACTTTGACCAAAGTTGGTCAAAATGATATAATAGAAATAGAAAAAATACTTAAATCACAATTAATATAGCCAAAAATTTAATCAAAGCCGGTGTAAAAACTGACTTAATAGCTACCTCAACCGGATTAAAGAAGGAAGAGGTTGAGAAACTTAAATAAATTACTCATACATGTATTTATTATCATTTATATTAGGAGGATTAAATGCATTACTCCGTCAATTACGTTTATCAATTAGCTCTATAGAGTTTTATAAAGACGTATATATAAACTATCAAGGATATGGAATAAGATATTTATTTACCATATCTTTTATTCCGTCAATAATTTATTGTATTTTTATATTAAATTACATAATAACTTTAAAAGATTATTTTAACGGAATACAATCATCAAAAGTTACAGACAACATTGAATATATTATCAATCAATTACCGGAAATTAAATATAATAATTCAAAAATTTCAGTTGAAGAAGTAGAGCCTATATATTTATATAGTAAAAATAACAATAAAATAGTCGTCATTGATACAAAAAATCAAGTTTCTAACAAAGAAAAAAGCAAAATACCGTTTGTACTTGAAGAGAATAAGCTGAAGATAAATTTAATTGTAGCCAATACTAAGAAAAATTTCCCAAGTACTGTTAACTATTCTGAGATATTCAAGCAAAATGAAGTAATTTTAACTCTTGAAATAATAAAAAAATATTTTGCCGATAATTTATTATATGCACCAAATTTGTTTATTTATTTCGGTATGCCGGCTATTATATTATTTTGGTTTGTAACATTCTTATTAGAGAGAAGTATTATAGTTTTGTTAGTATATAGCTTAGCTAATTTACTTACTACTAAAACTTCAATACAAACTTCTATAAGGTTAGTAATGTTTTCAAGCGGAGTCCCGATAATATTACAACCGGTTATTATTATATTAATACCGGAATTAAGCATATTATTACAGCTACTACAAATGTGTACAACTTGTTTAGTATTTATCGCTATTTGGCAAATTAACAAGAGCCTATCGCACTATATATAAGAAAAATCGGTTATCATATAATATGTGATTTTAAATCCTCAATTTACTAAAAAAACAGCCTATTATTAAAAAAATAAAAGTTTTTATTGTTAAAATGAAACCTAAAATTATTTGTTTATAAATTTAGGTAATTTAAATGGGTAAGGAAAAAAAGAAAGTAAGGTTTGCAGAAGAGCCGCAAGTTAAGGAATTTTTGCAAGATCAAGAAGCAACAGAAGTAGACCTTATAAGAGGAAGAGTAATTAATATTTATGATAAAGGCGGCTACTTAAGCCGGATCAATTGGTAATTCATGAAAGAGAAGTACTGGAGTAAAAAATGTTGAAGTAAAGAGAAATCTAAATTTCTTTCAACAAATTTTCGCTGCAGTAGGTCTTGTAAAGGACACAAAAACAATCAAAGAAGCATTTACTTATACTACCGGCGATATACAAGGAATATTAAAGGATAACGGTCAATTTATTAATAATTCTGAGGAAATTAGAAAATTTGTTGATAAAAAGAGATATTCAAATTGCGGATATTGATGGTATCGGTATTGGTAATTTAAATTATCAAGGTAAAATACAAATTAATTCAAAGCTTGGATTAAATAATGAAAAAATTATCCTTTATAAGGATGGTCAATTAGCTGCTATTGAAAGAAAAGGTCAACTTATCAATCAAGAGGGAGAGCCTTTATACAAAGATAACTTAGTCCAAAAAGATAATAAAGTTTATCTAGTTGGGGATGCCGGAAAAAATATTGATACACC
Source organism: Rickettsia asiatica (assembly GCF_007989425.1). Lineage (NCBI taxonomy): Bacteria > Pseudomonadati > Pseudomonadota > Alphaproteobacteria > Rickettsiales > Rickettsiaceae > Rickettsia > Rickettsia asiatica. The sequence continues at coordinate 417,926 of NZ_AP019563.1, forward strand.
TTTTAGAGATCCAAAAACTAGAGCTAGAGATAATTGGAATAGATTAATAAATAAATTCAAGCATGCTTTAATACCGGAACATGAGTTAGGAAAATTAAACGATGCTATAGTAGATTCTGTAAGAGTTAAAGTAGTTCATCCAAATCCAAAACTTGCAGAACATCATCTTCAAATAGCTCAAGGTAAACAAATATGGGATGGGCATGAATTTGAAATATTGCGTATGGGGCCGGAGGAACAAAAATCACCGACTATTCTATGATACCTCCTCTCAGAGATTACTTGATTCTAACGGTAAAGTAGCTTCTACTATCGGTAAAGAAAGTAAAAGCATGAATAATGTTCAAGCATTTGTAATGGGAAAGGATGGAGTAATTTATATGGGTACTCATAAAAATCAATATTTGCCAAATACTAAAAATCTTGTTCACGGTTCATTTTTAAGTGGAAAGCCTGCGGAAGCAGCAGGAGTTATAGGTATAAATGATAGGGGAAAAATTGATTACCTTAGTAATAATAGCGGTCATTATCAACCTTAAGCTTTAGATATGTACCGTGCTGTAAAAAAATACAAGAAACTATGCCTGGTGCTTTAGATAAAAATTGTCAAATCGATATTCAAGGGCATCCACGAATATTTGTTACTGATTTTATAAAAGATATGAAAACCAAAGTAGGTTTTGGAAAAAGTGCTAGAACCAAGCATGAAAAACTAAGAGAAAACAGAATAGAAAAAATTAAAAATTATCAAGCTCATTTAAAAAATATTGCTGCTTCTTCAAAACCTAAAGCTAGAAATAGAATAACAAACAGAGGGTATGGATAATAAAATAATTAACTATAATTAAATGTCATTCCTGCAAAAGCAGGAATCCAGCTAAATGTCATATGCCGGCATTGTTGCGTGGATCGGTAAAACCCACTATGTCACCTAGCTCGCTTGACCACGGGGTCCATAAAAACAATTTAAAATACTAATAATATTAGTATTTTAAGTTGGATCCCGCGATCAAGTCGCGGGGGGGGATGACAGAGGTGGAATTGATCCATGCAACAACGTCCCTAGGTAATTCTGGATTAAGCACTTATTTATAATATTTTGTCCTTCTTTTTCACTTCTACTAGATTCTACACAATTAAATTTTAGTTTATATTAACAAGCTAATTTTTTATTAAATAATATAATTATATACTTGACTAAATTACTTGGGTATTGTAGATATAAAAAAAAATTTTAAGTTTTAATAGGTTGGTTATATGATGCTGACGACGAAAGGAAGATATGCCGTAATGGCAATACTTGAAATGGCTTCAAAATCAAGTGCCGAACCGGTCACTTTGAATGACATTTCCGTAAAACAAAATATATCGCTTAACTATTTAGAGCAGATATTTTCTAAACTTAAAAAAGCTGATCTAGTTAAGGCTATTAGAGGATCGAAAGGGGGATATATTTTAATAGGTAACCTAGAAGAAATAAAAATTTCCGATATTATGGACGCCGTTAACGAAAATTTTATAATGACTACCTGCTATAAGAAATTGGTTAAAACTTGTGTGCCTGATACAATAAAATGTAATTCGCATAAATTATGGAAAGGTCTTGGTAAGCATATTAGAGATTATTTTGAAAATATATCGATTAAAGATGCTTTAAACTTAAATATACTCCTGTGAAATGAAGAGTTGGGATACGAAGATCAACTTGGACAAGAGCAAGGAGTCTGTAAGCCGAGGAGCAGAGCGTACAGAAGTACGTGAGCATCCGAGGACTTACAAAGACGACATAGCCAATTTTTCAAGTTCAATGAGTATATATGATATATTTAGACCATAATGCTACTACTGTTATTGATCCTAGGGTTAAGGAATTCATAATAAGTTTAATGGACAAGGAGCTTAACCCTTCATCAGCACATAGCTCAGGTAGATTTGCTAAGAATATCATAGAAACGGCACGCTTGCAAATAGCAGCAGCTCTTGGTATAACCTTATCATCTAGAGAATATGATATTACTTTTACGTCATCGGGAACTGAAAGTAATAATTTAATAATGAAAAATTTTTATGACAGCGATATTTTTATTTCAGCTATTGAACATTTATCGATCTATAACCATATAAACTACGCTCCAAATATTAAAGTTATAAGAGTTAACACTCAAGGTTTGGTTGATTTAGAACATCTAGAAGAGTTATTATCTCAAAGTAATGCTACTAAAAAATTAGTTTCTGTAATGATGGCTAATAATGAAAGTGGAGTTTTACAAGATATAACCAAAATAAGTGAAATAGCTAAAAAATATGATGCAAAATTTCATAGTGATTTAGTCCAAGGATTTGGTAAAATACCTATAAATATCAAAGTATTAGGGTTAGATTTTGCGACAATTTCAGGACATAAAATAGGAGCAGGGCAGGGTAGTTCGGTTTTAATTTCTAACTCTAATTTTCAAGTTACTCCAATAATTATAGGAGGAGGGCAAGAAAAAGGAATAAGATCAGGTACTGAAAATGTTTTAGCTATTGCAGGGCTTGGGTTAGCAGCTGAATTAATAACAAAAGATATCTCAAAGAAATATGTAAAAATCAAAAACTTACAGGAAGCTTTAGAGAAAAAACTAAAAGAATACCCAAACGTAAACATTGTTAGTAATAATGTAGCGAGGTTGCCTAATACTACCTTAATTACTATACCGAATACGGATGCACAAGTGAAATTCATCGGGTTTGATTTACGTAATATTTGCGTAAGCTCCGGCTCTGCTTGTTCATCAGGAAAAATATCTAAATCACACGTATTAACCAATATAGGTATGAATGAAGAAGAGGCAAAATCCTCTATTAGGATATCTTTAAGCCATACTAATACGGTAAGTGATATAGAGGCTTTTATAGAAGCCTTTGAGGAGATATACAATATATGAACTTTCAACCCATCATTGCGAGGAAAATTACGAAGTAATCCAGTAAAAAAATGCTAAAATTAGCACTTTTTTATTATACTTTTTATTATTTTTCTGGATTGCCACGCTCCCTACGGTCGCTCGCAATGATGAAAAACAAACTATTTAACATTTGTAACCATATGAACCCACAATTAAACAATTTAGCCTTACCGATATATATGGATTATCAGGCAACAACGCCGCTAGATCCAAGGGTAATGGAAGTAATGTTGCCCTATTTTACTACCAAATTTGGGAATCCTCATTCACGTAGCCATTCTTTCGGCTGGGAAGCAGAAAACGCCGTTGAAGAGGCAAGGAGTAGGGTAGCAAGGTTAATAGGAGCGGATACTAAAGAAATTATTTTTACCTCCGGTGCAACTGAATCTAATAACCTTGCAATAAAGGGAATAGCAAAATTTTACGGTAATAAGAAAAATCATATTATTACCGTAGTCAGTGAACATAAATGCGTACTTGATGCTTGCAGGCATTTAGAGCAAGAAGGGATAAAAATCACATACTTACCGATTAAACCAAATGGAATAATCGATTTAGAAACTCTAAAAAATGCCATTACTGATCAGACTATGTTAGTTTCAGTTATGGCGGTTAATAATGAAATAGGTGTTATTCAGCCTTTAAAGGAAATCGGGAAAATTTGCCGTGAAAGAGGCGTTTTTTTTCATTCCGATATTGCTCAAGGTTTTGGTAAAATTCCAATTGATGTTAACGAGTTTAATATTGATCTTGCCAGTATCTCAGGACATAAAATTTACGGTCCGAAAGGAATAGGGGCATTATATGTAAGGAAAAAACCTCGTGTGCGTGTTACGCCGCTCATAAACGGTGGCGGGCAGGAGAGAGGTATGCGTTCAGGTACGCTACCGACTCCTTTAATCGTAGGGCTTGGCATGGCTGCTGAAATAGCGTATAGTGAGATGGAACAAGATACTAAGCACGTAAATTACTTATTCGACAGATTTTTAAATAATATACATAGCCGAATTTCGGAAGTGTATTTAAACGGCGATAAAGATCAAAGATATAAAGGCAATCTAAATCTAAGCTTTGCTGGAGTAGAGGGGGAGTCAATTATCCTTGCTATTAAAGATTTAGCGGTTTCCTCCGGTTCTGCTTGTACTTCTGCTTCTTTAGAGCCGTCATATGTTTTGCGTTCCATGGGTATCGGTGAAGAGCTTGCCCATACTTCGATTAGGTTCGGTATAGGTAGGTTTACTACCGAGCAGGAAATTAATTACGCAGTAAATTTAATATGCTCAAAAATCGATAAACTAAGGGAATTAAGCCCTCTTTGGGAAATGATGCAAGAGGGGATTGATTTGAAGAAGATTAAGTGGGCAGCACACTAACATTGTCACCCCGTGGCTTGGCCACACGGGATCCAGTTTAAAATACTAATATTATTAGTATTTTAAATTATATTTTTGGATGCCGTGATCAAGTCACGGCATGACAGAATTGAAACTAAATTTTAGAGAATAACAATGGCTTATAGCAACAAAGTGATAGATCATTATGAAAATCCGCGTAATGTTGGATCGCTTGATAAAGAAAATAAAAATGTCGGTACAGGACTAGTTGGAGCTCCTGCTTGCGGTGATGTTATGAAGTTACAAATCGAAGTTGATGATGACGGGATTATTACAGATGCTAAATTTAAAACATTTGGCTGCGGTTCAGCTATTGCTTCAAGTTCTTTAGTAACGGAGTGGGTTAAAGGAAGATCAGTAGAAGATGCCGAAACTATTAAAAATACTGAAATAGCAAAAGAATTATCACTTCCACCGGTAAAATTACATTGCTCACTACTTGCTGAAGATGCAATAAAAGCAGCTATAGCTGATTACAAACAGAAAAAAGAAAGCAAAAAAGACTCTTAAAACATGAAAAATGTTATTTCATTAACCGATTCTGCTGCAAAGCAAGTAAAATTGCTAATAGAAAAACGAGCCAAGCCTACCTTTGGTATTAGGGTAGGAGTTAAGTCAGGCGGTTGTGCCGGTCAGACTTATTACGTTGAATATGCCGATAGTAAAAATCAATTCGATGAAGTAGTTGAAGAAAAGGGCGTGCGGGTACTAATCAACCCAAAGGCATTAATGTATATTCTAGGTTCTGAAATGGACTATGTAGAGACGAAATTCAAATCCCAATTCACTTTCACCAATCCCAACGAAAAAGCTAATTGCGGCTGCGGCAAATCCTTTAGCATATAAGAAGCTATCTGTAAACTTATTTTAAGGCTAATTAAATTCTTTTCTGCTGCAAATTATAAGTTTTTTTTGAAATAGGAACAGCTATTCCTGCAAAAAATTTATAATTTTCGCTAAAAAATCTCTTTAATTATCAATTAAAATAAGTTTACAGATAGCTTCTAACAATCCCACTTGATTAATACCATATGTTATTTATTAATACTTCAGAACTCAAATAAGTAATTTATATGGCACAAAGCATGTATATTAAAACCGGATGTAAAAGGAAGAATAACACTTGGTAAAAATTAGCTAAAGGAGTAAGTAGTTTTCACGTTATTGTTAATAGTAAAAAAGGACAAATTATTTTAGAACCCTATACGGAAATACCTTTAAAAGAAAGTTGGCTATTTAATAATAAAAAGGCTTTAATACAATTAAATAACGGTATTAAAGATTCTGCTAAAAGGCAAGTTAAATTTATAGAAGATTTCAGCAAATATTTAGATGATGACTTTTAAAATTCTTTACTATTCAAGCTAGTAAAGATTTGGAAGAACTTGAAAATAATAAAGGATTAGAAAAGCGTTTAAAAGCAGTGAAAAAAACACTGGCATATTTACAAATGAATCCTCGCCATCCTAGTTTAAATACCCATAAATATAAATCTATTAAAGGACATAACGGAGAAGAAATATTTGAAGCTTATGCTGAAAATAATACTCCTACTGCTTATAGAATTTTTTGGCATTATGGGACCAAATAAAGATAACATCACTATCTTAACAATTACAGTACATCCATAAAAAGCAGGTTGCGGTTGACTATTACACCAACAGCTTTATTTCAATAAAAATCATGCGAATCACCGGAAAATGAAATCTCCCAGTCTACTTTGATATGATTAGGGTCGCTTATACTATTATATTTAACTAAATCCTGAACAGAAGTACCATAATTTTGTGAAATTTTTGATAAAGTGTCTCCTGATTTCACTGTATAAACTTTAGCGATGCGATTTGGCATATTAACTCCTAAGATTGATAGCTTAAAAAGCTATCAATCTTTTGTTTAGAAATCAAGAGTAAAATGACTATAGTAGTTTTATCTATTGCTAAAAATCATTATTTCAGCTATATTAAAAGCCGTTTTATAATTAAATCAATAACAAAATTATGTCACAAAAATTAGGTTTTTGGGCGGTTTTTGCCTTAGTAACCGGCAGTCAAATCGGTACTAGCGTTTTTATATTGCCATTAAGTTTAGCACCATTCGGTATATACAGCATTTGGGGCTGGGTACTTTCATTATTCGGTGCTATGAGTATAGCACTGGTATTCTCTTGCTTATGTGCAAAATTTCCTAAAACAGGCGGTCCGCACGTTTATGTACGGGAAAGTTTCAGGGATAAAATAGCTTTTTTCACCGGTTGGACTTATTGGGTTATATCCTTTGTCAGTACAAGTATAGTAGTCATTTCGGCAATAGGCTATCTAACACCTTTTTTTAAATCACAAGCGGTTTTAGATTTAATATTACAGATAATATTATTAGGTGCTATTACGGTTTTAAATTTAAAAGGTCCTGAAGTAGCAGGAAAAGCAGAGTTTTATTTAACTCTCTTAAAATTTGTTCCGCTGCTTGTAGTAGGTTTAGCTGCATTATCTCATTTTAATATAGATAATATAGCTATTGCCGAGGAAGTAGAGAGTTTAAGCATTCCGACCATTATGGGAAGAGTTGCGCTTCTTACTTTTTGGGGATTTATCGGCATTGAGTGTGTAACTACTACGGCAGGAGCGGTAAAAGATCCGGCTAAGACTATTCCAAGAGCTATAATGCTCGGAACTTTCTGCGTAGCGGTTTTATATATTATTAATAGTATAGGTATAATGGGGCTAATCCCTGCTTCTGAACTTATTAGTTCTAAAGCTCCTTATGCTGATGCTGCTGCATTATTATTTGGGGGTAAATGGTCAAGCGTAATTGCGGTTATAGCTTCTATAATATGTATTGGTACGCTTAATGCTTGGGTACTAACTAGCGGACAGATAGCCCTAGGACTTGCCGAAGATGGATTATTACCGAAATTTTTTGCTAAGAAAAATAGCAATAACGCTCCAACTCACGGAATTATTGTAAGCTGTCTTGGCATTGTGCCGTTATTAGTCTTTACGGCAAATGATAATTTTGCCAAGCAGATCACACAAATAATAGATTTCTCGGTAATAGCGTTCTTATTCGTCTATTTAATTTGTAGCTTAGCATTTTTAAAAGTAATTCTTAGTTCAAAAGAAAATTTTTCTTATTATTATTTACTTATAGTTATGATATCTATTATCTTTTGTAGTTGGGTTATCTATGAAACACCTGTTAAAACTCTGATTATAGCTAGCTCCTTTACTATCCTTGGTATTCCTTTGTATTATGGATGGTATAAATGTCATTCCCGTCTATGAGCGTTGCCTAGGTGGTCAGCATCCAAGCGGGTAAGAGAACGACATGAGAGATATAAACATGACAAAAATCCGAATTAATCTACTTAGAAACTTATTTTCAAAATATAATATAGACGGTTATATAATACCGTCTAACGATAAATATATGAGCGAATATGTACCGGATTATGCTAAAAGGCTTGAATATATCACAGGTTTTACCGGCTCAAACGGTATGGCTATTATATGTAAAGATACTGCATTATTTTTTACTGATGGGCGTTATTTAGAGCAAGCAAGCAAAGAGCTTGATCTGCAAATTTTTAAGATTTTTAACTTAAAAGATATATCCACAACATTAGATAAAGATACTAAAATAGGATATGATTCTGAATTATTTACTTATCCTACTATATCGAATTTAATTTTACTAGATCCTGCGGTCAAGCCGCAGGATGACAATTTGTGCAAAATTAACGGAAATTTAGTTGATAAGATTTGGCAAAATCAGCCTCTAGAACCAAGCTCTAAAGTTTATTTACATGATATTAAATTTGCGGGTGTTAGTCATACTGATAAAATAAGTAAATGTTGTGAAATTGCATTGTCATCCCGCGGCTTGACCGCAGGATCTAATAATTATATGGATACTGTGGTCAAGCAACTAGATGACAACACTGAGGACTTTGCCTTAGTCATTCTTGATAGCTCCTCCATATGCTGGTTACTAAATTTGCGGGCTAGTGACGTTGCCTATACACCTTTAATGTTTGCAAAAGTAATTGTTACATCTACAAAATTATATCTATTTATCGATCCTACAAGAATTGATGCCGAAATTATTGATGCACGTCCTGAAATAACGATTTTACCGGAAAAAGAATTTGAAAATATTTTAAGAGATAGCGAAAATATTTTTATTGATGATACTATAGCCTCTGTTCATATAATGGACTTAATAGCTGATAAAAAAGTACAGAAAATTACCGATCCATGCTTAATGCTTAAAGCTTGTAAGAACGATGTAGAAATTAAACATGCAATCGATTTTCATATTAAAGATGCAGTAGCTTTATGTGAGTTTTTTGCTGATTTGGATAAATGTGTCATCCCGCGGCTTGACCACGGGATCTCAGAACACAGTGTGCAGCACAAGATCCCGCTACAAGCTCGCGGGATGACAAAGACTATAACCGAACACATCCTCGGTTTAAGGCTTACAGAGTATCGAGCTAAACAAGAGGGGTATGTTTCGGATAGTTTTCCAGCTATTTGCGGATTTCAGGAAAATAGTGCCATTATTCATTATAGAGCTGACCAAAAAACTGCTAAGAAAATTAGAGTTCTTCCTTCTATAGGGCAGGGGATATTACTAATTGATTCCGGCGGTCAATATAGTGGTGCTACTACCGATATAACTCGAACAATCGTGATAGGTACGCCGACCGATGAGCAGAAAAAGCGTTATACGCAAGTACTTAAAGGACATATTGCTTTAGCTAAAGCCAAATTCCCTAAAAATATTGTTACAGGGGCTAATCTTGATATACTCGCTCGGCAATATTTATGGCAAGAAATGCTAGATTATCCACACGGTACAGGACATGGAGTAGGGAGCTTCTTAAGCGTCCATGAAGGACCGCAAAGCATAAATCTTCGTAATAAAACCGTACTTAAAGCAGGTATGATCTTATCTAATGAACCTGGATTTTATATTCCAGGAAAATACGGAATTAGAATCGAAAATTTAATGTATGTAAAAGAAAATAGCAAATGGCTTGAGTTTGAGACCTTAAGCTTAGTACCTTATGCTAGTAAATTAATTGATGTGAAACTACTTAATATTGATGAAATAAACTATATCAAGGAATATTATAACAAAATTAAAATCCAAATTTATTCGTTATTATCGTCAAATGCTCAAAATTGGCTTAATAATGAAATAAATTTATTTTTACAATCATTATTGTAATTGACGTTTCCGCTATTTATTGGTATAAAGTCGATACATTTCTAATTTCTACATTGGGACGTCGCCAAGTGGTAAGGCAACGGTTTTTGGTATCGTCATTCGGAGGTTCGAATCCTCCCGTCCCAGCCATCCGTCAATTCCTGATGTTTTTACGAGGCTATCGAAAGGCGAACGCAGCATAAACTCAAGGTTTTCCTATGACTTCTGATACTTTAAAATATCTTAAAAGGGTCTGTCAGATTCTTTGTGTAAGTATGATTTCTCCATTTGCCCAATTTTGTAAAGTAGTATCACAAAGGATTGCAAATTGATTTAAAGCCATCGCCCAATTCTTAATAGGCATTGTCCATTTTTTAGAGGCATTTGTCAACGCCAAAAAGATTATTTTCTGAATCGATTTGTCATCTGGAAACACTCCTTTATTTTTAATAATTTTATGAATTTGACGGTTAGTGGATTCAATAGCATTAGTAGTGTAAATCGCTTTTCTAATGTCTTCCGGAAAGCTAAAAAATGGAGCTATGCCAGACCAATTTCGTTGCCATATGTCAAAAATAACTGGATATTTTTCATCCCATTTTTTGGCAAAATTTTGTAATTCTCTTAATCCCTCTGCTTCATTTATTGCAGAATAAACTGCTTTTAAATCAGCTGTTACCGCTTTTAAATCTTTGTATGATACGTATTTTACAGAATTTCTTACCATATGAACAATACACAACTGCACTATGGTTTTTGGAAAAATGTTATTTATCGCCTCTGGAAAACCCTTAAGACCATCAACACATGCAACATATATTTGTTCAACTCCTCGATTCTTAAGTTCTGTTACTACCTGCATCCAAAATTTAGACCCTTCATCTTGCCTATCCAAATTCCTAATAGCTCTTTCTTGCCCTCCATATTCACTCCAATAGCTATATAAACTGCTTTATTTATTATTACATGATTATCTCTTGCCTTAACATGAATACAATCTAAGTACATTATAGGATATACATTATCAAGTGCTCTATTCTGCCAGGCAGTTACTTCCTCTAAAATACCATCAGTTACCTTTGATATTAACTCAGATGATACCTTGGTGGCATATAGTTCTTCTAAGTGCCATTGTATTTCCCTAATGGTCATTCCCCGAGCATATAAGGATATTACTTTATCATCAAATCCTTCAAATTTACGCACTCCTTTTGGAATTAGTTGAGGTTCAAATTCTCCGTCCCGATCCCTTGGCACTTCTACTTTCAATTTACGACCTTCTGGATCTATTAGAGTCTTTTCATAATTGCCATTATGTCTGTTATCTGAGTCTTTCTCATTTTTAGAATGTTTCTCATAACCTATATGAGATTCCATTTCTTTCTCTAAAATCTTATTTACTATCTGCTTTTTAATTTCCTGAAATATCCCTTCTTTGCCAAATATCTCAGATGGATCACTTTGTGATAGTATTTCTGATACTACTTTTTCTATAGTTGGATTTGATACTTTGCTCTTATTTTTCATATTAGCCTCATGTAAGTTGTTTTAATTAATTTTATTCTTAACTATTTTTATAACTTACATAAACTTTCTGACACCCTCTCTTAAAAAAGAACAAACAGATATTTATCAGTGGATGAAGCAAACCATGCTGCTTAATGCTAATCGAGAGGCTTATGATGATTTAAGAGAGAAGTTTTCGCTATCTAGAATATATCCTCAGTTAGTAAGTATGAATGCTACTCGTGGGTTATTTCAGCAATCATTTTCCTATCTTATTGCAGGAGAAATGGCAGCAAATTTAATGCCTATTTTGCAGTCAGTATTTTTTGCCTTGGTAATTTGCCTTATTTTTGTAGTATTTCCAATGTCAATGCTGCCTGGCGGTTATATGATATTTAAAACTTGGATCACCTTGATTATTTGGGTAACTAGCTGGCCAGTATTTTTTACCGTAATTCATTGTTTAGGGATGATTAGCTGGTAAATCTGGCATAAGTCACCTTACTGGTTTAAATATCTTATCACAAGGAAGTTTTTCAGAAAATGTTTTACATTGTTATGCAACGTTTCAGATGCTACTAGCACAGTGCCGATGTTATCATGGGCAGTATTAAAGGCTTGTGCTCATGCAACAACTACTTTGGCTCATCAATTTTCTCCGGTACCAGTTGCAAAGTAGCATTTTACCTGAACACAAAAAATCTTATTATAACGCCCCTTAAAATCGCTAATTTAGCATTGTGAACTTTGTTACTAAGGTGGTATTAAAAAATTTTATAAAAACATCTGTAATATTTTACGATAAAGAACGAATCAAATCTTCTTCAAGACCAGTAACACTAGAAATTAAAGAAAAATTACAACCTTGAGATAGCATTTTTCTTGCTACCTCTGTTTTTACTCTGATATTTTCTTCAGCTTTTCCCTCAGCTTTTCCTTTCATTTGACCAATTTGAATCCCCTCAGCTTTTCCTTTTTCAATGCCTTGAATTATGCCATGCTGAATGCCCTCATCTATGTATTTTTGTGCTATTGTTCTCATAATATTATCTTTTTCTTCTGTTGATAAATGCTTAACTATTATTTGTTCTAATTCTTGCTGCTTCTCTTCAGAGATCTTAGCATCAGTATACCATAAAAACGATCTTAAGTAAATATATCCTGATTCCTTATCCATTATTAAACTTGGTTTAAATCTAGTTAAAAACTCATCCCATAGTTTTAGCATATCCCTTTGGTATATGTGCTTTAAAAAATACTCCATCATCCCAAGATGCTTCTTCTTTGCTATCTCATCATCAGACTGACTTTGCAAATCTACTAGTTGATAATCTTTCACCATTAGTTTCTTTGCTTGCTCTGGTTTTGTAAATAATTCCCAGAAATTTCTTGGCGCGCTATATACTTCAGAACCATTATATATTAACAATGGACAAATTAATGGTAATTTCTCTTTATTTGTCATGTGACGCTCACATAGAAGCAGCATATATTTCCATAATCTTAATGCTATCCAATAATCACAACTAGATTGAGCCTCTATTAGTACATAGACAAATGCTTTTTCTTGATCTTTAGTTTTGACTGAATAAATTATATCACTATATTTTCTTTTTAAATCATCTTCGACAAATGACTCTTTTTCTACTGTTATTGCTTTTAAATCTATTAACTCCTTAAAATCTGAGGGCAAATAATGTTCTAAAAATTCCTGGGCTGCTATCTTCTCAGTTAGAATCTTCTTGACTAAAGCATCATGTTTTAATTTTTTTGCCATATAACTTATTTATTATTTAATTCGTATAGCAACACTGCTTATTATACTCTTAAAGTCTGATGCCTTGATTAAGTTTGATCTCAGAGCAGTGTTTTATCTCAGTTCTTATTGCTTTACCTATTTCGGAAGCTGGATTTATATACTGCATAACTTGCTTATCTTTTCCGATAGCTAATAGATAATCTTCAGCAACAAGATGACTTTTGCCTTGAAAATCATATACTACTATATCAGAAAATCTTTTATCACCAAGATTATAATTAGGATCAAATTTATTCTTCGTAATTTGTAAATCTTTCTGTATCTTCTGCTCTATTACCGACTCACAAATCTTATTACTATAGAAAAGACAAGAATCTATACTTTTTTCTCTGTAGAGTTGCATAGCAGTATTGATATTCTCTGCTGTGCCAAATTTTGCCAGAGCTGTTATTTGCTGCTGCTGAACATTATTTAGTTCGTTATTATCGTTATTTGCAAATTTTGAAAATAGTAATTCTATAGAGTTAAATTGTATTATCACTTGCTTTTAAGGATGATTTAAGTTCTGTTACTTTGCTAGCTGCTGTTAATTTTACTATTTCAGGCTCTATAAGCTTGTTGATAGATTCTACTCCTTGGGATTTTAACATATCATTAAAATCGCCTTTTTCTGGTGGTCGTATTATTGATACTATAGCTCCTTTGCTAATTAATTCTTCCTGTGCTTTAATTACAGTATTAACTGATACTGCATCTTTGCCATCATTATCAGCAGCAATTATTATTCTCTCACCTTTGATAGGCTCATAGTTCCTGATGTTACTGACACCTAAACTACAAAGAATTTTGCCTTTAATACCAGCTTCCGCAATGCTTAAAGTTGTCTCTACCCCTTCTGCTATAATCGTTACATTACTAACTAAATTGTTGCCATCTTTACTGTTTGGTATGTGCTGTTGTTCATTATTTTTATTAATCTCAACAAAAGAACCTCTGATTCTGCCAAATGAACGTTTATTAACCTCAATATCAGCTTTATTATTTGTGTCTTTGTTTAAATAAATTGATTATCCACCGGTAATATTACCATCTTTATTTCTAGCAAAAGCAATTAATGCAGGATAATATTGTTTACTAATTGGAGTTGCCAATTATGTTTAATAGAATTTTTAAGCTGGTCGATATCTTTTTCTTGATTCTCGTTGCTAATTGTCATAATCTGCCTCTGCTGTTTTGTGTTATAAAATAGTAGCTAGAGGTTAAATGTTAAAATTTTGGTGTTTTGTAATTTAACCTCTATGCTTAGCGTTATCTCACATAAAGTCAAATCACGAATATCCCAGCTATTTTTGGAAGTACAGAGGATTCTTCAGCTTTTCTGACAGATTTTTTCATAATATAACAAACAGCTGCACAAATGAGACACTGATAAAATACTAAAAACATACTTCCTCAATTCCATATCACTCTACACACTAATTAAAATTAGTCAAATCACCATTTATTATGCCATAAAAATATCTATAAAATCCCTTAAATGCAGTATTGTACTGGCATTTGAGGCTATTTTCTGATATAATCTTTAGTAGAAATAAGTAAGATAAATAATGATTATGTCAGTAAACAAAATAGATAAAGCACAACCATTCTTACAATGGGTGGGTGGTAAAAGAAAAATTGTTGATCAATTAGTTCAGTTTATCCCTCTAAATGTAAATAACTACTATGAACCATTCCTTGGTGGTGGGGCTTTATTCTTCCATGTAAGAGATAAGTTTAAACATTGCTATCTATCTGATATTAATCTGGAGCTAGTGACCTCCTACAATATGATAAAGAAAAATCCTGATGAGGTCAGTAAATTACTAGACTCCCATAAAGAACAACATTCTAAAGAACATTATTATCAAGTTAGGAGTAACAATGATAGTAATGATCCAGCTAAAATTACTGCAAGGTTTATTTATCTGAATAGATATTCATTTAAAGGTATTTACCGCGTTAATATCAACGGCAAACCAGCTCAAACTTTCTCTGGCAGAAATTATGCCAAATCTGATATTGCCCCTAGATTAAAACAATGTAGCAGCCTTTTAGCTGGCACAGCTATTTTTGCTATGGATTTTTCTTTCATTGAACCACAAAAAAATGATTTCGTGTACTTTGATCCTCCTTATCATAAATCAGGTGAGAAGTTTTATACCAGATTACCTTTTGATGAAAGTGAGCAAACGAGACTTAGAGATTTTGCTCTAGAGCTAAACAACAAAGGAGTTAAAATAATGCTTTCTAATAGCAATACTCCGTTTATTAGAAACTTATACAAGAATTTCAATATTAAGATTATTAAAGTTAAATATTCTATGCCTGAGAATAATAAAATATCTGATGAGGTAATAGTAACGAATTATTAAAGAGAGATTAAAGTACTGAAATCTACCATAACTCAATCAGTTAGCCATTATTATTTTCTAAATCATAAACAGCTTTAATTATTTTGAAATTTCATCAATTCAAAAGTAAAACCTTGAGCCTTAAAAGCCTTATCTAAATCCTGCATATAATTATTTCTCACATAGTAATCATAGAAAGCTGATGTGGATTTAAGGATTAGTTTCTTATTATCTATATCTTATTCTGTCACTACTAAATTTACTTAATACACTAGAATCAATATGTTTGTTATAACGCTGAATAAGAAATTGCCGCACCCTGTACCATATTGTATCAGGATTTAATTGTTTACTGAGCTGTGATAAATAATTTTGCGTTTCATCTTCAGTATTATTCTGCTTTGTCTCAAGCTCAGTAAATGGTATAATGTCCAACTTTCCAATACTATTGCCATAGATCATTTGTACTTGCTGTAGTATCTGATCTTGTGTATTTTCTGAAAGCTTAATATTTTTAAGCAGTTTTATCTTATATTGATTATCAACTATGCCAATAAAGCAGCAAGAGCTTAGTAATTCATAAGCTATATCAGAATCAAAAACGCCGATTATTTTACGTTTCAGTTGTGCTTGTTTGCTAATATTGCTACTGCTTTCTATCTCATTTAAATATTGCTCTTGAGCTTTATTTAAGTGACTAGATTGAGACTGAGTAGGACAGTTATTAGCTTTAGTATTTTCTTCACTTAGCTCATGAAATAACGCCTTAGCCATATAATCCATCAGGACTTTCTTATGACCAAAATGATGATGAGAATATTTTCCTGCAAGCTTTAAGAGCAATTGATTGATAGAATCAAGATTAAATGCTCTATTTGATTTTATCTGGAGTAAATTGCCATCTTCTTGGCTTAATGGATAAAAATCTATTAATTTTTTTCTTTTGAACCAGCATTTCTGATTAACACGACTAATTGCAGTATTATTAGTGCTTGATTCTGTAGAAGTAGAATTATATTGTTTAGAGATTTTATCCATAACTACTTGCAGTGTAGTGTTAATTTGTGTAGCTCCTGGTGTGCTATCAGTGCTAGATGCACTAATATTATCGCCTTGTTGTTCATAGTGTACTGGTTTTATGCTATTACATTGTGAATTTGCTTCAAGTTTTTGTTGTTGTAACTGATTTTCTGCATTTTGACTGCATTTATCTTTTTCATTTTGCAAAATTGTAGATTCAGTATATCTAGATTTATTAGATATATTTTTATTATTATCTATAATATTATAGAGTGGTCCAAACTTTTTTGGGGTTGAGTCAAAATTTCTTTTGGGTTGACCCTAAAGTTTTTTGGAGTTGAAGCAAAAATTTTTTCATTTTTAGATGGTATTTTATTAGAAGCAGGTTGGAAATTTCGAGCTAGCTTAATACAAGGAGTATTACGGCATTTAATGCCATATTTAACAACTGTTGCGTTGTAAACTTGAATAAAGCCACTTTTTTGTAACTCAAATATACATTGTCTTACACGTTCTTGACAAACACCTAAGTGTTCTTGAAAGAAATGATAAGTTTCCTTAAGTTCATCAATGCTATTATTATGATAGATTTGCAAGCGAAAGACTATTAGAGATAGAAGCTGTCTTGCAGTTTTACTTAATATTTTTCCGTTATGAGATGAGAGATTACTCCATTCAGGAGGAATAAAATTGCCAACAAAATTATAGAAAATTATTTGCTTTTGATCATCAAAATTATGCGTTGCACAATCATTAGTAAAATGCGATGAGCATATAGTGAGCATAAGGAGTATGGAGGCAAAATCGGTATATTAAGAAAAGCTAGGAGATAAGGTGGTGGGCGATAGAGGGATTGAACCTCTGACCTTTACGATGTCAACGTAATGCTCTAACCAACTGAGCTAATCACCCGTATGATTTTTTAAAATTATGGACCTTATAATATTTATAATTACGATAAGTGTCAATTGATTAGTTCAAGTTATATTGATAACAAATAATTGTATAATATATCAAATTTGATATATTATATATATAACAAAGTGGATTATAAAATTTATAAATAATGCTGCAGAGAAAGAAGTACAGAAGCTTACTTATGATCTATAAGCTGATTTTTTACATCTATGTGAACTGCTTATTGAGTTTAGTCCACATAATGTAGGAATGCCTCACACAAGAAATATAGAAGACAAACTTTGGGAACTAAGGTTACGTGGTAAAGATAATATAGCAAGATCAATATATTATTTAGCTATGGATAAAAAAATAGTTATATTGCATACATTTATTAAAAAAACGGAAAAAACTCCTAAAACAGCTATTTTAATAGCTAAAACTAGATTAAAGGAAGGTTTTAATGAAAAACTTTGATGAATTTAAAAAAGAGTTATTATCAAACCCTGAAGTAAGAAAAGCTTATGAAGAACGAAAAATGGAATTTGAGATAGCAAGCACTTTAATAAAGGCTCGTCTTGCATCTAATATGACTCAGGTGGATGTTGCTAAAAAAATGTCTACTTCTCAAGCTCAAATAGCAAGAATGGAAAGCGGACATCATATTCCTAATTTCTTAAGCCTTCAAAAATATGCTAAAGCTGTAAATCAAAAAATTAATTTGTTAATTACCCCATAGGTTCAATTCCCATAGGGTGTACTACTAAATCTGTATGTAGTTTTTAACCCTTGTTTTTTACAAAAATTCATTAATGTACTAGATTTCAAGCTTTATTTCCATTATTTATAATATTTTATTATTTAGTCTATAATTTTATGGTGGATTTAAAAACTAAAGCCTTTGATATTTCTCAAAATTTTACTATTGCTCTTGACGGTCCTGCTGCTTCAGGTAAAGGGACCATCGGTTTAATACTGGCCAAGAAATTTTCTCTTAAATATTTTCAGTCAAGTATTGTTTATAGGCAGCTTGCTTTTGACTGTATTAGTCAAAAGCAAGATATCACTAATATAGATGCGGTAATTGCTTTATCTAAAGAATTAGAACTCGATAATACTAGACATCTTTCCAAAGTCGCTTATAGAGAAGAATTTAAAGGAGACACGGAACACAGCACCGCAGCGTATACAAAAGTACGTGAGGATGCGAGTACCGGATCGACGTCTAAATTACCTCTAGAAGTAGAGTTTGGGAAGATGTCTAATATTGATTTAGAGAATGAGAATATAGGAAATATAGCATCACAAATTGCCATAATAAGTGAAGTTAGAAATAATCTAAACAAATACCTGATTAATCTAGTAAAAACAACGCCAAGAATTATTATGGAGGGTAGGGATATAGGCACCGTTGTTGCACCTGACGCCGATTTAAAGATTTTTATAACCGCAAATCCTCAAATTAGGGCTGAAAGACGATATAAGCAGTTGCAAGCAAAAGGAAAAACATGTATACTCGATGAGATTTTACGGCAAATAATTTTGCGAGATAAAAGAGATAAAGAGCGAAAAGCTGCACCGTTATTACCGGCTTCAGATGCTTTAATTATCGATACTTCAGAGCTTACGGCTATGGAAGTCGTAGAAGAAGTAACAAATTACATAAAGAATAAAATAACTTGAAAAAGTGCTAGGTTATTTTATTCAATTTTATTGGTATTGCAAAATATAATTATAGATATCGTCATTGCGAGCGGTCAAAGACCATGTGGCAATCCAAAAAAATAATAAATTTAACTGGATTGCTTAGTCAAAATTTTCAATTTTTCCTCGCAATGACGTAATGTATTTTACAATATCGTTTTATTAACCTTTTTAAAAATTTTTATTAGTTTAGGTTCTATGAATATTGAGCCTAGGCACTTTAGCTAATATTACGAGCAGAATATGTCAATAAAACTAAAACAACGATTTGTTCCACAACTTGCAGCAATTAATCACGAATTTGAAGAAGATTTTTCTAAAATGCTTGAAACCGTTGATATAAGTCACATAAAAGAAAAAATGGTAGTGAAAGGTCAAGTAATCGAAATAAAAAACGATATGATTATTGTTGACGTTGGATTAAAAAATGAAGGTAGAATACCTAAGTCTGAATTTTTAGCTTTACCTGAAGTTGGGGACATAGTTGAAGTTTTCATCGAGAAAATTGAAGGACGTAACGGCAGAACGATATTGAGCCGTGAAAAAGCAGTTAAAGAAGAATTATGGGGACAACTAGAAATCATGTGTTCCAAGGGCGAATTTGTCGACGGTACGATTTTCGGTCGTGTGAAAGGAGGCTTTACCGTGGATTTATCCGGTGTAGTAGCATTCTTACCAGGAAGCCAAGTCGATGTTAGACCTATTAAAGATCCTACTTCTATAATGAATATCAAGCAACCGTTTAAAATTTTAAGCATGGATAAAAAGCTTGGTAATATAGTAGTTTCAAGAAGAGCTATCTTAGAAGAATCACGTTCCGAAGCTAGAGATGAGATGCTATCTAAAATTAAAGAAGGCATGGTGTTAGAAGGGACCGTGAAAAATATTACTGATTACGGTGCGTTTATCGATCTTGGAAGTGTTGATGGTTTATTACATTTAACCGATATTTCTTGGGGAAGAGTTAACCATCCTTCAGAAGTGTTAGAATTTAACCAAAAGGTTAAAGTAATGGTTATTAAGTTTGATGAAAAAACCAAAAGAATATCACTTGGTATAAAACAACTTGATTCTAACCCATGGGAAGCAATTAAAGAAGAATTCCCCGTCGGTAAAAAAATGATAGGTAAAGTTACAAATTTTGCTGATTACGGCGTATTTATAGAATTAAAAGACGGACTTGAGGGACTTGTTCATTCAAGCGAAATTAGTTGGTTAAAATCTAATCAGAATCCTAGAAAAACGCTAACTATAGGACAAGAATTAGAATTCGTAGTTTTAGAGGTCGATACTGAAAAGCATCGTATTTCTTTAAGTATTAAACAATGCCAAGAAAATCCCTTAATAAAATTTGCCGAAAATAATCCTGTCGGTACTATAATTAAAGCACCGATTAGAAATATTACGGATTTCGGTATTTTTGTTGCACTCGGTAATAATATGGACGGCATGATTCATGAAGGTGATATTAGCTGGGAAGATAAGGGAATGGATCTATTAACATCATACAAAAAAGGTGACGAAATAAAATGCAAAGTTCTAGCCATTAATATTGAAAAAGAACAAGTTAGTTTAGGTATAAAACAATTGTCGCCGAATCCATATCAAGAAATCAGTGACGAATATAAAAAAGGCACAATAGTTAAAGCCCTTATAACAGAAGTTAAAGATGATGGACTCGAAGTACTATTAAACAATAAAGTAGCAGGTTTTATTAAAAGAGTTGAATTATCAGATGAAAAAGATGAGCAGAAACCTGAAATGTTTAAAGTAGATGAAGAAATAGAAGCAAAAGTTACTTCTATAGAGAAATCAACCGGTAGAATTTTATTATCGGTAAAAGCTCATAAAATAGCAGAACGTCAAAAAGCTCTCAAAGAATACGGTTCTAGTGATAATACTACCAATATAGGAGATATACTTGCTCATGTTTTAGAAGATAAGAAGTAATAATCTATATCGTCATTGCGAGCTGAAATTGCCTGCGTGGATCGAAAAACGTACTCGGCGTCATACCGCGTGGCCTGACCACGGCATCCAGAAAAACAACTTACAATACTAATAATTTTAGTATTTTTAACTGGATACCGCGATCAAGTCGCGGTATGACATCTTTAATCAATCAATTTCAGGAGAAAATATTAATGTCGTATGTACCGATAGTAATTGAACAAACCTCTCGAGGGGAGCGTGCTTATGATATATATTCAAGATTGTTAAAAGAACGTATAATCTTTGTATGTAGCACTGTTGAAGATCATATGGCAAACTTAATCGTTGCACAATTATTGTTTCTTGAAGCAGAAAATCCTAAAAAAGATATATATATGTATATTAATTCCCCTGGAGGCGTTGTAACCGCAGGTCTTGCGATTTATGACACAATGCAATATATAAAACCTAAAGTGGCAACGCTTTGCATAGGTCAAGCTTGTTCTATGGGTTCACTTTTACTTTGCGGCGGTGAGAAAGGAATGCGTTATAGTTTACCTCACAGCCGTATTATGATCCATCAGCCGTCAGGAGGTTATAAAGGACAAGCTACTGATATAGAAATCCACGCTCAAGAAACCCTAAAAATCAAAAAATTAATTAATGGATTATATAGTAAACATACCGGGCAGGATATACAATATGTGGAAAAAAGTATGGAACGCGATAATTTTATGTCACCGGAAGAAGCAAAAAAATTTGGATTAGTAGATAATATAATTTCTTCTAGAGATGCTATGGCATTGTTAGCAAAATAAAGATTAAATTTTATAAAAAAATCTTATAGATTTAGTTTTATTATTATAGTATAAGAGAGTTAATTTGTTATAGTCAATTCAGTGGGATTTGCATGCAAGGAGTGAGGAATGAAGCCTATAACTAATAGGAGAGCGACGAGTGACGATGTAAGGCGAGTCCAAATCAATTGACTATATTGGGGTCATAGCTCAGTTGGTAGAGTGTTTGAATGGCATTCAAAAGGTCGGGGGTTCGATCCCCCCTGGCTCCACCATGTCTTATTTCTATTTCAATTTATAAACACTTCAAACAGTAAACATATTATAAACTAAGGACTTTTTGCTCTTCAAAAAAAGGTTAGATAAATATTCAATCTTTATCATAATTCTTTTTTAGATTAGTTTTGACTTACTTAGTGAATTAATAAGAGGCTATAAAATGAATAAAGTAATTACACAATTATCAGAAATTAAATTAGTTGGTATATAGCCCGCGCCACCTCAAACGTCGCAGAAATGAACGCTGATACTGCAAAAATAGGGATAATAATGCAGCGATTTTTTGCAGACAAATTACAAGACAAAATCCTAAATACAAAAACTCCGGAAAAAGTTTTTGCAGTTTATACAAATTATGAGAGTGATGCTACCGGGGAATATACTTACTTTCTTGGAGAAGAAGTTACTTCTTTTGAGAATATAGATAAAGAATTTTTGACTTTTACTATTCTAATATAAATTATGCAAAATTTACATCCGATCCTGATCAAATGCCTAAAGTTGTTATGGATATATGGCAAAAAATATGGAAGATGGATGCAGCAATGTTAGAAGGTGAAAGAGCGTACATAGCTGACTTTGAAATATATGATGAAAGAAGTAGTGATCTACATAATGCGGTAGTTGATATTTATATTGGCATCAAAAATACTTAATAGTTAAACTAGGCTCTGTGAACATTTCTAATTGATTTGCTATTTTGAGGTATTTTTTAGCGAAAATTAATAAGATTTTTGATAGGATGTTGTTCATATTTCAAAAAAATCTTATAATTTGCAGCAAATAACCAAAATTAAATCTTTTTAGAAATGTTCACAGAGCCTAAGCTATATGCTTTATCGGCAAGTTTTAAAAATAACTCATTTTCTCTCTATTCCATCCTCAAGATTCCAACAGATACTAGCATAAGCTGGACAAAATACCAACTTCTAACCTCTTGTAATTTAAAGCCAAAATAATTTGCTGCAAATTCGGTATCTTTCTCTATACCATAATAAATGCACATACTTCATTTATAGGATATCCAATTACTCTTTTAGGGTCAATTACTACCCATTGCTTATCATTTTGTAATATATTCTCATGATGTAAATCACCGTGAAGTAAAATTTGAGGTTCGGAATTTTGAAGAAGCTCATCTCTCAATTTTCTTGCCTTTTGTAAGTAAGTTTTAGGCAAATCCCATTCTTTATCCAAAGCTTTTAGCTGATCCTTGATATTAGGAAAATGATGAATTTTTGGTACAGATGCTTTGTGTAATACGCTCATTACCTTGCAAGCTATAGCAATTTTGTTATCTGATGAATATTCTTTTAAAGAAATACTGGATACTGCTCTCTCAAGTAATAAAGCATTATCTTTTTGAGCTAGAATAGCTACAGCCCCAAAACCTGAAAAAGCTTTTAAAGCTTCCGCTTCATTTACTAAGTCCTGAGCAGCAAAGCTTAGTTTCAGTATAATAGGCTTATTATTTTGATACCCTGTTATTTTGATACCCTGATAGAACATAATTGAAAGATAAATTGTCTATAGGAGTTAGATTAGATAAATTCCACTCACTGGCTAATTCTGTTACAATTTTCGGTAATTTTTCAAGCCAGCTTTTCCCTTGCTCTTTATATATACTAATTATATTATTTTTAAATCTATTCATATATATATATGAATCCATTTTAAAAAAGCTAATTTAACTCATAAAGAAATTATTTTTATAGTGAAATGCATTGAATTAGTTAAGAATGTTCTTCCACCTTTTATATGGCGTTGTTGCATGGTTCTTATGTCATTCCTGCAAAAGCAGGAATCCAGTATTTTAAAGCTTAATTTGAAAAGTAAAAAATCTTTAAAATCAAGATTTTTTAGCCTGGATCCCTGCTTTCGCAGGGATGACATCGATCCTTAAGTTGATGCTCATGCACGAAAACGGGAATATGAACATAAACTTTATCCCGCTTTCTACTTCTCATTTTTCGTTTCTTTTAAAATGGCTAGAAATGCCGCATGTGAAACTATGGTGGGATGAGGATATAAAATGGAGTTTAGAATTGATCGAACAAAAATACTTAAGCTATGTTAAGGGATATAAGCTAGAAAATAATGACCCGAAAAATATACAAGCTTATATTATAGAAGCAGACCATACTCCTATAGGGTATCCAAATTTACAATGCTTATGATTTTGAGCGTTCAAGACCCATTAATAAACTTACCTTCAAAACTTGCAGCAATCGATTTCTTTTTAGGTGAGCCTGAATATTTAAATAAAGGGGTAGAGTTACTTACTCTAAGAACTTTTTTAGAAAATTTTATAGATAAGCAATATACTCATGTTTTAGTTGATCCTGATAGAAAAAATATCGCTGCTATTAAAACTTATGAAAAAGCAGGATTTAAAATAATTCAAGAGAATAACGACGTCTTAATGCTTAAGGAATTAAGGCAATAATTCTAACTTTGGCAATATATCTTATAATTTGTATATTTCTTAAAGCCTAATTTTTCAGCAAGTGACGTTGCCATTGGTGAAGTTTGAATTATTACCTTATCGATTCCCATTTCTTTTAATATTTTAGACCTAGCTATATATAAATCACTTGCAAGACCACGATTTCTATATTCCGGCATCGTTGAATCGTGATAAAAACCTGCTATGCCGTTTGCAAAAATTATAGAGGCAGTTGCAACAATTTTATTTTCTTCATATGCAGTAAGTGGAATAAATACTTTGTTATCTCCAATAAATTTTGATAAATTATCAAAATAAATATTATAAACATCATCACTAAATCCAAATGATCTAATTAATACTCGAATCCATTCCTTATATTCCTCTATTCCAGTAATAATTCTAATATTAGACATCTTCCCAAACTTCGCTTCTAGAGGTAATTTATACATCGATCCGGTACTCAAATCCTCATGTACGTTTGTGTACGCTGCGGTTCGAGGTGAAGTGTCTCCTTTAAATTCCTCTCTATAAGCCGGTTTGGAAAGATGTCTATTTTTATTATCCATATTTTGTTTAGAATAATCTTTAAGCTCATAAACCATTCCAGGTACGTCACCAAAATCAGTATATTTACCGTTTTGGAAATGCTCAAGCATTTCAGATGATAGATTCTTTTCATCAACCCACCAAGCAAACGGTAAATCCTATAGTTTAAACACTTCTTCCATTTTATCCATTTGGCTTATATTCACTTTATCAGGCAGTACAATCATATTCCATACAGGATGATTGCATCCTGTATGTATCAGATAATAATTTATTCCATCTATTTGTTGCTCTTGTAGCCTCAAATATCTAAATGTTTCTATTAAACTTTGATCCACTAAATCAGCATTATTACTCATAAATTTATCTAAGTGTATTAATTATATACCAAAAGTTATAATAAGAATTAGGAAATAGTAAAGAAATATATTTTGCAAAGCTAGAAATATTGTTATAGATTAGGTTCTGTGCACTTTTGATTAATGATTATAATTATGAGATATTTTTAAGCGAAAATTATAAGATTTTTGCAGTAATAGTTATTCATATTTCAAAAAAAATCTTATAATTTATAGCTAAAAAATATCTCATAATTATAATCATTAATCAAAAGTGCACAGAACCTAAGTATAAAAAAGAATTAACGAGTAAAATGTCAAAAAATCAAAGTTTAGATATAGAAAGAAAGCAAGATCATATTAAAATTAATCTTATAAAAAACGTCGAATCTACACTTAAAAGCGGTTTTGAATCTATTCAATTTATTCACAACGCATTACCGGAAATTAACTACGATAACATAGATACAACTACTACTTTCCTCGGAAAATCTTTACAAGCACCTATTCTAATTTCTAGTATGACCGGAGGCACAACTAGAGCTGGAGATATTAACTATCGACTTGCACAGGCCGCCCAAAAAGCTGGAATTGCTATGGGGCTTGGCTCTATGCGGGTTTTATTAACGAAACCGGATACGATCAAGACATTTGCAGTAAGGCATATAGCTCCCGATATCCCTTTATTAGCCAATATCGGTGCAGTGCAACTTAATTACGGAGTGACACCTAAAGAATGCCGGTATTTAGTTGATGCTATTGAAGCCGATGCCTTAATTTTACATCTGAACGTATTGCAGGAGCTAACTCAGCCGGAAGGTAATAGAAACTGGGAAAATCTTTTACCTAAGATAAGAGAGATGGTTAATTACCTCTCTGTCCCTGTAATTGTTAAAGAAGTAGGGTATGGTTTATCTAAACAAGTTGCTAAAAGTCTTATTGATATAGGAGTTAAAGTTCTTGATATTGCAGGGAGCGGTGGGACATCTTGGAGTCAAGTAGAGGCTTATCGTGCTACAAATTCGTTACAAAATCGTATAGCTAGTAGCTTTATTAACTGGGGAATTCCGACTTTAGATTCTCTAAAAATGGTGAGGGAAGTTTCAGACAATATTCCGATTATTGCCAGCGGCGGGTTAAAATCCGGCATTGACGGGGCAAAAGCAATTCGTATGGGAGCTAGTATTTTTGGACTTGCCGGTCAATTTTTAAAAGCTGCAGATACATCAGAAAGCTTACTTTCCGAAGAGATACAATTAATAATCAAGCAGCTTAAGATTACTATGCTATGCACCGGATCACGCACTTTAAAAGATTTAGCAGAAGCAGATATAAGGCATTGCTAGATTAGTCAAAATTTAACGTCATTGCGAGGAAATTATGTAATAATTGGAGGGTGTCAGAAAGTTTATGTAAGTTATAAAAATAGTTAAGAATAAAATTAATTAAAACAACTTACATGAGGCTAATATGAAAAATAAGAGCAAAGTATCAAATCCAACTATAGAAAAAGTAGTATCAGAAATACTATCACAAAGTGATCCATCTGAGATATTTAGGCAAAGAAGGGATATTTCAGGAAATTAAAAAGCAGATAGTAAATAAGATTTTAGAGAAAGAAATAGGAATCTCATATAGGTTATGAGAAACATTCTAAAAATGAGAAAGACTCAGATAACAGACATAATAGGCAATTATGAAAAGACTCTAATAGATCCAGAAGGTCGTAAATTGAAAGTAGAAGTGCCAAGGGATCGGGACGGAGAATTTGAACCTCAACTAATTCCAAAAGGAGTGCGTAAATTTGAAGGATTTGATGATAAAGTAATATCCTTATATGCTCGGGGAATGACCATTAGGGAAATACAATGGCACTTAGAAGAACTATATGCCACCAAGGTATCATCTGAGTTAATATCAAAGGTAACTGATGGTATTTTAGAGGAAGTAACTGCCTGGCAGAATAGAGCACTTGATAATGTATATCCTATAATGTACTTAGATTGTATTCATGTTAAGGCAAGAGATAATCATGTAATAATAAATAAAGCAGTTTATATAGCTATTGGAGTGAATATGGAGGGCAAGAAAGAGCTATTAGGAATTTGGATAGGCAAGATGAAGGGTCTAAATTTTGGATGCAGGTAGTAACAGAACTTAAGAATCGAGGAGTTGAACAAATATATGTTGCATGTGTTGATGGTCTTAAGGGTTTTCCAGAGGCGATAAATAACATTTTTCCAAAAACCATAGTGCAGTTGTGTATTGTTCATATGGTAAGAAATTCTGTAAAATACGTATCATACAAAGATTTAAAAGCGGTAACAGCTGATTTAAAAGCAGTTTATTCTGCAATAAATGAAGCAGAGGGATTAAGAGAATTACAAAATTTTGCCAAAAAATGGGATGAAAAATATCCAGTTATTTTTGACATATGGCAACGAAATTGGTCTGGCATAGCTCCATTTTTTAGCTTTCCGGAAGACATTAGAAAAGCGATTTACACTACTAATGCTATTGAATCCACTAACCGTCAAATTCATAAAATTATTAAAAATAAAGGAGTGTTTCCAGATGACAAATCGATTCAGAAAATAATCTTTTTGGCGTTGACAAATGCCTCTAAAAAATGGACAATGCCTATTAAGAATTGGGCGATGGCTTTAAATCAATTTGCAATCCTTTGTGATACTACTTTACAAAATTGGGCAAATGGAGAAATCATACTTACACAAAGAATCTGACAGACCCAATAATTGACGAAGCAATCCAGTTAAAAAATGCTAAAAACAATACTTTTTTATTATTTTTCCGGATTGCCACACAGCCTATGGCTGCTCACAATGACGATTGACATATTCTGCAATATATTTTAGTCCAGGAATAATTACTTGGTCATCAAAAAGACTAAACTGAGTCATAATTTAAATTCTTAAGTAGCAAATTTAGAATACTCTTCAATTGCACTTTCATCTTGATTAGTCATGGTATGTACATATCCTGGATAATCTTTTGGATCAAATTTATATTTGATGGGTATTGGTATTTTAAATGCATAATCAAAATCTTCTTTATTTATCATAATAACCTCTGCAACATTACGGATATTATATCATATAAATACTTTATACTAATCCTATTACTATATTATACTTTTCTTCATCCTAGGCTTTCCTATTAAATAGCATAGTACCGGACAGTTTTTACTCGATGTCATCTCTGCGAAAGCAGGGATCCAGGCTAAAAAATCTTGATTTTAAAGATTTTTTTATTACATTATTTCACTTTTTATGTAAAACCTTTAATCATTTGATTTTTTTAGGTTTTACTGGATTCCCGCTTTCGCAGAGATGACATCGAGTAAAAACTGCCCGGTACTATGATTAAGTAGATGATGGTTGTCATGTTATTATTTCAATTTTGGCATTGGAAAATTGCGGATTCTAGGGTGCATGTGAGTATGTAGTACTCTTATAATCATTATACCTTTTTCTTATTTTATATTAGACATCTTCCCAAACTCTAAATCTTTAGGAGCAGAATGTTCTGCTACAGAAATTAAATATAAAGCATCCTTTAAGGTTAATTTGTTTGGTATAGGAATATCGATATTAACAGGCAAAAACGCTTGCATTAACACATTTCTTTTATTTTCTTCTTCAGCTTGTTCTTTCTGTTTTCTAATTTCTTTACAATTAGAACAGGAACAGTAAGTATGGTCTCGATGATCACATACAGGGCAAAATTTTTCAAAATGTACTACATTATAATTCCTATGACTTCTACCGTCTAATTTACTTACTAGGTTTATATCCGGACAATATTTACAAAATAATTCATTATGAACTACAAGCGGAAAAAGTTTAACTAATATGCTAGGATATACATTAATCTCAAATTCTTCTAATAAATTAGCTATTTTCTCATGGTTATAGTAACGTTTTATTAAATCTTTGATTTGTTCTTCTGTTAAATGTGATAAATCTTTATGAGCCATAACTTAATATAAATTAATTGATTATTAGGTATATAATTGTAACTTATAAAATTACGGCTATAATAGAGAAAGTAATATAAATATACAACTATTTTTATTATAAAAGTAAAAATAGAAATTAAAAGACTATCAATATGAGGTAATTAGTAGACGATAAGCTTTCTTAAAAGCTTTTAGACTTTATAAATGTAATAACAAATGCATATGAAACTTTTAAAGGCTTGACAGTGGAAACCTTGATTACTACTTTGGCTTTCCCGTTCGATAAACTACAAAAATTGGCTAACTGTCCAGACTAGAGCGTGGTATGTTAGTATTACAGAAAAAAGATATTTTTGTTTAGGTAAAGTTGATGGTAATATTTTAACAGTCCGTTTTATGTTCCAAGATAATCATATAAGAATTTTTGGAGTAGGATACTGGCGTAAAGGTAAGAGGATTTATGAGCAAGAGAATAAAATACACTGACGGGGGAATAGATGCAGTAAAAATAGTAAAAGATTTCTTGCCACACCCTAGAGAACTTTTATTAAAAGATGATTCTGTAAAAGTAACCATTTCTTTAAGTAAAGAGAGCGTAGAATTTTTTAAATCAGAAGCAGCAACTGCACATGTTCCTTATCAAAAAATGATTAGGATTTTACTAGATAAATATACTAAGCATTATAAAGAAAATACAAGAGCATAACATACTCTTCTGCTTTTAAGAATTGCTCTTTGTTATCTTCATGGATTCACGTACTCACTTATTAAGTATAAGCTGTATACACTCACCATTTGATAACAAATTCAATTCTTGCAATCATTTGAGTATACCATAAACTAAATTGGCGGGGAGGGTGTATGTTATGCAAACCTTTAACCTACATAAACTAAAGTTAATTAATATTCTAATAAAATTTTCTTACTTTAACAACCCTAATGAAAAAGAAAAGATAGCCATCATCTGATACAATTATATTAATAAAATATTAATTTATTAATTATTCATGTTGCTATTATGTGTTAATTATGTCATAATAATGCATAATTTTACATAAAAAAACAATGAACAATAATTCACATAATAATCCTGACAACACAATGCCTTTAGCAGTGATAATTACTGTACATTATGACAACAACTCAGCTTTTAATAAAAATAGAGGCTATTTTAAAGCTAATAAACAGCAATTACTAAATGGTTATAAAGTTATTGAGATAGATGATATAGCAAGCCCAAGAGATATTGAGAATATTTTAAAGGATATACCCCCAGATAAAATAGTTTTTTTTTGGCTAAGAGGTCATGGTGAAGCAAAATCAATACGATTTTCAGAACAAAATTATTTACTATCACAAGAGGTAGAAGAGATTTTTCACTGGTTACCAAATAAATTACAAGCGAAGGCAATTCTCTACTTAGAGTCATGCTCAACCGGTAGCCTTGAAAATGATTTTTATAATAATATTCAGTTTAGCTTTGCCAAGTTAACGAAACCCTAGTATTAAAGTTATTGCTCCTGCAGAAAAAGCAGCTTTAAATAAATTTACCATCGATCAGGATAATAATTTTAAATTTGCAGCCTTACCTGATTATAGTATAACTTCTCCTAATATTATGAAAATTCTTGATAAAAGTGTAAAAGAATTACTTAAGGGTATCGAGTTAAATACAGAGTGAAATTATCAGGATCAACTTCGTGAAAACGTAAAAGCTGGTAACGATGTATTTAAGCATTTTAAATTTAATGAATATCTTGCAGATAATTGTTTCCTTCATGAGAAAGCAATATGTGCAGCTATATTTGCTAATGATTTAGAGGCAGTTAAAGAATTAACAACACTCTTTAATGTAGATGTAAATAATCCATTAACTATGGGTGAAGGACTATGTTATTTCCCATTAAGCCTTGCTATTGATTCTAAAAACATACAAATATTGAAATTATTACTAGAGCAAGGGGCGAATATTTTTGCTGAATACAATAATTCCTCGCCTTTTAAATATTTGCTAGAACATTATAACTCCGGAGATTTATTTTATTTATCTACTTGGCAAGAAATAGATCAGCATTTAATAAAAAATGGTGAAAAATCTCTTATTGATAAATTTAATATACAAAGAGATGAATATAGAATAGCTAAAAGTTTTTATCAACATAATGATTTAAAAGTTGCTTGGGAAAGTTCCGTAGATGAGATAAATACTAACAATTCTCAGCCTTATTTTGATAATCAAGATACTATGTGTTTAGGAAATACCATACATAAATTATGTAATTTGATACAATAAACTAAACTGGCGGAGAGAAGGGGAGTCGAACCCCCGACACGTTGCCGTGAACACGCTTTCCAGGCGTGCGCCTTAAACCACTCGGCCATCTCTCCAAAATTTTTAGCATTGTGTGCCCCCCTATGGCTTCCTATGTAATTCTCGCAATGACAACTCAGTATCCATGCGGGTAACGCTAAGACTTATTCTTAGAAAAAATATTATTAGTTTCTTCTAGCTCATTTTTAGTATTAACACCAACAATTAAATCATGATCAGTAGATAATAAATATGAAACTTTTTCACCGTGATTTTTACATATTTTTACTATTTCAGTTAAATAAACTTCCTTATTACCGTTAGTATTAGTAGCAAATAAAGGTAAGTATTTATTTAAAATTCCTCTACTGAAAGCCATAATACCTGAATTACAAAGTTTTATGTTTTTCTCTTCTTCGCTTGCGTTTTTATGTTCGATTATCTCTAAAAATTCGCCATTTTTATCAGTAGCTATTCTTCCATATTGAGCCGGATTTGCTCTCTCAAAGCTTAAAGTCACTAATGCAGAATTAGTAAGGCTTAAATAATCTATTAATTCATACATAAGTTTTGGAGTAATAAGAGGATGATCACCGTATAAAACTAATATTGTTTTATTTTTATCAATTAAATCTATTGCTGCATAAGTAGCATGAGCTGTGCCTTTAGGTTCTTCTTGCAGTACAAAGCGACACATATTTTCATAGGGCATTAAATGTTTTTTAAGTTCTTCTGAATAAACTATAATTACATCATTTGTGATGTTAAGCGAATTCTTTAATACCGTTTCAAGCATTGGAACTCCGCCGACTTTATGCATTACTTTCGGTAAGTCGGACTCCATTCTAGTGCCTTTACCGGCTGCTAAAATAATTATTTGATAATTTGCATCGTTATAAGTCATTGTTCTCCTTGTATTATTTCGTAAACATCATCAGATAACTCATAATTCCCGAAAACTCTTTGTACATCGTCGCTTTCTTCTAAAACTTCCACAAGCTTTAGTAATTTTTCAGCTTTTCCCTTATCATCTATAATTATTGTATTTAATGGAATCCAGCCTATATAAGAGTCTTCAGGTATACCGTATTTGCCGGTTAAAAATTCTAGAACTTTAGAAAAATTTTCAATATCCGTATAGATTGTATGGGTGGTATCATCAGATATAATATCATCTATATCTATTTCTATAACTGCTTCTAAAATATTTTCATTCGATGCTATGTCACTTAGATATTGAATAACGCCGCAATGCTTAAATAAATAATTGACACTACCGGTTTCGCCTAAACTCCCACCATATTTAGTAAAACTAGAGCGTACTTCTGCAGCAGTGCGGTTTTTATTATCGGTTAAAGCTTCAACTATTATAGCAATACCATTCGGTGCATAACCTTCATATCTAATTTCCGTATAATTTTCGGTATTAGAAGAATCATTAGCACTATTAATAGCTTTATCTATTCTTTCTTTAGGGAGATTTTGACTACGTGCGGCGGTTAAAGCATTTCTAAGACGTGGATTATTTTCAGGGTTATTAGAAGAACCGGTTTTAGCTGCAGTAACTATTTCACAAATTAATTTAGTGAAAACTTTTGCTCTTTTTTTATCTTGAGCCCCTTTACGATGCTGAATATTTTTGAACTTTGAGTGACCGGCCATATTTATTTTTTTTCTCCAAACACGATTAATTAACCTTGTTTTGCTTTAAATCTTTTATTCTTTTTATTTATTATAAAAATTTTGCCTCTTCTTTTAACGATCTGACAATCTTTATCACGTTTTTTTAATGATTTTAATGAGCTAACAACTTTCATACAATATACTTTTACATTTAATTTGGACTGATAATAAACATTTTGATTTATTCAGTCAATTACCAATTTAAAGCATTTTAAAAATACCATATTTTATGGTTTTTTAAATAAATTTAACCAATAATTATAAAAAGGTCAAATTATGAAAAAATATTCGCCATATGATTTTAATCAAGTAACTAATAAATGAAGTCAAATAAAATGGAAGAGAATGGAGTTTAGACAAACCATATTATGATGAATTTCTTGTTGAATTACCGAAATTAGTTCAAAAATTTGATCTATCTAAAATAAAGTAGATTATCCAGGTAAACATGTATCCATACTTAATGCAGTAGGGGAGCTAGCATCATATGCTCAACTTGCTAAATGGGCTGAGAACGCTATTAAAGATGAGCAGCAAGGTGAAAATGAAAAAGCTAATAATCAATGGAAAGCTATAAAAGCAGTATTAGAGCATGTTAAAACATCAGGTATAGATTATTGTAGTTTAACAAGGGGTTAGGAAAATAATAAGGGGCAGCACAAGGCGATCAGATACTGAAACTTCTTTTAAACAAAGTTAAGCAAAATATTGACTTAAGTATAGATGAACTGAAGATAGCTAAAATCATAATAGACGAAGCAGATAAAGGAGAATACGGTTTATACGCTATTCCGAGTAATTATAAAAATAATGAAAATGTAAAACATGCAGCTAACGAACATAAGAAATGGTATGAAAGCGTAATTAAAGATGATGATTTTTCAATGTTACAAGCTTTAAGCGATAGTGTGGATACAAACTCTATATTGCAAGAAGAAGATCTAATTGATCTATCTGAGGATGATTCTACTTTATCTCCAGAAATATCAAAGGAACAAAATAATCTTAACGATCAACAACTTGCAGCTTTGGTTCATCAAGCAACTGTGCATACTACGGAGAGGCAATACTACATGTACAACCTTCTACTAGTTCTAATAGAGGAGAGAGCGGTACAGAAAATACTATTTTAGATATACAAACTAAGGATTTAGTAACCTTAATTAAGGCCGGAGTGCAAGCTTTAGATGGGGGTACTAATCCTCAAGATACTCAAGGTAGAACTGCTGAAGACTTTGTAACGCAAGTAAGTAATCTTTTGCAAGCGACAGGAGGTGATATTAATAATTTGTGGGATATGATACCCGATATATTAGGTAATCCTCAAAACACTAATGATGCAGCTTGGGATCTAGATTAAGTCTTTACATCTTAAATGTCATAACTTCTTTTGTTTCATAAGAGAAGTTATGATAGATTGTCTTTATTTCTTAAAAATAATTAATAACCTCTATACGCAAATCTTATATTTTATTGACAAAATTTTATAAATTCTATATATCTCCGTTTTCAAAAATTCAAAATCCATATCTCATGGTTTTTGAGATTTTAATTTAAATAAGGATATATTTGTGAAAGAATCTTTGATTGAAAAATTAAAAAAAGATGCAGTGGGTAAACTAGAATCGACAGATTATTTAAGTATACTTACTGAAATCGGAAAGCTTATTGAAGCTTAATATTGATAATATAGCATTAAGACAAGGTTTATTGTCCTTAGAACAAGTTTCAAAAGAAGCAAAAAATAATAATGAAGCTATTATAAAAGGTAAGGACATATTAGAGTTACTTGCTCAAAATTTACCGGCAACTAAAAGCGATCCATTAAAAACAACAATATTTCACTTACTACTAAATGATTGTAGTGATTATTATAGAAATAATGAAGATGTTAATAATACATATCAATGGCTTAAAGAAATTGGCGTAAGATTTAGTGTGGTTAGAGCTGCAAGTTTAGATGAAGAAATATTAACCTCAGAAAACTTTAACTTTAATAAAAAGTCAGCTGAGTTAGAGCCTGTAGTAATAGAACTTGAACAAATATTAGAAACATTAGGTATTACTAAAGATAATAAGTAATTTTGTATCATAACGTCCCTTGCTTCATAAGATAAGTTATGATAGGCTAGTTTATCTTATTGTAACTCAAGTTATTTTAGCGTTGCCGGTATGGTTTGGAAAAACAGTATGTCATCCCGTGGCGGGACCGGTGTTGTTTCATGGCTACTGATGTCATTCCCGCGAGGATTGCTTGCGTGGATACTGAAGCGTCATTGCGAGCGACTAAAAGGAGCGTGGCAATCCAGAAAAATAATTAAAAAATGCTACGCATTTTACTGGATTGTTTCGTCAAAACTTATAGTTTTTTCTCACAATGACATTAAAACCATCCTAATTCTCTTATCTTCCTTTATCCTCTTCTCTAAGTCGGCTATTGCCGATCCTGAAATAGCTGAATCCTTTAAATGTTCAAAACTTTTTCCTTACTTTGAAAAAAAATTTAATATCCCATCTAATACGTTACATTCAATAGCTTTAAAAGAATCGGGGAAAAAACATACAACCCGTAAAATTAGAGTAGTATGGCCTTGGACGGTAAACGTTGAAGGAAAAGGCTATTATTTTAACAGTAAAAGAGAAGCTATAAATTTTGTTAGAATAGAGCTTATAAAAGGGCGAGAGAGCATTGATGTCGGATGCATGCAGATTAACTTAAGACATCATTTAGGGGCTTTTAATTCCCTTGAACAGGCATTTGATCCAAATAATAATGTTCGTTACGGAGCAGAGTTTTTACGTTCAAAATATGACCAGCTAGGGAGTTGGCACAAAGCTATAGCACATTACCACTCAGCCACTCATTCTTTAGGGTTTAAATATAAGCAAGACGTAGTTAAAATAGCAAGTAACATGGCACTTTATAAAGCATCCTTACATAGTTATCTAAATAATAATGAAGGGGCTTTAGAAGATACAATTCCGGTAAATAATAACAAAGTGCAAAAAAAATCACTTTTTAGTGGCAATAAAAGATACAGAAGTAGTATTATGATACCTATTCCTGCTAAAATTAATTAATTCTATGAATATTAAATTAATTACATGTTTTTTAATATTAGTAAGTACTGTAAAAGCAAATGCCGATTTTAACAATATTCAAGATAATTTTGAATATCAGGAAGAGCAGCTAACAATAGAATTACCTTGGAGCGATTGTACCGAAATTCATAAATTATTAGAGGAAAAATTATCTTTTTCAGAACAACAAATAAAAAAAGAAAATAAAATTCATGAGAAATATAAGCAATTTTATTTAAAACATAATAATCCTACTAATTTTTCTATGCAATTTCTTGAGAAAAAATCTGAGACTAATGGAGTAGAAACTTTAATATCAGGTTTTTTAAAATTTTGTGAAGATCATTTCCAAACTAGTAAAAGTAAATCTCATTCCCTAAATTATTATATTAAAAAACAACAAGACCAATGGTTTAATGATATAAGAAATGAGAATTACAAAATATATTATAGGAAAAAATACGAAGATAATATCTTTAGAAATAATTAATTTATTTCAGTACTTGATTCATATATTATTTAATTTATATTAACTATAATAATATACAGGGTTATTTATGTTAAAGAAATGTATATTAGTATTGTGGTGTATTAAGTGGTTATAAATCTCTAGGAGAATCTAATAAGATAGAGAACAATGTTTCAGCAAATGTTAATAATAATTCATTAATAGAAAAGAAAAAAAATTCTAGTAATAGATATCTTTCCAAACTTCGCTTCTAGAGGTAATTTATACGTCGATCTAGTACTCGAATCTTCACGTACGCTTGTGTACGCTGCGGTTCTGCGTTCCGTATCTCCTTTAAATTCCTCTCTATAAGCTAGTTTGGAAAGATATCTAATGATAAACAACTAAAACCTGTCTACTTAGAGTATTTTGATCTAACTTCGGATTTAAATCCTTCAGAAAAAAATTTGCTAAGTTTAGAACCTTTATTACCTAATAATAAAAATACGAAACCTATAGTTGTAGGTATTCAGGATAATTTTGAAGGGCTAGATAGAGTTAAGGGGGATGATATACATATAGCAAGACAGAGAGAACTTATTCAAAATAGTTGGCTAGGAGGTTTTATTTCTGGATCACTCCCAACAATTTTAGGAGAGAAAATTCAAGATAGGAGAGAATTATATATTCAACAGATTAAAGCTAAAAAATCACCGAAATAATGCAGTAAGAGGAATAAGTAACAGCTTATTTATCAAGCATGCAGCTGATGATATAATAAGCCGGTTAGGGATGATTGACAAGGATTTAGCAGATATTCTAGAAATATCTGCTAAATGCGGTTATCTTACAGCTTTACTAAAAAATACTTATCGAAATGCTGATATTACCGCAACAGATATGTCTCCTTTGTTGCTTGATCCTTTTGAGCATAATCACAAATTATTAATTGATGATGAAGATTTAGAATTTCCTCCGAACTCTTTTGATTTAATTATTTATTCATTAGGGTTATACTGGATAAATGATGTGCAGAGTTTTCTATCTAATATAAGAACATTTTTAAAGCCTGACGGTATTTTTATCGGTAATTTTGTCGGAGGAAATAGCTTAAAGAATTTACGTAAATCCTTAATAGATGCCGAAATAGCAAGTGGTTTTAAACACTCTCCTCATATTTCTCCTTTTATTCATTTTGATCATGTTCCGATTTTATTTTCGCAGGCAGGATTTGCTGAAGTAATTATTGACTATGAAAATATAGATCTAAAATTTGATAATCCTTTAGCTTTAATGAGGGAAATAAAAAATATAGGTGAGTCAAATTCACTAAATGCTAGTCATAATTACGCTATTTCTAAAAAGATGTTTTCTTTACTACAAAATTATACAAACGGCTTTGAAGATAATATTAATTTAATTAGTTTTATTGCTTCGCCAAATAAGAATAGTATAAGATTAAAGTTGTTATAAGGGTAATAGTGGTGTATTTTTAGCAGTATTACGTCATTGCGAGCAACTAAAGGCTTTGTTGCGTGGCTTGTTTTTTTGTCATTGCGAGGAAATTACGTATGTAATTGACGAAGCAATCCAGTAAAAAATTCTAGTTTACAGAATTTTTTTATTATTTTTATGGATTGCCACGCAGCCTACGGCTGCTCGCAATGACGACTCGGTATCCACGCAGGCAAGCCTCCTCGCAATGATGAGCTAACCATCCAACAATTTATTAAGGTCAAACAAATATGCAAGAATTTGATTTAGTGGTAATAGGTAGCGGTCCGGCCGGTTATACAGGCAGTATTAGAGCTGCTCAGCTTGGTATGAGAGTAGCGTGTATTGAGAAAAACGATACTCTTGGCGGCACTTGTTTAAATATAGGATGCATACCGTCGAAAGCTTTACTTAATTCCTCCGAAAAATATGAAGAAGCTCTAAAGCATTTTGAGAGTATAGGTATTACTGCAGATATAAAATTAGACTTACAAAAAATGCTAGCTAATAAAGATAAAGTAGTTCTTGATCTTACAAAAGGTATAGAAAGCCTATTTGCCAAAAACAAAGTTACTAGAATAAAAGGCGAAGCTAAAATTATCTCTAGTAATATCGTTGAAGTAAATAAAGAGCAAATTAAAGCCAAAAATATTCTAATTACTACAGGCTCCAGCGTCATAGGAATACCGAATATCAAAATAGACGAAGAATTTATTGTTTCATCTACCGGTGCTTTGAAACTTTCTAAAGTACCTGAGAACTTAATAGTAGTCGGCGGAGGGTATATAGGCTTAGAACTTGGTTCAGTTTGGCGTCGTTTGGGAGCTAAAGTAACGGTTATTGAGTATGCACCGAGCATTATACCTATGCTTGATAAAGAAATTGCTACGCAATTTATGAAACTACAGCAAAAACAAGGTATAGAGTTTAAACTGAATACTAAAGTGCTATCTGCTGAAGTAAAGTCAGGAAAAGTAAATCTGACAATAGAGGAGGGCGGTAAGAGTTCGGTAGTAATAAGCGATGTTGTGTTGATGGCGGTAGGCAGAAAAGCCTATACGCAAAATCTAGGACTTGAGTCTGTCGGTATTATTACGGATAAGCAAGGTAGAATTGAGATTAATGACCATTTCCAAACAGCCGTTTCAAACATTTACGCAGTTGGTGATGTGGTAAAAGGAGCGATGCTTGCTCATAAAGCCGAAGAAGAGGCTGTAGCTGCCGTGGAAATTATGGCAGGGCAGGCAGGGCATGTTAACTATAACTTAATTCCAAGCGTGATATATACTTATCCTGAAGTAGCAAGCGTCGGTGAAACGGAAGAGCAACTAAAAGAAAAAGGTATTAATTATAAAGTCGGTAAGTTTCCATTTTTAGCAAATAGTAGAGCAAGAGCAATCGGTAGTACGGAAGGTATGGTTAAGATGCTTGCCGATAGTAAAACCGATAGGGTGTTAGGAGCTCATATTATAGGAGCCGATGCAGGTACATTAATTGCCGAGCTTACCGCTTATATGGAATTCGGAGCAGTGGCAGAAGATATAGCACGAACCTGCCACGCCCACCCGACTTTAAGCGAAGCTATAAAAGAAGCAGCTCTTAGTGTAGATAAAAGAACTATTAATATGTGATATACTCCTACGTCATTGCGAGGAAAAACTGTAAGTTTTGACAAAGTAATCTCAGGAGTCCTGCTTTATGAGATTGCCATGCTCCTTTCAGTCGCTCGCAATGACGAATTTAAGGATATTTATGCACAAACAAGAACTGCGTCTTTATTTCAAAGATCTTTTAATAAACAACCAAGAAAAAATTACTTCCGACTTAGTCAGAAACTCCTTAATAAGTAAAATTAGCCGATTATTAAAGGAGTTAAAAGTAAAGACAGTAGGACTTTACTATCCTCTAAAATACGAAATTAACTTACTTAAAATAACAAACTTACTTCCTGAAATAAAATTCTTCTTACCAAAAATTATAAAAAATGAGATAAAATATTGTGCTTATAATTATAATGACCGGCTGACTTCAGGTGATTTTAAAACCTATGAACCTATAAATAATGATTTTTTTATTCCTGAGTTAGTTATTATCCCAGGGCTTGCATTTAGTAAGGATGGTTATAGACTTGGATACGGCAAAGGACATTTCGATCGGTATTTAAATAATAACCAAAATATACTAACTGTCGGAGTTTGTTTAAAAGAACAGTTAATAGATAATTTTCCGGTTGAATCTCATGATCGTAAGCTTAAATTTGTGATCTTGGTATGATTTGTAATATTGCGTGGATCAGTTTTTTCGTCATTGCGAGCGACTGTAAGAAGCGTGGCAATCCAGGAAAAGTAATAAAAAATGCTAAAGATTAGCATTTTTTAACTAGATTGCTTCGTCAATTATTTCATAATTTCCTCGCAATGACAAAAAAACTAATCTCATAATAAAGCTGTTAATATCATAACATGCCCAAAAAATTATTACACAAATTCATTATTTCATCTTTATATTTTTGTTTATGTAAATATTTGCTTTTTAAATTTAGATTTTTAAAATCCTTGTTATTCAATGGGAGGTATTTGCAAATCTTTATTAAATCTTCATCTAAAATAAAATGTTTGCGAGGAATATTTATAGTTTGTGCATTCTCTTCACGATAAGCTGCAAGTGCTTGAATTTTACGATTAAACCTCTCATCATCACTTCTATATTTTATTTTTTTCCAAGCATCTTTCAGCTCAACCTTATAATTTCTAACATCTAATAAAGAACTAAGAGTAGTTTGATATTTAATAGTATAATTATTTCTAATAATTATACTATTTAACTCTTTATATATCTTATACAAATACTCCACGTCTAACATTGCATAATTTAACATATCACTAGTGATAGGGCGTTTTAGCCAGTTAGATTTTTGGTGGGTTTTATCGATAGTAATACCGATTAGCTTATAGCAAAGGTCATCATAGCTTAGCTGTTTACCGAATCCGCAAATATTTGCTGCAATTTGTATATCAAAAACATTAGAAGGTAGTGTTTTAAATAAATTATAGAAAATCTCTAAATCTTCACGAGGAGCATGAAATATTTTAGTAATATTATTATCTGCAAGCAGCCTATTACAAATATTCAGATCTAAATTGCTTAATGCATCAATTATTCCACAATATTCTTCTGCTTTAAATTGAATTATACTAAGCTGAGCATAATAGGTATAACGACGCTCAAATTCCGTATCTATGCTTAAGCATGTCTTATTTGCTAATTGTTTACAAAATTCTTCTAATGTTTTTTGATTATCGATAATTTGCATAGAAGATATTTATAAAGCTCCGATAATTTTTAAGAAAAGATTAGTATGAGATAACGACAGGACAACTTCAAGACCGATTAAAATAATAATAATCCACTCAAGTTTGGTAGAATGTTTATAATTAAGATCGTTTGAAAGAATGTCTAAAAGCTCGTGAATCATATTAAGACGATGATTCATTATATTTTGCCGTATTTCTATGTCTTGAAATTCTGCCGTCATAAGATATAGAGGCTCATAGCTCGGACGACGCCAAAAGAATTCCGGAGTATCAAATATATCGCTATGCAAACTGATTGAATAACGTTCGTTAAATAATATACCTATCTGCTGTAATATCTCCTTTTTAGAAAGCGATACGCTACCGGTTCTAGCTAGTTCCTGCTGTATAGGAGTTGTCTGAACAATCAAGTTACTAACGGATTGCTCAAGAACGCTAAGTTTAACCGATTGTGCAAGAGCATGGGAAATAGAAAGTTTAACAAAAACTGATTTATCTGCTAAGATTATTTTATTTTTTTCTTCATCAATAAATGTTTTCTCGACTTCTGTATTATATTCAAAATAAATATAATCAGATACCGGCTCTTTAAGCTTGTTCACGGCTACTAAATCAGTATCGCTTAAAACTATTTTTTCTTGAATTTCATCGCCGCCCCAAATAGTTACACAGCCAAACGGAAAGAAAAATATCTCTATAAAATCAGAATCTTTATTTATCTCTTTCCGAATATATAAAACATCGTCAAAATGTTGAGGTTCAAGACCAATCTTTTTTAAATTAGTAACTAGATCACTCATATTATATTCGGAAGAAGTACAGTAAGATGAACATCTCATGATTATTAAGTTTAATTTATATAAATTTAGAGTATAGTAGTTAGCAGCATATAAAGTCAATAATATTATAATTATGTATGAAATATTAAGTAATAGAGAGGTCATTAAAATAATAGGTTTAGATTCCGTAAAGTTCCTACAAAATCTCATTACGAATGATATTTGTAAGAGTATAGTCAATTCAGTTGGGCTTGGATACAAGGCACCGAGGATAGAGCCTATAATAATAGGCGAGACGACGAGTAACATCGTCAGCGAGTCCAAATCAATTGACTATAATTACTGCTATACTTATTTGCTTAATAATCAAGGAAGATATTTATTTGATTTTTTTGTGTATGTTCATAACCTTGAAGAAATTTACCTTGATATTGATAAAAGTAATAAAACTGCTTTGATAGATCATTTAAATTTCTATAAATTTCGCTCCAAAATACAAATAATGGATTGTAGTAGAGAATATAAAGTTATATATTTACGTCAAAAATTAGATATAGACACGCTAATTACGGTTCGTGATCCTCGCTATGCTAAGCTTGGTTTTCGTTCTATAGTATGTCATTCCTGCGTTCCCTTATGTCATGCACGCGAAAGCAGGAATCCAA
The DNA here is from genome assembly GCF_007989425.1 of Rickettsia asiatica. NCBI lineage: Bacteria > Pseudomonadati > Pseudomonadota > Alphaproteobacteria > Rickettsiales > Rickettsiaceae > Rickettsia > Rickettsia asiatica. The sequence continues at coordinate 460,856 of NZ_AP019563.1, forward strand.
TATATCTAGAAGATAAATATAATTTTGCAATAATAGACGGAGTAGAAGATTTAATCACAGATAAATCTATTCCAAATATGTATGGTGCTGAGGAGTTAAATGCAATTAGTTTTGACAAAGGTTGTTATGTCGGGCAGGAAGTGATTTCAAGAGCTAAATATCAAGGTGTTATAAGAAGAAAGATATATAAAATTACGTCGGAAGAAGATTTATCCTCATTAGTTAAAGATGAAGTAATACTCGCAGATAACGATAAAATCGGTGTAATATGCTCAAGTTACCGTAATAAAGCAATCGCCTTAATCAGAGAAGAAAAATATTTTGCCGATAAAGAAGCTGATATTACCGTTAAGGGGATTAAAATAAACTTATCTCTCGCACCTTGGTATTAAATAATAGTTAATTTTTTAATAATTGCTTGACATTCATCAAGTTTTCATGTATTATACTAATTATAAAAGACATAAACCATATTTCATGGTATTTTTTTTTATAAAAAATTAATATAAATTGGAGACTTTTATGACTATACCTTTTCAATTGTTAACTTCAGGAAATATATAAAACATACAACTAATACAGGCTATATTAAACGGAACTAATGTTAATAACAACCTTAATATTTTTGAAACTCTTTGTAATTTAATACCTCAACAACAAGATAAGAATGTTAAAAATGCTTTAGAAAGTACTGCAGTACAGGTATTAGGAAAAATGATTTCCATTTCTGAAACCAATTGGGATAAAAAAGACGGTAATGGTAATACTATATTTGAATGGGGAGTATGGAGTAATAGCTCTAAGGTGATGAATGTATTTCATAATAATCCTCAAATAATGAATAAATTTGTTTCAGCTGAGAAAACACAAATTCATAATTTTTGCCGTGTTATAGCAGAGCCGCATATTTCTGATGAATTCCGTAAGATACAAATCGAAAAATTAAAGCCATTCGGTTTAGATATTAATGAGTTTGGTTAAGATCATACTGCTTTATATTCTGCAATAAATATCAGCTTATTGCTAATAATCCAAGTAATCAAAATATAAGTTTATTTCAAACTCAAATGGATAAATATTATAAAATAATTGAGAATCTAGTTAAATTTGGTGCTAATCCTTCGCTTGAAGCAAATAATATATTAAAATGTACAAACTCGTCTGACTGATTTACAAGGATTGTTTCACTACACTAGTCCTAAATTTTGGATTTCTTTAAATATTTTTATATATTTTGCGATTCCATCGCTTGGTCCTTCAATCTTTCAAAGAATATTGATGGCAAAAGACACAAAGCAAATATCAAAAACTTTTTTTATTTCGGCAATTATTTATCTTTGTTTATCCACCTTATTTATTTGGATTGTAATATTATTACTATCTCAAGATCCGAGTGTTGACACTAATCAATTGTTTTTACGGATTATTAAAAGTTATATAGGATTTAAGGGGTTAATAGTCGGCGTTATTATGGCAATGATAATCTCAAGTACTAACTCTTATATTAACGTTGCAGCGGTAACTTTTACTAATGACATCATTAAAAAAGCTTCATTAAATTATAATTATATAACCGTAATTACTATAGGATTAATAGGTTTTATTATATCACTCTATACGAAAGATTTAATAAATCTATTTCTATTGTTAACTAGTATCTATTTGCCGCTAATCACTTTGCCGTTAATTTTGTTAATATACGGTTTTAAATCAAGTGCCAAAAGTTTTTTTATCGGTATGATTGCTGCAATATTAACTATTATATTGTGGCAAATATTTTCTTTAAGAGCAATTCTAGGTATTTATCCGATACTACCCGCAACTATCGTAAATTTACTCTTTTTCCTTGGAAGCCATTACATTTTAAAACAACCAGGAGGGTTTAGTTCTTTAAAAGAGCCGCTAGCCGTTAAAATAATCAGGCAAGAGAGAAAAAGAAAAATTTTGACTTTATTTCGTGATCTTAAGAATTTTAACATCTTTAAATATTGGGAAAGTACCCTACCAAATCAAGAAATTACTTATAGTGATGTCGGTATATTTATTTTAATATCGATGTTCTCATCTTTATATACCACACCAGGTAGCAGAATAATGAACCATTTAGAGATATATAATATTATTTACCATACCACACTTATAACTGCTACAATATTAATCACTTATCCTTTATGGTCTTTAAAGTTTAAAAAGAATTATATTATCTCTTTATCTTGGTTTGTTGCTACTTTTGTTATATTAATATTTTTCGGTAGTGTACTTGTTATATCAAGTAGTTTTGATCAGCTGCAATTAATATGTTCGATAATTAACTTACTTATAATTGCAATGATATTCAGGTGGCAAGCTACTTTACTTATGATCGTTACAGGCGTATTTGCTAGTATAGAGTTTTATAAATATTTTATGGATGAGAAGTTATTAATTAGCATAGATAGTTTTCAATTTAAAGTAGTATATTTCCTAACCTTATTTAGTAGCCTTTTAATAGTATTCTTAAAACCAAGGCAGGAGCAAGAGAGATTAGTTAACCTCAAAAATACCCATTTAGGTAATAGAGTTAATTATAGAGAACAGGAATTAGAGAAGTTACTTGATTTGAAACATGAGTTCTTACGTAATATAAACCATGAAATCAATATGCCGCTAACCGGTATTATTAGTCTTGGTGAAACCTTATGGGCTAATTATGATAAATATGCTGTAGAGATTATAGCTAAAAGCTCTATTAGATTAAATAGCTTGATAAATAATATTCTAGATTTTTCAAAATTATCCAGTCTTAATTATGAACTAAATAAAGAAAATATAAACTTAAGCGAATTGCTACATGAAAGGATTAAAATACGTAAGAAATTATATCTAAACGGCAAAACCTTAAATTTTGTATCTGATATTGAAGAGAATATAATATTTAACTGTGATCCTCATTATATTAAACACACATTCGATAATCTAATAATTAATGCTATCAGCTATTGTAGTGAGGGAATAATAAAAATTGATCTACACATGCAAGAAAATAATATCTTGTTTAGTATAAAAGACGATGGAGTAGGAGTGCTGAAAGAGGAATTGCAGAGTATATTCGGTGTATTTGTCGTAAGCTCTAAAACACGTACAACGGCAGGAGGTAGAGGAGTAGGGCTTGCTCTTTTTGAAGTTGTGTCGAAGTATAACTATCATGATTTTAATGTCATTTGTGGATTGATTCTACTTTTTTTAATCTTGAAAGTTTTTAATATATGTGCCACAATGTAGCTACATTATTTAAAGAGAATTTTATGTCTGCTGGTTCTATTGTTCGAGCTCGTATTAATGAAGACGTGAAAGAAGAAGCAACTGTAGTGCTTGCTGCTATGGGGCTTACTGTGTCCGATGCTGTTCGTATGCTTTTATTTCGTGTTGCTCGTGAAAAAGCATTACCGTTTGAACCGCTTATCCCAAATGATGAAACAATTAAAGCTATGAAAGCTGCAAGAAGCGGCAAATTAGTTCATATTGGTAATATAAATAATTTATTATCCGATTTAAATGAGAACGATTAAACGTACTGCACAGTTTAAACTTGATTATAAGCGTGAAAAACATAGAAAACGTAGATGATAAGATTTTTTCAGGTGATGAATTGCCTTTTTTCGCTGCTCCTAAAGAGGAAAGGTTGAGAATGTTTAAAGTAGCCATGGAAAATGAGAAGGTTAAAATAATTTGGGCTTTTCATGGCAGATATGGATGCGGTGAATTTGTAGAAGATTGTTTTAATATAGAGCAAAAAGGGGATAAAGTCCTGATAGGCTATAGCGATATTACCGTTTTGCATTTATTACTAAATAACCATTATAATATCCCAACTATACATGGTTCAGTACTAACCTCGTTACTACCGCCTACTAATCAGGCTATTATGCCTATAATAGATGTTCTTGAAGGGAGAAAGAGTAAAATACAACTTACACCTATAAAGAAAATTAGTGAAGAAAATATAACAGGTACAATAACAGGCGGAAATTTAACGGTTTTTAGCAAATTAATAGGAACTTCCGTTAATCTAAAAAAGAGTAATATATTACTGCTTGAAGATGTTAATGAAAAAGGTTATACAGTACATCGTAATTTAGTTCAGTTAAAAAATGCCGGTATATTTGAATGTATAAAAGCAATAATTTTCGGTGTTTTTACTAAAGGGGATGAGTTTATAGAACAAACTATAAAAAGTTTTTATTTAAATGATATTCCAAATATTAGAACTTATAAAGCAGTAGGAATAGGGCATGGAGAGGTAAATCATCCGGTTATTATGCATCATGAAGTAATTATAAGCAGTAATGTTTTAAGTTTTACTAGTCCTTTTGAAATAGTAGAAAACAAATGACAAATTCTATCAAAATAGGTACAAGAAAAAGTCCGCTTGCTTTAATACAAACTAATTTAGTTATTCAGCAAATCAAACAATTTTTTCCTGATATTAATTGTGAAATAGTATCCATTATTACTAGCGGGGATTTAATCCAAAATAAACCATTATACGATATAGGCGGTAAAGCTTTATTTTTAAAGGAAATAGAGCAAGCCTTGCTTGATAAAAAAATTGACTTAGCCGTTCATTCTTTAAAAGACGTACCTGGTAGAATACCTGAAGAGCTAGTAATTGCTGCCGTTTTAGAGCGTGAAGATCCTAGAGATGTTTTTGTATGTTTAAATTATAAATCCATAGAAGAGCTGCCGCAAAATGCTGTAATAGGTAGCTCGGCAGTACGAAGAAAAGCATTTATCCAAAAAATAAGAGCGGATTTAAAGGTAACGGTTTTTAGAGGGAATGTTGATTCAAGAATAAAAAAGCTAATGACCGGCGAAGTTGACGCAACAATTTTAGCATATGCAGGTCTTAAAAGGTTAGGGGCGTTTAATCCAGAGTATTGTCATTTGATAGAGTATTCACAGATGTTACCGTGTATAGGGCAGGGAGTCATTGCAGTTGAAATACGACAAGATGATAATGCTATGCTTGAGATATGCAACCAAATTAATCATCTTCCTACCTTTGAACTAATAAAACCCGAAAGAGCATTTTTAGAATATCTAGATGCTAATTGCTGCACGCCGATTGCTGCTTACTCTAAATATTTAGATACGGATACTAGACATCTTTCCAAACTCGCTTATAGGGAGGAATTTGAAGGCAACACGGAAGCACTTGCCGCCGCAGCATACAAAAGCGATAGCACAGATGCGAGTACTGAATTGACATACAAATTACCCCTAGAAGTAGAGTTTGGGAAGATGTCTAGTATAAAAACCGATTTCATGCTAGGTAACCTCGACGGTAGTAAAATAATCTTCCACACCGAAACTACCAATATAAAAACCTCAAAAGAAGCAAGTATAAAAGCCGCTAAAATGATGTTGAATCAGCTAGACAAATAGATATTTAAGGAGTATACTCCTTAAATATCAGATATTTAAGGAGTATACTCCTTAAATATCTAAATTTGAAAGGTATTATCATGACGATACAAAGATTTTTAGACCTAGAATTACCAAAAGGACAATCTTGTTTTTTATGGGGAGCACGTAAAACCGGTAAGTCAACATATTTAAAACAACATTTTCCAGATAGTTTATATATAGATTTATTACAAGCTGATATATATAAAGGCTACTTTCAAAATCCTGAACGTTTAAGAGAAGAGCTTAAGTCAAAAGACGGCATCTCAACTATTATTATTGATGAGGTGCAAAAAATTCCCTTACTGTTAGATGAGGTTCATTATTTAATAGAATCTAATAAATCTTTACAATTTATCCTTTGCGGCTCCAGTGCTAGGCGTTTAAAATCAACAGGTAGCAATTTGCTTGGGGGAAGAGCGTGGAGATATATGTTTTTACCCTTATGTTATCCTGAAATAAAAGAGCTTGATTGGCATAAAATTTTCAATCATGGACTAATACCGGATCATTATATTACATTAAAAAAGATTCATAAATATCTTGCGTCTTATTTATATGATTATATTTTGCCGGAAGTGCAATTTGAAGCTAATCTTAGAAAGCGTGAGGCATTTGCTAAATTCTTAGAGATTATAGGTATTTCAAACGGTGAGATGATAAATTATAGCAATATAGCAAGAGATTGCAGCGTTGATGCAAAAACCGTTAGAACATATTTTGAAATATTAGAAGATATGTATTTAGGATATCATCTTTATCCGTATAGATCACATAGTAAAAGGCAAATTATTACGGAAATGCCTAAATTTTACCTTTTCGATACCGCACTCGCAAATTATCTAAGGAAATATAAATATCAGGAAATGATAGGGTTTGATGCCGGTAAAGCTTTTGAGCATTATGTATTCTTAGAGTTAATAGCTTATAAACACTTAAACGATAAAAGAGATGAGTTATTTTATTGGCGTACCAAAGAAGGATATGAGGTTGATTTTATATTTCAAAATAATGCATTTGAAGTTAAAATCGCTTCTTCTATACAAAAAAATCATTTAAAAGGTCTATTAGAATTCAGCAAAGATAGTGACTTTAAATTACATGTTATATCTTTAGAAAAAACAAAACGTATAATTAATTTAGAAAATAAAGAAATTACCATTTGGCCTATTCAAGAATTTTTAGATACTCTTTGGAATAATGAAATATGGCGGTAAAATAGTTAATAAATTTTTTCTTAAATTTTAATTTAAAACTAAAAGGTATGGTTTATTACCCATACAAATATATGGACATTTAGTATAAAGCTAAGTATTATTAAATTAATCTATTAAAGGTTAAAAATACATTCTTCTTTTGAATGGGATGAAGAAAAAAATAAAATTAATATTGGGAAGCATAACATAAGCTTTTATGAAGCTCAAAAAGCTTTTCTAGATATAAAAAGGATAATTCTTGAGGATGTAGACCATAGTATTACAGAAAAAAGATATTTTTGTTTAGGTAAAGTTGATGGTAATATTTTAACAGTCCGTTTTATGTTCCAAGATAATCATATAAGAATTTTTGGAGTAGGATACTGGCGTAAAGGTAAGAGGATTTATGAGCAAGAGAATAAAATACACTGACGGGGGAATAGATGCAGTAAAAATAGTAAAAGATTTCTTGCCACACCCTAGAGAACTTTTATTAAAAGATGATTCTGTAAAAGTAACCATTTCTTTAAGTAAAGAGAGCGTAGAATTTTTTAAATCAGAAGCAGCAACTGCACATGTTCCTTATCAAAAAATGATTAGGATTTTACTAGATAAATATACTAAGCATTATAAAGAAAATACAAGAGCATAATACCATAAACTGAGCTGGCGGATAGGGTGGGATTCGAACCCACGGTACGGTTGCCCGTACGCCAGTTTTCAAGACTAGTGCCTTAAACCGCTCGGCCACCTATCCAAGAAGATTCATAGCAAAAAATGTTGCGTAATTCAAGGAAAATCTTGAAAAATATAAATTTAAATTACAAATCCGAATTGTTCTTTCACTTCATTTACCGTTTCAGAGGCTCTAATTTTTGCTTTTTCTGCTCCTTTATGCAGTATTTTTAATAAATATTCTTGATCATTCATTAATTCTAAATATTTATCACGTATCGGTTGTAGATTTGTAATAATAATTTCTGCTAAATCTTCTTTAAATTTTGCAAAGCCTTGGTTTTGATAATTATCGATTATTTTTTCTAAGCTTTCTTCAGACAAGCTTCTATAAATATCTAATAAATTACTAATTTCCGGTCTTGTTTCTTTATCATAGCTAACGAAACTTAAATGATCAGTTTTGGCTTTTTTTATTTTTTGATGAATAAGATCGTTATCATCTTTTAAATTGATACGGGAAAAATCTGAAATATCGGATTTACTCATTTTCTTTAATCCGTCTCGTAAGCTCATGATTCTTGCTCCTGTTTCACTAATTAAAATATCCGGAACTTTTAGAATTTCTTTATCAAATTTCCTATTTATCACCCCTGCAATATCTCTTGTTAGCTCTAGATGCTGTTTTTGATCTTCACCGACAGGTACTATATCCGCTTTATATATAAGTATATCGGCTGCCATAAGTGCCGGGTAGGAAAATAACCCAAGACAAGCCTTTTCTTGATCGCTACCTGCTTTATCTTTAAATTGCGTCATCCGCTTTAACCATCCAAGCGGTGTAACGCAATTTAGTAGCCAAGCAAGTTCAGTATGCTCTTTCACCATACTTTGTGCAAAGATTGTTACTTTATCAGACTCTAGTCCTGCTGCTAAATAAATAGCAAGAACCTCCATAATTGAATTATTAAGTTCTGACGGTTTAATATCAACCGTGATAGCATGCAAATCTGCTAAGAAGAAAAAACAATTATATTCTTCCTGCATTCTAACCCAGTTTGTAATTGAACCTAAGTAGTTACCGAGATGTAAAGAACCGGTTGCTTGCACACCGGAAAGAACAGTTTTTTTCATTTAATACCTTTTTATTTTACTCATTGTAAAATTATGTTATAAATACCATTTTAATTAATATAATTATTTTAATAATTATGCTTTGGCGTTTAAGAATTTTATCATTTTACGGATTATTATCGTTATTTACATTTATTTTTTTTCTTATATGTTACATACCCGTAACATTTTTCAATGTCAACTATCAAATAAGATATAGAATTGCCATTATCTTTTCTTATGCTTTTGTGTGGCTTGCAAAAATTTGTTGCGGTCTTAAATATAAAGTAGAGGGGCTTGAGAAATTACCGAAGACTACTTCAATAGTCGTGTCTAATCACCAATCCTTTTGGGATCAAATGTTTATGCAACTGATTATTCCTAAACATTCTTGGGTATTAAAGCGTGAATTATTTAATATACCCTTGCTTGGTTGGGGACTTCGGATGGTTAAACCTATTGCGGTTGACCGTGGTACTAATAGCTCAGTTGCTCAAATTTTAAGAGAAGGTCAGGAAAAAATAAAAGAAGGATTATGGTTAATAATATTTCCGGAATCAACCAAAGTCCCGCCTGAGAGAACGGTAAAATTTAAGCCAAGTGCTGTAAAGCTTGCTTCAATTACTAAAGTTCCGATTGTAATGATGGCTCATAATGCCGGTTTATTTTGGCCTAGAGGTTTTTGGTTTAAGCAGCCTGGAACTATAAAGGTAAAGATTATAGGTGTAATAGAAAAAGAAGAGGTAGAGCAAACAGACGTACGTATACTTAATGACAAGGTTGAGCAAATTATTAACAGTGAAAAGCAAAAATTATTAAATTAATATTAGGTTTTAAAAGTAATTAGTATTATCATAAAATTACTAACTAGTTTTTATGGAGGTATTTATGGTAAGTACAGCACCGTTAAAATTAATTGCGGTTATCGATAGTAAGCAAATGATGCTTTACGACGCTCAAGGAGTTAAAATTACTACTAATAAACCTTTAAAATTATCTTTGGATTTAGAGGAACATCACCACCATAGAGAAAAAAGACAAAGCCTTTACCAAAATAAATCTACCCCAGGATCACTTTTTGAGCCGCATACTTCGCTAAAAGATATAGAACATAAAGAAGCAGCCAGAAGTATTATTAAGCATTTAGAAAAAATAGCAGGAAATGATCAAGCTAAATATAAAGAATTGATTATTGTAGCAGAACCGCAAATGCTTGGATGTGTTAGACAAGAACTTAAAAACGGTCTAAAAAAGATGATTACTAAAGAAATTGCTAAGGATTTAGTACAACATAGCGTAGATGCAGTGGAGCGAGCAGTATTTTCTTAGATAATAGTGAATAGCAAATTACTTTTATAATTTGCTATTGTTATATTAAAATAAATCGGAATGAGTTCCAGTACGATATAAAATAATTGTATCTTTTTTTATTTTATATTAATAGCCAATCAGGTTCAATATGACATTCCCATTTTGGGTAATGATCACCCATGGGTTTATGAGGTCTATATTTTTGTGGTAAAGCAATATTGTTTATAAGCATATTCACTATTGCTTGTATTTTTTTGATATTTTTACCTCTTTTAACCAATCGTTTTAAATCGCGATTAAAAATTACGGTAGAGTGAATTTGTTTCATTTAGCGATGTCGTCTAAAAATTTTTCAAATTGTTTTAAGTTATAGCTTTCAAACTCACCGTTTTCTGCCTGCTTAAATGATTCTAATGTTTCTTTATTAGGAATCTTAATGTGTGGTTTGAAAGGCAAACCGCCGCTATTTATACATTGATTTAGGAATATCCTCATGGCTTCCGACATAGTCATCCCCATTTGCTTAAATATTTCTTCTGCTTCAATTTTTATATCTGCTGAAACACGTAATCTAATATCTACCGTATTCATAATATAGCTCCATTCAACTATTATTATCCGCTATAGTCAAATGATTTGAATTCACTTACATCGTCTCTCGTCGTTCTCCTATTATCTATAGGCTTCGCTCCTCGCTCCTTGTAATTAAATCCCACTGATTTGACTATATTTTAGTATATATGGCGGCATGTGTCAATACAATCATATTTTAATTAAGAATAGTTGCACTAATAAGAAAAAGTGGTAAAATATCATATCGAACAAATTAAATATTATGAATAATTATGCCGCAAATTTATTTTAACGGTCCGGAAGGACGAATCGAAGGAAGATATGCAAAAGCTACCTCGCCTAATGCCCCTATTGCATTAGTTCTTCATCCTCATCCTTTATACGAGGGTAATATGAATAATAAAGTAGTTTATAATGCCTATAAGATTTTAGCAGATAACGGTTATACCGTCTTACGTATTAATTTTAGAGGAGTAGGGGGATCGCAAGGTAAATTTGATAACGGAGTCGGTGAAGTTGTTGATGCGGGGGCAGCTTTTGACTGGTTACAGCAGAATAACCTAAATGCTCAGTCTAATCTGATATTAGGATTTTCGTTCGGAGCATGGATAGCTATGCAGCTTGTAATGCGACGTCCGGCAATAAATCATTTTATTGCTATTTCGCCACCGGTTAATACAATTCATAAATATGACTTCTCATTCCTTTCGCCTTGTCCTATCCCAGGGTTTATATTACAGGGAGATAATGATAGTATAGTATCGGCAGATGATGTAAAAGATCTAGCAAATAGATTATCTAAGCAACAATCCCATATTAAAGTTGATTATAAAATTATCAATGGGGCTGACCATTTCTTTCGTTATAAAACTGAAGAATTTTCTAAAGCAATAAATGATTATTTAATAACAATCCAATCTAATTATCATCACCATAATAATAATGTAAATGCAGAAATTAGTAAGAGCCAAAAGAAACTATTTTTATATTAGTTTTTGTTGTGTGGTTCGAGAGGTCCGGTCCGTGCTCGATGTCATTCCCGCCTTCGCGGGAATGACATAAAAGAAGCCATGCATCAACGTCTACAATTCTAAATAAGCTTCTATTGCCAAAATTAATATTTCATCTTTTTTAGCATCTAACTCTTGAGTTAATTCTTCGTAAATTTGCCTATTTGATAGAGAAGTGGATTTTTTAAATAGCTGCACTAATTTTAAAGAGGGGATAATACGAAAAGCATCTTTTAATATTTTGATCTTTTTATTAACATTAAGCTTATCATTTAAATTAAAGTAAAATTCTAGTAATTCGTCGTTATAAAAATTTAAACCTACAGCCGTTTCCAAATAATCTATAGCATTAGCCGTATTATTACTTTCTACTTCTTGCTTCGCTGCTAATAATAAATAATACTCAGCAATTTCTTGAGTTTGCAGTAGTATAGAACCATGTTTATGAAATTTTGCGAGCTTATTCATTATAAAAATAAATTTCGTCCATAGAGAAAGCTTTCCATAACAACGCATTAAAGTAATTAAATTGTCACTATCAAGTTCATTGAAATTATAAGCCTTTGTTGCGTAATTTTCTGCTTGCTCATACAAAGATTTATCATAATAAAGTTTTGCTAGGTTTTTGCTACCGTAAAAAACAAATTCTTTAGATGTAATAAGTTTTTGAAAATAGGAAATTTTTCTATCTACATCCTCTTCAGTTACGGCTAAGATTAAATTATGGAATTCTTGTGAATCTTTTAGATCTTCAGAAGATAAATTTTTGCGGGCAATAGAAGCAGATTTAGCTTTATTATTCATAATATATTCGGCAAAAGCTAAAATTAAAGCATATCTATCATGATTAATTTTTCGTTTATTAAAAATATTATGTATTTTAGACGGTAAATCGATAATTAATATTAGAAATCTAATGACAATAAAACAAGAAATTAGTAATAAAAGCCCTAAAATAAGACTAAAGAACAACGTAGTTTCAATATTATAATCGTATAAACTAATAAAAACTTTTGAATCAAAGCTCTCTATTAAAGTAAATCCGAAATAAAATAGTAAAAAAGTAGCACATATTAATAATAACCTAAACATCTTTATTTACAAACTCCTGCATAAATTTTTCTGAATAAAGAAAATCGATTAGATAGTTTAATTTCTCTAAAATTAGAGCTTTATCTTGTTCTTTTATCATCATAGCAGAAGGTTTTTTCTCAATTTTGATAAATTTCTCCAGCCACTTATGGTTGGTAGGAAAAATTACTTCCGTACTACTTGATTTAGAAAAAAGATAATTATTATTATATGCTTCTAAGTTATTTAAAATATTCCTTATATCTTGAGGCAGCAGGCGGAATTTTACTATTCTTAGTTCTTTACTATAATCCTTATCTTGCATGAAATTATATACTAATAAATTTACGTTTAATAAATAATGAATATAGTTCTTAGAATATGATTCAATAGGGGCTTTTACATTGTCATCCGTGACTTCTATACTGTTATCCTGCGGCTTGACCGCGGGATCCGGTTTTGGTGCTTCAGGAAACTTTAAAGAACTTACGTAATTTAAAAGCGACTTGGTAGATAATAGAGGGGCTGCTTCCTTTTCTTCCAGGGTAGTATTTTCTTTATTTTCTACTGTTTGATCAGGAATTTGGCTTAAATCTTTATTTTCACTTTTAAACAGTTTTAAAATATCGGATCTATTATGATAAAGAGTAAAAGAAGATAAGACAAATATTACTATTGTTATAAAAAAGATGTTTGTACTTTTAAATAAACTATCAAATTTTTGCATTTTCGGATAATAACTTGATTATATCGTTAGGGTTTTGATCATCACAATAAACCACATTTTTTATAAAAGGTCTAACTATATTTGCGACTTTCAAACTTATGGCTATAACTAAACTATCTTGTAAATATACCTTTGATACTTCAAGATTTGGTAAGTCAAATTTCAGGATTCGCCTTTGCTCACGTAGTTTTCTATGCTCCGCAGGCTCACCACTTATTTGACTTTCAACTTTTGAAGTATCTGCAGTATACTCTAGTAAATTATTTTGAAGTAATAATTTTATAAAAGTCTTAGCACTATTCTGAGAATAAAGAAGTATAAAGTCAATATTGTTTTTAAATTCTTTTATAATAGATACGGGCAGCTCATTCAAATATTCTACATTATAAATGATATGTCTAGCTATTTTACTAGGTAAATCTTTAGTAATTTCATTTGAAGATAAATATATAGTCTGCTCATATAAATCAGGAGGAAAATGCTTAATCAAATCTTCCACGTTTTTAGCGGTATAAATTACTTTCTTGCCCAATAATCGTTTTGACTTACTACCTACTACCCAAATATCTTGTTTTAAATTATGACCGGCTAAGATATTTGCCGCATATTTACTAGTAATTATTATATTTGAATAATCGTTTAAAATATCAATATTAAAATCTAGGGTTTCATATTTAATTAAAGGACAGTGAATATAAAGTAAATCTAAATTATATTTACTTATTTCCTTTATAGTTTCATTATTTTCTTCAATATTTCTAGTTAATAAAACCGATTTCATGCAATATACTCGATGAACTTGAAAAATTGGCTACGTCGTCTTTGTAAGCCCTCGGATGCTCACGTATTTAGTATACGCTCCGCTCCTCTCGGCTTACAGCCTCCTTGCTCTTTTCCAAGTTGATCTTCGTATACCGACTATTCATTTTACTTCAAAGTATATTTGTACTCCAATATAAAAAAGTAACTGCCCAAATAATAATAGCAGCTATTTTATTAATTATAGTTAAAATCGTACTACTTTTATTTAGCTTTCTGATATTATAACCTGCAACTGCTAAAGAAAAAAACCATATCTAAGATATAACTATGCAAGTTAAGGTAAATATAATTTTGCAATACCGTTATACTTTAAAGCACTAGTACCTATTACTATAATCATATCCATAATTGCATGCGGATTTAATATTGACACCGATATAGCAAATAAAATTTGTTTCCATATAGAAACCGGCTGAGGTTCTATTGTTAAATTAAAATATGATTGAGTCCACAAATTATATCCCATATAAAATTAAAAAAATAAATTCAACTATTCCTATCATAAAAGTGATAGGCACGATAAACAATTGACCGAGGGCAGCAACCATACTTATAATAAAGCTATAACAAATCCAAGCAATAATTATACTGGGTAGAGCTTTTTTAAAACTATGATATTTAGTACTTTGATTTAATATAAAAATACTCGGCATAATGGAATATATAGCCACATACGGTGTTAAAAATATTATATGTGAAAAAATATTTAATACATCTTCATTGTAGTTTAGTTTTTATTTTTAATAATATTAGTAAAGAGGGGATAGTTATAATAGTAGTAAATAAAAAGAAATTTTGCCAACCGAAATTTACTACCATATAGCCTGAAATTATAGGAAAAATTGAACGCGAAATCCCCATCATTGATGAAAGGAAAGAATATTGAGTAGCTCGAAATTTACCTTGACAGAGTGAAGAAATAAAAGCGATATAAGCAATCATCGTCATACCGCCGGTAATACTTTCTATTCCTATTGTAATAAATAATAATAAAGAATTTTTACCGTTTATTTCAAGAAAAATAAATAAAATATGTCCTAAAGCGTGAATAATACCAAATAAAAATATACTATTTAATATATTTTTATGTTTCATAATAATACCGCCGACGAGTCCACCGATTATAACTCCTACAATGCCCCAAAACTTTCCAACGCTTGCTATTTCAAAAGCATTATACTCAAGATGAAGCAAAAACGGATTAATCATAACATTGATTAAGTTATCCGGTAATCTATATAATACTAGGAAAATTAATATAAGAATAATGAAATAAACAGAACCTATAGGTTTTAACGCATTATATATAAAATTTATTATGTTTTTTTTATTTTGATTATTTTTTATATCATTCTTGATTATCTGTATATGTATGTTCTCGTTTAAATAACAATATTTAATTCCTACAATCAATAAAATTAAATAAATCAATACTAAACCGGCAAAGATTTTATATATTTCATTAAATGTTAAATAAATAGATAAATAAATAGCTCCGGAACCTGCTAAAAGCATACCGACCCGATAACCGAATATATATATTCCTGAAGTAAACCCAAGCGATTCTTTAGGTACTATTTCCGTTCTTAAAGCACTTAATATAGTATCTTGTACGGCACTAAAAAAAGAAATAATTAAAGCCGTAAAAGCAAATAATAATAGATTAGTACTAGGATCTAGAAAGCTGAAAATATATATAAGAAATATCAATGCACTACTAGTTAAGCAAATCCAAGATAATCTATGACCGAATATTTTGTTTAAATATTTAACTTGCACTGCATCAAAAATCGGTGCTAACAAGAAATTAATAGAGTAGGGAAGCGTTATGAATGATAATATACCGATTGTTTGTAGTGCTATATCTTCTTTAGCAAGCCAATAATTTAAAGTATTACCGGTAATCATTAGATTAAAACCGCTAATAAGCCCAAACAACCAAATAATACATAAACGAGAGTTATTTAACATGAATTCTATATATGTCTGTAGCTCTAGTTCCCATAGGCTTAATATGCAAAAATGTGAGTATTCTGTTTATTTGTGGCATGTAATGTAATTATGTTATTTTAATTTCTCAATTTCTTCTTTTTTTTAAACCTGTAAAGTTTATAATCTTATTTATAGGCTCTTTTATAGATAGCATCTTTTTAGCTATAATAATTTTCTCTTTTTTTCTACCTTTTTCTATACCTTGTTGCTCCCAGCTATGAGTTAAGCTATTCATAAGTTTTTCTCCTAATTCAGGGTTTAAATGCGATTTAAGCATTCTTTCTATTTCTATTTTATCATTTTCCTTAATCTTATTCAAGGTGTAGGACAAAATTAGCTCTATATAACCAATATTAACTTTAATAAATTCAGGTAGGTTAGAAAAAATTTGCTCTTTTCAAGTAGAAGACGGAATGGTACGTTTAGAGGTAGCAAAGGGTTATGATTACTTACTACGTCTTTATCTAGACAAAAATGCTACTTTAGTTCAGCAATATAAAGCGATTAAAAACGGTAGTTACGGTTTAGATACTTAAACTAACAAGTTTGCTATTCATGCCGGTGCAGTAATATCCTCTAGTTTACTAAATAGCGATTTAGATAGTTTCTATAGATTTCATATTGTTATGGATTCTAATGCCCCTGTTCTTTCCGCATCTAGATTCTATATTATATCTTGATGCAGATATTGTAGTGCTGCATGATTTGAATGCTCTTAAAAAAATAGATATGAGTGATTATATTGCGGCGGGTAGCATAGATACAGGTATTACATATTGTAATTATAAAGTGACAAAAGAATGTAAAAGAAATATGGCTCATTCTTATAAAAATAGCGGGATAGTATTTTTAAACTTAAAAAATATGCGAGAAAAGCAAGATAAAAATATGCTTTTAGAAACTTTACAAAATTTAAAATGTGATTTTTCTTTTCCTGACCAAGATTTATTAAATGTTACATTTCAGCATTATATTTATCCCTTATCGATGAGATGGAACTTTTGTACATATTTTGAGACTCAAAGCCCTTATTTTTCTTACTTCATTTTACACTATGCAGGACCTAAGCCATGGACTACCGATAAGCAGGAATTATGGGAGACAAATCAGGGCAAATTAGATAAGATCACAAAATATTACTGGCTATATAGAGAAATAACACCTTGGAGTAGTATAAATTGATTATTTTAATTGACTTTAGCACTTAAGAGATTTAAAAGTTAACTTTAATATGTAAGGTTACAATAAAAATGTTACCGCCTAAAATTTTCTTTGAAAAAGTTAAAGAAATAATTTGGCCTATAGAAAGGAAAGAATTAAAGCTATTTATACCTATGGCTTTAATGATGTTATGTATTCTTTTTAATTTTGGGGCCTTAAGATCTATCAAAGATAGTTTAGTAGTACCCTCTATGGGGGCTGAAATTATTAGCTTCTTAAAATTATGGTTAGTATTACCCTCGTGCGTAATTTTTACCGTACTTTATGTTAAGCTTAGTAATAAATTAAATTTTGAATATATTTTCTACATTATAGTCGGCAGCTTTTTACTATTTTTCTTATTATTTGCCTATATTATTTATCCAAATCAAGATATTTATCATCCTAATGATGAAATGATAAATAATTTAATTGCTTCATACCCTAATTTTAAATGGTTCATTAAAATAGGTAGTAAATGGAGTTATGCACTGATGTATATTTTCTCGGAATTATGGAGTGCAGTAGTCATAAACTTAATGTTTTGGCAGTTTGCCAATCACATTTTTGATACTTCTAAAGCTAAAAGATTCTATCCCGTTCTTGGAATGATCGGTAATATCGGTCTTATAATAGCAGGCAGCGTACTTGTCTTTTTCTCAAGCGGGCAGGACGTCATTGATTCAAAATTATTACCGGATTCTTTTAATTCATCCGCCGGAAATGCTATAATGCTTCAGCCGATCATGTCAATTATTGTTACTGCAGGAATAATTGCTATGCTTCTATTTAGAATAATAAATAGATTTATTTTAACGGATTCCATAAATGTTTTAGATACAAAAAAAGTTACGGCTAAAACGAAAACAAAACTTTCGGTAATTGAAAGTATTAAATTAGTAATTCACTCAAAATATATAGGTCATATTGCTTTATTAATAATTTGTTATGGATTATTAATAAATATAGTCGAAGGACCTTGGAAAGCAAAAATAAAAGAATTACATCCGAACACTATAGACTATGTTAACTTTATGGGCAGGTTTAATATTTGGATGGGAATATCATGCGTTACTTTCATGGTAATAGGCAGTAATATTCTTAGAAGACTCGGTTGGCTCATTTCTGCATTATTAACTCCTATTATGTTGTCTATTACCGGCTTGATGTTTTTTATCTTTATAATTTTTATTGAAGAAATAGGATCATGTTTCGGTGATTTTAATCTTCTATATGCAGCGATTATTGTTGGAGCAATTCAGAACATACTTAGTAAATCGTCCAAATATTCATTATTCGATTCAACAAAAGAAATGGCGTATATTCCTTTATCTTTAGAGCTTAGAACTAAGGGAAAAGCTGCCGTAGAGGTAATAGGTACTAAATTCGGTAAATCGCTTGGAGCATTTATCCAGTCTTTGATATTTATTATTATTCCGACTGCTAACTTTGATTCTATTATAATATATTTATTAGTAATTTTTATAGTTATGATGAGTTTATGGATTTGGAATGTTATAAAATTGAATAAGGAATATATAGAGCTATGTAAGTGATTAGGTTTTAAATACTTTTTTTATATTAGTTGCTAAATTATACCAATTATGGTACATTAAGTGTGGATAAACTTGCTGTTGTCATCCCACGACTTGATCGTGGGATCCAGTTGAAAATACTAACATTGTTAGTATTTTTAGTTATATTTCTGGATACCGTGGTCAAGCCACGGTATGACAACGAGTGCTTTTTTCGATCCGTACAATAAACTCTGATTGCTGAACAAATAAAGCAGATTATGGAACAAAAACACATAACAAAATCAGAAATGGCCGAAAAAATGGAAACAAGTAGATCAGCCGTAAATAGACTTCTAAATCCTAACAATCCTAATGTCACCCTTGATACTCTTGATCGTGCCGCTATTGCTCTAGGAATGAAATTAAATATTTCTTTAATTTGATTTAAAGATGAAAAAAATTCTTAAAATAATATTATTTATAACTATCTTTATTATACTCGCATATAGTGGGCTGTGGTTTACTATTATGTTCTCTTTATCACACTCTATAAACCAAAAATATGCCGGTACCAACCTTAATATAGAAGAGGCTGATAATAATCCTAATCAGCAATATCTTATTAAATTTTCCAAAGTTCAGCCCTATGGTTTTCCTTTTAAATTAGGTATTTCAGTAATTAATTGGCAAGAAGAGAGTATTAATAGAGCAATTGAATTTACCACACCGATAAATATTGGTTATGATTTACTTAAGCAGAAGTTATTTATAAATTTTTCTGGAGAAGCATTTGGAAAATTTAAGCCGGTTCAAAGAGGATTTGGAGTAAGATTTTATAATGAGAACTGCATATTATCAGTAAAAATACCGTTAAATTTTAAATTATTTGAAATAGTACGATCAAAAAAAGATTTATTTGAAGTTATAAATTTAATAGAAAATATTAAATTTACTTCCGGTAAAACAGAAATTTTTGACTTAGTCGATAATCAAAAATTATATGAAGAAGATCATACTATACTTACTATGTTATTTGATAAAAGTAAGTATTATACAAGTAAACAGGATTTCCTTGATAATATACCGCAAAAATTAGAAATTTATTATGAAACTGAAATAGTACAAAGTAACCTTGAAGATAGAATAATACCTGCCGGCTTATTATTATATAGACCCGCTTGGAATAATAATTTCAAATTTTCCGGTAATTTCTTGATTAGTACTAGTAGTTTGCATTTTAAAGATATTGCTAAAGATTTAACAATTGAAGTTACTAATGCAAAAATAAATAGTAATAACTTTGAAAATAATATTAATTTATTATATAAAGGTAAGTTAAACGATTTCAGCAATAATAATATTGATCTTTTGGTAGATTCGCAATTTAAGCTAAAACCAGGTTTTATAATAGGTTCATTAGAATTTATAAAGAAATATTACGATAAGCAAACCTATCTGTTTAAACTTTCCGATAATAAGCTATATAAAGATTTTAATAATGAACTAAGCTACATTTTGAATAATAATAAACAATATAATTTTAGCATTTTTGAAGATAGGCAATATAATTTTAATTTAAATATTAATTTAGTTACTGAATTAAATAAATTAACTAGAGCACAGATAAATGCTTTAAGTCTATATTCAAACGCATCGGGATTTAATATAACAAATGAAACTATAGTAAATGCTCTTAAAGATTCTTATAGTAAAGGTACAGTAATAATTAATGATTACTCTAGAATAATAGATGTTTTAAGTCCATATATGTATGGGGTAGGGGATTTAAAAAACTTATCCAAAGAGAGCAAAGAAGTATATGGAGATGCTCTAAAATCATTTTTAAAAACCATTTCCGATCACCCGAATTCATCTAATTTAATTGACGCTAGTATTGAGTATGTATTTGATTTATCCGATTTAAACAAAGCTAAAATAGGTAATATAGATGATATAAATAAACTTATACCTTTATATTATTTGTCTTTATATCAAGCAGCAGTAAAAAAAGTGAAACCGGGAGAAAACGTAAAAGAAAAAATTATGGAGTTAATTCCTAATGTTAATCAAAAAATATTAGAACAATGTGTACTCGATGAACCTCGTTAATCGTCATTGCGAGTGACTGAAAGGAGCGTGGCAATCCAGAAAAAATAACAAAAAAAATTCTGTAATTTTTTACTGCAATGACGGAAAAAATTTAAAAAATACAATGAATATTATAGTAAAAATACAGCAAGATTTAAAAGATGAAGTAACTAAGTTAAACGATTTAATCATTAGCTGTTTAAAAAGTGATGAAGAATTAATAGAAACAGTAGGTAAATATTTACTAGAAGCAGGAGGTAAAAGAATTCGTCCGCTTTTAACTATAATAACCGCTAAAATGTTTGATTATAAAGGCGATAATCATATAAAGCTCGCAAGTGCCGTTGAATTCATTCACACCGCCACATTGCTTCATGATGATGTGGTAGACGACAGCACTTTAAGAAGATTCAAACCTACGGCTAACGTTATTTGGGGAAGTAAAACAAGTATTTTAGTCGGTGATTTCCTCTTTAGTCAGTCTTTTAAGTTAATGGTAGCTTCCGGCTCTATTAAAACTATGAATGTTCTAGCTAAAGCTTCGGCGATTATTTCCGAAGGAGAGGTAGTACAGCTAGTTAAGCTAAATGAGCGACGTATTATAACTATAGACGAATATCAGCAAATAGTTAAATCTAAAACCGCCGAACTATTTGGAGCTTCTTGTGAAGTTGGAGCTATTATAGCAGAGCAGGTAGACCATGTTTCTAAAGATATGCAGGACTTTGGAAGATTACTCGGTACGATATTTCAGGTTATAGATGATTTACTTGATTATCTAGGTAATGACAAACAGGTAGGTAAAAATATCGGTGACGATTTCTTGGAAGGAAAAGTTACGTTACCGCTGATTTTTTTATATAATAAGCTAGAGCAAGATAAACAGCTTTGGCTTGAAAATATAATTAAATGTGATAAGCGTACTAATGAAGAGTTTATGCAAATACATGACTTAATGGTAAAGCATGAAATTTACAATGAAACAATTAATTATTTGAATAACTTAGAAAATGAAACAAATAAGTTATTAAATAAAATTCCGGTTCAGAATATTTATAAAGATTATTTGTTTTTGATTATTAGATTTATTTTAGACCGTTCTTATTAATTGGCATTTTTTTTCGTCTGGCAATATTTGCAAATGGCAATATTTGCATTCGTAGCTCAGCTGGATAGAGCGTTGCCCTCCGAAGGCAAAGGCCGTTGGTTCAAATCCAATCGAATGCACCATCTTCTTTTCTTTTTTCCATAATATAGATTATAGAACAAATCTCATTATTAGTATTATCGATTGTTTTCATAGTCAAGTTCTACTACTTCATTTTATTTGTCTTCTTTAGGTCTGAATTGACTATAGACCGTTCTTAGGACGTTCAGGACTCTTCATCATCTCAAAAAACTCACCGTTAGTTTTAGTATTTTCAAGTTTTTTGAGTAAAAATTCTATTGCTTCACTGCTACCCATCGGATCGATGATACGACGAAGAACCCACATTTTATTTAATATTATTTTATCTACTAGTAAATCTTCTTTTCTAGTTCCTGATCTAGTTATATCAATTGCCGGATAAATACGCTTATCGGCAATCTTACGATCTAGAACTATCTCGGAATTACCTGTACCTTTAAACTCTTCAAAAATTACTTCATCCATACGAGAACCGGTTTCAATTAAAGCTGTACCGATTATAGTAAGCGAGCCGCCATTTTCGATATTTCTTGCTGCTCCGAAAAATCTTTTCGGTCTTTGTAGTGCATTAGCATCAACACCGCCCGTTAATACTTTCCCTGATGACGGCACTACGGTATTATAAGCACGAGCTAAACGTGTTATCGCATCTACTAAAATTACCACGTCTTTTTTATGTTCTACTAAACGCTTTGCTTTTTCAATAACCATTTCCGCAAGCTGCACGTGCCTACTTGCCGGTTCATCGAAAGTAGAGCTAACAACCTCACCGCGTACCGAGCGTTGCATATCGGTTACTTCTTCGGGTCTTTCATCTATTAACAGTACTATTAAAAATACTTCCGGATTATTGGTTGTAATTGCATGTGCTATGTTTTGTAATAATACGGTTTTACCCGTACGAGGCGGTGCTACTATTAATGCACGTTGCCCTTTACCCATAGGGGCAACAAGTTCAATAACCCGTGTACTAAAATCCTTACTATCTTTACTATTATTTTCAAGTTCTAATCCTAATTTTTTATCAGGATATAAGGGAGTTAAATTATCAAAATGAACACGATGATAAGCTTTAGAAGAGTCTTCAAAATTTACTCTATTGACTTTCAGTAAAGCAAAATAACGTTCTCCGGCTTTTGGAGCTCTGATCTGACCTTCTACCGTATCACCAGTACGCAGACCAAAACGACGAATCTGACTTGGAGAAATGTAAATATCATCAGGACCTGCTAAATAGTTTACTTCCGGCGAACGTAAAAAACCAAATCCGTCAGGTAATACTTCAAGTATCCCCTCTCCCACTATTAAACCTCCCTGCTCTACGGATTTTTTCAAAATTGCAAAAACTAATTCTTGTTTAAGTAATGAATTAATATTTTCAATTTTTAATTCTTCTGCTTGAGCTTGTAATTCCTCCGGTAATTTACGTTTTAATTGTTTTAAATTAATAATATTACCGTTCTCTGCAAAATTATTATGATTGTTATTGGATTCGATATTGTTAAGTTCTTCTGTGGATTCTTTATTAGTTATGTTCATTATTTTATTATTAATAGATTATAATTGAAAAGTTGAGTTAGCAATTAAGTTTAAAGGTAAGTAATATACTTATTTAAATTAGGAATTAAATTAGATTTTTAGAAAATTTTATTTATTCTTGCGGTTTGAAGAATTATTTATCTTGTTAGCTTATAAGAGCTGTCTATGCATGTAAAAGCATACTAACAACGTAATAGCACATTGTCAACCCAAATCGTCATTGCGAGTATTTGCTGGTGTTGTTGCGTGGATCAAAAAATGTTCTGATTGTCATACCGTGGCTTGTCCACGGTATCCATAAAGACAATTTAAAATACTAAAATTATATTTTCCGGTCTTAATAAAATTTTCTCTAAAGGATCAAGATAATCAACAAAATTTAAGTCTGCTTTTTCTACGAATTCATATAACTCAGGAACGGAATATGCTCTATCCTGTTTGTGCAGGAACATATCATAAACTCCAACGTCACCAAAATTTTGGTAATCTGAAAATAACTCCCAACCTCTTTTATATCAGTTAGTAGCAGGCAGGTTATCTTTCATTAAATCCTGAATTTGATAAACACCGGTACGCCCGTATTTAGCATATACCATTAAACCTATACCGCCGGTCGGCTTTAAAAAATCTTTTAGATTTTTTAAAATTTAATCAGGATTTGCTAAATGATGAAGCACGCCGGTACAATTTATATAATCGAATTTTCCAAGTTTTAGATTAGGTATATTTAATATTGAATCATTAATCCATTTAATATTTTTAAGACCTCATACTTCTGCACGCTTTTGTGCTACTTCCATGCTAGGCTTGCTGAAATCTAGATATATTATTTCGGCATTTTTATCTTTTAACTGCTCGGCAAGATAAATAGTCGAATCACCGGTGCCGCCCGCCGGCTATTAAACATCTAAACCCGTTATTAAAATTTTCCTTTATATAGAAAATGGTTTAATTCTCCTAAGAACTCACCGCAAATTGCAAGTAAACGTTCTTTGTCTTGATTAGGGTCTCTAAACGGATAAGGATAATCTTGATAATGCTCTTGTACTTCTGCTAAATCTTTAGAAATTGTAGTATTTTTTGTTTTCTTTAAATCGCTCATAAATATTATTTTTAAGTTATTATTATATATACTCGTTTAATTTGAAAAATTGGCTACGTCGTTCTACAAGTACTGCGGTGCTCACGTATTAAGTATACGCTCCGCTCCTCGTCTTGTGAACTTCTTGTTCTTTTCCAAATTAAACTTTGTCTATCTACTCTTTTAGAAGTATATCTTTTATAATTAATTGAATAGTATAATTATCTTGCCAATTATTGGTTTTTAATGTTCCTATTACGGCAATATTCTTTGCTTTAGGGCTTAATAACACTTCTTCAAGTGAAGTTCCTACCGAATTAAAAGCAATAGCAGATAAAGCTTTACTACCAAAACCTCGCTTATTTGGAGCAAGCATACATTTAATATGCTTACTTCCAACGATATCCGCTTTTAATACAAATAAATCATCAAACTTAAATATAGGCTCATGGTTACCTTGTCCAAAAGGTTCTAGAGTACTTAATTCTTCCATTAAGGGTAAATTAATACTATTGAGGCTCAAGTCAAGATCATATTCTACTTGCTTATGATTTTCTAGCTTATTTATACTAATTCTAAAGGCGTTATTTAAAAATTCTTGTAATTCTTGTAATTTTTCAGCAGTTACGGTAAAACCTGCTGCCATAGCATGACCTCCGCCTGCTATCAGCAAATCTTTGCTTTTAGCATTGATAATTTCAGCACCGAAATCAATACCTAAAATAGAACGGCATGAAGCTTTACCAATCCCGTCATTTAAAGCCACAATCGCTACTGGCTTATCAAATTTTTCTTTTAATCTGCCGGCAACGATTCCTATAACGCCTGGATGCCATCCTTCTTTTACGATAAATAATAAACTACTATCTTGTTGTGTCAAAGCAATTTCCATCGCTTCTTCTATCATTAATAACTCAATTACTTTACGCTCATTATTATGTTTTTCAAGTTCTTCAGCTAATTTGTTTGCTTCATTAGAACAACTAGTAGATAGGAGATTAGCCCCTAAACTTGACTTTCCTACTCTACCGCCCGCATTGATACGCGGACCTAAAATAAAACCTAAATGATAACATGTCGGTATTTCATTAAGCCCTGCTATATCATATAATGTTTTAATCCCTATATTTTGCCTTTGTTGCATTACTTTCAATCCGCTTGCGACAAATGCACGATTTAAGCCTGTTAATTTCATCATATCGCAAACAGTACCAAGAGCCACTAAATCTAGATACTTCATTAGGTTAGGCTGAAGCAGTGTTTGCGTGAAATAATTTTGCTTCTTTAAATTCGATAATATGGCAGTTGCAAATAAGAAAGCAACTCCTACGGCTGCCAAATGTTTATATTCGCTTTTTTCATCAATACGATTTGGATTTACTATAGCTACTGCATCCGGTAATATTTCCGTAGTTATATGATGATCGATGACTATAACATCAAGCTGGGCGTCCTTTGCATATTTTAGGGCTTCATGTGCCATAGCACCGCAATCAACCGTAATTAATAATTGAGTAGAGTTATCTTTAATTTTTTGCATAGCAAAAGGAGTTGGACCGTATCCTTCAGCTATACGATCGGGAACATAAATATCACATATTATATTTAAATCTCTAAAGATATTTTTAAGTAAAGCGGCTGAAGTAGCACCGTCCACATCATAATCGGCAAAGATACATATTTTTTGGTTATTTAAAATAGCTTTAACGGTTCTATCTACAGCCTTTTCCATATCAAGTAGATGAAGAGGATCAGGTAATAAATTTTTGATTTTCGGTATTAAAAAATCTTCTATCTCTTCTAAATTATTTACTCTTAATGATACTATTCTAGCAAGTAAATCACTCATTTTAAAACTCCGACATAATTCCATAACTATATCTTCGTTAATCGGCTTCTGTTGCCATATTTTACCGTTTATAGATGCTTGTGGTTTCATTATTATTTAAATTGTTGAGATGTTTTTATGGTGTGTTTTTAAATAATTACACAACAGAAATCATCATTTTTACCCATACAATCAAACGTACCGCAATCACTTTCCTCTTCTAAAGCTAGAATTTTTGTTTGACTACTAATATCATTGTCATTGTATTCTTAATAATTCCGTATCGGCTATACTTGCTAATTCAATTGCTTCTAAATTTTCACTTTTACTTTTATGTAAATGATTATGAGGTGTTGGTTACTTTTTTTTTGCTGTTTCATCTAGCAGCATTAATTCATCGCTATTTAAACTATTATTAGAACAAAATGCTTGTATTATTTTTACTTTTCCGAGGGTTATAGTAGCTTTACCTTGCTCATTATATGTATATATTGTTATACTTTCTTGATTTTTTTTGTATTCATACTTTAGCTTTATATTTCTGAAAGTTTCTTAGCCTCATCATCTGCAATTAAAGCTTCAACAAACTCATCTAATTGTCCGTTTTTAACCACTTCGTCTATCTTATAAAGTGTTAAGTTTATTCTATGGTCGGATACTCTTCCCTGTGGGAAATTATAAGTACGTATCCGCTCCGAACGATCTCCCGAACCTACCTGCCCTCTTCTGCTATCGGCTCTTTCTTGTTCTTTTTTACGTCGTTCTTCTTCATAAATTCTAGCACGTAGAATTTTTAACGCCTTTGCTTTATTTTTATGCTGTGACTTCTCATCTTGCAAGGCTACGGTAATACCGGTAGGGATATGGGTTATACGTACGGCAGAATCGGTAGTATTAACATGCTGCCCACCAGCCCCTGAAGCTCTATAAGTATCGATTCTTAAGTCTTTATCTTCAATTTTAATATCAACCTCTTCAGCCTCAGGAAGTACTGCAACCGTTGCTGCCGAAGTATGAATACGTCCTTGTGATTCCGTTTCCGGTACTCTCTGTACTCTATGAACGCCTGACTCAAATTTAAGCTTAGAGAATACATCTTTGCCTTTTATCGATGCCGATGCTTCTTTATAGCCGCCTATTCCCGTATCAGAAATTGCTAATATCTCAAAACGCCATCCTTTTAACTCGGCATATCGCTGGTACATATTGAAAAGTACGGCAGCAAAAAGTGCGGCTTCTTCTCCGCCGCTTCCTGCTCTAACTTCAATAATAGCACTTTTACTATCCGCATCATCTTTCGGTAATAAAGCAATTTTTACGGCTCTTTCAAGTTTTGGTAACGAATTTTCAAGAGTGTGTATTTCGTCTTCAATCATTTCTAAAGTGGCATTATCAAGTCCCACTTCTAGCTTAAAATTATTTGCTTCTTCAAGCTCAGATTTAGCTTTATTATATTCTTTAATTTTTGCTATAACATCTTCAAGTTCGGCATATTCTTTAGATGCCTTAACAAACTCATCTCCCATAATGCCGGAAGATAGTTTTTTGCCTAAATTTTCATATTTATCTAAAATTTTTGCTAAATTATCTGAAAAACTCATGTTATTTGTGATTTATTTATGGGTGAGAATAATAGTACTATCGTCATTGCGAGGAGGCATTATTGTGGATCGATTTTCTATTGTTCATCCCGCGCGACTTGATCACGGGATCCAGCTTAAAATACTAATAATATTAGTATTTTAAATTGTTTTTATGGACCCCGTGGTCAAGCCACGGGGTGACATAGTGGATTTTACCGGTCTACGCAATAATGCCTCCTCGCAATGACATTGTTCATAACAACATCAAAGCGGGACTCTCTATAAACTTCTTAAATGCTGCTAAAAACTCAGCACCGACTGCTCCATCTACTACTCGGTGATCGGCAGAAAGAGTTACGTCCATAATTGTTGCTATAGTTATTTGATCATTCTTGACTATAGCACGTTTTGAGCTGCTACCGATGCCCATTATACAACTTTGCGGTGGATTAATTATAGCATTGAAATTCTTAATACCGTACATACCAAGGTTAGAAATGGTAAACCCTCCGCCCTGAAATTCTTCAGGGGTTAATTTATTATCTTTTGCTTTCTTTATTAATTCTTTCATTTCACGAGATAGCTCTATAATGTTTTTTTGATTGGCATTTTTAACTATCGGCGTAATAAGCCCATTTTCAATTGCTACCGCTACTGAAATATCAACATTATTATAATATCTAATCGCATCTTCTCCCCAGCTAGCATTAGCACTTGGCACTTCTTGTAAAGCTTTGGCTACTGCTAAAATAATAAAATCATTAACCGATATTCTTGTTGATTTATCTTCAGAAAAAGATTTATTAATGTCTTCTCTTATATCTAACAATTTATCGATATTATATTCTATAGATAAATAAAAATGTGGAACTGTTTGTTTAGATTTAAGCAGACGCTTGGCTATAATCTTTCGGATGTTATTATTTGGTACTAAACGATATTCTTCAGGATTTCTACTAACTATTTTATTATGAACAGTGCTAGGAGTATATGATAAGATATCTTGTTTGACTATTCTACCGTGTGGACCGCTACCTTTCACGTTCTCAAGCCTAATATTTCCCATTTTTGCAAGTCTTTTTGCAAGCGGTGAAGCGAATATTTTACTAGCATCATGTTTTATAACTGCTATCTGTTCTTCTATATTAGTTATATTTTCGTGGGGTTTCGGAAGACTAGCATCTGTTTTCGGTGATGGTGATACACTATTATTTTTTGCAATCAACGCATCAATGTCTGCTTTTTCTTCTCCCTCTTCACTTAACACGGCAATTAAAGAGTTAACAGGTACATTTTGACTATTTTGTGGGATAACTATTTTGGCAAGTATACCTTCGTCTACTGCTTCTACTTCCATCGTTGCTTTATCGGTTTCAATTTCGGCAATTACTTCCCCGGGATTAACTTTGTCCCCTTCTTTTTTTAACCATCTAGCTAGATTTCCTTCCGTCATAGTTGGAGATAAAGCAGGCATTAAAATTTTAATCGGCATAATTTGTTTTTAGTTTTTATTATTGTTTTAGTTGTGGTAGGTTTACTCGAAAAATGTCATCCCCGTGAAAACGGGGCATTGTTGCTTGGATCAATGTCATTCCTGCGAAAGCAGGAATGACATCGAGTAGGTTTTTTGAGCCATGCAACAAGGCCTACGCTCGCAATGACGTTATTGCACCTTAATATTATCAGGGCTAACTATCATTATCATCTGCTTACCTTCCATTTTAGCATACTGATCAATTTTAACGAGTCCTTCGAGTCCTACTTCTATACGTTTAAATAGTTCTTGACCTACCTCTTTATGAAGAATCTCTCGCCCCTTAAACCATAAAGAAATTTTTACTTTATCTCCGTCTTTTAAAAATTCTTTTATTTTTCTTAGCTTAATTTCAAAATCACCTATACTAATATTAGGTTTAAATTTCATCTCTTTAAGTACGACGATTTTTTGCTTTTTGCGTACTTCATGCAAACGCTTTTTGCTTTCGTACTTAAACTTACCAAAATCTAGAATTTTACAGACAGGGGGTACAGCATTTGGTGATATCTCGACTAAGTCAAGACCGGCTCTTTCCGCCATATCTAATGCTTCTCTAATATTTACGACGCCGTGCATTTCACCGTTTTCGCCTACTAGACGAACTTCTCTAGCTCTGATTTCTCTATTAGCCTTAGGAAAATTATTTTTAGAAATAAAATTTCTCCGTATTATGTTTATAAATAAATATATATTGCATTTAACTTATTTTATTTAAAATTACAAGTAAATAAAATATTTTATCTTTAATTATTATTGAGAAAGTTTTAAAAAAAAATTGACACTACAAGGCAAATTCCAAATATTAATAAACAGATTCGTGTTAATTTAGCGACTCTTTCCTGTATTTTCAAGTTTTTTAGGTCTATAGCATGCTTATGAGCTTGTTCTTTTTGTGCCATATGTATTAATTCCTGTAAAGTACCGGGATAAATACTCTCATACTCACTGATTAAATCAATTGGCGATAATATATGTTCAAATTTTTTACGGTAAAAATTATTATCAGGCTCGGTTATGCTAAAAGTCGTAGCATAACCTTTATTTAATCTATTATTTTTGTTAAAAAAACGTTTAGTCTCTTTCATATTCCTTTTTCATTTTTTGAAATGTATATAATATATTACTTTCAACTATTTTAAAATAATCAATTAATTGCGTTTCTTTTTTTTGCTGTTGTTTGGAGCTTTTCATATTTATTATATTCTTTAACTCTGCATATACTAGTTTTATAAAACTTTGTTTCATTGATTATACTAAATTTATAAAATCTTTTTTTGGTATTAGCGGTTCGCCCCTAAAATTTATAGCATTATTAAATTTATTACAACAGGTTATAAAATTTTTATCACATCTGGCAGTAATTTTTACTTCCTCGGCATCTTTAGCATAATCTGGTATAATATCCTCTAATATAATCAAATCATGAAATTGCTTAGAACTTTACTGTTAAAATGATTTTCGCCGAATATAATTTGACCGCTGTTATAATAGCCGTTTTCTTTATCTAAATCTAGTATTTTTAAACTTTCCTTGAGCATTTCTTTAACCTTATATATGCCGCTATATAAAGCTTTATCTATTTTACATTTACTACTCTCCGAAAACTGCTCTACATGTTTTGCTATATCGATTAATTACAGTCTGATTATATTTTACCGTTTCGGGTTTTAAATGCATTTTAAAGTTTAAATCGTATTTTATATATAAAGTGCAATAATATGTAACGAAATGCTCAAAAACCTTGTCAGTATATATTATTATTTTAACAATAGCATTATTTAAATCCATTGCCGTCGTAATGCCGTTTTCCTCAAAAATATCTTCAATGATTATATGGTTTTGTGCGGAATCGTTAAATTCCGCTTCTTTTAAATCTAAACCGGAATTCGGTAAAAAAACTTTCTTTTCACTTTTTATAGCATGATCGCTATTTGTTAAGTTTAATTCCTCACCGCTAGCTAGCTTAATTTGAAAACAATAAACAAAATTTGCAAGCTTTGTAATTACTTCTTCAAGGGCAATACTTCATATAACTACCTCTACTAACTCTATGTCAGATAATTCTATAGAACCATCATTACAATAAGAATATTCAAAACTATCTATACTAAATCTAACAGCTACATCAAAAGTAAAATCAGCAGTTAAAATTGCATCTTGACCTAAGGGAATTGGTAAGGTCACTATACCATCGTTGTAATCTACAATGCCCATAGCTCTTACATTATTAATATATAGAATTACACTATTATTAACCGGTTTAGTGATAACTCGTTCGTAAGGAGCAATAGGATCGCTATTTCCTTAGCTGAAATTTATTTAAATTACCGTCCCCTTTAGCGATAACTTCGTTAATTCCTTTATAATCTGCATAATCCCTAAACCTAAAAGCAAAATTACTGCCACGTCTTGCTTTAAAAAAGCTATTAAATTGCTCAAATTCCGTACTGCTTAACCTTGCATTTTTGATTAAATATTTCTGACAGCCATAGTTGCGATCTAAATATCTTGCTTCTCTACCTGATTTAATTATAGCGTGAGAAGTAGAAAATTCTGGCTTCCCAACCGCAAAACTTTCAATAAATTCCGGCATGCGTATATCGTGAAAATTCATAGAATACCTGCGTTGTTATTCAAAAAGAATAAAATCATTTTTAATTAAAGAACGAAAATGTTCGTCCATATCTATAAACCATCTTTTTATATCTACATGTATTGATATATCAGATTCTTCTAGCATTTCCCTAATCTCAAGCAAAACTTCATAATTAATATCATCCATAATATAAAAATCAAGATCGGAAAATTTTTTATAATTACCTTTAACTCTTGAACCATAGGCATAAAATTTATAAGGATATTTACTTAATATAGTACGTAATATTAATAAATCTTGTTTATCAAGCTCCATCACTGCGTTTCTCCAAGTTTTTTATAAGTTCATCCACGGCATTAGAAAAGTCATCAAAAATACTAATTACTAACTCTACATTTTTTTCATTATAAGTATGAACGGTAATATTACGAATCTCAATAAATCTAAACCACCTTTTTGGATCAGAGATTAAACCGCTAATAGCGGCTTCTTGAAATATTTCCTTTAAAGTATAAGGTGTTTTACCTGCTTTCTCGCAAAAGCGTTTCATTGTCTTCCAAGCCACTTCATAACAAAATTCAAAAGCTTGAATACTACCTGCCTTTTATTCGGTATCTAATGTTTACGAAATTCTTCAAATTTATTGTGAGATTTTAATAAACTACTTATGTCTAATCCTTTAATTAAATGCATTTTATACTCCTATTTTTTGCTTTAATAATGTCTGATAATTCATTACCAGTTTTGTATTCACTAAATCTTTACTAGTTTGAAACTCTATTTTATTTGCTTTTATCCCTGCAACGTTTTCAAATGAGTGATGCTCTATTTTATCGCTTATTTTACTAGCAATATTACGATTTTTATCATTAGTAAAGATGCATATTTCAAATTCCAGCTGCATTATATTTTGTACATTAGTCGATATATTATTAACATTTAATATATTAACAAGTCAGAATGGATATTTTGCATCCTGAACAACGGAAAAATATATTTTATTAATTTTAGTTTTTATTTCATTATCGTTTATAAGTAATTTATACAAACTTAGCTGAAAATTATAGATAAAATCATGATACATATATTTCCAACGCTATTATATTTAAAAATTTGCTTTTTTCTTCGACATTAATAATTTCGTTTAATTTCAAATTCTCGCTCTTTAAATAAAATACGCATTTTAGTAGTGATATTTTTAATAAATCTTATTCTAAATAAAAAATATCCTTCCGTTATTATATGTCCGAAACTTATATTTTCTAAAGCAAGAAATTTACTATCACATAATGGTTTGATTTCGGCATAGCTCGTCAATTTCTCTACCCATCTATCCTCCTCCATTCCCTCCTCTGCTATATTTTCTAAAAATTTAATTTGATGCTGAAAATTTTTCACGATTATTTTTGTCATTTTATTACCTTTTAAATTAAGTAAGGTATCATCCTGCGAGCTTGTAGGCGTTATTGCATGGATCGGTTTTTCAGTTATCATCCCTGCGACTTGATCGCGGGATCCAGTTAAAAATACTAACGTTGTTAGTATTTTTAGTTGTTTTATGGATACCGTGGTCAAGCCACGGTATGACATTGAATAATAATAAATGCCATATTTCCTAAATTTGTATATTTCTATAAGATAGGGATAAATTTTTTACCTCTTTTAAAAGACCGATACAATTCATAGTTTGACGATCATACATCTCGGCTATATGTAGCATTATTCCGTGTTTTATAGCATGCGGAATATTGTTTTTATCATAACCGCTTATATATTTTACCGTCAGCTCTTCATTACTTAATGCTTTATGTAGAGTTAAAATATTCTGCTCAATCACATAATCATCTGCCGCTAAATCATTTTCTTGGTCTTTAAATTTTTTCTTTATTTTTAGTAATGGGTTATATTTTAATGAAAACTTCCCTTTTCCTGAAATATTACAAATAAATTTAATTTGTTTTGATATAAAATTTAGCTTAGTAAAATTCTCTGCTACTGTGATTGCAGCATCAATTAATCCGACTATTAAATCATCATCATAAATTGCCTCCACCCGTATATAATTTTTTACCTGCTCTAAACTCCATACTTCTTGTGGAAATATTTTTATGATTTGAAAATTGTTTTTTTTGAACATAATGAAGCCCTCGGTGTTATGCCGTGGCTTGACCACGGCATCTAGAAAAATTAAAAAAGACTGGATCCCGCGATCAAGTCGCAGGATGACACAGTCTCTAACCAAACACCCCAATCTTAATAGCTTCTTGGTTCATCACATCGCTCCCTGCTCTTTTTACGGCATAAAATTTAACAAAAGGCTTTTCGGTATAAGGATCACGCATTATATTAATACCGCTTCTATCTACTATTTTATAGCCTGTTTTAAAATCACCTATTGCTATAGCATTTCCTTTTTTATCCATAGTAGGCATATCGGAGCTATAAACCTACCGGTACTCCGAATATAGTTTGCTTAAAAGAATCCGAAAGAGATTATTGCCAAATAAAACGCCCTTGATTATCTTTAAGTTTTTGTACTTCCGATAAGGTAATACGGTTCATTAGCAAAGTTGCATTTGCTAAATATTCTTCCTTAAGCGAGTTTATAAAATCAAGCAATCCCTCAGCAGTAATTTTATTACCCATTTTAATTTTCTCAATTTTATCATGATTAGGCGATAAAATACCTTTAATAGAATGAAGTTTTTTTCCTATTTCGAGACAAAATCTCCTTCAGTATAATTTTCTTTAACTAACCAGCCATTATAATAAAACTGAGCTAAATGCCACGCTGCATTTTCTTGACCGCAAAAAAGAGCTTCTTTTAATTTTTGGTATACTCCAATTATAATATCTCGGTTATTTTCTGTTATTTCTGATGGACTTTTTCCTGAGTTGGTAAGAGGCATTGTAATATTCTCAGAATAGTATTTTAATGCTTCTTATAATATTTCTAAAGAAGTAAGTAATGTATTTTCTGTTTTTCTAGTTTCATTTATCATCATTATTTTTATCCCTTTATTTTTTTAAGATATGGTGCAGTTTTCTGCTCCGGTTAGCCAGTAATCATCATTCTTAACATACTCTCTATATTCTTCTATTGGTTCTAGAGTTATAGGTTGAGATTGGGCTTTAGTAGGTTTTATTATTTCTTCCGTTTCTTGGGGTTTTTTGAATTATAGATTTATGCTTATCTTTATTGCTACCCAATACAGTAAATTCGTTTATTTCTTCTTTACATTCAAAAACGCTTTTGTCAGTAACTAATTGGTATTCAAATGGTAAGGTGTCATTAAACTCTTTTATAATTGTTTTTAAGTTAGTCAGGATCAAATATTCAGGAACGGGAATTTTATGCCATTCTCCCTGTACTGCATTCATATATCCATTTTCTATTATAGCTAGCTCCTTAAGTTCAGAGTAATCAGATATTCCAAAATCTTTTAAACATATAGAATTTGTTAACTTGCTATGATGTAAAAATTTTCCTATATTAATTACAATTTTTATTAAATTACTTAGTTGTTCATTATTAATTCCAAGGTGATTTCCATTTTTATAAAATTCTGATAAATATGCACACAAGCATCATTGCTTCCTAAAAACATAGCACCTTGAAAATATAACATGGTATCTATATATTTTTCTTGTTGCTTAGAAATCTCTTCTTCCAGTAAAGCCTCTTGATAAGATTTTTTACCTTTTTCATATAAATATTCAGGAGTTAGTTGTATAAATTTTTGAGTCGTAATAGTAGTTTGTTTCATAATCCATATCCCTATAAGATATTACACAAACTATATTCTGAGGTTATTATTTTAACCTCATCTTCGTCTATAGTTTATTGAGGATATAAGCTCTGAATAGTCTATTGTTATAGATATACAGAGGCTATCAAGAGTGAAATTAAAATTGTCAATAATTTTATTCTTATTAATTGCGAAAGGATTTTTACTATTTTGCTTTTGACATATTTCAATAGCTTTTATATGAGCAATAACACTTGGTTTGAGAAATTTTTCATCAATATCTATTGACAATAAGGAAGTTTTTATACATTTTTCATTCTTAAGTTCTCTTCCGACTAAGACCATAATATCTCTAAATTGTATTATATTTATATTTTGAAGTTCATAATCAGGTATTTTTTTTATTACTTCGTCATATAGTTCTACTAATCCTAATCCTTCACATAAATAAGGCACATTTAAAAGCTTTTTCAATTTTTAAGAAATCTTGTGTTAAAGTACAAATATTGTCGTAAGAAAGATATGTTTGAGACATATAACTTGGGCTGTTATTCTCTTGGGGCATATATCTATTACCTTGTTAAATTGAAGCTTAAGTAGAAGTGAACAAAAATTAAATCTATAATTTAAATTTAGTAAAATTTTTGCTAAAAGAAAAGTTCGACAGTGGAAAAAGAGATTATTTTTTTGGAAGGTAGTTGCAATATTATTCTTCCGGTATTATCGATTTTTTTAAAAAAACCGGTTATGAGTTCATTTTGATGTTTAACGCTAATATTCTCATGTAACTTATAAGCATGTTCTAACCATTTTTTTCTAATAAAAGAAAAACCTTGAGCATGCCAAATTTGATAATATTTTTCAAAATTTTCTATTAATATCTTAAGTAAAGCTTGCGGTTCTATAGTCGGTAGATTTTCGCTTATTAAGCTAGTAGTAGGCTGATCTATATTATCAGGGTGATAGGTAATATTAATCCCTATACCGAGAATAAGGTAATAATTATTTTCTACTTTAACGGATTCAAGCAGTATACCGGCAATTTTTCGACCGTTCACCAAAACATCATTGGGCCATTTGAGTTTCACACTGTCATACCGTGGCTTGACCACAGGATCCAGAAAACAACTTACAGCATCATTAGTTGTTGATTTACTAGATCCCATGGTCAAGCCACGGTATGACATAGTCAACAATTCTATACTCTCATAAACGGCAAGTGCTGCAACAAAAGATAATTGCGGTAATAATTCTAGCTCTTTATCAGGCTTTACTACTAAACTTACATATAAGTTACCTGATCTAGATTGCCAGTTTTTACTGCTTCTTCCTCGTCCCTTGGTTTGAGATTTAGCAAGTACTGCATAGTTTGAATCAATTTTATTACTCTTAGCAATTCTCATAGCCTCAGAGCTTGTACTATCTATTTTATCAAAAACAATTAGTTTAAATTTACCGATGTTCATTTTTTTAGTAGCCGTCATTGCGAGGAAAGGCGAAGCCTTGACGCGGCAATCTCATAAAGCAGTATAAAATTCTTGAGATTGCCGCACTCACTTCCGTTCTGTTTGCAATGACGATTTTGATCCCATATAACACCACCTAACTCACCCCCTACTTACATGATTTGTAGCTACGTTATGTTTGCTTTGAATTTTTGGTGTTTCGCTTTTACTTTTAGTTATAAAGCTTTCGAAATCTTGTTTAGTAAATTTAAACTTAGCAATATTTTCATCAAAGGTTTTAGTTTTATCAAATCTTACATCTTTATTTTTGTCTATTCCAAGTACCTTAATGAAACTATCTTTTACTTTATTTGAAGCAGCAGGATCGTTTAAGGTATGCAGCAAAGCTTTCAATGAGTTTGTATCGGCTTTTAGTGTATTATTACGACTAGTTGCAGCAATAATTACATATTCTTTAAGCTTTTCATTTAATTCTTTTTCGTTTAATGCTCCGGTTTTACAAAATGATAATAACATTTTTGCTTTATCATCATGATTTTCAATAACTCCTTCTTGCCATTTAGAAGTATTATTTTCTTTTGATGGAATAAACATTTCTAATAATTTAGTTCCAAATGTTTTATGTAGATTTTTATTATCATAAACTTCATAAACATTTAGTAGAAATTTTTGATGGTCAAATGTTTTATCTGCTTCTTTGCTAAGGTCATGATTATTCAAATGTTCTCTAGTTTGACAATATCCTTTAATATGCAAATAATCAGAATATTTTTGTGCATCTTTGAAATCTAAAGTATCTATTCCGGCAGTATCTAAAACCACAGTGTTTAAAGCATTTTCACGTAACTGCTCATTAGTTTCTCTTAGAGTTTCAGTATATTTAAATTTTCCTCCTACTTTTGCAAGTGTCTTAAATAGTACATCAGCTAAAAACTTTACGATATCACTTGGGCTTTCAAATTTTTTTGCACTATATATAGCAATATTTGCATCAGCTTCCATACCCGTACCAAAAGCCATAGCTAGAGTTCTACCTTGCTTTTTAGCTAAGGTAATCTCCTCCATATTATTAGTTACTTCTTTTATATCAAATTCCGGTTCATTGCCTTTAAAATATTTTGTCGGTATATTATCTCTATATCCGCCGTCGACATATTTTTTACCGTCGATTTCTACCGGCTCAAAAACAAGCGGTATAGAAGCAGAAGCACGGCAAGCTAAAGCAATTTCAACATTTGGCGTATCAAAGCTATTGAAAATAGTTAGTTTGCTTGTCTCTTGCTGAGTTGCCGTAATTACTAAATCCTTATATTGCACGGGATCGTATTTTTGCAGTAACGCTACATCTTTAAAATATATTTTACCGTCTTTTTGGTTGTATCTTTCTCTTAATTCATCAAGAGCTTTATCACCTTTAACATTTACTATATCTGATCTCTGTAAAAAATTCCCTATATTTTCTTTAATAACAAGTTCTAATAGATCATATAAAGGTTTACCGTCTTTATTTAACTGTATTATACCCGCAGAAAATCCTTTTTTTCCAAGCAATGTTTGTAAATTTGTATTTTTAGAAATTTCTTCAAATCGCTCAGGCGGTGTCCCAAGAGCTACCACTGCTGCAATTATAGCACCGGCGGAAGAACCGGCTACCGCCTTGACATTATCCAAAATACCGGCTTTTTTAGCTGCCTCATAAGCTCCGGAATATATTGCTCCCTTAGCTCCCCCTCCACTAAAAGCTATATATTCGATAGGAGTTTCTTGAGCCTTTTTAATATCCTCTAAATTCATAATTTTACTTAATTAAGTTATCTTCTACAAACTTCCAGTTAATCATATGCTTAATAAATATGTCAACATAATCAGGTCGTTTGTTACGATAATCAATATAATAAGCATGTTCCCAAACATCACATGCGAGAAGCGGCTTCATACCGTTTGCTATAGGTGTGTTGGCATTAGCGGTTTTTATAATTTGTAACCTATTATCGTGATATATAAGCCACACCCAGCCGCTACCGAACTGCCCTACTGCCTCTTGCTTAAACTGCTCACAAAATCCTTCAAAACTACTGAAATCTTTATTAATTTGTTCTAATATTTTACCGCTTGGCTTACCTCCGCCCTGCGGCTTTATTGAATGCCAAAAAAAGGTATGATTCCATATTTGGGCTGCGTTATTAAAAATAGCTGCATTTGAGTTTTGAGATGACCATTCTATTATTTCTTCTAAATCTTTTTTTTGTAATTCTTCTTTATCTTTGAGTAAATTATTTAGATTTTGTACATAAGCATTATGATGTTTACCATGATGATAATCAAAAGTCTCGGGAGTAAAATGTGGTTTAAAACTCTCTTTCTCATAAGGTAAATCAGATAAGATAAAAGGATGTGAGGTTTGATTAGATTTGTCGCAATAGGTCATATTTATTTTCTCC
The DNA here is from genome assembly GCF_007989425.1 of Rickettsia asiatica. NCBI lineage: Bacteria > Pseudomonadati > Pseudomonadota > Alphaproteobacteria > Rickettsiales > Rickettsiaceae > Rickettsia > Rickettsia asiatica. The sequence goes on from NZ_AP019563.1 coordinate 500,605, forward strand.
TATGTTGGTTAAATTATTGTCATACCGCGACTTGATCGCGGTATCTCGTATACGGGCTGCATCACAAGACCCAGTGGTCAAGCCATGGGGTGACAATTGGATAACAATTTATAAAAATCGGAAGCTAAATAAAGCGATCCGGTTATTATAATATTTGCTTTATTATCGCCGTTTATCTTCTTTATATTACTAATCGCTTCTTCGAGTGAGCCGCTTTCGCTAAAATCAATGCCGCTCTTTCCACCTTCTGAATTTACTGTTTCTGCATTATGACTTAGCGGTTCGGATAAAACTTTAACACCATAACCCTTAATTGTCAAACCCTTAAAGTAAGAGCAAAATTCCTCGATATTCCTATTTTTAGTCATACCGAGTATTAAATATATCGGTGATTTTAAATTATCACGAATCCAACTTGCCAAAACTTGAGCTCCGCTATTATTATGAGCTGCGTCTACCCAAATTTGAACATTATCACCTATTAATTTAGAATATTTTTTCGGTTCTATTTTTTCGATTCTTGCAGACCAAACAGTATTTTGCAGTCCTTTAGAGATAATTTCGTTGCTGATATTAAATTGTTTATTTATCAAACTTATTAAAGCAATAACGCTTGCAGCATTTATTAATTGATGATCACCAAGCAGTGAAGGAGTCGGACACTCATAACTAAAATTATTTGATAAATAAATAAATCCATTATCCATCTTTTTAATACTGAAATCATATTCATAACAGAAACTCGGTACTTCCAGCTCTTCAGCTTTTTTAAGTAACACTTCATAAACTTCAGATACTTGCATACTTATAACACAAGGAACGCAAGACTTCATAATACCGGCTTTCTCAATTGCTATTAAGGGTAATGTATTACCCAGCATATGCATATGATCATATGAAATAGGTGTAATTAAAGTAATTAACGGTTGTTCTACTATATTTGTTGCATCTAAACGTCCACCAAGTCCTGTCTCTAAAATTAATATATTGGCTTTAGTATCCGCAAATGCTAGAAACGCTGCTGCCGTAGTACCTTCAAAAAAACTAGGTTCAATATTAAATTTTTCACTTGCTACCCTCACCTGCTCACAAACCTGCCATAATTCATTATCCGAGATTTTCTCGCCTGCTACTACAATTCGTTCATTAAATTCTAATAAATGAGGAGATGTATAGCAATGTACCTTATAACCGGCAAGCGTAAAGATGCTTTTGAGCATAGCGGCACTTGAACCTTTACCGTTTGTACCTGCTATATGTATAATAGGAGGAAGCCTTAAATGAGGATCACCTAAGGCTTTTAAAAGTCTTGCTATATTTTCAAGATCATATTTAATGTTATTGTTCCAGGTTGGTACCGGAAAATGCGGCATTAGCATTTTTCTTTAAATTTTGGTTTTACTGCATTGATAAGTCTAATTAATAATACTGATTTAATTATTCCCGGTATTATAAAAGGTAATACACCACCGTAAAATGCACCGCTTGGTCCTAAGAATTTAGAAAGCCACATCCAGCCAAAACTCATAATAATTATATTACCGATCAAATATAAAGATATCTGATTTAACCATTTATTAGAAATAAAAATTTTATCTTTTAAACTAGAACATATACGGCAAGTAGAAAACCTGCTAGATATCCTGTGCGGTAGGACCGAATAATATTCGTAACCCGCTCGGAAACTCTTCAAACACAGGGATTCCCATTACTCCAAGAGTTATGTAAGATAGTATAGTTAAAGGTGCGGTAGTCTTATTATATGTAAGTCCGATGAACATCACTGCAACGGTTTGTAATGAAATAAATATAGGCTTCATAGGTATTACTATTTGTGAACAAATAGTTAAGTAATGCCACTCCTAAAACTATTTCTATTGTTTGCCTTTTGGTTAACGGTAGTGAGATTGAATTAAGTTGCATAAAATTACCTCATAATTTCTTTTTAAGTCATTACACTAAAAATTATATAATGTTCTTGTCAATAATATAAAAATGAAAATTTATAATGATTTAGGAGTTTCAAAAGAAAGTATTAAGCATTGCGTGCATACCTTAAAACTTTATGCTCCAAAGTATAACATAGATTATATTTCTGCACAAGAAATTATAGACAAAAAGTGGGTTCAAAACACCTTATTACTTATTTTACTCGGTGGAAGAGATTTATACTATGTACAAAAATTGTAAGGCAAAGGAAATGCTAATATAAAAAATTATTTAAAAAATGGCGGTAATTTTCTTGGAATATGTGCCGGTAGTTATTATAGTGGCAATTATTTAGAATTTGCTAAAGGAACAAATATAGAGGTTATAGGTGAAAGAGAATTAAAGATTTTCAATGGAACAGTTAGAGGACCACTGCTTGTTCCTTATTATTACAACTCACATACAAGGAGCAAGAGCCGCTTATCTAAAAATAAATCCAACACTTAATTTAAATATTAAGGATTGGTATGCTTTTTATAATGGCGGTAGATATTTTGTTGATGCAGAAAATACCAAAGATACTGAAATAATAGCAAGTTATGAAGATAATAAACCTGCAATAATAAAATGTACTTACGGCGATGGGACAGCTATTTTGAGTGGAGTTCATCTTGAATATGATCATGCACTTATGAAAAATCAATCTCTTAATAATATTCGTAAAATACTAAAAGCTCATGATACGGAAAGAATCAAATTATTAAATTATATATTCAAAAATCTAAATCTGTATAATAGCTCGGAGGGGTAAAGCCCGGGATTCTATCTTGTAATAATAACCTAAAAGCCGGTCTTGATTTAATTAGTGAATACCAATGTTTGATAAGCGTCCATTTATCCCAATCAATCTCACCGAAATAATCAAGTACCGATAAGTGACAGCTTGCTGCAATATCGGCAATAGTTAGTGAATCTGATACGATATAGCTTCTTTTTTCTAATAAAGAAGTTATATATTCTAAATGATAATTTAAATTATTTTTTGCAGCACGTAAAAACTCGGTTCGTGGGCTGCTCATTTTAGCAATTGATCTTATAACTTTTTCATCGATAATAATCTTAGTAACTTCACGATAAAACTTATCGTTAAACCAAAAGAATAATCGTCTAATTTCGCAACAAATATCAATATCTTCATCTAAAAAATTAAAATTCGGATATTTGCTATTAAGATATTCGACAAAAGGATAAATACCTACTATAAATAAGCTGTATTGTTCTGCTAAAACAGGTAAAGTTCCGGACGGGTTTATTTTTAAGAATTCTTTATTGAATTGCCAATAGTCTTCTTTAATCGTAGTAAATTCTATATCTAATTCTTTTAAGAAGACACGGGCTTGTCTTGAAAGAGGACAAATAGGATAATGATATAACTTTTTCATTAAATTTATGTCATAGTAAGTTCGGTGTCATCCCGTGGTCTTGCCCTATGTTGTATGAACGCTTCGTATGTCATTCCTGCTTTCGCAGGAATCCAGAATAAATAGTCTAATATTAAGTACATATTTGATAAAATAAATCTACAAAAAACAAGTTTTTTATAGATTTTACTAGACTCCTGCTTTCGCAGGAATGACATAAGGTCCACGGGATGATAATAAGGTCTATAAGCCGGATTCTGTATGAATATAAATTCATTGCAGTTATTTATCTAGGATAAACGTTACCGTTTACCTCAAGCGATCTACCCGCATTACAAGCCGGTTAGAGATAACCCGGGAACTTGACAAGTTCTGTAACGCCTATTTGATCTTGCTCTTGGTGGGGTTTACCATGCGTAATTTGTTACCAACTTACCGGTACGCTCTTACCGTACCTTTTCACCCTTACCGAAAATACTCGATGAACTTCGTATTCATATTCGGCGGTATATTTTCTGTGGTACTTTCCCTAAAGTAACAATACTCTGCCGGAGGTTAACCGGCACCATACCTCTATAGAGTCCGGACTTTCCTCGTGATCTATAGCTTTGCTATATCATCACGCAACTGCACGACCATTTAGAATTATGGTCAATTTTCTTAAATTAGTCAATAACATTTAGAAGAAGTTCAATTAACTTATTAGGTTCTGCGGATAAAATTTAAAATAATATATTATAATTCTTTTTAGCTGTAAATTATAAGATTTGTTTTTGAAAATTTGACTTTTATACACAGAATATAATTAAGTTAGTAAGTATAATAACAAATTTAAAATTTCAACTATTTTATTAAAGATATTCTTAATTTAACGTTGCTACTATTTTTTTCATACTGTATAAATATGTATTTAATGCTCCTAAACACATAAATTGTTAGCAAATTTTGATATATGATATGAAAAAATTAATTTATTATTTTGGCAGTAATGGTAGTGATGGAAACGCTAGCATGAAAAATATACTTGGTAATAAAGGTGCCGGTCTTGCCGAAATGTCTAACCTAAAACTACCTATTCCTGATGGTTTTACAATAACTACGGAGCTATGTAATTACTTTTATACCCACAATAATAACTTTCCTAAAAATTTTCAAAGTGACTTAAAAAAAGCTATCACCGAACTTGAAATAACTACCGGTAAAATTTTCGGCAGTACAAGCAATCCTTTGTTATTATCGGTGCGTTCGGGTTCTACGGTTTCAATGCCTGGAATGATGGATACTATCCTTAATCTCGGAATGAATAACGAAGTGTGTAATGCTCTTGCTGATTCGTGCGGTGATAAACGATTTGCTCTTGATAGTTACAAAAGATTTTTAGAAATGTACGGCTCAACGGTATTATCTATACCTAGTGATCTATTTGAACAAATTTATGAAAAACATAAGATTCAAGCTGATATTTATAAAGATAACGACGTTACCGTAGAATTATTAGAAAAAATTATTGATGATTTCAAACGATTGCATATTAAGTATACTAAGCAACTAATTAATGATCCTTATGAACAGTTAGAATCGGCAATTAAAGCGGTGCTACATTCTTGGATGAGTAATAGAGCGATTATATATAGAAAAATCAATAATATTTCGGAGGATTTCGGTACGGCTATTAATATCCAAGCAATGGTTTTCGGTAATTTAGGTAAAACTTCGGCTACGGGAGTTGCTTTTACTAGATCACCTTCTACAGGAGAAAAAAAGCTCTTTGGAGAGTTTTTAATAAATGCTCAAGGTGAAGACATAGTATCGGGAACTAGAACACCTATGCCTATTATTGCAAATGATTCAAATTCTATGCAAGCAATGATGCCGGAAGTGTTTAAGGAGTTATCACAAATTGCGAAAAAGCTTGAAGAACATTACTTAGATATGCAGGATATAGAATTCACTATAGAAAATAATAAGCTATATATCTTGCAAACACGTACCGCAAAAAGAACAGCCATTGCTGCTATTAATATTGCCGTACACATGGTGGAAGAAAAGCTTATTTCTAAAGAACAAGCCTTAATGCGAATTGATCCGGAATCGTTAAATCAATTATTACATACAAGAATTGATTACAGTAAAGGGCTTACTTCTATTGCCGAGGGGCTACCTGCTTCTCCTGGGGCTGCAACAGGTATTGCAGTATTTTCACCTTATGATGCCGAAAAATTATCTCATCATCATAAAGTAATTTTAGTACGCCATGATACCAGTCCCGAGGATATTAACGGAATGCATGTTTCTTCAGGTATTTTAACTATTAGAGGGGGAATGACTTCACATGCCGCAGTTATAGCAAGAGGTATAGGGAAGCCTTGTGTTTGCGGCACAAGTAATTTATCTATAGATGAGAAAAAGCAAATACTAACAGCAGACGACATAGTGATTAAACAAGGTGATATTATAACGATTGACGGAGGTAGCGGTAAAATCTTCTTAGGTGAAATGCCTTTAATTCAACCTACTTTCAGTGAGGAATCAAAATTAATTTTAGATTGGGCAGATGAAATTAGCAGCTTAAAAGTTCGTGCAAATGCCGAAACGGTTAATGATGCTTTAGTATCTATAAAGTTTGGAGCTCAAGGTATAGGTTTGTGTCGTAGCGAACATATGTTTTTTGATAAAAATAAAATTCCTTTAGTAAGGGAAATGATTATTGCTCCTGATATAGAGCGGAGAAAGCTTGTCGCGCAGAAATTATTACCTCTGCAAACTGAGGATTTTAAAGCTTTATTCAGAGTAATGAAAGATAAACCGGTAAATATTAGATTACTTGATCCGCCGTTGCATGAGTTTTTACCTACCACCGAAGAAGATAAAAAGAATTTGGCAAATAGCTTAAATCTACCTTTATCCATGATTAATCAACGTCTTCATGCTATGCATGAAGTAAATCCTATGCTCGGTCACCGTGGATGTAGACTTGGTATATGTTCGCCGGAAATTTATCAAATGCAAATTGAAGCAATTTTTACAGCTATTTTTGAGCTACATAAAAAAGAACATATAGAATGTAACTTAGAACTAATGATTCCTTTAATTAGCAATGTAGGTGAAATAAAAAAGCTTAAAATGGATATTTATGAGGTAATAGAGGAATTAGAGCAACGTTATAGATATAAGTTTTCCTTTACACTTGGTACTATGATAGAACTACCAAGGGCAGCACTCAGCAGTAAGAAAATAGCTCAGGAGGTTGACTATTTTAGTTTTGGTACTAATGATTTAACTCAGACTACATACGGAATTTCTAGAGATGATATTGCCTCCTTTCTTCCATATTATTTAGAAGAAAAGATTTTTGAATCCGATCCATTTACTACTCTAGATGAAGAAGGTGTAGGAGAATTAATTGAAATTGCTATAAAACGAGGAAAAAGCAGTAATGCTAATTTAAAGTTAGGTGCTTGCGGAGAACATGCAGGAAACCCTGCCTCTATAGAATTTTTTCATAGAATGAATTTACACTATGTATCATGTTCTCCATACCGTATCCCTATAGCAAGGATCGCCGCAGCACAAGCTAAAATTAAACACGGGTGATAATATCGTCATTGCAAGTGGGCTTTATTGTGTGGATACCGAGCCATCGTTGCGAGCAGCCATAGGCTGCGTGGCAATCTCATGAAATAATAGCAATCTCGAAAAAACTGAACCCCGTAGGAATGACATTCCCCGATTAAACCGGCGTTTCAAATGTTGATGACTCACCTATAAGATCGCTAGAATCACCTACCTCTGTTATTGTATATTTACTAGCATCTTTAATAGCATTATGATTACCCTTTTTATCAAATATAATTAGATGTTTATCGCCGTTTCGATATACTATACTAGGATATAACCTGCTATCTTGCTCAATTTTTAATTCTATTTTATCATCAAGGAATTTTACTCCGTTTTCACCTTCGCTTCTATGAACAACTCCTTTTTTTAAAGCTTGAGTAAATATATCAAATGTTACCTTTTCAAGTGTTAGTTTAGAATCAATTACTGCATACCAATTTTTCTTAACCTTGATAACTTCTTCTGACTCTGTTGTAAAATCTTTTCTATCACCAATATGCCATGAAATTGACTTTTTAGTTCCAAGTAATTTTTGTACTTGTTGTTTTTGTATTTTTTCTTTTTTATATTTGAAATATTTTTGAACTAATTTTTGATCAAGTTGAGTAAGAGAAGCATGATCTCCTGCGTTTATTATTGCTTAAATGTTTTTTTATTAGTATTTCATAATATTGTAGGTTTTTTCAAAATTATCAGCTAATTTTTTAAAAGAAAATCTATCGTTAAAATTATATTTTTTTAGTATATCAGATACTTGTTCCCCTGATTCTCGAAGAGCTTTAATAATTAAAAGATCCGTATAGTCTTGATCATATATTTTTCTTGCTTCATCAATAGCAGCTTGAAAGTTTTTAAAACCTAGATAAATATTATATTTATCTTTTACTATTTCTTCATCATTGGTAGTGAGTGCTTCTACTTTATTTAAATATAAAAGTGCTTTATTTTTATCGATTAAATTATACACTTTTCCCAAATTATGATATAAGCCTTTTTCCATATTATTAGTTGTTTGTTTTTCTAATAAATGAAAATTTTGTTCAATTTTTTTATATAATCCTTAGTTTCAAAAATATCACCTCTATTTGCGGAAGCACCCATTAAATCTGAATAAATAGCTAATAATTTAGATGAATCCCCAAAATGTTGTTCCGCGATTTCTAATATATAATCCTTTAAGTTTTCGTGACCTGAAAATGTAAAAATCTTATAAATATTTCTTAGTACATACAATCCATCGGATATATCTACTAAAATATTTTCCTTTACTTTAGCATTTTCTGTTGACTTTAATTGAACTATTTTATCGTTAATTATTTTTTTTGTTCTGTAATTACTTGTGGAAGTAATGAATATTTCTTACATAATATAAGCTTGTAATAACTATATTTATCTTTTTTCCACTCCTGCTAGTAGCTTACATAGCTCACGCAATGATGGAGAATTATCTTTATCTCTAGAAGAATTATTTAAAATTGTAAGTTTTATATCCTTATAATCTTTTTAGGCTTTAAAAAGCGTATAGTTTTTATTAGATGAGTTATTACCGTTTTTTTTATAAAAAGATTCAATAACTTCTTTCCCTTCATCATAAGAATATGAAGAACGTGTAAAAACCTCTATAGTTTGTTGATCTATTTTAGCACCCTTTTGAACTAATAAATTTATAATATCTTCATAAAAACATGCATATGTTAAAGGTGTAGCATCACTACCATTTGTAGTATTTATATTATATTTTCCTATACCTAAAAGATATTCTAAACATTTTTTAGCTCCAAATGTTACTGCAAAATGTAAAATACTATCTCCATTTTCATTGTTTATTATTGATTTAAAATTTAATTTTAATTCTTCTATAAAATATTTAAGAATATCTGCCCTATCATTTATTCCTATTAAAAGTTTAAAGTGACTTACTGCCTCCTCCTCACTTAATTTTATTCCTTCCTTTTTCTCAAGAAGTGCTTTTAAAACTTCTAAATTTGTATCTTATAATGCAGGAGTTATTATCGCATCTTTACGTTTTTTAATTAAATAATCTGCCGTTTCTTTTCTAAATCTTTCGTTAACCTCAATAGAAAAATTATTATTCTGATTTTGTTTGCTTTTACTTTTCTTCCCCATATATTTACTCAAATTAACTAATAGATTATTAAAAAATTAGGCATTATAATCTTTTTCTTAAGAAATTGCAAGGTTTACATTTTTATATTTGTTGGATAGAATACCTAAATTTATTATTTTTAAAAATATATGATCATAATACCGATATTAAGCATTTTTGGCTTTTCGTCTTTTTTTGCCAAATATTTCAAAACAAAATTGACTTTCGCTATTCCAGTAACAATCAGCATATTAGTACCGATTTTATATTGTTTTGCTATGTTAAAGCTATTATTGGCTGCAACATATGTAAGTTATTTCATCGGTATATTTTTAGCTTTCGTGTCATTTCTGTGCTTCATGTCATCCTTACCCTTTACGTCATTCCTGCCCTTTATGTCATTCTTTCGAAAGCAGGAATCTAGAAAAAATATAATTGAAATCATCGTATTTACTTTATTGATTCTTTTGTTTTTTCTTTATACAAGAGATGCATCGCTGCATGCTTATGATGATTTCTCACATTGGGGGATATTTACTAAAGAATTGCTATATTTCGGTGTTTTTGAGAATCAGTCTTCGTTAACCTCCATTATTACTACTCATGCACATTATCCAAGAGGAGCCGCCGTTTATCATTACTTCATGCTTTCACTTTCAGGTTATTCAGATGGTAACGTATTATTTGCACATTTCTTATTACATTTAGCATTTCTAGCTCCTTTAGCCGCAAATAAGAAATTGTGGCAAACCGGTGTGTTGTTTTCACTAATACTTTGCAGTGTAGTATTATATACGACCGGAATTCGCTCTATATATAACGATAGTACTATCGGCTTAATGTTCGGAGCTATTGTTGCAATTTATATCCTTGAGGAAGACAAGAAGAAAGCATTATTGCTTATTTTACCTATCACGATATTGCTTGCCTCTTTCCGAGAAATTGGAACATGGTTTGCAAGTTTTGCTTCGGTAATTCTTATAGCTCATTATACAATTTTTTATAAAAAACCTAAAAAATCAAGCGATTATATTACATATCTAATTCTACTTACCTTACCGATTTTATATAATTTTATTTGGATGCATTATTTCAAAAATACTCATGATTTTTTTGACAGAGGCGAACATAGTTTTAGTAATTTAGTATATATTGCTGAAAATTTTAATGAACAGCATAGGTTATTATTACTAAATTACGGTAAATTTCTCTTGTTATTCTTAGTAAAAGAAGGAAGTTTAGTTGTGTATACTATTTGTATAGCTGCATGGTACGGAATTCGTAAATATAAACCGGATTTGCTGAAAGAATATAAATTTTTTCTGATAAGTACGTTTGCTTGTTTTATAATTTTTGCCTTGTGGCGATTATATTTATATTTCTTTAACTTTAGCTATGAGGAGGCAATTAGAGGAGCATCATTACTTAGATACCTTGGATGTTATATTATCGGTATCGGAATGATTGCAGCTGCATATGTTAAAAATAGTATTTTCTTAAATAGACCTCTTCAGAAACGAGGGTTTAGGGAGGAATTTGAAGGAGACACGGAACACAGCACCGCAGCGTACACAAACGTACGTGAGGATTCGAGTACTGGATCGACGTACAAATTACCCCTAGAAGTAGAGTTTCCGAAGAGGTCTATTAAGCAAAGTAATAAAGAGTTATTTATATTCCTTCTGCTTCTTGCTGTTTCTACGTTTTCTGTAGTAAAAAATATACTAAGAATCAAACACTTAAACTTAGAACAAAAGAATTTTATCCAGCAAACAACAGAGATTAAAAAGCTATTGAAGCAAGGAAATAAAATTGAATTTAACTTTAGCGGTAAGAAAGATAATTTACAATGTTATATATTAAATTATAATATAGTACCATATTTAGGGAAAAAATATTTACAAGAATGTATAAAAACTCCTAAAGAAGCGATGATAGAAACAAAGGAAGAAGCGGTATATGCTCCTTTTTTGGGTATTCAATATTGATGGCTTGAATACTCTTACGTCATTGCGAGCGACTGTAGGCTTTATTGCATGGCTCGGTTTATCCGTCATTGTGAGGAAATTGCGTAGCAATTGATGAAGCAATCCAGTAAAAAAATGTTAATTTAACATTTTTGTATTATTTTTTATGGATTGCCACGCAGTCTACGACTGCTCACAATGATGATTTGGAATCCACGCAATAATGCCACGTGGGAATGACATAAAACCAATATAGATTTTAACAATAATGGATATAAAATATAATTTAGCTGCCGCTTACCGAATAATGGCGTATTTATCGCTGGATGATCATACCTATACGCATCTATCCGCAAGACCTAAAAATGCCAATTTTTACTATATTTATCCTTTTGGACTAAGGTTTGAAGAAGTAACTATGGAGAATCTTTTAAAAGTTAGTTTAGACGGAAAAATTTTAGAAGGGGAGGAATATCAATATAATAAAACCGGTTACTTTATTCATGGTAGTATTTACAAAGCACGCCCTGATATTTCTGCTATTTTTCATTATCATACTCCCGCAGCTATTGCGGTTTCTGCTTTAAAATACGGGCTTTTACCGATCAGCCAGTGGGCATTACATTTTTACGATAGAATATCATATCATGATTATAATTCTCTAGTGCTAGATGCTGACAAGCAAAGCACTAGACTTGTTAATGACCTTAAGCAAAATTACGTGATGTTACTTCGTAATCATGGTGCTATTACCTGCGGAAAAACTATTCATGAAGCTATGTTTTATACTTACCATTTAGAACAAGCTTGTAAAACACAATGTCTGCTAAATTCCACAAAAGAACAAGAACTTATAATCCCTTCCATAGAAATATGTAAGCAAACGGTAAAAGACTTATTATCGTTTGAAGAAGATTTAGGCAAACGCGACTGGGAAGCTTGGCTGCGACTTGTGAAGATGTGATCACAACACCACAACCCCAAGTGGCTTTACTTGCTTGTTTTAAGAATTTATCAAGTGTTGCTATTGGTAACCCCCACAGCGTAATGCTAGCTCTAAATAGCTCTAGCATCATAAAGTGTTAATCCATATTGTACGGCTAAATCCATTGTCTCAAACCATATATGTTCCAGTGTTATTTGATCAATTTTGATGTAAATATCCTTTAAAGTATAAATTGCTTGATGGCATTGATTTGGAGTAAGATGTTTTGCACGCTCTGCACATAGTAATACACTTCCAATCTCAAGTCTCCAAATAGAAGGGACGATTGCTCCTTCTTTTACCGTTTTATCTAATATTCCTAAATTTGCTACTTCATCACAAGCATAAGCCAGGATAAAGCTACTGAAGAATCTAAAATAAAAGAGACCATCTTCTTTACTTCTTACCCTCATTCCTGTAATTTAGCCATACTTCTAGATCCGATGGTTGTAAATTAATTTCTTTTGCAAGTTTCCGAAGTCTGAGAGCTGCTATATTTGCAATCTCTACATTATTATGAGAATTAATAGGAACAATTTTTGCAGCAGCTTTTCCTCTTTTAGTAATTACAATTTCTTCACCTTTACTAGCTCAGTCTAATAATTTAGAAAAATGGGTTTTAGCATCAAAGGCTGTAATTGTGTTTTTCATATAATTAACTAGTCAGTTATAACATATTTTAAATTCAAATGTCAAAAACTTTAATGCCTACAACTGCTACTGTGAATATGTGGAGGATGGAGTTTTATATGCTTTAGCATCTTTTTAAGGAGTGTATCATGCTTAAGTTTTGATAAATGATCTAAGAAAGTTTTGCCGTTTAAGTAATCTATTTCATGTTGAATCACGGTTGCTAGAAAGCCTTCCGCTTCTAGTTCTTGTTTATTACCGTTATAATCAAGATACTTTACCGTGATTGCTTTTGATCGTGTAATAGATGCTTCAATGCCTGGAAACGATAAAGAACGCTCAATAAAAGTTTGTTTTTCTTCCGAAAAATAAGTTATTTCCGGATTAATAAAAACTATAGGCGATGATTTATTATTTTCATGGAGGTCAACTACTGCTATACGCTTTAATATTCCTACCATATTAGCACCTAGCCCCACTGCCCTTTCTATATGTAAAGTCTGAAGCATTTTATCGACAATAGTACGAATATTATCATCAACAATGTCTATATATTCTGCTTGTTTTTTAAAAATATCGTTAGGTGCATAAACTATTTGATAGTAAGGTTTCTCTTGATTCATTAATATACTCCGGATAAATGAAGAGTTATTTTGGCATTGCTAAATAAATATTGATATCGTCATTGCGAGCGGGCATTGTTGCGTGGATCGAAAAACGCACTGGGTGTCATACTGTGGCTTGACCACGGTATCCAGAAAACAACTTAAAATACTAATAATGTTAGTATTTTAAACTGGATCTCGCGATCAAGTCACGGGATGACAGGGATGGAATTGATCCATGCAACAACGCCTCCTCGCAATGACGTAGCTTTTTCAAACCATCAATATTTATTTAGCAATGCCATTATTTAATTACGATAGCTGATAATATATTCTGATTATAAGGTTCTTGCAAATGATATGAGCGTCTTTTGCTTGGATATTTTAACGGATTTGTGTAAGTATCTTCACCAATATTTTTTATATCTTTAACGCCTGCTTCTTTAAGTTTTAACTCTACAAAAGCCGGTAAATCAAACATATAATGATTTTCTTTTATCGAGTTTATAAAAAACTGTTTATTGTTAATATCCTTACTTAAGAAAGCTTTATAATATTCATCATCAACTTCATATGAACTTTGAGCTATAGCAGGACCTATCACTGCTATTAAATTCTTTGCTCCTTTTTCTGTCATTTTAGTAACTATATTACTAATAATATTATGTATACTTCCTTTCCAACCTGCATGTGCCGCTCCGATTATTTTACCGTCGCCGCTTGCAAGTAGTACCGGTACACAATCTGCCGATTGTACCGCTAATACTAAATTTTTCTTAGTTGTAATGCTTCCATCTGCCTCAGGTACGGCAATTATGGACTCATCAGCATTAACAATTTGATTGCCATGTACTTGGTTTAAAATTAAAATATCTTGTGCTTTAAAATAAGTAGTAATAGATTTTTTGTTTTCAACTATTTCTGTTTCATTTATAGAGTTATTTTTTTTTATATATCTATGACTAGAATTATTGAATGTTTTATCAAAAATTTTATAATAAACTGATCCATTTATTAATCCTTCCATGAAAATGCCCTATAATAATTATAATAGTTTTATTAATACTTTATCCGGTCGTTTACAAAAAAATAAACAGCTGGAAAAAATAATAGCACAATTTCATCAAGACTATAACCTAATCCCTATTATCGGCGTAGAAATAGAGTTTTATTTAAGTCACAATATTGATATAGCTAAATTTGAAATACTTTCAAGAAAATACTTAGCTAGATTTAAAATTTCTAAAATAAAAAAAGAAAAAGGCAATAACCAATTTGAAATAGATCTCCCTCCTTCTGTAAACTTAATACAATATATAAAAAATATATTAGAGGTTAAAACTATTTTAAAAAAAATGGCACAGCAGTTAAACGGTTATATAGATTTTTCTCCTAAGCCGTTTTTGGATGATTATGGTAATAGTATGCATTTTCATATTAATTTTAATTCTGAGTTCAATGATTATTATATAATTTTAGCAGCACAAGGGCTATGTCACTATATGTTAGACACCCTACTCGCTTTTATGCCGACTACTCTAGATTATTCACGGATAAATAAAAAATTTATGGCTCCTACGCATATATCGTACGGTGGAAATAATAGAAGCGTAGCCGTACGAATTCCAAATTCTTTTCCCAAACGTTTAGAACATCGCTTATCTTCCCCTGAAACCGATCCGTATATAGCAATTTTTACTATTTTAAAATCAATATTATTGGCTTTAAAATCTCCAAGTTCGCTCCAAAAAATAGAAAAAATTTACGGGAACGCTTTCGATCTGCAATATAATTTAATTCCATTACCTACATCATCTCAGGATAGCTTTATGTTATTTAAACCGGAGTTTTTTAAATAATTTGTATTTTGTTCACAAAACCTAAAAACTAAAAAATAATTGTTTTTTTACAACTAAAATAAAGATTGATATAAAGTTTTAAATATAAAACTGCCAAAATTATTTCAATTAATTATTTTATTTTTGTAAAACTAAATACTTTATGAAGTGCTTTAAGCCGCACTTCACTCTATATTTTCATAATTTTTCATTAGATAATTAAATTCCGCACCATAGATAAATATCATATTTATAATATAGAAGAATATTAATGTAACTATTATACTACCAAGAGAACCATACATTAGATTTAATTGATTATAGTAGACTATATAAGTTGAAAGCAAATAGCCGCTTATTATCCATAATATCACAGTTAATAAAGCCCCTGGAAATACATCAACAAAATTTAGTGTTACATTAGGTAATATATAATACAAAGACGAGGCACCTAAAAATAATAAAATTAAAATTAAAGAATATCTTATAAAATTTAAAATGATCTTATATTTTTCAATGGTCTCTAATATTATCGGAATTTTTGTAAATAATATTGGAATCACCACTAAAAGAAACATAGTAAAGATAATCAAGGCACTAATTATAAGAAACTGTATAATACTAAGTAATCTTCTTCTTATATAAGGGGGGGGAGATTTTATTTGATATACACGATTTAAAATAGTCCTTAAACATTCTACAAAAGAAGAAGCAGTCCAAATACTGCCTACTATGGCAAGATTCATTAAACTTTGAGGAGGAGCACTTAGTAATTCTCGTATTCTCTTTTCTATTGATTCTGTTGCTTGTTCCGGAAGACTCTCTAGAAAAATTTGTATAAAATTTTGACCAAGTTCTGAAGCTCCTAAAAAGCTTGTTAAAGCTAATAAGAATACTAGGAAAGGGAAAATAGATAAAAGTATCATGAATGACATATATCCCGAATGTTCAACGCCATCATCTTCTATTGTTCTAAATAAGGCTACGTAAAGACAATTAAAAATTTTTCTCATTATAAAAGCTAAGTTATTATTATTAATTTTATATTTAATCTTAAATAAGTTTGCTGTAAATAATTAATTTATAATTAAAATGAAACTATACTTTATCCTTGATTTGAAATATTAATATAGAAATGAAATTTTCCCTTGCATTAATTTTATATTTTTATAAATTGTAATTTATGCTTCAGTAAATAAGTTTTTAAAACATAAAATATTCATATTTTAACTTTAAAATAATTTTAAAGTTCTTATGATATTTTTATTTGATAAGAAATAATTTTCTTTAATAATTATTTACCAAATGATTACAAAAAACTTAAAAAATGTTATTTTATAGTTGCTTATAATATTAATTTATGGTATTATTTCTACTTATAATTGGATATAGTATAAAATTATTAATAACCACATGTTTTATAATAATATAGGATAATATCATTTTTGTTCAAAGAAAATTTTTAAATATAGATATAATTAGTAACCAAGGAGAAGATAATGGGTAGAAAAAACGATATTATACAAAAAATCGATAGTTTTATCGGCAAGAAAATTTATTCTTTAAGACTCGCTAAGGGGTTGTCTCGTCAACAACTTGCTGAAGTAATTGATGTTACTCATCAACAATTACAAAAATACGAAAAAGCAATTAATAGAATTTCTGTAGGAAGGCTAGTACTAATCGCAGAAGCTTTAGATAGGAATATTGATTATTTCTTTGAAGGTTTAGAAGAAGCTAATAAACCGCAGCCCGTACATACTCAACATCAACGTATGTGCATTGAAGTTTCAAGAAATTTTATGAAAATTAATAGCACGGAAGAACAACAAGCCGTTAATAATTTAGTAAAATGTCTAGCCGGAAAAGAAAAACTAAACACTAATGCATAAAGGCAAGCTGGCATCCTGATTATGTTTTACTACATTCCCGCTTTCGCGGGAATGACATCGCTTGTCCTATAATATACAGAATACAAATCTTGATCAGCGTTGTAGAGGGGAAGACTCTCTTTTAATAGGTGTTGATTTATTTAAATTTTCCGACTGAATGCTATCTCTTGCATTCATTAATGCTCCCATAATTTTTATATTATCTTTGATATTAACTCTATCTCTTTCTACTACCATTTTAGCTTTTTCAATATCCGGCTCATCTTTACTTATAGGTTTTAATTCAGACTGTCCTGATACTACCCTTACATCTTCCGTTTTAACACTAGGGTTTTCAACTGCTTCTGCTTGTTTTTGCTCTTGTTCTTGTAATAACTTATCTATAGTTTGTAAACGTACCTCTTTAGATAAAGTTTTATCATTAATTAAATTAGCTTTAATGAAACTTTGCTGTTCTTCAGTAGAAGATTTAGTACCAAATTCCTTTACCAGCTCATCTACTTTTTTTATTGATTCCTTTTTTTTTTCTTTAGCTATATCTAAAGGATCACGAAAGGTACTTTTTATTCTCTCGACATAACTAGAGATATCATTTAATATACTAGAAGTTTTTTTCGCCATTTGTTCTTCTGAATGAGCCTCTAAAACAGGATCAATAACATTTTTTAATGCATCAGTTACATCTTGGGATTTGTTATATATATCATGGTGAGGCTGAGTTTCTTCTATATTTTGCCCTTGTAAATCTTTATTTAAATTTTGAGTTTCTCTATCTAAAGCTGCCTCACTCACTGTATCTTTAGCTTTTTTAAGTGCCTCTTTCTCAGAGTCATTAATATTACTATTATTAATCCCGCTAGAAACTGCCTTAGGCATTTCCTTAGTGATTTCAGGATCTGTTTTGCTTTCATAAACACCTTCTACTAACCCTTTAGTCATTAGCTCTCTATCAGGTAAATCAGTCTTACTTTCTGCAATACCTTTTTCCGCTGATGCCATAATAAGTGCTTTATCTGGTAAGGATAAAGAGGTGTCACTATGAGTAGCTATAGTCTTGCCTACACCTTTAACAATCTCTGCTTTGTCTTTAGCTTCAAGCGAGCTTCCTGCAACTGTGTTAGTAATTCCTTCAATTATTTCACTTTTTACCTCTACTTTAGCCGGACTATCTAAAACATTAGCCGTAATGGCTTGTATGTTTGTTGTTTTTAATTCAGTATTACTTAGAGGATCAAACAAAATATCATTTACTTTTTTTATTGTATCTTTTTTAGTTTGTTCCGCCGTAATCTTATCTAAATTCTGTTGCATCAATTGTTGTTGTTCCGGGCTGAGAACTTGGGTTTCTACACCTTTCTTTAATATAGAACCTAATAATTTTTGTTTTTCCACATTGCTTAATTCAGAGGCATTAACCTTATCATCTACTGCTATAAGTATTGTCCCTTTATCTTCAGTAGAAAGGTTACTTTTTATTACAGCATCCGTAATACCGTCAATTGCCGCAGCTCTACTTGCATCATCTTTAAGACTTAAACCGACATCTACTGCCTTTTCTAACATCTGCTGTTTTTGCTTCGGCTCAAGATTCTCTGAATTTAAAGCTATAGCTACTGTAGCTTTAAGCATTTTCGATTTTTCTAGGTCTGGAGTATTCTGATCATTTTTTATGGTTTCTAATATCGCATTTACTCCAGCTACTTTTGCGTCCGGTGTGAGGTCTTTATTATTGACCGTATTTTCAGCTAAAGCAATGATATTAGCCTGCTTTTCAGCAATATCACTTTTTTCATTATTAAGAATTGCTGTGGCTGCTTCTTTAATTAAATCAATTTGTTTATTGCCGTCAGTTTCTTTTGTTAAACTTGCATTTACATAATTTAATAAATCTTGCATGCTGCCTGATAAAGCTATAGCTGCATTAAGCACTGGATTTGGAATTCCTGAAGATTGAGCTTGTTGTGGTTGCGGCGGCTGCACTTGTGAAGTCTCAGGTTGCAGTGGCTGGTTGGCAGGGGTAATTGATGGCATTTGTGTAGCAGTAGGCGTTTCAATAGATGATTTTAATTCTTGATTTGGAGTTATTATTGGTTGTGGTGTTTCCTGAGATCGACCTTGCACCTTTGTTAAATCTTCAGCTATAGTTTGTGATAAATCAACACTTTGTCCTTTGTTTAACTCTACCTCTTTCATCATTTCTTTATATTTACCGCGTGTTACCGCAAGTGTATAAATTTCTCCTCCATGCTCAATATAAGCTACTGCATCATCTCCAGTTCCGGCAAATTTTAAAGGTTGAGGTGAGCTTATTTCTTTAAGTAATGGTTTACCGTTTGGTCCTTCTTCGTAGTGAGTGGTAAAATATACTGCTTTATCTTTGGAGGGCTTTGTGCCATCAGCTTTTAATGCTACCATCGATAAATGCATTGACCCATCGGCTTTATCAAGTTTTATAGGAAAATCTATTTCTCTATATGAGCTGACCTGAATCTGAGTACCGTCTTGTTTAGCTACAGTAAAAGGTTTAGTTTTAACAGTTGTTTCATTTAAAGTACAAAGTTCATCACCTACATCATTTTTAACTACCGTGGCTCTAAGATCGCTTGCACTTATTTGGTGTTCCCACTGTACCGTCTTAAATCCACCCTGATACCCATTAGCGGCACTATATGTTGAGAGAACATTTTTATAGCCGGCTATTTCTATTGATTCTAATTTCTTTTTAAGTTCAGGATTTTCTAAAGCCCTATCAATAAATTCTCTATTAGCCGGATTACCGAAAAAAGCACTTAATGTTTTATCTTTTTCTTTTTCCTCTTCTATTTCTTTTCTTTTTTGTTCAGCTAAATTGCGGTCTGCAAGGACTGCCAGGTCTTTTAATATTTGTTCTATTAAATTATCTTGTTGCGGTTGTATAATTGTTTCTCTTACAGCCTTAGTTATTGGGTCTGATGTCTGACCGTCAGGGGAGATATTGCCTGATAAAACACTAATTGAAGGGGTAGATTGAGCAGAAGATGCAACCATAAAACCATCGTCAGCTGCCGCCGGTGTAGTTTGAGAAAAAAGTTCTTGTTCTTGTTTCGTTTGTTGCTGTTTTTCTTCTTCTGTAAATTCTCTATTTAAAGGATCAAATTCACTTATATCTGGGTTACCGTCTTTACTCATAAAACCTCTAATTTAACCAAAAATTAATTAGCACAAACCGAATGTCATACCGCGACTTGATCGCGGTATCTCAGGAAATAGTCTGCGATAAGAGATCCCGTGGTCAAGCCACGGGATGACACATTAATTTGTAGTTTGTGTTATACTGTTAAAGATAGTATATAGAGATTTTAGTAATATCAAGAAAAAACTAATATTATTATTGAGAAAATTTAATAGAATTTTTATATTCTTTATTGAGTTCTTTAGTTACCCAAAGCCAAGTTAAGCAAGTAATTATAAATATAATCATTAAACAGATAGAAATAGATTGATAACTAGCGGAAGGTAATATTATAAATACCAATGATTGTAAAAATGCACTACCGGATTTACCGAGTTTTGTACCTATCATGTCGGCAGTAGCTTTACCTTTTATTTTTATTTCCGGATCTAAAGGAACATAGGCCATTTCTTTTGTTGAATCAAATAAGGTATATTTGCTTGATTTACTAAGCACATTTTGAATAGCACCTATTGTTATAGCAATTAAAGCAGGATCGGTTAGAATAAAATTTGCTATTATTAAGCCGGCAAATCCTTCAAAATTATTAACGGCAAAAAATAATATACCAGTAGTAAAAACTATTAAAGGTGTGATAACAGCTGCCGTAAACCAGCCAAGTCTTCTAACTATATTTGAGCCAAGTACTACAAATAAAATAGTAAATACTCCGGTATAGCTCAAATAACTTCCTATAAAAGCTGCATATTCGGTTGGAGTTTTATAAATTTTAGTAGCTGCTGCTTTCCAAGGACCTTCTACTAAATTAATGGCAATGCCATAGCAGATAAGCAAAGTTGCAATTAATCTAATATGTCTTGACGATAGAATCATTTGAAAACTTTCGGCAATAGTCATAGATTTTTTCTTTGCTTTAAACCTGAGTAATGCCATATGCTCTTTATCTAGTACTTTATGATTAAGCAACCAAAAAGTTTTAATAGCTATTATGCCTAAAATTAATACTATAGTTAGTATAATTTGTATAGAAAGCGTATGAAAAGACGATTGCAATGCAAATTTATTAGTTATGTAATCATTAATATTACTTAGATTTTCTAAAAACTGCCCTGCTAAATAAATACCTGTTTGACTAAGTAAACCGAATAACGGATAAAATCTTTTAGATTCTTCCACTGTAGTAATGTTATTAACAAACTGCCAAAAAAGTAATGCGAAAACTACGTTTGGCCATAATTCGGCTATTATATAAAATAGCGAAAAACTCCATTTTGATAAAAGCAATATAAACCATTTTAAATTAGGTAAACTTGCCGTTAAATTTTGAACGGTTACAGGGCTTAAATGCAGTATTTCATGATTTGGAAAAATAACGTAAGCAAAAAGGGCAAAGAATGTTAAGAACATTGATATAATAAGATAAAATATATTTTCTGCTTTCATCCTATTAACAAGCTTTACATATATAGCAGTCATTAAGAAAGCTGACGGCATCACTCCCCAAAACTTCAAAAACGAGATAGTCTCGGCACCGATCATAGTAGTAACAATACTATCTTTTAAAGCTCTGATTAAATTTTGGATAAATAAAATATAGAACATTAATAAAGTGATGAATAAAAATTTAGAAACTTCATGGCGTTTTATAGGCCAGATATAATCGGTAAGTTTGGAAAGACGGCTATTGATTGTAGAGGAAGAATTTTCTATATTACTGGGGTTAATCGTCATTATTTGGTCTAACCTATATCTTGCTATTGGCTAGAATTATATATTAAAGATTTTCTAAATTTAAGTCAAGTTACAATCAAATTAAAATGAGTAATTATTGGTTAAATATTTATAAACCAAGAGGTATAAGTTCTGCTAAACTTGTTAGTATAGTAAAAAAAATACTCGGTAAAACCAAGATAGGGCATGCCGGTGCTTTAGACGTTGAAGCGGAAGGAGTATTGCCCCTTGCCGTAGGCGAAGCTACAAAGCTGATACAGCTACTAATTGATGCTAGAAAAGCCTATATTTTTACCGTAAAATTCGGAACACAAACAGATAGCGGCGATTATGCCGGTAAAGTAATAGCAACGAAAGATTATATCCCTTCTCAAGAAGAGGCTTATGCCGTATGTTCTAAATTTATCGGTAACGTAACACAAATACCGCCGGCTTTTTCAGCTCTTAAAGTTAACGGTGTAAGAGCTTATAAATTGGCAAGAGAGGGGAAAGAAGTAGAATTAAAGCCACGAAATATAACTATTTATGATCTAAAATGTTTAAATTTTGATGAGAAAAATGCTACCGCTATATACTATACGGAATGCTCAAAAGGTACTTATATAAGGACTTTAGCAGAAGATTTGGCATTGTCCTTGCAAAGTTTAGGATTTGTGATAGAATTACGCCGTACTCAGGTTGGAATATTGAAAGAAGAAAATGCTATCCGAATTAAATCGCCTGACGAAATTACCAAAAATTCCCTAGAGGAAAAAAGCATAAAGATAGAAGCAATACTGGACGACATCCTGGTTCTTGATGCAACTGACAGCCAAGCACAGCAAATTAAATACGGACAGAAATGTTTATTTAATTATGAAAAAGACGTTAATCTTTTATGGGTTCGCTATAAAGGCGTTTTGCTTGCAATAGGTAGCTTAAACAAGAGTTGCTTTAATTCTTTACGAGTATTTAATTTAACACCATAGAAATCTATCAAATAAGGAGAAATTATCGATGTCGATTACACAAGAACGTAAACAACAATTAATTAAAGAATATGCTATAACAGAAAATGATACAGGTTCAAGTGCAGTGCAATGTGCTATCTTAACTGAAAGAATCAATAATTTAACCGAGCATTTTAAATCTAACCATAAAGATCATACTTCAAGACGTGGATTATTAATTTTAGTCGGGCGTCGCCGCAGATTACTTAACTATATTAAAAAGAATAATATTAGTGAATATCTAGAGTTAATAAGTAAGCTAGGAATTAGAAAGATTAAGTAATTAAATAATCGTCATTGCGAAGAAATTGCATAGCAATTTACGAAGCAACCTCAGGAGTTTGTTATTATTTCATGAGATTGCCACGCAGCCTACGGCTGCTTGCAATGACGAAATGTAATATAAATTATGAAATGAGATAAATAGATGTTTAACGAAATAACTAAGAGTGTTACATGGAACGGAAAAGTTCTTGAGCTTAGTACAGGTAAAATAGCACGACAGGCTGACGGGGCAGTTATGGTAAAAATGGGTAATTCCGTTTTATTATGTACGGCAGTAGTAGCTAACAAAGCAAAAGAGGGTATAGGTTTTTTTCCTTTAACAATTAATTACAGAGAAATGGCATATGCTGCCGGTAAGATACCCGGAGGATTTTTTAAACGTGAGGGAAAAGCATCAGATAGAGAAGTTTTAGTATCTCGTTTAATAGATAGACCAATTAGACCGTTATTTCATCCGGCTTTTGTGAATGAAACGCATGTAATTTGCAGTGTTCTTTCATATGATCCTGAAACTCCGGTAGATGTACTTGCAATTATCGGTGCATCGGCTGCACTTAGCCTATCCCCTGCTCCTTATCTAGAAATAGTTGCTGCAAGTAAAGTCGGTTTAATCAACGGTGAATTTGTTTTAAATCCGACACTTGAATTATTAAAAACAAGTCAGCTTGATTTAGTAGTTGCAGGAACATCAGATTCAGTAATGATGGTTGAATCGGAAGCTCATTTCCTCTCTGAAGAACAAATGTTAGAAGCCGTAAAATTTGGATTTGAAAGCTTCCAGCCGGTAGTAAAGATAATTAAAGAACTAGCAGAAGAAGCTAAAAAAACAAAGCTTGAAATGCAAGATTTATATCCCGCCTCATTAAAGAAAGAAATTGAGAAGTTATTTGTAAAAGAAATTGAACAAGCTTTTGCGATTAAATCTAAACAAGAACGTAGCACTAATTTAGATTTAATACCTGAAAAAGTTCTTACACATTTTGTAAGCGACATAGAAAATAAAAAATATAATAATTATCAAATCGAATCGGCTTTAAAATCTATTGAATCAGATATAGTACGTAACGAGATTTTAGAAAAAAATAGACGTATCGATGGAAGAAGTACTACGGATATAAGACAAATTGCTTGTGAAATAGGTTTATTACCTTCCGCACACGGTTCAGCTTTATTTACTAGAGGCGAAACGCAAAGCTTAGTTAGCACTACATTTGGTACTAGTTTAGATGAGCAGATAGTTGACAGTTTAGAGGGTGAGTATAAAGAGCGTTTTATGCTTAATTATATCTTCCCGCCCTACTCTGTAAATGAAGCAATGCCGATGAAAGCACCTAGTCGTCGTGAAGTCGGACACGGTAAACTCGCATGGCGTGCTATTAATCCAATATTACCTAATAAAGTACAATTTCCTTATTCTATTAGAGTAGTTGCCGAAACTACGGAGTCTAACGGTTCTTCTTCAATGGCAACTGTTTGCGGTAGTTCTCTTGCTTTAATGTATGCCGGCGTACCGATAAAAGCACCAGTTGCGGGTATTGCTATGGGACTTGTTAAGGAAGGCAAAAAATTTGCGGTATTATCCGACATTCTTGGAGATGAGGATTATTTCGGTGATATGGACTTTAAGGTTGCAGGAACTAGCGAAGGGATTACTGCATTACAAATGGATATCAAAATATCCGGAGTAGATTTTAAAATAATGAAAGTAGCTTTAGAGCAAGCACGACTCGGTCGTTTGCATATACTTGAGCAAATGAATAAAGTTATCAGTAAACCAAATAGCGAACTAAGTAAGAATGCTCCTTCTACTACTACTATAAAAATAGATAAGGATAAAATTAGAGATATTATAGGACCGGGCGGTAAAGTAATAAAGGAAATTTGTGAAACTAGCGGTGCTAAAATAGATATAAGCGATGACGGCAGCGTTTCTGTTTATGCTTCAGATAGAGATAAGCTAAAAGTCGCCTTAGATAAAATTAAAGCTATTGCTGTTGAACCTGAAATCGGTGAAATATTTAACGGCACGGTAATGAAAGTCTTAGATTCCGGTGCTTTTATTAATTATTTAGGTAATAAAGACGGCTTTGTTCATATTAGTGAAATTTCAGAAGAAAGAATAGAAACGGTTAGCAGTGTTTTAAAACAAGGCGATATAGTAAAAGTTAAGCTAATAGGTTTTGATAATAAATGCAAAGCAAAATTAACTATTAAAAATGCCGATAAAGATAAATCTTCAAATAACCCAAAGCCAAAAAATAATGTTAATAATGCTAAGGAAAATTCAGAACCTGAGCGACGTGATTCTAGTAAAAAACGAGCTTGGAATGAAGATAATAATGCTGAAACTGCTGAAGTAATTACAGAACGTAAGTATTTTACATAGAACGTCATTGCGAGGAGATATTGTTGCGTGGATCAATTCTACTGCTGTCATCCCGCGACTTGATCGCGGGATCCAGTTTAAAATACTAAAATTATTAGTACTTTAGATTATTTTTTGGATACCGTAGTCAAGCCACAGTATAACACCGAATGCGTTTTCCAATCCATGCGGGAATGACATTGAGCGGGTTTTCCGAGCCATGTAACAACGTTTTCGTGTGCTCGCAATGACGATTTTTTCACAAATGAGCACATAATGACCAACACAAATAATTACCGCATCATCGCAAAGAGGGTTATTTCTAGTGAAGCAAGTGCTTTAGAAAAATTATCCGAAAATATCCCTGAAGACTTTAACAGAATTATAGAATTTTTATTATCTTTTAAAGGACGGGTAATTTTAACGGGTATAGGTAAAAGCGGTTATATTGCAAGAAAAATAGCTGCTAGCTTTTCTTCAACCGGTATGCCTGCTTTTTATTTACATCCGGCAGAAGCAAGTCACGGCGATTTAGGTATGGTGACGAGAAATGATCTAGTAATTATGCTATCTAATTCCGGTGAAACTAAAGAGCTATTTAATGTAATTGAATATTGCAAGAACTCTTCCATAAAAATTGCTGTAATGACAATGAATAAAAATTCCACTTTAGCTAAAAGAAGCGATTTTTTATTAATAGTACCTGAATACCCGGAAGCTTCTATAATTGGAGCTCCTACTATATCATCTTTAATAATGTTATCACTCGGTGATGCTTTAATGACTGTTATACATGAAAAACGAGGCTTTACTAAAGATGATTTTAAAATTTATCATCCGGGAGGTACAATCGGTGCTAATTTAACAAAAATTAAAAACCTAATGCGTAGCGGTGATGAGATACCTTTAGTATATGAAGATACTTCCTTTGCTGAAACTATAATTGTTATGAATAAAAAACGTTTAGGTTGTACACTTGTCACGGATAAAAACCAAAATTTGGTAGGAATTATAACCGACGGGGATTTACGTCGTCATATTAACGATCAAATTCACTTAAAAACAGCATCAAGCATTATGACCAAAAACCCTATTCATATCTCATCGGACATATTTGCAAAAGAGGCTTTAAATTTAATGAAAGCCAAGAATATCACTAATATACCGATTGTTGATGATAATGTTATTATAGGCATGATTCATATTCATGATTTACTACGCATAGGAGTTAGCTAAAATCTATGTCCTCTTCTTATAAACGGCGAAAAAAAATTTGGAAATCTATATATCTTTTAATAATAATTGGAATTTTGTATATAGGATATATATTAATTAAAAGCGGTTATATTAATGAAGAACATGATATTAATATTACAAAAAAAAGTTTAAAAGATAATAAAAATTTTGATTTAAAATATAATATTATATTGAAAGATTTAATTTTTGAAGGAGTAAATAAAAATTTAAATGCATATAAGATTAAAACTGAGCGAGCTATAAAAGAGTCGGATAATAAATATAAACTAGATATAATAAATGCTATTTATAATGTAAATCAAGACCAAACTCTTATTATCAATGCGAAAGAAGGCTTTTTAGATGAAGAATCAAACATATTAGATTTAAAAAACGATGTAAAACTTTTTTTTGATGAGATCATATTTAACACTAACGATGTAAGGATTGATTTAGTAAATAAGAATATAACCGGTCATTCCCCTGCTAAGTTACTTTACAAAAACTCTTCAATTACTTCGGATAGTTTTAATACGAAGGATGAAAATAATATTATAATTTTTAAAGGCAATGTCTCTACAATCATCGATTTATCGGATTATTAAACTTGTTTTACTTCTTATAATTAGTACCGTAATATATGCTAATGATAAAAATATTTCAAATTTACATATAACATCTGATACTTTAATTATTGATAGAATCAAACAAAAGGCAGAATATCTTGGAAATGTTGTTGTTTACTTCGATAATGCGATCCTTAGAACGAAAGAATTATACATTTTTTACAAAACAATAGATGAAAAGCAAACTATTGATCATATAGTTGTCCCTACTAAATTGACTGTAGAAAGAAAAATAAATAATGAATTATTACTTGCAGATAGTGCTAAATATTTTTTCGATAATAAACAACTTATTCTATTTGGTAATGTAATATTACAGCGTGACGATAATATTTTAAAAACTAATAAACTAATCTATTATGTAGATATTGTTGATAAATAACATTCTTTATTGTTGGTACGTCATTGCGAGCGACTGCAAGGAGCGTGGCAATCCAAAAAATAATTAAAAAAATGTTAAAGATTAGTATTTTTAAACTGGATTGCTTCGTCAATTACTTATGTAATTTTCTTGCAATGACGTTGAAAATTAATCCACGCAATAAAATCTTAACAAATAAAAAAGATGAACAGCTTACAAGTTAAAAATATATCAAAATCCTACAAAAAAAGGAATATATTAACTGATATATCTCTTAATATAAAACAAGGGGAAATAGTCGGTTTATTTGGTCCGAACGGAGCCGGTAAAACAACTTGCTTTAATATTATTATCGGTTTAATGAAACCAGACTCAGGGCAATTACTTTTAAATGATATAAATATTACCAACTTGCCTATTTATTTACGAGCAAGGCTTGGAATCGGCTATCTTCTTCAAGAACCTTCAATATTTCGTGGGTTATCGGTTGAGGATAATATTAAAGCTGTAGTTGAGATATCTGAAAATGATAAAGAAGTAATTGAACAAAAAACCCATAATTTGTTAGAGAAGTTTTCAATAGTGCATTTAAAAGATCTTTCTGCCTCTAGTTTATCAGGCGGTGAAAGACGTAGGCTTGAGATCGCACGTTCACTTGCAATAGAGCCTAAATTTATCATGCTTGATGAACCGCTTGCCGGTATTGATCCGCTTGCTATTTCCGATATCAAAAATCTAATTACTTATTTACGTAAGTTCAATATAGGTATATTAATTACCGACCATAACGTACGTGATACTCTAGATATAGTCGACCATGCTTATGTTATTTTTGAAGGTAAAGTATTATTAGAAGGAAGTGCTAAGGAAATAGCAAACAGCAAGAAAGTTAAAGAAGTGTATTTAGGTGAGAGCTTTAATTTCTAGATTCCAATGTCATTCCTATATGGCATTGTTGCGTAGATACTGAGTCGTCATTGCGAGCAGCCATAGGCTGCGTGGCAATCCAAAAAAAATAATAAAAAAATTCTGTAAATCAGATTTTTTACTGGATTGCTTCGTCAACACTTATAGTTTTTCCTCGCAATGATGAAAAAACCGGTCTACGCAACACAATATCTCTTCGCAATGACAATATATTAATATTTACAATATGCAAATTAACAAAGAAATTTTTAGGGCTTATGATATAAGAGGCAATAACCTTAAGAATTTAACGGAAGAAGTAGCTTATAAAATCGGCTTTTGTTTTGCCGGGATGACTATAACGAAAGATAACGATAAAATCTGTATCGGTTTAGACAGTCGCCTTAGCTCCCCTACCCTTTGTAAGGCTTTAGAACTAGGATTAACTGATGCAGGAGCTAAAATCATAAATATTGGCGTAGTTCCAACGCCGGTTTTATATTTTGCTGATAAAGAATTTATGCCTGCCGGTAGTATTATGGTCACGGGATCACACAATCCTCGTGATGATAACGGCTTTAAAATACTACAAAATGGTAAATCTTTTTTTGGTCCTCAAATCCAGGATTTACTAGCAAAGATTAATGCCATACCGTGGCTTGACCACGGTATCCAAAAAAAAAATAAACAAGACTGGAGCCCGCGGTCAAGCCGCGGGATGACAATAATACCTAGCGGGAATGACATAGAGTATAGACATAATATAGAGCATAAATATCTAAAGCGTATTTTAGACGGAATAAATATTAGCCCCAAATTAAAAGTAACTTGGGATTGCGGTAATGGAGCAACAGGCAATATTATTGAAGAATTAAAAAGCAGTTTAACTAATGAAAACATAATCATAAATAGTAAAATTGACGGGAATTTTCCAAGTCATCATCCTGATCCTACGAATCCTGCTAACTTACAAGAGCTAATTAAATTAGTTAAAGAACAAAATTGTGATCTTGGTATAGCTTTCGACGGTGACGGTGATCGCTTAGGCATTGTAAGCTCAAGCGGGAAGATATTATTTGGTGATCAAATTTTATGTATATTTGCTGAGGATATTTTAAAGGAAAACCCGAATGCTACTATAATAGTCGATGTAAAAGCCAGCCAATTTATAATTGATAGAATTAAGTCATTCGGCGGAAATCCTATAATATGGCGAACAGGTCATCCATTTATTAAAAGCAAAATGCTTGAGACAAAAGCTTTACTTGCCGGTGAAATGAGCGGACATATATTCTTTGCCGATAAATATTTTGGCTTCGATGATGCAATCTATGCAGCTCTTAGATTTTTAGATTTACTTAGCAGCTCAAGTAAAACTCTAGATGAGATAATAGAAGATTTACCGAAAAGCTATAGTACACCGGAAATTAAAATATTTGTTTCTTCAGAGTTAAAATTACAAATTATTAAAGAGATTAAAGAAAAATTATTAGAAGAGAAAATAGAGTTTAATGATATAGACGGTGTACGGGTAAATACTGAACATGGATGGTGGTTGCTGCGTAGCTCTAATACCGAATCTATTATAGTTGCAAGGGCTGAATCAGCTAGTAAGAATGGTCTAGAGGAAATAATAACTATAATTAATAAATATCTTGAAAAATATGGATTATTAATTAATTATTAAAAAATTAGTTTATCTATTGAGTTTTTAAATATTATTTTATATATTCTTTTCACATTAAATTAATATAAGGAAAAATAATATGTTAAAAGTCCCATCAGACCTAATCGATACATTACCTGTTGATACTAAATTAGTTACAATAACGGCAACAGATGCAAATACATTAATACTATCGTCATCAATAAGACAGCCCAATTAGTAATAAAAAAGGAAGACCTTGAGCCTACTAATAATCCTTTTGTTTTTTAAACTTAACAGTGATGTAGCAGCATCTCTCACGGTATAAATAGTTTAGTTCTTGACTACAGTGACACAGGCTTATTTAGTGGTCCAGCTATTATTTATGACGACAAACTAGGCATAATAACATTTAGTGGACCGGTAGATAATACTGTTAACTACAAAGTTGATAGTACTGAAACTTTAGGAAATACTAATACTGATGAAATCATTTAATTGTACGATGTCATTACTGCGAAAGTAGGAACGCATTGTTGCATGGATACCCAGCCCGTCATTGCGAGCGGTCGAAGACCGCGTGGCAATCCAGAAAAATAATAAAAAATTCTGTAAATTAGAATTTTTAACTGGATTGCTTCGTCGAATTACTGAATAATTCTTCTCGCAATGACGGAAAAACCGGTCCACGCAACAATGCCACGCGGGAATAACATAGAACAAAAAACTGTCCGGTACTATAGAATGACATACTAAATGTTCGTACAACATAAGGTCAAGCCACGGTATGACACCGAATACATGAAATAGTTTAAATAAGTGATAAAGAAAGAAATAATTATATTATGCGGTCCAACTGCTAGTGGGAAGTCTTATTTAGGGCATGCACTGGCTAAAATATATAATGGGGAAATAGTAAACATCGACTCAATGCAGGTTTATAAGGAAATTCCTATTATTACCGCTTCTCCGCCTCAAATTTATAACACAAAAATACAGCTAAATTCAGAAAGCTTCAGACAAGATGAATTTAAAGGCCAACCTGCACAGCATATAAAAATACGTGAGCACAGGCGAATCCTGCAAAATTCACTTGTATCAAGTTTTCTGAATGACGCTGTACCTTATCACTTATATAATTTTTTATCTATTACGGAAGATTTTTCGGTAGTAAAATATCTAAAACTTGCTACAAAAAAAATAAAAGAAATAACCGGCAGGGGTAAACTACCTATATTAATAGGTGGAACGGGTTTATATATCAATTCTTTAGTTTTTGGCTATAATAATATTCCTGATATATCAGAAGATTTACGAGAACAAGTAAGAAACTTACATGCTAAAATAGGCAATATAGAATTATGGAGTAAATTAGAGCAGCTTGACCCGCTTGCTGCTTTTAAAATAAACCAAAATGATACTCAGCGTTTAATTAGAGCTTATGAAGTATTCATGCAAACCAGTAAATCTATTTTTTCCTTTCAAACTATGCCAAAAGAACAAATCTTATCTGATTTTAATTTCAAAATTATTTTCTTAAACCCTGAGCGAAAATTTTTATATAAAACATGTGATGAGCGTTTAGATATGATATTTAAAGAAGGGGCAATTGACGAAATAGCTTTAATAAAAAAGCAATTTGCTCCTAAAGATTATTCAAATTTAAAAGCAGTAGGGATAAAAGAAATTTTAGCTTATTTAGATGGCAATTTTACTTTAGATGAGGCTTTAAACGCTGCTATGATTAGGACCCGTAGGTATGCTAAAAGACAAGTTACTTGGTTTACAAATCAGATACAAGATAAAATCACATTGGAATATGTTAACCAAGAAGAATTTACCCAAATATTAAGAAATTTTTTTACTAATTAATGCGTTTATCTATGTATTTCTTCTTTCTTTTTATTATTGGAAATAGGAGTAATGGAAAGTGCATTTGTCTTAGATCCTACAATATTAATCTTACTATTTAAATTTGAGACGATACTTTGTGCTTCTTTTAAAACATTTAATTTATTAATATTTGCAAACTCATTTTTAAAGTTATCTTTTAACTGTTCATTGAAGATTTCTTTTGGTAAATAAATTCCACCGGTAATAGTGCCTGCCCAAGTATATTTAGATTTAGAATTTAAAGTAGAGGCAATATTACTTGCTAACTTTTCTAGATTTTTCGGCTCTAAAAAATTATTTATATTATCGGGATTTTCTTGAGAATATTCAGAAACGATAGGTTTTAGCATCTGATGAATCATGTAAAAATCTTTACCTCTATTATCACCTTTATCAAAAAGTTTTTGTGATATTTGTTCACTTAAAATATTTGCCAATAAGTTACTCTTAATATCTTGTTTATTTGCAATATTTTCATATAAAGGGTTCAATATTTGTAATGGAGAATTTACATGATTTATAATATGTTTATATTGGTTTATTTTAGGAGTAGCTAGATTAGTAACCATATTCATAGGTAGTGAATTTAGTTTTTCTATAATATAGTCTTTAACCGTTTGATTTTCTTCATATAATATTTGTACTTGTTGAATAAATTCTTTTTTACTAAGTAAATTTCTTTTTCCTTCAGCTTGTATTTGTATAAATACTTTATCAATTGCCTTATCAATTAATTTTGCTTGTTGTTCTTTAATTAGTTCAGGTACTAAAGGAGGGATAGCTTTATCAAGATTGTAAGTATCAGTAAGTAGCATTAAATTATCAGGTAATTTAGCACCTGTTAAATTAGTATTTTTAAAACTACAATCTTTTAAAGAGGTTACTTTAGTTAAATCTGCATTTTTTAATGATACGCCTGAGAAGTCGATATTAGATAAATTACCTACTAATATAGCTCCCTCTAAGTTGAATTTTCCATTTTGTATTTTATTTAAATTATTTCTAAGAGTAATTTCATCTATAGTTTTATCTTTAAAATCTTGTGATGGACTAAATACGTCTTTTACTTTTTCAGTAGCATAGCTAAAACCTGCTTTGATAATATTCGGCAATTGCCCTTCAAAATAATTTGTTTTTTGAGCTAGATTATATATAGCACTAGCGGCCCCACGATAATTACTTTTTTCAACTTCTTCTATAACTTTAACTAATTCATCAGGATGGTTTAACATTGATGGAAGTACATTATATAATTCTTTCTTATCAAGGTTATTTATACCGGGTATGTCCACTAAAGTTTTATCTAAAATACTTGCAAATACTTCTCTATTATTGTTTAAATATTCTTTAATTTCAGGATTGTCTTTAGTTAAAGCTATTAACTCTTTTGCCATTCCCGTATAATCACCTTTAATAAAATCTCGAAAAACCTTTTTTAATGATTCAGGTTTATCAAGTAATATAGGTATTATGCTAGTTAGCTTTGTAACATCACTCGCTTCCAGACCATAATTTATAAGTTGTTGTTTTATAGTTTGGCTATTTTTTTCATCTTGTTCTAAAACTCCTGTAATTAAATTATCAAATAGACCTTCTTTACTTTGCTCTACTAATATATCTTTTAATTTAAATGAAGGATCATTAAGGGCAGAGATTATATTACCGGTTAAACTCATATAATCGCCTTTATTTAAGTCTGCAATAATCTCATGAGCAATTTCCGGTTTTGACATAACTTCGCCTACTATACTAAGCATTTGTTTATCAAAATAATATTCTTTTATTATGCTTTGTACGCTAGGAGTATTTTCAATAATACCTAAAGCAATATTTGGTAAGATTGTTTTATTATTAGCAAAAAAACTTTTTAATTTATCATCACCCGCTACCATTTCTAAGGATTGCTCAAGAGATATCATTACACCTTGATTTGGAGCATTAAGAGTATCAAAAATCTCTTTTGTCTCAGGAATTTTATTTAATAAAGTAGGAATAATATCTAAAATTTTAAGATCAATTTTGTAGCTTTCAAAATATTCTTTTAAGAAAGGTTTAGCTTGTTCTTTTGCTTCTGCTAAGAAACTTTCAATAATTATTTGTTTTTCAGGAGATAGTTTGTTAAATCTTTTTAGAGAATTAGTATTATTTATATTTTCAGCTAGTTCTTGTTTAAAATCAGGATGTTCATTAAATATTTTTATAACTTTTGCATATATATCCTTACTTTGAGGTTTTTGTAATATATTATCAAAAGTTTTTATATAATCGCTTGGAAGTATTGCAGTTGCTCCGGTACGTATGTAATTCGTAATATCTTCGCTCTTTTCGTTAAAGAATTTTTTGAAGTTTTTATCGGTAACCAGCATATCCAAACTTCTAGAAGCCACTTTATTCCAGTCCGGTAGCTCTTGCTTTACTTCAACTGCAATTTCTTGAAGTTTTTTAAGTACTTTTTCATTTTTAAAACATTCTTTTAGTATTTCGAGTCCCTTTTGATCTAAAGCACTCTTATCTTGAAATTCCCTAAAGCCTGCTTTTGCTAAGATTTGACCTATTTTAGGCAAATCATCTGAATGTTTTTTTAAAAATTCCCATATTGGAGATTTTTCAAGAAGTGATTTTTGAAATTCCGGATCAAGATATATATTGGAGGATTTAGCAAGCTTAACAAGATTATAAGTATTTACAGGATTAGTTAAAACAAACCTTGCTCCGAGTAATATCGTTCTTAAGCTTATACTCTTTGAAGACGATAAGTCCTTAATTACACTCTTTAGTACTTTATTAGCTTTAGAAGAAGATAAAACGTTTCCTATAACTTTTTGATAGTTTTTATTATTTGTAACAGCCATAAAATTACTCGAAATTTTTAAATATTCTAAATCTATTTTAAAAAATTTTTAAAAATAAAGATTAGTATTTTTAATTTTTTTATTCTTGTTGTTAATATGTATACTTCGAAGTAAAATGAAGAGTAGTATACTTCGACACAACACATTCAGCATCTGAGGTCTTACAAAGATATTGCTGCCAATTTTTCAAGTTCTATCTGAGTATATTATTTAGCCTCCACTTTTAGTATCCATCTCAGTGAATACTTCTTCCCATGAACCGGTAGTCGCTGCTTTTGAATATTCAGTTGCTCTATTTTCAAAAAAGTTCGTATGCTCGACTCCGTTTAGCATTTCATCAAGCCAAGGAAGCGGGTTATGATTTACCAAATATACATCTTTGAGTCCTAGCTGCATTAAACGACGGTCGGCAATATAACGAATATATTGTCTTACTTCATATGCCGTTAACCCCTCAATACCGCCGACTTCAAAAGCAAGTTCAATAAAGGCATCTTCAAAATGCACAATAGTCGTACAAGCTTCATAAATACGTTTACGTAAAGTTTCCGTCCAAACTTCAGGGTTTTCTCTTATAAAAGTCTTAAACAGAGTAATAATTGAGTTAGTATGAAGCGTTTCATCGCGCACTGACCAAGCAATAATCTGACCCATACCTTTCATTTTATTAAAACGAGGAAAATTAAGCATGATCGCAAAAGAAGCAAATAGCTGTAATCCTTCAGTAAAAGCTCCAAATACTGCTAGTGTAGTTGCTATATCTTCTTTGGTATCCACTCCGAATTGCTGCATATAATCATACTTGTCTTTCATTTCCTTATATTTAAGAAATGCTGAATATTCTACTTCCGGCATACCTACCGTATCAAGTAAATACGAATATGCTGCAATATGTACCGTTTCCATATTAGAAAATGCCGATAACATCATTAATACTTCAGTCGGTTTAAATACTTGTGCATAATGCTTCATATAGCAATTATTCACTTCAATATCTGCCTGTGTAAAAAAACGAAATATTTGCGTTAATAGATGTTTTTCCCCTGGAATTAAGTTATATTTCCAATCTTTAACATCGTCGGCAAGCGGTATTTCTTCCGGTAACCAATGAATTTTTTGTTGAGTGTGCCAAGCTTCATATGCCCATGGATATGAAAATGGTTTATAAATTGGACTTGCATCAAGTAGTGACATAATTTTTCTTTTATTTTTATTCTTTTAATTTTTCTATTTCTTCTTTTGAAAGCTTAGCATATTTAATTATTTTCTCTATCGGCTCATTATCCGCTAACATATTTTTTCTAGTTTTCCCAATTTTAATACCCTCAACTTTCCTATCAGTTTTTCCCTCATTATACTTACTTTTTTGATTTAACTCTTCCGTTTGAGCAGCAAGCATCGCTTTAATATAATTGTCGTATTCTGCTTCACTCCAGTTAAATTGTTCAATAGTGTTATAGGCTGATAATACTATTTCATCTTTTGTATGTTTTGGGGGTTCTTTTGCTCTATCGAATTTAGCCATCATATATAACTAATCATCTTCTAAACTTTCTAACTCATCTGCTTCTTTGGTAAATTTGTCTAATTCAGCAAATACGTAAGACAAGCATTTAAGTTGATGCTTACCGTTGCCGACATTAATAGTTTGATGATAGCTAATACATTCTTTTTCCTCGGGTAATGCCTGAAATCCAGAAGTAATTACTACCATTACTACAGGAGCTAGATCAGTATATTCTTTTCCTCTTTTTAATTGCGAAGAAAACGCTATACAACCGTAAAATTGTACTCTTGCTAAAAAAGCATCGGCATAGCTGTTTTGCATCTCAACAATATAAATATTACCGGAGTTATCTCTAACTTTTACGTCTACTATACTCCTTTTATTCTGCCCTAAATCCGGTACTTGTTCGTTTGAAATATATTCAAGGTCGATAATCCTTAACTCTTCAGGTAACCTCATAATATTATTAAGAAAGCTTAGTAACCTTGTTTTATCCGTAAACAATTTTTTAAATGCTATATCATTTGTTGGGTCTAAATATCTTTGCATAGTTGTATTATACTTACTGACAAGCTAAGCATTCCTCATAGTTACCCGCTTCTGCTAGCTTGTCATTTTGTTTCTCTAAATCTTTAAAATCGGCTTTTAATACGTCATGCGAGACCTTATCAGCTCGCTGTATTGATGTCGATCTACAGTAATATAAACTTTTTACTCCTTTTTTCCAGGCTTTAAAATGAATATTATTTAAATATTTCTTACT
Organism: Rickettsia asiatica; assembly: GCF_007989425.1. Taxonomy (NCBI): domain Bacteria; kingdom Pseudomonadati; phylum Pseudomonadota; class Alphaproteobacteria; order Rickettsiales; family Rickettsiaceae; genus Rickettsia; species Rickettsia asiatica. The sequence continues at coordinate 537,928 of NZ_AP019563.1, forward strand.
AACATTACCCGGTAAAAAGATGTTTAAAGATTGTGCTTGCGTAATGTAAGGAGTACGATCGCTCGCCAGTTCAATTAGCCAATTCTGATCAATTTCGTAAGCGGTTTTGAAAACCTGTTTTTCTTCTTCGGATAAAAATGTTAAATGTTGTACTGAGCCTTCATGTGTTGCAATCGAAGACCAAACTTGATCATTATTAAATCCTGTCTCTTCTAATAACTTTTCTAAATGTTTGTTACGCACGTTAAAAGAACCGGTTAAAGTCTTTTGTACAAAGCTATTAGCGGCAAACGGCTCTATTCCGGGTGAGGCATTACCTGCTATTATCGAAATTGAAGCGGTAGGTGCTATTGCGGTTTTATTGCTAAATCGTTCATTACTTCCTGCATCTAAAGCATCAGGACATGCTCCTTTTTCTTTACCGATTTCTATTGAGGCTTTATCGGCTTCAGCAGATATATATTCAAATATTTTTTTATTCCAAACTTTTGCCATAACCGATTCTATCGGTACTTTTTTCATTTGCAAAAATGAGTGGAATCCCATTACGCCAAGTCCAACGCTTCGCTCACGCAAAGCCGAATATTTAGCTCTTGCCATAGTATCCGGTGCTTTATTAATAAAGTCTTCTAAAACATTATCAAGGAACAACATAATAGAATGGATAAATTCTTTATCATCTTTCCACTCTTCATAATACTCTAAATTTAAAGAAGAAAGGCAGCAAACGGCAGTTCTTGACTTTCCTAAATGATCAATTCCCGTCGGCAATGTAATTTCGCTACAAAGATTGGACATTTTAACTTGAAGCCCTAATTTTTTATGATGCTCAGGTATGGATTTATTAACACTATCGATAAATAATAAGTAAGGCTCACCCGTTTCTATTCTAGTAGTTAATAACTTAACCCATAAATCTCTTGCTCTAACTTTATTTACAACTTTTTTGGTAGCAGGACTAATAAGGTCAAAATCCGTATTGTTTTCAACGGCTTTCATAAATTCATCGGTAATAGCTATACCGTGATGAATATTGAGAGATTTTCTATTTATATCCCCCCCTGTTGGACGTCTTATATCGATAAACTCTTCAATTTCAGGGTGATTAATAGGTAAATATACAGCTGATGAACCTCGCCTAATGGAACCTTGCGAAATAGCAAGAGTCATAGAATCCATTACTTTAATAAACGGTATGATTCCCGAAGAGTGACCCTTATTATGAATTTCTTCGTTTATAGACCGAATATTACCCCAATAGCTACCAATCCCCCCTCCTCTCGAAGCAAGCCAAACATTTTCTGTCCATAAATTTACTATATCATCTAAGCTATCATCGGTCTCATTCAAGAAGCATGAAATAGGAAGCCCCCTATCCGTTCCACCGTTACTTAAGATCGGTGTTGCCGGCATAAACCACATTTTACTCATATATTCATATAACTTCTGAGCATGCTGTTTATTTTCGGCATAATAACTAGAAACTCTTGCAAATAAATCTTGAAAATCCTCACCTTTCATAAGATATCGATCTCGCAGAATAGCTTTACCGAAAGGAGTAAGTAAATTGTTATGGTTGTTGTTTATAGTTATTTGAAATTTGTTTTTTTTAAGCGTGTTCATTATAGGTACTAATGGGGTTGTAGGCGTTATTTATAATGCTTATTTTGAAAAAATGACACCATATTCAGTGTATAGAATCTTCACCTAAGTAGACACGAGAATAATAATTTATTCAATATAAATATTTATTTTTTTTTAGATTTTTGACTTGACACAAATCACCCTTGATTACTATATAGAATAGTTTTTACAAATATTATGCTTTCTTAAGGCACAAGCAGTCTTACCCTGCGGAAGTAAGGCATCATTGCGTGGATCCAGGTTGCATTCCCGCGTAGGCATCAGTTTAAGGATCGATATCATACTAGATAAAAGTGGATATCAAAACTATTTAAAAAGCTTTAAAGTACTGGATGCCTGCGGTCAGGTATTGTTGCATGGCTCGGAAAATAGCAAAAATGTCATACCGTGGCTTAGCCACGGTATCCAAAAAAACAACTTGCAATACTAATAATTTTAGTATCTTAAGCTGGATCACGTGATCAAGTCACAGCGCAACAGAAGGAAAACCGATCCATGCAATAAGACCGGTATCTACGCGGGAATAACGTTAAAGGCATTCTCCATCATTTGTATTAAGACCTATTGGTATAAAACCTCATCCTTATATTCAATAATAAACGATGAAACAAATTTACGTGGTGTGTCGGCTACTATTCAATCAACTTCTACAACATAATATCCTGGATCTCTGTCTGGAAAAGTTACTTCAATCGTTTTAGAAGGAGCTAACGTATGATCCCAATAAGGGAATTTATCAGAAAGTTCACTATAAATTTCTTCTAAATCGTCGTGTTTCAGTCTATTTTCAAAGGTAAACTCTGCCTTTGTCATTTGCACTAATATAACCGCGAGTTTTATGTGACGCAGTATAATCCCATTCTATTGTAAGTTTTTTCTCACCCTCTAATGGTATAGCAAAGTTTATCCAGTTAAACGTTGGATCTTTTAATTCCGCTCTTATTTCTTCATTAGTAGCATTTTACCCAATCTGTATCATCTGTACGCCCACCATTAAGAATATGCCCATCTAGTGGTAGCGGTTCCCCTGCGACATCATCTCCAAAACACTCATCACTCCCTTTCCCTATTTCAAATCCGTTAAGTTTCCACTCTTCATCTATTAGCTTCTTATCTACACAAACTTTTCCCATTGTGTAAAGAGGGAATATTATTCGACCATGTTTTGGAGCTGGTTGATTTTGTTGTTCTTCATTTTTCATAACTTCGACCTTTATTTAAGTTAAAAATATTAAGTAACTACAAAATACTAAATATAGTTATAATAATAACATTATTATAATTATTAATTATGTAATATAAAACTTAAATTGTTTTTGATATTATAATAAAAATACAACTTCATAATACCGGACAGTAATGTCCAGCACCCTGTAAATCAATCTATGCAAGCAATAAAGTTAGAACACAGATATCTAGGCTGAAGAATCTTGATTTCAAAGATTTTTTTATTATATAGCTATGGCTGGGTTACGGTTGCAGTAATAGTGTCTTGAAACGTACCAGTAGCGGCAAGAGGTTGTGACGGCAGGCGTGCATAGACCGTGTAGTTTCTTGTTACCGGTCCAAGCCCCAATAAATAGCTATCGGTAAATGTTACAGTACTACTAGTACCGTTTCGAGTATTTGACGTAAAACCTGCATCTTTGTATAAATTATAATGCAGCTTACGTACCCCATTAATCATATTTCTTGGGTTATAAATATTAGCAGCACCTGTACTAAAAGTTACGGTATAGCTAACAAGCAGAGATAATAAGCCGCTGCACGTAACCATAGCATTAACAGAAGTGGTTCTAACGGAAGAAACAGCAAAACTACCAAAACTTACAGTTGGAACTGATATATTACATGTTGCAAGTAACGCCGCAGCATTTCCTGATAATATTGATTAATAATACTGCTATTAATTTCCTAGTATTATCTAAAAAGAATTGCTTAGGATAGCCTAATACTTTTATGTCATTCCCGCGAAAGCGGGAATGACATAAGAGCCATATAATAATACTTTCGCAGGAATGACAATAAGGTCTTCATTTGCATATCGCTTCGCCTAAATCAATTACAGGGTCATTTAAATCTCTATTAACCGGTATGCTAAAATGACAGCATTTATTATTCTCTTCATTCTCGTCACAAATAGAACCATTTAATACTTCAAGATCTTTAATATAAACCTTACCATCATAACCTACAAATATTTCCTCGTCTAAACCTTCAATATTAACCGTACTATCAAACGAAATAAAATGTTTATTACTATCAAACATAGTCATTTCAACGCTTTTAATTATTTTAACGTTGAAATCTAATAATACTGCTGATTTTGTTTTTGGAGCAACTTTCAAAGAAATATCCTCAAACTCGGTATTAAGAGGTAGATTTTCATCGTCTAGTCTTATTTCAGAAGGAACATACGGTGTTATGTTAGGTACAAGCATTTTACCTTTATCATCAGTATAACCCGCTAATAGATTATTATTATAAACTCCGACATTTTTAAACTATTTACTTTAATCAAGGCAAGACCTCCGGTAATCGGTCTTATCGCATAATAGCTTTTATCAACAGAAACAATTCCCTCTTTTATATTAAATCGTTATATTTAATATGAATTTATGATATTTTTCCCATAGAATTTGTGTTGGTTTTTTTATACATGTGTATACTCAAATGAATGTTAATTCAGCTGGTAGAATGTGTTATCTTGCTATAATAAATTGAATATTTAAGTCTAGTTTTTGCCAAATTCTATCACAAGTAAGAATCGGGTAATTTTTAAGCATAGCAAGTGCAATGCATGCTCTATCTCCAAGCGATAAGCCGTAAGTCTTAGTTTTATGAATAACATTTGTACTAATTAATGCTTGCTCATGGCAAAAATCTATAATTTTGATATCTGATAATTTAATAAGAGTTTTTGCATCTTCTTCTGCTAAACCTTGTATTTCAATGCAATATTTATAAACCTCAGCAATATTCACGCTTGAAATTACTCCGTCTTTCATATATTTTTTAATCAATTGATATCCGTTTTCTTTTGCAAATAAAGCAATTAGTGCTGATGCATCCAATACTATTTTAGACATTCTTTTTACTTTTTGATTCTTCAATTAAATATTCCTGATGTTTTCGAGTAATAAAATCATCTACTACGGACTTTTTTTTATTAGTCTGATTTTTTGTAAAAATTTTGTGCATTTCGTCAATTGTATGTTCTGCATTAACAATTTTGATTTCGTTATCATCAATTTCTATAGTAATTTTTTCGCCTGGATGCATATTAAACTTTTCTCTAATTGATGACGGTATAAGCATTCTACCGTGTGCATCCATACTCGTTATTACTCTTTCCATATTCTACCTTATAATCATTATATTAATATTACCATTTATTATAATATGTCATTTTTATTAAAATAACAATTGATTATTTAATAAAATCTTTTTTCAAATATAATTGACTATTTTATTTGACTATTATAATACTTATTATTTATTTTAGAGTATAAAAATGGCTATTAGAATAGCAATCAGTCAATTTAAGTCTCATTGCCTTGAAATAATAGAAAAATTACAAACAGATAAGGAATCTATTATAATTACCAAAAGAGATAGGGAAGTAGCACAAATATTACCTATAAATACTAAAAAGACCTCAATATTCGGTATGCTAAAAAACAAAGCCGAGATAAAAGCGGATATATTAGATCCAATAGAAGAAAAATGGAATGCAGAACATTAATAATGGCTTAGTACTAGATACCCATGTTTTATTGTGGTCATTATTACAACCTGAAGAATTATCAGAACAAATAAAACACAAAATCAATTTAGTTCAAGAAAATTCGCAATTATTCCTAAGTTCTATTTCATTATGGGAAATAGCTATGCTTAACTTTAAAAAGCGTATTAATTATTTATGAACCTATAAAGGACTTTCTAAACTCTATAACAAATATCAACGGATTATCTATTAAAGATATTTCTCCGGAGATTGCTGCTGAAAGCATTTCTCTTATGGATGATTTTCATGGTGACCCAGCTGATAGAATTATTGTAGCAACAGCAAAATGTCTTGGAGCTATCCTACTTACTAGAGATCAAAAAATTCTTAATTGGGCTAAGTTAGGACATATTAAATCAATATCTATTTAACAATAACAATTGATTATTTCCTCAATATCCAATAAAATCCTTTTTAAAATTTAAATATAAAAAATAATGTATAATACCGATATTGTAATAATAGGTGCCGGTCCGGTTGGATTATTTGCAGTTTTTCAGGCGGGAATGCTTGGCATGAAATGTCACGTTATTGATGCACAAGAAGTTGTCGGCGGTCAGTGTATTACCCTATATCCTGAAAAGCCTATTTACGATATACCGGCTTATCCTAAAATTGCAGCAGAAAAGCTAATAAAACAGTTAGAGCTTCAAGCAGCTCCTTTTAACCCTGTATATCACTTAAGTCAGCAAGCTATAGAGCTAAATAAACAAGATGATTTTTTTGAAATTAAAACCTCAAAAAACACTCTTATTAAAAGCAAAGTTATTATTATTGCAGCAGGAGCAGGTTCATTCGGTCCGAACAAACCGCCTCTTGCAAATATTGAAGATTTTGAAAGCAAGTCGGTTTTTTATTTCATCAATGATAAAAATAAATTTGCGGGTAAAAATATAGTTATAGCAGGCGGCGGTGATTCGGCCGTCGACTGGGCTATTTTTCTTTCAGAGATTGCAAATAAAATATATTTAGTACATAGGCGGGATAAATTTACGGCTGCCCCTGAAAGTGTAAGGCAATTAAGACATATTGCAGAAACCGGTAAAATCGAGCTAGTAATCGGTTATCAGTTAAATGCTTTAGAGGGCAATAATAGTGAACTTCAATCAGTTATAGTTAAAGATCTACAAAATAATACTCGCAAATTAGATGCCAATATATTACTACCGTTTTTTGGTTTAAAACAAGATCTAGGTAGCTTAGCAAATTGGGGGTTAAATGTTAAGCTTCACCATATTGAAGTAGACAATTCCTATTATCAAACTAACATAGAAGGTATTTACGCCATTGGCGATATTGCTCATTACGCCGGTAAACTTAAACTGATCCTTACCGGTTTTGCTGAAGCGGCAAGTAGCCTTCATCATGCTTATAGTAGAGTATTTGACGGCAAGGTTTTACATTTTGAGTATTCTACCACTAAATATGGGGAAAAGAAGTTAAGGTAAAAATCATAGTACTCTATGTCATTTCTGCGAAAGTATTGTTGCATGGAACGAAAAAAGCACTCGGTGTCATACCATGGCTTGACCATGGTATCCATAAAAACAATTAATAATACTAACAATGTTAGTATTATTAACTGGATCCCGCGATCAAGTCGCGGGATGACAACTGAAAAAGGATAAAAATATAGTGAATAATATAATTGACGGTAAAGCGTTAGCAAATGAGATACTAGCAGATTTAAAGCTAGAAATTCAAGAACTTAAAAGCCAAACCGACGCTTCACCGAAGCTTGCTATAGTATTAGTAGGCGATAATCCGGCAAGTATTATTTATGTAAAAAATAAAATAAAAAATGCACATAAAATAGGAATTGATATTTTATTAGTAAATCTATCTACTACTATTCATACAGATGATTTAATATCGAAAATCAATGAGTTAAACCTTGATAACGAGATTTCGGGAATTATAGTTCAACTTCCTTTGCCAAGCTCTATAGATAAAAATAAAATTTTATCGGCAGTATCACCCTCTAAAGATATCGATGGTTTTCACCCTTTAAATGTTGGTTATTTACATAGCGGGATCAGTCAAGGCTTTATACCCTGCACTGCTCTTGGTTGTCTTGCAGTTATAAAAAAATACGAACCTAATTTAACCGGTAAAAACGCTGTAATTATTGGACGCTCAAATATAGTAGGTAAACCTTTAAGTGCTTTACTGTTAAAAGAAAATTGCAGTGTTACTATTTGCCATTCTAAATCACGAAACTTAAGCTCTATTACTTCTAAAGCCGATATAGTTGTTGCAGCTATTGGATCATCTTTAAAACTAACTTCTGAATACTTTAATCCTGAATCTATAGTAATTGATGTAGGGATCAATAGAATTAACGGTAATAAAATTATTGGTGATGTTGATTTTGAAAATGTTGAGCCTAAAGTAAAATATATTACTCCCGTCCCAGGCGGCATCGGACCGATGACTATTGCGTTTTTACTTAAAAATACAGTAAAAGCATTTAAAGATTCTATGACTCTATAAATCGTCATTGCAAGCAATCTTTGATTGCGTGGCAATCCAGAAAAAATAATAAAAAATGTTAATTTAACATTTTTTTCTTTCTTGCTTCATCAAAACTTACAGTTTTTCCATAGCTCAGATGATGAAACCGATCCACATAATAATGCTGAGCTAGGAATGACATCAATCCATGCAACAAGACTGACTTGATCGCGGAATTCAGTTAACAATACTCAAATTATTAGTATTATAAGTTGTTATTTGGATCCCGTGGCTTGACCACGGGATGACATCGAATCTTATAAACATTAGCAAGTTTTACATAATTTCTTACGTTATCTTGCATATATTCTAAATCTTGATCGGTTAAATATCTAACGAATTTTGCAGGGGATCCCATCCATAATTCCTTAGATTTAATTATCTTCTTTGGCGGGATAAGACTTCCTGCAGCAATAAAAGCATATTCTTCTATTACTGCATAATCCATTATTATAGTACGCATACCGATAAATGCATTATTATGTATTGTGCAGGCATGAATAAGAGAGAGATGACCGATAGTTATATTATCGCCTATTTCTACCGGTCCGTTAAATCTTGAAGTATGAATTACACTACCGTCTTGTACGTTGGTATTATTTCCTATTTTTATTGATTCAACGTCGCCTCTAAGAACTGTATTAAACCAAATGCTTGAATTACTACCTATTTCAACATCTCCTATTAAAGAGCTGCTTTCGGCAATATATACACTTTTATCGATTCTTGGCGTAACTCCTTTATAAGGGATAATGAGCATTAATTATAATCTACCCAAGAAATATTACCGTCTTTACGATAATAAACTATATTGATACGATCATTATTGATATTTTTAAATACTACCGCAGGTAAATCTTCTAAATCCATTTTCATTACCGCTTCTTTTACTGATAATTTTAATATTTCTACAGGCTTTTCAGCGATAATTGCCGGATTATCATTATCTTCGGAGTTAGAGGTTTCACTATCAGATTGTGGATTAATAATATATTTAGTACCTTCGTAAGCAATTTCTGATATTTTTACTTTACCCGCATGATGATTTTTGAATTTTGATTTATATTTTCTAAGCTGTTTTTCTAGTTTTGACATAGCTTTATCAAAAGCTACATATATATCGTTACAACTATCATTACTTTTGACTATATTATGTTTACCTGAGCCATATTTTACTATAATATCACATTTAAAGTTAATTCCCTCTTTTGAAAAATGTATATCTATATTTATTATATCGGTAAAATATTTTTTAACGACTTGCGTAGTCCTCTCTTTGGAATATTCTTGTAAGCTATTACCGATCGAAATATGTTGAGCTGAAACTGAAATAATCATAAATAACCTTTATAATCTGAAATAATTAATATATAGGCGTTACTAAGTAACACCTATACAATTAATTTATATTTAGAGTAATTTCAAGTTTTATTACAAATTAATTTAATTTAAACTTTAGCCGTAGAGTTTAGGATGCTTATCTTTATTTTATTGTGATTTAATTAGTTTTTTAGCAGTCTTTCTTACATAATTAGGCTCAATGCCGATTTCTAAACAAGTAGAATTAAAATCTTCATTATTTTCAAAAAGCCACTTTTTAGCGTTATATTCTGCTTTGGTTGCTTCTTTCTTGGTAGAAGTATTAGTCCGTATCTATTATTGCCTGCATAATAATAGCACTTCTAAGAGCGATATCGGGTACAGGATTATAAAGTTTAATACGCTCAAAAGGAATAGTTAATTTAATGACATATGGTTTAGTCATATAAAACCTCCAATAATTATTTAATAAAATAAGATTTTGTTAATATTTTGGATTAATAGAGATATCTATTGATTATAATATTAGGAATAAGCTATAAAATCTAAACGTTAGGTTATGTATATTTTTTGATAAAATAAGATATTTTACTCTTGCAGAAATAGAAGAATTATTATATATATTGTTATCTACTTATGTATACTCAAATGATTTCAAGAATTGAATTTTATTTTGAGAGGTGAGCACCTGCAGCCTATACTTAATAGGTGAGGATGTGCATCCTTGATAAAATGAAAGAGCAATTCTTAAAAGCAGAAGAGTATATAAGGGGGTGTAGCTCAGTTGGTTAGAGCGTCTGCCTGTCACGCAGAAGGTCGCGGGTTCGAGTCCCGTCACTCTCGCCAAGTCCTTTCAGGGTTTCCCTTCGTTTTCTAAAAAATCCATATGCTCCTTTATATTCCTTTTGTTTTAATTTTTGTATTAAATCTCTTTTAAATACCGAATTTTAAATAAATTAAAACAAAATTATAAAAAAACTAACTTTGTATACTTCTTAAAACAATCTCAACTCATTTATTCATACTGCTAATTAAATATCTATTGCATTCTTAAAACTCCTTACTATGATTCTATCTATAGCTCATTTTTTAAAAAAATATTAAAATTTATAGAATTTAATAAGGATATATCTATGTATAAAAGACAGTTTCAATCCTCATAAAAAGTAGCAGCAACAAAAACATCGCATGAAAAATTAATAGAATTCCTAGAGAAAAGCTGGTTAATTGTCCTAAGTCTTACTTCTGTGAACATAGATGGTGGTGGGGCGGGGGAAATCGCTGAAGCTCTTAAAGTAAATACATCTTTAACTTCTCTTCATCTTGATGATAACAACATAGGCGATCAAGGTGCAAGGAGCCTTGCTGAAGCTCGTAAATCTAATATATCTTTAACTTCCCTTTATCTTGATAATTACGACATAGTTGAAGCAACCTTAAATACAACTATTGAACAACAAGACCTTGAAGAGTTAAAATATAATCAATTAATTTCAGCAATAAAAAAAAAGTAAGGAAAAAGAAGCAGAAAATTTAGTGAGGGAGCTAAATGGTTATGTGCTTAGTAAAATTGATTATAACGGCAATATAGCCTTAACTTTAGCTGTACTTATAAAGGTTTAGGCAAGATTTGTGAGTTACTTATACTTAAATGTCTAATCAGACTATTAGTATTATTAATAATAATGGAGAAACGGCATTAACTTATGCTGCATGGAAAGGGTTAAACAGTGTTTATGAAATACTTATTTTTAGGATGTCTGATCAAGCTATTAATCACATAAATAATAATGATGATATAGCTTTAATTTGGTCTGCTTATAATGGATGGAAAAAGATATGTGAACAGTTAATTTCTAAAATGAATAAAAAAACTATAAGCGTTATTGATAACGATGGGTATAGTGCATTAATTTATGCTAATAACAAAGGTTAAAAAAAATATGTGAGCTAATCACTTTTAAAATAAATGACGTGACTAATAAAGCAACTATGGAAAAGAAACAATAAAATCTAAACAATCAATTATAGCAATAAATAAAAATAAGGTTAAAAATTTAGATACAGAGATAAATATCCAAGCAACTCAAATTATTAGTGAAGAGGAGGAAGATATTTACCAAATAATAAGCAAGATAATTTTTAACATACAAAATAGTACTAATATTGAGGAAACAGACAAGTCAGTAATAGAATATGCTTTATATAGAATAGCCGATAAAGTGCAGAAGCTAACAGATAAAAACGACATAATAAATATAACTCAAAGTATAAAAACTTATAGGAAACGAAATTACTGAAGGAACTGTTGTAGATGTAGAAGATGAAGTTAACGAAATAGCAGAAAAACAAACTCAAATAGAGGAAAATATACGTATACAGAAGTTTAAGTATATTCAACGAAGCAGTAAAAAAAATAATTACGAAATTAGAAACAACTAACATTAAAGATAGTATAGTGATACAAATACAAATAAATGAAATATCAAGTAAAGTACAAACTTTAGAAAATAATGTGAGTATAGAACAAATAACAGGCTGTATGGAAAAACTTATAGACGGTAAAATCACTAAAGGAATAGTTATAGATTTAAAAAAGAAAATTGATACAATAATACTTCAAGAAATAAATGAATCCACTAATGTAATTACGTTTATAGCAAAGGAAATAATTTATGATAAACCGCTTTTGAATCATCCGAAATTGCTACAAGTTGCCGTAGATAGTAAACTAAGCCGAGGGTGTCAGAAAGTTTATGTAAGTTATAAAAATAGTTAAGAATAAAATTAATTAAAACAACTTACATGAGGCTAATATGAAAAATAAGAGCAAAGTATCAAATCCAACTATAGAAAAAGTAGTATCAGAAATACTATCACAAAGTGATCCATCTGAGATATTTGGCAAAGAAGGGATATTTCAGGAAATTAAAAAGCAGATAGTAAATAAGATTTTAGAGAAAGAAATGGAATCTCATATAGGTTATGAGAAACATTCTAAAAATGAGAAAGACTCAGATAACAGACATAATGGCAATTATGAAAAGACTCTAATAGATCCAGAAGGTCGTAAATTGAAAGTAGAAGTGCCAAGGGATCGGGACGGAGAATTTGAACCTCAACTAATTCCAAAAGGAGTGCGTAAATTTGAAGGATTTGATGATAAAGTAATATCCTTATATGCTCGGGGAATGACCATTAGGGAAATACAATGGCACTTAGAAGAACTATATGCCACCAAGGTATCATCTGAGTTAATATCAAAGGTAACTGATGGTATTTTAGAGGAAGTAACTGCCTGGCAGAATAGAGCACTTGATAATGTATATCCTATAATGTACTTAGATTGTATTCATGTTAAGGCAAGAGATAATCATGTAATAATAAATAAAGCAGTTTATATAGCTATTGGAGTGAATATGGAGGGCAAGAAAGAGCTATTAGGAATTTGGATAGGCAAGATGAAGGGTCTAAATTTTGGATGCAGGTAGTAACAGAACTTAAGAATCGAGGAGTTGAACAAATATATGTTGCATGTGTTGATGGTCTTAAGGGTTTTCCAGAGGCGATAAATAACATTTTTCCAAAAACCATAGTGCAGTTGTGTATTGTTCATATGGTAAGAAATTCTGTAAAATACGTATCATACAAAGATTTAAAAGCGGTAACAGCTGATTTAAAAGCAGTTTATTCTGCAATAAATGAAGCAGAGGGATTAAGAGAATTACAAAATTTTGCCAAAAAATGGGATGAAAAATATCCAGTTATTTTTGACATATGGCAACGAAATTGGTCTGGCATAGCTCCATTTTTTAGCTTTCCGGAAGACATTAGAAAAGCGATTTACACTACTAATGCTATTGAATCCACTAACCGTCAAATTCATAAAATTATTAAAAATAAAGGAGTGTTTCCAGATGACAAATCGATTCAGAAAATAATCTTTTTGGCGTTGACAAATGCCTCTAAAAAATGGACAATGCCTATTAAGAATTGGGCGATGGCTTTAAATCAATTTGCAATCCTTTGTGATACTACTTTACAAAATTGGGCAAATGGAGAAATCATACTTACACAAAGAATCTGACAGACCCAATAAGCTCTGATTTAATCCACGAAGCAATTAATAATGATGACGGCGATCTTATTGTATTAGCCGGCTTACTGACATAGGGTATGATATAGGATCAATTAATTAAATTAGTAGGAGATGGGCAATTTGCCCTATCCTCCTGCCTATGGCTAATTAAGCCGATATTAAGGCATAACAGGGCTTAACAAAAACCCTAATCAGGTCGTAATCTATACTGGTTTAAGGTTCTCTAATATTAAGATCAAGGGAACAACCCATCAGTTAGAACGCAAATTGTGGATAATGGGGTTATTATAGATTCACTTTAATCTTTAAAGACCCTTGGTTTGCCGCATATTTCTTTGCTAAGTATAAATTATATCTAATACCGAATTCCATCATATTATATTTAGTAGAAATACCGTCGCCTAAATTATAGGTTATCTTTGCAGGTTTAAATCTAATTGTTGTAAGCGGTCCATCTATACCGTCAAGACGTGCATCGATATTCGGTAACTTACCTTTAAAGTTATAATTTATAAACCTGTGTAATTCAGGTTTTACTATTATATCTTGTACTAAATAATTAGTTACGCCCTTTAAACCTAATATAGTTTCAAATTTATTATAGGAATTTTTTCTTATAGATAAATTTTGAAAAGTAGTACTGCTTTCTTTATAACTATTATTTTTAAATGTAGCATAACGAATTCCAAGCATCGGCGTTATAGTTGTCAGATGAGACATTAGATGGTTATATCCGCCGAGTAATTCACCGCTATAAGAAGTATTAGTAAATTTACCGATTGCGGTTTGATCACTGGTAGAAGTTATACGCTTTTCGTAATTTTTGACTTTATTTCTACCATATGAACCTATAGCTTCAACAAAGAAGTTATTAGTAAGCCAATTATAAAGCCCATAGATAGAATATATATTGCTTTTAGCTTTGGTTCTATAACCGTTTTTATCGTTTTTGTGCTGTACTTTACTATCGGCCATAGTATAAGCAGCCCCAATAACTATAGAATTATCAATATTATAGTCAAAACCGATTATACCGCCGGCCGGTATTAGATTTATAACCGCTTGAACCGTTTTTAGATTTTTGCGTTGCTTTGCCATAGAATGGTATGCCCCAAATGCTTGTCCCGATATTATCTTCATCACCTGCTGCAACTGCTGCCTGATTAGTAGTAGCACGTCTTCTTCGATTCTGATTATTATTAAGAGATGAATTCGGTTTATTTAGACCACTTAAAGTATTTTCATCACCTAATTCTTCTAACCTATTACCAATATCCCTTCAGAAGTAAGATTATCCATATTTATTGCTATATCGGTTAATAAATCCTCAATCTCCATACCGCTAAACTCTCCCACTCCTTCGTTAATTCCATTAGTATTTGTCCTATGACCGAGTCTATCTAAGGCTTCAGAAACTCTACTCGGCGACATCAAACCTAAATCATTTAATAATTTACCTGCGTCAGTAGTATTGCCAAAATCTTTAACATTATTAATCAGCTGATTTGCTATACTGGAAGCTACCTGGTTGTTTTTAGTATCATCTAAGATGGGAGATGGATCAAAAATAGGAATGATATCACTTCCGCCATTTCCGTTACCGCCTCCATTATTACCTCCGTTACCATCATCATTGCCGCCATTGCCTCCGTCACCACCGCCATTATCTCCTCCTCCGTTAATCTCCTCCGTCGCCACCGTTTCCGCCACCGTTATCTGTATTTGCAAGCAATACAAGACCGTTTGCATCGCTGACCCATCTTACAACTCTATTTTGTTCACCGCTTGCATCAATAGTGACTTTAGCTTGAGGTGCAGGAGTAAATGTTGTACCTGCTTCAAGAGTTACTACTTGGTGTTTAGCATCTGAGGTGATTTTAGTGATATCGGATCGTGATTTAATTTTAACTATTAAATTATCTAAACCGGACATATCGACATTAGCACCGTTACCAACTAATATATGACCGCCTTTTTGTAATACCGTATCAAAATGAGTAATAATAGTAAGTAGACCGTTATGCGTAACATTTCCTGTATATTTTAGTTCATAAGTAGCTACATCTAATATAACATCCCTAACATTTAAATTAGTGTTCATTTCTAAATTATTTAACAATACTAAATTTGCCTCATCCGCTATTAAAGTGCCTGCTTTAATATTTTTCTCAAGTAACATGAATTTATTAGAGGCAATTTCTATGCTTTCCGCATTTTTAATTTCTTGTTTTAACCAAACATTTTCATTGAATTTTAAAGTACCGCCGTTATCAATAGGTGCGTCTATTAAAACCGCATCTTTGAAATTTGCCGTGGCCATAGCATCTGCAAAATTTAAATTATCTGCTTTAATATCGGTTAAGTAATTAAATAGTGAGAGTGAACAGGGTAATATCTCTAAATCTACTATAGCCCCTGGTATGGCTAAACTTTTTGGATTCGCATATTATTACCTCTATCAAAATCTATATTTTTACCTGTGTCTATATTAATATCTTTAGAATATACATCACCTTTAACCGTACTATTTCCACTAATTTGCAAGCTTGCTAAACTGCCGAGACTACTACCTAAATCATAAGCAATACCGCCATCTATATTTAGTTTTACGTTACCTTGTCCGTTATTTGCGGTGGTAATTCCTGAATAGAAATTCTTAGAGTTAACCGTAACAGTGCCGTTACCTGTTAATTCTATCGCTTTTAATCTGTTATTTGCAGCTCCTATTGTTCCGTTACCGGTATCAAAATCCATTACCGCTAACGTATGTATTATCACCCCGCCGTAGTAACATTACTTGCTGCTCCAAGCATTAATTTTGCTACCTGAGCGGCATTTGAGAAGTTAATATTTTATACTTTTAGCCCACCCGTAACAGTAGCATCATTATTTGCAACTTCTACCGTACTCAAAACATTATTATTACCGACTGTACCGGTTATATTAATAGGTGCAGGATTATTTAGTTTTAAAGTACCTTGATTGTTATTCTCACCGGAAATATCAGTGGCAGTTACGTTATTATTAACCTGCATTGTAGCACCGTTCGATACAATGATATCACCGCTTTTAACGGTACTGCCGAAATTTACCATTCCTGCTTATACCATAATATCACCGACTGCTGCATTTGAACCGATGTTGCCGCTAACGCTACCGCCATTTGTAAACACTAAATTTAACGCCTGTCCACCGCTAGTATTAATACCGCCGGTTAAGTTTGAATTAGCACCAAAGGTTAAATCATTATTACCGTTACCTTGAATTTCGGTAATAGAATAATTACCGCCGGCAGATAGTGATATATCCCCTGCTCCTGCTTGTAACATCGTTATATTGGTAATTAAACCGGTAACTTCACCTGCTCCGTTGAAATTTAATGTACCGTTCACATTGCCGGTACTTGTAACGCTATCGTCAATTGTTACACCGTTAGCAAGATTTATTATCCCTGCATTACCTTGAAAATCTACATTACCGTTTATATACCCTGTTGCGGTATATACTGCATTTTTGTTAAAAAGAATATTCGCATTAACCTCATCAAGCTCTATCTCATTAACGTTCAAGGCAATATTTTCAACATTTATTCCTACATTTAGATCAATTTTACCATTACCAGTACTGGAAAAAGTTAATTGTTTTAGCCTATGATTTGTCGTACCGAGCGTATAAGCTGCATTACCGTTATTATCTATCGTTAATTTGTTAGTATTCATGGTTAGTTCAACTATACCAAATTGGTCAACTCCTGGATCTAAAGCAGTTGTTAAAGTTATAGTACGGTCATTAGCATTTGCACTATTTTCAAGATCTAATATAGAATCTTGATGTCCAAATACCATGCCGCCGGTATTGAAATTAAAATCACCGTTTATAGCATCTAAAGCGTAGGTAGCAGCCTCTCCTACTTCACCGATATTTTTGCGATTTCAGCTGATGTTAGGCTTTGGTCGGTAAATATCACACCGTTTTTTATATTTAACTGTTGAATATTTTGGACATCCAAATTATTTGTAATAGTAACTTTCCCTATAATATTTAATCATTACCTACCGTACCGAGTGTTGTTCCATTATTACCGCTTACGGTTAAATTATTACCGTTACCGTCTAAATTAATAATACCGCCGCCACCTACAATACCTTTTAAACTATTAGCAAATGTAACAGTCTGATCTATCAGTGCAGATAATGTTAATTGTGAATCTGCATCACCAAAATTAATAATACTATTTGGACTACTTAAAAGAGCTAAATTTCCGTTATTAGCTTGAATAGTAAAGATTTGCGGTGTTCCTGCTTGTCTTATATTAATAGTTTTAACCGTGCCGATGGTTGCATCTGTAGCCTTTAAGGTAGTTAAAACATTTAATATACTGGTTTGTCCGTTTGTTATAACGGCATTTAAGCTATATGTATTATTACCGTTAAATTCTAAAGTACCGCTGTTTGCTCCAAAATCAATATTAGGAGTGGTTAGATTTCCGCTAAGCTGTAATATTCCGCCGTTTGTAAAGTTAATATTACCTACAAATACATCATTTACTATAGTTACGTTTTTTGTATTATCGCCTTGGATATTTATATTTTGCAGCATCCGTACCTACATTCTGAGTTACATTACCGTCTCCTATAAAATTTAATGTACCGCCTACACCGCCGGTGCTAAGCATTGCTCCGTCAATAATAAAACCGTCTCCAGCATTCGTGGTTACTACTCCGGTTAGCGTAACCCCATCTGCTAAAGTTAAGGTAGAACCATTATTATTTAAAGCTACGGAAGCAAATACATTAGCTGAGAACGTAACAGGATTTACTCCGATCATACCTGTAACATTGCCGCTTTTGTCAGCGTTCCTTGATTATTTGCAGAGGTCGTAACTGAACCGGTTATGCCATTTACTACTAACGTGCCGTCCGCTCCGAAGGCAATATTACCGCCTGCTCCTAAATCAAGTGCTTGGTTAAATATTACCTGTCCCGTACTATTCATGCTAAGTAATTTTGTAAATACCATATTATTAACTATAATATTACCTGCTCCGTCTACTATGAAATTCTTAAGACGATGAGTATTATCTTATCCTATCGTATAAGGCCTGCCATTATTTGCTATAGTCAGACTGTTAGTTAATGACCCCACTCTTACTATTCCATAATCATCGTTAGTGCTTGATGGATTTAAATTAGCATATAAGGTAAATTGTTTATCTGTATTACTTGTATTTATTAAATCTAACTCCGAATTCGGTCCTTCAAATATTATCTTTGCACCGTTATTTAATAAATTTACATTCCCGTTTGCTGCATCTATTGTATATATTGTATTATCAGCTATTCTAATATCACCTATATCTCCGGCACTTGGATGATTGATTATTAAATTTGCATTTATCTGTATTTTTGCGTTTATAGCGTTCAAGAGTGCTATATTGATTGTATTTTCAGTATTTATTATTAACGTACCGCCACTAACTAGTATTACTATTATTAAAAGTAATACCTCCTACATCTAATAGACCGTTAACACTTATAGTTCCTGAAGTTAAAACACTATCTTCAAAAACAAGATTATTTACTGTGGTATTACCTTGTAAATCAAGAACCTTGCTATTATCTCCACTACATTGTAGTAAATTTAAGTTATTTATATTTCCGTTAAGTGTAGCATTACCTAAAATATTCAATGTACCATTCACGCCGTTAGCACTGTTTATATTACCCGTAACCGTTATACCGTCACTTAAATTAAGTACTGACGTATTATTTTGTAAATTAATGTTAGTAGCTTTTAATATTGTAGAATTAAGCGTTGCTGAATCAAGTAAAACATTCACTTCGGCCAATGATCCGATATTACCGATATGGCCTGTTATTATATTATTACTAACCAAATCATGAGCTACATTTATTATCCCTTGCCGTCATCCCGGTAGTATTATTTATATCGCCTGTTAACGTTGTTATATTACCGTCAAAAAGAGTAAGTATAGAGTTATTATTAGTGAGATTTATATTTGCAGCATTAATTGTGACATTACCTCACCCGGGAACATAAATCTGTGCCTCTCCGTTTCCTACATTTATTTCAGAAAGAGGGTTGTTAAACCTATATTATTTGATATAGTTCCAGTACTTACAAAGGTTATTATGCCGTTATTTCCGGCTACCGTATTATCTATCTGAGTTGTAATATTCAAACCGTTATTAATTTGTAAGGTAGAATCTTTCCTAGCAAAATCTATATTGCTAAATATTTGATTACCGACTCCGGTAAATAGTAGCCGTAACACCATCGCTAATAAATTTAAGAGGACCGAAATTAGGAGTAAGCCCTATTGTTGCACTCAGAGGGCCTATAGATACATTTTGACTGACCTCTACCCCACCAAAATTAAGAACACCGACTAATGTAGTTATGCCGCCGATTTGAGCATTAGCTTTATTTGCTAATATTTTAATTCCAGGAAGACTAGTGACTATTTGAATAGTATCATTATTATTAAAGATAGTTGTAAGACCTGCGTTAGTATTAAGATTTACATCTATGAGACCTGTAGTTAAAACCGTTGCTCCTGTTATATTAGAGCTAGTGAATAATGTTCCGCATAATGATGCCGTTGCTAAAAACTTTCTTAATATTTTTGATTCTTTCATTAATATTAACCTCAATATATTAATTATTTTTTAATAAATATTAGTAATTAGTTAAGAAATCTTAATATATTTTATATAGATAAAGTTAATTTTAATTAATAATTTGTAGCAACTTTTTTACAATAATAGAATAGAAGCAGATACCAAAAAAATATTGTTACTTGGTAGTGCATAAATTTAATTATGTATTTAGAATTAAGTTAAAGAAATTGCTAAATGAAAGTTGGAAAGAAGAAAGATAAACTAAGCTGTTTTGTCTTTTATTGTAGGCATGGACTTCGCTACCTTGGATAAGCCACTTTGAGTAGCTGCCGCGGTAGTAGCAGCCGTAATAACGACTGCCTTAGGGGTAGCTACGTTAGAATCTTTAGATTGATTTACTATTTTGAGATATTTTTTAGCGAAAATTAATAAGATTTTTGAAAGAATAATTATTCATATTTCAAAAAAATCTTATAATTTGCAGAAAAAAACAGCCAAAATTAAATCTTTTATAGTCAGTTCAGCCCAATTTGATGACAGGCGTAAGGAAGAAAGCCTATAATAATAGGCGAGTTCAAATCAATTGACTATAGGAATTAAGTAAGGAAAATCGCATTTTTGATTGAAAAGTCAAAAAGAATTACATTACTATAGCTTGCATTAATTTAATATATGATATTTTGACTATTAACAAATCTCTATTTATTTATCGGCGTTTCTACCAAAGCGTGTTTCAGTACTTGGTCGATATTTGACACGGATATAATTTCTAAACTTTCTTTTATATTCGGCGGTATATCTTTTAAGTCTTTAACATTCTCCTCAGGAATTAATACGGTTTTAATCCCTCCCCTACTCGCAGCAATTAACTTCTCTTTAAGACCACCGATAGGTAAAACATTTCCTCTTAAAGTAATTTCACCGGTCATTGCTACAGTGTGGTGTACGGGTATTTTAGTCATCAACGAAACAATAGTAGTAAACAAAGCACAGCCGGCAGATGGTCCATCCTTTGGAATAGCTCCGGCCGGTACGTGAATGTGAATATCAAAATCTTTATAATTATCATATTTTAATCCAAAATTTGTTGCTCTGCTTCTAAAACAACTATAGGCAGCCATTGCCGATTCTTTCATAACATCACCGAGTTTTCCGGTGGTTTTTATTTTACCTTTCCCTGGAAATGCTAAAGCCTCTATAGTTAAAAGCTCTCCTCCTACTGCAGTATAAGCAAGTCCTGTAGTACTCCCTATTTGATCTTCTTTCTCGGCAAGCCCAAAATTATATTTTTTAGCCCCTAAAAATTCTTCAAGATTATTACTATCTATGGCAATATGCTTAACACTTTTATCTGCTAAAATTTGCTTTAATGCTTTTCTAGTTAATGCCCCTATTTCACGTTCTAAAGCTCTTACGCCTGATTCCTTGGTATAATATCTAATTAAATCCAAAATTGCCGTCTCGGATATAGTAATTTCATCTTTTTTGATTTTATGCATTTTAAATTGTTTCGGCACTAAATAATTTTTGGCGATTTGTAATTTTTCCTCTTCTACATAACCGGAAATATATATTTTTTCCATTCTATCACTTAAAGCTCTAGGTAAATCATGAGAGTTAGCAGTAGCAATAAATATTACATTGGATAGATCATATTCTACCTCTAGATAATGATCAACAAAGTGACTATTCTGCTCAGGGTCTAATACCTCAAGCAAAGCGGATGCCGGATCACCTCTAAAATCAGAACTCATTTTATCGATTTCATCAAGCAGCATTACAGGGTTACTAGTCTTAACTTTCTTAAGTTGACCTAAAATTTTACCGGGCATTGATCCAAGGTAAGTTTTTCTATGCCCTCTGATTTCTGCTTCGTCTCTAACACCACCAAGAGCAAATTTAGTGTATTTTCTACCCATTCCTTCGGCAATAGATTTTACAAGCGAAGTTTTACCGACCCCTGGCGGACCGATTAAACATAATATAGGTCCTCTAATTTTACTTGAACGCTGTAATACTGCCAAATATTCTATAATTCGTTCTTTAACTTTTTCGAGTCCAAAATGATCACGATTTAAAATTTTCTCGGCTTGATTAATATCTATTTTGCTATTATCATATTTACCCCAAGGCAGGCTAAGCAATGTCTCAAGATAGTTACGCGTTACTCCCGACTCTGCCGACATTTGGTTCATGGTACGGAGTTTCTTAAGTTCAGACTCAGCTTTTTCTTTTGCTTCTTTTGATAATTTTAAACTTTTAATTTTTTTCTCAATATCGGCAAGTTCCGATTTATCTTCATCAAGCTCCTTTTGAATAGCTTTCATTTGTTCGTGCAGATAATAATCACGCTGTGTTTTTTCGATTTGCTTTCTTACTCTTTGCTGCAATGCTTGCTCGGTTTCTGAATTTACTATATTGGAAGTAAGCATACTAATAACCGTAGTGATACGCTTAAAAGGACTGGTCTCTTCTAATAAATGTTGCTTTGCCTCAAGTGAAGTTATCAGATGTGAAGCTAATATATTTATAATATTTATGAAATTAGTGCTATTACTTATTTCTTTATTGATGGTTTCAATAATTTCCGCATTAACTTTCTTATCATTAATCGCATATTTACTAAATAGTTGTACTGCATTATCCACTAATGAACGCATATTATTCACGTCAAATATTTCTTCATCCGGAATAATTTCGTAATTTGCTTCAAAAGCTTCTTCGCCTTTGATATTGCTTAGCTTTACTCTTGCTACTGCTTCTATTAAGATTTTTGCCGTATTATTAGGCAGCTTCACTATTTGGATAATCTTGGCAAGTATAGCTGTGTTATAAAGTTCGTGTTTACTAGGGTTTTCTTGATCAAATTTTTTCTGTAAAGTTACTAAAATATATTTACTATTATCTTCCTCAGAAATGGTAGTATGAGAGAGTGCTTGCAGCGATTTTTGCCTACCCACAAAAATAGGAGCAATTACTCCTGGGAACACTACCATATCTCGTAATGCCATAAGCGGCAGGGATTTTTTATTCATCAATTAAAACCTTTTAAAATTTCTAATTATTAACTATATAATATAGTATAAATGCTATTTCAAGCCATCTTTATTAATTATATTTATGAATTTATTACTACAATCCTCTCAAAATGTAGCTACTGCACATAATAGAATAAAACAATATCTACATTTAACTCCGATCGTTCACTCTGAAAGCTTAAATGAGATGCTCGGTCATGAGATTTTTTTTAAAGTTGAATCATTACAAAAAACCGGTGCATTTAAAGTTAGAGGAGTGTTAAATCATTTATTAGAATTAAAAGAGCAAGGCAAATTGCCTGATAAAATAGTCGGTTATAGCACTGGTAACCATGGAATCGGTCTTGCTTATGCAAGTAAATTATTCGGTATTAAAACAAGAATTTATTTACCGTTAAATACTTCAAAAGTAAAACAGCAAGCAGCTCTTTATTACGGCGGTGAAGTTATATATACAGATACTCGACAAGAAGCGGAAGAAAGAGCAAAAGAAGATGAAAAGCAAGGATTTTACTATATGCATCCTTCCGATAGCGATTCTATAATAGCAGGAGCAGGCACGTTATGCTATGAAGCATTACAGCAGCTAGGCTTTAGTCCTAATGCTATTTTTGCATCTTGCGGCGGCGGCGGTTTAATTTCCGGATCATATCTTGCCAAGGAATTAATATCACCGACAAGTTTGTTAATAGGTTCAGAACCGCTTACGGCTAATGATGCTTATTTATCGGTTAAAGATAATAAAATATATAGATTTAACTATGCTCCGAATACTATTGCGGACGGTCTTAAAACCTTGAACGTATCGGCTCGTACATTTGAGTATTTAAAAAAGCTAGATCATTTTTATTTAGCAGATGAATATGAAATATATTACTGGACGGCGTGGCTTACTCATTTACTTAAAGTAATATGCGAGCCGTCAAGCAGTATAAATATGGTTTCAGTAATAAATTTTTTAAAAATGCAATCCCAACCTCAAAAGTTACTAGTACTAATCTCAGGCGGTAACATCGACCCTATTCTTTATAACGAGCTATGGAAAGAGGAGTATTTAAGCATCTCACCTAAATCTTTAGGTTCTGATGTCATTCCTGCTTTCGCAGGAATCTAGTAATCTTTAATGTCATACCACAACTTGATTGCGGTATCTTAGGACTCAACTTATAATACAAGATCCCGTACTCAAGCCACGGGATGACAATAAAAAATCTAGATTCCTGCGAAAGCAGGAATGATATTAAGTACGTTTTTCGAGCCATGCAACAAAGCCGTAATTTCCTCACAATGACGGAAATTTTATCAAAAGTCTAATATTAAAATTTAACCCCTTCTTCTTACTACTTCTTGATTTTTAGTAGAAGCAGTAGGAGTAGTTTGCGGAGATTTTATATTAGAACTTCTTAGTTTTATTAAATCTTCAAATATGGTTTTATCAAATGCTATTGGATTGATTTTTCTTAATTCTGCTAAATTAAAATTATTAACTTGTTGCGGTTGAACTATAATAGGCTCACCCGTAACAGGAATTAAATTTTTAAATTCAGGATTAGTTGCTGCTTTATCTTTATTTTCATTCAAAAATTTTGTTAGACCTTCAGCAATTTTAGGATTTGTTAAAGCGTTTGAAAAGATTTTATCATTAATTGTCTTCACTACATATCCATCACTTAGAGTAATATATTTATCTATAACTTTTCCTAATCTTTCTTCCAAATAATTTCTACCTGTAAATATCTGCTTAAATTTTTCCCATAAAGAAGTACCTCTATCATTAATATCTTTTAATTCAGTGGCTATTTTAGTACTATTTTCAGTTAGATAAGTAGAATCTAACTTATTTAATTCCCTTATTATTACTTCAGGATTCTTTATGCCTGATGAGTTAGTAAGTATAATAGTTTGTTCTAATTGCTTACTAATTTTATTATTTTTTTCTAATCTATTACTAATTTGCTGCACCGTATTAGTGGCTGCCTTTTGTAATTCCTTAAATTCCGCTTGAGATAATTGATTTACTCTTGGGATAAACCGCTTACTATCTTCATCAAATTTCTGATTTTTATCTCCTTGAATAATAAATTTTTCATATTTCTCAAGTTTTTCCAGAGTGTTTTTAGGATCTTGTTTTAAAATTTCTATAGCTTTATCTTTTACAGCCTGTGCATATTGCTCTTTAGGTATAGCCTTTCCGCTTATGGCTATTAATGCTTCTTTAGTTGCTCTTATAGGATTGGCAAAGATTTCTTCTTCATTTTCTACACCCATAAATGATAATTCATCAAAAGGTCCTCCTTTATTTAGAGGAAGTATAAAACCCTTAAGTGCTGCTTCAGCCCTTGCGACATCAAACTTTAGCTTATCTGCTGCACTAGGTATTAGTTTTATATCTTGTCCTAAATTGATATGCAGGTTATCTACTAATTTTTGTACATCTTTATTTTCTACAACTTCACTAATAATTTTACTGGCAAGAACTTCAAGTGTACTAGTAATATATTCTTCAGATTGTAAATATTGTTGAATAGGATCGAGAGTAACAATATTTTTATTCAAAGTATCTAATCTACTATCTACGTTTTTTATATCAACTATTTTTCCTTTTACTGCAGCCGATATCTCAATTACTTCATCATTTTTTTTAATTTTTTCAATAGTATTATCTCTATTAGTTATAATCTCTGCCATATAATACTCATTATTAAGTTATTTGATATAATGAACCAAATTATCAAATTTCTTAAAAATTCGCAACTATATTATCATATAAATCACTACTTACTATGCCCTGACCGTTGCCTACTCTCTCTACTTTTTTTAACAGATTCGGCAAAAGATGAGCCGGTAGGAGTTGATATAGAGGACTTATTATAGCCTTGGGTATTGTTTTATTTTGCTCTTTTCTTTCTATTACAATATTGATGCCTTTATCTTGCTTTTGTTTTGCTTCTTGCTCTTTTAGTAGTTCTTTTGGCAAATTTTTCATTTTTATATGTAGACTATTACTTTCTTTAAAGTTAGCGAATGCTTTATCTATATTTTTTTGTGCATGATCCGTACCGGTAACAACTGCTACTAATTCTTTGCCATAGCTTAGGTTTGGCTACTCTTTATAATTCTAATGCTATATCTTCTCCTCTTCCGTGTTCCGCTAAATATCCAGGATCTAGCTCTGATAATACTTTTTTAGCACCATTAACAAGTGCAGGGTGCTTGCTCTCAAGTAATGGGGCAAAATTCTTGATAATTTCTCTACCTTGCTCTGTCATTTTTTCAGGCGGTAGTTTACTTATTGCCGGTAATAACGCTGATGCAACTTTTTTATTTTCTTCTATACTAATATTTGGACTTAAATTTTCTTGAATCACAGCAAAACTTTGCATACCTTGATTTACTAATTTAGTAAATTTATCAATATTTTCTTTTGATTTCAATTTCTTATCATTTATTACGCGTTGTGGTTTGTTGCCAAAACATTCTATAGCATTTTCCATAATAGCATTACTCAATGGTGCTAGTAATGTTGGATCCCTTAACATTGGTGTTACTAAACTAGAAGGTATTTCTAAATTTTGTTACAGCAACATCAATACCTTCTTGAGTAGAATACTGCATTTCTACTTTTTTAGGTAAATCACTCATTTCTTCTTGTAGCTCCTTAAAGTAGTCTGCAGGTTCGGGTTTTTTTTAACAAATTTGGAAATATTTTCTTGGATATTTTGTATAGTGGAATTTATACTTAAGACTGGCTTTGCACCCATTGCTGGTTCTTCATTCTTATCAGGTTCAGCATTTATCAAACTCGTAATAGCATCTTTTACTCTAGGATCCTTTATATCTATTTTTTTGTTCTCGCTTGCTTCCCCTATCTTGACTAACTCTTCTACTATCTCTTCTTTAAATCGTTTTTTGATCTATGAATCAATTCTGCACTTCTGGACTAAGAATATTGCCTTCTAAATGTTCTTTCGACATAATTACTTACTCTGTTAATTAATTAAAACTTATAAGAGGAATTGTATTTTGTCATAGAAGAGGTTACTAATTATTGAAATATTTGATATATTAAATATTTCAATTTTATAATTTGCAACTTATTATCCTATCAATCACTACCTATCACGCCCTTGTGCTTGCTCACTCTTTCTACTTATTATTAACTCTCTCAGCGTGAGATTGAGATGGAATTAGTGTAGGGGATTTATAGCTTTGGGTTATTATTTGATTTTGCTTTACAATATTGGTTCCTTTATTCTGCTCTGGTCTTATATTTCCTTGAAAATTTGTAAAGTTATTACTTTCTTCTTTTAAGCTAGTTAATGCTTTATCCATATTTTTTTGTGCATAATCCGTACCAGTAAAAACTTTTACTATTCTTTGCCATATCTTAAGTTTGGCTGCTTTTTGTAATTCTTGTGCTATAGTTTCTTTTGCTTCTGCTAAATATTTAGGATCTAATTCTGCTAATGCTGTTTTGGTACCGTTAGCAAGTGCTGGGTTGTTGCTCTCAAGTAATGGAGCAAAATCCTTTTCAATTTTAATTTTTAAATTATCATTTGCAAACTTACCATTATTAGGATTTAATTTATTATCTATAGCTGAATATGGATTCTCTATAGTTATTTGTTCTGCTTCTATCGTATTTTTATTCATTGCTTCTTTAGCTTTATTAGCAGCTTTAATAGCCTCTTCCACAAGTTGATCAGTTTTTTCTGGAATTATTGCCGGCTGAAATTCTCCCTTAACAAGATTCTTACTTTTATCACCTTGGGTAATAAAGTTCTCATATTTTTTAAGTGATTCAGCAGAAATTTCTGGATCTTTTTTTAAATTATTCAAAGTTTCATTGATAACTGCTTGAGCATATTCTTCTCTAGAAACATGTTCACCGTTTAATTTAATTATAGCTTCTTTTACTGCGGGTATGGCTTTCTCTAAAACTTCTTTTTCCTCTAACCCGGCATAAGACAAATTATCAAATGCCGTATTCTTTTCTAAAGGTAGCTCAAAACCTTTTAAAGAAGCTTCTAAATTTGCAGCTGTAAATTTCATTTTAGCTTGTTTTAAGGGCGATCTTTCCAATTTTATACATTTTCTAGTGGTTTATTAATATTATCTGTTAATGAATTAATTTCCTCTGAAGGTAAGTAATTTCTGATTCCATCTTTTCCTTGTGCTACTGCTCCAAGGAATGCATCATAACTTGTTAAAATTTTATTTACAGGATTGCTTTCAATGATTCTGCTACTATATATATCTACTGCACTAATTACTGAAGTTAGACCAGACATTATTTCGTTGGCATTTGGCATATCATTTCCTCTATTAATTATTATTAATTAAATTAGATAATCATTAGTTAAAGAATGCAAACCAATTTAAAATTTATGAATGAAAATTAATTAAAAGTTGTAAAAGGAAGTGTATTTTTTCATAGAAGAGGTTCTAATCGTAATTTCATCAGGGATTTCGGTTATGAATCTTGAAGGGTAAGAGCGGACTATTTCATAAAATATTTTTCGACTTTCCGCATGGGTAATGTAGAGGTCTTTTTTGGCTCTCGTAATGCCGACATAAGCAATGCGGCGTTCTTCTTCTAAGCCTTTTTCGCCATCTTCGTCTAGAGATCTTTGAGACGGAAATACCCCCTCTTCCCATCCCGGTAAGAATACTACATCAAACTCTAGCCCTTTAGCAGCGTGCAGGGTCATTATAGTAACAGAGCCACCGTAATTGGTTTCAAGCACTTCGTTTTCCATAACTAAGCTTGAATGTTCGATAAAATCGTGAATATCGTTAAATTCGGCAATAGCTCTAAGCATTTCGTTAATATTTTCGATTCTACCGAATGCTGCTTCGGTTTTTTCTTCTTGAAGCATTTCAAGATAACCGGAATCATCAAGTATTGCTTTAACAATTTTTATCGGAGCATCTATACTAAATCTTTCATGCCAATTATCGATTTTAGTAACCACATCTTTTAGAGCATCATATGATTTTGCTTTAATTTCACCTATTTCTAGCATTTCTTTAATGGCTGCGAAATTAGAAATATTTCGCTCAAGTGCATAGACTCTAATTTTATTTAAGCTAGCTACACCTATTGCCCTTTTCGGCACATTTATAATACGCTCAAGTGCTAGATTGTCATTTTGATTCAAAGATATACGGATATAAGCAAGTACGTCTCTTATTTCCATACGTTCATAGAACCGCAAACCGCCTATAATTTTATAAGGCATAGCACTATTTATAAACGCTTCCTCAAAACTTCTTGTTTGAAATCCGGCTCGTACTAATATTGCAATATTGCCGGCATTATATCTATCTTCTCTCACTAACTTATCTATTTCGCCGGCTATATATCTTGCTTCTTCTTTATCACTCCAACAAGAGATAATTTTTATCTTTTCACCGCTTTCCCTATCCGTCCATAACGTTTTACCGTGACGGTTTTTATTATTATTGATAACATTGGAAGCAGCAGCAAGTATCGGCAAAGTTGATCTATAATTCTGCTCTAATTTAATAATCGTTGCACCTGCAAAATCTTTTTCAAAGCGTAATATATTACCGACTTCCGCTCCTCGCCAACCATAGATAGATTGATCATCATCCCCTACACAGCAGATATTTTTATATAAACTTGCGAGCATTCTTGCCCATAAATACTGGACAACGTTAGTGTCTTGATATTCATCGATTAAAATATATCGATATTTTTCTTGGTAATATCTTAGTATTTCGGGATTTTTAATAAAAAGCTCATTATTATAAAGTAGCAAATCTCCAAAATCTAAAACATTAGAAATAAGTAAATTTTTCTGATATTCTTCGTATACAAGTTTTGCCACCCTCTGCAGCGGTAAATTAGTATCTGATGCTGATAGTTTACTTGGTAATAATCCTTGATCTTTCCATCTCGAAATTATGATATGTATTAATTTAGGAGCATATTTTTTAGTATCGATATCTTTTAGCTTTACTATATCTTTAACTAGTTTTAATTGATCATCATGACTAATAATAGTAAATCTATTATTTAAACCAAGATTTAAATGCTCAATCTGGTCACGTAATATCCTAGCTGCCATTGAGTGGAAAGTGCCTATATTAAGACCATAGCAATTAATTAGACTATTAACTCTTTCAGCCATTTCTTTAGCAGCTTTATTAGTAAAAGTAACGGCTAGAATATTTTGAGGTGAGGCTAAATTTTGGTGAATAATATTAGCTATTCTTGAGGTTAATACTTTCGTTTTACCTGTCCCTGCACCTGCAAGCAATAAAAGCGGTCCTTCAGTGTGAAGAACTGCTTTTTGCTGTTGCGGATTTAATGTATGTATGAAATCTTGATTTTGCATTGCACCTGTCATACCGTGGCTTGTCCATGGTATCCATAAAAAAATTTAAAAAGACTAGACCCCGTGATCACGAACTAGGTGACACTGTTCTAAAATATCACCTAATTCTTCTCAGATTTTTAATAATATAAGAAATAGTAATTATCGGACTACAAATAATTATTTTAAATAACCTAAAATAAGAGATTAAATTTCTATCTTCAATAAACCAATTATATAAATCATTTATAGGTTTAACTCGATCTGGAATAATATATTTATCTTTAAATAATTCTTTTAAAGCTCTTTTTGCCTGTTTTGCTTCTACTTTACGCTCTATTGTTAAGCTTTGATCATGCACTCGGTAGAAATATAAAGACTGAGGTATATGAGCAAATTTCGTAATAAGTCCCAACCTTAGCCAATATTCATAATCATCAACTAACTGCATATTTTCATTATATCCGCCTACTTGCTTTGCATACTCTGCTCT
Organism: Rickettsia asiatica; assembly: GCF_007989425.1. Taxonomy (NCBI): domain Bacteria; kingdom Pseudomonadati; phylum Pseudomonadota; class Alphaproteobacteria; order Rickettsiales; family Rickettsiaceae; genus Rickettsia; species Rickettsia asiatica. Next base: position 568,807 of record NZ_AP019563.1, read on the forward strand.
ATATAGAAAACATGCTCCGACACAATCTCTAATGGGTAAAAATTCAGGCGGTTCTTGATAAAGCCTTGCTCCTACTTTACCCTGGTCATCGATCAAGGTATAATCGGTATAGACAAGCCCTATATCCGGCGAATTATCAAGCACTCTAACCATTTTTTCTAAAGCATTTTCATGGAAAAGGTTATCATCGGAAGTCCAAGTAAAATACTCCCCCTTAGCCTCTTTAAAAGCAATATTAAGACTTGCTGGTAATCTTTTATTAGTCTCATTTACTATTACCTTAATACGTGAATCCTGCTCTGCATATTTCCTAGCTACTATAACGCTATTATCTTTTGAGTAATCATCAATAATAATAAGCTCAAAGTCTTTAAAGCTTTGATTAAGGCAGCTCTCAATAGCAAAAGGTAATAGCTTCTCTCTATTATAAACCGGTAGAACTATTGAGATTTTAGGAAGATTACTATGCATGTACTTCTTATATTTTGATGTAATTCCGTGCATAGATCGATTTCATCGTCATTGCGAGGAAAAATTGAAAATTTTGACGAAGCAATCTCGTATAAAAATCCTGAGATTGCCACGCTCCTTTTAGTCGCTCGCAATGACGATTTGGTATCCATGCAGGCAACACTGCCTTCAGCTAGGAATAACATTCTTAATTCTGTAAATTTATATATTTCGTATTTAGATATTCAAATATCCCTTCAAATGAGCCCTTCAACTCCAAAACCTGAAGCTTTACGTCCTGCAAAAGGTGCTTTTGCATTTGCAGGTAACGGGTTGTTAATCGATACCATACTAAAATCAAGCTTAGACGCTATCATTTGTGCCACGGATATATTATTTGAATATACATATCCTTGCAAGCTGTATTCGGTATTATTTGCACGTTCTATTACTTCTTCTAGCTCTTGGAATTTATAGCACGCAACCACCGGACCGAATATTTCTGTTCTAAAGATATCCATATTATCCAAACAGTCAATAATAATAGTAGGCTCAATAAGATTATCAACAGCTTTACCGCCGCAAATTAATTTAGCTCCTTTATTTTATGCATCAACGAGTAGCTTTTGTATTTTTTCTATAGCAGCGTGATTAATTAATGGACCTGTATCTGAGGTCTTATCAAATCCGTCACCGGCTTTAAGCTTAGTAAACTTAGTCTTTAGAATTGCTATAAATTTTTCATATTCATATATAGATTCTTCTATAAATATCCTATTAGGTGAAGTACAAGACTGCCCGCTATTTCTAGTTTTAGCGATTACTAAATCATTTGCTACTTTTTCCAAATCATTAGACATCTTCCCAAACTTCGCTTTTAGAGGTAATTTATACGTCGATCCGGTACTCGCATCCTCACGTACTTCTTTGTACGCTGCGGTTCTGCATTCTGTGTCTCCTTTAAATTCTTCTCTATAAGCTGGTTTGGGAAGATGTCTATTATCTGCAGTTATAATGAAAGGAGCATTGTTGCCAAGTTCCAAAGATAAACACTTTACGGTATTTGCAGAAGCTTTATATAGAATTTTACCGACATTCGTAGAACCGGTAAATGATAATTTCCGAAGCCTAAAATCTTCATAAAAAGCCTTACCTATAATATCTGAACTATAATTACGTTAAATACTCCAGCAGGCAAGCCGGCTTCGCTTGCAAACTTTGCAAGTACTAAAGCGCTGATAGAGGCGTAAGACTTGACGGTTTTAATATAACGCTGCAACCCACAGCTATTGCAGGTACTACTTTGCGAGTAATCATTGTATTTGGAAAATTCCAAGGAGTTATAGCAGCAGATGGTCCTACAGGCTCATATTGCGTAATAATTTTATGAGTTTTACTATTACCGGGTTTGATAGTCGAATGAATATTATGTATAGCATATGTATACCAATCAATAAAAGAGGATCCATATAGAATTTCTTTTTTTGATTCAGCAAGTACTTTACCCTGCTCTAGCGTTAATATATGACTTAACTCATCAATATTTTCGATTACTAAATTATACCATCTTCTAAGAATCACTATTCTCTCTTCAAATGAACTTTGTGACCATGAAGAAAAAGTAGTCACCGTATTATTAATCGCTGAATTAATCTCAGATAATCCCAAATTCAGAACTGTAGCAATTTCTTTTAAGGTCGAAGGATTAATAACGGATATTTGCTTCCTGAACTCTACAAATTTACCGCTTATATAATTCTTTCCCGTAATGTTTTTAAGTAAGTTCATATATCCCCCAATAGTATTAATGACCCTTTATTTGTTATGCTACGAACGTCATTCTCCTGCATGGATCGAGAAACGCACTCGATGTCATCCCGTGGTCAAGCCACGGGGTGACAATGGTGAAACCAAACCACGCAACAATACTCTATAAGAATGACATTAGTGAGTTTATCATAATTTTAGAATCATACAATAAAGCTTAGTTTTAAAAAAATAATATTACTTACGCTGCTTCATCGTAACAACTTCTTACCACGCTGACAATATCTGTATCAGACTCCTCTATTCCAATCGTGAATCATTGATCGTCTTTAGAAAATGTAATTTCTTTATCGGTATCTACTTTATCTCCAATAAAAACACATCTTCTTGTACTCGTGTTATCAAATTTAATTGTTCTCCTAATATTTTCCAAATAACCACCTTTTGCTCAATATTGTCAATATATTGTTCAAGCTGTTTCATATCATTAGGATCTCTTAAACTGATATGAGTAAATCCACCTTAAATTGAGGATTTTGTATTACAGCGATTGCAGAATCTATAACCTCTTGTTGTGTTGTATTACAGTCAGTTCCTTAGTTCTTTCCATCAGTAAATACTATAATAGTAGAATGTATATCTATTTTTTCTTTCAATAATTCTAAAGCATCTTACGGTACCATATAATCTTGTATATCCATCAGCATTTAACGTTTCTACATATTTCTTAATATCTTCAATAGAATTTTCCTTATCAGAAAAAGATTCCATGCTAGATTGATCATTAAATGAAACTATATTAATTTTCCAATTAGGGATCTCAACTAATTTAGCTAGTATCTTTTGTATATTACTTTTATAATCACTAAAAGTATATTTCATACTACCGCTAATATCTATTAATAAAGTAATTTCATGATTATTATTAGTATTTAGATATTCTGGGTCTTTCGAAGAAAACATAATAGGAAATTTACCGTCTTCCTGCCAGACAAAACCGTTAAATATCGGAAATAAATATTTTAATAAATATTGCTTATCTAGGATAAATCCGCCTTCCAAATTAGAAGCGATAATAGGTGGTTTACCGTCAACTTTATAAGCTTGAACGGCTTGCATTGCTGCACTGTTATTTAGAGTAAAAGTTAAGCTATTATTTTCTTTATGAGAAATAATTTGGGATATTAATTTAGAAAATTCAGTAGGTGGATAGGTATAACCCGTAGCCGGTGTTGCTTCGCCTGTTAAAATTTTTGATAATTTATTTTCATCACTTATAACGGCTTGTAATGTCTAAAGTTTGGATTCATCCATTTTATGTTTTATTGGATTTCCAAAAGAGAGTTAAATCTCAACAGTTAATAATTCTTTATTAAATTCAGCTTCTAATCTTGTTGTTTCTAAAATTTTAGACAAACCATACTCTGTTATAAGGTCACCATCTACTAGCTTATAAAATAACTCTCCTATTTCTATATCTGAAGTATCCGCATTGTATAGTTCAGATTCTACTATATTCTCCTTATTATCTTTAAAATAAAGCATGTATCACATTCTTCTTTAATTCATCAGGGGATGCTAATAATGTATGAAAATGTTCTAAGTCTTTAAAAGTTGTTTTAAAAATGACTTTATTATAAGTTACCTTTGTAACTCCTATCTCTGCTCCTATAGCTTTTAAAAAAATTTCCCATGTTTTCTCTGAAGTTAAGTGTTGTATAGGCATAATTCCTCTCTATTTTATAAAATTAGAAAGAAAGATTATATTGCTATAATTTTCAATACAAGAATTTATTAATTTTTTTAATAAATTCTTGTACGCCTGTTTCTTTTTTTAGGAAATTTATTATTTATTCAAAAATTTTTCAGCCTCAAGAGCCGCCATACAGCCACTACCTGCAGCAGTTACTGCTTGTCTATAAATTTTATCCTGAACGTCACCAGCAGCAAAAACACCTTCTACACTAGTTCTAGTCGTGCCTGACTTCATGATAATATAATTATCGTCATCCATTGCAATTTGTCCGGTAAATAGCCCCGTATTCGGTGCATGCCCGATAGCTATAAATACACCGTTACAATTCACTAAACTAATCTCTTTGGTGTGGACATTTTGAATCTTAACTCCGGTAACGGATTTTGGTTTATTGCTACCTACAATCTCATCTACTATATGATCCCAAATTACCGATATTTTAGGATTTTTAAATAATCGATCTTGCAATATTTTCTCAGCTCTAAAACTATCTCTTCTATGCACTATAGTAACTTTGCTAGCATGATTGGTTAAGTATAAAGCTTCTTCTACTGCACTGTTTCCTCCCCCTACTACAACTATTTTTTGATTCTTAAAAAAGAAACCATCGCAAGTAGCACATGCTGAAACACCAAAACCACGAAATTCCTGCTCTGAAGCTATACCAAGCCATTTTGCTTCTGCACCGGTACAAATGATTATACTTTCTGCTTCATACTCATTTCCAGCTCCGGTAAATATTTTAAAAGGTCTCTTTGATAAATCCACTTTTTCCACGTAATCACTAATAATTTCTGTACCGACATTTTTAGCCTGCATAGACATCTGCTCCATAAGCCAAGGTCCTTGCACCGTTTCCGCAAATCCGGGATAATTCTCAACATCGGTGGTAATCGTAAGCTGCCCACCTGGCTGCATACCATTAATTAATATTGGTTTTAGAGCGGCTCTAGCTGTATAAATAGCGGCACTTAGACCCGCAGGACCTGAACCTATTATTAGTACTTTAGTAGTAATTTTCATAATTATTATTTATTAATTTAACTTTACATTATTGTGCGGATATCCAAGCCGTCATTGCCTGCATGGATACCAAATCGTCATTGCGAGCAGCCGTAGGCTGCGTGGCAATCTCATGAAATAATAACAAACTCCTGAGATTGCTTCGTCAATTGCTATGCAATTTCCTCGCAATAACGATTTGGTATCCACGCAGAAACGACATTAAGAGTTCTTCTCTAACCAAGATTTGACATAGTTAATTTCTTCAGGGTTCATTAGAGAAGGAGCATGACCAGCATATTTTATTTCATAAAGATCAAAAGTTTTTGTTTCTTTCATCTTTTTAATAGTAGATTTTGTTAAAATTTGAGATTTCATCCCATGAATTACTAATATTCTACATTTTATTTTATTCCATACGGACCATAGTTTAACATCTTCCTGGTTACTAGCATTTTTCATTCCTTTTATTATAGCAGGATCATAATTCATTTTATATTTTCCGCCAAATGTAGAAATTACGCTATATTTTATTAAATAATCCCAATCTTCTTCATCTTTAATACCGATTTGTGCATAAATAAGTTTTAAATGTTCTTTTGCACTAGCCAAATCATCTAAGAGCACCGTTTGTTTAGCATAACCTCCAATTTTAATTAAAGGAGCAGCATCAATAAATGCCCCTATATCATTTAATATTAAGGCCTTAAAAATATTTTTATATTTACTGGCAAGTACCATACCTATAATACCGCCCATTGAAGTACCGAGCCAAATAGGTTTTTTAATATTTAGTCTTTTAAAAAAGACTAACGTATCTTTAATATAGGTAGTATAATTATAATGATTAGCTTTTTTAAAATTTTCACTATCACTGCGACCAGGATAATTTATTGAAATTACTCTATAATTTTTACTCAACTCTTTAGCCATTTTATCAAAATCATGAGCATTTCCAGTTAAGCCGTGAGCACATACTATTATATTTTTATTTTTAGGATCACCGAATTCCACATAAGAAATTTTATGTTTCGGTATATATTGAAGAGGTAATAAATTAATATAGGGACCAATTTTTATTGAATTAATTTTCATATGAATCTATTAATACCAATTTAGAATAAGTTTTAAAAAAATCATTGTCATCATGTTATTAATTTAAGTCACTTAAAAATATACTGACCATTGTCGGCATATATATAACTACAAAAAGCAAAGATAAAAACACGGTAGTTGCAACTTTCTCAGGGTAAAATTTCTGTAAATTCGCTATAACTATAGTATTGGCTGCAAGCGGTGCCGTGGAAAGTAGTTTTAAGGCATTATAGTAATCATTGTTATACCATTTTGTTATAAAATGATCAAACATGATAAATAACCCTACTCCCAAAGGATAGAATAAAAATTTAGCAGCAAAAGTAGCAAGAGTAAATTTTATATCGACTTCAAATTTTTGTAGAGAAGAAAGAGCAAGACCCACCATTACCATACCGAGTATTGAAAAAGAACCTTTCATATTATACATAAAATCATCTAAAAAATCCGGTAAAGTAAAACCGCAAAAACTAAACAAACATCCCAAGAAAAAAGCATTTAAAATCGGTAATTTTACTACTTTTAATATACTATCGGTGGTATTAGCAAAACTTCGCATACAAATATAAAAGCCGACGGAACATTCATAAATATTAACTCCTATAACAGCCATCATGTAAATACTTAATGTATAATCATCAAAAAGTGCCGCCGCTATAGGCAACATAAAATATCCACCGTTTGCCGTACCTGCAGATAAAGCTATAATATTACGTGTATGATCCTGCCAAAATTTACCAAAAAAATAATAAGAAAAGAGCGATAAGAGTGTTGCAATTACAAATGTTACGACTGTAACACTTAATGCCGAAAGTGTTAAGGTTGTACTAGCAGGTATCGTAAAAAATACTATAGGCGATATAAAATAGAATAGTAACGAAGAGATACTATCTCTTTCAACATTTGAATATTTACCTGCTAAAAATCCTATTACTACACTTAATAATACCGAAACGGTTTTAAAAAAAACTATACTAAAGATTATCATATAATGAGCTAAAGATATAATTACTTATAATATATGAGGTTTTATTTTTTTTCACTAAATTTTGTAAAGATTTTTATTTCATTGGACAAAAATAAATTTTTTAATTGAAATTTTAAAAATCTTATGTTATTTAAGGTGTATAATTTAATATAAAATTTTCATATTATTTATGCAAAATCTATTATCCTTATTCATTATATTTTTTTGTTTAAATACCTATTCTAATCCTATGCCGCTTGGTCTTGAATTAAATAAAACTACCAATATAGATCTAACAAAAAAATACAAAATCATCAATAAAGAACCTAATTATTGGCAAGGATATAATTATTATATAGAACCAAAAGAATAAATTCTCTCTAAAGCTTTAGAGATATGTAATAATTTTAATGTAATAGAAGCTGTTATTTTAACTATAGATAAAAATAAATTTGAAGAGTTTTATAGCATCTTAAAAGATAAATATAGTTTAGAAGAAGAAAATGATAAAGTGGTTACTTTCAAGGATGGTGAATATTTAATCATACTTGAATCTTCTGAATTAAATCCTGAAATGGAACTTGTATATATAACGAACGGTTTCTATAAAGAATTTTTAAATAAATTAGACAAAGAAGAAAAGCTAGAGCAGGAACAGATGAAGAGATTGTTGTAGCTACAATCAATTGTCATTGCAAGGAAATTACGAAGTAATTGACGAAGCAATCTCAGAAGTTTGTTATTATTTCATGAGATTGCCATGCAGCCTATGGCTGCTCGCAATGACGATTTTGGGTATCCACGCACAAGCCTCATACAGGAATGACATAGGTAGCTACTTCGGACATTATAGGCATGTGTAAATTATATTTTTTCATCAAATCTAAAACTAATTTTAATGCTTCTCTTCCCTCCACCAACTCTTTATATTCTTGTAAAAATTTCTTTTTATCTCTACTAATTCCAAACTCATAACCAAATTTTGCATTGCGTGATCCTAAAGAGTAACAGGTAAGTATTAAATCGCCTACTACTCCCGCTTCTAACAATATATTACCCCCCTCTTGCATACACTCAAAAAATTCGCTTGTATCAAGTGATCGAGATGACGCTGTACCGCCTAAAGTTTTCGATAAAGTAGCAATTTCTTTTAAGGCAGATACTATAAGCGTTGCTCTTGCGTTTTCGCCCTGCTCTCTTGCTAAATCAATTCCACTTTTAATAGCAAAGATATTTTTCAATGCTCCTGCTACCTGTAATGTCACAATATCGCTTGTCACATTCGTAGTAAAAATTTTTGAACCTAGATTATTGGCTATTTTATTTGCTATATCTATATCTAAACTTGCAATACTTGCTGAAGCTGGTAAATTTTTAGCGAGTTCTTTTGCTAGATTTGGACCTGATAGAAACACTATAGAGTTATGCGGTAATAGGGTTTTAAGTCTATCAGAAAATAGTTCAGTAGGATTACGGGCAAAACCTTTTGTTGCAATTAGAAGAATATTATCTTTAGAAATGCCGTGAGTTTTTAACAATTTTATTGAATCATCGAAAGCGTAAGATGGCACAGCAATCATAATTAGTTCAAAATCCTTAATTATATCTAAGTTTGTAGTAGCCTGTAAATGAGCAGGTAATTTAATATTCCCTAAATATTTTACGTTAGTTTTGTTATGTAAAATTTCTTTTGCTATTTCCTCATCACGTAAAAATAAAGTAACATTATTACAGTTTTGTGCTGCTAAGGAAGCAAGGCTAGTACCGAAACTCCCTCCCCCGTAAACCGCAACATTTTTAAATTTATTCATATGTTTTATATGAGTTTGATGTACCAACATGGTCTGTTTTATATCATTCTTGTATGGCTCGGTTTCATCGTCATTGCAAGGAAATTGCATAGCAATTGACGAAGCAATCTCAGGAGTTTCTTATTATTTCATGAGATTGCCACGCTCCTTTGAGTCGCTCGCAATGACGACTCAGTATCCATGCGGGCAATACCTCCTCACAATAACAATTTCACTAATCTACAGCTTTTTCAAGATTTACTATTATCACAGGGGATTTATTAATTTCCTGTTTTAAAGTTTTCCTAATTGTTCCTTTTATTGCTTCGATTACTTGTTCATCCGACAATGCTTTTTTAGCCTGTTTATTTTGAATGGTAACAAGTTCTTTAACATCGTTTTTAATGAGATTAACTAAGGCCATATCCTCCTTTGGGTCAAGCAGCCCAGGCATAGACAGCATTGGGTTTGCAACAAGCAGCCCTTTTTTATTAATTACTACTGATGCTACCACGATACCCGATTCACGCATACGTCTTCTAGCTTTGAAAATCGGAGATTCGAGGGGCAGTAAATAATTACCGTCTACAGCTAAATAACCGCTTTCAACCTTTGACATTACTTTCGCATTATTAGGCTCAAGCAATACTACGCTACCGTTTTCAACCTCTATTGCCTGTTTTATACCATTTTTCTTAGCAAGCTTAACATGTTCATGAATATGTACCGGCTCGCCATGGACAGGAATACAGATATTCGGTCTAATAAGAGAGTACATTTTTTGTAGCTCATCAATCGATGGATGACCTGATACATGGACAAAATGATCTCGCTCGGTAATAACTTCTATACCAGCTTTAACAAATATATTAAATAGCCTGAATATTTTCTTTTCATTGCCGGGAATAATTTTTGAAGAAAAAATCATTGTATCCTTAGGAGCAAGCCTTATTGACGGATGAGCATTACTAGCCAATTTTGCAGTTGCAGCCATAGGCTCGCCTTGACAACCGGTAGCAATTACTAATAATTCTTCTCTTCTAAATCTACTAACATCACGCTCACTAATGAGAGGAGCAATATCTTTAAAATAGCCGCTTTCTTGAGCAGCAAGCATCATACGGTGTAAACTTCTACCGGTTAAGACTACTTTTCTACCCGCAAGCCCTGCAGCATGAATTATTGTATCAAGCCGTGCTAAATTAGAGGCAAAGGTTGAAACGACCACTATTTGAGGACAGCCGGCTATAATATCTACTAAACTTTTTCTAACATCACCTTCAGAACCTGAGCTTCCTTTATTAAATACGTTAGTTGAATCACAAACAAGGGCAAGAACCCCTTCATCTCCATAAGATTTTAGAAGCTCCTCATCGGCTTTTTTCCCAAGTATCGGATCGTTATCAAATTTCCAATCTCCCGTATGTAAAATATTACCCGCATCCGTACGGATCATAATTGCTTGCATTTCAGGAGCCGAGTGAGTCAGTGGCACCATCTCTAAGGAAAAAGGATCTAGATTTATTTTACTACCAGGTTTTACTTCATGAATTTTTATATTTTTAGCAAAATCATATTCATTTAAACGAATCTTTAAAAAATTTGACGTGAAAGTAGTAGTATAAATAGGACATTTGAGGCTATTCCATAAATATTGGACTCCACCTAAATGATCCTCGTGAGCATGAGTTAAAATCAGACCTACTATATCTTTTTTATATTTCTCGATAAAGCTGCTATCGGCAATTATCATATCAACACCGGGTAAATAATCATCGGCAAAACCACTACCGCAATCAATCATTAACCATTTACCTTTATAGTGGTAAAGATTAAGATTCATACCTATTTCATTAGATCCTCCTAGCGGTACAAATAGCAGATCATTTTTATGATTTTTGATGTTGAATGATGACATAATTTAACTTAATATTTATTTTATTACTTGTATTCTTATAACTTATTATTAGTTAAGCGTCTATATATTAAAAAAGAAATTCATAGAATGAATATAAATAAACTAGCATTGATTTATAACCAAAATTCCAAACATCTAGCTATAGAGGAAATAAAAAAACTCTATAATTATTGTAAAATAGAGGAAGCAGAAGCAATTATTGTAATAGGCGGCGATGGAGAATTACTACATAATATTCACCGCTATATGCATCTTAATATCCCTTTTTATGGAGTTAATTTAGGAAGCCTCGGCTTTTTAATGAATCCTTTAGATACCAAGAATTTATTACAAAATATACATGAAAGTACGGTTTCTATCTTAAATCCTCTTCTTATGCATGCCGAAGATACGAGCGGTCAAATATATACGGCACTTGCTATTAATGAAGTATCGATATTTCGTAAAACTAATCAAGCTGCTAAATTTAGAATAGACGTAAACGGGATAGAGAGAATGAGCGAATTAGTAGCAGACGGAGCTTTAGTTGCAACACCTGCCGGAAGTAGTGCTTATAATTTATCCGCCGGTGGTCCTATTTTACCGCTTGAATCAAATATGCTATGCCTAACCCCTATCTGCTCGTTTAGACCGCGTAGATGGCATGGTGCTTTACTACTTTCATCTGCTACGATTAAATTTGAAATATTTAATACAACCAAACGACCGATAAATGCCACTGCCGACTTTCAGGAGTTTAATAATATCACACGGGTTACCGTTAAATCTACTAAGGATAAGCCTATCAAACTGCTCTTTAATAAAAACCATACGCTGGAAGATAGAATTATTAAAGAGCAATTCGGTGGGTGATTATTAAAAAATATTAATAATTTTTTGACTAAGAATTAAATTAATGTATAATGCCTTGTTAAAAATAGCTAGGTATTATATATGAAATCAAAAAAGTCTTCTATTAACTTTTCTGAAAATAACCATATTTTATGGTTACCGCTTGAAACTCGCAATATTACCTTAAATACAGCTATAGAATTGTACTCAGCAATAGTTAAAGATTTTGATATAAAAAATAATTATTTAAGAACTATTGAAGAAATAAAAAACTCAAAATTAGCTATTGGAATGTGTATTAAAAATTACAGTTACGAAGAACTTAAAAATCATGAGTTATTTAAAGATTATGAGATTAGTGAATATAATTCTTTAATTAATAAAAATTCTAAAGTAGAAATATTTTTTGAATACAAACCTAGCTCCAATTCTTCTAACCCTATCGCTAAGATTATCAATAAATTTATCGCTAAGGAAAATATTTTTCGTTTAGCCATAATAGAAAAGAATATTTCATTAATGGAAGAAGTAGCTAAAGATATACTTAAATCAGCACCTATAGTTTTAAATTTACTTAAAACTCAAGGAGAATGGTATCAAAAATATCTAAATTTTATTATTTGTAAAACCTGAATTTCAACCTGATATTATTGAACAGTTAGCAGATATAGAAGATTTTACTATTCTAAGCTCTTTTTCTGAAATATCGCTTGCTACCAAAAAATATTATGAAATAATAACGTTACTTGAACCGCAACTAGCGAATCTAGTAAACAATGAGCAAAAACAGGAAAATAAAGTCATCTATTTTTGCCGTTATAATCTATCAGTAGCCTATAATAATACAGGAAAATTGTCATTAGCCGAAGAGCAATTATTACGCATTTTAAAGGATCGACCAAACGATAGCGATTCAATCTATAGCTTATTTAATATTTATTTACTTAACGAAAGGGCAACAGAAGCAAAACATTTAATAAAAAATGCTCCCAAAGATATAAAAATTTTGACAGAAATGAGTTTTAATTTAGCTGAAATTGCTGAAGCTAAATTAAATCTAATTAACCAAGACAATTTATCTAAAGATAGTAAAGAACAGTTTCGATGTTTTCAATATATTGCTAAATACAATAAATATTCTACTTCTGAGAAAATTTTGAATGAAAAAAAACCTAAAGGATGAGTTAATCAAAATTAGCAACTCTATTAGTGGTTCTACATTATTATCTACAACAGCCTTATATACCAAATAATATGAATTAGCTAAACAATTTATACAAAAAACACCTAAAAATAAAATAACTCCATATCTCAGTAATATCTTCCAGGAAATAGAATTTTTATTAAATCCTGAAGAATATATTAACCAAATTCATATAGAAGCTCTTGTTAGCAACCTTACTTTTTCACAAGCACAAGCTATAGAAAAAATTAATAAGATTATCACTTGTTTAATCGCAATTAAGAAATACGACTTCGCTTTAAACAAAGTTGAGGAAATTTTACAATATGATAATAAAAATCAGGAAGCCATTGAGAATGGACTCGCAGCTGTAAGGCTCGCTAATGATCAAGAAAAGATACAGGAATATATTGGTTTATTATCACTTAAAGAAGAGCTAGAGCAGTATGAAAATCAAAATCCTATAAAAATTTATGAATATTATCAATCAATCAAAAATGCACATTTACTTCATACTATCGGGCAAGTTATTCCTAGTTACAGCAGTTGGAAAGTTAATAAAGAAGGGGAAATTACAAGTAATAACACTACACCTTTAGGCAAATATCAAGGACTTGAATGTTATGGAAGAATTAGTGAAAAATTACAAGAAAAATTAGATAAGAATCAATGTGATAAATTTGTAAATGCCTTAAAGAAAGGTATAATATATAGACAACAAGGGGATAACGGCGTTAAATTTATCGGTAAAAAAGCAGTTGAAATTAAAATTGACGGTGACCAGCGTTTATTCACAAATATATTACATTCAAACGAACACAGTGAATTACTGATAAATTTTGATCATCAAGGGAATCATAATGATGTAATAAAATTTGCCGGCGAATATCATCTAGAATTTCATCAAGATTCGCTATAACTTTAATAAAATTGTTAATTTTTACTCAAAAGGTTGGCGTAGGTTAATAGCGGCAGATAAAGTACCTTCATCTAAATAATCAAGTTCACCTCCGATAGGTATACCGCTAGCAAGGCGAGAAATTCTAGCAGGATGCTCTTTTAAATATTCTGTAATAAAATAAGCAGTAGTCTGACCTTCTAAAGTAGAATTAGTAGCAATAATAACTTCTTTAATATTTTCTGCAAAACATCTTTTAAGTAGTTCAGGTAACTGAAGTATACTAGGGTTTTGCCTACTAGCTGCCGATAAATTATGACCGAGTACGTGATATAAACCTTTAAAATTACCGCTACGCTCCATTGCCCATAATTCAGCTATGGTTTCAACGACGGCAATAACCGACTTGTCCCTATATTCAGAAGAACAAATATGGCAAATATTTGCAGTATCTAAATTACCGCAAATCTCACATTTTACTATTTTCTTATCTATCTCTATAAGGTTATTAATCAGGTTTTTTAACCTAACATCTTTATCTTGTAGTAGGTAAAGCACTATACGTCTTGCCGACCTACTACCAAGACCAGGTAATTTGGAAAAAAGATAAATTAGTTGATCTATATCATTTGTTTCATTCATATCAGTTATACATTTAAGACTTAATAACGACTGTTCCGGCTATTTTATCATGTAATGCTTGTTTTTTAGAAGAAAAAAGTATGAAAAAAATACCTATAGGAAAAGTCATATATCCTAAAAATCTTTTAATTAACTGCTTTAAAGTCGGACGATTTAATGTTACGGCATCTACGATTTTCATACGTAAAAACATTTTACTAAGCGTTGCACCTTTATAATACCAAAGCGTTATGAAATATGAGCCTATTACTAATATATTAGTAGTAAAAATTGAAATATTAAACAAAATATATTTATTAAAATTTCCTGCTTTAAGATATTCATAAAATTCCTGACTCATAACAGAGTTAAACATTTCATTGGGATTATGAAGATTAATGTTATTGCTAAGGAAATAATCATTAAAGAACAACCATAATAAATTAAAAGAACAAAATTGTGATATTGGGATTGCTATAAAGGCAAATAATGATAAATCAAGTGCCGTAGAAAAAATTCGCGCTATAAAATCAGGATAAATAATTTGCTTTTTCATTGCCGGTTACTTTATTTTGGTGTTAGATAGTAAGGGTTGCCGAAATCATCATTGCGAGCGGGCATTGTTGCGTGGATCGATTCCATCCCTGTCATCCCCCCCGCGACTTGATCACGGGATCCAGTTAAAAATACTAATATTATTAGTATTTTTAGTTGTTTTTCTGGACCCCGTGGTCAAGCCATGGGGTGACAACAAAAAGATCGAGCAATACAACAACCCTAATTAAAATTCAATATATTACATTTATGAATCAATTTGAAGCATATAGTTTATTATTTGTTGATAGTTTTGTCTCAAATCTTGTTATCGGTTTTCAGAATGAATTAATATTTCATTCTATGAAAATGTTTGGAGGCTATAATAGTTTAATAATGCTGTTAGTAGCTACTTGTGCTTCTCTTAGCGGTAATGTAGTCAATTATATTTTTGGAAGAATAGTTTTAAATATCTTTTATGCTTCCAAAAATGAACAAAATATTTTAAGACATAAAAATTTAACGAAACTATATTATAAATATGAGATATTTATAATTTTCTTAATGGCATTTCCTTTTTGGGGAAGCTTTATTTCCTTATTCTCCGGTTTTTTTAAAACAAAATTTCTAAAATTTTTAGGTATTGGTTGTTTGGCAAAAGCATGCTATTATGCTCTAGAATTGTATATATTTTAACTCATGAAAAAATTAACCAAAACTAATTCTCATAGACAACAAAAATTAGCAAGCATTATAAATGAAGCATTAATCGAAATTCTAAGGCGTGGTAAAATGCTGGATAGCAGACTTTTTGATTGTCCTCTCACTATTACGAAAGTTATAGTTACTGCCGACCTAAAAATAGCTAATTGTTATTTCTTGCCTTTTAATACTAAACTAACAATAGATGAAATTATGGATGCATTAAATAATTCTAAAAATGCTATCAGAAATTTTATTAGTAATAAAATAAATATGAAATTCTCGCCTGATATAAGATTTCATTACGATCACGGATTTGATAATGCTATAAAAGTGGAAGAGTTGCTAAACAATATATAGGTGCTAGGGGATAAACTCAATCATTGAAAACAATAATTATCCGTTATACTATAAAAACGCTTAAAAATTAAGCTTTAGTACAACAGCCCCCTAGCATAAATGGACTAAAGGCTATAAATGTTTTGCAATGATGGAGTTTAAACATCATTTACAAAACATAAATATCATAATAATTAAAATAATCAAGATATTTTAGTTATTTTTTAAACTTTCAGTATAACTCAAATAAAAATAAATCCTTATTTTTATTAAATAACTTTAAAAGATTATTTTTTTATATTAAGATATAAGAATAATCTTTTAATAAAAATAAATAGAAAATGTCTCCTCAAATAATAGAGTTATTAATTTTTGCCGTTATTGCCTTTTTTATTATTAACAAATTAATTACGGCTCTCGGTTCTACTTCAGAAGAGGAACAGACAAAGCAAAAATCTTATTTTGGCGAACCGGTTATTAAGGACGTAACTTATAGTACAGTTAAATCTAATAAAGAAGAAAAAAATATTCCAACAGTCCAAGATATTAAAGCTTTTAAAGATATAATAGTGGAACATAATATAACTGCGGTCGTAGATGGAATGGAACAAGTCCATAAACGCCTTTATTCCTTTGATCCGGTTAAATTTATAAATAATGCTAAAACTGCTTTTCAAATGATTATAGAAGCTGCTTATAAAAAAGACATTCAAGAATTATCTGAGCTGATAGATAAAAGATACTTGGAAGAATTTGAAAAAATCACACCGTCTTACGGTGATTTTTTTGACTCATCGGCTTTAAGTGCAAAATATTCAGAAATTTACATGTTCGGTAACAACATATTTATTAAATTACTATTTCAAGGTAAAAATGTAGTTGACAAAATCGAAGATTTAAAAGAAGAATGGACATTTACACGTAATGCTAATACCAAAAAAGTTGATTGGTTTTTAAGCAATATTGAAAGAGTGTAAATAAAATTCTACGTCATTGCGAGGAGATGTGTAGCATCGACGTGGCAATCTCGTCAAGCACCATATAACTCCTGAGATTGCTTCGTCAATTACTTTGTAATTTCCTCGCAATGACTACTTAAATAACCTAACAAACCATTAGTAATGAGCAAAATTTTCTATATTATAGGCACTATATTAATAATAAGTGTCGGTATTTTTATGTTTCAAAAGCAAACAATAACGGATAATAATCAAATAATCCCAAGAAAAGTTTTATTCGGTAATCCTGATAAAGCAAGAGTTTCTCTAACCCATGACGGTAAATATATTCTATATGTTGCACCCAAGGACAGCGTCTTAAATATTTGGCTAGCACCATCAGACGATATTAGTAAAGCAGAAGCCATAACCCATGACAAAGGACGCGGTATTTGGTCTTATGCTAAAGCTTATAATAATAAAAATATTTTATATACCCAAGATTTTAACGGTGATGAAAACGATCGAATCTATAGTTATAACATAGAGACAAAAGAAACAAAATTACTTACTCCTGAAAAAGGAGTGAGAGCCGGAATAGCCGGAGTGAGTTATAAAAAACCGAATGAGATATTAATATATTTAAATGACCGTAATCCTGAATATTTTGATATTTACAAATTAAATCTAGATACTCTAGAAAAAGAACTAATTTATAAAAATGATAGATTTACTGATTATGTAACCGATGAAAATTTGAATCTAAGATTCGGTAGTTTACTAGATAAAGACGGAGCCGTTGAATATTATGAATTAAAAGACGGAGAATTTAAATTATTCACTAAGATATCAATGGAAGATTCTTTCAACACTTCCATACTCGGTTTTGATGCTAGCGGTGAAACTTTATATATGCTAGAGGGACGCAATCGTAATACCTCAGCACTTAAAGCCATAACACTAGCTACAGGTAGTGAAGAAATATTAGCCGAAGATGTGAAAGCCGATATTGGCTTATTTACAGTTCATCCTATCAAACAAACTCCACAAGCAGTATCCGTAGACTATGATAGAGTCTCATACAAAATATTAGATAAAGATATTGAAGATGATGTTAAATATTTGCAATCTCTTGATCATGGAGATTTAATTATTAATAGTAGGACGTTAGACGATAAAACTTGGATCATTGCTTATATGGCTGATAACGCACCGGTAAAATTTTATAAATATGACAGAGAAAATAAAAAAGCCGAGTTTTTATTTACTAACCGTAAAGAACTTGAACAATATAATCTTGCTAAGATGATACCGGTGATTATCAAGTCACGTGACGGGCTTGATTTAGTTAGCTATATCACTTTTCCAAATGATGTAAAGCTCGATAAAAATAATATCCCCGATAAAAAAGTACCGCTAATAATTAACGTTCATGGCGGTCCGTGGGCTCGTGATAGCTGGGGATACGATCCTGAGCATCAGTGGCTTGCAAATCGTGGCTATGCGGTTTTAAGTATTAATTATCGTGGTTCTACCGGTTTTGGGAAAGATTTCTTAAATGCCGGTAATTTAGAATATGCCGGTAAAATGCATACTGATTTAATTGACGGTGTTAACTGGGCAATTAAAAGTAATATAGTCGATTTTGATAAAGTTTGTATTATGGGCGGAAGCTATGGAGGTTATGCAACGCTTGTAGGTCTTACCATGACGCCTGACGTATTTGCTTGCGGTGTTGACGTTGTCGGTATGTCTAATTTATTAACTCATGTGCAATCTAAAGCTCCTTATATGACACCATTGTTAAGTATATATAAAACACGTATAGGACCTTGGGATACCGAAGAAGAAAAAGAGTTTTTAAGACAAAGATCACCGATTAATTTTGTTGATAATATCAAAAAGCCTTTATTTATAGCACAAAGTACTCACGATGTAAGGGTTGTGCAAGCTGAAGCCGATCAGATTGTTAACGCAATGAAAGCAAAGCATATACCGGTAGTTTATGCACTTTACAAAGATGAAGGACACGGCTTTGCAAAACCAGGTAACAGAATCTCATATTACGCTCTTGCCGAGCAGTTTTTAGCCAAGATTTTAAAAGGAAGAGCGGAACATATAGGAGATGATTTAAAGAATGCTAATCTCATTCTAAATGATAAAGAAAAAATCACCGGTGCAGAAGCGGAAAAGATTATAGATAAGGCAGTTGGGAATTGATATCCTGCGTCATTGCGAGGAGAAACTGTAAGTTCGACGAAGTAATCTCAGGAGTCCTGCTTTATGAGATTGCCACGCTCCTTTCAGTCGCTCGTAATGACAAAAAAGATGACATCACAATTTCAAAAGAGTACTATCATGCTATACTTACAAATACTGAAAATTCTTACGGCTTAATTGCAAAACTTTTTCACTGGATCATGAGTATTATAGTTATAGTAATGCTCATTGTCGGTTTCCCAATGGATAATTTCGTAGCACCTCCTTTAAAATAACAACTATACGGGATACATGAAGCAACCGGTATAGTTGTTTTATCTTTAGTAATAATACGGCTCTTATGGAAATTCTATAATGCTAATGTTTTGCTACCGGACAATATGCCGGATTGGCAGAAAAAAGCCGCTAAGATTAATATAAATTTGCTATATCTTTTAATGTTATTAATGCCGATAAGCGGCTTTCTAATGACTATTTTATCAAATCATCATATTGATTTTTATGGTTTGTTTACTATAAATTCTTTTGTTCAAGATTTACAATTTGCTAAAATCTTTAAGAAAATCCATAAAAAGGCTGTTTTGTTATTTACTGCCTTAATTATTTTGCATATACTAGCTGCGTTATATCATCACTTTATTAGAAAAGATAACGTACTAAAAAGAATGTGGAATGAGTAGCCTAATTATAAACTTATTGACATATAATAAATTGTGTTTTATATACAAAGTAAGATCATATCACTTACCATATTAGTATTATGAGCAAAAGTACCAGAGTAGTAGTCCCATCTAAAGGACAGGTAGTTATACCTAAATATATCAGAAATAAACTTGGTTTACATTCAGGCTCTGAGTTGATAATTAATTACAAAAAAAATGACACATTAGAACTGCTTCCTATAAAAAAAGATATTTACAGTTTTTTTGGCAAAGGTAAACATAAAGCCAAAAATGGTCCAGCTGATATAGATGAAGCTATCAGTATTGCGGTTATAGAAAATGATAGGAATTGATACTAATATTTTAACTCGTACTTTCCTTGAAGACGACGAGATACAGTCTAAGGCTGCTCAAAATTTCCTAAAAAATAATGCTAAACATAAAATTTTTATTTCTTCATATGCAATACTTGAGTTTGTGTGAATATTAAAAGTTAAAAAATTTACTCGGCAAGAAATTTATGAAGCAGTTATGAATCTTATTGATAATTCCGGTTTTGTTGTTGGCAACCAAGAGATAATAATATCTGCAGCTAAGGCAAGTATATTAAAGGAAAAGCAGGTTTTGCTGATTATATAATTATTGCTGAAGGAGAAGCAAACAGTGTTAATAGTTTTATAAGCTTTGATAGAGAAATAGTCTGAGAAGTTAAGAATGCATCTTATCCATAAAAATTAATAACAATTCAAATAAATTATTTAAAATGAATATTCATGAATATCAAGCAAAAGAGATTTTAAGAAAATACGGCGTACCTACTTCCACCGGATTAGTTGTTACGAAAACCGAAAGGATTAATGAAACCATAGATAAGTTAAATACGGAAGTATATGTGGTTAAAGCACAAATACATGCTGGCGGCAGAGGTAAAGCAGGCGGTGTTAAAGTTGTTAAGAGTAAAGAAGAAGCCAAGAAAGTTGCTCATGACATGTTTGGTATTAATTTAGTAACGCATCAAACAGGGCCTCAAGGACAAAAAGTAAATCGTCTTTATATTGAATCAGGTTATGATATTTTAAAAGAATATTATTTCAGTATAGTATTTGATAGATCGGCTAGCTGTATTACTTTCATAGCTTCTACCGAAGGAGGAGTTGATATTGAAGAAGTAGCAGAAAAAACTCCGGAAAAAATTATTAAATTTTCTGTTGATCCTGCAACTGGTTTACAAGATTTTCATATGCGAGGCATAGCTTATGAGTTAGGCTTTAAGGATAACCAAGCCAAACAGATGAAAGAAATAGTAAAATCAGTCTATAATGCTTTTATTGAAACCGATGCAGCACAAATTGAAATCAACCCATTAATTGTAAATAGCGACGGGAACTTATTAGCTTTAGATGCAAAAATTACTTTTGACGATAATGGCTTATTTAAGCATCTGAATATTACGGCAATGCGTGATCACGATGAGGAAGATCCTTTAGAAACTAGAGCAGCAAATGCAGGACTTAGCTATGTAAAAATGGACGGTAATATCGGCTGTATGGTTAACGGGGCCGGTCTTGCCATGGCTACTATGGATATTATTAAACTTTACGGTGCTTCGCCTGCTAATTTCTTGGATGTCGGTGGCGGGGCCGATCGTGAGCGTGTAAAAGAAGCTTTAAAAATAATTTTATCTGATAAAGAAGTACAAGGGATTTTAGTTAATATTTTCGGCGGTATCATGCGTTGTGATATTATAGCGGAAGGAATTATTGCAGCTGCAAAAGAAATAGGCATAAAAGTACCATTAGTGGTTCGTTTAGCCGGTACAAACGTTGAAAAAGGCGAAGAAATTTTATCAAATTCCGGTTTAGAAATAATACCGGCACATGATTTAGCAGATGCGGCTAGCAAGATAGTCGAGGCAATACGGTAGATAATCGTCATTGCGAGCAGGCATTGTTGCATGGCTCGAAAAACCAGTTTGGTGTCATACCGTGGCTTGACCATGGTATCCATAAAAAAATTAAAAAAGGACTGGATCCCGCGATCAAGTCGCGGGATGACATCAAAGTACAATAAAAACAATAAAAATTATTTAACATGGCAATATTAATAAATAAAAAAACAAAAGTTATCTGTCAGGGTTTTACAGGTTCACAAGGAACTTTTCACTCTGAACAAGCGATAGCTTACGGCACTAACATGGTTGGCGGTGTTACCCCAGGCAAAGGCGGTCATACTCACCTTGATTTACCCGTATATAATACCGTACATGAAGCAAAAGCAAAAACCGGTGCAAATGCGAGCGTTATATATGTTCCGCCTGGCTTTGCCGCTGATTCGATATTAGAAGCAATCGATGCTGAAATTGAAGTAGTAGTATGTATAACGGAAGGAATTCCGATACTTGATATGGTGAAAGTAAAACGTGCTTTAGTCGGTTCTAAAACTAGATTAATCGGTCCTAACTGCCCTGGGGTTATCACACCGGGTGAATGTAAAATCGGTATTATGCCTGGGCATATTCATAAAAGAGGAACGATAGGTATTATTTCAAGATCAGGTACTCTAACTTATGAAGCAGTAGCACAGACAACAGCCGTAGGGCTTGGACAATCTACATGCGTCGGTATTGGCGGCGATCCTGTTAACGGCACTAATTTTGTTGATTGTATTGAGATATTTTTGAAAGATGATGAAACAAAAGCAATGATTATGATCGGTGAAATTGGCGGTAATGCGGAAGAAGATGCAGCCGACTTTATCAAACAATCAAAAATCAAGAAGCCTATTGTGAGCTTTATTGCAGGTATTACAGCACCTCCTGGTAAAAGAATGGGACATGCCGGAGCTATTATTACCAGAGGAAAAGGAAGTGCCGAAGATAAGCTTGAAGCTCTACAAAGTGCCGGCGTAACTATCACTAGATCCCCTGCCGATATCGGTAAAACTATGCTGGATTTACTAAATAAAGGCTAAAGTTATTCAATAGCAATCGATGTCATTCCTGCAATGACTTAGCTTTGTTGTGTGGATCAGTTTCACCACTGTCACCTTCGTGGCTTGACCACAGGTATGACACTGAACGGGTTTTCCGAGCCATGCAACAATAATTTATATTAAATATTAAAAAACTGAACAACCGTGAACGCTCACGGATACGGCGGTCCATTTCAAAAAGAGCAAGGAGTCTGCAAGTCGCGAGGAGCGGAGCGTATACTTAATACGTGAGCACCGCAGATCTTGCTAGACGACACCGCCAATTTGTGAAATGGACCGAGTATCCCTAATTTCTTTAACTATATTTAGTAATTGTGGGAAATCTATTAACCCAGGTATTAATTTTGAATCAATTATATACGCAGGTACTCCTTGGATTCTAAGGTTTCTAGCTATTTTCATATTTTGAGTAACTAAATCTTTAGTCTCATTGCTATCGGCAATTTCTTCAATTTCTATAGTATTTAAGCCATTCTCAGTTAATAATTCTTTTATAGATTCCTTAGAAACATCTCTTATTTTTATTAATTCATCATGAACAGCTTTAAATTTACTTGGATTAACCTTATAAACGGCTAAAACTATTCTTGCAAGATATTCAGAAGCATCTCCAAGGATAGGGAGCGGTCGTAATACAACTTTAACTTTTGAATCATTTTGCAATAATTCATTTATAGAAACATCACCTTTCTTACAGTAAGAACAATTGTAATCATAAAAAATAATTATTGTTACATCACCGTCTTTATTTCCTATAACAGGAAAGCTTGTACTATCTTCAATACCTAACTTATTATCTTTTAGATAGTTATTAACTTTAGTCTCATTTTCCTGTACTTTACGTTTTTGCAACCCTTCTATTGATTCTATTATTATTTCCGGAGTTTTAAGCAAATAATCTTTGATTATTTCTTGGACTCTTTCCTCTTCACATTTCCTTGCATCCTCGCTTTGTTTAACCTCCACGGAAACCGGATTTGTAGAATAAGTTTTCATTGTTTTGAAAACAAATAAAACTCCTATAACAATTACAAATATAACTAATATTTTACCTATAATATGCTGCATAAATACCTTTTTAAAAATTTTATATAGTTTTTACTTTATTGCATATCTATGCCATTCCCGCAAAGGCTGGAAGACATTGTTGCATAGATCGGTTTATCCGTCATTGTGAGGAAATTGCATAGCAATTGACGAAACAATCCAGTAAAAAATTCTGATTTACAGAATTTTTTTATTATTTTTTCTAGATTGCCACGCAGCCTACGGCTGCTCACAATGACGATTTAGTATCTATGCAACAAAGCAGGTACAAGCAAACTAGATAACACCGAGTACGTCAAACCCACACAACCAAATTCTTTACTTCTGTCTTATTAATCTGCTCTGATCTCTTTTCCAGTCTTTTTCTTTAATTGATCCTCTTTTATCATATAATTTCTTACCTTTAGCAATACCAAGTTCAACTTTCACTTTATTTTTTTTATTAAAATACATAGAAAGAGCTACTAGCGTATAGCCTTTTATTCTAATTCTACTGATAATTTTCTTTATCTCTTTAGTATGCAACAATAATTTACGCGGTCTACGAGTAGAATGATTAAATCTATTCGCTTTCTTATATTCTGCAATATGGCAGTTATATAAAAATACCTCATGTCCGGTATCTGCCGCATGGCTCTCTTCTATAGAAGCTTTGCCTTGACGCAGAGACTGTACTTCACTACCCTTTAACACAATACCTGCTTCTAATCTTTCTTCAATAAAATAATTAAAAAGGGCTTTCTTATTTTGTGCAATAACTTTCTTATACTCGGTCATAATTTTATGGATAGTGATGTTATAATGTTTTCAATTTGTTTTTTAGCACTATCACTTGCTTCAGTTAATGGGAGTCTAATTTCATTTTCACATAAACCTAAATAATGTGCAGCATATTTTATCGGAATCGGATTAGATTCTACAAATAATACTTTATATAAAGGCAGTAATTTCTGATGGATTTCTAATGCTCCTTTAGTATCATTCTTATACCACTTCTCTAATAGCTCTTTACACATATCGGGAGCAATATTAGAAGCTACAGAAGTCCACCCTACTCCGCCTTGTGCATTAAAAGCTAAAACTACTTCATCATTACCGGTTAAAATATTGAAATCCTTTTTAACTATTGCTCTAATCCGCAATGGACGTTCTAAATCTACGCCACAATCTTTTAATGCTAAAATACGCGGTAGCTTGCTAAGTCTCAATATTGTCTCATCAGAAAAATCTACTCCGCTTCTAGTTGGAGCTGAATATAACATAATAGGTAGATTACACGCTTCATGCAATGCTTCAAAATGCTTATAAATCCCGTGTTGGGTAGGTTTTACATAAGATGGCGGACTAGCCATAAAACCATCTACGCCGATTTTTGTAGATTCCGCTGCAAGTTCTCTTGCATAAGCAGTATTATTTGATGAACATCCACTTATTATAGGAATACGCTTATTAACGATTTCTACGCTAGTTTGCAGTAATAATTTATATTCTTCAAAACTCAAACTACTACCTTCTCCGGTTGAGCCTGTAATTAATACTGCATCGACTTCATGCTTTATTTGATGTTTTAAAATTCTCTCTAAAGCATATAAGTCTAACTTATTATCTTTAAAAGGTGTTATAAGTGCGGTAATTAAACCTTTAAATATGTTGTACATTGTTTTTTACTTATTTATTAATTATGTCATTGCGAGGAGAGGCAAAGCTTCGACGTGGCAATCTTGTCAAACATCCTGAGATTGCTTCGTCAATTACTTAACGTAATTTTCCTCGCAATAACGTTTCTTCTATTCCCTAACCAAGAGATCATATTCTTTTTTTAGGGTATTTGCAATTTGATGATCATCAAAAATAATCTTTTTATTGCCAAGATCTATAGAATCAATATTTTGTACCTCAATTGCCGTACCTGTAACAAAACATCCGGTAAAATCCTCTATTTGCTCTAATTTCAAACGCTCTTCTTTTACTTCTAGACCTAAATCTTTTGCAATTTCAATAATAGTCTGTCTTATTATACCGTTTAAAAACCTATCGGCAATTGGAGTATATAATGTTTTATCTTTAACAAAAAAAATATTTGTTGTAGTGCATTCAGCAATATACCCTTCATAATCAAGTAATAATGCATCATCATAGCCAAGAGCTTTAGCTTCTTTTTTACTCGTTATTGCCATATTATATTGAGCGGCGGATTTAGATTGTACCGGGGTGCTGTCAGGCATTGCTTTACGCCAGCGGCTTACATGTAAATTTATACCTTTCTCAAAAGACCTTGGCATAGATGGAATACCGGCAATCAAAAGATTAGTAGATAAATCAGGATTAGTAATATTTAGCGATTCACTTCCGCACCAAATAAGCGGTCTTATATATGCATCCTTAATATTATTTTGTTTTATTACAAGTTCATGAGCTTTTATTATCTCGTCCACACTATAAGATACTGTCAAACCTAATGCTTCTGCTGATTTTATTAATCTTTCCGTATGTTCTTTTAGTTTAAAAACTTTGCCGTTATAAGCTCTCTCACCCTCAAATACCGATCCTGAATAATGCAGGCTATGAGTCAAAACATGAATCCTTGCGAATTGATAAGGAACTAAATCACCGTTAATCCAAACATGCCAAAAAATTTGCTCTAGTTTTATCATTGTCATTAACCTATATTTATATTAAAGTATTGTCAATCATCATTGCGAGCAGCGTTGTTGCATGGCTCGAAAAATGCGTTCGATGTCATTCCCGCTTTCGCGGGAATGATATAGAGAACTTCAAGCATGACATAAAACAAGCAACAACACCAATTTTTCAAATTAAACGAGTATACATGCATACATACAAAGCACATATTTTAATCGTTGATGATGATAGAAGAATATTAGCACTTTTAAAGCAGTTTTTAAATAAAAACGAGTTTTTAGTATCAACGGCAAGCTCAGTCATAGAAGCTAAAAATCTATTAAAAACTTCTAATTATGATTTAATTATTTTAGATGTTATGTTACCTGAAATAACAGGGCTTGATTTTGCTACTACTATAAGGGATGCCGGTAATAATATTCCTATAGTTATGCTTACTGCTTTATCGGAAGCCGATGACCGTGTTAAAGGACTTGAAGCCGGTGCCTCTGATTATATAACTAAACCTTTTGAACCGAGAGAATTATTACTTCGGATAAATAACTTAATCAATAATTATAATAACTTTAAAAAAGAAACAAATATAATTAAATTCGGCAATAATTTTTATAATTCCAATACAAAAGAATTTACCAAGAATAATCAAATTGTATCTCTTAGCTCTACTGAACAAAAATTACTTGAGATATTAATAAAAAATTCCGGTAAATCTACTAGTCGTTTTGAACTTTCAAAAATAATGGGAGGGCTTAGTATGCGTTCTATCGACGTACAAATTACAAGAATAAGAAGCAAAATAGAAGACAACCCAAAAGAACCGAAATATTTAAAAACCGTGCGTAATGAGGGCTATGCACTTTATATCTAAATTATTACCGAGAACACTATTTATACGATTCATGTTTATTATAATCATTCCGATTTTAATAGGGCAAATCGTTGCTATATTTTTGTTTTACGATCGTCATTGGTATAATGTTTCATATTATACTAGTACTATTATTATCAATGAAATAGAATCACTGATTAAAGAACATAGAAATAATTCAAGAGAGATAACCCATTTATCGGAAAATTATCTTAATTTATCTTATCAATTTCAGCTTAGTAAAAAGTTATCTATAAAACAACCTAAATTAAGTGAGCCTTTAACTATATTTAAAAACATTTTAGCTACAAAAATCCATGAAAAAAATATAGTTAAACTAAATAAAGAAAATAAAATCGAAGTATTTTTAGAATTAAAAGATGGAATATTATATATTACTTTTCCTGCAAAATTACTACTTAATCCTACAGTATATATATTTGTTTTATGGATTATATCTTTAACTGTTATATTACTTTCTGTTTCTATTATTTTCTCCAAAAATCAAATTAAATCAATACTCACTCTTGCGGATAGCATGGATAAATTTGGTCGAGGTATTTTAAAAGGCAAAAATTTTAAACCTTCAGGAGCCTTAGAAATAAGAAAAGCAGGGCTTGCTTTTTTAAAAATGAAAGCTCGTATTGAAAAACAAATTACTAAAAGAACTACTATGCTTGCTATGATTTCGCATGACCTTAGAACTCCTTTAACAAGAATGAAGCTACAACTTGAATTGATGGAAGAAAGCGAAGAAATCAAAGGGTTAAAACAAGATATATTAACTATGCAACAAATGATAAATTCTTATTTAGATTTTGCTAAAGGTGAAAGTACAGAAGAATTTGAAGAAATTTTATTATTACCTTGGATGGAACATCTTTTAAACAAATGGTCACATGTAGATATTGAATTTATAAAATCTACTAATTTAGATAAACTAGAAGTACGAATTAAGCCGAATTCTTTTGAAAGAGCCTTGTCTAATTTAATTGGTAACGCTATAAAATATGGAACTAAAATTAAGATATCTTCACAAGATAATTCATCTACCGTAGCTATAATTATTGAGGATAACGGTCCCGGTATAGATGATACGGAAAAACACCTTGTATTTAAACCGTTTTATAGATCGGATAAAGCAAGACAGCTTGATAATGCAAGTAATGTAGGACTTGGGCTTGCTATTACTAAAGAAATAATAAACGATCACAAAGGCTCTATTTATTTAGAAGATAGCAAGGATTTAGGCGGGCTATCGGTAAGAATTGAAATACCTAAAATATAGGATTTGTTTTCTCTGTCATCCCGTGATTTATTTACGGGATCCAGGAAAATACACAAAAAAATAACATTATTAAGTGGTTATTCTGGATACCGTGGTCAAGCCACGGTATGACATCGAGTATGTTTTTCGATCCATGCAGCAGCATCTAAAATATAAAATAATGACTAATATAAAACATTTAGCAATAATAATGGACGGTAATGCTCGTTGGGCAGATCGGCATAACTTAACAAAATCTGAAGGGCATAAAGTAGGAGCCGATAAAATTCGTGAATTACTACCTGAGTTTATTAATCTTAATATAGATTATATAACTTTATATACTTTCTCTTCCGAAAATTGGCAACGCTCAAGCATGGAAGTAGATTTCTTAATAAAACTATTAAGTATTTATTTAAAAACCGAATTAAATAATTTACATAAAAACGGCGTTAAAATAAAAGTAATAGGTAGGCTTAATTTATTAAGTAGCTCATTGCAAAAACATATAAATAATGCTATAGAATTAACAAAAAATAATAATAAAATAACGCTTTGTATAGCTTTTAGTTATGGAAGTCGCCAAGAAATAGTTGATGCCTGCACAAAAATTATTGCAAGCGGTAAAAAAGAAGTAAGTGAAAGCGATGTACAACACGCTTTATATGATCCTGAAATGCCGGATGTAGATTTATTAATAAGACCGGGCGGAGTTTATCGCATCAGTAATTTCTTGCTTTGGCAAGCAGCTTATGCTGAATTATATTTTTCACCCAAATATTGGCCTGATTTTAATAAAGAAGATATACAAGAAGCTATAAATGATTACTCAAAAAGGAAAAGAACATTTGGCAAAAGATAAACAAAATATATATTTAAGAATCCTATCCGGTATAGTTTTAGTTCCGTTATTTATTATAGCTATATTATGGTTTAAGCCTTTATTCTATATTCTAATGATATTAGTGGGTACGGGAATGTTAAGTGAATGGTATAATATGACCTACTCTTCTATTCCTTATCTATTAATCGGACTAATTATTATTCCGATTCCTATAAGCCTATTAATATTTTTAAGTATGGAAGATACCAATAGATGGATTATTATGCTTTATTTTTGTATTATTTGGTCCGTAGATACTTTTGCAATGATTGGCGGCAAAACTTTTAAAGGAGCAAAACTTGCTCCAAAAATCAGTCCTAAAAAAACTTGGAGCGGTTTAGTTACGGGAGTATTATCGGCAGGTTTAGTTATATTATTAGTTAGTTTTATACCAAACTTTCATATTGAAAATTACTATTTTTCAAATAAAATTTATTTGTTTATAATTAGTTGTATATTAGCATTAATAACTCAATTAAGTGATTTGTTTATTTCATATTTTAAGCGAAAATTTAATATTAAAGATAGCGGTCATATAATACCCGGTCATGGAGGAGTGCTAGACAGATTTGATAGTATCATTTTAACTGCTCCGGTATTATTTCTTATAAGTAATATTTTATGAATGATATTCTACATTATGACGTTTTTATGTCATTCCTACAAAGGAATTTTTGCGTCACGTTCGATGTCATACCGTGGCTTGACCACGGTATCCATAAATACAATAAAAAATACTAATAATTTTAACTGGATCCCGCTATAAGCTCGCGGGATGACAAAATGCTTATGAATTTAATACATTTCAATAATCATTCTAAAAAAATAATTTTAAATATCTTTTTAGTTTTACTGCTTGGATATTTTGTTTTTCATTGCATATATGGTAACAAAGGGATTATTGCATATTTAAAAGTAAATAGGCAGCTTGAAAAAGCTTATGATGAACTAAAAGGCTTACGAGCAGAAAGAGTAGAACTTGAACATAACGTCAAATTACTCCGAACAGAATCGCTAAATAAAGATATGTTAGAAGAACAAGCAAAGAAAGTTTTAGGAGTAGCTGCTCCAAATGAGCAGGTGTTTAATCACCAATAGCAAAACTTTGTTGTCATCCTGCGACTTGATCACGGGATCTAGTCTTTTTTACTTTTTTTGGATACCGTGGTCAAGCCACGGTATGACACCGAACACGTTTTTCGATCCGCACAACAATACTATTGATTAAAAGGAATTAAAAATCATTTATGACTATAAAAATTTATCAAAATGACCTACCTAATAATTTTGAACTTGAAGGAGATCTCGCTATAGACACCGAGACAATGGGGCTAAATCTACATAGAGATAAACTATGTTTGCTACAATTTAGTAACGGCAATGGTGAAGCTCATCTTGTTCATTTTACAAATCAAGATTATACGGCTCCTAATTTAAAAGCATTATTACTAGATAAAACTAGATATAAGATATTTCATTTTGCTAGATTTGATTTAGCATCCATAAAAAAATATTTAAGTATAGATTTAGAAAATATCTTTTGTACTAAAATATCTTCAAAACTAGTTAGAACTTATACCGATAGTCATGGTCTTAAGGATTTGTGCCGAGAATTGCTTAATATAAATATTTCAAAACAACAACAATCTTCCTATTGGGGTGCTGATAATTTATCTTCAGAACAAAAAGAATATGCAGCAAAAGATGTGCTTTATTTGCATCAGTTAAAAGATATTTTACAAAAAATGCTACTTCAAGAAAATAGGTATGAACTTGCCCAAGATATTTTCCGTTTTTTACCGACAAGAGCTAATCTAGATTTACTCGGTTGGAATGAAATCGATATTTTTATGCATTAATTTAAATTAAGATAAGTTAATAAAAATATTAAATTATTAACTTAATAAATTGACTTCAGATATAAAATCATGCACACTATTTTAGTAGCTAATTGATTTTTTTAAATTACTTAGCCTATAATAGACTTCTTGCATAACGTAGCTAATAAGAAAGAATTTGAAGGAAACACAGAACGCAGCACCGCAGCATACATAAAAGTACGTGAGGATGCGAGTACCGGATTAACGTACAAATTATCCTTAGAAGCAAGTTAGGCAAGAAGTCTAATTAATTAATAACTAAAATAGGGGATCTTTATGACTAATAAAAAAAATAGACCTGCTAGATTCGGATTTAAATTTAAATCTAAGTCTAGATAGTATAGCAAGATTCTGTTATCCTAGTGTTATAACTTGTAAAGAAACAGAAGAAGACACTTTAAGTATTGATACCGGTGTTTTTGCCGCATTTTGGTGGGCAGCCAATTATATAGTATAAAGTATTAATGCCAATAAGCAGGACCATATTTGCTATTACCTTAGAGAGAGGATCTATGGCATTATGAAACTTCATCTTATCAGAGTTATAAGGGTGCTTCAAAAGGTACCTACCATAATTGCAATAACTTTATAGATGAGCCAAAACATTATGACTCTTCATTAGATAAACATGAGGAGGTAGTTTTAGGTAATACTACTTTTTTTAGGTTAGTATGGTGGTAATGTAATAAAAGTATGCTAGGTGTCATACTGCAGCTTGACCACGGTATCTAGAAACAACTTAAAGTACTAAATTTAGTATTTTAGCTGGATCCCGCGATCAAGTTGCAGTATGACAATAAAAGCCGGATACCGTGGTCAAGCCATGGTATGACATTCTGACTACTTTTTAATCCACACAATCCTTCACTTCAAACAATAATATTCACAATTTTACGAGGAACGAGGATAATCTTCTTCGGCTCTTTCCCTTCCAAGAACTTTTGTACCTTTGGCAGACTGACGGTCATTTGCTTTATTTCATCTTCACTTACGGAAGTTTTAAACTCATAGGTATCACGGAGTTTGCCGTTAACCTGCACTGCCATAACATATGTATCTAATACTAACATTGATTCATCAAATGCAGGAAAAGCTGATTTATATAACTGTTC
This sequence comes from Rickettsia asiatica, assembly GCF_007989425.1. Classification (NCBI taxonomy): domain Bacteria; kingdom Pseudomonadati; phylum Pseudomonadota; class Alphaproteobacteria; order Rickettsiales; family Rickettsiaceae; genus Rickettsia; species Rickettsia asiatica. The sequence continues at coordinate 601,171 of NZ_AP019563.1, forward strand.
TTTGTTGCCAAGCTTCTGCCAAATTTCTTCTGTAATATGTGGTATGAATGGGTTTAGTAGCTGAACTAAAACATTAAAGCCATGCCTTACGGTTTTAACATCAATTTTATCTTTAGATATTTCAGAGGATATAGCATTAGAAAGCTCACGCATACGTGCTATTGCTCTGTTTAAAGCAAAATGTTTTATATCATCGGCGACGTGCTTTATGGTAAAATGAACTAATCTATTAAGTTCCTTGTTAATTTCGCTATTCACATCATCTTTTAAAGAATCTATCGCCTCAAACATATTCTCAAACTTATTAATAAAACGTGAGCAGCCTTCTATACCGCTTGCCGACCATTCTAGATCTTTCTCAGGTGGACTATCAGACAGCACAAAAAGCCTAATTGCATCTGCTCCATATTGCTCTTGCATTGTCTCAAGATCGATAAGATTCTTTTTAGATTTACTCATCTTCTCAATACGGCCTTGTACAACTAAGCTGCCTTTTTCTTTATGGAAAAATTCATTACCCTTTTTAACTACTTCTTCAGGATATAACCAATTATTATACTCATCTTTGTAAGTAGCATGCAGCACCATACCTTGAGTAAATAGCCCTTTAAAAGGTTCACGAATGCTTACGTAATTCTGTTCGTTCATTACTTTTGTGAAAAACCTTGCATATAATAAATGCATCACTGCATGCTCTATACCGCCTATATATTTATCGACCGGTAGCCAGTAATCACAAGCTTTTTTGTCGGTCATGTCTATAGCATTGCTATTGCAATATCTCATAAAATACCAAGATGATTCAAAAAATGTATCAAAAGTATCGGTTTCACGAACAGCCGGCTTATCGCATTTCGGACAATTAACATGTTTCCAACTAGGGTGATGATCAAGAGGATTACCGTGACCGTCAAAATTTACGTCATCAGGTAAAGTAACGGGTAAATCTTTGTAAGGTACGGGAACTATGCCGCAAGCTTCGCAGTGAATCATAGGAATAGGACACCCCCAAAAGCGTTGACGAGAAACCCCCCAATCTTTTAGTCGGTAATTTACGCTGCGTTTACCTATGCCTAGTTTCTCAAATTCCTCGATTACTTTTTGTTTTGCTTCATTACTAGTTAAGCCGTTTAGAAAATCTGAGTTAATTAAAATTCCGTCTTCCGTATAAGCGGTCTTTTGTACATCAATATCTGCTTTTATTACTTGTTTAATAGGTAAATTCATTTTAACGGCTAATTCATGGTCACGCTCGTCATGAGCAGGACAACCGAAAACAGCACCAGTGCCGTAATCCATTAACACGAAATTCGTAATAATAACCGGCAGTATTATCTTTGGATCAAAAGGATGAATGACATAAAGACCGGTAAATATACCCTCCTTTTCAGCTTTATCAAGTTCAGCAGAACTGGTTATATTTGCACATTTAGCTATAAAATTCGATATTTCAGGTGTCTTGGAAATTAATTTCTCTATTATCGGATGATTAAAGGCAATTCCTATAAAGCTAGCGCCAAAAATAGTTTCAGGTTTGGTTGAGAATACTTCTATAGTAGTATCTTCATTATCCTTAATTTTGAAATGAAAATTAGCACCTATCGATTTACCTATCCATTTCTCTTGCATAGAGCGGACTGCTTCAGGCCACTCTTTTAAATTCTGAATTTCGTTTAATAACTCTTCAGCATAATCGGTGATTTTTAAGAACCATTGCTTTAAATAACGTTTTTCAACTATTGCACCTGAACGCCAACCACGCCCGTCTACAACTTGCTCATTAGCAAGAACGGTATTATCAACCGGATCCCAATTAACAAGTGATTCTTTTTGATAAGCAAGATTTCGTTCATAAAGCTCTAAAAAGAATTTCTGCTCATGTTTATAATACTCAGGATCACAACTATTTATCTCTCTAGACCAATCATAAGAAAAACCCATAGATTTTAGCTGCTTTTTCATATTCTCGATATTAGAATAAGTCCATTCTTTTGGGTGAGAATTATTTTTTATTGCGGCATTTTCGGCAGGTAGCCCGAAAGCATCCCAGCCCATAGGATGAAGCATGTTAAAACCTTGCATAGTCATAAACCTTGCAATAACATCACCTATAGAATAGTTGCGTACGTGACCTACATGGATTTTACCGGAAGGATAAGGCAGCATTTCAAGTATGTAATATTTTGGCTTGCTACTCTCGTTTGATACCTCAAAAGCTTTTTCTTCTTGCCAAATTTGCTGCCATTTTTGTTCTATTTGGTTCATATCTTCTTATATAATTTATATACTGCATCGTCATTGCAAGCGACTAAAAGGAGCGTGGCAAAATCCAGAAAAAATATAAAAAAATTCTATAAATCAGAATTTTTAACTAGATTGCTTAGTCAATTACTTCGTAATTTCCTCGCAATGACGAACCTTAGCATTACCTCGCACTATTAATGTATATATCTCTAGCTTTTCTTAAAATTTTATCTTCAAGCGTGATAGCAAGATTTGAGGTGTTTTCATTAAGTACCCATTGTTTATTTTTAAGCATTTCTTCAAATACTTTCACTTCAATTGAATCAGGGCTTATTATATCGTCTTTAATAAATATATTTATTTTAAATCGAAAATTAGGATTAGAGCGTGGGCTATACCATTCCGTAATAATCACGCCGCCGTTTGAGTCGGCTGATGCAAGAGGAGCAAAACTCACGGTCTCTAATGCTGCTTGCCAGAGATATTTATTAACTAAGCCTCCTATAGCTTTAGTAGATTCATTTTTTACCCTGCCCGGTCTAAAAACTAATCCTTCTTCACCTGCTATAGAACCTACTTCGTCCCATTTCTGCTCTCGTTCTGTTTTTGGATAATCATCCGCTAAGATACTAGTACTTATTGCACTAAGTATAATTATAAAAAATAATCCGATAATTTTGTTCATAACCAATATTTAATTAGTGTGCTTGAGGGAAATAATAGAGAAGCTTTGGCTATTAGTCAAAAATTATTTGAACTAACTAATTTGATGTCATACCGTGCTTTTCGTCATTGCGAGGAAATTACGAAGTAATTGACGAAGCAATCTCAGGATATTTGACGAGATTGCCGCACAGCCTACGGGGCTGCTCGCAATGACGATTAGCGACCCACACAAGCAAGCTTTCCGCAGGAATAACATATAGGCTACTCTACACCTTAACAGGCATGACGACAAAAATATCTTTAGGATTCTCAGGAAATTTAATAAGTACCGGTGCTGAAACATCTGAAAAATATAGTTCTACTAAATCCGATTTCACGGCTTTTAAGACATCTTCCAAATATTGCGGATTAAAGCCTATAGCTAAAGACTCATCACTATTATATTCATAAAAACTTTCCTTATCTTGTGAAGAATTAATAACCTCTTTTGCGTTACCTCTTGCTTCACCGACGGCACTAATCTCTAAGGTTTCACGAGATAACGATAATTTTACTGCTCTAAATTTTTCAACGGTTATTATCGCTATCCTTTCTATACTATCTGCAAATATTTTTCGATTAATTACTAATTTTGAGCTGCTGCTTTCCGGAATAAAAGCACTATAATCAGGAAAAATACCGTCTATAAGCTTTGATAGCATAATAGTATTTTCATTACATATAAATTTAATCTTATTGCTACTTAATAAAATTTCTATATCTTCATTTATATTTTTAGGATCTTTAACTATTTTTAAAATTTCCTCTGCACTTTTATGCGGTAATATAACTCCAAAATTCTTTATTTGTTTTTCTAATGTTACCCATGAAATCGAAAGTCTATGCCCATCGGTACTTGCCGAACAAAACTCTTTGTCTTTTATGTGTAAATAAACACCGTTTAAATTATAACGAGTTTCATCTAAAGAAATTGAAAATTTTGTCGATTCGATTATTTTAGCAAAATCCGTGCAGGAAATTTTAAAACTTGCTTCAAGATTAATACTATCCATTGCAGGAAAAGAACTAACCGGCAAAGTAAATAAATTAAATTTACAATTTTTTCCTTTGATCTCAAGTCCCGTTGTACCGCGATCTGTTAATGTAAGCTCGGAATCTGGAAGTTTTCGGACTATATCATTTAGAGTTTTCGTAGAAACAGTAAGTTCACCTTCACTTACTACCTGTACTGCTATTTTTTGACTTAAGTACAAATCCATATTAGTAGAACTAAGCTCCAGATTGCCGTCTTTTGCTGATAATTTAATGTTTGCATATTCAGGTATTACATTACGTTTTTCAACAACGGAACTTGCAAACCCTAGGGACTGAACTAATGTTTTAGTTTCAACTATTAATTTTAACATATTGTTATTCTCTTAATGTTCCTTGAAATTTTTGCGAGATGGCAGCAACTAAATCTTTACTGAACGAATTTAAATCAGTATCAGACAACGTGCGGTCATCTGCTTGTAGCTCTATTTTAATCGCTATAGATTTTTTACCTTCAGGTAATTTATCACCGCTATAAATATCAAATAATATAACTGATTTGATAAGCTTTTTATTAAAATTATTTATATATGATATTATTTCACCGACCGCTTGATCTTGATCAACAATAAATGCGTAATCTCTAAAATTAGCTTGGAAATCCGATACTGCAAATTCGTCTCTTTTACCGAATTTAGCTTTTATCAACGGCAAATTCGTAATATTTAGCTCGAATGCAAATATTTCCTGATTAATATCGTAATATTTCAAGATTTTAGGGTGTATCTGCCCAAAATGACCTAATAAATTTTTACCAAGCCCTATATTTACTGCTCTGGTTGGATGATAATATTGGGGCAATGCTGTCCTATTTGTTGCTATACATTTATCTATAGATAGTCCTGCATAATCAAACACCTGCTCTAAATCGCCTTTAAGATCAAAAACATCATAGCCCCGTCCAAGCGAATGAGGATTTTTATTATTATATGAACCGCTTATAATTGCCGTCAAATAAGTTGCTTCCGTATTTAAATCTACAAAACTTGGTCCAACTTCAAAAAAAGCCATATCTTTTATAGAGCGTGCTAGATTTTTACTTACTATACTTAACAAATTTGGCAGTATAGTAGGACGCATATAATTGTCCTCTATGCTAATAGGATTAAGCAAAAATAACTCTTCTTTTAGTTCAGCAAACAACTTTGCATCTTCACTATTCATAAAAGAGTTAGTTACTACCTCATCATAGCCTTTGCTTGCTAATATCCTTTTAAAACTAGATATTCTTTTATGCTCTCTCAGCTTATTATTATCTTGGTCTAGTTCGGGTAATTTTATACTCTCTATTTTATCATAGCCGTAAATACGAGCGATTTCTTCAGCTATATCTTCTAAAATAGTTATATCGTGACGCCAAGAAGGAGCTATTACCTTTATAATCTCACCTTTAACATCCGTAATAAATCCTAGTTTATTTAATATAGCTTCTATCTCTTTGATATTTAGTTTAATTCCTGTAATTTTTTCTAAATAGCATGCTGAAAAATCTAAAGGTTTTTTTTGTGACTCTTTTTCACCGACTTTCACTACTTTCGATACTTCACCGTTTCCGCATATTGACAAAATAAGATTAGTTGCTATGTCCAAAGCCTTTTCCGTAAAATTTCTATCAATATTACGCTCATTACGATATCTAGCATCCGTATCAATTTGGTGCTTCCGACCACTTGCTGCAACCATTTTAGCATTAAAACAAGCAGCTTCGAGTATTATATTAGTCGTACTATCAGTACAACTACTATCAGCCCCGCCAATGACCCCGGCCAGACCTTGAATACCGCTTTCATCTTTTATAGCTAAATCATTTTCGGTAAGTAAATATTCTTTGCCGTTTAGGGCGTGGAATTTAGCTACGTCATCTTTGTCATCCCGTGGCTTGACCGCGGGATCCAATGAAATTACTAGTGCTGTAAGTGATTCTCTAGATACCATGGTCAAGCCACGGGATGATAATTGTTTCTCCTCGCAATGACGTGCTACAGTAATCCCCCCTTTTATCCTATCTGCATCGTAAGCATGCATCGGCTGCCCGAAGCTATAGGAAATATAATTTGTTATATCCACTAAGCTTGAAATAGTTTTTACCCCAACATTTTTTAATAATTTCCGTAACCAATCAGGGCTTGGTTTATTCTTTAAATTTCTTATTTCTCTAAATGTAAATAAAGGACAAGCTTCTTTATCCTGTACGTTAAGCTTCATTTTAGAAATGAATGTACTCTTTATTTCCGAAATTTCTAGCTCTTTAAGTATTCCTATTCCTTTAGCTGCTAAATCTCTTGCAATGCCGTAAACTCCAAGTGCATCACCACGATTAGGAGTAACGTTAATAACAAATATAGGATCATCTAAACCGTAATATTTAGTAAAATTCTCTCCAACCACGGCATCTTCAGGTAGCTCTATAATCCCTTCAGACTCTGAAGCTAGCAGTAATTCCTCTTCAGAGCAAAGCATACCGCAGCTTTTTTCGCCTCTAATAACAGATTCCTTAATCTTAAATTTACCGTTTGGTATTTCTATTCCGATATTTGCAAGTACTACTTTTATACCTGCTCTTGCATTACTCGCACCACAAATTATTTGCAACATACCGCTTTTAGTCTCAACATCACAAAGCTTTAATTTATCAGCTGACGGGTGAGGTTTAGTATTTGTAATATATGCTACTTCAAATTTTTGTAACTCTGCCGCCTTATCTATCACCTCTTCTACTTCAAGACCAATAGCTATTAGGGCTTCGGCAATTTCAGTAACTGAAGCCGATGTCTCTAAAAATTGTTTTAACCATAATAACGTAAATTTCATTTCGTAAGCCCTCCTGCTAAATTCGGTATATCAAAGCTCCCAAAATTATAATGTTTAAGCCAACGCATATCTCCTTCAAAAAATTGTCTTAAATCTTTGATATTATATTTTAGCATTGCAAAACGCTCTACTCCAAGCCCAAAAGCAAAACCTTGATACTCGCTGCTATCGATACCGACATTTTTAAGCACGTTTGGGTGAACCATCCCGCAACCGAGTACCTCAAGCCATTTATCGTTTTTATTCATCCGAATATCAACTTCGGCAGAAGGTTCAGTAAATGGGAAAAAGCTGGGTCTAAAGCGTAATTCAATATTAGAATTTTCAAAAAAGCTTTTTATAAATTCTGTGATAACGTATTTTAAATGTCCCATATTGATATTTTTATCAATAATAAGCCCTTCTATTTGGTGGAATATTGGCGTATGCGTCATATCCGAATCCGATCTATAAGTCCTACCCGGTGCTATAAACCTAAAAGGCGGTTTGCCGTTTTTCATAGCTCTAATCTGCACTGTTGAGGTATGAGTACGTAATAACAGCGGCTTATTATTTTCCTGACCTTTCAAATAAAAAGTATCATGCATTTGCCTTGCGGGATGATCATCTTCAAAATTGAGAGCGGTAAAATTATGAAAATCATTCTCTATATTCGGTCCGTTCTCTATAGTAAAACCAAACTGCGAAAATACTTGTATTAACTCCTCACTACATTGTGTTATTGGATGAATAGAACCTTGTTTATATCTCCTTGCAGGGATTGTTAAATCAATTTTATCGGCAGCAAGTTTAAAATTTAGTTCCTGCTCCTCTAAAATTTCTTCTTTTGCTTTTATTATATTCTGTATTTTATCTTTTAATTTATTGATTTTTAAGCCAAATTTTTTACGTTCCTGTTCATTTAAACTACCTAGTTTTTTAAGCTCACCGGTCACTATACCGTTCTTGCCTAAAAATTCTACTTTATATTCTTGCAGATCTTTTAAGTTTTGTACTAATAAGATTTTTTCCTCAGCAAGCCTTAATATTGTTTCTATATTTTCCATGATTGTTTTTTTATTTTTGATTTTTTATTGTACGGTAGAACGTCATTGCGAGGAGAGGCGAAGCCTCGACGCGGCAATCTCAGGAATTAGTATTACTTTATGAGATTGCCACGCGCTCTCTATGTTCGCTCGCAATGATAACTCTGGGTCTACACGGGAATGACAACGCACCTCATATGCCTTTCCTCTATACCTACCAACTTCGCTTTAAATATCTGCCCTATTTCTAAAGGTTTATCTAACTTTACCGGAATAAAATTCTCAGTATGAGCAATATTATTATTCTCTACTAATAGCTCCACTTTCTGCCCTATATGCTTCTTAAAGAACTCGAATAGTTGATTCTGCCCCTCTTGTCTTAGAATTTCTGCTCTTTCTTTCCTTATAGCTTTCGGTACTTGCGGCATACGTGCTGCAGGCGTTCCTTCTCTTTCCGAATAAGGAAAAACATGTAAATATTGTAATTCCGCTTCTGAAATTAATTTTCTTGTATTTTCAAACATTTCAGGGGTTTCAGTCGGGAAACCAGCTATAATATCTGCACCAAACGATACTTCCGGTCTTATTGCCCGCAGCTTTCGACAAAACTCTATTATGTTTGTTCTATTATGCCGTCTTTTCATACGTTTTAATATCATATCGTCGCCTGCTTGCAAGCTAATATGAAAATGCGGCATTATCTTTTCACTATAAGCTATAAGCTCAAAAAGTTCATCATCTATTTCTGCAACATCTATTGAAGATAATCTAAGCCTCTTTAATTCAGGCACTAAATTCAAAACTCGTTTAATCATTTGTGCGAATGTTGGATTCCCGGGTAAATCACTACCGTAAGCCGTGACATCGACACCGGTAAAAACTACTTCTTTAAAGCCGTTTAATACTAAATGCTTTACCTGCTCTGCTATAGCTCCTATTGCTACTGATCTACTTTTACCTCTACCGTAAGGGATAATACAGAAAGTACAAAAATGATCACAACCGTTTTGTACCTGAATAAAAGCACGAGATTTACCGTCAAAGCTACTTATCAAATGACCTGCCGTCTCTTTCACCGACATTATATCGTTAACTGTTATTTTTTCATCGGTAATTTGATAGTAATTAGGTAATAACTTCTCTTCATTACCTATAACTTTGTCAACTTCCGGCATATTACCGTACATTTGCGGACTTGTTTGAGCACTACAGCCGGTAACGATAATTTTTAAATCAGGGTTATTTTTTTTAGCCTTGCGGATAGCTTGTCTTGCTTGTTTCTCAGCTGCTTTAGTTACCGCACAAGTATTGAATATTGCCACATTATCGATACCCGATAATTCCAAGTTTTTTCGTATTATCTCACTTTCGTAAATATTAAGTCTACAGCCAAATGTTACTACTTCTTGTCTTAAATTATTGCTCACAATAATATTCCCCACGTGCTACAAGCATAGCTGCCCCTTGCATTATTATATTACCGTTTCCTTCTTTCATAGTAAGGTTACCGTGCTTAAATACTACCGTACTTGGTGAATGGATAAAACCGAGCTTTAAACCGGCAGCAAAACTACCACAAGCTCCGCTTCCGCAAGCAAGCGTTAACCCTGCCCCTCGCTCCCAAACAGATAAATAGATTTTATTATCTTTTACTTCAGCAAAATTAACGTTTACCCCATCTGCGAATAATTCTTTAGCCTGCAATTTTTCACCGACAATTTTTTGATCTTGAGGTTCTAACTTACTAAAAATAACCAAATGTGGATTACCTATATCAACGCAAATAGTTTCCTTTAAATCAATCATATAACGCTCTACGAATTCCCAAATTTTATCACGGCTCGGCATCCAAGCTTCATTAAAACTAACGGTTCCTACATTAACGCTAATCTTATTTTCATCTTCCACATTACATAGCAATTTTTTATTGCCTACCATTACGGTAATATCTTTCTTTCCCGTATCAAGATAAATTAACTTGGCTAAACATCTTGTAGCATTACCGCATAATTTAGCACTAGAGCCGTCTATGTTATATATAATCATTTCATAAAAATCATTATATACCTTTGATACTTCAAGATTTGGTACGTCAAATTTTGGGATTCGCCTTTGTTCACGTAGTTTTCTACGCTCCGCAGGCTCACCGCTTATTTGACTTCCAACTTTTGAAGTATCTGCGGTATGCTCTTCATAAATAATAAACTGATCGCAACCGATACCCGTATGACGATCAGCCATATTTTTTGCTAACTGCGATAAATCATGTGAACTTGATAAATCTCGTTTATTAACGATCACGAAATCATTACCGAGACCATGCATTTTTACAAAATTAATTTTACTAATCATAATCAATTATAATATTTAAGATTGTATACTCGGTGAATTCCAAAAATTGGCTACATCGTTCTACAAGAGCTTCGGTACTCACGTATTAAGTATACGCTGCATTCCTCGCCTTGTGAACTCCTTGCTCTTTTTGAAATTGACCTTCGTATATCAACTCTTCATTTACTCGAAGTATATTATAGCAAATTCCAAGAAATTTGCTATAATGAAGTTATTATATATAAAAATAGAAATGCAAGTACTCAATATTATGCTAAGCCGTGATCTTGGCGGCATTCAACAAGCATTCTTAGATTATAACACAGCTCTTGAAATGCAAAAAATTGAGGTTATAAATATCACTTCTTACAAAGCAAAAATAAACTCCTTTCTATGTAATGCAAGTTTTAAACTACCTAATTTAGTACCGTTTGATCCCTTATCGGTACTGATTCTTAAATATATAATTCATAAGACTAAGCCCGATATAATTATAGCACACGGTAATAGAGCAATAAATTTTAGTAAACTTGCCAAAACACATAACATTAAATTAATAGGTATCGCTCACAATTATACTTTAAAAAGACTACGTAAATGTGATTTTGTTATTGCTCTGACATATCATATGAAAGAATATTTACTAAAAAATCATTTTGCTGAATCTAAAATATTTATTTTACCAAACATGATAAATATTAGTAAAGATTTTGCTCCAAATAAAACATATAGAGAACCTATTATAATTGGTGTACTAGCAAGATTTGTAGCTAAGAAAGGTGTTGATGTTTTTATTAGAGCTATAAAACTTTTGAAAGAAAAAAAATATGATACTCATGTAGTTATAGGTGGAGACGGAGAAGAAAAAGATAATTTAATTGCTTTAGTACAGGCACTTAATCTACAAAATCAAATATCATTTATAGGGTGGATTAACGATAAAGATAAATTCTTTAAACAGATCGATATTTTTTGCTTACCGTCTCTTCATGAACCGTTTGGAATTATAGTGCTTGAAGCAATGGAGGCAAGCGTGCCTATCATTAGTACAGATACCGAAGGACCTGCAGAAATCTTAAGCGACATGCAAGACGGGCTTATTTGTAAAGCCGATTCTGCTGAAGAGTTAGCAGAAAAAATTGCCCACTTAATAGATAATCCTATAAAAGCAAAGGAATTTTCTAAAAATGCTTATCTAAAATTACAACAAAATTATGATACTAAGATTATTTCTGAAAAGTTAGTAACATTATTACGTAATTATAAAAATAGTTAGTTGAAAAAATAATAGTCTATATTGACATAATAGTTTAAAGATTCATTAATAATATTAATTTATTTTAATGAATCTACAAAAGAGTTTTATGTCATTCCTGCGTGGATCAAAAAAAGCACTCGGTGTCATACCGTGGCTTGACCACGGTATCCAGAAAATAACTTATCATATACGTTGTTTTAGCATTTTTGACTGGATCCCGCGATCAAGTCGCGGGATGACAATGAGGAATGACCTAAATGTGGGTAAGTATAACATACTAATTGCATCAATTTTTTTATTCCTGCTATGTAGTTATAATACAAAACACGATAATATCCCCCTAACCTCCCATTACCTACTAATTGGAATAATGATTCTCTAGAACAAAATAATAATGCATCCTCCAAGTGGTGGCTGCAATTTAACGATCCGGTGTTAAATAACCTAATCGAAGAATCTTTAACCGGTAACTCCGATATTGAACTGGCAATGAGTAATGTGCTAGCAGCGAAAGCTCAGCTTAATCTTGTTAATTCTTATAGATTTCCACAAATTAATTTACAAGGCGGAACAAATCAAACAAAAAATAGCAAGGAAACAAAAGCACCGAATGAGCTAAAATTTTCTAATAATTTTGGGCTAGCAAGCGTGCTTAATTATGAACTAGATTTATGGGGGGCAGCCGTAAACGCTAGCGAATCGGCTAAAAAAACTTTCCTTGCAACCGGGTATAGCAAGGCAGCGGTACGTTTATCGGTTATAAGTAACGTTACCATAAGTTACTTTAATCTTTTAGCATTAGACAAACAAATATATCTAACTGAAAAACTAATTGAGGCTCAAACGGAAATTTATAAATTAAATCAGAAATTATATCATCTTGGTGTGGGTGATTCAATATCGGTTAGTGAGGCTACTTCTGAACTTGCCCTTACTAATTTATCATTGCCGCCTTTAAAACAACAAAGACATGAGCAGGAAACCGCTTTAAAAATTTTAGTAGGTAGAACTCCTGAAAATATAGTAAACGGCTTAATTTATCGTAATAAACCAATAGATTACTTCCCTGCTCTACCGGTATTACCTAAAATATTACCGTCAGAACTTTTAGAGAGCAAAGACCGGATATTAAAGCGGCAGAGCAGAATTTACTAGCAGCAGACGCAAACTTAAAAGCAATAAAAGCTACTTATTTTCCGCAAATTTCTTTAACAGGTTTACTTGGTTTTGGTAGCAATAAACTTAATACTCTATTTACTAACTCAGCTGAGACTTGGCAGGTAGGCGACAATATAGCAGGACCTATTTTTGATTTTGGCAAAACTAGAGCTAATGTACAAATTGCCGAAAGCGTTAAAGAGCAGTATATAGCCGTATATAAATCGGTAGTACGTACAGCTTTTGGGGAAGTTATGGATGCTTTATCGGCAGGACAAACATCAAGTAATAATTTTCATATTTGGCAGCAAAACGAAGCAGCTTTAATTCTATATTTAAGCTTGCTGATCAGCGTTATAAACGAGGTAATATAGATTACTTAACCGTGCTTACCGCAAAGCAAAACGTACTACAAAACGAAATTGACGGGGTGTCTATAAAACTTTCACAGTTAAGTAGTATGGTTAATATTTTCCATGCTTTGGGTGGGGAGAGTGGTAGTACTCACAACGTCATTGCAAGCGACCATAGGAGCGCGGCAATCTCATGAAATAATAACAAACTCCTGAGATTGCTTTATCGTTTCACTCCTCGCAATGACAATCATAATAACACAAACACATTAAAACAATGCTTAAAATAATAATGCGGAATTTGATATTGATAACATTACTAGTACTGACGGTAATATTAGTGGTTTGGACAATAAAACATCATCATAAAAACAATAAGCAAATAATAATAGCAGCTCCGGTTGAGGTAACAAAAGTTATCAGAAGACGTACCTTATGTGATAGAACTTGCAGGAGCGGCTGAAACTTACCAAAGTGCCGATATTAAATCTCAAGTTACGGGACAAATATTAAGCGTAAATTTTGATGACGGACAAGAAGTAAAGGCAGGTGATTTATTATATGAAATCGATTCTCGTCCGTTTCAAAATCAATTACAGCAAGCACAAGCAAATTTACTAAGTGATACTTATAACCTTAAGAATGCTATAAAAGAAGAGGCAAGATATCGTGCTTTATACGAGGAAAAAGCCGTTTCGGAAGAGCAGTATTTATAGATGTTGACTATATGAATATGCTTAAAGCTGCCGTAGAGCGAGATAAAGCAATTATTGCGGACGCTAATTTACAAATCGAGTATTCAAAAATAGTAGCTCCTTTTGACGGTAAACTTAGTGAGAGTAATGTGGATATAGGTGATTTAGTGTCGCCGGATTTTGCGAGTCTAGTCACTATAAATACCATCTCGCCTATTTATGTCAGTTTCTCCGTACCTGAAGAACATTTAGATAGAATAAATAAATCTCAAAAATCTAATGATTTGGCTTTGACGGTTAGAACCACAAGCGATCAGGAAATTAAAGACGGTGAGATCGTTTTTGTCGATAACTCAATTGATCCAAATAGCGGTACTATCAAAGTTAAAGCAACATTACCTAATCAAGATGAAGCATTATGGCTGGGACAGTTTGTGCATGTGTCTTTAACAATTTATACAGAAAATAATAGTTTCGTCTAAAGCCCTGCAAACTAACGATCAAGGACCTTATGTATTTGTTGTCGATAAAGATAATAAAGCTGTGGTCAAGAATATAGATATAGTTTTTTCTAATGATGATTTTATTGTTATTAAAAGCGGTATAGATAAGGGAGAAACGGTAATCACCAACGGGCAGCTACGATTATCTAACGGAGCAGAGGTGAGTGTTAGGGAGGAGTAGTTTAACTGTCATCCCGCGACTTGATCGTGGGATCTCAGGATACGATTTGCGGCACAAGATCCCATGGTCAAGCCATGGGATGACAATATGACAACCTAAATATAAAACAGGAGAAAACTAATTGGGTATTTCAGAAATATTTACTAAGCGTCCGGTTCTTGCTACTTTATTCATGGCAACTATTTTGCTGTTTGGAGCATTTGGCCATAAGCTATTACCGGTAAGCGTTTTACCTGACATTGATTTCCCGACTATTCAGGTTTCGGTAAGCTTTGCCTGGAGCTGACCCAACTACTATGGCGTCTTCAGTCGCATTACCGCTTGAAAAGCAATGCTCGATAATATCCGATATTGATTCGATGAGTTCGGTTAATAGTAACGGTACTACTCAAATTACTTTGCAGTTTAATTTAGATCGTGATATAGATGCAGCGGCACAAGACGTATAAGCAGCTATCTCATCCGCTGCTAAGCAGCTACCGGCACGACACTTACCTACCCCGCCCTCGTATCGTAAAGTAAATCCTGCCGATGCACCTATATTTTATTTATCTTTAACTTCTGATACCCTGCCTTATATACCGTGGACTATTACGCCGAAACAATTATGGCTGAGCGTTTATCAATGTTACCGGGTGTTGCACAGGTACAAGTTTACAGCTCACAGCAATATGCAGTGCGTGTACAGGTTGATCCGGTTAAAATGGCAGCTAATATAGGGCTTGATCAAGTATCAAATATTATCAGCTCTGCTAACGTTAACTTACCTACCGGAGCTTTATACGGTAAAGATATCTATTCAAGCATTAGAGCCCCCGGGCAATTACAAAATACTAAAGAATATAATGAGTTAATATTAACTTATAAAAACGGTAATCCGCTTTTTCTTAAAAATATCAGGAAAACCATTGATAGTGTAGCTAACAATAAAATAGCTGCTTGGTATAGGGATAAGCCTGGGGTAATACTTGCTATTCAGAAACAACCGGATACTAATACTATTGAAATAGTCGACTCTATAAAAGAAGTATTGCCGTTACTTCGTAGGCAAATCCCTGAGGGCGTTAATATAAATATTATGTTTGATAGGTCAATTTCTATCAGGGAATCGGTAAATGAGAGGGTGTCAGAAAGTTTATGTAAGTTATAAAAATAGTTAAGAATAAAATTAATTAAAACAACTTACATGAGGCTAATATGAAAAATAAGAGCAAAGTATCAAATCCAACTATAGAAAAAGTAGTATCAGAAATACTATCACAAAGTGATCCATCTGAGATATTTGGCAAAGAAGGGATATTTCAGGAAATTAAAAAGCAGATAGTAAATAAGATTTTAGAGAAAGAAATGGAATCTCATATAGGTTATGAGAAACATTCTAAAAATGAGAAAGACTCAGATAACAGACATAATGGCAATTATGAAAAGACTCTAATAGATCCAGAAGGTCGTAAATTGAAAGTAGAAGTGCCAAGGGATCGGGACGGAGAATTTGAACCTCAACTAATTCCAAAAGGAGTGCGTAAATTTGAAGGATTTGATGATAAAGTAATATCCTTATATGCTCGGGGAATGACCATTAGGGAAATACAATGGCACTTAGAAGAACTATATGCCACCAAGGTATCATCTGAGTTAATATCAAAGGTAACTGATGGTATTTTAGAGGAAGTAACTGCCTGGCAGAATAGAGCACTTGATAATGTATATCCTATAATGTACTTAGATTGTATTCATGTTAAGGCAAGAGATAATCATGTAATAATAAATAAAGCAGTTTATATAGCTATTGGAGTGAATATGGAGGGCAAGAAAGAGCTATTAGGAATTTGGATAGGCAAGATGAAGGGTCTAAATTTTGGATGCAGGTAGTAACAGAACTTAAGAATCGAGGAGTTGAACAAATATATGTTGCATGTGTTGATGGTCTTAAGGGTTTTCCAGAGGCGATAAATAACATTTTTCCAAAAACCATAGTGCAGTTGTGTATTGTTCATATGGTAAGAAATTCTGTAAAATACGTATCATACAAAGATTTAAAAGCGGTAACAGCTGATTTAAAAGCAGTTTATTCTGCAATAAATGAAGCAGAGGGATTAAGAGAATTACAAAATTTTGCCAAAAAATGGGATGAAAAATATCCAGTTATTTTTGACATATGGCAACGAAATTGGTCTGGCATAGCTCCATTTTTTAGCTTTCCGGAAGACATTAGAAAAGCGATTTACACTACTAATGCTATTGAATCCACTAACCGTCAAATTCATAAAATTATTAAAAATAAAGGAGTGTTTCCAGATGACAAATCGATTCAGAAAATAATCTTTTTGGCGTTGACAAATGCCTCTAAAAAATGGACAATGCCTATTAAGAATTGGGCGATGGCTTTAAATCAATTTGCAATCCTTTGTGATACTACTTTACAAAATTGGGCAAATGGAGAAATCATACTTACACAAAGAATCTGACAGACCCTTAAATGATGCCAATTTTACGATGCTCCTCGCTTTAATACTCGTAGTGATTGCTATATTTCTCTTCCTACATAATTTACGATCCGTGATTATTCCAACTATTGCCCTCCCCTTATCAATTGTCGGTACTTTTGCCTTTATGTACTTATTCGGTTATAGCATAGATAATATGTCTTTAATGGCTCTGACCCTTGCAATGGGGTTTGTAGTAGACGATGCAATAGTAGTGCTTGAAAATATCACACGATATATGGAAAAAGGCAAGAATAAAATAGCAGCATGTATTAACGGTACTAAAGAAATAGGTTTTATTATAGTATCAATGACTTTATCCCTAATGGCGGTATTCATCCCGATATTATTTATGAGCGGAATTTTAGGGAAATTACTGCACGAACTTGCCGTTGTTATTACTACCGCTATTTTGCTTTCGGGAGTTATTTCAATAACCGTAACTCCTATGTTATGTAATGTATTTTTGAGGGATGAGGAAAAACAACGTCATTGCGAGGAGCGAAGCGAAGCGGCAATCTCAGGATAACAAACCGAGATTGCCACGCAGTCTACGACTGCTCGCAATGATGAGTTATTACTAACAGAAAAAGCCTTTGAATATGTCAAACAAAAATATGGTAGCAGCCTAAAAATAGTAGTAGAGCATTCAAAAACTACTATGCTTATATTTCTCTTAGTAATTATCGCAACGGCTTATTTATTTGGAAAAGTACGTAAAGGCTTTATGCCTGATTCCGATATGGGATAAATCTTAGTTTTTACCGAAGCCGCTCAAACTATTTCTTTTGATGCGATGGTAAAAGAACAACAGCAAGTAAGCGATGTATTACTTAAAAATCCTAAATAGATTCATTCTTTTCGGCAGTCGGTGTTTCAGGTAGAAACTCTGCCGTAAATCAGGGTACGATTTTTATTAGTTTAAAACCTCGTGATCAAAGAATAGGTGCCGACGCTGTTATAGATCAGTTACGTTCAAAACTAAATCATTTAGTAGGTTTAAGGGTATATATCCAAAACATACCCACTATTATGATCGGAGGACAGGCCACAAAAAGCCAATATCAATATACTATGTAAGGACTCGATCAAGATGAGCTATTTAGTTTTGCACCGAAATTAAAAGACAAGCTCGTAACTCTTCCGGGTTTTATTGACGTGACCTCGGACTTACAAATAGCACAACCACAAACTTTAGTGCAGATTGATAGATATAAAGCTGCAAAACTCGGTATATCAGTCGAGCAAATCCAGAATATCTTATACACAGCTTACGGTGCTGAGCAGATTTCAATATTATATACCCCAACAGCTCAATATGACGTTATTTTAGAGCTAGATCCTAAATATCAAACAGATTCGTCAATGTTATCTTTAGTCAATATTAACTCCGCAAACGGCAATTTAGTACCGTTAACGACACTTGCTAAAATTGTTAATACTGTTGGTCCTCTTAGTATTTCACATTTTGGATAATTACCTTCAGTTACTGTATCATTTAACCTACAAGATGGATATTCAATTAGTGATGCCATTCAAAAAGTCAATGAAGCTATAAGAGAACTTCAAATGCCGGCTACGATTACGGGAAGCTTCCAAGGAACGGCTCAGCAGGCATTTCAGTCATCTTTTTCCGATCTTGGCTTATTGCTTGGGCTTGCCGTTATAGTTATTTACATTATCCTTGGCATGTTATATGAAAGCTTTGTGCATCCTATAACCATACTTTCAGGGCTACCTACCGCTATTTTTGGAGCATTGTTTACTTTAATAGCGAACTTGATATGTACGGATTTGTCGGGCTTATTATGCTAATCGGTATCGTTAAGAAAAACGCTATTATGATAATTGATTTTGCTCTAGAACTTGAGAGAACCGGCAACAAATCTTCGCATGAAGCAATTTATGAAGCATGTATAATAAGATTCAGACCGATTATGATGACTACCTTAGCTGCATTAATGGGAGCTATGCCTATTGCCCTTGGAGTCGGAGCAACAGGAGTAGAGAGAAGATCACTCGGGCTTGCAGTAGTCGGCAGGCTGCTTACATCGCAATTACTTACTCTTTACATCACACCGATAATTTTCCTATATTTAGAAGCAGCTAAGAAATGGTTAAAGCATAGCAATTATAAAGCTGAAATTAGAAACTACCCAGAACTAAATTGGAAATCTTAATGTGTAATTATCTAGGTTCTTATTGAGTCTCTCTATATTTATATTAAAATAATTAATAAAAATTAATAATTACTTGATAAGTAATTAATATTTATCCTATTCTAAAAGATAGGAATAGCGAAAGGAGATTACTGTATCAAATAATTCATATCTAGACAATTGGATAGAAACAATAAGTAACCTTAATAATACGTCTGAAGTAGAAACTTCACAATATAGTACTAATGATTGGATATATCTGAGTTTCAATATTATCGGTGTAGCACTTATACTTGGACTTCCTATTGGATATGCCGCTTATAAATCAAGATGTTGTGGTATAGTAAAACCATACAAGAATTAAAATGTTCGGGAAATGATGGAACGGGCGATAGCACGAGTATTAATTGTGAATAAAGATGTACTACTAATAGCAAATTACTTTTGTAATTTACTATTAGTGTTATATCAAGCTTGTTCAGTATTCGGCACCGTTTTCTCTGCTCCAGCAACCGTAATTTCATCACTATCATAATTAAATGTGTCCGTTGTGTAGAGGGGGTAGACGGTACAGGCGATTTATTTACTAACTCAGAAGACTTTTGATCTAAATAGTCTCTGACCTCTCGTTTACCAAGCAATTCCATAACATCATTTTTATTACTCTCTTTTATATATGCTTCAGGAATATATGCCTTTATATATTCTATATCAAAGGCGTTTTTTAATAAATAAGGTGATAAAAATTCCAATATACCCTTACTACTTTTTTTATAACTAGTAAATGAATAAGCAACACAAATGCTGTAGTCATTTAATTTATTACAAAATTCTTGTGTCTTGTCTGTCAAATATTGTTTTGCAGATTCTACAGCTTTTAAAGCATATAATATCTATTCTCTTGTTGCTTGAATAGAAACATCATCTGAAGCCATCCCGTAAGCTTTTTCAAGCTCTTGATCTTTAAAATGTAATTTTTTTATTAATTCTTTTATTTCAGTAACAATAGGGTTTTGAAGGCCTTTTATAGAGGTAAGACTAGCAGTACTTGCTGAGAGTTTACTTTTCATAATATACCTATTAATAAATTTAACATATTTACTATATTCAGATATTAATTTTTATTAATAAATAATAATCTTACTTAAAAAATAATAAACCTATTAAATAATGATAAATATATCACATAGTATGCCATTCCTATGGAAGCAGGAATAACCTATATTATATCGAACAAGCATTACTGCCGTTATCATCATCTTCACGGATAAATTTTTGCTTTACCTTAGAATTATTATTATACGGCTTACTATTTTTTACCGGTGGATAATTTACAGGCTCATAATTTGTAACGGGTGGTGCATAATTTTGGTTTACTGTAGCATTTGGACAAGTATATTTTGATATATCACGCCTAGTTTCTCTAAGCATTGCTTTTATCTGATTTAATTCCTCTTGCATCTTTTTTTCTTTATCACTATCGTCTTTTCTAATCTTTTTATTCGCTCTACTTAAAGTCATATCATCATCGGATTCAGCGAAGCCGGCTTCTGCTTTTTGCCTTGCTATATCCCTTTTAATCATCTTAAGATACATTTCACGATTTCTCTTTACAGGATCGATTCTCTCTCCTCTTAAAGGACTATCGCTATCATAGTCCTCATCATCGTCGTTATCATAATCAAGATTATCTTCTACTATATTCTTTTTAGCCAAAGTAATATATTTATCATTATATACAGGTTTTCTTTTGCCGCCTTTAGCACCTTTACTATCAATCAATCTATTATTTGCGGATCGTTGAAAATAGCTTCTAAAATTATCGGTACAAGCTGAAAGTAAAAACATTCCTAAAAATAATATTATAATTTTTTTTAACATATATTTATATTATTCCAAAACTTTTATTAGACTTCCTGCATAACGTAGCTAATAAGAAGGAATTTGAAGGAGACACGGAATACAGAACCGCAGCATACACTTAGTACGTGAGGATTCAAGTACCGGATCGACATACAAATTACCCTTAGAAGCAAGTTATGCAAGAAGTCTATTATGATTAATGCCATATAATAGCCAAACTTGCAAGAATAAAGAGCCGAACTTCTGTGTGCTTAATTAAATTATTGTTATTTTGAGGTATTTTTTATCTACTTCGAGTAAATGAAGAGTTAGTATACGAAGATCAACTTCAAAAAGAGCAAGGAATCCACAAGACGAGGAGCGGAGACTTAATACGTGAGCACCGCAGTACTTGTAGGATGACGTAGCCAATTTTTAAAGTTCATCGAGTATACACCTCTTCTATTAGGTTACTTAATAACTTATACCCTTCTTTTCTTCTTTTTAATAAATTTTGTGAAGCATCCTCTAATATCTTGGGATTACTTATCAAATCGAGTATTTTATCTGCTAATTTTCCTGCAGAAATATTATTCTGCTCTAAACACCATCCTGCTTTTTTATCTTCCAATAATTTTGCATTGTAATATTGATGATTATCCGCAGCACTAGGCAGTGGAATAAAGATTGCCGGCAACCCTATATAGGTCAATTCTTCTATAGTAGATGCTCCTGCTCTTGAAATCACTAAATCGGCTTCTTTATATTGTAATGCCATATTATCAAAAAATTCGGCAAATTCATAAGTAATGTTTAATTTCGAGTATATATCTTTTATTTTTACTTGATCATCTAATGCTGCTTGCTGGATTATATTTAATTCAAGACTTGGCTGTTTTTGCATCAAAATTTGGATACTTGCAGGTATCAGCTCTGAAAATAACTTAGCTCCTTGACTACCGCCGAAGATGAATATAGTAAAAATATTATCTTTGTCATTCCATGGCTTGACCACGGCATCAAGTCTCTTTATTAAAGGTTTTTTGGACCCCGTGGTCAAGCCACGGGGTGACATTTCTAATTCTTTATTTATAACCTTTAACTCCCTAATATTCCTCCTAACTATCCCACCGGTAACTACTATTTTACTTTTTGCAAATTCCGGTAAATTCTTTACGTTTTCATAAGAAATAGCTATCTTTTTAGCAAAGCTTGCAAAAAATTTATTAACTTTTCCAAGGTAAGAATTCTGTTCATGAATTATAATCGGTACTCTTAAAAAAATTGCCGCAAACATTGGAGCTACAACAGGATAACCGCCAAATCCTACAATGACGGAAGGCTTCATATTATATAATAATCTAATAGCTTTTAAAACCGCAATTGATAATCTCGGTAAAAACAAAAAAATATTACTTGATCGTTTTAAATCTAAGATATGAAAAATTACTTTCATATCCTGATTTATATATTTTTTGCATCTTAAATCAGTAATAAAATGAACTTCATACCCACGTTTCACTAATTCTTCCCCAAGAGCGACTGCCGGAAAAAAATGCCCGCCCGTGCCACCTGCTACTAAAACTATTTTTTTCATATTTCAATATTACGAATTTTGTATGAATTTAAAGGTGTTCGGTGCCTTGTAAAGCTAAGAAGCATACCGGTAGCGATAGCTATTGCAAGCGTTGAAGAACCACCGTAACTAATAAACGGTAATGTCATACCTTTAGTAGGAAGTAAATGTAAAGTCACACCCATATTAATTATTGCCTGAAGCCCTAATTGTGCAATTATACCGCTAGCAGCAAATTGTATAAATTTATCTGTTTCGTTTAATAATTTAATAAGACTTCTTAATACTATAAAAGCAAATATACCTATAACAATAAGGCAAATAATAGCTCCAAATTCCTCACCTGCTACAGCAAAAATAAAATCCGTATGCGAGTCGGGTAGTACCTGCTTTACTGCTCCCTCCCCTGGACCACGTCCATATAAACCGCCATGCTCAAAAGCCTTAAGAGACTTACTAACTTGATAATTCTCGCTACTATCGGGATCTAAAAATGAATTAATTCTTTGCGTTACGTGAGGTAACCAAAAATAAGCAATAGTTACTCCTATCATTCCTAAAAAACCCGCTAGAACAATCCAAAATATCGGCATACCCGCAATAAACAGCTGAATACCGAAAACTGCCGTAATCATTACAAGCATTCCAAAATCCGGCTGAAGAATTAAGAGAATAGCAACAATAGAATAAAGTATTACACAAATCGTAAAACTTGGAAAATCATCATTAAATTTTAGCGATAATATCCAGCCCGTAACAACTGCAAAAAACGGTTTGATAAATTCCGAAGGCTGAATAGATAGACCTAGAATATTAATCCATCGCACTGCCCCTTTTACTTCATAGCCAAAAAATTTAACTGCTATTAATAAAACTATACTAGCAATAAACCCAACTATTGCAAAACGCCTTAACCATTTTTTATTAAGACATGAAAATAATAATATAAGCCCTGAAGCGGCAGCTAAATAAAATATTTGTCTAGATGCAAAATAACTTTCTTCAAGCCCTATTCTACTTGCTACTGCCGAACCTGAGGTAGTAACAAGCATTAGACTAAAAGCAAATAAGATAATTAAAGAAATTATTATTTGCCTATCGGTACTCCGCCACCATAATTTTATAAAGTTATTAGATATTTCGTTATTCATATTATTAGTTATTCAATTATGGCTATATTTATGATGTTATTGCATGGATCAATAAATTCAGTATGTCATACCGTAACTTGTGAGCTAGATCTAGAAATACAATTTATAATATTAATAATTATATTATGAACTGGACCCCGTGGTCAAGCTACGGGGTGACATCTGTTTATAGATTCCTGCTTCCGCAGGAATGACATTGAGAGCGGCACACAATTTTATAAACAATTCTCCACGCTCTTCAAAATTTTTAAACTGATCATATGAGCTACAACTAGGTGCTAACAAGATATTTTTTACCTCCGCGTTATCACCTACTGCATCCTTATAAGCAAGATCGAAAGCCTGCTCAAGATCATCACATATTACAAAATCTACTATATTTTTAACCGTATCTGCAAACATTTCTTTAGCTTGACCATAAAAATAAGCTTTCTTAATTTTACTGAAATAAGGCTTTATTTCCTCAATACCACCCTCTTTAGGGATTCCTCCCACAAGCCAGTAAATATTATCGAGTGCTTTAATTGATTGCACGGCAGATATGGCATTTGTTGCTTTACTATCATTGTAAAAACTTATATTATTTATACTACCGATATATTGCATTCTATGAGGTAAACTTTGAAAACTACTTATAGACTCAAGTATTTTTTTAGGTTCTACTCCTATTATTTTAGCTACTGCATAACTTGCTGCAATATTCTCACAATTGTGAAGTCCTTGCAAATTTTTATTAAACGATAATTTATAACTTATATCATTATCTTTAATTTTATCATCAACTACCGAAATACCGTTTTCAAGAATTTTAGTAACCGAAAAAGGAATTAGTTTTATACGCTGCTCTTGCTGTAATAGCATAAAAATCTCACGACAATAATCATTATCGATATTAATTACTGCATAACTCTCTTTATCCATTCGATTGAAAATCTTAGATTTTGCTGCAATATAACCGGTCATGTCTTGATGTCTATCCAAATGGTCGGGAGTTATATTAAGAAGCACTGCTATTTTAGCTGTAAAGGTTTTTACTAGATCTAGCTGAAAAGAAGACAATTCAAGTACATACCCATCCTTACTTGCTTTAGCTTGCAAAGCAGGAACTCCAATATTACCTGCAACCGGATAGTCTAAACCATTACTATTTAAGATATGGCTTATTAAAGCAGTAGTAGTACTTTTACCGTTTGTACCGGTTATAGCTATAAATTTTAAGTTTTTTGATTTTTCAAATAATAAGTCTATATCGGAAGTGATTGGAATATTAAAATTTTTTGCAATATTGACTATCTCATGCGTTAAAGAAATTCCAGGACTTAAGACAATTTTGTCTAAATTTTGCCATCTTGAATCAGATAAAGCAGCAATAGCGGTTTTACTATATAATTCTTCAAATATATCTCTATTTGCTTTTAAATCATCATAAACAATTACATCATATTTATTTCGCAATTCCTCGTAAACCGATATACCGGTTTTACCAAGCCCAAAAACACCTATTTTTTGTTTTGTATGAGAATTCATGAGTTAAATATAAGAGGATTTGATCTTTATCGTCATTGCGAGCGGTCGAAGACCGCGTGACAATCTAGAAAAATAATAAAGACATGCTGATTTTCAGCATTTCTTACTGGATTGCTTCGTCAAACTGGCAGTTTTTCCTCGCAATGACGAAAAAATAGAAAAATCTTAGTTTATATCTTGCATTAATGCTTGCTCACCTTCATTAAATTCACCTTGTCCTTTTATATTATTATAAGTTGGTTTACTATTCCCAGGATCAGGTAAATAATAATGAGGCGGAACTTCTAGTGCTTTAGCACGCTGTACTTGATACTCATTAGGTCCGGCTGTTGATATACCTACGGTTTCTTTTAACTTTTTACTACAAGCAGAAGTAATTAATAAAACAGTAAATAATAAAAAAATCTTTTTCACTTATACACCTTTAATTTAAGTTATATTTTATCGTCATTGCCTTGTTCGACATTACGAATTTTTTCAGCCATAGCTTCAATTTGAGCATTATCATAATTCCCTTTAGCCTTTTCTTCAATAACTTTTTTAGTACTATAATAATCTTCTATTAAGATAATGACTCCTATTATAATAAAGCAATCAGCTAAATTAAATACGGGGCAGCTATAATTCTGATAATGAAAATGGATGAAGTCAAAAACTGCTCCTCTAAAAAATCTATCCATTAGATTACCGACGGCACCGCCGATTACAAAGCTATAACCTGCAAAACTCCCTATCGTTTTTGAACGTATCATCAAATAATATAAATAACAGACAATAAGCGTGTTCGTTATTAAGAAAATAGCATTACTATACTGATAATAATCATGCATTAATCCAAAACTAATACCGTAATTCCAAGTATAAACCATATTTAAGAAAGAAGTAACCTTAAGCATTAAGCCTGGCTTCCATCTCAAATTATCAATAAACCACCATTTGCTTAACTGATCAATAATCACTAAGGTTATTATTATACGACTACTACGAGCGAATGTTAGAGAGAATGTTTTTAGTAGTAGGAACATAGATGTTTTGTGAATGAGTAATAAATAGATGTCTCTTATATTATTTTTGCGTGGATACCTAATCGTCATTGCGAGCAGCTGTAGGCTGCGTGGCAATCTCATCAAATATCCTGAGATTGCTTCGTCAATTACTTCGTAATTTCCTCGCAATGACGATTTCTTTACAAAGAAGTTTTAACTGTCTTAGCTACTTGTAATTCCTTATCAAGCTTAACATTTAAAGTTTTTATTTCTTTTTTAAATTGTTTAAATTTCTCTAAATCTTTTCCGTTCAGTTCTATACCAGGTGTTGTTTTAACTGACATAGGATTAACATGTTTGCCGTCAATTTTAACTTCATAATGTAAATGTGGACCTGTAGCTCTGCCAGTACTTCCGACATATGCTATGATTTGTCCTTGTTTTACGATACTTCCCACTTTTAAATTTTTTGCAAAATTTGAAGCATGAGCATAAGCAGTAGATAGAGTACCGCTATGTTTTACCTGAATAAATTTTCCATAACCCGACTTCCAACCTATTTCCGTTATAACTCCGTTTCCTGCAGAATATATAGGCGTACCGGTTGGAGCTGCAAAGTCAACCCCCTTATGCATTTTAGTATAACCGAGTATCGGATGCTTTCTATTACCGTAATGTGAAGAAACTTTTATAACTTTTAGCGGAGTTTTAAGTAAGCTTCTTTTTACGCTTTTACCGTCTTCAGAAAAAAATGCATGATTATTTGCGTTATTGTCATGGGAATAACGATATATATTATATTCTTTCCCTGAAAGATTTAATGAAACATATAGAATTTTACCGTGGTGGGAAAATTTACCGTCTTCCGTTACGTATTTTTCCGTTATTACGGTTGCAGTATCACCGCTTTTTATGTGACGCTGAAAATCGATTTGATAGGCATAAGCATTAATCAGCTCTATTATACTATTATTCGATAAACCCAGTTTTTTAAGGGCTGACATAAAATTTGATTCAATACTTACCGACGATTTAGCAACTTTTTTACTCAAAGGTACTATAATTTCTTCAACTTTAAAATTATCACCTTCTCTAATTACTTCAATAGTTTTTAGCTTATCGATAATTATAACGATTTTATTTAAGAATATTACCTCTGAGGTTAAATCTTCATCCTCGTTTTCGGTAATTTTTGTTTCATATTCAAAAGTAATTTGCTGCCCTATTTTAAGAGCAGAAGATAATTTACCTTCTTTTACTAAACTTACAATTTTTTCTATTTCATTTTTAGGGATATTTTGTTCTATCAAAATTGACTTTATAGTATCGCCTTTTTTTACTACTACTTCTTTAAATGAAATTGTTTCTTCTTCACTACTATCAGGTTGTACTAAAGTTATGGATAAAGTGTCGTTAACATAATTATTAACGGCAAAAGAGACAAAAACAACTAATCCTATAAATAATAATAAGGAGGCAGAGGTGAGGATTTTCCTGAGACGTGCACTAATAAAAGATGATGGTAATATGCCATTAAAATCATAAGATAGTGCAGTATCATTCATTAAAAATTGCTCTGAAGATTATTTGAATCAATTTTTCATTACTAATAATAATATGAACTATATACAAACAAATTACAATAGAAAATTGTAAAATTTTGTTTTATTTCTGTTTTATTAGTTTTTTATTAATTAAAATTAAATTTTTTATATAAGTTAATTTTTGTTAACTTATATAGATGAAGGTTATGCCTAGACTTTTCCTATTTTTATTAATTTTTATAAATCTTATATCATGTTCATCTAACTATAATTCTGTTAAATTGCCCAAAATAGAATATTATGAGAATATTTCTTTAAATAAAAACTGTCCTATAAATAGTGAAATAGTTCTAGTAGGCGGTTGTTTTGATTTATTACATTACGGTCATATAGAATTTCTATGCAAAGCTAAAAAACAAGGTAAATACTTAAAATCGTTGCTTTAGAGCCGGATGAAACAATTATTAAATATAAAAAACGTCAACCTATCTATAATCAATTACAACGAGCAAAAATTTTAAGTTCTTTCACATTTGTTGATAAAGTACTTATATTACCTAAACTAAAAGATTTTAATGATTATGCTCGGTTAGTGCAAAATATTTGTCCTTCTGTAATCGCTGTAACAAAGCACGATCCTCAGTTAATAAATAAACAAATTCAAGCCAAATTAATAAATGCAAAAGTAATAGAAGTTATTGACTTACTACAACATCCTAATATAGGTACACTTTCTAGCTCAAATATTATTAAAAATATGTAGTTTTTACAAAAATTTATCGATTTTTACTTTAATAAAACTGTATATACATTTATATTAATATAGAAATAACTTTATATGTGCTATGAAAAATATTATTGCTTTAATTTGTTTTTTGATTGTTAGTAGTAGCTGCTTTGCTTCCGAGCCGTTACCTTGGCAAGTAACGTTCCAGCCGCCGGCAAGTCCGATTATGGAGGAATTACATCATTTTCATAATTTTCTGCTTTATATCTCAACAGCTATTGTTTTATTTGTTGCCGGATTACTTGGCTTTGTATGCATCAGATTTAATGCAAAAAATAATCCTGTACCGGCAAAATTTTCACATAATGTTTTAATAGAAATAATTTGGACTGTGATACCTATAATAATTTTAGTTATTATTGCAGTGCCGTCTTTTAGAATATTGCGTCATGCCGAAAAAATACCCGAAACGGATTTAACTATTAAAGTAGTAGGTTATCAGTGGTATTGGCACTATATATATCCCGATCACGATAATCTAGAATTTGATAGCGTAATGATCTCTGATGAGAATCTAAAGCCCGATCAAAAAAGATTACTGGATGTTGATAATCGAATTGTTATCCCTGAAAATGCTACTGTAAGATTTCTCATTACCGCAGGTGATGTAATACATAGTTTTGCCGTTCCATCGCTTGGATTTAAAATAGACGCAGTTCCAGGCAGAATAAACGAAACCTGGACAAGAGTGGCTAAAAAAGGTGTATATTATGGACAATGCTCGGAGCTTTGCGGTATTAATCACGGCTTCATGCCGATTGCTATAGAAGTAGTAAGCAAAGAGGATTTTGACAATTGGATTGCAAGCAAGAATAAGACGGCTATGAATGGCAAGAATCCAAAATTATTATATAGATAAGAATTTAATAATTTGCATTATTAATATAATATGTATATACTAAGTATATACATATTATTGACGGTAAGCTTATGAAAGCTCAAATTCAACAATGGGGAAATAGTTTAGGAGTTAGAATTCCTCAAGTTTTAGCTAGAAAACTACATTTTAAGCAAGGAATAGTTGTTAATCTAGAAATAACTGATGATGGTTTGTTTATTAGTGCTAAAACCTCTGAATTAGATATTTTACTAGATGATATTACTGATGCTAATCGTCATCATGAGGTATTTAATAGCGATGATACGGTAGGTAATGAGTCATGGTAGCTTATATACCTGAAAGAGGTGATGTAGTTTGGCTTGATTTTGATCCTCAAAAAGGTAATGAAATTAAAAAAATACGACCGGCTATTGTGCTTAGCACCTACAAATACCACCTTAAAAGTAATCTTGCTTTATTTGTCCCTATTACTAGTCAGATTAAAGGTTACCCATTTGAAGTAATAATAAATATAGATTCTATAAATGGTGCAGTATTGTGTGATCAAATTAGATCTATGGATTTTAAAGCACGTAAAGCAAAAAAAATTCTAAGCTTAAATAATTCACTTGTAGATGAAATACTATATAAATCAAAACTATTACTTTAAATTTTTTAATATATGACTAACCACAATAACCCTTATCCCCATCTTGTCCCTAAACAAGCGAAAGAAACAATATTTTTAAAACATTTTATCCATAATCCAAATATAATAGTCGGAGATTACACTTACTTATAATGACGCTAACCACCCTGAGAAATTTGAATATGAAAATATCCAAGGGGCTTATTTTATTAAATTGATTATAGGAAAATTTTGTGCTATTGCTATGGGTACTAGTTTTATAACCGATGATATGAATCACCCGATGGACGGGTTTTCTACTTATCCTTTCTTTATTTTTGAAAACTGGAATAATTATACGCCTTCTCCTAATAAAAGAAGAGATACCATTATCGGAAACAATGTATGGTTTGGTACAAACTCTACCGTTTTGCCTGGAGTTAATATAGGTGACGGAGCAATTATCGGTGCTTGCTCAGTAGTAGCTAAAGATGTACCACCGTATATTATAGTTGCCGGCAATCCTGCAAAGGTAATACGCTATAGATTTCCTGATGAGATAGTTGAGCCATTACTTAAAATTCAATGGTGGGATTGGGATTATGATAAAATCACTCGCAATATTCCGGCCATTGTCGGAGCAGATATCAAAAAATTAAAACAGGCTGAATAATAATTATGGATATAACTATGAACGAGCTAAACCACGATGACCACCATCCCCCGCACGGTTGGAGGCGGTGGCTTTTTTCTACCAATCATAAAGATATCGGCATTATGTATATCATATTTGCCGTTTTTGCTGGAATTGTCGGCGGTTTATTCTCACTGCTTTTCAGGTTAGAGCTTGCAATGCCCGGCGGCACTTTCTTAAATCATGATTTCCAGCTATATAACGTGCTTATCACGGCACATGCGGTTATTATGGTATTCTTTATGATTATGCCGGCTTTGTTTGGTGGTTTTGGTAACTATTTTGTACCTCTATTAATAGGGGCTCCCGATATGGCATTTCCACGCCTTAACAATATCAGTTTTTGGTTATTAGTTCCTGCTTTTCCCTTACTTATAGGATCGGCTTTTGTTGACGGCGGACCGGGAACGGGCTGGACACTCTACCCTCCTTTAAGTAATTTGAGCGGTCACCCGGGAGCAGCAGTCGATATGACTATTTTCAGTTTACATTTAACCGGCCTATCGTCAATCCTTGGATCAATTAACTTAATTGTTACTATCTTTAATATGAGAGCTCCAGGAATGGGGCTTTTTAAGATGCCGTTATTCGTTTGGTCTATATTAGTTACCGCATTTCTAATAATTCTTGCTATGCCGGTACTTGGTGGAGCTATTACTATGCTACTTACCGATCGTAACTTTGGCACTACTTTCTTTAAGCCTGACGGCGGCGGTGATCCTGTATTATTTCAGCATCTATTTTGGTTTTTCGGTCATCCTGAAGTATATATCGTAATACTTCCGGGCTTTGGTATAGTAAGTCAGGTTATTTCAACTTTTTCACGCAAACCTATATTCGGCTATCAAGGTATGGTTGGAGCTATGGTAATAATCGGTTTCGTCGGATTTATCGTATGGGCTCACCATATGTTTACAGTCGGACTTTCTTATAATGCACTTATATATTTCACTGCCGGAACGATGATTATAGCAGTTCCGACGGGCATTAAAATATTTAGTTGGATAGCGACTATGTGGGGCGGCTCGATTACATTCCCAACTCCTATGTTATTTTCGATAGGATTTATTATATTATTCACGATTGGCGGCGTAACCGGCATAATCCTATCAAATTCGGCACTTGATAGAGTTCTGCACGATACATATTATGTTGTTGCACATTTCCATTATACGATGTCGCTCGGTGCTTTATTTACGGCATTTGCAGGCTTTTATTATTGGTTCGGCAAAATATCCGGTAAACAATATCCAGAAATTTTAGGCAAAATCCATTTTTGGATTACCTTTATAGGCGTTAATTTAACTTTCTTCCCGCAGCATTTCTTAGGTCTTGCGGGCATGCCAAGAAGAATACCGGACTACCCTGAAGCTTTCGCCGGCTGGAATATGGTGTCATCGATAGGAGCAGGTATCTCTATGGTAGCTGCTCTTTATTTTGTGTTTATCGTTTTCTACACGCTAAAATACGGTAAAGACTGCCCAAATAATCCTTGGGGCGATGGAGCTGATACGTTAGAGTGGACACTTACCTCACCACTGCCGTTCCATACTTTTGAAACACCACCGCATATTGAGGAGTAAATATATTATATGTAATTCCTACGGAGATGTTATTGCATGGATTATTTTTCCCACTGTCAACCCCATGACTTGATCATGGGGTCCAGCTTAAAATACTAATATTATTAGTATTTTAAATTGTTTTTTAGATACCGTGGTCAAGCCACGGTATGACACCGAACACATTTTCTGATCCACGCAGGAATGACATAGCTGACAGAAAAATAGTAAAACGATAATAAAATGTATAAAAAACCGATAATAGGTGTTACACCTGATTTAGCTCAAAATTGTGAAAAATATACTTACGCTGCTTTTCCATGGTACGCCTTGCGAAGAAACTATACCGATGCGATTATTGCAGCCGGCGGTGTACCGCTATTATTACCTTATCAAAGTGATACAATAGATCGGCTTATAAATCTTCTTGACGGTGTTGTAATTCCAGGCGGTGATGAGGATATACATCCTAAATTTTATGAACCGGAATATGCTGAAGATGTAGTCATTTCCAATGAAGAACGTGATAATTTTGAGATATTAGTTTTAAAGAAAGCATTAGAGAGAG
The DNA here is from genome assembly GCF_007989425.1 of Rickettsia asiatica. Taxonomy (NCBI): domain Bacteria; kingdom Pseudomonadati; phylum Pseudomonadota; class Alphaproteobacteria; order Rickettsiales; family Rickettsiaceae; genus Rickettsia; species Rickettsia asiatica. Next base: position 633,818 of record NZ_AP019563.1, read on the forward strand.
ATATTCCTGTTTTAGGTATATGCCGAGGTATGCAGCTATTAAACGTTATTTTTAAGGGTATGCTTATTAAACATATTCCTGATTATATTGAAACTGTAATTAATCATACACAACCTTCGCCTAAAAACATAGTTTCGCATGCAATTAATATAGAAGCAAATACTAAACTTGCTAAAATAGCTAATAATCAGCTACAAACTATGGTTAATTCGACTCATCACCAAGCTGTTAAACAAGTTGGTAATGATCTTATTGTATCTGCAAAAGCAGAAGACGGTATAATTGAAGCCATTGAATCAACGAAACATAAATTTGTTATCGGCGTTCAATGGCATCCTGAATATCTTAACGATAATGGAGTAGATTTAGAATTATTTAAAGAACTCATAAAAGCTAGTAAGTAAATATTAGTTTTCAATATTATCAGATGAACATATTACAAACGCTTTATTATATTCATATCCAAGCGGCCAACAACATACGGAATTTTTAGAAGCGTTCACATACGAAAGTAGAACCTCTACCATTGTCTCCTAGTTGATACTGACCATAAATTACAGGTCCACACTGTTCTTGCCAAGCAATTGAATATTTTACCCGATTATCTTGCACATCCCATTGTTGTAAACAGCCGCTAATAATACAATTTGTTTCAGCCGCAAATAGTTTAACTAATTTTTGTATTACTAAATCTTCTTGTTGTTCTACTTGTATATTATCACAATAAGCTATATGTGAGTTTAAATTATTAGCATAAGCTCGTGATGTTATAGAGACTATAATAGTAAATAATATAATAAAAATTTTCATATGATACCTTATTTATAAAATTTAAATTAATATATTTTAAGATACTTAATAAGAAACTAATAATCAAATATTATTTATTGTACTATATTATCGTTTTAAATAAGATTTGTTTCGGACCTTTGATCTGCTATATTATCGTAAAAAACATTATTTATGGCTGCTGATTATTCTTTTTTGAAACGTTTTGCTGAGTATATCATTGATAAATTAGGTAAAGGTACAGAAGTTCAAATAATATTGCCTAATAATTTCTCATGCCTAGAATTAAAGAAGATTTTAACCGATAAATATAAAATTAAATTACCTATCATTATTCCTTTTAATTCTCTTATTGCAAAAAAAACCGATTCGGATTATGTATCTAAAATAGAAGAACTTCTTATTATATCAAAAATAATTACTGAATATAAAGAATTACCCTTTAATAAAAATGAATCGTTAAAAGCTGCAGAAATTCTAAGAAAATTGTTTAATGACCTTATAATCAATAATATCGACATAAAATTAATTGAAGTCTATAACAATTCTAACTATTGGCAAAAGATTTATAAATTTCTAGAATATTGCTTTTTAAGATGGCAAGAAGAAATATCGTTTACTCAAAAACAAACTAAAGCAGTTTATAAATCAAAGCTATTACAAGAAGAAATAATAAAAATAAAAAAGGGGCATAAGCAGGTAATACTCGCCGGAATATTCAAGCCTAATGTTTTTTTAAAAAGATTTGAAGAAAAATTAAAGGATTACATAATTCACTATAACCCAGCCTCCAAGCAGATTAGCGATGGTATATCTTATCATGAACCTAATGACATTTATGAAGAAGCTACACAAATAGCCTATATATGTAGCAGTAATAAAGATAAACGGATTGCAATCGTTACAGATAATAATAAGCTTAAAAGAGCATATTGTAATTTTTTAGATATAGTCAATTCAGTTGGATTTACATACAAGGAGCGAGAAGCAAAACCTATAACTAATAGGAGAGCAATGAGTGACGATGTAGGAAAGTCCAAATCAATTGACTATAAATATAAAGATCTACTAGGTAATGACTTAAGGCTTACTAATATCAGCGAATTACTAACTTCCATTATTAAAATATTATGTAATAATTTTGATTTAAAACTTCTATTTTTATTACTTAAAAATCCTTTAATTAACTGCCCTACCATACAAAAATTAGAGTTAATGCTATCTAATAAAAACCGTTTTATATCCTCACCGAAATATTTATTGCAATTACAATTTGATAACGAGGATACAAAGGAGTATTGCCGTAACTTAATAGATATTTTATTTACCGATACTCTACATAATATACAAGCTATTCTAACCTTAACTAAAGAAATAGCTGAAAAACTTTTGCCTACTATTTGGGAAAAAGAAGGAGGAATAGAACTACTTGAGTTTTTAACAAATTTAACCGCATATAGTAAACATATAAATTTAACGGATAAAAAGGATTTTCCTAAAATTTTCTCTTTTCTACTTTCTAATATCAAATATTACAAAAATACCGACTCTGCCAATATTATTATAGGATCACCGGAAGATTTAGTATTATGCGAATTTAACTTAATTATATTACCGCATTTTAATAATGAAAATTGGACCCCTACTGCTAAAGCTCACCCATGGCTTAGCAAGAAAGCCTTGCAGATACTAAATATAGATTACGATGAAATCACCCCTACTCTATATTCAGATTACTTCAATTTATTTCTACAAAATAAACAAATAGTTATACTGAATGCTAAAAAATATGATGGGAAGTGGTCAGTGCCGAGTAATTTATTTTTGAAGCTGCAACTTAAGTATGTCATACAGTGGCTTGACCACGGTATCCATGCGATTAATAAAAGTGGCAATATTTTTCTGGATCCCGCGATCAAGTCGCGGGATGACAAAGCAATCCTCAGTACATTTTTCCCAAGCGTCTTATCAGTAACCGACATAGAAACATTAATAAGAAACCCATACGGTTTTTATGCTAAGAAAATTCTTGGACTACGTAAAAAAGATAATATATGGGAAGAGCCTAAAATATCGGATTTCGGTAATTTTATTCATAAAGTTTTAGAGGAATATTCTAAAAATTACGACAAACAATATATTAATTTAAATTTGCTTGATAAACAAAATGCTTTAATAAATATCGGTAATCATATTTTATATAGCACTATTTTACCAACCTATACAAAAAAAACTTGGCAAATAAAACTCACGGCTTTCAGCAAAGCTTTTATTTTATTTGATATAGAACGCCGAAAAAACTGCAAAGAAATCTATTTTGAGGTTAAAGGAGAATTATGCTTAAATATTGCAGATCAAGATATAAAAATAATCGGTATAGCTGACCGAATTGAAATTAATAAATCAAACAATATAACTATACTGGATTATAAAACCGGTGCTATTCCGACTAAGAAAGAAATAGAGCTTGGACTCTCTCCGCAACTTATTATAGAAAGTTTGATGTTACTAGAAAACGGATTTACGGAATGTAATTCTCTGTCCCTTTTATGTCATTCCCGCGAAAGCGGGAATCCAGTTATGAATAACAATATTACTATTGCCTACGTAAAAATAACTAGTACCGATCCCTACATACAAACGACGGAAATAGCTTTAAGCATCGAGACTTTAAATAGACATAAAGCAGGATTAGTAAAATTACTTGAACACTATATTATAAATAAGTTCTTTTCTTATGATTTGAATTTATCAAAATATAATGATTATTTACATTTGAGTAGGTAGAGTTAACTGTAAAAAACGTCATTGCGAGGAAAAACTGTAAGTTTTGACGAAGCAATCCAGTAAAAAATGCTAATTTTTAGCATTTTTTTAATTATTTTCTGGATTGCCACGCTCCTTTCAGTCGCTTGCAATGACGAGGTGGTATCCACGCGGGCAATGCCTGCTCGCAATAGCGTTTACAACCTCATCACTAACTTAAATCCTTTATTTTTAATAATCTTACTATCCGTATTATAAATAATCGGATCGTTAATTTTTTCATGACCGAATCTATTTGTTTTAAATACCGGTACATCTAAACTATCTGCAAAATTACGAAGCACTAACATTGTGTTTTCAGAATCTTTATCAAGTGAACCAAATATTATAGCCTTAACATCCTCAAGCAACCCTGCTTGCTTTAAGTGCAAAAGCTCACGATCTAATCTAAAAGCAACTATATTCACATCTTCTAAAAAAAGAATTTTGCCTTTAGTTTTTATATGCCAATTTGTGCCTATACTAGTTTGCAGCATAGTTAAGTTACCGCCTGTTAGTTTGCCGTTAACAAGATCACTTGATTTTGCTATATCGTTAAGAGGCATTAAATTATCTATAGTAACCTGCTTTACTTTACCTTTTAATATTTCAGCAAGCTTGGTAAAATTACCTTGATCTTTTTCCGACTTTAAGAGATCGGCTATATTACTGCCGTGAATAGTTTTCCATCCCCATTCTTGTGATAGAAAAAGATGTAAAGCCGTTATATCGCTATACCCTATAAAGAATTTCTCTTTATTTGGTTTTGGTAGCTTTAGTAAATCGGGAATTATTCTAGCACAGCCGTAACCGCCTCGTAAACTCCATACTACATTATCAGACTTATCAAATAACGCATCCCGCAGGCAATTAGACCTTACTTCATCGCTACTTGCAAGAAATGGTAACTTGCCTTTGACAAAACACTTAGAGGGAATCTGTAAATTTAGTCCGTTAATATTTTTTAAATCCGATAAAGTCTTATTATCAGCACCTGTTGCCGGAGCAACAACAGTAATAGGGATATCTTTTAGACTATGGCCAGCAGAAAAAGCTGATATTGAAAAGAATAATATTATTAGTAAAGATAAATTTTTAAGAATCATGGAAGATAATTTGTTTTGTGTCATTCCCGCGAAAGCGGGAATCCAGTAACCTTTAATGTCAAATGTCACCTAGTTCGCTTGACTATAGGATCCAAATAAAAATATTATTTTTGGATACCACAGGTACAAGCCATGGTATAACACTGGAAAAATTTAGATTCCCGCTTTCGCGGGAATGACATAAGAAACGAGAACAATATTAAAAAACTAGTCTAAATAAGAATCACCGCCTGTAATCTCTACTTCTTTAGCTTTTATTTCATCAATATTAAGATCGCTATATTCTACAAACCAACTTAATAAGGTTGATGCATTACCAAAAGAATTAATCATATTAACAGTGCTTGATTTATCGATACGACCTTCCTGTATATTATTATATACAAACTGTAATGCTATTTCTTTTTCTAGCGGTTCACGAGTATTATATGGCACTTCTTTTAAAATCATATCCATAAAACCTTTATCAGATAGACATTTCAGAATAGACTTAACTTCAAATTCAGCACCATTAGTAAGCGTTACTTTATCTCCAAGTTTATTCGCCGAAACATCTGATATTTCATCATCTTCAAATTCATCAGTTGAATTTTCGCTCATTCTAAGGTTTTCTATTTTAGTCCATAGCTGTTCAGCTAAATCACAACCACTATCAGCTAGATATTTGTTACTTTCCTCTCTAGGTGGTACAAAAGCATTATCAATAAATTCTTTAACGATCCATTTATTATTAAATTTATTAGAAGCACTTTCTATAAACTCTTCTAAATTATTAGAACCTAACTCTAAGAATTTTTGCTTAAGTTCTAGAGGAATATGACTTTTTGTATCTAACCATATTTGCATTCCTGTTAATATTTCCGCTATTAACTTATTAGTGTCTTGTATCGGTACAGTAATATTATTACTCTTAATAGTAGCATCAAGTGCATTTTTAGTACTAGCATCCAAGTTAGATACTAAGTTTTCATACTGGGCTGGGTTACTTTTAGCTTCTTTTAAAGTTCTTACTATATTCTTAAACATTGGCACTATTTCCGAATGACTACCCGTAGTGCTTGTCATCCAATCCCATTTAAAATATTCAAACCCGCCAGTAGCATGATTTGGAACTTCAACATGTGCAGATTTATGGTCATATTTAATGCCAATTGCATCAAGTTCTTGTTTATATTTCTTTACTTGAGTATTTATATCATTACGCTGCTTTTTAAGGTATTGCTCTATATGTTTTTTCATAATCTCCTCCTTAATTTATGTTTTTTTAGTTCCCATATCATACTTAATATATTACCATATGTCAAAAGTATTAATAAAATTAACTTTTTGATATATCGCAAGCATGTAAGTCACATTTAAAATATAAATTATTATTCTTATTCAAGATTGTTCGGTAAATTTGAATATTTTCAAGTACCCGTTGAACATAATCTCTAGTTTGAGAATACGGTATTAACTCAATCCAGTCAACAATTTTTCTTGTATCTTTTATATCCCTTGGATCACCGAATCTATCGATCCATTTTACTACCTTATGACTTCCAGCATTATAAGAAGCGATAGATAGAATATAGGATCCCTTATGATCATCTAATAGTTTTTTGAAATAATGCGAACCAAGCTTAATATTATATACCGGATTCCTAGTTAAATCTGCTACATTACATTTCATATTTATAGATTTTGCGGTATCACAAGCAGTACCTTTAATAAGCTGCATCAGCCCCATGGCGTTTGCATAACTCACTGCCTTATGGTCAAAGACTGACTCTTGCCTCATTATTCCGTAAGTTAAATGGGATGAAATAGGCAAACCTGCTAGATTATAAGGCGTTGGAAAAGCACAATCTGGAATAAAAGCATTATTTTGAGCGGCAATCTTTGCTACATCAACCATATAATGGGTATTATTACATCCTTTAATAATATTCACAATTATTTGAATTTCTGCAGGGCTTTTAGTATTTTTAATAGCTTCTTTGGAATATATCATGGCTAAGTGGTGTTTATTATATTTAACCAGTAACCTTATTGCTTTAATAATCTCTTTATTTTCTATAGTTTTCCTTTCTTCAGAAGTTATTACGGGAATAGGAGGCAAAACTAACTTTGTCCTATTTAATTCAATATTTGCTACCTGCCCATAAAAGGTAAAAGAATATTTGGCTGCTTGCTCGTAAAATTTTCTAGCCGTTTGCTTATCGCCTTTTGCTTCATAGCTGCGGCCTAACCAATAAAACCCACGTGCCAAACTAATCGGAGTTTTAACTACCTTGATAAACTTATTAAAATGTACTAATGCTTGATCAGGCTTCTTTAAAAAGCTTAAAGAAAGCCAACCTGCAAGCCACTCCTGCTCCCTTATAGTTTCAGGGCAAGTAGCAAAGGGCATCGTTGCCATTCTATAACTGTTGGCAAAATCTTTGTAATCGATGAATTCACGAGCATAATAATATTGAATACGACACCATTTAGCAAAATGTTTACGGTTATTTTTAGCCTTCTTAAATAAAGCAATATCTCCACTCGTCGGTTTTTGCGTTTTTTTAAAATCTAAATAACGATATAATAAACCAGAAGTATAATATTTTTCAGGTATAGTTCTAAAAAGTTTTTCAGCATTTGGCGATTTATTGATAATCGCAATTTGTGCTTTAAAAGAATTATGATAGCATTGATCTACATATTTTAGCGATTGCTCAGCAGACCTAATATCATTTTTCCATAAATGCTCTTCTATTCGCTCTAAATGATCATTTGCCGTTAAATATTTATGCCACTTATTGTAATATGCATTTTCTTCTTCAGGAGTAAAATTAGCATATACCCAAGCCTCTTTAATAACAGGTAGTAATATTTTCTGATCTTTGATTAAACTACTTGCAGCTGCCGCATAAAATTTATAACCTTTACCGGTAAGAGGGGGATGTTTACTAAACCAATCAAAAATTACTTTTTTATTTGTATTATTATTTAGATATTCTTCGGCTCTTTCTTCGAGTAATTTATTTTGAGGCCAATCCGGATTATTGCGTAAAAACCTTATTACTTGCTCAAAACTATTATCTAAATACTTATTATCTAAATATTTCTGAGAAAGTACGATTTTTATTAAAGCTTTATTATTTACCTCACAAGCTAAATCTTCAGCCTGTGACCAGTTTTTTTTATCAATATAGGTAAAAATCTGCTTAATATTATCTACAGGATCAGAATTAGCATTTACTTTTAAAGCTAATAATAAGAATATAGCAATTAATAATTTTATTGTGATTTTCATAAGTTTTATGATTTGTTGCGTGGATACCTAATCGTCATTGCGAGCGACTAAAAGGAGCGTGGCAATCCCAGGAATTTTGTACTGTTTCATGAGATTGCCGCGTCGAGGCTTTGCCTCTCCTCGCAATGACATTTTTAGAATCCTTAAACACCTGTAGAGCCGAAGCCACCGCTACCACGCACTGTTTCCTCAAGCACACTACTTTCTTTCCATAATATACGTTCGTACTTGGATATTATCATCTGTGCAATTCTCATGCCTTTTTCTATAACGAAATCTTCTTTACCGAGATTAATAAGAATCACCTTTATTTCACCTCGATAATCTACATCAATAGTACCAGGCGAATTAGCAACGGTAATACCGTGTTTAACGGCAAGACCCGAACGAGGTCTTATCTGTGCTTCAAACAAATCCGGTAGTGCTATAGCAATGCCCGTTGGAATTAGCTGTATTTCGCCGGCTTTTATTGTTATAGGCTGGTCGTTTGCGGCTATTAAATCCATTCCCGCACTATGCTCTGTAGCATATTCCGGCAAACTGCCTGAAAAATTTTCTAATTTCTTAATTTTAACTTGTGTTATAGTCATATTATTTTATATCAAATTTATCGTTAATAATTTTATTTTCAACTGTATCAATTAAAGAGTTAGCAAAATTATCTGCCAATATTTTACCTGACATACCGAGTTTCTTTTTAAGCCAAGGCTGCTTAGCACATAGATATTGAAACTTAATATTATCGCCGAATTTTTCCTTCATTATGCTATATATATCACCTATACCGTCAATTAAGCCGTAATCAAGAGCCGTTTGTCCTGCCCAAAATTCGCCGTTAAATAAAATCTCGTCTTGTTGTGTTAACTTCCCTACTCTTCTTGTTTTTACATAATCAACGAAATGCTCATAAACCTGCTTTTGCAAATCTTTGATAATTTTAAGATCGTCTTTATTAATAGGTTTAAAAGGATCTAAAATTGCTTTATTTTTTCCTTCCGTATAAACTCTACGCTCTATTCCAAGTTTATTAATCGCTTCATGGAATCCAAATCCGCTTGATACTACTCCGATACTACCAATAACTGAGCTATAAGAAGCATATATTAGGTCTCCACTGCAAGCAAGCCAATATCCGCCTGAAGCCGCCATATCTTCAATAAAACTATAAATTTTTATTTTATTTTCTTTAGCAAGGTCACGAATACGTTTTGCGATAAGTTCAGATTGTACTGGAGAGCCGCCCGGGGAATTAATAATTAAACATAAGGCTTTTAGTTTCTTTATTTTAAAGGCTTTTTCTATTAGCTCATTTAACGATTCTAACGTAAGGCCCGATTGCACGCTACTTACTTTACCGATAATACCGCTAAGACGCAAAACAGCAATTACGTCTTTAGAATCACCGAAAACCGAAGCAAATAACTGCTCTATTTTACTTATCTGACGTTTTGCTATTACCTGCTCAAATTCTGCATTTGCTATAGTTAATTTATTCACTTCATTCATTATTTTGCTCATTTTTAATTATATCCTTTTTTACAGGCGGCAAAGGCTTAGCCGGTTTATTCAAAGATCGCTCGTTATAACTATTTTTAGGCTCAGGATAATTTCCAGGAATGGCAGATAAAATAGTTTTCCTAACTTTTTCGTCATACCAATTTGTATTACCGACAAAGCTAGTGATTATTTTGCCGTTTGGGTCTATTAGTATACTAGTTGGTAAACTAACAACCCCTAAGGCTTTAAATAATTGATTTCTATAATCATGATGAATAGGTAAATATCTTATTTGATAGCTTTTAAAATATTCTTTAACAACTTTTATATCTTGATAATCTTCTGAAATTGGAATTACTGAAAAAGGTAGTTTCCTAAAATCTTTTTGCAATATATCAAGATCAGGCATTTCTTTGACACAAGGAGCACTCCAAGTAGCCCAAAATACTAACAATATAGTTTTTCCTTCAAACTGATCAAGAGAATATTGATTTTTTTCTTCATCAAAAAAAATTATATTATCAGGAACGCTTGAACCTCTTAAAAATTCTAATGTATCTTGATGCTTATTATAAAGCTTAGCATGAATTTTAGGAATAAAAATTATTATAGGTAATAAAAATACTATAATATATAAAAGATATTTATTATAATTTCTTAAGGTCATATAATAATTTATATAATGAAGACATTTTATTTATTCGTATTAGCACTTATATGCGTTGTATTATGTAGTTGCGGGATAAAAAAACCTTTAGAAGCACCAGTGCAAGAAACAAAGCGTCATTGCGAGGAAATTACGTAAGTAATTGACGAAGCAATCTTCTGTCAAAGCTCTGAGATTGCCACGCAGCCGTAGGCTGCGTGGCTCATGACGTTACGAATACAACATCAATACCTCTTAAGCGTCGTACCTTGCAACACTAAATCAAAACAATAAGACTGCATATTTTCTTGCGGTTCAATCAATATCGGATTTACTTCACCGCACTCATTATCACACATATTTTTATCAGACAAATCTAAACGTGTTTCTAGAGTCGTAAGGCTAGGATGCTCTACTCTTATATTTGCACTTCTTAAATAACGGGAAGATTTATAAGGCAACATACTAACAAAGTAATATTCCCCTTGATTATTAGTAGTAGCAGTGCCTGAGCCGGTAAAGCTTGAATCACTTTTATTTGCGAACCTTCTTTTATCTACTCTAGTTTTTAAAGGCTCATAAGGGTATTTACCGCTACTCCCTGCTTGCCATAGATAAACTTTAGCATCTGCAACCGGTACGCAATTTTGATCTAATACTTTTCCTTTAATTAATATTTTTTCACCGTAAAATTTTGATAATCTTCCTGTTTTACGTAATAAGTTATTAGTAGTCTCAAAAACTTTTGGTTCATAATCATTAAATATATTTCTAGTAATTTTACAACGATTAAGCTTATTAGGATAAGTTTTAGAAGCAGCAAATATGTTTAACATCCATAAACATAAAAAACAAAATATAAATTTTTTCACTTTTTACCACTTTATATATTTTAAAAAAATTCTATATTTAAAATTTAGACTAATTGCTTATAATAATCAAATTATTTTTATTCTCATTTGATTATTAAGCAATTGATTGTTATAGTAAACTTTGTTGTATCAAAATATTATATATATGCAGAAATTTTTATCTTTAATAATTGTAATCCTAATACTTTACAATATAGTAAAGTTAAAAATAGCCCCCGACAATAATAATCCTACAACTGTAGAGCAAACGACTTCAAATAATTCATCTACTGATGAAAACCAAACTAGTATAAATAATGAACCCCCTATTTCATTAAACGGTAACTTATTTGAACGTACGGTTTCAAAAATAGTAATAAATGCTCTTAAAACCGAAGAAGGGAAAGCATTTTTTGAAAATATTTTACAACCGTTAAATGGACCTATCAATCCTAATGATTACACTATTGAAGTACGTAAGGATTTAGTAAAAACACTGTTCAAAATTAATACGCTCGGTAGCGGTAATATCGGTCCCACTTCTTGCGGACATGTAGTTACCGTATTTTATCAAATATCAGATATGAACAATACTTTAATATCTGAAGATACTAAGACTTTTACTTTAGGCTCTGCTCCTGTAATGCTTGGCTTAGATAATGTAATAATCGGTATGATGGTAGGAGAAGCACGAGAAGCTATTATTCCAGCAAAATATGCCGTTAATAATAGTAATATTATCTTCGATGATGCTTATAATTATAAAGTTAATGTAATTTTAAAATCCATATTACCGCAAAATTTTGTTAAAAGTAATGAAGTTAAAATTTATGACGATGAAATAGCTTATCGTGTTCCTTTATTATGTGGTGAAAAAGTAAGCTTTAATGCTAAAATTACTCGCTTATCAAACGGTAAAATATTATATGATTCTAAAGAAAAAGGACAACAAATAGATATGAAAATCGGCGATATTACATATCCTTTAATTTTTTCTTATGCCTTGCAAGGTAAAGTAACGGTTGGAACACGCAGTGTTATTGCTGAAGGCAAAACATTTAAAGCCTTAGGTTCTAACATAAATAAAATTATTTCTCATGAATCGTTACCGATCAATGAATATCTTTTGCTTGAACTAGGAGACTTTAAACAAAATTAAATAAATATGAAACAGCCTAAAATATCGGATATTAGCCCTATTTTCAAACTCGCTTATAGAGAGGAATTTAAAGGAGAAACGGCACACAGCACCGCAGCGTACAAAGAAGTACGTGAGGATGCGAGTACCGGATTGACGCATAAATTACCTCTAGAAGTGGAGTTTGAAAATAGGGCTAACAAAAAACAAAAAAATTATATTTTATTATCTATCCTTGTCATAATGATAATAATTGTATATCTTATAGCTTTAATAAAAATTGTAGGATAAATTTGGTGTTTATTAAAAATTTGAAACTCAAATGAAGAATATTTAATTTAAAAAAGAGTAATTAATCTAAATTCCTCGGAGTGTAGCATATATTATTATAAGACTTTGCACCAATTTTTCAAATTAAACGAGTATATAAGAATCTTACTTTAAACTTTAATTAAGCTAGGAGTTTAGTATGGAAATTATTAAAAAAAATATTATTATTATAATAGTAGGTTTAATATTTCTAGCAACAATCATTTATATCTCTACAAATAAGAGTTCCGATAATAAAACAAATGATAATATATTAGAAGTAAGGATAGCTATAAAAGATCATAAGTTTGTTCCGAATATAGTTGAAGTACCAAAATCTACTAAGATAAGGTTAATTGTTCATAATGAAGATGATACGGTAGAAGAATTTGAAAGTCATGATTTACATCGTGAAAAAATAGTTATGCCAAATGAGTCAATAAATATTATACTTGCACCGCTTAATCCTGGAAAATATGAATTTTTTGGAGATTTTCATCAAGATACGGCTCAGGGTTTTATAATTGTTAATGATTAGATAAAAATATGTTTAAAATTGCTTTAGTAGTGTTTCGTGAATGTTTAGAAATATCTTTATTACTTGGTGTAATACTCGCCGTAACAAAACAAATAGAAAAATCTCGTCTTTATATTATTGCCGGAGTAATGCTTGGAGTAGTATGTGCTTCAATTTTTGCATTTTTTACACGTAAATTATCTTTATCTTTTGGCGGAATAGGCGACGAGTTATTCGACTCCGGAATTATGATGCTAATAACAATTCTGATTAGCTGGACAATAATATGGATGCAAGGTTACGGTATAAAAGTAAAGCAACATATAAACGACTTATCGGTAAAAATTCATGAAGGTAATGCCAGTTATTTCATGTTGGTTTTTTTAGTTGCCACTACCATATTACGAGAAGGTGCAGAAATTATTATTTTAGTATATAGCATATCTTCAGTTGAAACAATATCAAGCAGTATTTACTTGCAAGGAGTGATAATAGGTGCTACAAGTGGCTTCTTACTTGGTTTAGTAATATATTTCGGTTTAATTAAGATTGCTAATCAAAAATATATTTTTAAAATCTCTACAGTATTATTAATGCTAATAGCAGGTGGATTTGCAGCAAGTGCTGCAGGTATTTTAACCTCTTCCGGTCTAGTTATGTTTTTATCCGATCAACTTTGGGATAGTTCATGGTTAGTAGCAGATAGAAGTATGATAGGTAAAATCTTACATATTGTTACCGGTTATATTGCAAGACCTAATGGGCTACAAGTACTTGCCTATTTTACTACTATATTACTGATAAATATTTTCATACAAATAAAATTAAGATATTCCAAAAATACCTTAATATCAGTACAAAAAAATGAATCAAATTAATTTGATCAAAGAGAACAATTAAATTAAATATGTTAAAACTTTTATCAGAAATTGGTCCGGTAATAGCATTTTTTGCAGGCTTTTTTTATGGAGGCGGTATACAAAACGCTACTCTTTATATGCTTATTACCTCTGTTATTTGTATTACCCTTTGTTATGTTATAGATAAGAAAGTATCCAAGCTTTCTATTATTTCTATGACTGTTTTATTGGTTTCGGGAAGTATAACTTTAATTAGCGGCGATTCAATGTATATAAAAATCAAGCCTACTATATTATATGTTATTTTTGGAATAATATTTCTCATGAGCGGTATAAGAAAAAATCCTTTTATCAAATATGCTTTAGAGAGTATAGTACGTCTTAAAGAAGAAAGCTGGATAACTTTAAGCTATAGAACAGCGGCTTTTTTCTTTTTTATGGCTGTAGTGAATGAAATAGTTTGGCGTAATTTCTCAGATGAAACATGGGTAAAATTCAAAGTATTCGGCGTAATACCTATTACTTTTATATTTATTTTGCTGCAATTACCTCTTTTATTAAAGAATAAATTACCGGATAGTAAGATATGATATTAAGAATTCTAATTTTTATAGTTCTCTCTTTTAGTCTATCTGCTTGTTTACCTGCTATTTTTACCGCAGCAACCACTACCGGCATTGTTGCTTCAAAAGATCAGCCAATGTCTGAAACATTAAATGATTCAAGGATTTCTGCCGGTATTAAAACTGATTTAGTAAAAAATAATTTTAGAGAGTTAGGGGCTAAAATAAAGGTTGAAGTATCACAAGGAAGAGTATTATTAACAGGAAATATTCAAAAAGAATCGGATGCGTTAAAAGCCGTAGAAATTGCTTGGAATCAAAAAGGCGTAAAAGAAGTTATTAATGAGTTGAAAGTAAATAAAAACAGTAATCATTTTGACTTAGCCCAATATACTAAAGATAGTATGATAACCACGCAAATTAAAGCTAAAAATTTAGTCAGAAAAGACATTAAATTTGCTAATTATACTATTCTAACTATAGATAATATTGTTTATTTATTTGGAGTTGCAAGATCAGAAGAAGAGCTAGAAAAGCTTGCTTCTATTGCATCAAAAATAAAAGGTGTTGAAAAAGTTGTGTGTTATGCTAAAATAATGGATAACTTTAATAAGGCATGATGATGATACAGCGTCATAAGCTACAGCTAAATTCAGACAGCTTCAGACAGGATGAATTTAAGAGTAAGTCTGCGGAGCGTACAATGGTACGTGAGCACAGACTTAACTCAAAAAATTCGCCTGTATCAAGCTGTCTGAATTTAGCTGTAGCTTATGACGCTGTATTACTTTTATTAATTTTTTGTTTTTGTCTAAGCGGTTGTAATACCTCAAAAACATTACCTTATTCCCGTAAATATTCATACAAAGAATTATCAAAAGATGATCCTCATAATCTAACTTATAAAGGATATTATAAAGTTGGAAAAAATTATAAAATAAAAGGAAGGACTTACAAACCTCACAACCCTAAATCTTTTACCGAAACAGGTTATGCCTCATGGTACGGTGGATGTAAAGACGGTTTTCACGGTAAAAAAACAGCTAACGGTGATAGATTTAATAGAAATCTATTAACTGCCGCACATAAAACTCTTCCGCTTCCTTGCTTAGTTAAAGTTACCAACAAAGCCAATAATAAATCAGTAATTTTAATGGTTAATGATAGAGGTCCTTTTAAGAAAAATCGTATAATAGATGTTTCTCAAAAAGCGGCTGAAATTTTAGCATTTAAAAATCAAGGTATCACTAAAGTAAAAATAGAATATTTACCTAATGAAACTGAGAAATTTCTAAAAAATATTAATCTAAAAAAACCACAAAGTAAAACTTTAGCTAAAAACTCTAAAAAATCTTCATCTACTAAAGTTACAAAAAACAATAAATGTAGCATTAATTGTCATATAAAACTTGTAAATTTAAAGTATAAACTGGCAGTAAATCCTTAAAAGGTGTGTGAATATTAAATCATCATTGTGAGCAGTCGTAGGCGTTGTTGCATGGCTTGAAAAACGCGTACGGTGTCATACCGTGGCTTGACCACAGTATCCAAAAAACAACTATAAATACTAATAATTTAGTATTTTTAACTGGACCCCGCGATCAAGTCGCGGGGGGGTGACAATGTGAAAAAACCGCTCCATGCAACAAAGCCCTTTAGTCGCTTGCAGACGATGTATATCAACTATGTATATTCTTTTTCTTTATTATTTTTGATTTAGCTTTTGTAGTAGATTTATTATTAGAAGCAAGCTTGATTGAAGGTTTAGAGACTATAGGCTTAATATTAAAATGCTGATCTAATAATCCAATCATTTTTTGATCACGAGATGCGGCACTTCTGCCGCCTGTAACAACGGCAATCAATGATTTACCGTTCCTAGAAGCAGTAGTTACTAAATTATAACCTGCCGGTGTATGAAAACCTGTTTTCATGCCTTCTGCACCTTGATAATTTTTAGTAACTCTATTATGTCCGTTTACTACGTTTCCACGAAATACAAAGCTGGTTTTAGCAAATAACGGATAATATTTTGGATAATCTCTTTTCAGGGCCATAGCAAGTTTAGCCATATCTCTTGCAGTAGTTTGCTGCAATGGGTCATGCCAACCTGAAGCATTTTTAAAATAGGTATTCTTCATACCGAGCTGCTTAGCTTTAACATTCATTAAATGAGCAAAAGCTTTTTCGGAACCTTTCATATTCTCAGCAACCGTTACGGCAGCATCATTAGCGGATTTTATGATTAATCCATTAATTGCCTCTCGAACGGTTATAGTTTCTCCTGCTTTTAAACCCAGCTTACAAGGCGGCATTTTTGAAGCTTTTGCTGATACAAGTAATTTTTTATCTAAAGGTAACTTACCGGCTTCGATTGCTTCAAACATTAAGTATAGAGTCATTAACTTAGTTAAAGAAGCGGGGTAAATCCGAATTTGTGAATTATGGGCCTGCAACACTTTACCGCTTTTTGCATCAATTACTAAACTAGTTTGAACAGGAAGTTTAGGTGTATTTTTTATAGCTTTCTTCGCTTCGCTTATGGGAGCAAAGAAAAATGTTGCAATAAAAATATAAGGTAATAAAAATTTACTAAACATTTTAAATAAATAAAATATTATTCAAATTAAATCAAGTGTGATTTTTCGTCATTGCAAGGAAAAATTGAAAATTTTGATGAAGCAATCCAGTTAAAAATGCATAGCATTTTTTTATTATTTTTATGGATTGCCACGTTCCCTATGGTCGCTCGCAATGACGATGGAAATAAAATTTAACTATATATTAACCTTTTTATTAAGATACATTAATATAAATAAAGCAGGCAAGGCTAAAATTATAGTAAAGATGAAAAAACCGTCCCAGCCCATCATATTTACGAATTTTCCGGCATAAATAGTGACAGTATTGTTACATAAACTACTAGCACTACTAAGTAAAGCATATTGTGTTGCGGAATATTTTTTATTACATAAATTACCTATATATCCGACTAAAGCAGTAGCACCCATAGCGGCAGCAAAATTCTCTATAGTAATAGCAATTAATAAAGCTTTAAAAGAAGGAGGCTGGTGATTAAGCCAAATAAATGCAAAATGCGTTAAGCTTTGGGCAATACCGGTAATAATCAAACCTTTAAAATTTCCCACTCTATACATTACAATACCACCGGCAAAACCGCCGACTAAGGTTGCAATCAATCCATAAAGTTTAGCTATTATTGCTATTTCGCCTTTTGTATAACCAAGCTCTATATAAAAAGGTGAGGCAACCACTCCAAGCATAGCATCGCCTAATTTAAAAAATATTACCGCAAGTAAAATAGTTATGGCAAATTCTCTTTTGAAAAAATCCTTGAAAGGATTAATTATTGTAGAAATCCATGAAGTAATAGAAATAATATTAATTTTTTCTCTTACTAATTCTTTTTCATTTACCGTTACTATAAATATAGTAGCAACGGCAAATATTATAGCTATAATAAAGAAAGTTAGTTGCCAATTACTTCCGGTTATTTCTGCAAGGTATAAAGCACCTGCCCCTGTAATAAGCATACCGATTCGATAACCGAATACGGCAGTTGCACTAGCTATGCTTTGCGTTTCCTGATCAAATCTATCAATACGTAACGCATCAACAGCAATATCGAACGTGCTGGATAAAAAGCCTAATACTATAGTCAAAAAATATAAAGAAGTTAAAGAAACTTCAGGATTTTCCTTGCTCATAGCAATTAGTACTAAAGCCATTAAAGAGCTACACAATATAAGCCAGCTTTTTCGATGCCCCCACCTACTTAAAAAAGGTATTTTAAAATTATCGACTAACGGTGACCAAAATACTTTTAACGAATATGATAACCTTGCAACCGTAAAAGTAGTAATAACAGCGATATCTATTCCGGATTCTTTTAACCATACCGAAAGAGTAGAAAAAATTATAACCAGCGGCATACCGCTAACCATCCCTAAAATAAATATTTCAAATAATCGATAGTCTTTAAAAATTTTGGTAATGAGCATTATGGTATTCCTTGTGTTGATGTCATTCCCGCGTAGGCGGGAAAGCGTTGTTGCGTGGATACCTAAGTCGTCATTGCTGCGAGGAAAAATTGAAAATTTTGACGAAGCAATCCAGTTAAAAATTCTGTAAAACAGAATTTTTTATTATTTTCCTGGATTGCCATGCTCCTTTTATTCGCTTGCAATGACGATTTAAGCCACACAATAATAATTAATAAAAATTAAGAAATATAAGCTATTTACTTTATAAATCAACTATTTTCTCTTAACTCCTTATGATACAACCTATAATATTCATCTTTATTCTTAAGCAATTGTGTATGAGTTCCTTGTTCACAAATCTCACCGTTTTTCATGACGATAATGTTATCAAGATCGGTAATACTGCTTAAACGATGCGTAATAATTAAAGTGGTTTTTCCTTGGCGTAATTTCTTTAAAGATTCTAGAATTTTCTGTTCGGAAGCTTGATCCAAGCTGCTTGTTGCTTCATCCCAAATTAAAATAGGGGCATCTTTTAAGAAAGCTCTAGCAATAGATAAACGCTGACGCTGACCGCCTGAAAGAGTCGTCCCCTGCATCCCTATCTGCGTGTCGTAACCGTTCGGCAGATGCATAATAAACTCATGAGCATCTGCATATTTTGCTGCTCTAATTATTTCTTCTCTTGTAGCGTTGTCCTGACCGTATGCTATATTTTCGGCAACGCTTGTATCAAATAAATGAGTATCTTGAGTAACTAAGGACATCTGACCTCTAAGTGAAGTAAGCTTAATATCTTTAATATCATGATTATTAATTAAAATTCTTCCTTCATTTGGATCATAAAAACGCACTAATAAATTACTAAGCGACGTCTTACCGCTACCTGAACGTCCGACAAATGCAATCATCTTATGAGGCTCTAGCTTTAAATCTATATATTTTATAGCTATTTTACTCTCAAAACTTAAAGCTAGTTTTTCAAAGGTAATTTGTGGATTATATAAATCTACTTCTTTAGCATCTTCATGATCTTTAATAAGAGGTTCGGTATCCAAAATACTAAATACCCTCTTAGCTGCTGCTATTCCTTCTTGCAAATTAATATTTAACGATACCAAACTTTTAAACGGTCTATAAGCTGCAGCAAAAGCAGCTAAAAAAGCAAAAAGAGCCCCTGGCGTACTTTTCCCCTCAAGGACTAGATTACCTCCGTACCATACCATTCCTCCTACTGCAAGACCGCTTAAACCCTCCATAATCGGTGAAACCATCGCATCTAGCGTAGATGTTTTTTTGTAGAACTCTAAAATATTATTAATAATCAACGATGCTCTATTACTTTCTATTTTTTCGCCTACAAAAGATTTAATAATCTTAATTGACTGAAATGTTTCATCAAGCCGAGAGGTATAATGCCCAAGCTCTTCTTGTGACTGTGCAAATATTCTTCTTATCTTTCTACCCATCCTTTGCACCGGATAAACAGCCAAAGGGAAAATAAGAAAAACTACGCAAGATAATAGCGGTTCTAAATGAAACATCGTTATTATTAAACATACTACAGTTAGGAAATGTTTAGCACATCCGACAAGTAAATTAGAAACAGCCCCACGCATCAAAGAAATATCATTAGTAAAACGAGATATTAAACGTCCTGAAGATTGGTTTTGAATAAAAGAAATATCGGCAAATAACAAATGCTCATACATTTTTATCTGCAAATCGTTTAGTACCCTCTGCCCAACAAATTTTATTAGATAATTCTGATAATACTCTGAAATTCCTTTTATAAAAAAAGTTATAGTAAGCACTATAGGCATTATTATAAGCATTTTCTTATCATGCGTTAAAAAAATCTTATCAATAATAGGTCTCACCGCATGTACGATCACTGCCGTACAAAGTGCTGTAATAACCATACAAAATATCGAAAAATATATTTTATTTGCGTAAGGTTTAACATGATCTTTTATCAGCCTCTTTATAACATCTGCGGCTATATAACTATCATTTAAATTATTATTATTCATTCTCGTTAAAAATATTAAATTGATGATGTGATTGATTCGGTATCGGCATTTTCAAATGCTCAAAAGCGGCAATTGTGATTACCCTACCTCTAGGAGTTCTTTGTAGTAAACCTATCTGTATAAGATAAGGCTCAATGGTTTCTTCAAGTGCGTCACGCTGTTCAGACAATGCAGCTGCGATCGTTTCAATTCCGACAGGACCGCCGTTATAATTATCCGCTATGAATTTCAAATAACGATAATCATTGCTATCAAGTCCTATGCGATCAACTTCCAAGCGATTTAATCCAAAATCAGAGATTTCTTTATCTACTCTTGATTTACCGTCAATTGCTGCAAAATCTCTTATACGACGAAGCAATCTTAATGCAATTCTTGGCGTTCCTCTACTTCTTTTAGCTATTTCTTCAGAACCCAAATCAGTCAAATCAATATCAAGTAATTTACTTGCTCTATTTAGAACTTTCTTCAATTCCTCAGTATTATAAAAATCTAGCCGCATAGGAATACCGAACCTATCACGCAAAGGATTACTAAGCAGCCCAAGCCTAGTAGTAGCCCCGATTAAGGTAAATTTCGGCAAGGTTATTTTCACTGACCTTGCGGCAGGTCCTTCACCGATAATTATATCAAGCTCAAAATCCTCCATAGCAGGATATAAAACCTCTTCAACGGAAGTATTTAGGCGATGAATTTCATCGATAAATAATACGTCGTTTTTTTCAAGATTGGTGAGAATAGCAGCAAGATCAGCTGCTTTAAGTATAGCAGGACCGGAAGTAGATTTAAAATTACCGCCGATTTCGTTAGAGATAATCTTAGCAAGCGTAGTCTTACCAAGTCCGGGCGGACCGTAAAATAAAGTATGATCAAGATGCTCATTTCGAGATTTTGCAGCCTTAATAAACACGGAGAGATTTTCTTTAATTTGTGTTTGCCCGACAAATTCTTGCAAATATGATGGTCTTATCGGCAATTCTTGATCATTTTCACTTTTTTCAGGCGATAATATATTAGTCATTAATTTAAATCGAATATAATGACTAATAATAGCGGAAAAATAGTTTTATGCTATAAATTATTTTAGACTTTTATATTAGCCCTCTTCACAGAAACTAGTTACCCCTTCTCCAAGTTTATCTACGGTTTTAAAAACTTTTTCTGTATCAGTGACTCCTAAGTTTTTTAATTCTTCTTTAAGGTAATTTTTATTTAATCCTTTATATAACTTTAAATAATGACCAAATATCTCATTTGATAATATCATATTAGGATTTTCATAATAATTTTTTAAAACTTCTGCTACATCTTTTAGAGTAAGGTTATTTTCATCAGTTATTTCTGTAATTTGTGCGTCTAATGCTTGTCTATCTTGAGATTTCATTCCTATCTTATACCCTAAAATATTACATCCAATTAAGCTTTTATTCTCTTTTATAGCATCCGATAAGGCTTTCTTTGATTCCTCGCTTACTTCTGTACTTAATGAAAAATTCAATCCGGCAAGTTTAGTATTTTTAACAAATGAGGATAAGGCAGGAACATTATCATTATCAAAAAATATCCCACTTATATCTAAATCGCTTATTTTTGTTTCTTTTATATCTTCAAGTAATTTTATTAAATTTTCTTGTGTTATAGGATTTGATGAAATATCAAGAGCTTCAGTATTAGATTCTTTAAGGAATTTAATAAAATTATTTATTATTCCGTTGTCTAATCTTATATTTATTTTGCAATTCTAAAGTTTTTATAGATTTCTTAGATAAATTATCTATTAATCTATCTAATCCCTTATTTCTTAAATAATTATGAGCTAGTTTAATATTTTCTATAGTTCCATTTACTCCTAAGGCATCTGAAAGAACATCTATTTTATTAACATCATTTAAAGCATCTTCAGGAATTTTAGAGTATCCAGCAGCTGCAAATACCGGTGATTGTGGTACAAAATCAACCTCGGTAATACTTAAGTAGTAGGGTCTTTCTTTAACTCTTTTAATATTCTTTCAGCCCCTATTTTTTCTAAATATTCTATTAACTTTGACATAAATTTATCCTATATAATTTTAGTTACTAAGATTAATATAAAATAACTATTAGTTTATCAACTAAAAATTAGAATTTCGATGAGACTTCTTGCATAACGTAACTAATAAAGAGGAATTTAAAGGAGACACTTCACTGCGAACCGCAGCGCGTACACACTAGTATGTGAGGATTCGAGTACCGGATCGACTTATAAATTACCTTTAGAAGCAAGTTATGCAGAAAGTCTATTTTTTAGAGCTGTTTTGATTAATTCATCAATAGAGATTTCGGGATTTTGGGTAATGATGCCTTGAACGGCGTTTTGAGCTTCAAATCTAGAAAAGCCTAGATTTACTAGAGCTTTTATTACTTCATTGCTTGCGACGGGTGTAATATTCTTAATATTTAAGCTATCTTTAATAATAGCAGAGCCGCTTGATATTTTCGCTACTTTACCCTTCAGCTCTAACACTATACGCTCGGCAAGTTTAGCTCCCACTCCGGATATTGCTTTAAATATATTTTTATCTTCATTATTTATAGCAATTTGGATATCCGAAGGCGTAAGGCTTGATAAGATAGATAAAGCCATTCTTGTACCGATACCGTTTACTGATTGCAGCAAATTAAAAAAACTCTTCTCTTCTAGAGTCAGAAAACCGTAAAGATGAATATGTTCCTCTCTAACATGGGTTTCGATAAATAGTTTATAAAACTCCCCTTCGGCAAGTTTACTTAGAGTTTTACCTGAAGCATAAACAAGATATCCTACCCCGTTTACGTCAATTATAACGTAATCATCGCCTTGGGAATCAACTTTACCGCTTAATTTACCGATCATATATTTACTTTTTCTTTTTACTATATATTAAAATTAGTGTCGGTAAAGCGGTAATAATTGCTGCTAAGATGTAATGAATAACAAGCGGTCTATCCATCATATGACACTGCCCATCATTTGGAATCGTTTGAGCTAAAACCATATAAGCAACTATTATCGTCACTATTATATATAGACCGGTAAAGAACAAATATTTTATAAAATTTTTCATGTTAATCTCCTGTGAATTAACTGTGTCCATGTCAGCATTGTTGCATGGCTTGGAAAACATACTCGATGTCATTCCCGCGAAGGCGGGAATCCAGTAAAACCTATAAAAAACTTGTTTTTTTAGGTTTATTTTGCCAATATTTAAGACTGTTTTCTGGATTCCCGCCTTCGCGGGAATGACATTAAAAACTACACAAACTTATAACAACTCTGATTCTTATCACCTTTACTTATTAAAAGTTTATGCTCTAAACCATATAACAAATCCCTGCTAGCCGTTGCCGTAGAAATATTTTTATGTACATTAATATAATCTTTTCTAGAAAACCATTTATCAATTAAATTAACCTTAGCAAATTCCATTCTAGATAAAGGCGTACTTGCTTCATATGTTATATTATTACTATATAATCTTAATGCTGCAACTATTTTATCAAGCATAAACCCGATAAATAACGTCAATTCACCAAGCTTATCACACTTGCGTAAAACACTATAATACTCACTTTGATTATTTTTAATCAAACTTTCAACAGAGATATATTCAAAAATTTTATTAACTTGCATTAGTAATAATTGCTGCCATAACCTACCGATTCGTCCGTTACCGTCTGAAAAAGGATGGATAAATTCAAACTCATAATGAAATATACAAGCTTTAACTATTCCGGAAACGTTCTTATCTTGTGCTATAAACTCAAATAAATCCTGCATTAATAAAGATACATGGCTTGCCGGAGGTGCAAGATGTATAATCTCCGTGCCTTTAAATATAGCGGCATTACCTTTATGCCACTTTCCGTTATCTTCTACTAATCCTTGCATTAATATCTCATGTGCTTTTAATAATGATTTAATCGAAAAAGGATCAAATATGGTTAATCATTATATAATTTTATAGCATTATTTACTTCTAAAATATCTTTTTCAGGTGCAAGTACACGCTTGCCGTTTATTATATCGGTAATTTGCTCTACGCTTAAACTATTTCCTTCAATTGCTAAAGAAGAATGGATGGTTTTAATTTGATTATTTTTTCTAAGTTTTATAGGTTGAGAGTACAGCTTGCTACCGGCTAAAATACCAAGCTCATAAGAAACATCTTGTGATAACTCCAAGATTTTATTAGTTATTTGAAAAGGTGGTCTGTTATTCATTTTATGATAGTATCATATGATACTATCACTGTCTATGTTATTTGATATAATTAATAAGATTTTCTACCTCAATATCTTCTGTCACTCCGGTTTTACGGTTTTTCAGTTCAACAATATTATTTGCGGCTTTTTTAGGACCGATTATAATTTGATGAGGTGAACCTATAAGATCATGCGTTGCAAATTTACTGCCTGGACGTGCATCAGTATCGTCATATAACACTTCTATATTTTGATCTGATAGCTCTTTATAAACCCTTTCCGCAAGCTCCATGCATTTACTATCATGAATATTCAAATTAATTAGAGACACTTTAAAAGGAGCAACACTAGAAGGCCATATAATACCTTTCTCATCGCAATTTGCTTCTATGATAGCCGCCACTAACCTTGAAATACCTATGCCATAAGAACTCATTTCTACAGGAGTTAATTTACCGTGTTCGTCATTAATAAGAGCATTCATACTAACCGAATATTTTGAGCCGATATAAAAAATATGCCCGACTTCTATTCCTTTACTGCTGGTTATTTCTTGTTCAGATATAGATAATTTATTTACGTCATGTTTTTCTTCAGCTGCCGCGTACCAGCTTTTAATTTCCTCTACATCGATATCAGGATTATCTTTTAGAGTTTTAAATCTTTTATCGTAATAAATAGTACTTTCACCGGTTTCGGCGATAATATGAAACTCATGGCTTAAATTGCCGCCGATTGGACCGTTATCGGCAATAACAGGGATAGCAAACACACCTAAATCCCGAAAAGTATTGATATAAGCCTTATACATTTGATTATAGGTTTTAACAGCACTTTCTTCATTTATATCAAAAGAATAAGCATCTTTCATTAAAAATTCCCGACCTCTCATAACACCAAAACGTGGTCTGATCTCATCACGAAATTTCCATTGGATATGATAAAGATTTTTCGGCAAATCCTTATATGACTTAATATTATGACGAAAAATATCCGTAATCATATCTTCGTTAGTCGGACCGAATAGTAAAGTATTATCGTGACGATCTTGAAACTTTAGCATTTCCTTACCGTAATTATCAAAACGTCCCGATTCCATCCATAAATGTGCCGGTTGAATGCAAGGCATTAGAACTTCTAAAGCTCCTACTTTATTCATATTTAAGCGTACTATATTCTCGATATTCTTTAGTATTTTTAAGCTGAGCGGAAGCCATGTATAAATACCGGCTGCTTGCTGCCTAATCATTCCGCTTCTAAGCATTAATTTATGCGAAGTTACTTGAGCTTCACTTGGCTCTTCTTTTAAAACAGGTAAAAAATATTTTGATAATAACATAGAATTTTTTTAGTTTAATATATTTTTCCGTCATTGCGAGGAAAATTACGAAGTAATTGACGAAGCAATCTTGTGCCAAAGTCCTGAGATTGCCACGCAGCCTACGGCTGCTCGCAATGACGACTCGGCTATCCATGCAACACCATGGGTGCAAGCCACGATATGACAATCGTATTTTACCTTTTCGAGGTAAGATTCAGAAACTCATGGCGATATTTCTGCTGTTCGGCAAATATACCCGTATAATGCATGGTATTCATAGTAATATTAATATCGCTATCTTGCATCATACTATCTTGCATAACGCCCCGCATCGTCATACAGCTATGTAAAGCAGAAATCTTAACGGCAACGCCAAGCGGCTTTAAATTCTCCTGCACGCTTTCTGCTATTTGTACCGTCATTTTTTCTTGAATCTGTAATCTTCTAGCAAAAACATTTACTATTCGTGCAAGTTTACTTATGCCGATGATACAATTATCTGGAATATACGCTATATCTACAGTACCGATAAAAGGAAGCATATGATGTTCACAGAAAGAGGTAAACTTTATATCTTTCAGTAATATAAAATCCTGAAAATTACACGTATCATAAAATTTTGTGCTTAATATTTCTGCTATATCTTTTTCATAACCGGAGAATAGTTCCCTATAGCTATTAATTACTCTATCAGGGGTTTTAAGTAGCCCTTCTCTATTCGGATCTTCGCCGATAAATTTTAGTAACGTTCTTACCGCTTCTTTAGCTTCTTCTCTAGACGGTTTTTCAAGTTTCATAAGTTTATTTGCTTTTTAAAAACATTGTTTTACCACAAATATAAACAAACATCAAGCCGCCTACTATAGCAATAAGCCCTCCTCCACCCATCATACCCATTAATAGCTTAGCAGATAGCGGCATTACGCTATTTGGATCTTTCCGCATCACTCCGTAACCACCGGCGAGTGCTAGCCCCAGTATGTGCAGAATCTGCCCGAATATTAGGAGGTAGAATGTAAAGTTTATAATATTGTCATTGCGAGGATGTACGAAGTACCGACGTGGCAATCTCAGGAATTTTTGTATCGCCTCATAAAATTGCCATGCTCCTTTTAGTCGCTCGCAATGACGTTGATACCCCACAATACTTAAATAACTATACCCCATATAAGCAATGCTAATCCCTACTATAGACCCGTGATAATGAGCAGGGATTACTATATTTATACCTGAGATATTGATTGCTATAAGCCCACCAAGTAGGAATAAAGTAATAGAGCAAAGTAAGATGGTTTTGATTACTTTGCCATCCACCATCAATGTCATTCCCGCGAAAGCGGGAATCCATTCTTTTCTATCTAGATTCCCGCTTTCGCGGGAATGACATAAAGGCACGTGGAAATAACATACCAATTCAAGCCCCATACCAACCAAACATAAAACAGGAGCAATGCCGCCTAGATATTTCATATGATGTGTGTAAAATTCTTTAAATGCTCCATCGATAATATCATAAGATATATGACCGAAAACTATAAGAATACCGAAAATAACATTCAAATAAAGTAAGAATAGATAGAATCTTTGGAATTTTAATTCTCTACCTATTAACTCTCTAAATAAAATAACCCAAATAAATATTAATATTTGAGTATATATAAATTGTAGTAAATGACCTCCGCTCCAAAAAAGTAATTCATAATAAAATTCTATCTCTATAGGAATAATTTGAATAATGTTTTGCAAGCCGTTATAAGAGCATCTGAAACAAACGAAGCTTAAAATAAACATTATAATAGTCGATAATACGGTAAAATTAACTAGACTATTTAAGTTCATCCAATCAAAGAAGTATAAAATATTTATAGCATATAATAGCAGTGTAACGCCAAATAAGCTTAACCCCAAAATAAATACGATATTTTCAAGCATCGGTATATAATTATTCATCACCGGATTATGCCCTGCTACTGGGGAAACAGCGATTAGAAGAGTAGCTAGAAAAGCGAGTTTGGGATAAAGGTGCAACACGTCATTGCGAGCGAACGTAGAGAGCATGGCAATCTCATGAAGAAGTGGAAAGTTCCTGAGATTGCCGCGTCGAGGCTTTACCTCTCCTCGCAATGACATTTCACCCCAAACACTAGCAGTGATAGATAATAACCAAATCAATACCGATAAATTAACATGAATAATTAAAGCAGATTTAAAAATATGAGGATTTGGAAAAAAATCGGCTAATTGCGGGGTACGTAGCACTACCAAAATAACCGAATATAAACCGGCAAGCCCTAAAGACATTATACCAAGCTTAAGCCAAGCAAACATTAAGCTATTATTTTGTGATTGATTGGTAGAATTCATGATTACAGGAAAATATTAAATATAATTTACAAATAGCTCACGGTATTTAAATAAGCAATATTTTTTTATTTGTTTTAGAAATTAACATACGATATTAATAAGTCAATCAAAAGTTAATAGTTAGATATGACTAACCACCCATGCATCGGTATAGGTGCTATAGTTTTTAATAGCAAAAATGAGATTTTACTAGGCAAACGTATTAGTTCTCATGGTGAATCTAGTTATGCTCCAGCCGGAGGACATTTAGAGTTTGGAGCAACATTTGAAGAATGTGCTATCCGTGAAGTTTTAGAAGCAACAAATCTGATTATTGAAAACCCACAATTTATAGCGGTGACTAACGATTTTTTTGAAAAAGAGCAAAAGCATTATGTCTCGATTTTCCTTAAAGCTCATTGTTTAAATGAACATGAATTACAGAATCTAGAATCTCATAAGGTAGAAAGCTGGCAGTGGTTTGCCCTTGATAATTTACCTTCTAACCTTTTTCTGTCTCTAAAAAGACTGATAGAGAAAAAATGTCATTTATATAAAGAAATTATTGATGAACCCAATTTATCTAATTTTAAATATCCGGATGCATATTTATGTAAAACACTAGCAATAAGAGTTTGATAAGGCATTCCTTCTTGTGCTGCAATTCTTTTTATATGATTTAAATCGTATAACGGCAATCTAATATTAATTCTTTCCGATTTTTTAAAAAAATTAGCAGCTGCAATTTTAGCTATATTTTTTTGATTCTCTAGTTCTTTTTCAGGTAACTCTAAAAGCTCATCTTTTTCAAAATAATCTAATATTTCTTGCTCTTCCTCTGTTAATTTATATTTCTTCATAGTTTTTTACCTTTAGCTTTTATATATTCTTTAGTAGCTTTTCTACTTGGAATAATTGTTTTTAAAAAGACTTTGTCCTCATTAATCACACACGATACTAAATAACAATAACCATCTATTTCAACTACATATATTTTCTGATTTGGATATTTACCTTGATTAGGATGGTCCTGTATATTTAATACATAATCCTGTTCTATTAAAGCAATTACCTGTTCAAAACTTATCTCTCTTTCTTTTAACAAGGCAATATTTTTGTCTTGATTAAATTCAAAATAACACTTTTTCTGCATATACTTGATATTATGAGATTTTGCATGCCTTTTGTCAATATCATTCTAACTTTAACAATTTAACATGTAAATAGATTTTGTTGTTGCGGTGGATTGAATGGTGGGTTTGAGAAGACTTGAACTTCCGACCTCACGCTTATCAGGCGTGTGCTCTAACCAGCTGAGCTACAAACCCACAATATAGAGATGTGGTGAGCTCGCCGGGATTCGAACCCGGGACTCTTTGATTAAAAGTCAAATGCTCTACCGACTGAGCTACGAGCTCTTAAATATATTGTAATTAGCAATATGAAGATCAATTTCAAAAAGAGCAAGGAGTCTATAAATCGAGGAACGCAGCGTATATTAATACGTGAGTACTGCAGATTTTATAAGACGACGTAGCCAATATTTTAAAATTCATCGAATATTGAATATATTCAAAAATTATGTTTTACTTTATCGCCGAAAAAGGCTAATCTGTCAACAATTATTTTTTAATTTAAATATAGGCAGTTTATGCAGCATCAGGACGTGGCTATAATTATCCCCTCAAGGCTAAGTTCAACTAGGCTTAAACAAAAACCTTTACAGCTTATCGGCTCTATAACTTTAATCGAGCGGGTATTCAAACAAGTAAATCAAGCTAACCTTGAGCATACATACGTTGCGACCGATTCGGAAGAGATAGCAAAAATTATTAAAAAAGTCGGAGGGAAAGTAATATTTACCGATAGCAATATCCCTACCGGTACTGATCGTACTTATGAAGCTTTTAAATTCATTCCAAATAATCAAAATATTAATTACATAGTTAATGTACAAGGAGATATGCCTTTTATTGAACCTAGCTCTATTTTGAAAATTATAGAATATTTAAAAAACAGCGAATACGATATTATTACACCGGTAGTAAAAGTATATAGGGAATCAGTGGAAGCTAGTAGTAATGTTACCGTAGCGGTTGACTCGGCGGGGAAAGCATTGTATTTTTCGCGTAGTCTTATTCCAAACGGTGCAGAAGAATTTTTATATCATGTAGGCATGTATGGTTTTCGCAAAAACGCTTTAGAAAAATTTGTATCTCTTAAGCCAACTTTTTTAGAAAAAACAGAACGTTTAGAACAACTACGTGTCCTTGAAAACGGCATGACTATAGGTACATGTTTAGTTGAGAATATTCCTATTTCCATAGATACGGAAGAAGACTTAAAAAAAGCAGTAAAATTTTACGAAAATATTAGTAAACTAGGTTTATAATAAATAATGGTACGTTTCATTTTTGTTACCGGCGGCGTTGTTTCATCACTCGGTAAAGGTCTAACTGCTGCATCTCTTGCTATGCTATTACAAGCGAAAGGATTTAAAGTTTGCGTACGCAAACTAGACCCTTATCTTAACGTCGACCCTGGGACTATGAATCCTCACGAACACGGGGAAGTATATGTAACGGATGACGGAGCAGAAACCGATCTAGATCTTGGACATTATGAACGTTTTACTGGAATCCCTGCATGCAAGCATGATAGCATTACAACAGGTGCGATATACTCAAAATTACTTAAAGATGAACGTTTAGGAAATTACACCGGCGTTACCGTTCAAATCATCCCGCATGTTACGAATATAATAAAAGATTTTATACTTTCAAACACCAAGGGTTTTGATTTTATTATTTGTGAAATAGGCGGTACAGTCGGTGATATTGAAGGTCTACCGTTTTTTGAAGCTATAAGGCAAATCGGTAACAACTTAAAAAGCGAAAATTGTTTATTTATTCATTTAACATTATTACCTTATGTTAAAACCGCCCGTGAATTAAAAACAAAACCTACCCAATACTCAGTTAAAGAATTACGTGCTATAGGTATTTCACCTAATATACTAGTGTGTCGTGCAGAACGTAACATTTCAAAAAGTGCAATAGATAAAATAGCTTTATTTTGTAATATAGAATCTGAGTATGTTATTCCGGCAATAGATCAAAAAAATATATATTTAGTACCTATTGCATATTACAATTCAGGTCTTGACAATAAAGTATTAAAATTTTTTAATCTTAATATTACACCGTCTAAATTAGACGAATGGCATGATATAATTGGTAGGCTAAAAGATTCTAATTCAAAAGTAAGAATCGCTATAATAGCTAAATATCATAAATTAAAAGATGCTTATAAATCAGTAATCGAGGCACTTGATCATGCAGGTATTTATTACAAATATAAAATTAATTTAGTATGGATAAATGCTGGAAATCTAACTGAAGAGAATATTAATAAAAAATTATTAGATATAGACGGGATTTTAGTACCAGGCGGATTTGGAGAACGAGCAACTGAAGGAAAAATTATAGCAATAAAATATGCCCGTACTAATAACATACCTTTTTTTGGAATATGTTTCGGTATGCAACTTGCGACGATCGAAATAGCTCAGAATTTAATCGGTATTAAAGATGCAGTCACGGAAGAATTTAAAGTAGACGGTACAAAAATTATTGAGAAAATAAATAAAAACCGTGAAGACTCAAAAATAACAATTGAAAATAGACATCTTTCCAAACTCGCTTATAGGGAGGAATTTGAAGGAGACACGGAACACAGAACCGTAGCGTACACAAACGTACGTGAGGATGCGAGTACCGGATCAACGTACAAATTACCCCTAGAAGTAGAGTTTGGAAAGATGTCTGATATAAAAAAGACTATGCGTCTTGGCTCTTATCCTTGTAGTTTGGTTGCAAATACCATTGCAGCTAATGCCTATAAAAGCCTTGAAATAAATGAGCGACATCGTCATAGATACAAATTTAATAATGAGTTTCAAAATATTTTTGAAAAAAACGGAGTGGTATTTAGCGGTTTTTCAAAAGATGAAGAGATTATAGAAATAATTGAACTACCGGCACTTCGTTGGTTTGTAGGAGTACAATTTCATCCGGAATTTAAATCTAAGCCGTTTGAAGCTCATCCGTTATTTATTGAATTTGTTAAGGCTGCAATTGAGTATAATAAATGTAATTAACAATAAAGTATGAGCTTATTTTAAAAAATCTTGACATAGTTTTTATTATAGTCTAGGTTGCATTAGATTTCTTTCTAAAGTCGCTTATAGGGAGGAATTTGAAGGAGACACGGAACGCAGAACCGCAGCGTACATATAAAGTACGTGAGGATTCAAGTACCGGATCGACGTACAAATTACCCCTAGAAGTAGAGTTTCGAAAGAAATCTATAAAATAAGCTCATAGGTAAATTAATGGATGCCGTGGATTCTAACTTCACAATTTGGAATAAAGCTAGAAACAGTAAATTTAGGCATATAGTATGGCCAATTAGATCGTATGAATTAACTAAATTCATCCCGATGGCTTTACTAATGTTTTTTATTCTACTTAATCAAAACTTAGTTCGTAGTATTAAAGATAGTTTTGTTATTACCTTAATTAGCTCGGAAGTATTGAGTTTTATCAAACTTTGGGGCGAAATGCCGATGGGAATTTTATTTGTTATTCTTTATTCTAAACTCTGTAATATTATGACAACAGAGCAAGTTTTTAGGATAATTACCGGTACTTTTTTATTTTTCTTCGCAATTTTTGGTTTTGTTCTATTTCCGTATAGAGATTTTTTTCATCCCGATCCTGAATTAGTCAAACATTATATAACCCTTCTTCCCCATTTAAAGTGGTTTTTAATAATCTGGGGACAATGGAGTTTGGTATTATTTTATATTATGGGAGAGTTATGGCCGGTTATAGTCTTTACTCTTTTATATTGGCAGCTTGCGAATAAAATTACTAAAGTCGAAGAAGCTCCAAGATTTTACTCGTTTTTTACTTTATTCGGACAAACTAATTTACTCATCTCAGGAACCATAATTATTTATTTTGCTAAGAGTAATCATTTCTTACTTCCTTTATTCTCTCATCTAAACGATACAAATGAAATCCTTTTAAAATCATTTATTACGGTTATTTTAATATCCGGATCAATTTGTCTAGCTCTTCATAAATTTATTGATAAATCAGTCGTAGAAGCTGACAAAAATATTAAATTTAAAAATCAAAGAACGGATATATTAAAATTAAGCTTGGTCGAAAGTGCAAAAGTAATATTAACTTCTAGATATCTCGGTTTTATTTGTCTTCTTGTAATGTCTTATTCTATGAGTATTAGCCTTATAGAAGGATTATGGATGTCAAAAGTAAAACAACTCTATCCTGCTACAAAGGATTTTATATCCTATCACGGTGAAGTGTTTTTTTGGACGGGAGTACTCACGTTAGTTAGTGCGTTTTTAGGAAGTAGTTTAATTAGAATATGCGGCTGGTTTTGGGGAGCTATTATAACACCGGTTATGATGTTTGGAGCAGGCGTTATGTTCTTTTTATGCACGGTTTTTGAAAATCACCTAGGAAATATCGTACATACTCTCGGCTATAGTTCGCTGCTTGTCGTTATAGTTTTTATCGGCGGACTTTGGCATGTACTTTCTAAATCCGTAAAATATTCACTTTTCGATGCTACTAAAGAAATGGTATATATCCCGCTTGATAGTGAAATGAAGACCAAAGGAAAAGCTGCCGTTGATGTTATGGGTACTAAAATCGGTAAATCAATAGGTGCTATTATTCAATTCATATCCTTTAGTATTTTCCCGAACGCTGTACATAATGACATAGCCGGTTTATTGATGTTTAGTTTTATTATCGTATGTCTATTATGGCTATATGGCGTGAAAGTTTTATCGCAATATTATAATAAGATGATAAAACATTAATAGTTTCATTATTGTTGTGTGGCTCGATTTTGTTGTTGTCATCTCGTGGCTTATACCTGCGTTGTTGCATTGCTTAGTTGTCATTCCTGCGAGACATTGTTGCATGGATCAATTCCATCCCTGTCATACCGCGACTTGATCGCGGTATCCAGTTAAAAATACTATATTTTAAGTTGTTTTTTGGATACCGTGGTCAAGGCCACGATGTGACACCGAATGCATTTTTCGATCCCATACAACAACGCTTACGACACATTGCTCGCGTGGATACCAAATCATCATTGTGAGCGAACTTTAGTTCGCGTGGCAATCCAGAAAACAATAATAAAAATTCTGTAAATCAGATTTTTTTCTTCCTTGCTTCGTCAATTGTTATGCAATTTCCTCGCAATGACAGGAAAACCGATCCACGTAATAGTTGATCAAACTACTGTATTTTGAACATCCTCTCCTATTAATCCTTGATCAAGCAAATCAAATGCCTCATCCAAATAATTACTCATCTCGTTTTCTTGAGCTAATTCTAAATAATCTTTAATTCACTCTTGCTCTTGACAAACATTAATAAGTTTAGCTTTTAAATCATCATTCTCTTGATTTTTAATATAATCTAATATTATTTTTGAAACAATTTGATTACCATCCTTCACTTCTTCAGTTTGATATATTAACTCCTTTACTTCTCTAGCTTGTTTTATTAACTGCTTTAACTTTTGACCGTCTTTACATTGTTTTATTAAATTATCTTTTGTATAATCAGTATTATTATGCATTAAGGATTATGACCACAGTGATATAATATTTTACCCATCTGCTGCTTACTGTATACCGTAGCACTATGCTCAAGTAACATTTTGGCAATTTCAAAATTACCTGTAACCTCTAAAACAGTATCACCATTCTCATCTCGTATATTAGGATCAATACCTTTTTAAAGTAACTCTTTAAGATCTGCTAAGTCAGTTATATAATATAGGGTACTTTTGTTTTTTATGCTATCTACCGTATCGAAGCTTACATCTTTACTGTTCTTACTATTAATACTATTGTTAATATTAATGCGTAAATCGTGCAACATTTCTGGAACGGTTTTACATTCTTTTGCATTCATTACTCTCCTTTCCCGTAAAAGATTTATCAACTTAGAAATTTTAGGCATAATTATTTTCTTTTTTTAGTTATTTTATTAAAATTCCATATTTCATGGTATTTTGTTGACTCGGCATTATATTAATCTATTTTAATAAAGTCAATGTGAGTGATTAATTTTTATAAATTAATCACTTAACAATATAATTTAAAAATTCTTTTTTCTTGAATGTATTTGTAATATAGTAATAGGCATATTTAATATTTGTAGAGGGAGTAATGAAAAAAAATCCAAAAATCTCATTAATAGGTAGCGGTAACATAGGTGGTACGCTTGCTCACTTAATTAGCCTTAGAGAAATCGGGGATATCATGTTATTTGACGTGGCTGAAGGAGTGCCGCAAGGAAAAGCACTCGATCTTATGCAAGCAGGGACGATATTAGGCTCTGATATAAAAATAAAAGGAAGTAATGACTATAAAGATATTGAAGGGTCTGATGCAATAATTATTACTGCCGGTTTACCAAGAAAACCAGGAATGAGTAGAGACGATCTCATTAGCGTTAATACCAATATTATGAAAGACATAGCACAAAATATAAAAAAATATGCTCCGAATGCTTTTGTAATAGTAATTACCAATCCGCTTGATGTTATGGTATATGTCATGCTTAAAGAAAGCGGGTTACCTCATAATAAAGTAATCGGTATGGCAGGGGTACTTGACTCATCAAGATTTAATCTTTTTCTTGCTAAAGAGTTTAAAGTATCGGTTAGCAATGTTAATAGCACGGTTCTCGGCGGTCACGGTGATGCTATGGTACCTCTTGCAAGATATTCTACAATATCAGGCGTGCCGATACCCGACCTGATAAAAATGGGCTTATCAAGTAATGAGCGTATTGAGAAAATAATCGATCGTACTAGAAACGGCGGCGGTGAGATTGTTGCATTACTTAAAACAGGCTCTGCTTATTATGCCCCCGCAGCCTCAGCAATAGAAATGCTTGAATCATATTTAAAAGATAAACGTCAAATTCTAACTTGTGCCGCTTATTTACAAGGCGAGTACGGTGTACATGATTTATATGTCGGAGTGCCTATTATTATCGGTAAAGAAGGTGTCCTAAAAGTAATAGAACTACAGTTAACCGCAGAGGAAAAAGCACTATTTGATAAATCAGTCGAGGGAGTTAAAAAACTCATTGAGACGGTGAAATAAATGATAATGATAAAATTATATTATTGAATTAATACTGATTATTAGTGTTGTTAATTTAACATAAATGGTATTACAGTTTGGTTTATTTTTATTAATAGAGGAAAATTATGAAACATAAGAATGAATTAGACCGGCTAATAAGAAATCTTTATTTAATAAAAAATACTAATTTAAATAATATTTTAGAAACAGATAAACTAGCTATAACATGTACAACTAATTTTATAGAAGCTCTAATAAACAAAATAGACCCTAGAAAACCGGGACCGTATGTTTCTCAACAACAAGCTAACTTCAAAGTAGCAAATGATAAAAATATACAGGGTGGTAAGAAAGAAATTTATTTAAAAAACCTACCTATTAGTATTGGTAAAGTTGAAGGCTTTAAGGAAAGACGAAAAAGGTAGAAAAGCAAAGACTCAACTTGATGTCCTAATATCCCCTTCAGATTTTTCAGAATTATTAAGACTAAGTAATTCATTACCGGTCACTAATGAGCAAGGGCTAGAAGTAAAGGGCAATATTAATCTATTGCAATTGATGGAAGAAGTTGTTCAGAAAGTAGGGAAAAAGAGCTTAAATATACAGCAAGATAAAAAAGTACTTACCTCACAAGAAAACGAACAAGCTATAACACACGGTCAACAAAAAGTAGAGCTTAGCCTTAAAAAAGAGATAATAAAGTTAAGGGAAGCAGTTCAAGAAACAATCAAAAATCCAACTAATAATGAAGAATTTAATAAGACATCAAAAGAAATTTTAGATTTGATTAATAATATCAACTCTCATCAACCATCTAGATTACAGGCAGCTAGAAATAAAATCCTGAGTAGTGGAGGAAGCCCTAATACTAAAAATACAAAAATAGAGGAATTTTTTCTTGAACAATATGAATGGGATAAATTTCAAGAATTAAGAGAAAGATTACAAAAAATAAAAGAACCTAGAGAAAAATTAGATGAAATGAAAAATTTTTATGATGTGATTAATTCATTAGATAAAAATATCATTCTAGGAGCAATGCAAGAGAAACAAAAAGTTCAACAAACTTCTAATCAAAAAGCACAAGAGATTATAAGAAGTAAATTTTTTATACCTTGATAATGCCGGGGATTTTTCAGATGGTTTACAAAATTTATGTGAGAAGTTAAAAAATAAAGAAGAGAAAGAGGGAAAAGAACTTATAGAAGCTTCTAAAAATATACTCAGCAAAAAAGTATATCAGTAAATAAAAATTACTTCCGTAATACTAATAATTCAAGCGAATTAGATTTGCAATATAAGATGTTATTAATAGATCATGCAGATAATATCTCGCAAAATATAAAGGAGACTCTAGTCTTATATGCTGGAAGTAATAACAATAACAAGCTTGATATATTATCTGAAGAATTAGCAAATAAATTTAAAAATATATCAAATTTAATAAAGCAAAATGAATCGGTACTACAAAAAGAAACAGGTAAATATTCTCCTTCTTTAGAAACTATACCTGAAGATTCTATACCTAAGTTATCACCGGCAATAGTATATTCCTCAACAGAACTTTTTGCAAAACTAGAAAACTCATTCAATGAACTAGAACAATTCACTGATAAAATATTAATAGATGCCGGCAAATCTTATGTACAACAGGCAAATATTAATCCTAAATCTAATACCGTTTCTAGATCTTCTTCTATTGATTCAGGAATCGGTTCAAGCCAAGAAGAATTATCTACCACATTTGGAAAAAGCGGCTCTACTAATTTAATTGAAGCTCTTGATTTAGCACAAGCAAAAATTTTATCAAATTCAAATACAGCACAAGATAAGTTAACGGCAACAAAAGAACTACAAAAATCTATCCAACAAAAAGAAGTAAACAATGAAAGACTTACTCAAGAAGAAATAGATAATATTTATAAGACACTAGGTATATTTGAAGAAATTAAGGAATATGAAAAGAGCGAAAATTCACGTGATCCTCGTTTGTTAAATAAAAATTACTATAAGCTAACTGATCCGCGTACTGAACATAGAACACATACTTTAAACCGAGATGATACAAGTTTAGATATAATTGACGATAACTCTTTAGAATGGGATGATGAGGGAATGCCAGCTCCTTTCCAAAAATCTTATGGTGCTGGAAATGTTTTAAATAGGTTAAAAGAGGCAGTAGATGATTATATATCTGAGCTACAAAATGAAAAGCTATCTAAAGATATATCCCCAAAACAAGTTGAGGCAATAACTCATCCAATGCAGGAAGCAATACCAACTCCACCTGCTCTTTCCTGGAATACTCATCCTATATTCGGTGATACAATAAAGTTCTTAAAGAGATTTAAAGAAGAGATTGATAAATTTCCGCAAGATTATACTAAAGCCTCTACCATACCTCTATAATTTAAGTAATGTTAATAGAAATTTAGGAAGAAGTGAATTTTTAGCAAGTATGGTATCGACTTCTCAAAAAGATGAGAGAATTAACAATATATTAGATAAGCTTCAAAAAATTTCTACTAATTGCAGTAAGATAAGTAATAGTGATGATAAGTTTAATAAAGAGATTAAAGAATCTTTTGTAGAAATTAATAACACATTAAAAAATATAATAGAATATAAAGGACCTGAAATAGAATATTTAAATTCCAATATAGAATAAAGTTCAAAAGAGTTTATCTAGTTTAGAATCTTTTACTTATGAATTATCTAAAAAGACGACTCCGAAACACACTAAGCAATCAACCCAAGATCAACCTACAATATCTACAGGAGCAGTTACCGGTATAAAAGATAGAATAGCAAAATTTGAAGCAGACTCTGACAGCAAAATTAAAAAATACTGGACAGAAGAAAAGAAACAGACTGTAGAAAAACAACATGAAAATACTCAATCTGACTATATAACTCCTAAGAAAAATTTTGAGTTTGAAAATCGAGGTAAAGAAATTAAAGAGAATAGCACCAAAAATTTAATAAACAAATTTGAAAAAGGCTTTGATAGTAAAATAACAAGATACTGGACCTCACCTGAGGAATGGGATAAATGGGAGGAAGAAAAACAGAAAGGTACAGGGAAAGAGAATGAATTAATAAGACCTCGTACAAAATTTGCAATAGAACATTCTAAACATACTCAATCTAAAGAGCCTATATATAATCCAACTCCTGAAAAATTGAATATTAACGAAATAACTCACGATTTAAAGCTAAAAGGTAATATAAAAAACTCAAAAGACAAATTTGAAAACTTAGCAAAAGAAGCGAAGCAAATTGGAACACAGGCACAGCAAAGATCCAAATCTTCAAGTAGTTCTAGCATAAAACCTACAGGTCGCAGTAAAGACGGAAGAAACATCTAAGGCAATTGATGTCATTCTTGCTTTTGCGAGGTGTTGTTACATGGATCCTGTTATGTCATTCCCGCGTGGCATTGTTGCGTGGATCGATTTTTCCGTCATTGCGAGAAGAAACTGCAAGTTTCGACGAAGCAATCCAGTAAAAAAATTCTGATTTACAGAATTTTTTTAATTATTTTTCTGGATCCCCGCTTTCGCGGGGATGACATAGAGCACATTTTTCGATCCAGGCAACACAACCCTTTTACAAGGATGACATCCTACGTAAAACCAACACTGTACTAATTAATATTATAAGCAAAAATATGAAAAAGCTTAAAGTTAGAGATAGTGACTTAAAATTTTGCCACAACAACATACTAAAGAAAGGAGTAGTTGAGGATAGAATAATACCTCCAAAAGAATGTGATAGACTATAAAGCCTCATTTTAACATTAGTCTTAAACAAAGATTGAACAATAATTTGTAGCGGTACTGCATAAAATGCTGCAAGCCCTATTAATATAACGGGACAGAGAATATTAAATATTTGTTTGTATAACATTATTTGCATTCCTAAAGCAACAATAATGCTGGCAAATAAAGCCCACGTAATCTGTCTTAAAGGGTTTATTTTATCGGCAAGCAGCCCTGCAAAAACGGCTGATATTCCATAGGTAGTAGTAAGAGCTATATTCATAAACCTTATTTCAGGATGATTTATAAAAGCTATTTTTGTTAAAAAAACTCCCAAGAAAATTACTAAAAAGTGATACACTCCTCCAATAGTACCATTTACTAATAATGCTATTATAAAGGATAGTTTATTATCTTTTATAATTTGTTGTACGGTACTTTTTGATGACGTTCTTAAAAACTCGCTACTTTCTTTAAAAAAATTTCTCATCAAAATAGCAAATAAACCAAATATTGCACCGATAAAGAAATTAAAACGCCATAAATATCCGATACTAGAATTACTAGCATAATAATAAGCTATAGCCGCAAGTAATGCACCTATTTGGCTACAGCACGACACTATTCCTATATTTAAATTTTTTCGATTATCTCCTGTTTTTTCAGCTACATAAACCTTTATTCCGTCAACTTCTCCGGCAAGGCTTGCTAAAAAAACCATTCGACATAATGTGAGTATTACCGTAGCAAAAATACCTATCATCTCAAAGGAAGGAGTAATAGCAATTAATCCGGTAGAAATGCTACTTATGAACATTGATATCTTGATAGATTTAGTACGTCCGTATTTATCTCCGATAAATCCAAAAATTAAAGACCCTAAAGGTCGTACTATAACGGCTGTACTAAGAATGGCAAAAAAACCGAGTAGTTGTTTATCCTGCTCTATATTAGGTAAGAAATTTTGTGCAAGAATACTAGCCGATAAACCGAATAGAGCATAATCATAATAACGGATAATCGTTGTAAAAAATGCAACTAAAAAAGCTGAATTAGACATATAATATTTTCTTCCAATGATAACAATATTAGATTCAATATAGAAATATTTTATTTATTTTACTATTGTAGTTTTAATTATAATATTTTATATTTGGTATATATTTAATTTTTAACTATTTTAAAAATATGCACTTAGAATATAAAGTTACTATATCTGAAAATGGCAGAATAAATATTCCTGCAAAAATTCGTGATCAATTACATCTTTCTTCAGGAGATCAGTTAATGCTAATACTTGATAAAGAATTAACATTGATTCCTATAAAAAATAAAATTAAAGAATTTCAAGCATTAGTAAAATCTAGAAATAAAGATAACATATCATTAGTTGACTCTTTAATTGAATCAAGAAGAAAGGAATTTAATAATGAATAAATATATTTTAGATTCATCTGCTTTACTTGCATTATTTAACTCAGAAATCGGTAGTGACAAGGTCGAAGAATTATTACCGTTATCTATTATGTCTACAGTAAATATAGCAGAGGTAGTAGCAGAACTAGATAAAAAATTGAACATATCTTTTATTCAAAGTAAAGAAATGATCTTAGCTTCAATAAATAAAATTGTAGCTTTAGATTTTGATCAAGCTATAGAAATTGGACGCTTAAAGAAAGAAACAGAACAATTTGGTTTATCTCTTGGCAACAGAGCTTGCATTAGTCTAGGATTAATTACAGGCTATCCTATATATACTGCAGATAAAATTTGGGCTAAACTGCAATTAAATTGTAAAATCGTTCTAATTCGCTAGGCTCTATGAAGATTTCTAATTGATTTGCTATTTTGAGGTATTTTTTAACGAAAATTAATAAGATTTTTGAAGGAATAGCTACTCCTATCTCAAAAAAATCTTATAATTTGCAGCAAAAAATAACCAAAATTAAGGGTCTGTCAGATTCTTTGTGTAAGTATGATTTCTCCATTTGCCCAATTTTGTAAAGTAGTATCACAAAGGATTGCAAATTGATTTAAAGCCATCGCCCAATTCTTAATAGGCATTGTCCATTTTTTAGAGGCATTTGTCAACGCCAAAAAGATTATTTTCTGAATCGATTTGTCATCTGGAAACACTCCTTTATTTTTAATAATTTTATGAATTTGACGGTTAGTGGATTCAATAGCATTAGTAGTGTAAATCGCTTTTCTAATGTCTTCCGGAAAGCTAAAAAATGGAGCTATGCCAGACCAATTTCGTTGCCATATGTCAAAAATAACTGGATATTTTTCATCCCATTTTTTGGCAAAATTTTGTAATTCTCTTAATCCCTCTGCTTCATTTATTGCAGAATAAACTGCTTTTAAATCAGCTGTTACCGCTTTTAAATCTTTGTATGATACGTATTTTACAGAATTTCTTACCATATGAACAATACACAACTGCACTATGGTTTTTGGAAAAATGTTATTTATCGCCTCTGGAAAACCCTTAAGACCATCAACACATGCAACATATATTTGTTCAACTCCTCGATTCTTAAGTTCTGTTACTACCTGCATCCAAAATTTAGACCCTTCATCTTGCCTATCCAAATTCCTAATAGCTCTTTCTTGCCCTCCATATTCACTCCAATAGCTATATAAACTGCTTTATTTATTATTACATGATTATCTCTTGCCTTAACATGAATACAATCTAAGTACATTATAGGATATACATTATCAAGTGCTCTATTCTGCCAGGCAGTTACTTCCTCTAAAATACCATCAGTTACCTTTGATATTAACTCAGATGATACCTTGGTGGCATATAGTTCTTCTAAGTGCCATTGTATTTCCCTAATGGTCATTCCCCGAGCATATAAGGATATTACTTTATCATCAAATCCTTCAAATTTACGCACTCCTTTTGGAATTAGTTGAGGTTCAAATTCTCCGTCCCGATCCCTTGGCACTTCTACTTTCAATTTACGACCTTCTGGATCTATTAGAGTCTTTTCATAATTGCCATTATGTCTGTTATCTGAGTCTTTCTCATTTTTAGAATGTTTCTCATAACCTATATGAGATTCCATTTCTTTCTCTAAAATCTTATTTACTATCTGCTTTTTAATTTCCTGAAATATCCCTTCTTTGCCAAATATCTCAGATGGATCACTTTGTGATAGTATTTCTGATACTACTTTTTCTATAGTTGGATTTGATACTTTGCTCTTATTTTTCATATTAGCCTCATGTAAGTTGTTTTAATTAATTTTATTCTTAACTATTTTTATAACTTACATAAACTTTCTGACACCCTCTCTTAAAAAAGAACAAACAGATATTTATCAGTGGATGAAGCAAACCATGCTGCTTAATGCTAATCGAGAGGCTTATGATGATTTAAGAGAGAAGTTTTCGCTATCTAGAATATATCCTCAGTTAGTAAGTATGAATGCTACTCGTGGGTTATTTCAGCAATCATTTTCCTATCTTATTGCAGGAGAAATGGCAGCAAATTTAATGCCTATTTTTTTATAGTC
The DNA here is from genome assembly GCF_007989425.1 of Rickettsia asiatica. Classification (NCBI taxonomy): domain Bacteria; kingdom Pseudomonadati; phylum Pseudomonadota; class Alphaproteobacteria; order Rickettsiales; family Rickettsiaceae; genus Rickettsia; species Rickettsia asiatica. The sequence continues at coordinate 677,601 of NZ_AP019563.1, forward strand.
TTTGGAGTTGATATAGGTGGGGGAATAGGGATACCAATTCTAGGCATTGGAGGCGGCATCGGTATAGTACCGCTAGACATAGTTGGAGTATTTTTTGAAGATTGATTAACAGCTTCTGCTTGCTGCTGTTTTATCTTCTCTTCTTTCATACGTTTTATAGCTACTAATGCTCCTTGTTGCTGTAAATCTGCAGTTGTCGGTTCTCTTTTTGTAGGAGTTAAGTGTTTATTTTTATTATCAAACTTTTTTTCTCTATCGGAAGCACTATTAATAGTATTATGTTCTTTTTCTATAGCTTTCAATCGGTTATTAATAGATTCCAATTCTGCAACAATTTTCCATCTTTCTTCTCTAGTAATATTAGAATCGGCTTTTTTTACTTCAAGCTCTGTTTTTCTTTGTTCTAATTTTTTCTGTGTTTGCTTTAATTCTTCTAAACGTTTTGCATGATTATCTATTTTTTCTTCTGTAATCTTTGTTTGCTGCTCGGAAGAATCCTTTACTTGTCTGCTTTGAACCTTTTTCTTTAACTCTTCATCAAAAGAAAGCTGTTTATTTTGAGTAGATTTTCCTAAATCAGAATGTATTAGATCTTCAAAATTTTTTCTAGAAGCTAGCGGTTTTTTAGTGGTATCAGGTATTTGAGGATCATGTTTTCATAAATCTTTTGTAATTTCTTGTATATTTTTATGAAGTGCTGTAATCGAAGCCACTTTACCTCTCACAAGTTAATTGATTTTAAAGATATTAGTAATTAAACCTCTTTTATAGCTTCAACGCAAGCAAAAGTTGCTATTTTTAGTATTTCATTAGCTGTTGCTGTAGCTTGAAGTATTTGAACGGGTTTTTCAAAACCGTTTGTTATAGGACCTATAAAGCTGTTTGATGAAAATTCTTGTAATAATTCAGTAGAAATAACAGCTGAATTTAAACCAGGCATAATTAATACATTTGCAGATCCTGATAATCTACAAAATTTATATAATTTACGTAAATCACCGTCTAAAGCCACCTTAATCGACATCTCTCCGTCATATTCAAAATCTACTTTCATGCCGTTCAGCTCTTCTTTGTCTTCGCTAAAATTATCTAGTATATTTACTGCTTCACGAATACGAGCTGTTTTTTCCTTAGAAGAATTACTGAATGTTGAAAAAGAAAGAAGTGCAACACGAGGAGTGATTCCCATATTTTTAGCAATTTCTGCAGTTTGGGTTGCTATTTGTGCAAGTTCCCAGCTGTTTGGATATTCGGTAATACAATTATCGGCAATAATAATATTATTATCTTTAGCAATCATAATTGAATAGCCAAGGATTCTACGATTAGGTTTTGGTGAAATTACTTTCATGATATCTTCTAAACTATCGATATAACTTTTCGTAACACCGGTTAAAAGAGCATCACCGTCACCGCATGCTACTATACAAGCAGCAAAAATATTCTTATCAGTTTTAACAAGTTTAGCACAATCACGATATAAATAACCTTTTCTCTGAAGTCTTTTATATAAATAATCAACATATTTCTCTAGGCTATCACTTAGAGCGGCATTCATTATTTGAATTCCGTCTAAGCTAATATCTTGACCTATCTTTTTTAACGTAGCCTCAATTCGTTCAACACGGCCAATTATAATCGGATGACCATATTTCTCGTCTCGCATCATAAGAGCGGCAGAAATTACTTCTTCTTCTTCACCTTCAGCAAAAACAATCCGTTTAAGCGGTGCATTATGAATTTTTTCAGCTAAGAAATTCATATAGTTAGCAGTAGGGTTTAATCTGCTACCTAATTCTTTCTTATATTTACCTATATTAAAATCTTTAACCCTAGCAACGCCGCTTTCTATTGCAGCAACGGCAACCGCCGCTGCTACTATGGTAATTAAACGAGGATCAAACGGTACGGGAATGATATATTCCTTACCAAAAACCATCTTACGCCCTGAGTAAGCTTTATACACCTCTTCCGGTACAGGTCTACGGGCTAAATCTGCAATAGCTTTTGCTGCAGCTATTTTCATTTCCGTATTAATAGTCTTAGCTCTTATGTCTAATGCTCCTCTAAAAATATAAGGAAATCCTATAACATTATTAATCTGATTATAATAATCAGATCGCCCTGTTGCTATAATCGCATCATCTCGCACAAGTTTTATATCTTCCGGAGTAATTTCCGGATCAGGGTTAGCCATAGCAAAAATAATCGGATTATTTGCCATTTGACTCACCATATCTTTAGTTACTGCCCCTTTTACCGATAACCCTATAAATACATCAGCATTATTTAAGCTTTCCGCTAAAGTTCTAAACTTGGTATTGCTTGCATATAGCTCTTTCCATTTATTCATACCTTCTAGGCGTCCTTTGTAAACAACACCTTTAGTATCACATAAAATAATCTTTGATTTATCGGCTCCAAGAGCAATTAATAAATCAATGCAAGCAATAGCTGCTGCACCTGCTCCGTTAACTACGATTTTTAGATCTTCAAGCTTGCGATTAGTAAGATACGCAGCATTTATTAGCCCTGCGGCGGTAATAATCGCCGTTCCATGCTGATCGTCATGAAAGACCGGTATATCCATTAAAGATTTTAATTTTTCTTCTATAATAAAACATTCTGGAGCTTTAATATCTTCAAGATTAATACCCCCAAAACTATAACTGAGATACTTCACGGCATTAATAAATTCTTCAGGATCTTCCGTATTCACTTCCAGGTCAATTGCATCAATATCGGCAAATTTTTTGAATAGTACGGCTTTACCTTCCATCACCGGTTTTGAAGCGGCAGCTCCTAAATTACCAAGCCCAAGTACGGCAGTACCGTTAGAGATTACGGCAACTAAATTACCACAAGCGGTATATTTATATATATCCTCTAAATTTTTAGCAATTTCAAGGCAAGGAGCAGCTACGCCTGGGGAATACGCAAGCGATAAATCTTGCTGAGTAACTAAAGACTTTGTTGCAGAAATAGCGATCTTACCAGGCTTATCTTTTTCATGATATTTAAGGGCCTCAGCATAATTTATTTTATTCATTTCATCCATTTTAGAAATTCCTGTTTTTTTTTGTTAATAATGTCATCCCGCGACCAAGTCGCGGTATCTTGTATCATGGATTGTGTCCTGAGATCCCGCGATCAAGTCGCGGGATGACATTCGAACTCCCTACCTCATTATATACATAATAATTGATATAGTAACTACCGAGAAAAAAGTAGTAAATGTTATAATCGACGCCATAGAATCAGGATCACCGTCAAGCTGACGAGATAAAACATAAGCCGTACTCGCACATGGAAGGCAACTATATAATATTCCTACCGATCTATCTAATCCGTCAATAGACATTAACCATAGTACTACTACACTAACTAGAGGAAATGCAACTAATTTAACAAAGCTTGTAAACATTACATTATGTAAAAGCTCTTGTCTAATAGTAAAATTAAGCCCTGCCCCAACATTTAACATACCGATAGCTAAAGCGGCATTAGAAAGGCTATCTAACGTTTTCTTAAGCCCTAAATGTAATTCAAGATTTGAGTAATTAAAAACGAATCCTACTAAACTTGCGATAATTAACGGATTACGCACAATTAATTTCATCATTAAAACAAAACTAGTTCTAATAGTATTAGTAACGGATTTATTAGGGATATAATAAGCGAAAATCATTACCGATAAAATATTGGTAAAAATAATCATATAAGAAGAAATAACAGCGACAATAGAAAGCCCGCTAGGACCAAGCAAAGGGCTACTCACCCCAAAAAAAATGTAGCTATTATAACGAATTGATCCTTGAAAAATGGAAGTAAATTGGACTTTATCTATATTGTATTTTTTTTGGTAAATTATAAGACCGATTGATACAAGAATAGTGGATATAATAAGAGCTACTACTAATTTAATTATGGATGCAACGCTTAAGTCGGCAGTAGATACGTAATTAAACAGCATGGCAGGAAATAGTACAAAATACGATAATTTCTCAATACCACGCCAAAATTCTTCTGAAGTTAACCATTTATTTTTGATAATACTACCAAGAAGCGTAATTAAAAAAATAGGTAACGTACTACAAAAAATTTCATTCATTTGTTAATAATGTCATTCCTGCGAAAGCAGGAATCCAGAAAATTATTCTATTAAATCTTTCCATTCAGGATTAGTTTTTTCTATCAATTCTATTTTCCAGCTACGCTTCCACTTTTTTAATGCTTTTTCTCTAGTGAGAGCCTCTTTAATATCAGTAAATTCTTCTGTATGGGCAAGCTTTATAATATTATATTTTGCTGTAAAACCCTTTACTGTCTTTTGTTTATGCTCATAAGCACGACGTATTATATTATTAGTGACACCAATATATTAAAGTACCATTTCGATTAGAGCATAATATATCTATTTATTTTTACTGGATTCCTGCCTAGGTGGGGATGACATATAACCTACAACTTTTCTTCAATTAATCTCATCGTTTTTTTTATACCGTAAAGCTTTATAAAAGTCCCAAGTCTTGGACCTTCATTCTGCCCAAGCAATATTTGATATAAATCTTTGAAGTAATCACGCAGATTTTCATACCCTGCTTTCATTCCTATATCATATATTGCTTTCTGAATTGCTTCAGCCTCGGTTTGATCAGATATATCAGATAACATATCTAATATATCACGTAAAATAACCTTATGCTTTTCAGAAGGAGCTAAATATGATTTATATGCTTTAATAAAGTCATTATAATATCTTATAGCAAATTCTGCTAAGTGGTCAAGGTAAGGAGTAGTATTTGGGGTTGCTTTTGGCTCATATTTACTAATAAATCCCCAAAGTACCGATTTATCCGAAGGATTACACACAGAAGTAAGATTTAAAAGCAACGAATAGGTAATTCCAAAAGTCTCAATTTTTGGGACATTTCCGTGATGTATGTGATAAACGGGGCTTGCAAAACGCTTTGCCCTATCCTCTTCTAAATGATATTTCTGATTAAAAGTAATATATTCATCAGCATTTTTAGGAATTACATCAAAAAACAAACGCTTAGCTCTAGTCGGATTTTGATACATAAATAATGCCATACTTTCAATAGGAGCATATTTAAGCCAATCATCCACACTAATACTATTACCTTTTGATTTCGAGATTTTCTCACCGTTTTCATCTAAGAATAGCTCATAACATAACTGCACCGGTGGCTTGCCTCCTAGGATTCGGCAAATTTCCGAATAAAGACGAGCATTTGCCAAATGGTCTTTACCATACATTTCGTAATCGACTTTAAGAGCAGCCCAACGCATACCAAAATCCGGCTTCCACTGTAATTTACAATGCCCTCCCGTTACCGGTACTTCTATATAATTACCGGCATCGTCTTTATACGTAACTGTCCCTGCTTTAGCATCCCATTTTTCTATAGGTACTTGCAGTACCTTACCTGTTTTCGGGCATATAGGCATGAAAGGTGAATAGGTAGCCTTTCGCTCTTCTCTAAAAGTCGGTAGCATCAGCTCCATTATCTCGTCATATTTCTCAAGCACTCTTATTAACATCTCATCAAACATACCGGCTTTATAACAGTTAGTACTACTATAAAATTCATACTCAAAGCCGAATTTATCAAGGAATGAGCGAAGCTTTGCATTCATATAATGCCCATAACTTTCACATTCTTTGAACGGATCAGGAATAGAGGTAAGCGGCATATCCATATACTGTACTACCATTTCAGGGTTTGGGATATTACTTGGCATTTTACGAAGCCCATCCATATCATCGGAAAAGCAAATTAGCTTAGTCGGAATATCGGATAATTGCTCAAATGCTTTCTGCACCATCACCATACGAGCATTCTCACTAAAAGTACCGATATGAGGTAAACCTGAAGGACCATAACCCGTTTCAAATAATACATACCCCTTCTCAGGAATTTTACCGTTTAAGCTGTCTAATATCTTCTTAGCCTCGACAAAAGGCCAAGCATTTGACTTAATAGCATCTTCCCAAATTTCTGACATTTATTTTTCTTGCACTTTAATTAATAATCAGTGACAATATACTAAATTTATTTATTTGTAAAATATCACTTGAATTTTTTACGATTTTGAAGCATAAACTAGCGTCATTGCGAGGAGCGAAGCGACGTGGCAATCTCGTCAAACTTCCTGAAATTACCACGCTCCTTGCAGTTGCTCGCAATGACATTAAGAATAAAAAACCCATGCCATTTAATACTATTATAAATTACATCAGAAAAGATAGCTATAAAGTTCTACATTTAGGGCTGATTGCAATTTCTATAATAGCACTTGCTACCGCTTATATTGCTGAATATATATTCCATTATACACCCTGCCCTTTATGCGTTTACGAGAGATTTCCCTATTTAACGCTAATCAAAATTTGCTTAACTGCTTTAATCATCAGACAGTTAAGTAAGTATACTTTAATATTCATTCTCCTAACTATCCTTAGCTCTTGCATATTATCAACCTATCATAGCTTCGTAGAAAGAGGGATAGTACAACCCAGTAGCCTTTGCTCATCAATGATCCGTATCCCGAAAGGCTTGTCTATACAACACATCAAGCAAATGTTTTATAGTCAGCCAATCACTTCCTGCACTAAACCCGCCATCAAAATCCTTGGTATTTCCATGACGGAGTATAATCTGCTCTTAAATATCGGTCTTCTAATCTGTTTACTCCTCGTTTGGTTTTATCCAAAATCTAATAAATAGTTAAAATTTGGTCATTATAAGAACGCTTTGCTTGCGTAGATTAGAAGTGCGTGTGATACCATCCCAACTTTGTTGCATGGATACTAAATCATCATTGCGAGCGAACATAGAGAGCACAGCAATCTAGAAAAAATAATAAAAATTCTGTAAATCAGAATTTTTTACTGGATTGCTTCGTCAATTGCTATGCAATTTCCTCGCAATGACGACTCGGTATCCACGCAGGCAATGCCTATGCGGGAATGATATTACTGCAAATATTAAATTTGATTAATTATTAATTAAAAAATTGATATTTGGTTTGCAAAAATTATAATGCTCGCACGACAAAATAATATTTAAACTTAAAAAGGATATTTATATGATGAATCAACAAATTAATACAAAACTTCCAAACGGAAGTACAGTTTTACATAATGCGGCACGTATAGGAAATGTAAATAATGTTAGACTTTTACTTTCACAAGGGGCAGATGTTAACGCTACAGACGCAGAAGGTAAGAAACCTTTAGAATATGCTTCTAACCCAGAAATTAAAGAATTATTAATTAATTCTGCTAATGCACGCTTAGCACTTCCTGAATTTAAAGCAGAACAAAGACTTTCTGAGATGAAGAAAAATATTAAAAATGAGGACGATAAGAATAAACTTAATTAATGGATTAATTATGAATCCTGAATTTTATTCTGATATGGATGAAGCTACCATAGTAAAATTAATAGAAAAGCTTTTTAATTACAATATTAACGATAATAATCCCGTAACAGCTCTGGTAGCAGCAGCACCAATAACAACAACTACTACAGCAACACCGCTAGAGGAGGATGTACGTGCACCGGATCCTGAAAGATACGACACCTTAATTGAAGCCGAAGACAACCGTACACCGCTTAGTATAGCAGCCTCAGCCGAGAATGCAGATATTGTTAAAGAACTAATTGAGAAAGGTCATGATGTCAATGCTAAGGATGAAAAAGGAAATACAGCTTTATTTTATGCAAGCACTAAAGAAATAGCTCAAATTTTATTAGATAAAGGGGCAAGTTTTGAAGTTGAGAATGAATATCTATACTCACCTATACATTATGCAGCAATAATAGGAAATAAGGAGCTTTTTACTTTTTTACTTGAAAAAGGAGTGGATGTTAATACTAAAGATGGAAATGGGCGTATACCTATACATTATGTAACTTATTCTAAACAGCATGAAATAACTCAAATTTTATTACAGTCCGATAGTGAAATTGATACAGTAGACAATTATGGCGGCACACCTTTTTTCTATTTACTACTAAAGCATGAAGCAGGTCAAAATAAGACGTTACTGGACTTCTTTTTAAATAATAACGTTAATCTTAACATTAATGCGTGGTGGTGAGTCAATTTTTAATCATGCGTTACAATCAAAAGATAAATGGTTACTTGAGAAGTTAATATCTAAAGGTGTTAATATAGGAAAAGGCGTTCTATTGCGTGACCCATTCGATCACAGTATAGAGGAACTTGTAAAGATAGGTGTTGATAAAAAAACGATAGTTTACGCATTAAAAAAATATAATTCTCATATTGATGAGCAAATAAAAATTAACACTATACAAAAATACTTAGGTGAGAAATCAGCCAAAGATTATAAAGACATGAATGTTGACTATTATAATTATGATGCACCGACTCAAGAAGAGTTAGCAAAAAATACAAAAGAAACATTATTAAAGGATATTATGCAACGTCTTCAAAAAGGTGAAGATAAGGATGGTATTATTAATACAATATTTGAGTTTAGTATTGATAGTGCTACAAAAGAAGAGTTAATAGATAAAGTTATAAATTATGACTTTAATGATAATAATTCTGTAGCAGCTCCGGCGATAGTAGCTTCAGTAGCGGTCACACCTGCACCGGTCGGTGGCTACACAAGTACCGACTCGTGCCATAGAGGAAGCAGAAGACAGATTATCTGCCGATATAAAAAAGCGTCTTTTTAATGGTGAAGATCCCATGAAAGTTATGAGCTCATTAGAATACTATCCTGATATCTCGCCAACGAAAATAGAAGAATTAACAAATTATATTTGTGAATACGCTTTTGGTACTAAGTTAGCCGGTGATATTAATATTGAATTATAATATCTCTTTCTATTCTTTCAAAGAAAAACTTGATGGTTTTAGGTAGTCTAGTACTACCTTACCACTATCTAGTACTATAAGCCTTTTGCCGTAATTTACGGCATCTTCCAAATTATGCGTGATCATAACGGAAGTTATCTTATGCTTCTCAATAATCTCTGCTGTTTTTTTCATCACTTCCAAAGAAGCTTTCGGATCTAAATTTGCCGTATGCTCTCTAGAAATAATATTTTAGGCGGATGAGCTATGCTAAGGGCTAGGAGTATAATCTGCTTTTCTCCGCCGGAAAATTTACCTAACGACTGTGAAAGTAAAAGCAAAAAGCGTTTAGGCGAACCTGTAAGCTCTAACACCTCGCTACTTGTTAACCGTTCATTACTAGGGAATCTACTTTCCCATAGAGTAATATTTTCCTCAAGCGTTAGCTCGGTAAATAGCCTTTCTTCAGCCTTTTGTGTTAATGTAACCAAAGTAGAAGCTTTTCTTAGCTTTAGGTATTTTATCGATTCTGATTTGATCTAAAAATACTTTCCCGCTAGTCGGTTTCAAATAATCGGCAAGTATTTTAGCTAAAGTAGACTTACCGCTACCGTTATGACCCAATATTACAACAAACTCTTCTTTAGCAATATTTATAAGTAGTTTCCGCAATTATAGGCTCACTTCTTTCCTTAACTTTGAACTGTATCTTTTCTGCATATAAATAAGGTTTCATAATTTTGTCTTTTTAATTGAAAAACGTGCTAGGTGTCATACCGTGGCTTGACCACGGTATCTAGAAAAAAATTTAAAAATACTGGATACCGCGATCAAGTCGCGGGATGACAATAAGTTTATTGGATTCCCGCTTTTAGCTAGGAATGACATTACAGTATTACTTCTTACCCACCGTACTCAATGAAATAAACAATACTATCCCTAATATAAGCTTAAGGTTTATGGGATCAATGCTAATCTGGAGTAAACTACTAAGAGCAATAAAGTAAAATAATATATCTATGAAACAAGAGAATATCTCTTTAAACGCATTAAAATTATTAGCATGGATTAAAATATGATGCCCTATAACAATTGCACCGATACCGACTAGTGCTACCCCAAAACCCATATTAATATCAGCAAAACCGTTTACTTGTGCAGATAGAGTACCGGTTAAAGCAGCAAGGCAATTACTTATGCTAAGACCGATAGTATGGTAAAGCTCGGCAGGTTTTCCTAAATTAATCAGTAAATCTTTATTAAAACCAAAAGCTCGTAGCAATAAACCAAGCTTACCTTTCAATAAAATTATAACTGCAAATATAATAAGATAATTGATTATTATTAAAGGCACTAACCAATTTTCGAGATCTAATATAGATAACAGAGTCGGCATACCAAGAACCGATATATTAAGGCACTGCATAATTTGTAAGTTCACGGAATAAAGCATAAAACTTGCAAGTATTCCGGCTATAAGTCCGTTAATACGGTTATTCTTCTACATAAAACTAACTATACTGCCGATAATTCCCCCTGCTATTACGGCAAATATTAATGCAGGAAATAACCCAAATGAAAGGCTACGGGCAAATACCACTGCACCAAGCACGTAAGTACCGTCTACGGTAAGATCGGTAATTTTCAGAATTTGATAACTTAATACATCCCTAAAATAAGCGGCAGCATTATTAAGGATTGCTCAAGAGCAGCAACTAAAATGTTCATGTTACTACTCTTCAAGTTCTTTACGAATAAAAGGAATTACGGATAAATTTTCTTTAGTAAGAATATCTTGTTTAACAAAAGATCTAAGATTAACAAATAAAGTTAAGTCTTTCATATCCCCAAATGGAATATTTTTCGGTTCTATTCCTTGCAAGATTTTTTTTGCCATTAAACCTGCTTCTACGCCTATTTGCTTTTCTTGCACTCCTACAGCAATAGTCGCCCCGCTAATTACCGAACCTTCATCGGAAGCAATGATCGGAATACGGCGTTTAAATGCTTCTTGCTTTAAAATATTAATTCCGCTAACTATTAAATGATCTTTCAAAATTATAAAACTCTGCGTATTTTTAGGAGCATTCTTTACAGCGACCGGCATATCATTTAAATTTTGTATCATTACCGTGTACAGAGAAATATTGTTTTTTCCAGTATATAATTTTAACATTTCTACTTCAGATATAACTTTCTCGCTATTGCTATAAATTAAAGTGATATTCTGTAAAAAAGGTAATTTACTAATGGTGTCGGTGATTTTTATCTCATCGTTAACACCGATAACCAAAGGTAGGTTTTTACTATTAATCATAGCAGCAGCACAAACAATCGGTTTATTTGTTATATGAGAAATAACAGTTTGGCTGGCTGTCGTGCCTATTGGAATTATTACATCAATATCCTAATCTTTTATTTGCTTTATAATGGCAAGTAAAATATTAGAATCAGCATAAGCATTTTTAACTATAATTTCTGCATCTATATCTTTTAGAGACTCTTTAATTCCTGATATAATCTCAGTCATTGCAGCATGTTCAAGTGGAACAATGACTGCTACTTTTTTTTGATCCACATAAACTGCAGCTGTGATGAATAAAACAAAAAGAAAAGAAAAAAATTTTTGAAAAATATTAGAGATAAACATTTTAATATCCTGTTATAAATTATAATTTAATAATCAAAATTTAAATTTGCATATAGCAAACCCATAAACGCAAAAAATTATCTATGCCAATGCCAATTTTGTATTAAACTATTAACCTTTAAAGATATCATAAATATTTTTAACTGTAGAAATATAAAGTAAAGATAAAGAACCTATTTTTCTTTGACTAGAAGCTAAATAGCCAAGAAAGCTCCACCTTAATTTTTAATGCTTAGCACCATTTTAAGATTATGTCAATAACCAATAAATAGTATTGCCTAAAAGAATTGCTTGAGATAGCCTATACTTCGATGTCATTACCGCTTTTGCGAAAAGTGATTATTGCATAAAGTTGTTGCACGGCTCGAAAAACCCACTCGATGTCATCCCCATGTAGGCGGGAATCCAGTAAAAAAATTCTGTAAATCAGAATTTTTTTACTTATTTTTCTGGATTGCCGCGTCGCTTCGCTCCTCGCAATGACGGTTCGGGTATCCACGCAACAATGCCACGCAGAAATGACATAAACAAGCCATTCATCCTCTCAATAACGATTCAGTACCCATAAGCAAGGCTTGCAAAATGAAAAAGGAATTCATTTCTCAAACTATGCATTTTCTGTTTGTTCTAATACCGTTTGCCCTAGTAATTGCGATAGAACATCTTGACTTGCTTCAGAGTCCAGCTTACGGGCGGCTCTTCACCTGTTAAACCGGTACCATAACGATCATTAAATACTCTAACTGCTTGCTGAGTAAATTGATCAAATGTACTTGTGGGTTCTATTCCATAGCCATATTCTTTTAAATTTTCTTGTAAAGTATTAACTTTTTCGCCAGTACTATAAGGACTTAATAATACTTATAATACTTTACTCTTTTGCTCTTGCGTAGTCTCAAAATATCTACCAAAACCCGCTTCAGCTAATTCTTTCCAAGGAAATTTTGATCCAGGAGCTATATGAGCATTTCCTTCTCGGTTTACAGTTACTTCACCAAGACCGACTAAATCATGTTTTAAATCTAAATCTGGATATCTTAATTTTATATCCTTAAGGAATTTACATAATTGCCCTATTTGCTCTTCAGGAAAATCACTTTTTGCATCATTAATAAGCATATTCCCAATATCAAACTTATTAACACCTACTTCTCCTTTCCAAATACTCTTACCGGCATAAAAAGCTTGATCTGTTAAATCATTATGATATTCTTTTTGAGTCCCATCCTTATCAATTATGTAATGAACACTTGCACCTCGCTCATCTAATGCTTCACGAGCAGACTTAATATCCTTGCTTACAGAATTAAGTAATTACTACACAGGTAGGTTTTACTCCTTCCGGTCTTGGAGCCATATATTTACCGTTTAGGCTATTTGTATTACTAATACCGTTATTTTCTATAGCTTTACTTTTACTCATAAATTTCCTCCAATATATTTAATAATTGTTAATGGTTCAGAATTTACTAAACCTTAACAAGGGTTAATACTTTGGCAATGCTAAGTCAATGAAAATTTAAATATTATTCACAAGGTATCGATACTGATCTGACAAGTTCAATTATTATTTTTCTAATATTTGGATTTTGTACTCTAGTAAATGCTCTAGTTAACGATAAAAGTTCTCTTTCCATAGTCCTTGATAATTCTTTATAATCAAAAGAGACGTCATTTTCATATTGCCCTTCTTCTTCAGCAATATTATTTAAGAAATCACTTTCTATTTCTTTGAATAGATATTCAATTTTATTATTAGAAGTATTTTCATAGTCAGTTTTTAACTTTTCTTCTTCAGAACTATTAAAGAAATATTTTAAAGGCGTATTTAAAACTTTTGCAAAAACATATAACCTACTTATAGGTATATTACTTAAACCTTCTTCATATTTTTTAACTTGGAGAGCACTAATGTCTAAAGCTTGCCCTAATTCTTTTTGGCTAATATCTACAGCAAGACGTCGTTCTTTTAAACGTTCACTTGCGAGTTTGTCCGGATGTTTTGTTGAATCATTCATTTTAACAATAAGCTTAAATTATTATAAATTAATTATTATAAAGTCTATTCAACTTTAAATGTAGTATATATATTACTTTATATTTAATCAAGTAACTTTATTAAAAACTTAATATAATAATGCTAAAACCCTTTAGTTATCAAGAATCAAGGCTAATAAATAATTAATTAAAAGTATAAAAACGATGAGTAATAGAATAGTAAAATTACTGAATTGCGAGAATATAGTAGGAGAGATTAGTTTTTTAGGAATTAAACCTTGGGTATAATTTATTTCATTTAGATTTAGTTTTTTTATTGTTCTGCCAAAAGGATCTACTATAGCTGAAATACCGTTATTCGCCACTCTAATCATAGGTAAACCGTTCTCTACAGCTCTACTTCTACTAATATGAAAATGCTGATATGGACCACTTGATTTACCATACCATGCATCATTTGTAATATTAATTATTACATCGGCTATTTCATTATTCGTCCGTACAAAATCAGGAAAAATAGATTCATAACAAATTAAAGGTTTAATTTTAAGGTTATATTTTTCAAGATAAACAAGTCCTCCGTCTCCTTCTTTATAATCAATTAAACCGTGAGTTAATTTTTTAAACGGTAGTATCTTTTTAAGAGGCATATACTCACCGAAAGGTACTAAATGTGATTTATGGTATTCAAATAATTTATGATCATTTTTATCAAGAGCATACATAGCTGAGTAAAGTTTAAACTCATCACCTTGTTTTTTATTATCCGAGATCCCTCCTGTTATCAAAATAGCATTTGTAGAATTTAGCATTTTTAATAATTCTGATTTAACTTGCGGTATATCATCAGGTACTACTAATGCTGCTTCAGACCAAATAATTAAATCGGTAGGTTCCGAATTTTCCGATAAATTAATATGTAGCATTAAATTATGCCAAAATTCTTCTTCATTCCATTTTTCGGTTTGAGGGATCGAAGGCTGCACTAATCGCACTTTTATATCAGTGAAATTTGTATGGTTATTACTTAGCCTTACTGCTCCGTAAATGACAATTACGGTTAATACTAGGACTGAACTAGCTAGTAATATTTTTAACTGAGTAAATTGCTTGCTAAATAAAGGATAAGCGGAAGTGGCAATATATATAACTATAAAACTAAGCCCATATATCCCTATTATACTTAAAGGCTGTATTAAAATATCTGAAAACGAAAAAGCATAACCGATCAAATTCCAAGGAAGACCGGTAAAAATCCATGAACGTACCCACTCAAATAATACCCAACATAAACAGAATATAAATTGGTAATATTTATTATTTTTAGCAAAAAAACTAAGCGTGCAACTTACAGATATAAAGAAAGCTAAAACTATAGGTAGTCCAAATAACGCAAAAGGAATTGCCCACCAAAAATCTATAATATAAACGCTAACACCGATACTTATCCAATATATTCCACTTAAAAAATGCCCAAAACCGAATAAATAACCAAATTTTGCAGCTTCTTGCCAATTTTCGGATTTTTGAACTATATAACATAAGTAAGATAACGTTAATAATGCCGGTATAAAGAAAGTCGGAGCAAAAACTAAACCACTTAACATACCTAGCAGTAAACACATGATTTTAGGTTTATACATTTTGATCGATTATTTGTTTACAAAATAATACATCATGCTATCATTTCAGCAAGTTTTAATATAATGAGTAAATAAATGACTACAGGGTTACTACAAGGAACAAAAGGCTTAATTACAGGTATTGCAAATAATATGTCAATATCGTGGGCGATTGCACAGCTTGCTAAAAAACACGGTGCCGAACTATGGTTTACTTATCAATCGGAAGTACTAGAAAAACGAGTTAAACCGCTTGCTGAGGAAATAGGTTGTAATTTTGTTAGCGAACTTGATGTTACGCATCCAAAATCAATTAGTAATTTATTTGATGATATAAAAGAGAAATGGGGTAGTTTCGATTTCTTACTTCACGGTATGGCTTTTGCCGATAAAAATGAATTAAAAGGACGTTATGTTGATACTAGCTTAGAAAATTTTCATAATTCTTTACATATATCATGTTACTCTCTTTTAGAACTCTCAAGATCCGCAGAAGCCTTAATGCATGACGGCGGAAGCATTGTGACATTAACTTACTACGGTGCTGAAAAAGTTATACCTAATTATAATGTAATGGGGATTTCTAAAGCTGCACTTGAGGCTAGTGTAAAATATCTAGCAAACGATTTGGGAGAAAATAATATTAGAGTAAATGCTATTTCGGCAGGACCTATCAAAACTTTAGCATCTAGTGCAATAGGTGATTTTAGTACTATGCTTAAATCTCACGCTGCAACCGCACCGTTAAAACGTAATACTACCCAAGAAGATGTAGGAGGAGCAGCAGTATATTTATTTAGTAATTTATCTAAAGGTGTTACCGGTGAAATTCATTATGTAGATTGCGGTTATAATATTATGGGAAGTAATAAATTATTGTAGGAATTGATATCATTCCCGTGAGGCATTGTTATGTGGACCAGTTTTCGTCATTGTGAGGAAAATTACGGAGTAATTGACGAAGCAATCCAGTAAAAAATGCTAAATTTAGCATTTTTTTATTATTTTTTTTGGATTGCCACGCAGCCTATGGCTGCTCGCAATGACGATTTGGTATCCACGCAACAATACCTTCCCGTGAAAGCGGGAATCCAGTAAAACCTATAAAAAATAAGAAGTTTTTTATAGGTTTATTTTTTCAAATATGTAACGTAATATTTATACCAATATTAAGGTTATTTTTTTCTGGATTCCTGCTTTCGCAGGAATGACATACAAAACCGCGTAACAAAATTACCCCTTAGTATAACTTCTTTTTTTGAGGTGTTCAAATTTTGGAGGAACAAGCGGTTTTTTAGATTTTTCCTGAGCCTTTTTAACCTCTGACGGCAATGTGCCGGATTATTTAATCTATTTAACTCTTTTGAGATTTGTTTTAACTGTTCTTATACTTCTATCTTTAAAGGAGTATGAGAATTTTTAATTTCACTATTTATTATTTTTCCTATTTTCTTAAGATTTTCTTTAGAAATGGAATATGATTTTATATCTATATAATTAACAATCTTTGACCACCAAGTTTGTCTTTTATGTAATCCTTGATATATTAATCTACTAAATCATTTTTTTTGAATGTTAATATATAATCAGAAGCTCCTTCTAAGGATTTAGATAAATGCCTTTTTATTTCTCCTCGTCTCTTATCTTCAATATTTACCTTTTTGTTTTTCTCAAGTGTTGTTATTGCTTTTTCAATTATTGAAGATATCTTAGTCTCTTTTCCTTCATTTGCTTTATTTTCTAAATTTTCTTTGGTATTAAAATGTATATTGGTTCCTATTTTAGCATCTATTAATTGTTTAACATACTTACCGTTAGGATCTTGTATTTTTCGCTCTATCTTAGCAAATTTTAAACCTAATTTTGTATATATCTCTGATCCTCGGAAAAGTGGAGTATATAATAAAAAATTAATACTTTGGGCTATTCTACTATCTACTAAATCTTTAGAATCTCTTTTGGGATAAAATTTTTCTTGTAAAATACGATAATGATCTAATATTTCCTGTGTTATATCTTTTATATCAAGAGATTGTAATTCCCCTTTAGCATTAAATTTTGCTTTCATACCTGAGCGTTTTGCTTCCAATAATAATATTTCTTGAAAAACTTTATTATTAGGAGTACGACAAACAAAATTAGGATCATTATCCGGCATTAATTCATTTGCATTTTCCATTATTGCTTGATTGAGTTTATGTAATTGCTCTTTATTAAGCTTTTTATCTAAAAAACTTATAAAAGCTTCTCTTTGTTTTTGCTTACTTGCAGTACTAAAAGCCTGCTGCATCTTTTGCAAAACACCAAAATCAAAATTTTCGTTACCTATTTCTTTGATAACTAAATTTGCTAAATTTTTTGCTTCAGTATTCACTATTTCTTTTTTATTTTTTGTAGCCATATTTAGTATTAATCTAACCTATAATTATTTAAATATTAATTATAGATTAAATTAACTTCTAGATGTTTTTACTATATGTTATAATCAAAACTTTAAGATAGTATCTAGAAAGTCATACTAGGCATTCGCTATTTCCTAGAATTTCTATTGATTCTATTGTTTCATTATTTGATTGACTATGCATTACTAAATCTAAAATATTTGAAGCTACTAAATTATTAATATAAACACCTTTTACATCATTTAATACATAATCAACCACTAATAATTTAGAATCAGCAGAAGTTCCGTATAATGCCATTTTTTCCTCAAATAATTTTTTAAATATATCTAATTCAAGTAATTCTTCACATACAGCATGTTCTTTAATATCTCTACTTACAAATAAACCCATTATGCTTAGTGCTAAACTATTTTTAATATAAAATTCTTTTAAGCATTCAATACAACTCTCAAAAAAATTTAGTTTTTCAAAAGGAATTTTGAAATCAGGTAATAATTCTTGATATAATTTTTTCTGCAATTCCTCTTCTTCAATTAGTTTTTCAAAAGGAATTTTGAAATCAGGTAACAATTCTTGATATAATTTTTTCTGCAATTCCTCTTCTCCAAATTTTTTCAAATAAAAATTATCAATTAATAGCTTGTAAAGCTCAAGTACCCCGTTAGGAAAGTTAATTTTCAAAGTTCCTTTTTTATCAATTTCTACAGTAAACTTGTTTCCTTTTGCTTCTAAATATATTAGATCTCGAAATATACTATCCTCTTTTGTTCTACGAAGTAAAAAAGCTGAATCTTTAGAATCAACTAAATCTAAAGCATGTTCCATTATTTTTTCATTAAGCTTATGTAACCTATTGTTAGATACCATCTGTTCTATATCTGCTAGAAAAGATTTTTTATCATCTACTTTTAATTTCCTTAAATTTTCTAGCACTTCTAAAGTTATTTCTCCTTGTTGAATTTTTTTAACTAACTCATAATAGTTGCTAGATTCTACTGCTTGATTTTTGTATCCTAACCCAGAATCAACATTGAATCCTGCTTCTTTCTTTTGATCTAATCTAGGATATTCTTTTTTAATTTCTCTAGGTTTACGAATACAAGAGATCATAATTTCTTTTAACTTCATATAATTTATTCCTTAAATTAAAAAGGTATATTATATTTAGTTAAAAAATATTAACAAGCACTTTATAAAAGATTAAGATAAATTAATTTTTATTGAGGGGGTGATGCAATAATGCTTTTTTTAGATGATTAGTTTGAAGATGAGTATATATTTGGGTAGTGGATATATCGGCATGACCGAGTAGTTCTTGAATAACTCTTAAATCTGCTCCGCCCTCAAGCAAATGACTTGCAAAACTGTGACGTAATATATGCGGAGAAATATGCTCAGGGTTAAGTCCTGCATAAAGGGCGATAGATTTTAACAGAATCGCAAAATTTTGCCTAGTCATATAACCCGCTAAAGCTGATGAGGGAAATAAATAAATTAGATTTTTTGGTTTAGCTTTATTCACAAAAACATCTCTAACTGCAAGATATTTAGCAATACTGATAACTGCCTGCTCGTTTATTACTATGACTCTTTCCTTATTACCTTTACCAAGTACCGAAAATATTTTTCTTACTTCTCCTTTAGACGTTTTATTAGTCAGAATATCAGCAAGCTTAAGACTAACAAGCTCTGAGACTCTAAGACCGCTGGCATAAAGCAAATGAATCATCGCATTAAGTCTGATCCCTTCCGGCGTAACGTCTTTGGAGCAATATTCAAGTAGCGATTTAATTTGATCTATAGACAATATTTCGGGAAGTTTATTTTGATATTTCGGTAAATCTACGTTAAGAACCGGATTAAAAGCGGTATGGTTTTCGCTAATTAAAAATTCGTAATAACTTTTTATAGTTGAGATTTTTCGATTGATAGAACGAGCTTGCAAATCATTACCCGCTAAATACTCAATCCAATCTCTAATATTTTCCGTAGTGGTATTTAATTCTGATATTTTTTGTTTAGCAAGATAATTTTGAAAATCGAATAAGTCACGCTTATAGCTAAGTATGGAATTTTTTGATAATGCTCGCTCGGCTAAAAGCATTTCTAGGAATTGTGAAATAAATTCCATAAGATTTTTTAATTTCTATAATGGAGGCCAGGGTCGGAATCGAACCGACGAATAGAGGATTTGCAGTCCACGGCATTACCACTTTGCTACCCAGCCTAGGTTGTTTTTATGGTGTCTATCGTCATTGCGAACGACTGTAAGGAGCGTGGCAATCTCATGAAGCAACACACAATTCCTGAGATTGCCACGTCAAGGCTTCGCCTTTCCTCGCAATGACGTTTTTAAAGCCACTACTAAACTGCAACAATACTACCAACATCCATACAAAAAAGCAACTATTTTTATATTAAACTCCTAATCCTTGCGGGCTGTTTTAGCGATTTATCCTTCATAAAATTCAGGAACTGGCTAACTGAATCTACTATATCGTCATTTTTAATATGAGGAAAATTCAGTAATTCCTTTAAAATTATGCTTGATTGTTTGGGTATTAAAACACTACCTGATTGAAATCAAGGGACTACCGAGGCAAATCTTGTAACTTTATCAAGTCTTGGCTTAATCCCGATCACTCTAATATTATCGCCTAAAAACCCTATATCTTGAATCAATTGTTGACTGCTTGCTTTATCTTCTATTAAGATAAATCTCGGTTTATACTCGTTTGCTAATTTTTCCGTCAAATTCTTAAGCTCAGGATAATTAATTTTTTTCCGTACTAATGATACTAGATAATATTTCTGCTCAAGACTCCCCCATATAGTGCAAACACTATAATCGGAATCTTCGGAAATCTTAATTGCTGTATCCCAGCTTTACACAAAATAATCAAATCTTGAAGGTCAATTTTCATAAAAACTAATATCTTCCATATTAAGTAGCGATGACCCTGTAGCTATAGGTTCTTGCAAATATTGAGCATTATAATTATAGTTACCTATTTCCTGCTCTAATTTCATTAAGCAATCAGAAGGTTCTTTATAGCTATCTAAAATCTCACCGCTAAAATAGCTATATTCTTTTTCTCTGTTATTAGCTGTTAATTTAAAAGAATAGTCTTGAGGAGCAATTGCTGGAACTTTTAAATGATGCCATGAATTGCTATTATTAAGTAGATAACCGGATAAATCATCCATATGAAGACGCACTGCATAACTAAAACTACCGCTCCCTTATTACGATTATTTAGTCTGCTAACAAAAGTTTGCTCAAACCAATCTATAACTTTCTTACGTATTTTATAAGAATGAATTTGCGTAGGATTATGAGGATCATCAATAATTAAGATATCCCTCCCCCACCTGTTGCTGATCCTCCAACCGATGTTGCAAATCTAAAGCCGTTAGCAGTCGTTAAAAATTTACTTTTTTGATTATGGGTTTTACTAAGGATAGTACTTGGAAAAAGTTCCTTATACCAATCAGAATTTAAAATAAACCAACAATCTAGTGAGTGTTTAATGCTAAGTATTTGAGAATAGCTGGCAGCCATAATCCTTTTGGTAGGATCATCCCCAAGTAGATAAGCAGGCCAAGCAACACTCACACAAATAGATTTTAAACTCCTTGGCGGTATATATTAAACGATTAATCTCACCGCTTTGTACAGCATTTAAATAATCAGTAATTATTCTTATATGTTTACTTGGATAATACTCCGTTCCTGGGTTAATAGTATTAAATACCTTAATTATAAAACTGTGAAAATCCTGTCGTAAAATAGAATTTAAGAGTTCTTTAGAGTGGATCATATTGTTTACTTTATTCGTCATTGCGAGAAGAAACTATAAGTTTCAACGAAGCAATCTTGGGAGAATTCCTGAGATTGCCACCCTCCTTTCAGTCGCTCGCAATGACATTAAAACCTTATCATAAATTATCATTGCCATTAATCCCCTATAGTATATAATTTTGAAAAATAATATGTTTATTTATGAAATTACTAAAAATTATTTTTATCATTACTATATGCATTAATTTTCCTATATTCGCAGAAAATTTAGAGTCGGTTACTACAACCGAAGATATTGAAAATGACGTATTTATCCCTCTTGATGAAAATCATCCTATTTTAAATCCAAACGATAATATTAATAATAGTTCTGAATTTAAGAATTATACAAATGGTAAAATTATTGCTCTAAATAAAATTACTGCTACTTCTGAAGAAATTAATTTTAAAGTTGGAGAAGAAAAATATTTCGGTAATATAAAAATCAAATTACATAAATGTATAAAAAATCTTGATCCGTATAATGAAGATAATTATTTGTTGATGACCATAACGGAATATAAAATAGACGAAGATCCTAATTTACTTTTCCAAGGGTGGATGATTTCTTCAAGCATTTCACTTTCAACGTTTGAACACCCAATTTACGAAATTTTTGCTAAAGATTGTTTTTAGATGCAGTATTTAATCACTAGCTTAATATTTTTAATTCCAAGTCTTGGTATGCTTACGGGTTTATCGGTTGCAACTACTGTTACAATTTTTTTGTTAATGTTATTTCTGCAAGGTATCAATCGTCATTGCGAGCGACTGAAAGGAGCGTGGCAATCTCATACAACAGGACTCTTGAGATTGCTTCGTCACAACTTACAGTTTTTCCTCGCAATGACGATAAAAACTGAACTATTATTCACTACTTGGTGCTTTATATCTTGTTTATTCACAATTCATCCTATTAATAGCTTAGCTACTTTTATTCAAGTTTTCATACTCTTATTTCTTGGCTTTGCAGTGAGTAATTCTGCTCCTTTTCAAAATCGCTTACAGCTTAAAAAAGCCTTAATATTCGGAATTCTCACAGCAATATTATTATTCTTCATCGAATATTCTTCTCATGGATTTTTAACAAGAATATTCAAAGCTAGTTTTGGCTTATATATGTTAGATCGGGGCTGTGCTTTACTTTCAATTACTGTTTGGGTAGTGGTTATAATTTTACTCTCTAACGGTAAAAAACGACATGCATTAATGCTATATATATTAGTGCTTTATTTATTAAGTATTTCCGACAGTTTAGCAAGTTTTTTAGGCTTCGGTATAGGCGGAATAATATTTATTTTAACAAGATTTATGAAGCCGATATTTTTCAAATTAATCGCAATAAGTTTAATTACCAGCTCGTTACTATTTCCTGTTATAGCTAAACAAATAGAACCACGAGATTTATCTGAAAGATATTTAACAACTCAAGCATCGGCTGCTCATCGTTTATTTATTTGGCATTTTGTCGCAAACAAAATCATTGAAAAGCCGATTTTAGGCTATGGCTTTGCTTCTTCTAAATATATCAAAGTCAATGATAGTGAAATGATTGATTACAACGGAGAAAAATGGCATCCTTTACCACTTCATCCTCATAATAATATATTACAAATTACTCTTGAACTCGGTATAATAGGGCTAATATTATTTTTAAGCTTAATCTATAAATACTTAAAACAAATTGATAATATAAAGAATAATAATTTTAGGTCAGC
Source organism: Rickettsia asiatica (assembly GCF_007989425.1). NCBI lineage: Bacteria > Pseudomonadati > Pseudomonadota > Alphaproteobacteria > Rickettsiales > Rickettsiaceae > Rickettsia > Rickettsia asiatica. The sequence continues at coordinate 700,694 of NZ_AP019563.1, forward strand.
TTCTTATGCATGTTTTATCAATTACTATATTATCGGCATGATTTCATATAATATTTGGCAAATATGGTGGATATCAAGCGGTATTTGGGTACTAGTTTTAATGAAGTTACTAGTTAAACCTGATATTGTCGTTGATAATTGATGCTATTTGAGGTAAATATAGATAAATATAGTGTCATTAAACCTACGTCATTGCGAGCAGCCGTAGGCTGTGTGGCAATCTCGTCAAATATCCTGAGATTGCTTCATCGAATTACTTCGTAATTTTCCTCGCAATGACGAAAACTAATAAAAAACATATGCTACAAAACTCAGAACTTTTACAGGAATATCTACCGATTGCTATATTTTTTGGTATTGCGGTATTGATTTCCGGTTTAATAATGATTCTACCTAACCTATTATCGACAAAGAAATATAATAAAGATAAGCTAGAGCCTTATGAGTGCGGTTTTGAGCCTTTTAGCGATGCAAGATCAAAATTTGACATACGTTTTTACTTAGTTGCTATTTTATTTATTATCTTTGACCTTGAAATTGCATTTTTAGTGCCTTGGGCTATTAGCCTTAATATGATAGGTACAATAGGCTTTTTCTCAATGATGTTTTTCTTATGCGTACTTATTATAGGTTTTGTGTATGAATGGAAGACAGGAGCTTTAGACTGGTAGTAATATGAAAAATAATTTTTATCAAGAAGATGAATTATTAAACGGTGAGCTTTCTAATAGAGGGTTCTTATTAACTAAAGTTGATGATGTTATAGGCTGGGCGAGAGCTAATTCCTTATGGCCTATGACTTTTGGGCTTGCTTGTTGTGCTGTTGAGATGATGCAGGCAGCAGCAAGTAGATATGATATGGATCGCTTCGGTATGTTATTTAGACCCAGTCCAAGACAGTCCGATCTTATGATAGTTGCAGGAACGCTTACTAATAAAATGGCACCGGCTCTACGTAAAGTATATGATCAGATGGCTGAGCCTAAATGGGTGCTTTCAATGGGTAGCTGTGCTAATGGCGGCGGCTATTACCACTTTTCCTATTCGGTAGTGCGTGGCTGTGATAGAATCGTACCGGTTGACGTATATGTCCCTGGCTGTCCTCCTACTGCCGAAGCATTAATTTACGGACTTATGCAGCTACAGAAAAAAATTAAACGCACTACAGGTTTTAAGTATGACGCTAGACAAACTCATTGAAAAGCTTACTGCTAAATCTAGCATCTTAATAACTCCGGTCACGGTTAAAGATTACCTAGCTTATAAAATCGAGCCGAATTTTTTATTACTGTTTTTAAAAGCTTTAAAAGAATCAGAAGAATTACGTTTTACTGTACTTACTGATTTATTCGGTTCTGATTTTCCTGAAAGAGATAAAAGATTTGAAGTAGTATATAACTTACTAAGCTTAAAATTAAATAAGCGTTTAATAATAAAAATAGATATATCTGAAAAAGAAACTATACCTTCGGCAATGAATATATTTAGTGCTGCTTGCTGGTATGAGCGTGAAGTTTACGATATGTACGGGGTAATTTTTGATGGCAATGACGATAAAAGACGAATACTAACCGATTATGAATTTGAGGGGCATCCATTACGTAAAGATTTCCCGTTAACCGGTTATACGCAAGTTAAATATGATGAAAAATTAAAGAAAGTAGCTTATGAACCGGTCGATTTAGACATAGAATATCGTGAGTTTGATTTTAGCTCACACTGGCATAGCCCGACTTACGTATTGCCTGGGGATGAGAAGGCTAGGAAGTAACACGTCATTGCGAGCGACTGCAAGGAGTGCGGCAATCCAGAAAAAATTATGAAACAACCAACTGTATATATTTATTGCTAATAAACGAAACGGTACGATTTACGTAGGAGTAACTTCTAATCTTGTCAAACGTATATATGAACACAAAAATAATACAACTAATGGGTTTAGTAAAAAATATGATTGTAAAATACTAGTATTTTATGAAATTCATGAAACTATGGATTCTGCAATAGCTAGAGAAAAACAAATTAAATCAGGCTCAAGAGCAAAAAAGCTTAATTTAATTGAGCAAATGAATGTAAATTGGAAAGATTTATATGATGAAATTATTTAACAACTGGATTGCCGCGTCGCCTACGGCTCCTCGCAATGACGGATACTATGACTAATAACACCAAAACTATAACTCTCAATCTTGGTCCGCAGCATCCGGCAACTCACGGAGTTTTAAGATTAATCCTTGAAATGGACGGGGAAGTAGTAAATAATGCCGATCCTCATATTGGGTTACTTCATCGTGGTACGGAAAAACTTATTGAGCATAAAACATATTTGCAGGCTATACCTTATTTTGATCGCCTTGATTATGTTTCGCCAATGTGCCAGGAACATGCATTTGCTTTAGCTGTTGAGTCGTTATTAGAATGTAAAGTCCCACGAAGAGCTCAGTTTATCAGGGTACTATTCTCAGAACTAACAAGAATTTTGAACCATACTTTGAATATCGGCAGCCAAGCTTTAGATATCGGTGCTACTACTCCTTTATTATGGCTCTTTGAAGAGCGAGAAAAGATCATGGAATTTTACGAGCGTGTTTCCGGCTCTCGTATGCATTCAAACTACTTCAGACCCGGCGGAGTTGCAGAAGATTTACCTGATGGTTTACTTGAGGATATAGATAAGTTTATAGAGCAGTTTCCTCCTAAACTTCAGGATATTGAAAGTCTATTAAATGAAAATAGGTTATGGAAACAACGTTTAGTAGATATCGGTGTTGTGTCTCAAAAAGAGGCAATGGACTGGGGGTTTTCAGGACCGATGCTTAGAGGTTCGGGTATAGTTTGGGATTTACGCAAGTCAAACCCTTATGACGTTTATGATGAAATAGACTTTGAAGTACCGATCGGTAAAAACGGCGATTGTTACGACAGGTATTTCGTTCGTATGCTTGAAATGTATGAATCAATCAAGATAATCAAGCAATGTATAGAAAAAATGCCGAAAGGTGCAGTTAAAACCGATGATCCTAAATTAACACCGCCGACAAGAGCCAAAATGAAAGAATCTATGGAAGCAATGATTCATCACTTTAAGCTTTATACTGAAGGTTATAACGTTCCTGCCGGTGAGACTTATAAAGCAGTAGAGGCTCCTAAAGGTGAATTTGGCGTATATTTATATTCAACAGGCAATAATAGACCTTATAGATGCCGCATTAAAGCCCCGGGCTTTGCTCATTTGCAAGGACTAGATTTTATGTCTAAAGGTCATTTAATGTCAGATGTTATTACTATTATAGCTACGCTTGATATTGTATTTGGTGAGATTGACCGGTGATTCGTTATTGCGAGCAGGCATTGTTGTATGGATACCAAACTGTCATTGCGAGTGACTGCAAGGAGCGTGGCAATCTCAGGATTTTAGTCCGAGATTGCTTCGTCGAATTACTACGTAATTTCTTCTCACAATGACGATGAAAACGATCCATGCAGGAATAATATAAGAGATATATGAGTACAAATTTTACATTTGATAAGAAAAATTTAAATCTAGCAGAAGAGATTATAAAGAAATATCCGCCGGAGGGTAAAAGAAGTGCAATATTGCCGTTGCTTGATCTAGCACAACGTCAAAACGGCGGTTGGCTGCCTGTGCATGCTATCGAATATGTCGCAAATATGTTAGAAATGCCTTATATGCGAGCTTATGAAGTTGCAACATTTTATACTATGTTTAACTTAAAGCCCGTCGGTAAATATCATATTCAAGTATGTACTACTACCCCTTGCTGGCTGTGTGGTAGTGATGATATAATGAAAATTTGCGAAAAGAAATTAGGTGTAAAACTCAAAGAAACTACTGAAGATCAAAAGTTTACTTTAAGCGAGATAGAATGTTTAGGAGCATGCGTTAACGCTCCGGTCGTACAAATTAATGACGATTATTATGAAGATCTAACTCAAGAAAAAATGGAAACTATTATAGATAAGCTGCAAAATGAGTAAAATACTCTTATTAATAATAAAGTTCTATCAATATTTCATTTCCCCGCTACTTGGCAATAATTGCCGATTTCGCCCCACTTGTTCAGAATATGCTAAAGAGGCTATAACATTACATGGTAGTCTAAAAGGACTATGGCTTGCTTTTAAAAGAATCATCAAATGCCAACCGTTTTGCAACGGCGGATATGATACCGTTCCAACCTCTATAAAAAATTCTAAACCACTTAATAAAAAAATATAAATTATGTTTATTGTAAATCTTAAATATACCTTAGGCTTAGACCTTTCTTCCGTCGAAAAATTTATTACGGAACATAGAAAATTTTTAGATAAATGTTATATAAGGGATATTTTATTTTATCAGGTCCTATACATCCAAGAATTGGTGGTATTATTTTAGCTAATACAGAAAAACTAAGTCAGCTTAAAGATATATTAAAACAAGATCCTTTTTATATAAATAATATAGCTGAATATGAAATTACCGGATTTACTCCTACAAAATGGCATAAGAATTTAAATATTTTTTTTCAAAAACATGAATAAATTAATCCCTTTACCTCGTGAATTTTTTGCAAGAGATACTAACTTAGTAAGCACTGAGTTAATCGGTAAAGCTCTTTATTTCCAAGGTAAAGCCGCTATAATCACTGAAACTGAAAGTTATATAGGTCAGGATGATCCTGCTTGCCATGCAGCAAGAGGGCGGACCAAAAGAACGGATGTAATGTTTGGTCCTGCAGGCTTTAGCTATGTCTATTTAATTTACGGAATGTATTACTGTGTAAATTTCGTAACTGAAGCCGAAGGCTTCCCTGCTGCGACCTTAATAAGAGGCATACATGTTATTTCGCCTGGAAATCTATACCTCAATGGTCCGGGTAAATTATGTAAATATCTTGGAATTAATATTTCTCATAATAAATGCGATCTTATAAATAACAACAAATTTTTTGTCGGCGATATCGGCTTAAAACTCCCCTACTCTAATACTACCCGCATCGGTATTACTAAAGGTACGGATAAATTATGGCGTTATATTGTTACAGATATCACTAATTTAATCTCTCAATATAATGTATAGCCTTAATAAGATCATATTGATTAACGGCAAAAAGATCTCGAAAAGGTTTATCTAATATAAATAATAAAAAAGCATTGATGATGAAGTAATACAAACTAAACCAACCGAAATCTTATGTAGATAAAGTTTAGTACCAAGCATACAGACAACAATTAAATGAATAATAGTCATTATAAATATAACTATCCAATATTGGGGATATTCAAAGGAAAATAAGACATTTTAACTCTATTGTACCTCACGGTATAAAGCTCTTTTATCTCTTTAATTATTTCTTTTTTAATGAATATCTGCATTTGATCATTTACTTTATAAGCTTGTAGTCGCTTATTAATATCTTGGAGGAAACTAAGAGCTTCAGGACCGATTTTCTTGCCGTCTTTCATTAATTGCCATTCACGCTGTATTATATCTTTGGTATAATTTTTAATATCTAGATAAATTGCAAGTCTCATTTCATGGGGAAGCCAACCTACACTATCTGCAAGCCTCATCAACACTATAGATTCTGCTGCCACCCCTTCTTGTGCTTTATTAAAATTACCGAGTAAATAAATTAATACAAAACCGGTTGATACCGCATACATACTACCGACTACACCCGATAAAAACCCGCCAAGACTTCCAAGCTCTTCTTTTTGAAAATTATTAGGAATAATGTATTTGTTAAATATAAACATCCCGCACAAAAACTCATCAAAATAATATTTATTATGAAGAATAAAACAATATTAGGAACGGTATAGATGAAGTCAATTATATGATTAACCATAAGCATTGTAATTTTTATGTTATGTCATTCCTGCAGGGCATTGGCGTTGTTGCGTGGACGGGTTTCACCTCTGTCATCCCGCGACTTGACCATGGGATCCAGTAAAAAATACTAAAATTATTAGTATTTTAAGTTATATTTCTGGACCCCGTGGTCAAGCTACGGGGTGACATAGTGGGTTTACCGATCCACACAACAATCTCCACTTGCAATGACAAATCTATAGTTAGTAGGCAGTGTCAACACTACACTTCTGTCTCTTCTAAGACCACCTTAGAATCAGCAAGTTTAGTAATTTTTTCAATTTTTAACCGAGCTTCTTTTAGTTTTTTCTCACAATGATTCTTAAGTAAAATACCTCTTTCAAAGCTATTAACTGCCGTCTCTAGACTCTCTTGTCCGTTATCTATTTTTTTAACAATTTCCTCAAGCTCTTTTAAAGCTTCTTCAAAGCTAATATTTTCTTCTAAAGTTTTAGTATTAGTCATTTATTTTTATTTTTCAATGGTTATCTGTAGTAGTTTTGTCTTCAGTTGTTTGTGGTATAAGTAATTTTTTTAGCTCACTACTATCAAAAGTTTTCTTAGGAGCAAAAATACTCCCTTGCATTTTTATATTAAGATGTGCCAAACTATCTTTATCGGAACTCGTATTTGAGGTATTTAACTTAACAAGCCTTGCCGGTACATAAAATGATAAAATACTAGATGCATCCATATCAAAATTATATATATTAACTGCAAAAGAGGCCGCACCGCTACTATATTGTGTTGCAAATTTTACTTTCTTTAAAAGGGCAATACCTTTTTGTAGTTCAATATCACCGCTTATGCCTCTAATATTTTCTTGTCCTGTGGTTATAGCACTATTTATATCTTTATCTAAATTTTGTACCTTATAATCAGCTGTATTAATTTTTTCTATAAAAGAATCCATTGCAAAATTATTAACATCTATATTGTTTATAGCAAATTGTGATTTTATAGTAAGGTTATATAGCTGGCTTTGAAGAGTGTTACCGTTAGTCCCTAAACTACCGCTTATACTTACTTCTCCGCTACTTGCAGTAAATATTTTAGGCATAAAAGCCGAAACTTTGTCTAAATCTATTGTATTTAAAGCATATACGAAATTTATAGAATAAGGTTCCAATAAAATATTGCCGCTACCTTGAAACTTACCGCCTAATAATTCTGCTTCAATATTATTAAATTGTAATAGATTATTATTATTTGCTACATAAAATTTAACATTTTTCAATATTAAATCATTTTGTGATAATGTTGATAATGTCCCGTAAAATTGCAATGTAGCTTTATCTAAACTATAATCATTTATTAATTTATTTCTTAAATTAAGCATTCCTGCCGGTGATAATAAATCAGTAGTAAGATTACCGTCCTTAATTTCTACGGTCAAAGACGGTAATACACTCGAGACATCCAAGTTCCAGCTAGTTGATAAATAGCTGTTAGCAGTTTTAAAATCTAAATTACTAATTTTTATATTAGCCGGTACGATTTTAGCAAGCAAATTCATTTTGTCAAATACATGATCATCATACTTAATGCTATCTATCAAAATATCTAAATTAGCTAAATATCCTATTATTCTAATAGGAATAAATTTACTTGGATAATCTAAAGTTTTCATATCTTTAGTTAAATTTTTTGTAAATTCGATAAGCGGCGAAATTATTGGATACGTCCTACTGCTTAAGTCAAGCGAAGATATATTAAGCGTAGCATCTAAACGAGGTGTTTGAGCAATAAATTTACTAGAAAAATTTCCTGATAAATTTAAATTATCCGTTTTAAGTAATAACTTTTTAAAAAATAAATCTATTAAAGTGAGTTTTAAATCTGACGACAAGCTAAAAGGAATAGCTTCTTTAATAGTAACATCGTTAAATCCTAAAATATTCAGTAACGAATTTATATCGTTGTGTTTTAAATATAGCTGTCCATCGAACATACTTCTAACAGCATTCTGTGTTACATTACCTGTAAGCTTAAATTCTCCACCTGACTTAATATTACCTGAAAATTCATGTATCTTTAAAGTACCCTTTGATAAGTTAGAAGAAAAGACTATTTTTTCTAGTGCTTCATTATTACTTAAAATTATTTCGTTAATTGCCACGTCTGCTTTAAGTAATTTATCGGCAAAAATAAATCTAATATTTGAAGAAGAAGTATTAAATGTTACCCCTGCATTTGGAGAAATTAACGAACTTAGATCTATTTTAGGAAAATCTAGTTTCACATTAGTAGTAATATTATCATTTTTAGCAATGTTAACAAATCCATTACCTGTAATAAAAGATGATGCTATTACTATGTCTTTTAGCTCTATTTCATCTTCATTATTTGAAATATTAAATTTAACGTTTATTGCCTCATTTTGATTAAATTTATTAAAAAGATGGTTTAAATCCGGTAATATATTATACATTACCGATGCTAAATTTTTAATCTGATATTCACCGCTACCGCTAGTAAGCTTAAAATCTTTGTAAATTTGCAATAACTTAAAACCATAATCATTATTATCAATATTAAGACTAAAATCTACTGTATCGTCACGTTTATTAATTGAACCTGAAATTTTACCTGTATAGTTACTTGTAGTTTTAAATATGTAATTAGACGATAAAGCATTTTCTTTTTTTAATATACAATTATTAAAATTTAAAATAGAATAATCTTGTTTATTAATAATACTTAGATTAGTAACATTTAGATTTATATTTTGTAATTTATATTTAAAGAAATTCTTTATTAACTCTTCATGATTATAAATATTTAATACATTAGAATTTGAATAAAATTTAGCATCTAATATGTCTATTTTATTAATTTTAGGATTAAATTTTATAAGTGACCACAACGAAAAATGAATTCTAATCTGCTCTAAATCTAACTTTCCTTCTTCCCTTATCGTCTCAATAACTAAATAGGGCAAAGGAAATTTATTCATCTTTATTTTTCTGATATTTTCTTTCGCAATTCCTAAATGACCGGTAAAATTATTAGTAACCGAATTATAGTTAACAAATGATAATACACCAAAAATTATAAATAACAATAATGAGAAACAAATTATGAGGCCGGCAGCTATTTTTTTTATCATATTTAGAAATCTGTTAAAAAATTTTTCTTTTAGAGGTTATCTGTAAACTTATTTTAATTGATAATTAAAGAGATTTTGTAGCGAAAATTAATAAGATTTTTGTCGAAATAGCCATTCCTATTTCAAAAAAATCTTATAATTTGCAGCAAAAAAGAATTTAATTAGCTTTAAAATAAGTTTACAGATAATTTCTTAGATATATTATTATAAACTATCAAAATTTAAAGGCAAATTAATGAATTCTTTAGAAAATTTAATTTTAGTCGGTGTAATAAAATCATGTCACGGAATTAAAGGTCATGTAATTTTAAAATCTTTTACCGAACCTGCTACAAGAATACTTGAAAGAAATTTAGTAAATGAGTCAGGAGAAGATATATATATTAAGCTAATTAGCCAAAATGCCAAAGGAGAATTAATTTGTACATTTAAGGATATAGCTACTCGAAATGAGGCTGAAAATTTAAAAGGTTATAAAATATTTTGCTTAAGAGCAAGTTTACCGGAACTAGAAGAAGATGAATTTTATATAGCGGATTTAAACCATTTACCGGTATTAAACCAAGATCATAAAGAAATAGGCAAAATTAAAAATATTTTTAATTTTGGTGCCGGTGATATAATTGAAATAGAATTTTTAGACCAAACAACCGAATTATTACCTTTCAATAAAGAATTTTTTCCTATTATAACTAAAGATTATGTGATTTTAAATTATCAAAGAGAAGTTTGAACAATTTACCGTAGTTTTTAAATCTCCTATTTTTGGAGTTGTTTTTGTAATTCTTCAATTTCTTTTTTTGTAAAACCGGTAAATTCAATAATTTCGTCTAAAGGCTTATTTTTCCTTAACATTTTTTTTGCCATCTCTGCTAATTTCATTTCACCGATTTGTATCGCTTCTTTTCTGCATTCTTGTCTACCTTTTTCTATACCTTCCTGCATCCAGTGATGAGCTAAGCTTACCATAATTTCCTCTTCTACTTTAGGGTTTAAATGTGATTTAAGTATTTTTGCTATTTCTATTTTATCATTTTCCTCAATTCTAGTCAAAGTATAGTATAAAATTAACTCTATATAATCAATGCCGATATTAACCTCGGCAAATTGAGGCAAGAGATCAGCTATTTCTTGCCATCTCTTTAATAAATCACGTTCATGAATATGCTTCATAAAAAATTGTAAAATTCCGGACCAAGCATTTTCTTTCAATTTTTGATCAGACATATCATGCACGTTTATAAGTTGATAATCATTAATCCAGGTATTTTTTACAAGATCGCTATTTTCAAATAATTCCCATAAATTTCGAGGAGCATTATATTTTTATATACCGTTATAAAACACTAAAGGATATATGAAAGGAAATTTTTTGTTTTTTAGTGCTTTCATATGATGTTCGACAATATTTAACATATACCTAAATAACCGAAAAACCATATAATAATCAGGTTTACTTTGATGCTCTAGCAATAAAAATAAGTAACCGTCTTCACCATCAAATTTAGCAGAAAATAGAATATCCAGTATAAATTCTTTAAGATTCGGCTCTATAAAACTATCCTTTTCCATCTTAAGAGTCTCAAATATGAGTGAATCTTTGATATGAGGCGGTAAATGCATCTCGAAAAACTCCCTAGCAACGAAAGGATTTTCAAATGCACTACGAATAATTTTATCATGTTTAAGTTTTTTAGATATAGTTATATTATTGATATATAATACTATAAATTCATTAATAATACAATTATTTCAATCTTTAATTGAGCAAGCTATATGGATTTGACAATTAAGCCTTAAATACTATAATCAATAATATGTATATAAATAGAAGGTTATACTCTATGCCTAAAGCTTTAAAATACTCACTTATTATACTTATAAGTATAATATTATTATTAATTGTTATTCCTTTCTTTATTCCTTTAAATAATTATAAAGGAGTAATAATAGATAAAGTCAAAGAGGCTATAAATAGAGATTTAACTATTAATGGCGATATAAAATTATCTTTATTACCGAATCCTACAATTTCGTTATCAGAAATTAAATTATCATCAATAGACGGCACAAAGGAACCTACTCTAGTTTCCGTTGAAAGTGCTAAAGCTTCATTGCGGCTTTTTCCTCTTTTTAGAGGAGCAATTGAAGTAGCTTCTATCACCTTACAAAAACCTATTATAAATCTAGAAGTCTTGAATAACGGACAAAAAAATTGGCAATTCGTTACATCTAATAATAACCCTAACATAAATAACGTCAGCTCTGTAGAATCTACTGATACTAAAACTGAATTAGAACTTCCTATTTTGATTAGTCATTTTAAAATAATAGATGGCAAAGTAATCTATATAGAAAAAAATAGTGAGAAAATATTTAACGATATTAATTTAGAGACTAAAATTAAAAGCCTTAAAGGACCGATAGATTTTACTTTAGCTTTAAAGGCTTTGGAACAGCAGATTAATATAGATGGAAATATTGAAGAAATCAGGAAAATAATTCCGTTAAGTGCCAATATTAATCTTGCCGGTGAAAAAATTAAAATCGAAGGAAAGTTTGATAGCGAAAATAATTCTTTTATAGGTAACGCAAATATTAAAGGTAATACTAAAACTTTAGGTATGCCGGCTGACTTACAAAATGACTATGAGCTAACTACGGCAATTACTGCCGATAATAAAAATATAACTATCAAAGATGCCAGACTTAATTATCCAAATATAGAATTACTAGCAAATATAAATTATGATATAGAGCGTAATAACCTAAAATCAAATATTATTGTAAACCCTGGTAACATTATAACCGAGATTAGTACTAATTTAGATAAGACAAATATTGTGCTACAAGCTGATAGTTTAAAACCTATACTTGATGCTCTAAAACTAAAGACCGATAAACTACCGCCTATTATTAATCAAAAACTTATACTGACTTCTAATGTAATTTATAACTCCCAAGCAATAAAGCTGCAAAATATTAATTTATCGGCTGCAAATAGTAATCTAACGGGAGATATTGAGCTTAAAAATTTAGCACAAGATATAACTATTTCTCACAATCTAAAAATTAATAATTTTGAGTCGTTTATGTCTCTTATGGGAGTAAGTAATTTAAGTAAGATTGGGGTATTGCAGTTAAACGGGGAAGTACAAAAAATTAAAGATACTTTTCGTATCAATAATAAAATATCTGCTTTTAACACTAATATATCTATTAAAGGCGATATTAATTTAGCAGCTCAGAAGCCAAATTTTAACCTTAACTTATATAGCCCATTGGTTAATTTGGAGAAAATTATTTCAAGCAATAACCCTACTGCTGCTCCAAGTAAAACTAGTAGCCCTACTACTCAAAATACACCTACAGCTAAAAATAATTCTCCTTGGTCAAACAATCCTATTAACTTAGGATTTTTAAATGAAATTAAAGGACAACTAACCGCAAATATTGATAAATTAACTAATGACTCATTAATCATAAATAATTTAAAAGCAAAATTAAATATCACCGGTGGTAAGCTAAATATTACTTCAGTTAATGCGAGCATTTACGGTGGCGAACTAAGTAGCACCGGTTATGTGAGTTCAGGAAAAGATCAAAACGCTGCAATCAAAATCGATTTAAAAAATGCTTACTTAAAAAATTTAACTCCGCAATCGGATAAAATAAAAATAACTGATGGGCGACTAAGCTTTAAAGCGGATCTTACTTCTCGCGGTAATAGCGTTTATACATATATTAATAATCTAAACGGACACTTTAACATAAATAGCGATAATGGAAAAATAAGCGGATTTGATTTAAACAGAATTGCAGATGCGGTAAATAATGCTAAAAATACCGAAGGAGTATTGCGACTTATTAACAGCTCTTTTAGCGGCGGATCAACATCTTTCAAAAATCTAATTGCAAGCGGAAATATAACACAAGGTAAACTTAATTTAAATGAATGTAGTTTAGATGCTTCACCTGCTAAAGCAAATGCAAGCGGTCAAATTAACTTAACGCAATATATGATGGATATTAGTGCAAGCGTTACTATTGCGGATTTACCGCCTATAACCGTTAAATTATACGGATTCATAAATAATCCGCAGCATAAATTAGATGTTCAAGCCCTTCAAACATATTTAGTCAAAAATGTGTTTAATAGTGTTATTAAAGACTTAAAAAGCGGAGAGCAGAAACCTAAAAATATTATTAAAGATGCTTTGGGTCTTAGAAAGAAAAAGGATACAAATGCAGAAGAACAAAACAACCATCCGCCGGAAAACCAACAAGCAGATCCTGTAAACAAACTGCTACAAAAAGGATTGAAGAAATTATTTTAACATCAATGCTCTAATCCTAAAAGAGAAATATCATTTTTTCTCTCAGTATCTAATACCAAATGAGGTATGTTTTTAGGGATATCTTGAATTGCTTCAGTAATTTTTGCTGCTTCTTCACCATAATTTGCCTTTTTCAACAAAATAATAAGGTCTTCATATAATGATTTCCTATTTTGATTTAACCCTATAGCTCTTTTGATGGAAGCGAGTGCTTCCTCCGGATTTATTCTATATAACTTATTAAAAAGCTCTTCGTGGTAGTATGTTACTTGGATCTAGTTCAATAGCTTTCTTTAATGATTTAATCGCATTATCTTGTTGTTTTTCCATTAAAATAGAACTTAAGCTATGAAAAACTTCAACTTCCCTATTGTTATATTTTTCAGTTTTATTATAAGCTGCAATAAAATTTGAAAGTTCTTCAGGATCAGTTTCAACGAATTTTCGTAGATTGTCTTTTTCTTCTTGATATTGATATCTATTATGAAGATCGAAACATTTTTTAAACAAGCTTCACAATTTCATCTTTAGTCATAATCTATCCTCTATTAATCTACTATAATATAAAAAAACTAACTTGGTAAAGCATTAATCAATGCAAGACTAAATTTTAATACAACAAATAGAGCCGATAAATGGACCTCTTATACATCTATAGTTGTTAGCTCTAAATTGTTATTTCTATTTTATTAAGCTAATATTTACCCATATTGTTTTTTCCATTCTATTGTCATCTTTTTATATTTCTTATTATCTTCTGCCTCTTGCCATTTTTTGAAAAATATATCGGCACTTTTCACTTTTTTTGGATCACCTCTTCCTTTTTCTAATTTCTTATAATCATGATCTTTATCATATTTTTTTCCACCTTTATAATTAGCATAACGTCTACTTCTAGTAAAACCCATCTGCAAATATTTACGAGCCATATCAGCTCCAACAAAATCATTATCCTCTAAGTATTTTAAAAATATTTCATATATTCTTTCACTACTTTCTTTAGCAATTTCAGGAGTTTTAAACTTCCAATAAGGCAAAATTTCATTTTTATATGGTTGACAAATTAATACTCCTTGCTCACCTTTACCTACTCTATAGCTTTCCGGGCATTTACGATAATCAATATCATTTTTCCATTTATAATTTTTATTATCAAAATTTAGATAGCTTGGTTTTTCCATAACTTATGATATATTTGTAATTAATAATTTATAACTACAATTTCAAGGTAAGTAAATAAATCTGAAGTTTGTAAAGCTAAGTAAGTATTTTAAATAAACTTTAATTTAAAATCGTATGGTTAAAAAAATAGTACAAAATACGAAAACTTTGCACGTACGTCCTAATGGAAGATCAGCTGATTACATAACACCTAACTTCCTATATGGCTGTGCCGGAGGTTGCAGAAATAGTTATTGTTATGTTATGCGTCATAACTATGAGATATTAATATAAATGAAAATATAGATCAAATACTTGACATATTGGATAAACATATAGCAAGTTTACCGACTGCTACTAAATATGTCAATCCTAAATTACTTAATTTTAATCCTGAAAGCAAAATAAGGATTAGATTTAGTTTGATGCCGGTAAGGATGAGTGAGATATTAGAGCCAAAGACAAGTACAATTATCGAGAGAATAAAAGCGGTGAATATTTTTATTGAAGCAGGTTACGAAGTTCATCTAAACTTTTCTCCTATTATTGCTTATGAAGGCTGGCTCACCTGAATACGCAAAGTTATTTGAAGATTTAGATCAATACATAAATAACCAATATAAACCGTTTATAAAAGCGGAATGTATATTTTTAACGCATAACGATAAGCAGCATGAAAGAAATATTGCCTCAAATAGATTGGAGAGTGAAGCTTTAATTTGGCAACCAAATATACAGGAAAATAAAGTAAGTGAATACGGAGGCAAGGCTGTACGTTATAAAGCCGGTATTAAGAGTAATTTTATCCAACGATGGAGTGTGTTGCATGACACAGGTTGATCCCAGGAATCAAATCCGATATATCTTCTAACTCTTCCTACTTATCAAAATTACGAAACAAAAGCATAAAATTTGAAAATTACAGTTATAAATAAAAAATCACTTGCATGAAAATAAACTTATGATATGTTTCTTCACGTTGGGTTTCAATTTTATCTTCCATAAAAGTCACTCAACACTATTATCTCTCAGCTAATAGGGGATATAGTGTTAGTTGAGTACAAAAGTAAAAATATAAAAAACAAGTAAAATATCGAATAGGCAAAAAATCGTTTAGCTTGTTTGTTATCAGGAGTATCATAGAATAAAGAACCGGCATAATATAGAAATACTAACCCAAGAATACCAGAAATTATTAAATATATAAAATTATTCATTTCGATAAAAAAAGGCATTAGCGAAACAATAAATAAAAGAATGCTGTAAATTAGAATTTGTTTTTTAGTATATAAAGTCCCTTTTACGGCAGGCATCATCGGTACTTTACAGTTTTTATAATCTTCGTTACAGAATAAAGCAAGAGCCCATGAATGCGGCGGTGTCCAAATAAAGATAATCAAAAATAATATAATCGACTCTAGAGATATAGTATTGCTTACCGCTGCATAACCTATCACAGGAGGCAATGCTCCCGATACTCCGCCAATAACGATATTTTGTATAGAACGACGCTTTAACCAAATAGTATAAATACAGATATAATAAAAAATAGTGAATAGCAGTAAAAAGGATGCAAGTAGATTAACACATAAAGCCATAAAAAATACTGCAAAAAATCCCGTTATCAAACCAAAAGATAAAGCCTCATCAGGTTCTATAGCACCTCTGACGATAGGTCTTTTTTGAGTACGTTTCATTAAGCTATCGATGTCTCTATCGTACCACATATTAATTGCCCCAGCACTACCTGCCCCAAGAGCTATACAAGCAACAGCAATAACAGCAATAAAAGGATGCACGGAATAAGGAGCAATCCACATACCTACAAAACCCGTAAAAATCACAAGCGACATCACACGTGGTTTCATTAATAATATATAGTCTTTAACTGTACTCTGAGAGTAATTTATTTTACCTAAATTTATTGATTTTACCGAAGAACTCATACGATTTTTTTATTTAAGTATAAAAAGTTTTAGGTTAAAAATCAATGATTGACTTTGATGTAAGAAATGTATATATTTTCTTACAAAGCTAGATTCAGAAAGCTTTAGACAAGATGAATTGACGACTGAGCCTGCGGAGCGTACAAAAAGTACGTGAGCAAAGGCGAATGTCAGAAAATTCGCTTGTATCAAACTTTCTGAATGACGCTGTAATTCAAATAAAAGTTAAGGATATTATCAGTGACAAAGATTGTTCGTTCTAAATATAAAGCTAGTAGAAGACTTGGGGTAAGTCTATGGGGTGATAGCAAGGATGCTTTCAATACACGAAATTATCGTCCCGGGCAACATGGGCACAATACCATGATTAAAACTTCAGATTACGGTTTACATTTAAAAGCTAAGCAAAGATTAAAATGCCACTACGGTCGCGTCACTGAAAAACAATTTAGAAATATTTTTGCACTTGCTCAAAAAATGAAAGGTAATACCGGTGAAAACTTTATTGGGTTACTTGAAAGTAGACTTGATACGGTAGTTTATAGAATGAATATAGCTCCAACTATTTTTGCTGCAAGACAGTTAGTTTCACACGGACATATTAAATTAAACGGTAAGAAAGCCGATATAGCAAGCATACGACTAAAGGAAGGTGATGTTATAGAAGTTAAAGAATCTGTAAAACAAATACCGCTTATCCAAGAATCCGTTTCAAAACAAGGTCAAACAACACCAGGCTATTTATCATTTGATGTACCTTCATTAACCGGTAAATATTTAAGAATTCCTGCTCTTTCTGATATTCCATATCCTTTTAAAGCAGAAGTTCATTTAGTAATCGAGTTATATTCTCGTTAATAATTACAAAAAGGCAGGCTTTATTTATCTGCCTTTTTACTTTCTTCCCTACACCTACATTTTTTCTTTATACTATAATGCGACTTATCACCTAATTCGGCAATGTTTATTAAAGATAGATTAGTTAAGAATTTAACGTCTGAGTTAAGGAAAAACTGTAAGTTTTGACGAAGCAAGGAAGTATAAAAATGCTAAAGATTAGCATTTTTTTATTATTTTTATGGATTGCCACGCTCTTTTCAGTCGCTCGCAAGGCATTGTTGCGTGGATCAGTAAATGCTCTTTATGTCATTCCCGCTTTCGCGGGAATGACATCGGTATCCACGCAACAACGCCTGCTCGCAATGACGATATCTATTTTTAATAAAAATTAACAATTATGGCATTCTCTTTTTTATTTCGTAAAAATCCGGTAATAAAATCTTTTTCTAACTTAGGCTATAATATAGACGATATAATATCTATAATTTCATCTAATAAGGTAAATTTTAATAAAAATAATGTTGCTTCTACCTTTTCCAAGAAGTTAGCATATGGAACGCATTTAATAATTAGCGGTATAACTGTTTTATTGTAAATGGGACAAAAGGAGAAGCAGTCTTTTTGTTTCGGCAACTCTTGCTGATGAAATCTTAATAACTGCAGGGTATTTTCAGAAACATTATCTTACTTCTGCCACATTTAAAGGAAGTTTAATCTACCCTATTACTATAAATCTCATCACAGCTTTTCCTAATTATTCAGTACCAATTTATTTAACTTCTACAGTTGCAATATTGAGCTTAGCATATTATGGGACTGATTTCTTAAATTATCAGGAAAATTTAAAAGAAATTCAGACAAACTTAACCCCTAATATTAGGGTAATTGATCCTAATATACTTTCTAACAATTTTAAAAATGATTCAAAAAATGAAATTAAAGATGTAATCCAAGGATTTTACCATATTTCTAATAATTGGATTATTAGAAATATGGTTATAACAAATGTTTTAGATTTAATTGAAGCATGCATAAATAGTAGTTTTATTAACTACACCGGAAATGATGGCAATACATTATAATTGCATTAACCTTACTCATACAGGACCCTACTGCTGCTATAGGACCTCTTGTTTTTCAAGGAGCAAAAATCAGTATTTTTATAGTGTGGAAAAAATATAATAAGCACACTATTCCAATCATATAAAACTTCTTTAACACAAAATACTCAAGATTTAATTGAACAAAAAGCTTTGGAACTGTTACTAAACAAGGAATATAAAAGTAAAATCTTAGGATTAAAGGATATAGAAGCTATTACTAATAATTTATTTAATGATCTTAATAATACTTTCACTATTGGAATTTTACAATTAGGGAATTTAACTACTCAAAAAATTATACAGCTTATTGCATTGCAAGATATAATGAATTTAGTTCCAGGAGCTATTATATTTAATGAGTTTGAAAATATTAAGCAAGGATTTTTAAATATATTATATCAACTAGATATTTCTTACAGGAAAGAAGCGGAGAAAATTAACGAAAATAAAGTTTCTATAGTAAGAAATATATCATCTAATACTTCAAATATCTTGTTAACTGATTCTGCTCAATTTGTACAAAATCAATATGCCAAACAACTTAAAGCTAAAAAAGAAGTATCAAAGAAAATGCTGTTTTTAGATAGCACAAAAAATACTATAACCACTATACTAGATATCTCAGATAAATTCATAAAATCACTTTACTATATTTATAAAGTAAAAAATGGAGAAATTACACTTGAGCAAGCTCTACTACTTAATCCTTGGCTTGAAACCTTAAAACCATTCTTATAACAAGTTCCTCATTAAAAATAATCTTTAGTGGAGCAGTTATATCACAAGCGAGAATTACAAAATTAATAGAGGCAATTTCTTCTGAGGATAAAAAAGGAATAACATGGTCTACTAATGATACAAATGATGAACTTGTAATTTCTGATTATAATCTAATTATAGAAGAAAAAACTATTTTGAGTTTTGAAGAATTAGTATTAACATTAGGAGCACATTATCTTCTTGCAGCTTCCTCAGGAAAAGGCAAAACTACTTTTTTAAAGAGTTTAGTAAATTGTATTGCTGATCCATGCCATAGCGTTGGTGAAATTTCCATACCTACCCATTATCAAAATCCAAAAATAATATTTATTGATCAGAATAGTTACATACCGGCTCAATCTACTTTATTTGAAGTAATAACCTCAGGCCTTGATCAATCAATCATTAAAAGTAATAAATAATCATTAGAAGAAAAAATTAACACACTATTTGATCTAGGTACATTAATTACGCACTTAAGTGATAAAAATTATGATGTAATAAATGCACCAAGTGGCGGTCAAAAGAAAAAAATTGGAATCATTAAAGCTATAATTTCAAACCCTAAAATATTAATTTTAGACGAGGTGTTTGCCAATCTTAATAAAATATCTATAGAAAATGCACAACAAGCTTTAAAAGAATTTTTACTGGAAACTTTAATGCTTGTAGTGCATCATGACGGTAAATCTCATGACCATAATAATTTTTATGATCAGTATATAAATCTTGAAGATTTGTATGCTGAAATAAAATTATTAGGAGAATAGCTATTCTATTCAACTCTATATACTTACTTTTCATTTATCATGAGTATATACTAAATCTAGGTGTTCAATTATGGGAGTTTTTTAAGATTTCTTTATAGACTTCAAGGTTTTTTCTTAGCATCAGATCAAGAGAGAAATTATTAATTACCGTATGTCTTGCTGCTTCTTGGATTTTCTTAGCAGTATCAGTGCCTAAAATCGAGAAACAATAATCGATTTTCTGTGCTAACGCTTCGGCATTATTTGGTTCTACGTGGAAACTGGTTATATTATTATTTATTGTTTCTACTGCACCGCCAATATTAGTTGCAATAACAAGCTTCTCCATCGCTTGCCCTTCTATAATAGTACGACCGAAAGCTTCAGGCTCGATTGAGGCAGAAACGATAATATCGGAAATCCCGTATAGGTTTATTATATCCGAATCATTACCAAAAATTTGAATTTTATTTTGAAGTTTTAGAGTAGCTATAAGCTCTTTTACTCTATTAGTAAAATTGGGATGTCTAGATATATCACCGACCATTAAACAATAAAAATCTCTATGTTTTAACTTACTTAATGCTTCTACTAAAACAAGATGCCCTTTCCAGCTTGTCATTCTAGAAGGCATTAATATTATCGGCACGTTACTCGGTGCATCATATTTATTACGACATTTTTTAAGTTTTTCGGGCGTTAAATTTGCCGGATCAAAATAATCACAATTCACTCCACGTTCAATTACTACTATTTTATCTTCATCAATTTTATAGTTTTCGAGCAAGTGTTGTTTTACAAAATTAGACACGGCAATAACTTTTTCGCCTTTTAGCATTATGCTATTATAATATTTTTTAAAACTATTTGGAATATTATAAACCCCATGAAAAGTAGTTAGAAATTTAGCATTCGTCCATTTTGTTGCTAGATATGAACTCCATGCCGGTGCCCTTGATCTTGTATGAACTATATCAACATTATATTTTTTGATTATTTCTGCTATCAATTTTGCATTATTCAGAATTACAAAAGGATTTTTACTGCTACTATTCATTTCAATATGCAATATATCTTCCTTATCTAACTCTTTAACTAAAGTACCGCCTGCTGAAATTATGATAGGAGTATGACCGAGAATTTTAAGATATTTTGCAACTTCTATAGTACCTCTTTCAACCCCTCCCGAAACTAGAGCAGGAACTACTTGCAAAATAGTATATTTATTGTATCGTTTACTTGACTTTAATGAAGGCATTAAATCTCAATCTATTAAAATAATTATTTAAAATGTACAAGCTTTATAATAAAACACAAGACAAATTTATTGTCTATGATAATTATAGAATAATTAATACAAATATTCCATTTGTAATTTTTTTACACAGCTTGATGTCTAGTATGCAATCAACTAAGGCTATCTATTTAATAGATTATTGTAAAAAAAACAATTATAATTTTATTGTTTTTGATAATTTCGGTCATGGAAACGCATCGGGACAATTTGAGGATCAAACAATTAGTGATTGGTTAGAAGGAGTATCACTAATTTTAGATAAATTAATTGATACGGAGGCGATATTAGTAGGTTCGAGCATGGGAGGATGGCTAGCACTTCTTGCGGCTTTAAGATTTCCTGATAAAATAAAAGGGCTTGTGTGTGTAGCCCCTGCTCCAGATTTTACCGAATATATTTGGCAAAATATATCGCTAAATGATCAAAATAAGATGCAAAAAGAGGGAATACTAGAAGTAAGCGGTAAAAATTGCGAGCATAAATATCCTATTAGCTATAAACTGATAGAAGATGCAAAAAAACATTTATTATTAATAAAAAAACAGATTGATATAAATATACCGCTGCATATAATCCATGGAATGTTAGATGAAGATGTGCCTTATAATGTTTCAGTAAAATTATTAGAAAAAATAACGAGTAAACAAATAGTAATGAAGCTAATTAAAGACGGTCACCATAATTTATCTAGAGAAGAAGATTTAAAGGTAATGACAAATTCCTTAGAAGAAGTGATAAGTAATATTAAATAAAAAAACAAATATGTATAGCAAAATAAATAAAGTTCATGATTTTAAAGAAGTTATAGAAGCGGTAAAACAAGCCGATAATACTAGCTTAGTGCTTTTTGATGTAGATGAAGTAATTGTAATGGATAGTGATGAATCTAGGTTAACACATGATTATAGAAAAGCATTAATGAAGGACATTGAAAAAAGACTTACTAGAAAAGAATGTGAATTATTACTTAGCGTTATTCTTAAAGGAAAAAAATCTAGGTTCGTTAATTTAGATATTTTAAAAATATTTGCTCTACTTAAAGAAAAAAATATTCCGGCAATGGGGCTTACTAAACTTCCTACCGATAAATTCGGCGTAATTGAAGATATGATCGAGTGGAGAATTCGTGAACTTGCTGAATTAAAGGTAAATTTTCAAGAATTTTCACCTTTAGAAGATGAAATAATAATCGAGGATTTTAATATCGGCTATGGTAAACCTACGTTAAAAGACGGTATAATTTACACTGCGGAATATGATAAAGGAAGCGTACTTGAATATGTATTACGCAAAACAAATTATTATCCGCAATCAATAATATTTATTGATGATATAGAAGAAAATTTACTATCATTACAAAAAACTTGTAAAGAACTAAAAATTAACTATCAAGGATTTGAATTTATGGGTTCTGCTATCGTTCCTGAACCTGATCTTGATGAACAATTAGAAAAAATTAGATTTGAAATTCTAGAGAAAGAATATAAATGGTTAACAGATACGGAGCTTAAAACACTAAAAAAGTAATTCCATGTTTATAAAGTTTATTAATTTACTTATTTTACTAATTTCATTATCTGCAATAGCAAATAAAGAAGTAATCACAAATATTATCGGTGTAAAAGCAACTAAAGTACAAATTGCCGAGCTTTACGACATATTTAATATTGTAGGGCAATGCCAGAATGATAATAGCCGTGATTATTATGCTAATGCCACCGGAGTAGTTGAAAAAGTCTCGGCACATCAAGGAGAAATAGTAAAAAAAAAAGGATATATTACTAGTTATAGATAAAAACATAGCAGAAACCACTAAATCTCAGCAGCTCTATTAAATACAACACAAAGAAGATTATAATAGAAAAGAAGCTTTATTTGCTAAAAAATTTGTAAGCAACGAGGAATATAAAAGATCAAAAAGCGAACTTGAAGATGCAAAATTTAATTATTCCAAAGCTCTAAAAACATATAACGACATGATAATTACTGCACCCTACTCCGGTAAAATAGGTGTAATTAAGTCTATGGTCGGCAATGAAGTAAAAATAGGCGACTATCTTTTTAGCATTACCGGAACAGAAAACTCACAAAGTATTTTTATTGAATTGCCAGAGTCTTTAAGCGGAAAAGTTGGAGTCGATACTGAAGTTTTAATTGCAGGAAAAATTAAAAGCACAATCGGGGCAGTGTCGCATTACTTATCAGATAACGGTACTTTAACAGCTAAAATTATTTTATCTATGGGTACAAAAATCTTGCATAATAGCTTTGTAGATGTTATGCTTATAATTAATCCACATAAAAATCTAACCGTTCCCGAAAGCTGTATTCAACGAAATAATCAAGGTAATTTTATTTATAAAATAGACGGTGATACAGTAAAACAATTATACGTAAAAATCGGTACACGTACAGAAGGTTTAATTGAAATTACCTCTGACGTAAAGGTGACTTAGTTGTTACGGAAGGTATGACTAAAATCGGCGATGGCTCAAAAGTGAAAATAATTGAGGAATAGTTATTTATATATGCTTTCTAAGCCACCTCTGTATTCTAGAGATTGTTGCACGTATTCCTTCTTGCCTTATAGAAGTAATAGTTAATAAAATCAAAATTTTTGTCACAAAGCAATAGGTTCGTATTTTTTGAATTACATAGTTATTTTTGAAAAAAGAAATATTACTTTTTTTATAGTCTTCATTTTTATTTTCTAGTAATCTTAATTGTGTAACAGCTGCTAATAACAAATTAATAGTAAACGGACTAAATTTACTTAAATAAGAATCATTAAGAACATAAGAAGTAATATTTATTAAACCTACTGAATATTTATTTGGGTCCATAAACGTATTAGTACCACCGCTAATTCGTATTTTAGACAATTCTTTGTCTATACCGCCTATTGAGTTTTTACTAGCAATAGATATCCATAAACAACAATCTTCACCGCTTCTTATATTTTCAGGAAATAAATTTTCTTGGAATAATGTCAAAGTTCCCATAACTGTCGGCATTGCTATTGGACAAGTTTGTATGACTTGAGGAAAAATATTTCCACTAAAAAACCCGGAATGAATAGATTCTATATATTTTCCTTTTTCATTTATTTTTTGATATGAAGTATGAGAAAATATAAAATTATTTTCTTCCATAAACTTTAATTGGATTTCTATTTTATCCCTATAAAATAAATCGTCCGAATCAAGGAAAGCAATATATTTTCCTATAGCATTTTTAATACCTAAGTTACGTGCAGCAGCAGGTCCTTCATTTTTTTTATGAAAATATTTTATTCTTTTATCTTTTTTGCATATTGAAGTTAATTCTGATATATCATCAGTCGATCCATCATCTATTATAAGTATCTCAAAATTTTTGTGTGTTTGAATAAGTACACTTTCTATAGCTTCAATTGCCCAATTTATTCTATTATATACCGGTATAATAACACTAACTTTAGTATCATGTAGTACTTGCTTAGCCATAGTACTTGCTAAATCACAGGCTTTTTTATACGGAGTATTATTTGATAAAAAATTAGCTGTACGAGTTAAAAATAAATAAGAAGAACCTTCCATTTTAATCATTTCGTCTTCTGTTAACTCATGAAGAAACGATGACCATAATACATTACATTCTTCATTATGATTTGATATTTTTTTACTACCTTGCTCTAAATGAAAACGAGATTTAATTAGGATAGACTCGTCAAAATAAATAGGAGCAACACGGAAAATTTTAAACCATAAATCATAATCTTGCGTTGTCGGTAAAGTTTCATTAAATATACCGACTTCATGAAAATATTTAACAGGAATTAATAACGAACAACCATGTATTAATCCTCGTAATAAAGGCAATAAAGAAATATTAAGTTTATTTATAGGTAGCACACTATCCGGTTTAATATAACGTAGAGAGTTTCCTTTTTCATCAATTAATTCATAACCACCGTAAATGATAGTATCTTTATTATCTAATTTATTTAATATGTTAACTTGATGCTCGATTTTATTAGGATAATATATATCATCATGGCTAAGCCATGAAAAATATTCCCCTTTCATGTTTTTTATACCGTAATTTAAAGCCGAACCGCAGCCTCCGTTTTCTTTATGAAAATAGCGTATTTTATCACCATATGATAATGCTACACGTTCTGTCTCTCCATTATCTTTTGAACCATCATTAACAACAATAATTTCAATATTTTTGTAAGTTTGTGCTAAAGCACTATTTATAGCTTCTTTCATATAATTAGCTCCATTATAGACAGGTATAATAATGGAAACTAAAGTATGATAAACATTTAGAGGTTTATCTTTTCTAGTTGTCATAACTTTTAAAAATAATTTATAAAATGTTAGTTTTATTGTTTAAATTTTCTATAGAGCTTTAGAAAAATAGATTTTTCTTCTTCACTAATAATTAGTTTATTTTTAAGAATTTTTATTTCTTCTAAAGCATTATTTAGCTCTGTTACTGTATTATTTAATTTACTTTCATAGTTTAGTTTTTCTCTTCGCTATTTTTAAATGCATCCCTAGTTTGCAGCAATTGTTTTAATATATCTTGGAATTACAAACCTAACTTTTCTAAAAATTCCGGGTTCCAAGCTCAGCTTGGATAGTTAAATAATTGTTTTATAGGCTTTAAATCTGAGTTACTGGATATACAGATTATAGAATTAGGAGGATTTTTTTCAGAATGTGTGTCGTTAGTTACACCATCTACTCCTTCATAGAAAAATTCTTTGTTCTGATATGATTCAAAGTCTTTTTCAGTAATCTAATTAACTAAATGATGTATATTCCCTTCCGGTTCATTAAAAGGTACATTTACTATTAATCGTTTTTTATATTTAAGATTAAGTGCCAGATTTAACCCATCTTCAATATGCTCAAGTGCATGTCGTGATACAATATAATCATATTCTTCTGCCTTTTTAATAAAACTAACTAAATCAGATTTAATATATTTTATATTAGATGCTCCATAATTTTTGTTCAGCATAAATTATAGATTCTTTACTGATATCTATTGCTGTAATTTCTACTCCTAATATATCGCTAAGCATGAAAGTTCCGTGTCCTGTTCCACAACTTATATCTAAAATTTTTATTTTTTGATTTAGCATTAATGGGCTATTAAGTATATCGGCTTCTATAATTTTTTTAAAAATCTTATACTACTTTTATGACGAATTACCTCTAAAATATCATAGTTTCCCCAGGAATTAATCTTTCTCCGTCATTATAAATTTCTTCTAACATAAATTATTTAAACTATTATAATTTTAATAAATATTCGGCGATAAATGCAGCAGGGTTTTCTACAGGATCAAGCATCTTTTTAAATTGATTTCTGCCGCTACTATTTTCATGATAAGGTAAATAATGATTTTGCTTAATAAATTCTATATAGTTAATAATATCTTGCGGCTCATAAGCAAAATACATATATTTTTTTAATTCTTTAGATAGAGCATTGCTATTAAATTCATTATTCCAACCATTACTTAAGTAAATTATAGGCTTATCGGCAACTACTACTTCAGCAAGAGATGAAGTACCGTCACTTATTACAATATCTGACACCATTATATCATCCAGTAACGACCTGAATGCATGTGCAGAAACAGTAACATTCTTTAAAGAATTAAATCTATTTAATATATTATCCATATCACTTTGGCTTAAGTAATTTTTACCGACCGCATAGGTAAATAGTGTAACATGTGGTCTTATAATAAAATGAATATTAGGATGTTGTAATGCATAATTATAGAAAAAATAGTGATAATTTAAGAAAGTAGAACCTCCTTCATATAAATCTCTATTTTTAAATGATAATTCCCATCTAGGAAGCCATAAAATGGTTTCCGAGTTTGGTTTTTCTTTAATATTATAATTTCTTACTTCATAGTATGGTTGATAACCTGAAACAATCACTCTATCCTTAGAAAATTTATAATTACTAATAAAGATATCTTTTGTACTTTCTGAGTCAACAAATACCGTCTCTATGAAACTTGATAACTTATCATCATCAATATTTTTTTGATGAAAGATATGCGGACCATAAACTACATACATAATTTTTGTTTTAGTTCCTCTAAAGCTCTTATACAAATTAGCAGCCGTAAAAGGTTCTGATATATAGCCTTGGAAATTTTCGTAAGGGTTTTGCGTAAAGATAAAATCCGGCTGATAATTTTTTAGTTCAGAAATTTCACATTTTGTATTAACATTTGAATAAGAAGCATACTTACCACATGGATATATCACATCTTGTATATCAAATTTACTAATAAACCTGGTATCTATTCCTCCTTGAATATTAGGATGAGGATGAGGTACTATTACAATTTTGACATCATGACCTATTTTTTTCATCTCATTATACATTGCGTATACGCCTTTGCCGCCGAATGTCTCTGTACTAACAAGGAAAACTATTCTTTTATAAGAATTTTCTTTGGAATAGCAAAAAGAAGATATAAGAGTTATTAGTAAAAAAACACTTAAAAATAAAGTGTTAAGTTTTATTAATTTAAAGAATTTCATGTTTTTGATATGGTAATAATGAATAGGATTACTTTTTAAACCATACTGTACGGTTAACATAATCCACATAACTTAAAACTATACGTAATATTTTCTTTGATACAAGACCTGCTTCAGCATAATCCGGTACAATATCTTGCATATTTTTATTATTCTCGCGTTCTTCCGTAATAGCTTTCACCGATTGCAGTACCCGCTCAGCCTTAAAACCCGACATAATAAGCGTACCGGCGTCCATACCTTCAGGACGCTCATGTGCTTCTCTAATATTTAAAGCAGGTAAATTAAGTATCGATGCTTCTTCGGTAATAGTACCGCTATCGGATAAAATACAAAATGCATTCATCTGAAGCTTAACGTAATCAGTAAAGCCAAAAGCCGGTAAAAACCTTATTTTATCACCAAGTTCCTTAAACCCTTCCAAATCTTCAAGCCTTTTTTTAGTCCTTGGGTGTGTTGAGAAGATTACGGGGAAATTATACTCTTTAATAAGCGTTTGTAAACTACTTAATAATTCTTTCAGATTATTTTTGACGTCGACGTTTTCTTCACGATGTGAACTAATTAAGAAATATTGTTTTGGTGTAAGTGACAATTTATCCAAAATATCCGACTTTAATATTTTAGGCATAAAGCGGTCAAGAACTTCAGGCATATGCGAACCTGATTTAAAAATAAGCTCAGGAGGCAAACCTTCAGAAATTAAATAACGTCTTGCATACTCGGTTAACGTAATGTTAACGTCGCTAATATGATCAATGATTTTACGGTTTATTTCTTCAGGTACACGCTGATCAAAACAACGATTCCCTGCTTCCATATGAAAAATCGGAATTTTACGGCGTTTAGCGGCAATGGCCGATAAGCAAGAGTTAGTATCACCATAAAATAAAACAGCATCGGGCTTTTCTTTCTCAAGTACTGCATCAACTTTTTCGATAATAAGCCCGATAGATTTTGCAGTATTGTCTGCTGCTACTTCTAAGAAATAATCGGGTTTTCTAATTCCCATATCATCAAAAAAAACCTGATTTAATTCATATGCATAATTTTGACCGGTATGAACTAGGATGTGATTAGTATATTTATCAAACTCGGAAATCACGCAGCATAGTTTAATAAGTTCAGGACGAGTACCGACAATCGTCATTACCTTAAGCATTTTTTAGCTCCTCTTGTACATAATCAAGATTTAGTAGCAGCTCTTTTACTTCTTCCAAATTTAAACGTTTTGTATTATGAGAATTGTAATCCTCTAAAAGTGCTACTTTCTTTTCACCTTCAACAAAATATTTTGCATAATTAAGATCGCGCCCGTCCATAGGAATACGGTAATAATCCCCTAAATCATCAGCTTTTGCCATTTCTTCAGATGATACTAACGATTCATAATGTTTCTCTCCGTGACGTGTACCGATAAAGCGTATTTCATTTTTGCTACCGAATATTTCTTGTAACGCTTTTGCAAGTACCTCAATTGTACTTGCCGGAGCTTTTTGTACAAAAATATCGCCTTGACGTCCATGCTCAAACGCATATAAAACTAAATCTACGGAATCTATAAGCGACATTAAAAAACGTGTCATTGAAGGTTCAGTGATGGTAAGGTCTTTATCCTGCTTAATTTGATTGATAAAAAGAGGAATTACCGAACCACGGGAAGCCATAACATTACCGTATCTAGTGACACAAAGCACGGTCTCACCCTGGCTACGCATACGAGCTTTTGCTACTGCTAACTTTTCCATTAACGCTTTAGATAATCCCATTGCATTAATTGGATATACAGCCTTATCAGTACTAAGTACTATAACTTTTGCAACTTTATTATTAATGGCTGCACTTAAAACATTTTCGGCACCTAACACATTAGTATTGATTGATTCCATAGGATAAAATTCGCAAGTCGGAACTTGCTTTAAAGCAGCGGCATGAAATACATAATCTACACCGTGCATTGCCTCATCAATACTTTTATAATTGCGTACGTCTCCGATATAGAATTTAAGTTTCGGATGATTTAAAGCAATACGCATATCCTCTTGCTTTTTTTCATCTCTACTAAAAATTCTAATTTCTTTAATATCGTTAATAATATCGGATTTAAGAAAACGAGAAAGCACCGCATTACCAAACGAACCGGTGCCTCCTGTAATCATTAAAGTTTTATCTACAAACATTATATATAAATACCTATTTTTGAAATTAACTGTCACCCCGTGACTTGATCACGGGGTCTTGTATCACAGACCGTGTCCTGAGATCCCGCGATCAAGTCGCGGGATGAGAAGTATCACCCAAACTCACACATACGCTTTACAAGCTCACGCCATTCAGGCGGAGCATATCCCGTTACCTCGTTAAAACTAGTAGCATCTAGTGAGCGATCTATTACAAGCTCATCTGACGGAATAATATCGATTTCTTTATTATATATTTCCGCTACTAATTTTAATAATTCTAACTTATTAATCGGTTTTGATGCAACATGATAAAGCCCATGCAACTCTTTATTTGGTAATACAAAATCCCTTATTATTCTTGCAAGCTCTACTGTCGGAAATCCTGAATAAATAGCTTTTTCAAAACCTTTCACGTGTCCTTCTGCACTTAAAAACCAATTGATTAAGCTTCTATTGCCTGCTAGCTCATGACCTATAATGGAAGTACGTAGTGTAATAGCATGCGGATAATCTACTTCACCAAGAAATTTTGAACGACCGTAAAGATCATAGCAATCAGGAAAATCACTTTCCTTATAATTACCTTTTTTTCCTGAAAATACACAATCCGTACTAATATGGATTAACCTTGAATTAGTTAGTTTACATAAATTAGCTAATCTATGCGGTAACAAACTATTTATCGGTAATGCTTTTAACGGATCGTTTGCATCAGTTAGTTGTTTTACAAGCCCTATACAATTTATTACTATATCGGGTTTTGTTTTATTAAATACCTCAACTAATGAATCATGGTTCTCAACATCTACATTTATAATTAATTTATCGGATAAATCCTTAGAAAAATAAGAACGAGCGGAATTATTTCGGGCTGTCGCAAAAATATCAAATTTTTTATCACTACTTAAAAACCTGCATATGCTATTACCTAGCATACCGGTAACACCTAAAATTAATATTTTCATGGTATATCTTATTTATTTTGCATCGTTTCTATCATAAATAATATATCTTTACAATAAGGTTTTTGCAAAGCTAGAAAGGCATTACTTTAAAAAGGTGATGTTGTTTTACCCGACTCCTATAAAAGACCTTATTGTCATAGAAATAATTAACTTGCCATAGAAAAAGTTCTTATTCTACTTTCTTTAACTTTCCAACCTTCATCTTCTGCAAGCTCTAAATCATATTGGTTTTGCATATTCATTCCACCAACGAGGATTAACATTAAAATATTTACCTAAACGGAGTGCTGTATCAGCAGTAATTGAACGATGATGCTTAATTATATTATTAATCCTAGTAACAGGTACATCAATATCACGAGCAAGCTTGCTTTGACTAATCCCCATAGGCTCCATAAATTCTTCTAAAAGAATTTGTCCCGGTGAAATAGGAGGTAATTTATTTGTCATAAATTCTTTCCTAATTAAATATTTTTTATAGAATCAAGCACAGTTTCAAGGATCATACTAGCAGCTACGGCATCATCATTATTATTACGGTCTTTTCTTTTAACGCCGAATGATTTAAGAAAATTATTTGCAGCTTTTGTAGTTAGTCTTTCATCTTGTAAGTATATAGGCAAGTTTATAGATTTTGTTAACTCTTCTGCAAATTTCATCACTATATTTGTTTGCTCCGTTACTGCTCCGCTCATATCAATCGGTAGACCTATTACAACACCGCAAACTTTATATTTTTCAATGATATTAAGCAAGGAAGTAATAACAACCTTTTTATTTATCTCGGTTATAGTATTTAAGGGCATAGTAATACTACGTTCTTGATTAGATAATGCGATTCCTAATTTTTTGCTTCCGTAGTCAATAGCGATAAGCGGAGCATTTGGTATTAAAAGCCGATAAAATTCTTGAAGATTTTTTATGATCATGATAGTTATAAAAATTATTTTATTAATTATTATATATGCTAAAAAATATCCAAAAATACATAGATATCAAATTAATTAAATTATCGGCGATTTTAGCCTTTATTTATTGTTTGTTATTTAATACCGCAATATTGATTTATAAATTTGATTATTATAAAGCAACGATCTTTAGAGGGATATTAGAGTTATCAAAAGATTTTTGTTATATTTATATATTTTCTGTTATAGCATTTTTCGGTCTTAGCGTACATAGATTAGTATTAAAAATCGGCGTGGGGTTTTTATTTATAACATCCGCTATTGCTAGTTATTACATTTATTTCTTCAAAATCAATCCTACTAAACAAGTAATAGGTAGTTTTTTCTCAACGGATTTAAACGAAGTTTATGAATTAACCAGCATTAAGTTAATAATATGGATAATTTTTTGCCTTTTTACCTGTTGTTATACTCTCAAATCTTTTGCCGCCGAAAATTCTAAATCATTTGTAATAAAACTATTATCTGCCGCTTGCTTACTTATTTTTGTATATAATATTATTACTCCCTCATTTAAGATACTAAAAAATTATTTTCCCATTCAGTATTTACATAATAGCTACCTTAATTTTGCTGGAAATTTCGGTGATAAAAATTATGCATGTATAGATATTAGCAAACAATATAATTTTATAGATAACTCTGACGCCGATATTATAGGCGTTTTAGTTATAGGAGAATCGGCAAGATTTGATCATTTCGGTATTAACGGTTATGAAAGAGATACGACTCCTTACTTAAAGACTGCTCAAAACCTAATTTCTTTCAAAGCTCAATCTTCTTCTAACCTTACCTATCTTTCCGTACCGTCTTTACTTTCGCGTTATCCTGCAAGTCACATTGAAAATAGTAGACAAGAGAACAGCTTTTTATCAATTTTAACAAATCTTGGCTTTAATACTACCTGGATCGGTACTCAAACTTTAATGAGGAGTTTTGCAAATTTTGACCTCAGTAATATATATAATGACGTTAATTTTATTATAGTACCGGGCGGCTCTGCCCTATTCTCTTTAAATGATCATGATGAAAAAATATTGCCTTTTATAAAAGAAATAATAACAAACTCAAAGAAACAATTTTTAGTAGTTCACACTTCCGGCAGCCATTGGAACTATAATGCGAGATATCCAAAAGAGTTTGAACATTTCACCCCTACCTGCCCTATTAAGGTTAAGGGGGATGCAAGTGATTGCGATAAGCTTGCTTTAGTTAACAGTTATGATAACTCTATTTTATATACCGATTTTTTTTTATCTAATTTAATAGATTTGCTTAAAGAGAAAAATGCATTTTTATTATATGTATCCGATCACGGCGAATCACTAGGAGAAAATGGTTATTACGGTCACGGTGGTCCACTACTTGCAGAACAAATAACCGTACCTCTTATAGTTTGGGTATCAGATGATTTTCAAGCCAAATATCCTGAATCAGTATCTTCAATTAAAAATTATGCTAATACCGAGATTAGCCATGATTATGTATTTCATTCAATCCTTGACTGTTTAAATATAGATTCCGACATAATAGATAAAGACTTAAGTATATGTAAATCTAGTTAAAAATTATTGAATTATTAAAAAATTTATATATAAATTAAGATCTCAATAATTATATGATTTATTATTATATCTGATATACCTAAACTAGACGACTATTATTATAGATTTTTACAAAATATTTTACTTAAAACACTAGAACAAAATAAAGCTGTTGAAACTTATTTATTACAGAAAGATTTTAATAGTGCTTAAATGAGATAAAAAATGTAAATGAATAACTTGAAGAATATTCAAGCATTCTTTCTTTACTCAAAGTAATTAAAACCCATTTTATTGATAAAAAAATATATAATTAAGTACCGTTTAACTTAAATCCTTTTTTTATAATTAAAAATAATATAGAGTGGAAATAAAAAAAGGTATTGAATTATGGAATATGCATTATTAATTTTCAGTATTATAGCGATTTTAGTTATAATACAAATGGTTAAAGTTGTACCACAACAACAAGCATGGGTAGTAGAAAAACTCGGAAAATTCGATAAGGTACTGCAGCCTGGTTTAAATTTACTAATCCCTGTCATTCAAAGAGTAGCATACAAACATACTTTAAAAGAAGAAGCCATAGACGTTACCGCTCAAACAGCTATTTCAAACGATAACGTAACATTATCTATTGACGGTGTTTTATATGTTAAGATCATTGATCCAATGGCAGCATCTTATGGAGTTAATAATCCTTACTATGCCATAACACAGCTTGCTCAAACTACTATGCGTTCGGAAATCGGTAAACTCCCTTTAGATAGAACTTTTGAAGAACGCGAAACTTTAAATGTAGCGATTGTAGCAGCTATTAATCAGGCTGCTATAAATTGGGGCATACAATGTATGCGTTATGAAATTAAAGATATTCAACCTCCGCAAACTATACTTAAAGCTATGGAATTGCAGGTAGCGGCGGAGCGTCAAAAAAGAGCTCAAATTCTAGAATCAGAAGGTAATAGACAAGCAAAAATTAATCATGCAGAAGGTGAAAAAGCACAAATCGTACTGAATTCAGAAGCTTCTTATACCGATCAAGTTAATAGAGCAAAAGGTGAAGCTGAGGCAATCGGTTTAGTCGCTACCGCTACGGCAAATAGTATTGAGATTGTCGCAGCTGCCGTACAAAAAACGGGAGGAAGTGATGCAGTAGCTCTTAAAATAGCCGAACAATATATTAGTGCGTTCGGTAATTTGGCTAAAGATACCAATACCGTAATTTTACCTGCAAACCTTTCAGAACCAAGTAGTTTTGTAACCGGAGCGTTAACTATATTTAACCAATTAAAAGCTTCTTCGGAAAAGAAAATAGATTAAGTAGCAATTTATAAAGATTTATTATTGTAATAATAATTAGTTTTATATATCATATCAGATTATTAATTAATAAAAGGTTATGAATATGTCAGTATTTGTCGGCAAAACTGCTCCGGATTTTACAGCTAAAGCTATTATGCCTAATAATAATATAGACGATAAGTTTAAACTTAGCGATTATGCTGCAGGGGATAATATAGTGTTATTTTTTTATCCCCTAGATTTTACTTTTGTTTGTCCATCGGAAATTATAGCATTTCACAATAAGCTTGGTGAATTTACTGAAAGACGTACTAAAGTAGTAGCTGTTAGCGTTGATTCTCATTTTAGCCATTTAACTTGGAAAAATACTCCGCATAATAAAGGCGGACTTGGACAAGTACAATTCCCAATGGTTTCCGATATAAAAAAGGATATTTCTTCAAAATATAATGTACTTAATGAAGACGGTGTTGCTTTGCGTGGAACTTTTTTAATTGATAAGGATTTCATAGTACGTCACATGCTAGTTAACGACTTACCTATAGGTCGTGATATTAATTATATATTAAAAGTAATCGATGCTTTAACTCATCATCAAAAGCACGGCGAAGTTTGTCCTGCCGGCTGGCATAAAGGTGAGGAAGCAATTACCCCATCACATGAGGGTATAGCACATTATTTAAGCTCACATGCCGAGAAATTGTAGTATACTCGTTTAATTTGAAAAACTGGCGTCGTTGTTTCATATTTTTTGATCCTCACGTAGGTTATCTATGCTGCGGTCAAAAAATATGAAACACCTTGCTCTTTTCCAAATTAAACTTCGTCTACCTAGCAATAACACTCCACTTATGTAAGAAAAACCCTAACCCATATCAAATAACCCTAAATAATGCTAAAAGAATTATTTTCTGTCTCTAATTCTAAAACTTCTTATAGTCTTGAAACAATTAATATTTTACGTCTTATTAGGAGTGAAAATATCGGTCCTAAAACTTTCTTTAGTTTAATTAAATTATTCGGTGATGCAGCAACTGCCATAGATAACGCTCCGGATTTTTCATTGCGAGGCGGCAAGTCAAAACCAATTAAAATTTTTAGTAAAAGTGATGCTGAAAAAGAGTTAGAGCTTCTCGAAAAAGACAATGCTAAGATCATCACATATAAATCTCCGGAATATTCAAAATTGTTACTTGAAATTTATGATCCACCACCAATATTAAGCTATAAAGGTAATATAGAGTTATTAAATCATAATAAATGCGTTGCAATAGTAGGTGCAAGAAACGCTTCTGCAAACGGAAGAAGCTTTGCTCATAAAATTACAAATGATTTAGTAAAAGAAGGTTATATAACCGTTTCAGGTTTAGCACGAGGAATAGATAGCAGTGTACATCAAGCAGCAATTTCTCAAACTATCGGAGTTATTGCAGGCGGTATTGATCATGTATATCCACTGGAAAATAAAAAACTATTTGAAAATTTAGCAGAAGAAGGTTTAATATTAGCTGAGTTACCTATCGGCTCTACACCGCTTGAAAAACATTTTCCACAGCGTAATAGGATAATATCAGGACTAGCCTTAGGAGTAGTGGTAGTAGAAGCAAGCTTAAAATCCGGTTCATTAATAACTGCAAAATTTGCACTTGAACAAAATAGGGAAATATTTGCCGTTCCCGGCTTTCCTTTAGATCCAAGATGTCAAGGTACAAATAAATTGATTAGAGAGGGATCATATTTAGTGGAGTCAGTAGATGATATTGTAGCTAATTTACCACAATATGAAGAATTTATGAAAAAAGATGATGGATTATTTAAGGATTTTGTTGAGCTAGGAACACTAAATACGAGATATGTTAAAGAACCGTCACAAAAGGAGCGTACTGCTATATTGGAATTATTATCGGCAGTACCTATAGATTTTGAATATTTATAAAAAGAAACAGAATTACCGCTTCCTATTATATATACGGTAATATTAGAATTAGAACTCGCCGGCAAAGCACTGCGTCACGCCGGTAATAAAATATCATTAGTTTATCCCTAATGCTTTATGTCATTCCCGCGTAGGCGGGAATCTAGAAAAAAGCGAAATTATTTGAGCTTTTAATTTTAAAAACTTAGTGTGTTTATACTTGTTAGTGACTGGATTCCTGCTTTCACAGGAATGACATAGTCAAGAGTTATGCAAACAATATAGAGTAATTATTTTTATAATCAAATTATATAACAAAAAATAACCATAGATGAAATTAGTAATAGTAGAATCGCCGGCAAAGGCAAAAACAATAAATAAATATTTAGGTGATGAGTTTAAGGTCATTGCATCATTCGGTCATATCAGAGATTTACCTTCTAAAAAAGGCTCTGTGTTACCTGATGAAAATTTTGCAATGAAATATGATATTTCCGATAAAGCCGGTAAATATGTAGATGCCATAGTTAAAGATGCTAAAAAAGCTGATGCAGTATATCTTGCAACCGATCCTGATCGTGAGGGTGAATCTATCTCATGGCATGTTGCAGAGGTAATAAAAGAAAAAAATAAGGTTAAATCTGATAATTTTTTCAAAAGGGTAGCCTTTAATGAGATCACTAAAAAAGCAATTATTCATGCCGTTGAGAACCCTAGAAAACTTGACACTAACTTAGTCAATGCCCAACAAGCAAGAAGAGCTTTAGACTATTTAGTCGGCTTTACCCTTTCACCTCTTTTATGGCGTAAGTTACCGGGATGTAAATCGGCGGGACGTGTGCAGTCCGTGGCTCTGCGATTAATATGTGAGCGAGAAGATGAAATAGAGCGTTTTAAGTCAGAAGAATATTGGGATATTAGCCTTAAAATGCAAAATAATAATAACGAACTATTTACTGCTAAATTGACTCATATAAACGATCAGAAGTTAGAAAAATTCTCAATTATTAATGAAAAAGATGCCAAAGATTTAACCGAAAAATTAAAATCACAAAAATTTCATGTTGATAGGATAGAAAAGAAACAACAAAAACGTCAACCTCAACCTCCTTTTATTACTTCATCACTGCAACAAGAAGCAGCAAGAAAATTAGGTTTTAGTGCTAAAAAAACCATACAAATAGCACAAAAACTTTATGAGGGCGTTGATATAGGTAAGGAAACTATAGGGCTTATTACCTATATGAGAACCGACGGCGTTACATTATCAAATGATGCAATAGCAGATATACGCAAGTTAATCGATAAAAGTTACGGCGATAAATATTTACCGACTAACCCTAGAATTTATAAATCCAAAGTAAAAAATGCTCAAGAAGCTCATGAAGCAATAAGACCGACAAATATCACTTATACTCCAGATAGCTTAAAAGAAAAGCTAGAAAAGGATTATTATAAACTCTATGAACTAATTTGGAACAGAACTATAGCCTGCCAAATGGAAAATGTGATAATGGATTTGGTAGTTGCAAATTTAGCTTCAGACAATAAAGAATATTTGGCAAAAGCAAACGGATCGACTATAGCATTTGACGGATTTTATAAGGTTTATCGTGAAAGTGTAGACGATGAGGCTGAAGAAGAAAATAAGATGCTACCGCTTTTAAAAGAGCAAGAACAGCTTAAAACTAAAGAAGTTATTCCGAATCAGCATTTTACCGAACCGCCTCCAAGATATTCGGAAGCAAGTTTAGTGAAAAAACTTGAAGAGTTTGGGCTTGGTCGTCCTTCGACCTATGCTAGTATTTTATCGGTTTTACAAGATCGAAAATATGTTTCTCTTGAGAAAAAACGATTTATACCTGAAGAGCTTGGACGTTTGGTAACGGTATTTTTAGTTGGTTTTTTCAAAAAATATGTTGAATATGATTTTACTGCAGGACTTGAAAATGAATTAGACGAAATAGCAGCCGGCAAACTTGAGTGGAAGGCTGCCTTAAATAATTTTTGGAGCGGTTTTAACCATAATATTGAATCGGTGAACGCGCAAAAAATAACCGAGATTATTAGCTATGTACAGAAAGCTCTTGATTATCACTTGTTCGGTGAGAATAAAGAATCTAAAATTTGTCCATCATGTAAAACAGGCGAGCTTAGCTTAAAGCTTGGTAAGTTCGGGGCGTTTTTAGCATGTAGCAATTATCCTGAATGTACTTTTAGAAAATCTATTGTTAGCGGTAACGATAATAACGAGAATGAAGGCGAGCCTTCCGCTACTCCTAATGAGAATAAAGTTTTAGGTACGGATAAAGACGGGATAGAAATATATCTGAAAAAAGGACCTTACGGACCTTATATTCAACACGGCGAACAAGAAGGCAAAGTAAAGCCGAAACGTAGCCCCATACCTGCTAGCTTGAACCAAAGCGACATCACACTTGATATAGCATTAAAGCTTCTAAGCTTACCGCTTAAAATCGGTATTCATAAAGATAGTAGCGAGGAAATTATGATAGGATACGGTAAATTCGGTCCTTACATAAAATATACAGGGAAATTTATTTCAATACCTAAAAAATATGATTTTCTAAATTTAAGCTTAGATGATGCAATGCAGCTAATTGAAGACAACAAGGCGAAGTTAGAGAAGAAATAAGCGTAAGAGGATGTCATTCCTGCGAAAGCAGGAATCCATAAAATAAAACTAAAAAACAAAAATGTATTGGGTATATATATTATGCTCTAACAAGAATGGCACTTTATATGTTGGTATTACTAACAATATAATACGTCGTGTTTATGAACATAAACAAAAAATAATAAAAGGTTTTACCTTAAAGTATAATATTACAAAACTTGTTTATACAGAAGAATTTACTGACATTCAAGAAGCACTTACAAGAAAAAAAAACTTAAAAAAATGGAAGCGTAGTTAGAAAACAGAACTAATAGAAAAAACTAATCCTGAATGGAAAGATTTAATTGAATAGCTCTATGGATTCCTGCTTTCGCAGGAATGACATCGATCTTGCTTTTAACTAAAAAAATAAGTAAAAATGACAAAAGTTATAACACGATTTGCTCCGTCACCGACCGGTATGTTACATGTTGGTAATATCAGGGCAGCATTGCTTAACTGGCTATATGCCAAGAAGCATAACGGACAGTTTATTTTAAGATTTGACGATACGGATTTAGAGCGTAGTAAACAGGAATATAAAGATGTTATCGAGGAAGATCTAAAATTTTTAAATATTAATTGGGATCAAACATTTAACCAATTAAGCCGTTTAAGTAGATATGATGAAATCACAAATCTATTACTAAACAAAAAAAGATTATATGCCTGCTATGAGACTCCTGAAGAGCTAGAATTAAAGCGTAAATTTCAACTATCTAAGGGATTACCACCGATTTATGACCGTGCTAGTTTAAATCTAACTTCAGTACAAACACAAAAATATATAGAACAAGGAAGAAAACCGCATTATAGATTTTTGATAAATCATGAACCGATTAGCTGGCATGATATGATCAAAGGCGAAGTTAAATATAACGGCAAGGCTTTAAGCGATCCAATAGTGATAAGAGCAGACGGTAGTATGACCTATATGTTATGCTCAGTTATTGATGATATTGATTATGATATTACTCATATTATTAGGGGTGAAGATCACGTGAGCAATACCGCTATTCAAATTCAGATGTTTGAAGCATTAAATAAGATTCCGCCGGTTTTTGGGCATTTGAGTTTAATAATCAATAAAGACGAGAAAATTTCTAAACGAGTGGGAGGGTTTGAGATCGCAACTCTTAGAAAAGAAATCGGGCTCGAAGATATGGCAATTGCTAGCTTTTTTAGTTTACTTGGTTCATCGGCACAAATCTTGCCTTATAAATCAATGGAGAAGTTAGCAAATCAATTTGAGATAAGTAGTTTCTCTAAAAGTCCAACTATCTATCAGCCGGAAGATTTAGAAAGACTAAATCATAAATTACTTATAAATTTAGATTTTGATGAAGTAAAAGAACGCCTTAAAGAAATAGATGCCGAGTATATTGAGGAAAATTTTTGGTTATCGGTAAGACCTAACTTACAAAAATTACGTGATGTAAAAGACTGGTGGGAAATTTGTCATCAAACTCCAAATGTTCAAAATCTAAATTTAGATAAGGAATATTTAAAGCAAGCAGCAGAATTATTACCGAAAGGTAAAATCACTAAAGATAGCTGGAGCATTTGGATTAAAGAAATAACAAATATAACAGGTAGGAAAGGTAAGGAATTATTTTTACCTCTTCGCCTTGCTTTAACCGGCAGAGAATCAGGACCAGAAATCGCAGGAGTTTTACCTTTGATTGATCGGAAAGAGATAGTAAAACGATTAACGTCATTCCAGTGAAAGGACTCATACCGGACAGTTTATAAAAGACCCGTCATTGTGAACCAGCATTTATGCTGGCGTGGCAATCTCAGGAGTTTTTTTATATTATCTTATGAGATTGCCGCATCGTTGCTAACGCAACTCCTCGCAATGACGATTGAATATAACAATACTTTAGCTATAATACTCTATCATATTGGTATTAATAATAGCACCGGCAAGTTCTGCAGTATCGCTGTAGATATTATCAGCAATAAGAGAAACTATACCCGCTGTTCCTGCTACTAAACCTTCTACAATTTCATAAGCTATATATCCTGCAGTTAGTCCTGCTTTTACTGTATTTTTTACACATTCGATAGAATCGGACGGCAAAATTAAAATTGCTCCTAAGGTAAAAGCACCAATAAGAATCGGAGGATTGTAATAAGCAAAAGTTGCAAGGCTTGCTTGAGCAAATGTGGATACAAAAGAATAATTAGCGTTGTTCACATTAGAAATAAAATCTTGAACGGAGCATACAGCACTCGCACCGTTCTCTAATGTATTAATAGCATGTTCTGTTGCTAAAGGTAGCATAACATTGTGAAATCTGTCGCAGCTTTGGTAGCATTTTGAAAATGAATTGTAGCACTATCAAAGTAACTAGATGTTTTTTTTTGAGGTTTGGGCCCCCCCGTATAGTTTTTTGTCATGATTTTCCCCCTTAAAATTAACGTGACGCAATTATAACTTAAATATTAGATCATGTCAATGGATATTATTAATAAATTAATAAAGGTAAATTAGTGTGTAATTCCCAATTTCTGAGAGGCTATCTGTAAGGTAATTTTAATTAATAATTAAAGAGATTTTATAGCAAAAATTAATAAGTTTTTGAAAGGATGCTGTTCCTATTTCAAAAAAAACTTATAATTTGCAGCAAAAAAGAATTTAATTAGCGTTAAAATTACTTTATAGATAGCCTCTCAAATAACTCATTATCTTTTTTAGGCATTGGATTAGCTGAAGTTAAAAGCTTTTCTCCGTAGAATATTGAATTAACGCCTGCCATAATACATAAAGCTTGTAATTCATCAGACATTTGTTCCCTACCTGCCGATAAACGAATATACGATCTTGGAATCATTATTCTTGCCAAAGCTATTACTCGAATAAAATCAAAAGGATCAATTTCTTGTACATTTTCTAGCGGAGTACCTGGAATTTTTATTAGCTTATTGATAGTTACCGATTCAGCATTTGCAAGAGTCGAGATCATATTAATACGATAGTCATTGGTTTCTCCCATTCCTAAAATACCGCCGCAGCATACTTTCATACCGGAAGCACGAACATAGTGCAAAGTATCTAGCCTATCCTGAAAAGTACGGGTGGTAATAGTTTTATCGTAAAACTCTTTTGAAATATCAATATTATGATTATAAAAATCAAGCCCTGCTTCTTTTAAAATAATTGCTTGATGCTCTTTTAATAAACCAAGCATAACGCAGGTTTCTAAGCCTAATTTTTTGACCTCCTTAATATCATCTCTCACAAACCAGCTTTAAGTCCTCATCACGTGGACCACGCCATGCAGCTCCCATACAAAAGCGAGTACTACCTGCTGCTTTAGCACGTTTTGCTGCCGTAATTACTTCTTCAATTTGCATTAAAGGCTCTTTTTTTACATCAGTTTTATAGTGTGCAGATTGAGGGCAGAATTTACAATTTTCAGGACAACTCCCTGTTTTAATGCTTAAGAGGCTACTTATTTGAACTTTATTCGGATCAAAATTAGTACGATGCACTGTTTGAGCTTGATAGATCAGCTCCATAAACGAAAGGCTAAAGAGCTCTTTAGCCTCGTCAAAAGTCCATTTTTTCATTTCTAAAAATTATTTTCTTTTTAGGCTCTGTGTACAAAATTTAAATTATTTTAAAATATATTATTTTAAATTTTTGTACACAGAGCCTTTATTCTTAACGTACGAAAATAAAGAAGAGAAAACAAAAAGTTTAGCAAGACCGCTGGGAATAAAAATTATAAATCCGCTATAAATTGCTTGTTTTAAGCCTATCATACTTGCAAGCCAGCTAACGCCGAATAGATAAAATATAGTATGACCGATAATACAAATTATAGTAACATTTACAAAATTCTCAGCTAGCTTATCCTTTAAAGCACTCATAACAGGAGTTCCGATTAAGAAGCCGAAATAATAGCCCCCTGCTGCTCCTAAAAAATAATTTATCCCGCTAGAAAATTTACAGAATACCGGCAAACCCATTATACCTACAAAAATGAAAGTTAGTATAGTTAGAAAACTAAGACGTGGACTATAAGTAAAAGCGATAATATAAAGTATTACGCTATGCATCGTAATTGCTACCGGTTTTATAGGAATGCTTATTTGGGACGAAGCAAAAATAGCCGCTACTCCCATAATTATTTTAACAATATCTAGAGCATAAGAATTTGTATTTAAATCTTCTACAACTCTATTCGGATGTAATACTTTTAATAGAGAATTCATTGTACACCTCTTTCTTTAGTGGACATCTTTCGAAACTCTACTTCTAGAGGTTAATTTATACGTCGATCCGGTACTCAAATCCTCACGTACTAGTATGTATACTGCGGTTCGAGGTGAAGTATCTTCTACAAATTCCTCTCTATAAGCGAGTTTGGAAAGATGTCTAGTTTATATTTTATTTTTGGATAATACATAAAAATAAAGGAAAGAAAAGAGATATTTTCGATATAATTCTATTATTAATTGTTAATTATTTTATTGTAAAAGATTTAAAAACTAAAAAACTTTTTGATTTTTAGCTTATCTTCTTCAGACAAATTAGGCTTGAACCTGTATATATCTTTTTTATTAGCACTTTCAGGTCTAAATTTAAACTCGCCTCTAGTTGTTTTGATTGTAACTATCTGATCAGGAGAACCCCATTTAGGAAAATCATATTTTATAACTATGTCCCCGTTTCTAAGTCCAGATTTATAAGCATTACTATTTTCGTCAATATTTTTTATTGTATAATTATTTATTAAAGCATCTCTATCAAAACCACGATCATATGCCCCCATTTTTATTTTCTCGATCGGCAGAACTTTAGCAACATCAGCGAAATCTATAGTTTTACCTTGTTCTGTATATTCGTTTATCTCTTTATATCCCTTTTGGAACATAATTTTTAACTATTTTTTTAAAATAATCGCTTGAAAATTCTTGTTCTTTTGAGGTTTTAAATAAATCAAGCATAACATTATCCAGCGATTTACTCTTATTATTCTCTTTAATGAGGCTGTCCAAATAAAGTGCAAAAACAAACCCACGATAATATGGCAATCTTTGTACTGCATAATCTTTCCAATAATCTGTTTTGATTAAATTATTAGGCTCGTTTATTACAGCTGATAAATAATAATCTTTAAAGAATTGGTTAAATTCTTCTATAAATTCTTCAAGTGTTATAACTGTAGAATGCAAAGCTAAAACACGTGCATAATAATCGGTAAACCCCTCACTCCACCAATAATTTAATCCTTCTAAGTTATTACGTATTTTCTTCCCTATCCAATTATGCAGATGTTCATGAGCAAATAACGTTATATAATCCTGTTTGTCCAAACCTTGAGGAATAAACGCGGTAAAACTATGAGTTAAAACTGTTCCGCCCATATGTCTAGGTTGATCGCCTTCGATTAAGCTTATTAGATAATACGGAAAATCATTATCATGGAAAAATGCTCTTTGTCCCTTAATAATTTTATTTATATAAGAAGATATTTCTTGATCTTTAAGATCAAACTGACCATGTAACGAAAGATATACAGGA
Source organism: Rickettsia asiatica (assembly GCF_007989425.1). Taxonomy (NCBI): domain Bacteria; kingdom Pseudomonadati; phylum Pseudomonadota; class Alphaproteobacteria; order Rickettsiales; family Rickettsiaceae; genus Rickettsia; species Rickettsia asiatica. The sequence continues at coordinate 745,532 of NZ_AP019563.1, forward strand.
TTTTTTTGATCAACAATTTTGTAAACACGTAAATCACCTGCTGCATAAACTGCACTATATAATGCAATCGGCATAGCTTTAAATTTCACGCTTTTACCAAGACCATAATCTGATATTGTTTTCCAGCTATCAGAAATATTATTCCATTCAATATTAAACTCTACTATGTCATTTCCATTTAGATCACCGGGAGTAGCAAAAAGCCCATAACCCGGTGAATGAATTAAATTTTGTCTAATTATTGTTTCATGGATATCACAAGGATTACCGGCTTTTTGATATATTTCGTAGCTTAAACGGATAATATTGATTGTTCCCGTATTAAAAATAGCTTCATTCGAGTCCTGATGTCTAAACTGCAACTTGCCGATAGGATATTCTAGCTTAACATTTTTAATTTGCTGATAGTATGAACTGCTTGCCCAAGCATAGGGTAAATCTAAAACAACTGCTCCATCCATATCCCCGATTATTTCGATTTCAATCTTGATAGCAGAAACAGGAGTATTAGATAAGGGGGTTATTTTGTAATTTATCTGCCGATAAGTGTTTGCTAATACTAGATTTGGAATTAGAATTACAAGTATTATCAAAAAATTTTTTAGAAAGTACATTTTCAAAACTCAGGGATTTTAGAGATTATTTAGATTGTTGTGCAACTCTCGACGTCATTCCCGCGTGGATATCGAGTCGTCATTGCGAGCAGCCGTAGGCTGTGTGGCAATCTAGAAAAAATAATAAAAAAATTCTGTAAATCAGAATTTTTGACTGGATTGCTTCGTCAATTACTTACGTAATTTCCTCGCAATGACGGAAAAACCTATCTATGCAACAATGCCTCGTGGGAATGACATACACCTTGCAATTCATAAGCTTCTTCATCTTCAAGCCATTTAGCGTTTTCTATTAAATATGATTCTTGAAATTCGGCAAGTTTTGGATCAGGGATACCTTTTAGATTTTTAAGCCCGTCAAATAAAATACCTAAAAAACCTATATTATTATTTTTACAATAATTCCCTATATCTTCCACATGTTTTTCCCGATCATCAACAAATACAATAAAATAATCTTTTAAATTTAAATCTTTAGAAAATTTTGATAAAGTACCGCTTTTTGAGTGATTACCGGTTATGAATATACCTTTATAAAAAATAGCATCATCATTTTGTCCTGAATTATAAATTGCTAATTTTTCATTATCCAAAAACTCTATACCTAGCTCTTTTAATTCTTTATACCTCCAATCTTGCATCGAAGGAATACTACCGAACTCTCCCGTATTCATTTGTGTAAGAGCATAAACAGGAAACTTTGCCTTGAGCTTGTTTATAACTTCTACCCACTCTTCATCAATTAATATTACTTTTCGCTGCAGCCGCCAATTACTGACAATTTCTTCATAACTGTCATAATTACTTTTATTTTCCTTAATTCTATCAATCATTTGATTATAAGGTGGCTTCTTAAAAGTTTTTGATTTAGGAGTTATAAGGGTATCGTCAACATCAAGGAATATAGATGCATCGGCAGGTGCATTTTTTATTATTAAATCATAAACTTTTTTAGCATTATCGATAGTTTCAAAATCTTTCATATATTATCAAATTTAATATTAAGTTCTTCAGTTAAAATAGCCATCAACTCAAATCCTGCTCCATTTTTCCATTTTCCTTGTTCATAAAAAAAATGATAAGGACCGCTAACCGGCGACGACAACCAAATTTCTTTGGCGGCACTTTGTTTATTTATTACATATATACCTTTATCAGTATCAAGATTTAATATATCGCCTTGTAAATCTACGTCTATACTTGCTTCTTTATCTTGCTCTTCTATCTTTTCTGCTATATATGCAATTGTTATTTCGGCTATTTTACTAAATTCGGTATTATTCATAATTTTCTTTTTATTTTTCAGGATCAATTTCCGGCTCAGCTATTTTAATCAAACTTTTTCGATAAGTTTCAACAAATCTATTATGATCATTAAGATTGTTAGAAAAATTATGCCCGCCTTTACCGTCAACTACAAAAAATAATGCATCCGTTTTAGCAGGTTTTACCACTGCTTCTAAAGATTTTAACGACGGACAAGAAATCGGACCGGGTGGTAAACCTTTTATATAATAAGTATTATAGGGTAGTTCTTGCAATAAATCTTTTCTTGTTAAAGCTCTTGCTAATTTAAATTTACCCTCAGTCAAAGCATATATAGTAGTTGGATCGGCTTGTAGCTTCATATTTTTCTTTAAACGATTAATGAATACTGCTGCTATAATAGGCTTTTCTGCATTTGAGCCGGCCTCTTTTTCAATTATCGAAGCTAGCGTTAATATCTCAAGTCTAGTTTTTAACGGAGAATCCGGTGAAAGATTTTGCATTACCTTATCTAAATTAGCAGACATTAAATTTCTCATTTGATCGATTATCTGCTCTTTTTGATCTCCATAAGAAAAAAAATACGTGGAAGGCATTAAAAAACCTTCCGGTATTATCCCTTTTATCTCTCCTAGTAAACGACTTTCTTCATTAATTTTCTTTATAACCTTACTAACTACCGTACCTTCCGGTACAATTATCTTGTGTATTATAGATTTACCGCTTGCTAATATTCTTAAAGTTTGCAGAGGCGATATATTACGGGTAAACACATATTCACCGCTTTGAAGAGGTCTTTTTATAGAATAAATTTTAGCAATTACCTTAAAAATTCTCGGATATTTGATTACTTCATTAGAATAAAGTTTTGTAACTATTTGATTTACGGATAATTTAGGTTCAATAATTATCGTTTTATTTTGAGTAAGATTACCCGGCACAAAAATATAAAATATACTAAAATTTAGCAAAGTAATAAATATAGTTAGAGATATTATAACTAAAAAAAGTTTAGTTTTTAATAGGTTTTTTAACATAATAACTATTATTTTTATAAGGCTTAGAAATATTGATAAAAAATTACCATGAAATATGGTTTTTTCTTGACATTTGAAACAACATATAGTAAAACTAACTTAAAGTTTGGTTGAAGTTAAATATTTGCTAAATTTAAATTATATAGTTTTTGCTAAATAAATCAATAGTTTTAATATTTGGTAATTAAAATATTAAAACTAGATGATTAATGAGCAACAAATTAATAACGCAAACCAATTTACTATAACAATAGTATACTCCTGTGAAATGAAAAGTTGGAATTTTTATTACAAACAAAAAATATAAATCTTTATTCATAGTTCATATTACTATACCGGCGTTAATACTGATCTTATAATGGACATTATATATTATGATACACGATCACAATACCGATCTAAAACACGAAGAACATACTAAAAGGTTAAAAGCTTTACAAAATAAGTTAGGAAACTTATCCGGTTTCTTGACAACAATGCGTTCTGATAACAATGAGGAATACAAAAAAATTTCCAATGATTTAGAAATTTTAATGAAAAAAATTAATACTATAAGAAAAAACATGGAAATATATTTTGTTATTATATTAATATTAATGTTTATTATAATTCAGAAAACGTTATGGATCACCGGTTCAAGTACTAATCTTTCTCTTTTAACAACTTTATTTTAGGTTCTAAGAACTCCTGTTTAATAATTTCTGCAGCTATATAAGAAGGTACAGCGTCATCTCGATCACTTGATACAAGCGAATTTTCCAAGCTAAACCTATGCTCACGTACTTTTGTACGCCTAGCTAGCTTGCCTTTAAATTCATCGTGTCTAAAGCTTTCTGAATTTAGCTGTAATCGGTTTGATTTAAATCCTAATTGCTGCAAAATTTTTTGGCTTTCTATTACCTGCTCATAAGCTTTTTTAGAATTAAATAATAACTCTTGAAGCTTATTACTAATAAGATTAGCTCGGCAATTAAATTGGATAAATTCCGGAATTATTTCTTTATCAGCTATAATATTTATTAACGTAACATATTTTATTTTTATCAATAGCCTAATGATAAGAAAACTTAAAATATTAATCTTATATGCTACAATCATAGGAGTACCGGAAGCTGCTATCTCTAAAGTATTAGTACCGGATTTTGCTAGAGCTACATCCGCAACAGCATAAGTTTTAAGTCTCTCACTTGAAAATAAATAATTAAACTTAACATCTTCTAAAAACGGTTTTATTATTGCCTCATGAGCAGGATTTGCAAGAGTAAATATAACTTTAAGATTATTACAACTCTTGAATATTTCTTCAATAGAAGAAACAAAAACCGATAAATGCCTTAGAATCTCACCCTTTCTACTACCAAGAGTAACACATAAAACTCTCTCATTCTCATCTATTTTAAACTCTGCATGTAAAGCTATTTTATCACTATAAAACTCTTGCTCCATAATCGGATGACCTATATATCTACAATCAAGACCGACTTTAGTAAAATATGGAGGTTCAAACGGTAGTAAAGCAAATAAACAATCATAAATTTTAGCGTATTTTACTGCCCTACCCTCTTTATATGCCCAAACTGACGGTGCAACGATATGAATCATTTTCAGCTTTGGTAAAAGTTTTCTTACCCGCTTTGCCACACGATAAGTAAACTCTGGTGAATCTATGGTAATTAATAAATCAGCTTTACTATTTATTATATCTTCTACAGTTTTATCAATTAATTTTTTAAGCTTAAAAATATGAGGTAAAATTTCTACAAAACCCATTAAATTTATGGAAGTAATAGGAAATAAGCTTTTAAAGCTACCGGCTTCCTCCATATATTTGCCGCCAACACCAACAAACTTTACTCCTGTATTGTTTCTTAAATGCTGAATTATACGACCACCTACAAAGTCTCCTGACACCTCACCGGCTATAAAGTAAATTTTTGTCATTAAAGATAGTTATTTTTTAAGGTTCTCAATTTCTGCTTTTAATCGCTCTATTTCTTTTATAGATAATTCAGTAATCTCATGTATTTCTTCTATCGAGTGTTTTTTCATTAACATCTTTTTTGCTATTTTATACTTTTTGTAACTTCACCTTCTTGTCTACTTTTTTTCTCCCCTCTTCTATTCCTTTTGCCATACCTTGTTCTCTACCTTTTTCTTCAGCAGAAACTATATAATCACGCTCTTTAAAGCTCTTATTCATGTATGCACAATAAACTATCTGCTCTTTAAGAGTCATCTTAAGTATATTAAGTCGATTTGCGACCTTTTTCATATATGGTGATTTAAAGTCTTTCTTAACTCAGAATGTTTTACTACATATAGCCATTCATCAAATTCATCTCTTATAACATCATTAAATAATGGTACTGATATTACAAAATATTCTGGAAATACATTACATAAATCAAATATTTTACCTCTCATATCTCCCAAAGAAAATTTCATAGGGTGTTTTTTATCAACTTCTCTAAAAATAGTCTTACCGTAATATAAAGGTGCTTTCATATCAGCAAAAGGAAAATATAATAAATTAATATGAAATATTTTTTAATTGTGGAGTAATCATCATTTTTTGAAATACTATCTACTATTAATCTGCTACTATTAAAGCAAGCTTTATGCATAAAAAGATTTGTATAGGATTTATCTATTTCCACTATATATTTATGCCCTTCTTCATCTTCCACAATTACATCTGCTACGCTAGATTTTAAGCTATCATTTTCTTTATTACTGCCACTTTCTAATAAGGCTTTTATTTTAATAGAACTATAACCAGCATCTTTGAGTATTGCCGAGATAAACCCTTCAACTATCTCGTAATCACCTTTGTCCTTAAGCAAATATTTTATAGCGTAATCAAAACTTATTATAGTACTCATATTTTCCTATCTAATTAAATATTATTAAATTCCATTTTACGATAGCTCAAAGCTTCTGCAATATGCATTTTCAAGACCTCATCCGTATTCTCAAGATCGAATCGTACGTGCTACCCTTAATATTCGATTATAAGCACGCATTGATAAACGAAATTTATTTGCCGCTTCATTCTAGTAAATCTCTTCCTTCATCCGCAGGCATAGCGTAATCTATTAATAACTGCCTGTCTAATCTATTATTTGTTTTAATATTATAACCCTCATATCTCTTTTCTTGAATCAAACGCACTTTCTTGACTCTTGCAGCTATATCCTTAGAATTTTCTTCAGAACTATAATCAATAAGATCATAATTATAAACATTAATACTAGAGACTTCTATATGCAAATCAAATCCATCCATAATAGGTCCCGATACTTTCATTTGATAGTCACTAGCACATTTTGGAGCTTTCATACATTCTTTATAAGGATCACCTAAATAACCGCATTTACAAGGATTCATAGCTGCTATTAACTGGAAATTTGCCGGATATTTTATATGAGCGTTTGATCCTGAGATTAGTATTTCACCGTTTTCAATAGGCTGTCTTAATGCATCAATAACATGCTGTGGAAATTCAGGTAGTTCATCTAAACATAATACTCCGTTATGAGCTAGCGTAATTTCCCCAGGCTTTACTTTTTTTCCGACACCGCCGCCGACCATAGCGGCAAGTGAGCATGAATGATGCGGAGTTCTGAACGGCCTTGCTTTGGTAAGTTTACCGTCTAAAAATTTTCCTGCAATACTTGTAATCGTGCTGCATTCTAAAATTTCTTTTGTAGACATTTTAGGTAGTATACTGGGAAGACAGGCAGTAAGCCTTGATTTACCGGTTCTGGGAGGGCCGAACATTAAAAGATTATGTCCACCTGATGCTGCAATTTCTAAAGCTCGTTTAGCAATTTTTTGACCTTTTATATCTTTAAAATCGGGATAATTTATCGGCTCATCTTGCAATTTAGCTTCCGGAGGAGTTAAAACTTGTGAACCTTTAAAATGATTTACTAGTTCAATTAAATTACCTGCAACAAGTATATTAATTACCCGACCAAGCAACTTCCGAGCTGTTTTTACTTGAACAAATGAGACCTTTACCTCTAGCAGAAGCCCCAATCGCTGCAGGTAAAGCTCCGCTTACCGGTAAGATTGAACCGTCTAATGATAACTCTCCTATTATCAAATATTCCGATATTTCAAGCTCCGATAAAATATTCATTGTGTTAAGTATCGAACAGGCAATCGCAAGATCAAAATGGCTTCCTTCTTTTACTAAATCTGCCGGAGCTAAATTTATTAAAATCTTTTTAGTAGGTAGTGCAAGCCCTATAGAAGATAACGCTGCTTTAACTCGTTCTTTTGATTCAGCTATAGTTTTATCGGCAAGCCCTACTATAGTATAAAAGCAGGGATACCCGGTGATATTTGTACCTGCACGTCAACGTCGATAATATCAATTCCATTCAACATTAGACTTGCTATATGAATTATCATGAAATTTTTCTTAAAATGCCATTTTGTCATCCTGCGACTTGATTGCAGGATCTCATCAAATATACTACTACAGACTACTTTATGAGATCCCGTGGTCAAGCCACGGAATGATAGGAATTATCTCAACTATTAATCGGAAAAGCATACTATAGAACAAACTTAGCTAGGTCAAGATTAGTTATTATTTTTGATAATTGATTTTCTACGAATTTATCATCGATAGTTATTTTTTTGCCTTTCATTTCGCTAGCTTCAAAGCTTATATCCTCAAGCAAATTCTCAAGTATAGTATGCAGCCTTCTAGCCCCTATATCTTCGACTTCTAAATTAACGGTGATCGCATAATCCGCTATCTTCTCAATAGCAGAAGCAGCAAATTCAAGACGCACGTCTTCAGTACCTATTAACGCCGAATATTGCTTTATTAAACTAGTTTCAGGCTCAAGCAATATTTTAATCATATCATCTTTGGTAAGCGAATTTAATTCTACTCTAATCGGTAACCTTCCTTGTAACTCCGGTAATAAATCAGAAGGTTTAGCAATATGGAAAGCACCTGAAGCAATAAATAATATATGATCGGTTTTAACCGGTCCATATTTAGTATTAACCGTCGTTCCCTCTATCAAAGGTAGCAAATCTCTTTGCACTCCCTCTCTACTTATTTCGGCATTTTTTGCTCCGGAACTACCAGTCGAAGCTATTTTATCAATTTCGTCAATAAAAACTATACCGTCATTTTCAGCTAAACTTATAGCTTGCTGAATAATTTTTTCTTGGTCTATTAATTTTTCTGATTCCTCAGGTATAATAGTAGCCATAGCATCTTTAACTAGCATTTTTTTTGTTTTAGTCTTACTGCTGCCAAGGGCTCGTCCAATCATATCGCCAAGATTAAGAACGCCCATAGATGCTCCCGGCATGCCCGGTATTTCAAAACTTCCACCGCCGACAGGTGTAGTATCAGCTACGCTAATTTCGATTTCCGTATCATCAAGTTCGCCGTTTAAAACTTTTTCTTTGAACTTTTCTCTAGTCTCACTAGTAGAAGTTTTACCTACTAAACTATCTAATATTCTCTCTATCGCTTTTTCACGGGCATTAATATCTACTTCTGTTTTTGCTAAAGTTTTTTCAGTATTAACGGCTATTTCGACTAAATCACGAATTATTGACTCTACATCACGCCCCACATATCCGACTTCGGTAAATTTAGTTGCTTCTATTTTATAGAAAGGAGAATTAGTGAACTTTGCAAGGCGTCTTGCTATTTCCGTTTTACCGACTCCGGTTGAACCGATCATTAAAATATTTTTCGGTACTATTTCATGACGTAAATTACCTTCTACTCTTTTACGACGACAACGATTTCTAAGTGCAATAGCAACGGCTTTTTTGGCCTTTTCTTGACCTACGATAAACCTATTAAGTTCATTAACTATTTGAGAAGGGGGAAGCCCCATAGGGTCTTTTTTATAAGTAGTTTTAGTAGCTTTCATACAACTTTTTCCATTATAATATTATGATTAGAAAATACACACAAATCTGCAGCTATATTCATAGATTTTAAAGCAATTTCTTCAGCAGTTAGATTATTATCGTAAGACATTAGGGCACGAGCGGCAGATAGTGCAAATAAACCGCCTGAACCTATTGCTGCAACATTATTTTCAGGCTCTACGACATCACCGTTACCGGTTAAAATTAATATATGACTACGATCGGCAACAATCATCATTGCTTCCAAACGTCTCAAATATTTATCGCTACGCCAATCTTTTGCAAGCTCAACTGCACTTCTAAGTAGATTATGTGAGTATTTTTCTATTTTTGCTTCAAGTTTTTCAAATAAAGCAAGTCCATCAGCCGTAGCACCTGCAAAACCGGCAATAATTTTATTGTTTGCTATAGTCCGTAGTTTCCTAGCACCGGATTTTAATATCGTATTGCCGTGCGACACCTGTCCGTCTGCCGCTATAATTATTTCTTCGTTCTTTTTTAAACAAAGTATTGTTGTGCCATGTAAGGCTAAATTATCTGACATAATATAAAATTATATAAAATTTATTGATATTAAGTTGTTAATTAAGTACTATAACGTAATATTTTACTCTGAAGTAAAATGCAGAATTATTATACGAAGATCAACTTCAAAAAGAGCAAGGAGTTCACAAGGCAAGGAACGCAGCGTATACTTAATACGTGAGTACCGCAGCTCTTGTAGAACGACGTAGCCAATTTTTGAAGTTCATCGAGTATACTTGACTAATCCAATTTAGTTAATTATTGTCCCTTGAATTTTCAAGGCTTAAACTTAAATAATGAATATATACGCAATATACATTAACTCCACATAAAAAAATAATAATTTTATTGTTATTGAAGAAGGCTTTTCATGGATAGCTGCTCTTTTAAGTATATTTTAGGCATTATACCATAAAATGTGGTTAGTGGTTGCTATTGCCGTAATAGCGAATATAATCGTTACGGCGATTAATATCGAAGAGTTAAAGTTTATATTTAAGATAGTTTAAATATTAGGCTTCGGCTTTTTTTGCTTCAGATATTAGAGAAAATTATTTAAAAAGAAATAATTACCGACTAGAAGATATAATAATTGCCAACTCTAGCATTGAAGCTGAATTAAAATTTCTAAAACGTAATATACTCGTTTAATGAATAGAAAAATGTCCTTAATGTCATTCCTGCGAAAGCAGGAATCTAGTAAAGCTTAATATTTTTACAAAAATTATTTTTTGATAAAGTAAACATATAAAAACAAGTTTTTATATGTTTTCCTGGATCCTCGTTTTCACGGGGATGACATCGAGTGCGTTTCTCAAGCCATGCAATAAAGCTTTTAACAGGAATAAAATGATATATAATAAAGAAAATATTTTTGCAAAAATTATAGATAAAAATCTTCCGGCAGAAATAATTTATGAAGACGAACAAATTTTAGCATTCAAAGATATAGCACCCGTGCATATTATTAGTAATACCTAAAAATGAATATTATAGATTATGCCGATTTTATCTCTAAAGCTTCCATAGATGAAATAAAACATTTTTTTGCTAAAATTTCTGATATAGCAAATGAAACGGGTTTAGATAAAGACAGTTATCGTTTAATAACTAATAAAGGCGAGAAATCGGGACAAACTATTTTTCATTTCCATTTCCATATTATCGGCGGTGAAAAACTCATCGGATTAATAAATAAAAATGACTAAAAAATACAATATTGCAGTAATCGGAGCTACAGGAAATGTAGGGCGTGAAACTCTAAATATTCTAGCTGAGCGTAATTTCCCCATTAATAAAATTCATGCTATAGCTTCAGATAGCTCTCTAGGGCGGGAAGTAAGCTTTGGAGAAAAAATACTACAAATTAATAGTTTAAAAAATTTAAATTTTGACGATATCGATATTGCTTTTTTTTGTGCAGGTTCAGAAGTTTCAAAAGAATTTATACCAAAAGCTACTGCTAGTAACTGTATAGTTATAGACAAATCCTCACTTTTTAGAGTTGATAATCAAGTGCCGTTAATTATACCTGAGGTTAATTTATCAACACTTAAAGAGTTTAATACTAAAAATATCATAGCTAACCCTAACTGTATAGTAATTCCGCTTGCAGTAGCATTAAAACCGCTAGATAATGAAATAAAGATTAAAAGAGTAGTGATATCTACTTATCAATCAGTATCAGGAGCGGGTAAAGCAGGAATGGACGAACTCTACGACCAAACAAAATCTAAATATGTTTTTGGAGAGAATGATCCTAAGAAATTTCCAAAACAGATTGCATTTAATCTATTTCCTCATATAGGTGATTTAAATAAAGACGGCTATACAAGTGAAGAAGCAAAAATTGCTTTTGAACTAAACAAAATTATAGGCAATCACTTTAAAGCTAGTGTTACTTCCGTGCGAGTACCGGTATTTATCGGTCATTCTATATCGGTTAACATAGAATTTAACGATAAAATTGATGCCAAAGAAGTCGAAGAAATATTACAAGATGCAGATGGAATTGTTACAATTTCTAATAATAATGACCTTGCTTATATCTCACCCGTTGAAGTGGTAGGCGAAGATGCCGTATATGTCTCCCGCATTAGAAATGACATAAGTAAACCTAACACGATAAATCTATGGATCACATGTGATAACTTACGTAAAGGAGCAGCTTTAAACAGTGTCCAAATTGCTGAAGAACTAATTAATAATTATTTATAATATAACTAATATGGATAATAAAAATAATAATCTAAATAAAAAAAACCCGCTAGTAATAGCATTAGGCGAATGTAGAACAGCTTTTTGGATAGTCTTTTGGTTTGCTTTTGTAATTAACTTACTAATGTTAATTACTCCTCTTTACTCACTACAAGTGCTTGATAGAGTCCTTGGAAGCGGTAATCTACAAACATTATTATTTTTATCGATAATAATCGCATATATTTATTTTGTTTATGGATTATTACAAATTGCTCGTTCTTTTACACTTATAAAGGTAGGAGAATGGCTTGATAGAACAGTAGCTCCCGTAATTTTTGCTTCTTCAATTTCTGCAGCTGCAACACGAGCAAATATGGGTTCTAGCCAATTATTACGTGATTTTCAAGCCGTCAAAACATTCCTAACAAGTACCGGAATTAATACTTTATTCGATGCCCCTTGGAGCCTTATCTATATTGTGGTTATTTTTTCAATTCATCCATATATCGGTCTTATTACCGTTTTTGGTGCAATTATCATAGTTTCAACCGCTTTCTTTAACGCAGCGGCTACTAATAAGATGCTAGGTGAAGCTACCGAATTTTCGATAAAAGGTATGACACAAGCCGATATTGCAAACAGAAATGCAGAAGCAATTGAAGCAATGGGAATGATGAAAAATGTTACAAAAAATTGGCATAAATTTAACATATCAGCACTTGATAAGCAATCGGTTGCTAGCTATCGTAACGGTGTTATTTCTAACTTTTCAAGGTTTATCCGTAACATAATGCAAATGGCTGTTACCGGAGTCGGTGCTTACATTGTTGTAAAATCTCACAGTGCAGATATGACTCCCGGTAATATGATTATGAGTTCTATCATAGTCGGTAGAGCTCTTGCTCCTTTCGATAATGCTATTGACCTATGGAAAAGTATGAGCGGTGCTATTAAATCATACAAAAACATTAATAATTTATTTAACACTTATTCTTCTAGAGACGAAGCGATGCCGATTCCGAACGTTGATGGTCATCTTACTGTTGAAAATGTTTATTATGCTCATCCTATACCGAAACATTTACCTCAACCTCCCGTACCGAAATATATCTTAAAAGGTGTTAGTTTTGCAGTACAACCGGGCGAAGTGTTAGCAATTATCGGTCCTTCGGCTACAGGAAAATCAACTTTAGCTAAAATCATAGTCGGGGTATGGAAAGAATCATCAGGTTCCGTACGTTTAGATAGTGCTGAAATTTATCGTTGGAATAGAGAAGATTTCGGTAGACATGTCGGCTATCTTCCTCAAGGAATAGAACTTTTTAGTGGTAGTATTAAACAAAATATAGCTAGAATGGAAGAAAATGCCGACCCACAAAAAGTTATTGAAGCAGCTAAAATAGCCGGAGCTCATGAAATGATATTAAGATTCCCTGACGGTTATGATTCTGATATCGGTCCTGCAGGCTCTAATCTATCAGGTGGTCAAAGACAACGTATCGGGCTTGCTAGAGCTTTTTACGGTAATCCAAAACTCATCATTTTAGATGAGCCTAATGCTAATTTAGATGAGGCAGGTGAAGTTGCCCTTGCAAGTGCCTTAAAACAAGCACAACTTAAAGGAATAGCAGTTCTTGTAATTTCACATAGACCATCTGTATTATCCGTTGTTGATAAAATTCTAATATTACAGGATGGAGCCGTTGCAGTTTACGGAACGGAAGAAGAGATTCAAAAACACTTTAAAACTTTAAAAAGCGGTACAATTCATATTAATAACTAAAATGTCATATCATGGTTTGATTGGCATTATTGCGTGAACCAGTTTTTCCTCGCAATGACGACCTTCAGTATCCACGCAACAATGCCCGCTCGCAATGACGCAAAATACAAACAATGCTGACTAAATATAATAATGATTAAATATTATGCAGGACTTAAAACACAATAAACCTCAAATTACTCCGGAACAATTAAAACAATTATTATCCTTAAGAGAAGATGCGTTAAACCTTAAAGGTCAAAGTTCTAAACGTAAAGCTTTAATAAATACTACATTAAGGAAAACCTCTCATGCTATAGAATTCTTATTAGTAAAACTTGATAGGTTTGTTAATTTTATTACCAAGAAAACCGATAAAGATCGTAATAACGTAGCCCAAGCTGCAAGGTTACCTATACTTTTCGGTATTTATGTTATTATCTTTTTAGTATTAATAGGCGGATTATGGTCAGCTCTTGCTCCGCTTGATAGCGGTGCTGTAGCTGTCGGTATCGTAATGCCAAGCACAAATAAAAAAACGATTCAACATCATGAAGGCGGAATAATCAATGCTATTTATGTTAAGCAAGGTGATAAAGTCAAAGAAGGCGATAAGTTAATAGAACTTGAAGAAACTAGAATAAAAAGCGAACATGAAAATATCCTTGGTCAGTACCGTAATTTTTTAGCAACTGAAAATCGTTTAATTGCCGAACGTGATAATTTAGAACAAATCGAATTCTCTGATTTTCTAATGCAGGATATAAATTTACCGGAAGTAGCTAAAATAATTCATACGCAGGAAAATTTATTTAGATCTAGAAAAGAAGTATATAACTCAGAGAAAGATGCATTACATCAAAATATTGCTCAACTTGAGAAAAAAATTGAAGGTTTAGAAGCAAAAAAAGTTGCCGCCTCCAAAACTGCTGAAGTTTATCAAGACCGTTTAAAAGCTTTAAGAACGTTAAAAGAAAAAGGCTTTGTACAAAAAGCAGCCTTATTAGACCAAGAGGCAAAAGTTGCCGCTTCAAAAAGCGATGTTGCAACAACTGAAGCTGAAATAGCAGGAATACGCCATGCTATTACCGAAACTCAAATTAAAATTATAAATCAACAAAATAAATACATTGAACGGACTTTAACAGAGCTTCGTGAAGCTCAAGTACAAACAGCATCTCTTAAAGAAAAATATAATTCCCTGACGGATTCGCTTAATCGTGTGATAATCAGATCACCTGTTGACGGTATAGTTAATAATTTAAAATATCATACAATAGGCGGTGTTATAGGTCACGGACAAACTATTATGGAAATTTCACCAATTAATGACCCATTAATAATAGAAGCAAAGGTATCTCAAAAAAATATTGACTCAGTACATGAGGGATTAGTTGCAAAAATACGTTTTAGTGCATTTAAATCAAGAACAACTCCAACATTTACCGGTAAAGTAGTAAGCATATCTCCCGATATAGTACAAGATGAAAGACAGCACCCGGGACAACAACAAGATAATTATTATGTTGCAAGAGTTGAAATCGATATGGATGAATTTAACAAAGTTGCTAAAGTTAAAAATCTTGAATTACACCCCGGTATGCAAGCTGAGGTACAAATCGTAACCGGTACTAGAACACTACTTAGATATTTACTTGATCCCGTTACTGATACTGCATTTAAAGCTTTTAGAGAAAAATAGATAATTTAAAAATTTCAGGTTAGATAACTTTACGGAACCTAGATATTTAGTAACAATATTTATTAAAAATTCTTAATTCTTCTATTGACTTTTAACTACAACAGTATAAGCTTATTTTGCAATCTAATTATAATAAAGGTTATGTTAGGCTACGAAATAGAACAAAGAAGTTTCAATAAAGAACAAAAACAAGCTGTCGGATTACTTTCTATAGGTACATTTCTAGAGTATTTTGATCTTATGCTTTATGTGCATATGGCGGTGCTTTTAAATAATTTATTTTTTCCAGAATATGATCCTTTCACTTTTTCGTTGCTTACTGCCTCTTCTTTCTGTTCTACCTATTTGCTAAGACCTATAGGAGCATTAATATTTGGGTATATAGGCGATCATTTTGGACGTAAGATTGTAGTTATTTTAACTACCCTATTAATGGCTATTACTTGTGTGATTATAGGCAGCATGCCAACATATGCACAGATAGGTATAACAGCCTCTTGGGTTCTTACTATATGTCGTATAATTCAAGGTATGTCGGCAACTGCAGAAGCACGAGGTGCAGAGCTGTATTTAACCGAAAATTCATCTCCTCCTATACAATATCCATTAGTAGCAATTATAACCGTATTTTCTGCCGTAGGCACGACGGTAGCACTAGGTATTGCATCAATTTTTACTAATCAAAATATTTATCAATATGAATCAAGTTGGCGTATAGCCTTTTTCGTTGGTGCAACTATCGCTTTTGTAGGTACTATTGCAAGGACTAGTTTAAAAGAAGCAGATGCATTTTCAAATAAAAGAAACAAATTAAAACTAAGACTTCAAGAAAATAATATTATGCTTGAAGACATTGACAAAGATGTTCTAGATCAAAAAGTTCCAAACGCCACTTCTATTTGGTATTTCTTTATCCAGTGTGCTAGACCACCGTGTTTTTATTTCGTGTATATATATTGCGGTGATATATTAAAAAGAGAATGCGGATTTACTCCGAATCAAATTATAAATCAAAATTTTTGGGTATCTATAATAGATTTACTCGGTATTATCGCTCTTGCATTTATTAGCTATAAAATCCATCCTTTAAAAATCCTAAAGGTAAAATTATATCTATTTTTTACCTCTCTCATTTTTTTTCCTATAATGTTAAATTATAACCCTACTCCTTTATATATTTTTATTTTTCAATGTTTAGCTGCATTATTCGTATTTGATCACATACCAGCAGCTCCTATATTTTATAAATATTTTCCGGTTTTTAAGAGATTTACGTATACTAGTATGCTAAGTGCAATAGCAAAATTATTTACTTATATTATAACGTCATTTGGTTTAGTTTATATTACCAATTATTTAGGATATTGGGGATTATTTTTAATTTTCATTCCGGTAGGTATAACTTTCTTCATGGGAGTAACTTATTTTGAGAGAATGGAAAAGAATCAAAATTTATAATTTTATTAAAAGTAGAATCTATATTAAACTTTAAATTATTTTTATAACATTCAGCATATATAAGCTCTGAAACTAAAGGTATTTCAAGCATTTCACTTAATACTAAAAAGCTTTTTAATGTCTCTTTAATTATTTTATGAGCTTTTTCAGGCGATTTTGCTCCTAAAGTTTGTAAATTATGTATTCTATCAAAAAGTTTTATAAGAGCAGTATCGTATCTTTTTTGTTTAATTAATAAAATAAGACTTTTCTCGCTACTTATTTTTCCACAAGATTTAATTCTAGTTAGACCTGCTACATGCCTTGCTACTTCTTCATCAAAAATGTTGCTAATCATTTCTTCAGTAAGTTCAGTATCTTCAATAGTGTCATGAAGTAATGCAGCTTGTAGCATTCTAAAAGTAAAGAGTTTAGGTACTTCTTTTGCTACAAATTCCGCTACCATAATTGTTACTGCGATTGGATGAGAATAATAAGGGTCACCCGATTGACGCATTTGCTCACCATGATATTTACGAGCATAATAAATACCTTTTTTAACTTCTCTAATATCGATAGATTGTTTTACTTGGGTATTGAAAAATAAAAGCCTTTCGATTAATTTATCTGAATACTTACAACTTTCAAAATTCTTTTCCCAATATTCTATATCTTTCATAAAATCTCCCAATTCTATATATTTGGTTTTTCTTATGATTATCTTTTATATTTTCTTTTTAAAATCCAATTATTATTTATTAAAAATCTCTATATTTAATAATTTTTCTATTTTTAATGCTAAAAAATAATTATATATTAAAAATAGTTTTTTACAAAGGTTTATATGTCCATCCTTAACTATCACCTACATTTTTCTCGTTATAACAATCTTAATATCTTTTTTTGTCGTGATAAAAGACCTGCATATTTAGGCATAGGCATTACGATTTTAGCCGCTTTATATCAAGGCGTAATAAAATATTATAGGAGTTTAGGGCTTTATCTATTTTTACTGCTATTACCTATGCCTATTTTAATTTACAGCTAAATAAAGTATTAAAAACCTTATTATTTATATTAATCTCGCTAGGTTTTACTATATTTGCTTTTCATAAAGTTCCAGAATTTTTTAATATCCTTGCTATTGATAAAGTACAGTTATCGGAATTATCCATACCGTTTTCTATGTATCTAAATTTTGATAAGGTAATGCCGGCTTTAATAATTTTCTCTGTCAGTGATTTATATATTAGACATCTTTCCAAACCAGCTTCTAGAGAGGAATTTAAAGGAGACACGGAACGCAGAACCGCAGCGTACACAAGCATACGTGAGGATTCGAGTACCGGATCGACGTATAAATTACCTCTAGAAGCTGGTTTGGAAAGATGTTTTTAGAAAAACAAGAAAGTAAGAATGCTCTAAGGTATACCTTCTTTTCTCTTTCACTCTGTGTATAATGATAATTATGACTCTGTCATTTAATAAGCGGTTACGTCTTATTTGAGCCTAAAATCCCAAGCATACTACCAATATTATGGGCAATTAATAATTTCTTTTTAGTATGTATGGCTGAGGAAGTTTTCTTTCGAGGGTTTTTAACAAAGAACATTACAAAGTCTTTTACCAAAACAGCAGATTTTAGCTGTTATTATAGTATCTTTAATATTTGGGATTGCACATTTTCAAGGCGGGGCATATATAGCTTTAAGCACTATATGCGGTTTTTTCTATGGTTATGCATATTATAAAACAGATAAAATATTATGCTCTATGATAGTCCATTGCGGTCTAAATTTATGCTATTTATTATTATTTACTTATCCTGCTCTTAAAACTTTGTGAAATAAATGTAATTTTAATAGACAAAGTTATAGAGTTTTTTTATTTATAAATAGTAAACATAATAACTAAGTTTTATGAACAAAGACATCCCTATGGATTTATTACCTTCAGAACCTGAGCTAACAAGCTCTAGTAGTGCTGCTTTGACTCTACTTTTAATGTGGGAGCAACCTTATTATTCTTGATAGGTTATTGCTGTTATTATTGCTTCAATAATGAGCCAAAAGATATGGGACTTGAATTAATCGGTGATCACCACGAACATGATAAATAATATTTTTAAATTATTGCATGGTTCTTAATGTCATTCCCGCGAAAGGCTTGCCTGCGTGGTGCGAAAATCGTCATTGCGAGGGAATTGCATAGCAATTGACGAAGCAATCCAGTTAAAAATTCTGATTTACAGAATTTCTTTATTATTTTTTATGGATTGCCATGCAGCCTACGGCTGCTTGCAATGACGATTTGGTATCCACACGGGCAATGCCCAACCTACAATTTACTTGGATCAAAGCTAAAATTAATCTCTTTCCAATGGTTAAAGCGTGCAGGATCAAGGTTTTCAATAGGGCTTGCCTGCCATACCGCTCTAATTGCATTATCCGCTAAAGCTTCACAAATGCTAGCCGGAATATTAGGACAAATTCTTTCTTTAACTTTTGCCTGTTCAACGTTCCCTGCCTTATCTAACGTAATACTAATAATAACTTTTACCTTATTATTACCTCTCACCCCTGCCGGTATATTACTCCAATGTCTTTCAATCTGTCTTTTTATCAAAGATGTTTCACTATCGGAAAGAGGCAGCCCATCCGTATAAACACCTTTAGCTTCTTTTGCATTATCAACTTTTTTTGATCTTTGATGCTTATTGGATTTTACATTATCCCCTTCAGAGGATTGCTCTAAATTCTTCAGTAAAGAATCAAGCTCATCGGTTTTAGGCTCTTGTTTCTTTACCTCTTTTGGTTTCTCTTCAGGCTTTTTGACAACGGCTTCTTCTTTCTTCTCTTCGGGCTTCTTCTTTTTTTCTGCTTGTTTTTTTTCCTCTTCTTTAGGCTTTTCTTCCTTTACTTCTTCTTTTTTCTCAGGCAACGCTTCTTTCGCTTCTTCCGGCTTTGGTTCTTCTATAGGTTTTTTCTCTTCTATTTTAGGCTTTTCTTCTATTGTTTTAGCTTCAGGCTCTTGTGCTTTTTCTTCTTTAGGCAAATCTTGCTGCGGTTCTTCCTCTTTAGGCTTACTCTGCTCAGACTTTTTAGCGTCTTTATTTTCTATAGGGGCTTCTTTTTGCTTTGTTTGGGTTATGATATTTGGTTTATCGCTAACAGGTAACATCTCAAAAGTTATAGTTTGCTGTTCCGGTAATTTTTCAAAAAGCGATGGCATACCGAATAGAAAAAAATATAAAAGAAGTAAGTGTAGAAGAATAGAGAAGCTAAGGAAAACCGTAAAATTATCCTTATTTTGATTACTTTTCATTATTTTTAATATTTGAAATAAGAGCTACACGAGTAAAGCCGGCAGCATGAATTTCAGCAACTATCTCTACCACCTGCCCATAAGAGACATTTCTATCGCCTCTTACAAAAATTCTAGCATCCTTTTTTTCTTTAGTGATATTTGCAAGCTTGTCGGTTAAATGCGTTCTCTCTATTGGCGTTTCAAGCAAGAAAATTTCACCTTTGTTATTGATAGTAACAACCAAAGGCTCATCTTGACTTGAAATCGGGCTTGAATTTGTCTCAGGTAAATCCACATTTACACCTGAAACAAGCATTGGAGAAGTAATCATGAAAATAATTAATAGCACAAGCATCACATCAACAAGCGGTGTAACGTTAATTTCGCTAACTACCGCTCTTTTGCTTTTTCTATTACTTCCGGCAAGCTTTATAGCCATTACATTTTCTCCTGATCAATTGCCTTAGAAAATATAGAGTTTAACTCGCTAATAAAATCTTCAATCTTATTATTGATAAGAGTAATACGGGAAATAAGATAGTTATAAAAAATTACTGCTGGAATAGCTGCAAATAAACCGATAGCCGTTGCAAGTAACGCCTCGGTAATTCCGGGAGCTACTACGGCAAGTGAAGTATTTTTTGAAGTAGCAATCGATTGGAAGCTATGCATAATCCCCCAAACGGTACCGAATAAACCTACGAAAGGAGCACTTGATCCAACAGTTGCCAAGAAGCTCAAATTCTTCTCAAGCTTTTCGACTTCTCTATTTTGAGCTAGATACATTGCACCCGTTATACGCTCTTTATGGTTATTTTTTAATGCATCGGAAAGCCCTTTAGTGTTTAAGCTTTTACACTCATCCATAGCGGATACGAATATTAAAGCTAGCGGATTATTAACCGACCTCTTTATGCTTTCATATAATTGCTCCAATACTCCACCAGACCAAAACACATTTTCAAATGCTCGCATTCTTTTCTGCACTTGCACTAGCTTAAATATTTTATCCAAAATAATAGCCCATGACCAAATGGAGGCAATAAGCAACATCAACATAACCGACTTACCGATAATGTCGGATGAACTTATTAAAGAAAAAATCGATAAATGATCTTGCGTAACAATTTCTAAGCTATCGCTAATATTAGTATCTGCACTCATTGAATGTATATTATTTAATTATTCTAAAATTAAATAATATATTCATATTTTACTTTTGTCATTAGGTTATGTGAAAATTTTTGTCATTGCGAGGAAAAACTGTAAGTTTTGACGAAGCAATCTCAGGAGTTTATTATTATTTCATGAGATTGCCACGCAGCCTACGGCTGCTCGCAATGACGATTTGGTATCCACGCAACAAAGCTTTACGAGGAGTGAAGCGACGTGGCAATCTTGTCAAGCATCCTGAGATTGCTTTGTCAATTACTTTGTAATTTCTTCGCAATGACGTAAACTTTTCAAATTATCAACTTGTTTCTAGGCAATGTCTCATTTTAAATTAAAAAATCTATTGTCTTCTTAAACTCCTTTGTTATTATTTTTAGAATAATCTTTTAATAATAATTCTATGTAAAATTTCAAAATTTTCATCTATACCAACTGTTGGTGCAGCTATAGAAGTAATGCATTATATATTTGGACATTTAAATAGCGAAAAAACTGAAATAGATACCAAAAAAACTATAAAAATTAAGCATTCACTATTGCATAGATTAATGTCTAATTATCCATATGAAAGCTACAAAAATCATGAATTGTTGAAAAATTATAAAATAATATAGAGACCCGGCTTTTTTGAATATAAATTTAGATGGTGAATCCATAAAATGGATACCGGATAAAATCATTCCTAAAACACCTGATACGCTAACTAAAATTCAAGTAATGAGTCTTGCTTTTCAATGTAGTATATTAAATAGATACAATGAAACTGCTAAAGAGATATTTAAATATATAATTACAGCAACAAATTTATATTTTAATCACTTTGCAAAAGAAGTTGAACAATATAGCAAATGTGCAGAATATATACTTCCTGTGCTAAAACTTATTGAACCGGAATCTAAGCTTAAAATTATCCAAGCACTAGTACTATATATAAAATTCAGCTTGGATTTGTCAGGTCAATTCTCTGATTTACTAATGAAAAATAAAAATTTTGAAGAGGCAAAAGCGTTACTTGAAGAATCTATTTTTTTGTTAAATAATAATACTGAAGATCAGGTTTTAGCCCAGTGGTATTATAGAACAGGTTGTGCTTATTGAGGAAACCGGAAACTATTATATGTCCACTAAATGTTATGAACATGCCTTTGTGCTTCTACGCACACATCCAACAGCAGCCTATCATTTATGGTCTAATTATAGAATACAAGGCGAATTTGATAAAGCTAATGACTTAATACAATATGTGCCGATAGAATATATAAAATACATTCTAGAAATGTTAACTAATCCATATGAAATTTCTTATGAGAAGTTAGATTTAATTAAAAAAAATACCTTAGTTCCCTTTTATTTATCAATATATGACGGCTGTGAATACATGGCTTTTTATAACAAAATTTCCAATACATAAACAATTACAAAAAAACAGCAATCAATATTAACCGAAAAACTAAAAGCAATTAGTGATGCCCCAAGCAACATACTTCTAGCATTCTCACTCGCCCTATGTAGTATAAGCAATTTAAAACGGCTTCTGATCTTTTAAATAAGATGCCTGAGCATCAAATAAATTTGTATGAAAAGGCTATTATAAAGCTTTGGAGTTACGTGGACCCAAATTATACATTACCTCAAAATAATACTCTAAATCCCAATGAAAAAGTAGAAGTTCTTAACGCGGTTAATACCGGTTTAATAGCAGATAACGAGACTAAATTAACTTCTGAAAAATCTGAAAAGATTTTCCAAAATGTTGAAAACGCTCTGCAAAATGATTCTTGCAATGAAAATACTTTAGAAATTGGGATAGTTACCGCCTTATTAAATAACAATCAAGAAAAAGTGTAAGATATGCAAGTAAATTAAGTCAAAAAAAACAAGAAGAAATTATTGCAAGCTATTCCCCCGATAACAAGCAAATAGAAAATTTAGAACAATTAATTGATCAATATGATGCAAAAAAATTCATCAATATTATAAACTAAAAAAGAAACATGAATTTTATCTAGCCATTCAAAAGATTACCCACTGCAATAATAATTCTTGGAATATTCCTAAAGAAGGTCAAATTAAAATTGATAATCAGGAAGTAAGAGAAGGTACGGCTAAATTTCTTGGCAAATATAGAGGATTTGATTGTTACGGTACAATTTCTAAAAAAATCTATAATACCTTTGATAAAAGTAAAATTATGTCTTTTATTTCTGCTTTAAAAAAAGGAATAATATATCACAAACACGGAGTAAATGGAGTTAAACTTATTAAGGAAAATGCTTTTAAAGCTAAGTGGGACTGTGATGACCGACTATTTACAAATATATTATATTTTAACGAACAAGGGTTATTATTAAATTTTGATGAGTACGGTAACCATGCTGAAGTAAAAAAGTTTATTAGCGGTCATCATCTGGAGTTTTATAATGTAGAGTGATTAAATTTAAGGTTATGCTTTGTTGTATGACTTGATTTTCATGGTCATTGCAAGGAAAATTACAAAGTAATTGATGAAGCAATCTCAGGATATTTGACGAGATTGCCACGCAGCCTATGGCTGCTCGCAGTGACGATATCTATATTTAATGAGCAATGCCTAAAACTTAGGATAATTTTGTAGTAGAACTTAAATAATCATTACCGTATTTCTCAATATAATCATCATATTTATCTTTAAAATCAACAAGATTTTTTCTATGAGAAAGAGCAATAATTCTTATTGCTATGGATTTTGCAAAATCACGATCGTGCGTTACTAATATTACCGTACCATCAAAATCAATTAGAGATTTTTTAAGAGCTTCTCTTGACTCTATATCAAGGTGATTTGTCGGTTTTCATCAAGAACCAAAATATTACTTTTTTCTAACATCATTTTAGCAAGTAATAACCTTGCACCCTCGCCACCGCTTAAACTCAAAATATTTTTATTTACTTCATCACTATGGAATAATACTTGCCCAAGCGTATTTCTAATAGTATTTTCCGTTTCCTTTTCAGATTGCTTTTTAAGCCAATCAATAATACTAATATTTTCATTAAGTAACTCATAGTGATCTTGAGCGAAATAAGATATTTGTGATTCACCCCACTCATAGCTACCTTGATCTGCTGATATTTTATTCATTAAGATTTTTAATAAAGTAGATTTACCGATACCGTTTGCACCGATAATAATAATTTTTTCTCCTCGTGATACGTTAAAACTAACTTTATTTAATATTTACTTATTCTCAAAATCTTTAGTTATGTGATCGATTTTTAATACTAATTTTCCTGATGATCTTAGTTGTTTAAATCTAAATAACAGACTAATTCTTGAAGATTTCTGTATATCCGGTAATTCTATTTTCTCTAACTGCTTTTCTCGGGAGGCACTTTGCCTTGCTCTCGTCCCTGCTCTAAATTTATCAACCCAAGCCTGCATATTTGCTATTTTCTTTTCTAAAAAATTACGCTTGCTTAGCCTCTGCGTAGCTATTATCTGATTTTCTTGAATAAAATTATCATAATTTTCCGTATATAGTTTTATTTCTCCATAATCTATGTCCAAAATATCCGTTGCGACATTATTTAAAAAAGCTAAATCATGCGATATAAAAATTAATATTCCCTTAAAAGAGTTTTTTAAATAATTCTCAAGCCAATATATTGAAATAATATCTAGGTGATTTGTCGGTTCATCGAGTAGTAAAATATCGGGATTATTAAATAGACTTTGTGCAAGTAAAACACGTAACTTATAACCCCCCGATAAAACAGAAAGCGGCTCATAATGATATTTTTCGTTTATTCCAAGACCTATAAGCAAGCTAGCTGCAAAAATTTCCGCAGTATAACCGTCGTTATCATATATTACTTGCTCAAGTTCACCAAGCTTATACCCATCAATTTTAGTATTTCCATAAAGAAATTGATCTTGTTTTAAACAACTCTTAAAAGACCTTATTGGCATTGCCCGTGTGGATACTGAGGTGTCATTGCGAGCAGCCGTAAGCGTTGTTGCATGGATCAACTCCACCGCTGTCCATATTCCCCATGACTTGATCGCGAATCCAGTTTAAAATACTAAAACCATTAGTATTTTAAACTGTTTTTTGGATACCGTGGTCAAGCCACGATATGACACATCAAGCACATTTTTCGATCCACGCAACAACCTCTCCTCGCAATGATGATATCAACTGCTTCGAGGCAATGCTAATATTTCTTCAATAATTCAAGAGCTTTTGCAAGATCTACTATATATTCTTCTTGTTTTTCTAAATCTTTAAGTTTGAGGCTATTATTTGTCTGTTCTTCATCACCTATGAAAATAATAAATTTAGCATTTTCATTAAGGATGCGTTGTATTCTTTTAGCTATTTTACCTAGAGGTTCTATGATAGTAGCAATATTTTGTGTTCGCAATTTATCTACAATTTCTAAAGCATAACAAATATTATTTTCACCTATAGGTAATACAGCTACTAGACTTAATGACGATATATTATATTCTCGCATTAAAGCAATTCGCTCAATACCAGCGGCAAAACCGATAGCCGGTACATCATCATTATTACCCATGATTTTAGCAAGCCCATCATATCGACCGCCAGCAAGAATAGTAGATTGTGATCCAAGCTTTTTCGTAGTGAATTCAAAAGCAGTATGACAGTAATAATCAAGCCCTCTAACTAAACGTGGGTTTATACTATATTTCACACCTAAAATACCAAGATATTTTAGTAACTCATCAAAATATTCTTTGGATTCATCACTGTAATATTCAGATAAAACCGGTGCTGCAGCTACTATTTTTTGATCAATCTCGCTTTTTGAATCAAGGATTCTCATAGGATTTTTGATCAGCCTTATTTTGCTTTCTTCCGATAATTGATCTTTAAAATCATTTAGATATTCTACTAATTTTTGCTGATACACGCTTCTTGATTCACTGCACCCAAGAGAGTTAAGCTCTAAGGTAGTATCCTGCTCTATTTCGAGTGCTTTAAGTATGTCTACTACCAGCTTTAAAGTTTCGGCATCAGTAATAGCACCTTTAGCTCCGATATACTCGTAATTTAGTTGGTGGAATTGACGTTGACGCCCTGCTTGCGGTCTATCATAACGAAAAACAGGACCGATAGAGAAGAACTTTAAGGGTAATTTATGTTGTAAACCATTTGAGATGAAGCTTCTAATAATACCGGCCGTGAACTCGGGTCTAAGAGCTATAGATTCATTACTTTTATCTAAAAAACTATAGATTTCTTTACTGATTACGTCAGAGCTTTCACCCATTGAGCGGTTAAAGACTTTGGTATACTCCAAAATAGGAGTACTCATTTGTTTATAGCCGTATAATACTCCAACATCTCTTGCCTTATTAATTATATAGTTGTGCACTTTATAATCATCCGGCAAAAGATCTTTCATTCCTCGGAGTGGTTGCAGCTTTTCAGTCATTTGGTTAATTTTGTTTTGTTGTGTGGATCAACGCCATTGCGAGCAGGCATTGTTGCGTGGATAGGTTTTTCCGTCATTGTGAGGAAAAACTGTAAGTTTTGACGAAGCAATCCAGTAAAAAATTCTGATTTACAGAATTTTTTTATTATTTTTCTAGATTGCCACGCAGTCTACGGTTGCTCGCAATGACGATAGGAATAACATCTAGTTCTGCTCTTTTTTCATAAAAAATGATCTTACAATATATAAAACAAATATTGTAATAAACCAATATATTAATGCACGACCTGCCGTTAATAGGTTAAAATTTCCTTTATATATTTCATCACCGTACATTTGTGTAAGTAATAGATAGATACAAGCAAACAAAATAAACGGTGCAATAATAAATACTATAGGACATTTAAATGATCTTTGAGCAGTCGGTAATTTTATCCTAAACATCATTACTATTATTGCTACAGCAATATAATCAATAAGTGCTCCCATTGAAGTTAATTGTGTTATAATTTCAGTAGGACAAAAACCACCTAAAAACGCTGCAAGTGCAGAGAATATTATAATCGTAATATACGGGCTATCATATTTAGGATGCAACTTTGCAAAACTGTTCGGTAGTAAACCGTCACGTGCGATAGCATAAAAAATACGAGAAGTACCGTAAATATTCATCATCAACACCGTCATCATACCGCAAACCGCTCCAGTTGAAACAATTGCTGAACCAATTCTACTATTATTGATAGTCAAGGCATAAGCAAGCGGACGATCATTATTTAGCTGATCGAAAGGAGCTATACCGGTAACTAAGCCTGACATTACCACATATACTAAAGTAGTTAAAACTAGTGATCCTATAATACCGATCATTATATCACGTTTTGGATTTTTACATTCTTCAGCTGCGGTTGCAATTGTTCCAAAACCTGTAAAAGCTAAGAACAAAATAGAAGAACCCATCACGACGCCACTGAAACCGAACGGCATAAAATTACTCCAATTAGTAGCATCAAAATGCGGAGCAGCTGCCACAACAAAAGCAAATATTGCTGCCATTTTTATAAAAACTAAAATAGCATTTATTTTTTTACTATCTTTAGTACCTAAAAATAAAATAAATCCAATAAATGCCGAAATTAAAAATGCCGGTAAATTTATTACTCCACCATTTGAAGGTACGGTAGTTAAGGCTTTTGGTAAGTATACTCCTCCAACCTCTAATATTCCTTGTATATAACCAGACCAACCGGCTGCTACTATTCCGGCAGATACTCCAAACTCTAATATTATAACGCTACCGATCATCCAAGCAAATACTTCGCCGAATGCAACATAGGAATAAGTATAAATACTGCCGGAAGTCGGAAGCATAGCGGCAAGTTCGGTATAAACAAGTGCAACGAAAATACAGGTAATACCGGCAATTATATAAGATATCATCACTGCAGGTCCTGAAAATTTAGCAGCAATTATACCGGTAACGACGAATACGCCCGTACCGATCATTGCACCAAGACCTAGTAATATTAAATCGAATGCTCCAAGCGTTTTGCTAAGACCGCTTGAGCTACCTATCTCCTTTACTGATTCAAAACTTTTCTTCCTTAAAAAACTCATTAGTTTCTCCTATTTTAGTGAGCTTATTTTGTATTGCCTAATGTAATAATTTTTTCGTCATTGCGAGGAAAAATTGAAAATTTTGACGACGCAATCCAGTTAAAAATGCTAATCTTTAGCATTTTTTTATTATTTTTTCTGGATTGCCACAGCCACTTCGTGGCTTCGCAATGACGATTTGGCATCCACTCCTTGCAGGAATGACTACCTTATCTCCCTAGTAATCCATCCGCCGCCAAGCACTCTTTCGCCTGCATAAATAACGCATGCTTGCCCAGGGGCAACGGCTTTTTCTTCGGATAAAAATTTTACTTTCATTTTATCATCACCAAGTTTACTGATTTCGGCTAGACGAGGCGGTCTTGTCGAACGAATTTTAACGGCTACTTCTAGCTTTTCGTTATCTTTAATCTCATCTGCAAGCCAATTCACGTCTTTAATTATAAACTCCTGTACGTTTAATGCGGACTCCGGTCCTACATATACTATATTGTCCTTAGGATCAATCTTTACTACATATAAAGGCTCATTATAAGCTATACCAAGCCCACGACGTTGCCCTATAGTGTAATTAATTATACCGCTATGCTGCTCTCCTAGCTCAAACCCGTTTACGTGAATAATCTTACCGCTTTCACTGCTATCTGGACGTATTTTATTTATTACGCTCTTATAATTTCCGTCAGGTACGAAACAAATATCTTGGCTGTCAGGCTTATCCGCTACCTCAAGCCCAAATTTACTAGCAAGCTTTCGTGTTTCATCCTTAGTAAGTCCCCCAAGAGGAAAGATTAAATATTTTAATTGCTCTTTAGTTGTCGTAAATAAAAAATAACTTTGGTCTTTTGCCGGATCAAGTCCCATATGCAACTCCGCTCCGTTATCACCGTTTATTTTTCGTACGTAATGACCAGTAGCAAGCTTATCTGCCCCAAGCTCTCTAGCCGTTTTAATTAGATCCCTAAACTTTACCGATTTATTACATTGTACGCACGGCAGCGGTGTTTCACCTTGTAAATAGCTATCGACGAAATTATCTATTACCGACTCTTTAAATTTGCTCTCATAATCAAGTACGTAATGAGGAATACCTAGCTTGTTTGCTACCATTTTAGCATCGTAAATATCCTGACCGGCACAACAGGCATTTTTTTTCCCTACTGCCATACCATGATCATATAGCTGCAAGGTAATACCTATAACATTATGTCCCTGTTCATGCAGCATTGCGGCAACCGCCGAACTATCAACCCCGCCCGACATTGCGACAACTATAGTAGACTGCTTATCCCCTAAATTAATCATACCAACCTTAAATAAACAGCAAGTTATACTAAATTTATAATTAAATTACAACACTATCTTTTAACATATTAAAATGCTACAATTGGTGCTGTTTAATAATTATCGATTTCGTCATTGCTTCGTCAATTACTTCGTAATTGACGAAGCAATCCAGTTAAAAATTCTGATTTATAGAATTTTTATTATTTTTCCTGGATTGCCACGCAGCCTACGGCTGCTCGCAATGACGACTCGGTATCAAGGCAACAAAGCTTGCTCACAATGACGTAGCTTAAAGAATTTAAAAAATTAAATTATATGTTATTTAAAATATTATACAAGACGATTATTAAGTTAGCTCTAATTTATTTTATACTGATTATTTTAGAATATGCACGTCAAGGTTTTATTAATGACGTATCGTTACAAAAAGTAGATTTATCTATTCAGAATTCTATAAAAGAACCTATTTATTTAGTTTCTTATGCCGACGGTCCGGAGCATGTTTATCGTAATCAGAATGCAACTACTCACTATGCAATTAATAAAGGTATAGATTTCATATTTAACTATAAGAAAAAACACATAAATCAAGCGTTTATAGAAAAAAATCAAGAAATTTTTAATGAACCTGCAGGAGCGGGGTTATGGCTATGGAAGCCTTATATTATACTTGAAACAATGAAAAATGCACCGGAAGGAGCCATTATAGTATATTTAGATTCGGCTTTTGTTATTAAAAAGCATATCAGTAATTTAACAAATCTTTTAGGCGATAATGATTTATTACTGGTACATGATCGCAATCGTAAAAATGGTAGTTTTGTTAAAGGCGAAACTTTCGCTTTAATGGATTGTCTTACTGACAAATGCAGAAATGATGATCACATTTGGAGTGCCGTTATTATTGTGCGTAATACTAAGCTTTCTCGTTCTTTTGTTGAAAAATGGCTAAAAAGTTGTGAAGATATTAGAATTCTTTCAGGCAAAGATTATAATATCTATCCTAATTACGATGAATATAAATGGCATCATTCCGATCAATCGGTACTTAGCCTTATATATCACAAAAATCCACAATCGGTTAAAGTAATAGAGTATGAAGAAACAACACCTTCTTTATCTTGGTTCCACCGTAAATATTCAAATAGCTCACCGTTAAAGCCGTGGTATAGCATATATGGTATAGAACCTATAATTAACTTTAATACTAACGGCAAAGTTTTACCTTCTACCGCTCTTATAAATACTCTACCGGTTGTTAGACTTCGTAAATGGGTTATCGAGTATACTCGATGAGCCGGTGTTGTTGCATAACTCCAAAATCGTCATTGCGAGCAGCCGTAGGCTGCGTGGCAATCTCATGAAATAATAACAAACTCCTGAGATTGCTTCGTCAATTACTTACATAATTTCCTTGCAATAACGATATCTCTCTTACTTTAAAGAAACTATAAGATAAGGTAAGTACTTTAATGTCTTGCATTTCAGGGTCAAGCTCAAAATCCTTATCTATATAAAATGTAACCGGCATTAAGACTTTTTCGCCGGCTTTTAATAATTGTTCTTCAAAACAAAAACAATGAATTTTTACGAAATATTTTCCTGCTTTATTTGGAGTAACATTATATACGGAAGTACCTATTATATCGTTATCGCTTAGATTTTCCGTTTCATAGAACACTAGAGTATTCTGCCCCGGAATAATTTGCACTCTTTGCTGCCTTGGGATAAAACGCCAAGGCAAATCTTTATCAACATTAGTATCAAACTCGATAATTATAGGTTTAGTGCCTTTTACCTTAGAATATACACTCACTGTTTCTTTTACAGTAGTGCCGCCATATCCTGTAACTTTACAAAATAAATTATAGATAGGTACGGAAGCAAAACTTAGTAACACCATACTAATTATTAATCCCAACAAGGAAAAAGCTAAATTTTTATTGGATTTTTTAGACATTATTTGATTTTATTTAAAAATACTCTAGAAAAAGTTTATTTTAGATCATATATGTGTTAGTATAAAGAAAAATAGTTTTTAAGGTTAGTATGACTAATAATATTAATGCATTAGCAATTTCTAGCGAATCAGGATTTTATAGCTACTTACAGAAAATCAATAAAATTCCTTCACTTACGCAAGAAGAAGAATTTTTATTAGCGAAATCCTATTTAGAGGAGAATGATTTACAAGCTGCACATAAATTAGTAACGAGCCATCTTAAGCTTGTTGCAAAAATTGCAAGCGGCTATAGGACTTACGGTCTTCCTATTACCGAACTGGTTTCAGAAGGTAATATAGGTTTAATGCAGGCAGTAAAAAAATTCAATCCCGAACTTGGTTTCCGCCTATCAACATATGCGATGTGGTGGATTAAAGCAGCCATACAAGAATATATATTAAAATCTTGGTCATTAGTAAAGATGGGAACAACGGCCGCACAAAAAAAATTATTTTTTAGTCTTAATAAAGTTAAGCATAAAATTACTAATTTATACTCAAGGGCTATTACTACCGATGATTTTGCACAAATAGCAGATGAGCTAGGCGTTTCGGTTAATGAAGTTTCTGAAATGAATACTAGAATTTCAGGTCCTGATTTATCGTTAAATAACTCTATAAATAGTGATGATGCAGAATCAGGAGAACTAATAGAACTATTACCGGAAACACGCCCTACTCCCGAAGCTATGGCTGTTAATAAGCAAAATTTTACCAGTAAAAGGAAGTTACTATCAAATGCTATGAAGATTTTAAACGATAGGGAACTTCATATTTTAACAGAGCGTAAATTAACGGATACTCCTAAAACTCTAGATATTCTAAGCAATGAGTATAATATTTCTAAGGAACGTATTAGACAAATAGAAAATACGGCTTTTAAAAAAATAAAGAAGTTTATTTTAAACCATAGTAGAGAAGTAGCTTAACATTCTTAATCGTCATTGCAAGCAGCCGTAGGCCGCGTGGCAATCTCATGAAATAATAACAAACTCCTGAGATTGCTTCGTCAATTACTTACGTAATTTCCTCGCAATGACGACCTTCAGTATCCACACAACAATGCCTGCTCGCAATAACGATTTTGGTATGTCCACGCAGGCAAGCCTTCTCCCAACGATGAAGCATCAATTCAGCACACCTGACCACTCAGGATCAGAAGCATCTGCCGGTGTTATAATTTCTCTTTCATTATGACCTGTTAGATCAATTGCAAAAATTTTATTCTTTCCCGGAGCTTTAGCTCTTGAAGGCCAACCTTTAGCAAACATAATAACTCGTCCGTTAGGCGACCAACAAGGACTTTCGACTAAATATCCGCTTGTTATTATCCTTTCACTATTCTCATCATCTTGGGGGCATGCTTTCATAATTCCGATATTAAAAGTTTTTCCTCCTTCTCCTCTAGTAATCTTAGTAAATGCTATATAGTCTCCTCTAGGCGACCAGCTAGGAGCTGCGTAAGAACCACCGCCAAAACTAATACGCTGAACATCACTTCCATCCGAATTCATGATATATAATTGAGGAACACCGTTTCTATCGGAATTATACACAATTTTTTTACCGTCCGGTGAATAGCTAGGAGAGGTATTAATACCGAATCCGTCAGTTAATTTATGAAGCCGTTTAGTAGCAAGGTCAATTTCATAAATATGCGTCGAGCCGTTTTTAGCTATCGACATTACAGCTTTTCTACCGTCCGGTGAGAATCTAGGAGCAAAAGATATACCGGAAAAATCACCTACTATGCTTTCTTTGCCTGTTTTTAAATCTTTTTCATAAACGAGTGCTCTTCTTTTAGTAGCATATGAAACGTAAAAAATCTTATCCGCTGAACGAGCAAATCTTGGGGTCAAAACTAGTGATTTACCGTTGGTAAGGTATTTATTATTAGCCCCGTCATAATCCATCAAAGCAATTCTTTTTATTTTCGGTAAAGAACTACTTTCTGATACATACACTATTTTGGTGTCAAAATAACCGGCATCACCGGTAATTTTTTCATAAATTTTATCGGCAATTTTATGTGCTGCTCTTCTCCATAGATTTTCCGGTACTTCAAGCATTTCACCGGCGAGCTGTTTTTCAAGCAACGTATCCCATAATATAAAGCTAATTTTAAGTTTACCGCTTTCTAGTTTTTTAACTTCACCGTTTACTAAAAGACTAGCATTAATTTGACGCCATGCAGCAAAAAGCGGTTTATATTCTATTCCTGTCTGCTCTTCTATAAAAGATGCAGAGGAAATAGGACGGAATAACCCCGAAAGCTTTAAATCATTAGAGATAACTTTAACCACATCGTGACCTACTGCGTTATCAGTAGAACTATCAGCATTAAATTTATTTACTGCTATAGGTGTAGGGTCAGCTCGCCCATGCTCAATATTTATTGTTTCAAGTGCATAACCGGTAAAACTAAATAATAGTGATAGTATAAAATATATAATATTTCTCACTCAAAATACTCCTTTTTATAATTAACGTCATTGCGAGGAAATTGCGGCTTTGTTGTATGGCTTAAAAATCGTCATTGCAAACGAACAAAGTGAGTGCGGCAATCCAGAAAATAATTACAAAAATTCTGTAAATTAGAATTTTTGACTGGATTGCTTCATCAAAACTTACAGTTTTTTCTCGCAATGACGGTAAAAATCGAGCCACACAACAACGCCTTTGGTCACTCGCAATGACACCTTGCGAAACTACCCAAAAATCTTCATTAATTCTTCCCATTCTCTTTTAGTCATGCCGCTAGTCTCATGGGTAACTTTCTCACCTTTTATCATTCTTTTAATTATGTCCAAACCTTTACGTGAAATATTTGCTCCCTGCAAACGATATTCCTCAAAAGCTTTGTAAGTAAAAGGTACCCAAGCTTTGACTATCTCAAGCATTTTTTCGGCATAAACTCTAATTTCATATTGAGCATGAGGATCGGCACGCAACCTTAAGAAATGAAGTAAATTATGTAAATTAATCTTCCAATACCATTCAGTATAATAATTTAAAGTTAAATTCATACGGGCAAGCTCTCTTGCTATCCCTGTGGCGTTCTCATCTATAATATTACCCTCTTCATCGGCATTCATCAGCTCCTTATAATGCCCGTAGCACTGTCTAGCATCTTCCTCTAAAATTGTAAGGACCTTTTCAGCAACTTCTTTCGGCAAGCTATCCCCTTCCCTACATTGTTTATTTACGGCAGATTGGGAAGCAATATTTGCCGGTTCAGGTAGATAAAATTCATTGCCTAAAATAGAATATCTTGCCGAATATTCATTAACACTAGCCGTTCTATGTCTAATCCATTGTCTTGCAATAAATATCGGTAGTTTAATATGGAACTTGATGTCACACATCTCAAAAGGAGTGGTATGATAGTGACGAAGCAAGTAGTTTATCAGCCCTTTATCTTGGTTTAATTGCTTCGTACCCTTACCGTAAGAAACACGTGCTGCTTGTACTATAGCACTATCATCTCCCATATAGTCAATAACTCTAATAAAGCCGTGATCTAACACTTTTATAGGCTCATATAAGATTTCTTCAAGTGCCGGAACTGTTGCTCTTTTTGTGGTGTTGTGCATTCTATCCTCTGTATTCTTTAATTATCAGGTGTCATCCCGTGGACAAGCCACGGGATGACATTTCACGACAAATAACTATATAAATTCTTACCGTTTCTTTTTAGCCATAATTTTGCCGGTTGGTATTCAGGATATATATCCTCAACTAACTGCCAAAAATTTTCGCTATGGTTCATTTCTTTTAAATGTGCTATTTCATGAGCTACTAAATATTTCAGTACTTCAAAGGGGGCAAAAACTACCCGCCAATTAAAAGCAAGATTCCCTTTGCTACAACAACTCCCCCAACGGCTAACATTTTCTATTATTCTAATGTTAGAATAAGTCAAATTATGTTTTTTGGATATATTCTCTACTATTATTTTTATTTCTGCTAATAATTTCTTTTTAAGGAATACTTCTATACTAAGTTTTTTTAGTACCTTACTGCAATACACTTCTAACGTAGAATCATTTAGTTTTATCTGATTTTTAGACGAATCAATATGTATTATTTCATAAGATTTACCCAAAATAGAAATCTTATCTTCATCCTTTGGTATCACAGTTACATTACGATGTAATTTTTGCCTAACCCAATATTCTTTACTTAACAAAAAATTATGACCTTTTTCGGCTTTTACCTTAAGAGGTAATACAAGCTCTGCACCTTTAGGCGTAATTCGGATGGCTATATTTTTAGCTTTGCTACTCCTCCTTACTATAACATTTTGAGGTTCGCCGTATTTGGTAAGAGTAATAAAATCTTCCATTTAAAATTCTATATATTTGCTTGGATCAACTGCTATTTTGTTTTTACGCATCGCAAAATATAACTTATGTTCTACATGTCCGATAACACTATTTTTAGCAACTTTATCACCTTTTTTAAGTAATAAATCGTCTAAACTCGCATATGCTACTTCCAAATCGTCTTTATCTAACTTAACTATTACTAAATTACCGAATTGTTTATTAAAGCCTGAATATATTACCGTTCCTGCAGCTATCGATTTAACTTCGCTATATTCTTTAGCTACAATATCTATCCCTTTACTTTTACCGGCTTTAAACTCGGTAATAATTACCCCATTTAACGGTTTTACAAAGTTTAATTGTGCTATCGCTCCTTCATCTTTGTCTTCATTCCGAGATACAGGAATCTCAATATCATCATTATCATCTTCTATAATTTTTGCCTTTGGTTCCTCGAGTCTACCGCTAACTTTTTCTGATGTAGAAGTATCTTCCATAGTTCTTTGAACTATCATTCCCTCATCGTGATCTAGTGCGGTAGAATTATTATTTGCAGTAACATCTCCTACTTTATACTCAATTGGAGCCGGTGGCTGATCAACGCAAGCAACTAAACAAAAACATATAATGATACTAAGTGCAACAGGATATTTCATATATTTAACAAAACTATTATTTACATTAGAAAACAAATCTTAGAGTCTATCTGTAAATAAATTTTAATTGATAATTAAAGAGCTTTTATAGCGAAAATTAATAAGATTTTTGAAGGAATAGTTATTCATATTTCAAAAAAATCTTATAATTTGTAGCAAAAAAGAATTTAATTAGCTTTAAAATTTATTTACAGATAGACTCTTACATAGTATATAATTTTTATCACTATTTTCCATCAAAAAATTAACTATGAAAACTTATAATATTGTCATAGCTAGTGATCATTCAGGTTATGAGCTTAAGTCTAAAATTATCAATTATTTAGAGCAGAAATCTCTCAAGATTTATGACTGCGGAACGAATAATACACAAACCGTTGATTATCCTGATTATGCTAAGAAAGTAGTAGATATTATTATTGAAAAATTAGCTCCTATCGGTATTTTAATTAGTGATACGGGGATTGGTATGTCTATAGCTGCTAATCGTAGTTCGGAAATAAGAGCCGCTTTGTGCAATGAGATATTAACTGCCGAAAATGCTAAAGCTCATAATGATGCTAATATCTTGATACTCGGAGCAAAAACCATAGATCACAAAATAGTATTTGATATTATAGATAAGTTTTTAATCACTAAATTTGAAGGCGGCAGACATAGCACCCGCCTCTCAAAGATAAAGTAGTTTTATAAATTATTAAATATTGTTAGTTCACTTGCTACTTTATCAAAAGTAACAGTATAATTACATCCATTAAATATATTTAGCTTACCTATTAATATATCGGGAAAATCTGTTTTATAATTTTCATATTCTAAAACTGATAACCATAAGACTTGTTGATTCTCAAAACTAAATTCAACTGTACTAAATATTTCTTTTAGTACTAAAATTATTTGCTCTTTTGAATATTTATAACCTTTTTCTAATACCCAAACTAATTCACATATAACTATATTATTTATAAATATTGAATTTTCTTTACCGGAATATTTTTCTATTAATTCTATAGCTTTAATGCTTTGTACTTTATCGTCTCCGGTTAAGTAATGAATGAGAATATTTGTATCAATTCCTATCATATGAACCTTTAATAATTTCATTCATTTCATCTATAGTTAGAGTATTTTTAGGTTTTGGTAAAATATGTTTCAAGTTTTTAACTGATTTATTTATAGGTATTACCATAAAAGAATTATCTTGCACTATTAACTCTAACTTACTTCCTGTGGATAAATTTAATTTCTCTCTAATATAACTTGGAATTGTCATTTGCCCTCTATTAGTGAGAACTACAAGCTGTGTTTTCATAATGATCTAATTTAAATATTTTGAGTATAAATTAATAATAGCAGAAATAATTTAATAATGCAGCATTATAATTAATTTTCCCATAAAAAATATATATTTAACTTGATGAAACATTCCTATATATTTTGATAAACCAATATATAACTTTGCTTAATATGAATCTTCAAGAGTTTAAACAAAAATATAATTACGATGTTGCAACGAAAATGATGCAACAATATCTAGACATTAAATTTGCTCATTTAGATTGCTTACTACTATTTAGAATGGGTGATTTTTATGAGATGTTCTATGAGGATGCAATCTTAGCCAGCAATGTTTTAGGTATTGCCTTAACAAAAAGAGGCAAAAACGGCGAAGAAGAAGTCCCAATGTGCGGCGTACCTTATCATGCACTTGAGAATTATTTAACTAAGTTAATTGAAGAAAACTATAAGGTTGCTATTTGTGATCAACTTGAAACACCTGAAGAAGCAAAAAATAGAGGTGGTTATAAAGCGATAGTTACTAGAGATGTCACACGTATTATAACTCCAGGAACTATAATTGAAGAAAATTTAATTGCTTCAGCCAAACCTAATTATTTAGCAAGTCTCGTAATACCGAAAAATAAAGAAACAGCTAGCCTTTGTTACATTGATCTTTCTACTTCTGAAATTTTTGTAGTTAATATACCGGAAGCCGAAATTCTCAATGAACTTGCCCGTCTAAAACCTCGTGAAATTTTACTTAGCGAAAATCTAAGATCTTCTAATCTTGCGGATAATATCTTCAAACAATTAAATTTTCGTATTACCTATCAAGTTGATAGTTTTTTTGCAGTTAATAAATGTGAAAAAATCATTTTAGATTTTTATAAAATGAAAGATATTAAAGGGATTGGTGAAGTATCTAACGGTCAAATTTGTGCTATAGGTAGCATCTTAGAATATTTATCGTTAACTCAAAAACAAAATATTCCTCATTTACCGATCCCTAGAATTGTCAATTTTCATAGCTATATGACTATTGATTTTGCAACTAGACGCAACCTTGAAATTGTAACAAACTCACAAGGCAGCTCGCAAGGAAGTTTACTAAGCACCCTTAATCATACGGTTACTAAACAAGGCGGACGTTTATTATATAATTTTCTTTCAAGTCCTTTAACCGACATCCTCAAAATAAACCACCGTTTAAATATTGCTGAATTCTTTTATTCTAACTTAGAAATAGTAAAAAAAATTAGAGAACTTCTAAAAAAAACTAGTGATATAGAACGCTGCTTAACACGTATTACGATGAATAGAAGTTCAGGTCGCGATTTACTTAGTATTAAATATACTTTGGAAACAGCAACGATTATTAAAGGAGTATTTTTTGATGCTTACGGTTTTAATTTGCCTGATTTTATTGAAAAAATTATTAAATCGCTGTCAGGTAATGAAGAGTTATATAATTTAATAGACGAAACAATACGTGAAGATGCCCCGAATAATTTAAATGAAGGCGGTATAATAAGGCATGAATATCATCCGAAAGTAGCACAATTACATGATTTAATTAATAACGGGAAATTACATATTGAAAAGCTAAAAGATCAATATCGTAAAGAAACAAATATAGACAGTTTAAAAATATCTCATAATAATGTTATTGGGCTTTTTATCGATATAACTGCTAAAAATGTCAATAAAATCACCGATCCCAAATTTATTCACCGTCAAACCACAGTCAATAATGTCCGCTACACTACTACCGAATTACAAAAGCTTGAAAGCGAGTTAGTCAACGCCAAAACCTTAGTAATAAGCTTAGAAAAAGAATTATATGCGGATATTTGTAGCCAAGTAATCGCAAAAGCTTCCTATTTACGAATGCTTGCAAGCTCTTTAAGCGGACTTGATGTATTTTGTAATTTTGCTTATATCGCTGATGAATATGATTATGTTAAGCCTGAATTTACCGATGATTTAAGCTTTGATATCGTTAAAGGACGACATCCGGTAGTAGAGAAAGCACTACAGCGAGAAAGCAAAAGCTTTGTATATAATGACTGTCATTTATCGGAGCTTGAGCGTATTTGGTTAATTACCGGTCCTAATATGGCAGGTAAAAGTACTTATCTGCGTCAAAACGCCATTATCGCAATCATTGCTCAAATAGGTTCATTTGTTCCTGCAAAAAGTGCTAAAATAGGAGTAGTCGACAAAATATTTAGCCGAATAGGTGCTGCCGATGACTTAATTAAAGGTCAATCAACCTTTATGGCAGAGATGCTTGAAACCTCGGCAATTCTTGCCCAATCTACAAAGAATTCTTTAATCATCCTTGATGAGGTAGGTAGAGGTACTTCCACTTACGACGGTGTATCTATAGCTTGGTCAGTGCTTGAATATATCCATGATAAACTGAAATGTCGCTGTTTGTTTGCAACTCACTATCATGAACTTACCGTTATGAGTAATTTTTTGCCGGCTTTGCAAAATTATACTATTGCTATTGAGGAGTCAGGTAAAGATATTCTATTTTTACATAATATTATCTCAGGTGCAGCTGATAGGTCATACGGTATTCATGTTGCGGCTCTTGCCGGTCTTCCTGCGAGTGTTATAAACAGAGCTGAGCAGATTCTGCTTAAATTTGAAAAAACTTCTACAGGTAAAGGAAAAAATATCTTATCGACGGAATCAAATAATTTGAGTTTGTTTAATCTTGAACCTAATAAAACTACTATAAGCAACAAATTAGATGAAAAATTTAGAACTATCGATCCTGATAAACTATCCCCTAAAGAAGCACTTGAGTTGATTTATGAGTTGAAGAAGTTGGTGTGAGATGTCATTCCCACGAGGGGTATTGTTGCGTGGATACCAAATCGTCATTGCGAGCAGCCGTAGGCTGCGTGGCAATCCAAAAAAAATAATAAAACAATGCTAAATTTAGTATTTGTTACTGGATTGCTGTGTCAATTACTCCGTAATTTTCCTCGCAATGACGAAAACTAGTCCACGCAACAATGCCTTCCCGCGAAAGCGGGAATCCAATAGTCTGTCATACCGCGACTTGATCGCGGTATCCAGTAATATTTAACTACTATAAATGTTTCTAATGGATACCGTGGTCAAGTCGCGGTATGACAGTTTGGATTCTTTTCCAACCAATATTTGCTACAGGCGAAAAAATTAGGATTAGCAAAATTTTCTTTACCGTAAGTAATTTCTTGTCCGTCGCAATCTAAAATATTACCGCCGCCGGCTTTAATTAAAGCATGACCTGCCGCTATGTCCCATTCCATAGTTTGACCGAATTTTGGATATATATCAGCTGTTCCTTCAGCAATTAAGCATAGTTTAATTGAACTACCTATTGCATTTATTTGACCGAATGAATACTTACTTAAAAATTCTTTAGTAGCTTTATTTGAATTATAAAAACCTATTACCGCATTAAGCTCTTCATGTTTAGGTTCATGATTAACAAATACTTCTTTAGAATTCTGTTCGATTTTTAACCGACCGTTTACATCGGTATAATATAGCTTTGCTGTTTCAGGGTGATATATCAAGCCGATGGTCGGAGAACCGTTTTCAATAAGCCCTATATTTAACGTATATGTACTTTTACCGTTTACATAGCTCCGTGTCCCGTCAATAGGATCGATTAACCAAAAAGTATCACTGCTTAATATAGGTAGCGGCTGTTCTTCACATACTATAGCTACTTGAGAGGTTAAGGTTCGTAGAGTTTGATAAATTATTTTACTAATTTCCTTATCGGCATTAGTGACTACTGACCCATCTGATTTAGTATCAGTCAATATTCCTGCCTTTTTTATATCTAGTGCAACCTTGCCGGTATTAATAATTAAATCTTTTAAAGCATTAATTAAATTGTCATTCATAATTATTTATTTAACATCTTTGCAGCTGTATCATCTTCTAACCACTGACCGGTATTTAAAAACGTAGATTGCTGCAACTCAGCGATTTGATGATCAGGTGACCCCGGTAACATTTGCCACCCCAAATATTCAATTCCATAATACCCTATATCAACCATACTTAAATAAGAGTCCATATTTTCTAAATCTTTTTTATTATTTGCAAAAATTACTATTTTTTTAGGTTGTTTTGGTATAATGTTTAAGAACTCTATAAGAGTTTTTACTCTATTTATATTACCGGTAAATATTATACCTAAATAAAAAATAGGGGCTCCAGCATCACTTGGATTAAATCTAAATACATCTTTATCATTAACTTTATTAGTAAAATTAATATTGAGTCCATAAAGTAAGGTATATAACCATCCTTCATAATTTTCAATTAAATTACATGGGGCCGTTATTTCCTGAAGACCTAAAACTGTTGCACCTTGCTGTTTCATCTTATTAATTAAATCTGCCCATTTAGATTCAACAAGCATCATTTGACGCTGCTCTATCAATTTTGCAATAGTTTTATTAACTGATGCGTTATCCGCTGCAAGACTATATAAATATTTAGTAAAATTTATATAAGAATTATCCTGGTATCGAAATAATTTGGATTTCGGTGTTATAATAGTATTATCTATATTTATAAGTACCAGCGTATCTGCATCTATCTTCGGTAATAAATTTTTCATTGTTATCGAATCTATAGAGTAAGTAGGAATAATTTGACCGTAGCCCGCACACGAAATAACTAAGCAAAGTAAACTCAATAAAACTTTATTGATTAGACCTCTTAAATAACATATCTTATAAAGAGGAATTTGAAGGAAACACGGAAGCACTTGCCGCCGCAGCGTACAAAAAAGATCGTGCAGATGCGAGTACCGGATTGACGTACAAATTACCTTTAGCAAGAGGTTATTTAAGAGGTCTACTTTTGTCATAAGGATTTTTACCTTTCGCATTATTATTCTTTAAATGTGGATTATTTCTTTTTACTTTATTTATTTGAGGTATTAAATCACCAATGGTGTTAGTATAATATGCAGCATCTTTATTTTCCGGGGTATTTTTATTATTATAATGATAACCAATAAATAATATATTAGAACTATAACTACTAAGTTGAAATTCCATTGAGCTTAGCAATTCTATGCTACTACTAATCATTATAAAGCATTTCGGTATAAAATTCATTTGAACAAGGAAATTGATCATCATTTCCGCTTCCGATATATTATTACTTGTCAATATACCCTTATAAAATACCGGATAAGTATTAGCAAAACTGTCTAAATTATTAAAAATAATATAATTATTGTTTGGAAAACTATTTGAAAAATCAATATCGAAATTTTTCTTTAAATAATCGGCAAACCATATTTCAAATTTAGGAATATTATTAAAATTACCGGTAAAGCCATCATTTACTGCTATTATAGGGATTTTACTATTACTCATTTCATTTACAAAATTTGGAAAATCAGATTCTTGTAATTCTTTCTTATAACTATCATTAGTTAAAATCAATTGATTTATATAAATAGCTTTTGGATTTTTATTAATATTACGCAAAAGAGGAGTTAGTGTAAGATAAATATCTTTATCAATTTGTTCACCGATAGGCACTAAAGACTTAAACAAAAATTCATCTAAAACTGTTACTACTAATAAATCCTGAGGTACATAATTTTTATTATAATTTTCTTTAAAATCTTGTTTTATTTTATTTAAACTATCCACTTCTATAATCTCTGCTTTAACTAAGGAAGCAATAAGCAATAGTAAGATGAATAAAGATTTTTTAAACATTTATGGTTTCCATTTTTTTAATTTTGTCATTGCGAGGAAAATTACGAAGTAATTGACGAAGCAATCTCGGGAGAATTCCTGAGATTGCCCACGCAGCCTATGGCTGCTCGCAATGACGATGTAGTCTCAGGAATGACATCAATACTATTAGTGTTACCACATCATAATGCTAATATCAATCCATATTAAACTATAATATGGTAAATATGTTTGGAAGTTTTTTTAGTTCGCTTGGCAGTGCTGTTGGAAATGCATTTGGCGGCAGCATATTTTCAAGTGTAGGAAGATTTGCCGACAAAATGCTTGGTGAGTATTGAGATCAACTAAATCACGAACCGATAGAATATGACAATATTAAAAATTTCAAAGAAAGTTTTAAATATGTAACAGCTAATTACGGCGAA
This sequence comes from Rickettsia asiatica, assembly GCF_007989425.1. Taxonomy (NCBI): domain Bacteria; kingdom Pseudomonadati; phylum Pseudomonadota; class Alphaproteobacteria; order Rickettsiales; family Rickettsiaceae; genus Rickettsia; species Rickettsia asiatica. The sequence continues at coordinate 789,248 of NZ_AP019563.1, forward strand.
CCTATACAACTAATTTTTGGTACTGCAAGAGTTAACGGAAAAATAATGTGGGCAGATCAAATTAAAGAGATAGAAAATAGTACCCGTCATAAAGAATATTTCCCTTATTTTCATAACTTAAAATCCGTTACTAATTTCACTGAATATAGCTATTTCTTTTCTTTTGCAGTTAGTATTTGCGAGGGAGAGATTACAGAGATTAATAGAGTATGGGCGGGTGATGAAGTAATAAATTTAGGTAAGTATAATTTTAGATTATATAAAGGCTCAGAAACGCAATTACCCGATCCTTTAATTAAAACCTACCTCGGTAACGGTAAAACTCCTGCTTTTAGATCACTTAGCTATATAGTATTTGAAGAATTACCTTTAGAAGATTTCGGTAATATTATTCCGAGTTTCTCATTTGAAGTAACAAGAAAACCAAATATTTATTTACCGAATAATGATGCAAAAGTTGAAAATTTAATCAGTAGCATTAACATGATCCCGGGATCAGGCGAATTTGTTTACGATACGGCAGTACAATATAAAACTCAAGAAAGTTCTTACGGCGGCGTTGTGAATCACGAAGCTATTAACTCTCATAATCATTATAATATTGCGGATAGCGTATTTAGTCTCAATCAGCTACAAAACACCTGCCCTAATATAAAATGGATAGCCCTGGTAGTTTCTTGGTTTGGCGATAGTTTAGACATAAGCTATTGCAGTATAAAGCCGGCTATAGAGTTTAACGACCCTCTAACCTCATATTCATGTACTTGGCAAGTAGGTCGTTATAATAGAGCAAATGCTAAAATTATCTCTAAAGATGAGCATGACAACCCTAATTACGGCGGCACGGTTAATGATGCTAGTTTAGTGCGTTACTTAACCGAGTTAAAAAGACGTAATTTAAAAATTATGTTTTATCCAATATTTTTCATGGACTTATCAGGTAAACCGTGGCGTGGGCATGTTACAGGTTCTACAAATTCAGTAAATAATTTTTTTCATAAAGCAGATGGCTATAATAATTTCATTCTTCACTATGCAAGGCTTGTTAAAGATTATGTAGATAGCTTTATAATCGGCTCGGAGCTGATCGGCATAACTTCTATAAAAGATGCAGCCAATAATTTTCCGGCAGTAAGCGAGCTTATAAACCTTGCTCGTTTAGTAAAAGAAATAGTAGGAAGTAATGTACAAGTTACTTATGCCGCTGCTTGGTCAGAATATCATCATACTAGCGGCGGGTGGTATAATTTGACCCGTTATTTACCTCCCCTTATATTGATTTTGTCGGAATAGATGCTTATTTCCCTTTAACTCGTTCTTTAAGCTCTCAGATAACTAAAGAAGAAATTATGAAAGGTTGTAACTCAGGCGAAGGGTATGATTATTATTTAGACGGCAACGGTAATACACAGCCTCTATCTGCTCCTTATGCTTGGAAGAATGTAGGGTATTGGTAGGAAAATCATCACTATAATCCTGACAGGAATCGAACGGCTTGGGAGCCAAAAATGAAAAAAATATGGTTTACCGAGTTTGGCTTTCCGTCAATAGATAAAGCACTAAACCAACCAAACGTATTCTTTGATCCTAAATGCACGGACGGCGGCAGCCCTAAATATTCCTCGGCAGGTACGGATTTTTCTGTACAACGCACAGCTATTAAAGGCTTCATAGAATATTGGCAAACGCAAGAATATATAGAAGAAATGTTCTTATGGATATGGGATGCACGTCCCTACCCTGCATGGCCGCATGGGAATATTTGGAGCGATAATCATTTATGGGAAAAAGGACATTGGGTTAACGGCAAATTCGGCTCTTGTAGTCTTGCCGAGATAATCCTTGAGCTATCTGCTAGAAGCGGTATTGACCTACAAAAAATCGATATTTTTACTATTGACGAAGTGGTAGACGGTTTTATTTTGAATAAAATTTTATCTACAATAGATGTTATTAATTCTCTAAGAATATTTTACTTTTTTGATATGATCGCAAGCGAACGTGAAAAAATTAAATTTCTAAAGCGAGGAGCAGGTAATTTAGAGCATCTAAGCAGCGAAAGCTTAATAAAAATTTCAGATAATAGTTATTTAAAGCAAACGGAAATACCTGAAGAAAATATTATTAGCAAGCTTAGTATTAATTTTATCAATCGGTTTAATAATTATGCTCATTCCTATTATCTTATCGCTGCCCGAAATAGAAACAATAGGAGGATTAATCTTAAAAAATGCTTCTATTGAGAGCAAGGTAATCAAATTCTTAATACCTGCACTTTTTCATGGGTTTAAGCCAGGGGATTTCTTAATACTTCATTATAACAAACTTAAATACCAAATTAGAATAGTGAATAAAGAATTACTTTCTCTAACTTCTTATGTTACAGGCGTTATAGATAATTTATCTTCTTATTATTTGCCTGCTGCAAATATTCTATCCGGTTTTGAGAAAACCATAAAGACCGAAGTTAAATGTATTTATACTTGACTTACCTTTTAATGTGGTAGAGGGGAATGATCAGCCTTATCTAGCAGTTTATTTACAGAGTAATATTAATAAAGCCTTATATGTGTCTACAGAAGGCAGAGATTATACCAAAATAGCAAATTTAACTAACCGGACTTTTATAGGTAGCGTAGTCGGTTTTGCTTCAGATTCTCTCACTATTAACTGTAAAAATTTTGAAATACTAGTTAATGATGATTGGAACTTAGCAGCTTTCAATCAGGAAATTATAAAATTCAAAAGATGGGAAAAATTAGATACCTATGATGATAGTTTTTTAAATGCAAGACTCTACTCACCTTGCAAATAGGATCAATCTTATAAATCCTATCACCTTTGTTACTTTTATATTTATAAGCAACTAAATTGTTATGTTCTATAACAAGTTCCGTAGCAAGAGCGGGTAGTAAATAAATCTCTTTAGGGTACGAGTCTAGAGTTGATAAAATATAACTATTACCGAATAATAATTTGCTTGCAATTAGCTCACTAAAAAAATCCGCTCCGGCTTTTTCAGGATTCGGTCTTTTTAGTAAATAATGTACCGGATGGTCTGATATTATTTCTCTGGTTTTACTTTTAAGCACTTTCCACGGAACATGTCCCGCCGATTGTGCAATTAAATTAATACATCTATATACTATAACATTTTCACGATAAGCTTCTATGCCGACTCTGACTCTTTTTAAATTATCGTATGCAATGTCGTTTAGTTCAATAAAATTTTGTGATTTGGTAGTACTATTCTTCCAAAACTTTTTCCAATAATTTTTTATCATAAATCCTAATATATTTATGGCTTTTAGGAGTGGCATTATTGCATGGCTTGAAAAACGCATTCGGTGTCATCCATGCACTTCTGCAGGAATGACATCGAACATGTTTAATGATACATGCAACAACGTTTTCAAGAGTATATAATGATTTGGGAGGTAGACTAAGAGAGCTTAATAAAATATTAATATTTGTTAAGTTTTGTATATAGAAATAATTAAAATTAATTTGGATCTTTTCTTTACATATATAAATAATCGTGCTATAAGAAGCAAGAAATTACCACGAAATATGGTATTTTAATATAGATAAGGGGTAAAAAAATATATCACTCGTAGCACAAGAAATTTTTTCAATTATCGATGGGAATTTAGAATCAATTTATTTCCTTTACAATATAAAAAGCAATATGATTGCTATTAGCTATGTAATCAATCATTTAAATAATATTAGAATTCAACCGTAAGAATCACAAAGTTTAATTAACGAGCTCGAAGAAGAGCTAAAAGAAATAACGGAACTAACAAACACTTTTAAAGAATTAAAAAAATTAACTGAGGCTGAATTACTCCAAATGTGTGCAGAAACTGCAGAATTAATAAAAAATAATACTTTAGAAGAAATTAACACAAAAATAGAATATTTTACAAAAATATCTGGATCTGAACTTGAAAAAGAATATCAAACTAAAGTAACTGAAACTCAGCATAAAGCCGTAGAACGGAAAGAACAAAGCAAAGAGGATCTTGAAAAAGCTTTGCTGTTTAGTGCATTGCTATTTAGTGAAGCAACAAAAATACAGACTTATTAAAAGTATATGAGAATAACCTAAAAGATCAAGAAAGGATCAAGACTGCTGAAGATACAAAAGCTTTAGAAGAATATCTAGAAAAAAAATACGTTCTACTTTTAAACGCTAAGAATTCTGAAGAAGAAAGTAATGAGGGAGTTTCTCTAGTAAAAAAACTATTTGATGCTGCTCGTAACTTTTATGAGAATAATCCTGCACAAGGCTTGCAGGAGCTAATGGACATATCTCACTAAAAAGCTAGTGATTTATTGGGACAAAACATTTTACGGCTGCTTAAAAATAGACAAATTAGTTTTATAGATGTAAATTATATAGAAGCTAGTGCATTAGACAGAATAGATAATATTGAGATTAAACCTCATTACAAATTATTAGAATGTATTATTGCTAGCGGATGCCCCTTAACCTTACAAAAACTTATAAATGACAATAAAATAGATAAATTTAAGAAAGAAGAATTAGATTTAGTAGTTGTACTTTTAAAAAAAGATTCAGGGGCTTTAAGCAAAAGCCCTATTATAAAATTAAATAATGAAATAGGTAAATTATTATTAACTCCAAGTGAAAACTTAGCCTACGAACTAAAGGAACTTATACCTTTTATAAATGTATAAAACCTAGGAAATGAAGTTTTGACCATGGCAGCCTTATGTCAAGAAATAGATATAATGAAGAAAATAGAACAAGAAACTTTAACTTCCAAAATTATATTTAATGCTTTCATTTATGGCATTTACCGCAGTAATTTAGAAATAATAAACTATTTACTTTCTTTAGAAAAAACAAATATCAATGAAAAAGATACAGATAATAATACTCTTTTACATTATGCTATTATTCTAATAATCCTGAAATAGCTGAATTATTACTTAGCCATAAGGATATCAACATTCATAAAAAAATTCACACAATGAGACTCCTTTAGACTTAGCTACTAATAAACCGGAAATATTGAAATTACTAAATGACTATAAAGAGTCTCATGAAATTTCTACGGTTTCTCAAGATCAAGAAGTACAAATTCTAGGTGAAGAATATAATTGTGACACATTTGATGGAGCGTAATTAATCATGCATAAGAGCGTTGTTGCATGGATACCAAATCGTCATTGCGAGCGACTAAAAGGAGCATAGCAATCTAGAAAAAATAATAAAAAAAATGCTAAAATTAGCATTTTTTACTGGATTGCTTCGTCAAAATTTTCAATTTTTCCTCGCAATGACGTTGAAAAGTGATCCACGCAACAATACTTCCGCAGGCAGGACATAAAAGGAAACACACAAACAAAATCTAATCACTAAAATTATAACTAATATTTTTTCTAGCAGAACTTATATCTTTTAAACGTTCACAAACCTTTTCAAACACTTGTTTAGGCAAGATATTTGAAGCATTAATTTGTAAAAATTTATCGTCTTTTAATTTAATCGAAAAAGAAGGTTCTTGGAATTCCGGTCCATCGATCTCTCTAGCAATTTTTATATAATAACCGATTATATGACTGTTGTAATAATCACTTTTACTAATCATTTTCTTAGCTATTTTATTAATCTGCATGTCAGTTTTAGCAGTATAAGTAACTGTAAGGGCAATACCTAGCATAAGACGCTGTCTATGACTAAAAGGAATGTCTGAAGATAATATAAATGCTGAAACAAAATTTGCTCTGAGCGTTTTATCAATATTTTTATTATATTGTGCTAGCATTATAGCGAGTTCAATAATAATAAGAGTCGTGGCATCGGAATTAATTAAAAGATATTGTACTGCTTCAATATATTTTTCAATTTTACATATATTTCTATCAAATTTTACTAATCTCTTTACCCTCTCATAAATAATATCTTTTTCTGTTTCATGAGACGGCAACGAGTCAAATCTTACTCCTTCTTTTAAACCGTAATTTGAGATAATAATTTTTTCCGGTGAAAATACCTTAATCATCGCTTTTATTACTAAAACTGCATTATAATTTATGGCTTTCTGCTCGTAATAACTCAACTTTAATTTATCGATTTGCGATAATTTCTCTAAATATAACTCAAACTCTACACGATTTATTTCAAAATTATGTAAATTTTTAAGGGGATAATTTATAGACTCCATGTATATACGGCTCATTAGACGTAATGCACCGCCGATTAAATATAAATTAGGATAATGTGCAGCTCCAAATTCCTCCTCTAGCATTTTAGTAATCAGCCCAACATCACCAAAATTGCTACTAGCAATAATTTTTGTACCAAGCGGCAATGATTTTAATTTACCGACTTTTTTATTTCCAATCTGTGCAAGCTCAAGACTTCCACCGCCAAGATCGGCTACAATACCGAAAGCATCACTAATACCGGAAATTAATCCGGCAGCAGTTAAATAAGCTTCACGTTCACCTGAGATAATTTCAATATCAATATTGAATCTCTTTTTAATTATAGCTTTGAATTCATCTGCTTTAGGATGCCCCCTAAGTATAGCTGTTGCAACACATCTAATATTAGTAACGGACAGTTTAGTAAAAATATGGATAAGATATTGTAGAGATAAATATGTTTGATGTTTTACGTCTAAATTATCTAAATTAAGTAAATTTGTAAGATAATTTCTAAATTTATAATTAAAAATTTCCGGAGCTCCAAGCTCATCACTTTCATAAACTACAGCTCTTAAAGCATTTGAACCGATATCAATAATAGCTGAACGCATTTTTGGATCTTACTCATTATTTTCCGGAGCAGTTGTTGTTTCAGTCTCTTCAGAAGCCTCATTATTATTTGCCCTAGGGTTAAAAGGTACTTGAGTAGGTATAAAAGTCGGCGGTAATAATCTACTAGTAAAAAACTTATCTTCATAATACTTAATTTTACGAGATTTTATAGGCGGAAAGGATTCTATTAAAACAATTTGCTCATCTCTCGGTAACTGTATTACTTCTTGAGGTAAAAGTAAAGCTCTTTGAACTTGAGAAACATTTTGGGTTCTAGTAGAAATATTAAGGTCAAAAAATAAAGGTTTACTAAATGATCTTTGTTCTACCGTCTTATTACCAACAAGCTGCGATATTAAATTTGCCGTTTCATAGTTATTAGCAGCAAAAGTAATACGATATGTTGCATTAGATAAGAAAGAATTCATCCCTGCATCTTCATATGTTCCTTTTAACTGCTGCGTATCTTGAATAATCAAAAATAACCGAACTCTATAACCTCTAAAATAAGCTATACCGGCTTTAAAAGTATCCATCTTCCCAAGCGTCGGGAACTCATCAAGTAAGAACATTACCCCATGCGGCTCTTCCTTTAAATCCGGCATTTTGCGGCTTAAAAATTCTGTCGCCTGCTGATAAAACACCTGCATTAATTTTTGTAAACGTTGTATATTATCGGGTGTTAACCCTACATATACGGTTGTTTTTACTTTTTTAAATTCTTGTATGTTGAAATCAGAAGATGCAGTAGCTGAATCAATAAGCGGATTTGCCCATAATTCAAGCGATGAGTTCATTGTAGATATTACGCCCGAACGCTCTTTATCGGCTTTTTGCAAAAACGCAGCAATATTCATATATGCAACAGGATGTATTACACTGCCTAAAGTGTCGAGTACGACCGCTAGATTATAAACTACGTCGTCACTTCTCATGGTACGCACTACTTCACCGAAAGATTTAGTTTTAGTAGGATCAGCTATTAAATATAAAGTTACACCTAAAAATAAACTTCGTGCTTCATTATTCCAAAAATCCTTTTCCGGCATTATAAGATTTGAAATTTTTTGAACGTCATCAACCATCTGCCCGGGCTTAGTACTAACCCAATCAATCGGATTGTAACAATGAGTGACACCATCGGGATTAGAAGGTTCCCATACAAAAACTTTCTGACCTTGTTTCTCACGCCAACCGCTCGTCAAACCGTGATTTTCGAGCTTTATGTCATGTACTACTACCGAATCACTCCAAAATAACAGGTTAGGTATCACAAAACCCACACCTTTACCTGAACCGGTAGGAGCAAATAATAAAGCATGCTGGAACCCGTCTGCAACAAAATATCCACCGGCATCAACACCTATTAACATACCTTTTTTGGATCTAAGACCCGCAGCCTCTATATCTGACGGATTAGCCCAGCTAGCATCTCCATATACTTTTTCCGGTTGCTCAAAAAATTGTAATGATTTTATTCTTTCAAAATTTTTAATATAAAATATTATAACAACAATAGCGGGACCAAGAAGAGATGCAATTAGCTTCAATTTTAAATAATTATAGTCGGCAATTTTTAACTGCCCCCAAACGTTAATAAGCCAATAAGCCCACTTATAAGCAATATTTATAGCATTTATATCTACACCTAAAGCTCTAACCTCATTAGTAAAAATTGCAACAAATGCACCGCTTATCCAAATGGTACAAAAAATAACAACTGGATGAATTATAGCATGACCGAATATATTCCTAGTAACTTTAAGTATCTTATACCATTCCATGAATTGATATTCCTAGTTTATTCTATACGTTAGTTTTTGCGTGGAGTAATTTTTACGTCATTGCGAGCGACTGAAAGGAGCATGGCAATCTCAGAAATCTTGTCTAAGATTGGCTTTGTCAATTACTTCGTAATTTCCTCGCAATGACGCTTTTAAACCATCCCCTCAGCATTTTTATTCTTCTTGTAGTACACCTCTGAAACATATCTCTTCCCACCGCTACTGCGTTTTAACTGCACAACGATATCTACAACGGTTAAAATATACTTCTTTACTTCTTCAGGCGGCATACCAAGATCTGCTTGCATAACCATAAGCTTTAACTGCTCAATTGCCATAGCGGGACTATCAGCATGCAGTGTTGATATTGAACCAGGGTGACCTGTATTAATAGCACGCAAAAAACTAAAAGCTTCTTTACCTCGAAGCTCACCGACTATAATTCTATCCGGTCTTAAACGCAAACAGGCCTCTATTAAATCTTGAGTAGTAACATTTGCACGCCCCTGTCCTCCTTTGGAAGCAAGTAAATGTACTCTGTTAGGATGGCTTGATAGCACAACCTCACGAGCATCTTCTACAGTAATTAATCTTTCTATTGCAGGTATTTCAGTAAGTGCCGCATTAGTAAAAGTAGTTTTACCGGTTGAAGTACCACCGCTAATTATGATATTTTTCTTTGAAACAACTGCATGTCTAATAAATTCTTTAATCTTTTTTTCAGCTAAGAAATTATTTAAAATTACTGCATCTTCATCTACTAAACTCTCTGTTGCAGTATCATCAAATGCCCCCATTTTAGCATATTCATCTAAAGTTAGATTCATACCGCTAGGCTTTCTTATAGAATAAATGATTTGTCCTATCTCACAAGCAGGAGGAAATACTATTTGAATACGGTAGCCATTCGGCAAAGTTGCTGAAAGCAGCGGTTTTTCTTCTGAAATCATCTGTTCGGTAGATTGAGCGACTAAACGCCCTAATGAAAGTAGATGTTCGCTATCCAGTTCCGGTATTTGTTTAGAATATATATCGCCTTTTTTTTCAACCCATACTTCTCCAGGCTTATTAACCATAATTTCGTTAATACCGTCTTCAGCAAATAAATTTTTAAAAGGAAGTAAAAACGTCTCTAAGGCTGCAAATTCTTCATTCATTTCATTACCTTCGATTTTAATAAAACGGCTTTTGGGAATTTATAATCCTTATTAACGTATATTCTAACCGGCGTACCTTGATTAACCGTTGTCGTCGGCTTAAACTGCTGCTGAGTTATCATATTTTGTACAACATTCGTCACATCCGTAAAAGCTTGAGTAGAAGCTTGTTGTGCTTGCGTCGGAGTTGATGCTATAGATGTAGTAGTAAGCAAACTTGAAGCTGCCGTATTAACTGCCTGTACTAAGGTTTGAAGTCTCTGCTCAGCAGTATTAGCTGAAGAAGCAGTTTGTGCTGTTGTACATGCTTGAGTCATAGTAGTATAAGCAGTCGAAGTTTTATCGGTAATAGCAGCAAGTATATTAGTACAAATTGTAACTATCCTAGTATTTGCATCCATACCGGTATTAGCAGCGATAGTTTGGGCCGTATTTAATAATTGTGTTGCCGTAGCACTATTGGTAGCCGCTGCCTGCGAATCTATAGGAGGCGGCACTAACTTATCAAGGACTTTAGCAAGACCTATATTAAAGCCGGATTGTAATACAGCATTTGCAAATTGTTCTTTATATTTATTATCGACTCTTCCTTGTAGTCCCGGTCTACCTAAATTATCAACTGCAGGTGAGTCGAATTCTATAGTATAACCGTTAGTTAAATCGATTCTATCCCATATTATAGAAACTCTACCGTAACTGTCTGATGAAGTTGAGGTTGCATATTTACCGAATATTTTTGACCCTTTCGGTATCAATATAACTTTATCTTTCTCAGAAAATACGTCTCTACTAATAATGGCTCTTATTTCACCGCCGAGATCACTGTTAATTGCCGTCTCAAGCACTGCATCAATTAATTTACCGCGTCCGAGAACTAAAGACATATCACCGCGATCTTTAAAGGTCGCTTCTGCCGTAATCTGTTCCGGTGTTTTTTTAGGCTCTACACCACTAACTAACACTATAGCTGATTTTCTTTTTGCTTCACGACGTTGCTTCTCTGCATCGCTCTCAACTAGCATTCCTGAGGTCGAAGGCAACGAAACCGGCGGCAATGGAAGCGTTTTGTCTTTATTCTCTTCTACAGGAGTAGTAGGAGGTAAGACCGGTGGAACTTCTACTACCGGAGGAGGCAGCGGTGGAAGAGCGGTGGGCGTCTCAAGCTTAGGCGGATCAGGTAATTTTGGAATCTCCGGCATATTATCATCAACCTCCGTAACAGGTTTTACAATATTACTCGGTATCTGAGTCTTCGGTATTTCTTCTTTTTTAGTACCGAAAAAAAGAGTATAAAAAATATATATAAAAATACAGCAAATTATGACTACTATCGCAATACTCTTATTAAAGCTAACTGAAACTTTTGATAATTCTCTTTGTACTTCAGGAGAATCTGCTCCTGATAAAGAACCGGTATTATTATTTTGCTCTTCAGCCATATCTAAATTATATTAGTTAAAGTGTTTTATATTAAAAAATTGTCATACCGTGGCTTGACCATGATATCTTTTACCACAGACTGTGTTCTGAGACCCCGCGATCAAGTTGCGGGATGACATTAATTTTTTTCTGGATACCGTAGTCAAGCCGCGGTATGACACCGAGTGCGTTTTTCGATCCATGCAAAACAATGCCTTCCCCGTAGGCAGGAATGACATCGATTAAAACCTTGCCATGTAATTACTATTTTTCTTAGGGTAGTAAAATTTAATTACATATACTAAATCCCTTTCGTTACCCATCATAAGTTCCATAGAAGCGATATCAAATTCATATGTTCTTTTATTAGTTATAATAGTCATATTTGTGCGAATATCTTTTTCAAGAGGCTTAATAAATAATCTATTTGCAAGAGGAGTTATTTTCCACGCATAAGCATCCCCAAGAATTATATTGTGGATTTCTTCGTTTTTAGCAAATTCTATATGCGATTGAAAGCCAAAATGCAAAACTAATAAATAAACTTCATTTGGATTATATATATAAGTTTTTATCCTATTATCTTTAGTTATAGATAAATCATCTACATAATTATTACTACTACTATTGCATGGATCATCTATAAGTGGACATTCTCGTTGTACTGTAAAACCGCTTAATAATATAAAAACTAAAAAATAAAATCTAACTATTGTCATCGTCTACCCTATATCCGTTAACTTGAAACCCTACCGGATTTACATCAAGTTCTGAATCTGTTAATTGCATAGGCACGTAAGCATAACTTACTACCGCTATTTTATTATAAACTAATTGGCTTCCTGATGTTTCATTTACGGAAAATCTAACTATATATTTATCGGCTGCAATTTTTGACCATGATTTTATTACTAAAAATGTAGTATTATCTTCTTTATATTTTATCGTAGGATCAAAATCTTTATTTCTTATATAGCCAAGATAATTATAATAAACACCGCTTGTTGAGAATAATCTTATTGTCGTACGAGCTAAGGTAGTAAAATCAACCGGATTATATGTTTCCCGTGCCGTTATGTATTTCTTTATAAAATACCTTGTAAGAGACTCATCCGCCGTTAACACCGGTGATGAAATAGGTTCTACCACCGAGGCACGTCCGGTATTACTATTAAGCTGAATAACAAAAGGATCAAACTGTTTAGATTTTACTACAAATGCTATTACTAAAGTTGATATAACCATAAAAATGGTTAGTAGTATTATTAATATGATAAGTAAGTTACGTTGAACAATTAACTTATCAGATCGTTCTTCATACCAATTCTGAGTAATTTTTAAAGGATTAGCCGATTTAATACTTTCTTGATTTTGTGTACCTCCTGAACCACTTTGCGAGTTGTTACTTGATTTAAAGAAGCCAAATATATTATTCATATCAAAGGTATTTTTATTATTACATTGTTATTGTGTAAAACTATTACTTTTATGCTATATTTACTGAATTAACCGGTCTTCTTATACAAGGATTTACGCTTAAACTCGATCCATCCTCTATATCAGCAGAAACGCATGGGCTTTTAATTTCATAAGGAGCTGAAGGGGTACATGACAATAATTGAGAAAGCATAATTAATACTAATAGAAATTTTAATGATTTTAACATTCTAATTATACATTATTAAATTATCTTGTTACTATTTTAAAATTACCTTACTATACAATAGTTCACAAGCATTTTTTGAAAAAATCTATTTATAAATATAAAAAAATATTAAAAAGTATTGTAAACTATTATATTCTGAAGTAAATAAAGAGTAGTAATACGAAGTGCAACTTGGGAGCAGAGCGTATACTTAATACGTGGCTACCTGCGGACTTATAAAGACATTGTCGCCAATTTTTCAAGTGGGGCGAGTATAACATAATAACTACCATCAATAATTGTTATTGTATAATTTTAATTTATAATTAATTTATTTTAATTTTAAAGTTAAATAATATTTGGTATTGTAGCAACAATATACACTATAGCTTACATAACATTAAATTAACAAATCATAATCATATTATAATAATTATGGTAGAGTTAAAACAAAATAAAATTAGCTATTAATCTAGTAATTATGGACCCATTAACCAATGCAATACAAGAATATATAAAATCCGGCGAATATTTTATTGATGCAAGAAAATGGTATAATTTTAAGTATATCTTACCGTTAAGTCATAGAAGTCTTCTGCTTTTAATATGCACGATTTTTACCTTATTATTAACCTTAATTTGTATAAATATCAATATATTGCTACCGATAAACGACAAAGTAAGTTATTTAATAAAAGATGATGCTGAAAAACAAGCTACCGTTACTAATACTAAACATTCAACATTAGCAAATCCTTATATTTTTGTTGCAAATATTATGCTTCAGAATTATGTAAAACAACGAGAAGAATACAATTACGATATATTAAAAGAACAATTTACCTTTATCAAAAATGCTTCTACAAGTATTGTTTATATGCAATTTGCTAATTTTATGAATATTGATAACCCATTATCACCGGTCATAAGATATCAAAAATTATATAGACGCTCAATTAATATATTATCAATTAACAATATAAACGATAATGAAGCAGTTGTTACTTTTGAATCATTGGCAAAAAATAGTACGGGTGAAATTTTAGAAAATATGGTATGGGAAGCAAGAATCGGATTTATAATGGATGCTATCAGTACAAGTACATCACCTGATATGCCGTTCAATTTTACCGTTACTAGTTACAAGCTAAAGTTATTAAGGAATAAAAATCAGAAATAATATGAAGCAACTAATAATATTTTGTACTTTTATAATACTTACATTAGATGTATTTGCTCTTACTATATCACGACCTCTAGGTCGAGACCCACGTCTAAGAGTTATGACTTATAACCCTGACGATGTTTTCAAATTCACAGGATATTACGGCTATCAAGCAAGTATAGAACTAGCAAGAGATGAGGAAATAGTAAGTATTTCTATGGGAGATACTACTTCATGGCAAATAGTACCTGCCGGTCATAGGATTTTTATTAAACCGATGGAACCGGATGCTACTACTAATATGACTTTAATTACTAATAAACGGACTTACTTCTTTGAACTATACGCCGCCGAAACTCTTGATATGCGTGATCCTGAAATGGTCTTTAATGTAAAGTTTCTTTATCCGGATGACGAAAATGACAATATGAGCGGTCATATGCAAACTTTTTCTGCTTCCCTAGCAAGTCCTGATCTTACTCATCCTGAAAAATATAACTTTAATTACTATATTAGCGGCAGCGAAGAAATAGCTCCTATTAAAATTTTTGACGACGGCGAGTTTACTTATCTGCAATTTAGGGATAAAAACGCTGAAATTTCCGGTATTTTTGCCGTAGATGATTCACTTCGAGAATCTTTAGTAAATTATCGCCTTGCTCAAGATAATCCTAATATGGTGATCCTTGAACAGGTTTTTCCTAAGCTCGCTATACGTAAGGGTAAAAAAATCACATGCGTATTCAATCAGTCTTTCAAAGCATACTAACTGTCATCTTGCGACTTGATCGCAGGATCCAGTCTTTTTTAAATTTTTTTTTGGATACCGTGGTCAAGCCATGGTATGACAATGTTATGTCGCATTTAATATATTTCTTTGCCTTGATCTTACTAACTAGCGGCTTATTTATAATGCTTACAAGCCGTAATTATATTCATAAAATTATCGGGCTTGGAATCTTTCAAAGTTCGGTGTTAGTATTTTATTTAAGTATCGGAAAAATTAAAACAGGCGGTGTACCTATTTTACAAGAGGGCGTCACTACTTACACTAGCCCTTTGCCTCATGTATTAATGCTAACTGCTATAGTAGTTGGGTTTGCTACTCTGAGCGTAGCTTTAAGTTTAATATATCAAATTTATAAACATTTTGGTACAATATCAGAAAATGAAATTAATTTTGATAAATGATCCTAGCTAACCATTTCCCTATCATACAAATATTATGCCCTTTATTCGGGGCTTTACTCTCAATAATATCTTTTCGCTTTACTACCTTTGCACGAGTAATTACCGTAGTTTGCATTTTATCTAGTCTTTTGGTCAATGTTTATGGATATAGCATTATACAAAATACAGAACTATCTTACACCATGGGAGGATGGACTTCAAAAATAGGAATAGAATATCGGCTAAATTCACTAAACCAAGCTATTATTATTTATCTTAACTTGGTTTTATTATTCTTTTTAGTTTTTTGTCATAAGATTACTAATCGAACTATCTTAAAATATATCAACAATAATAGAAAATCTTTATTTTATAGTATTTTATTATTTGCTCATACCGGCTATTTAGGAATGATTGCTACTCACGATTTCTTTAATCTATATGTATTTATAGAGATTTCGGCACTTAGTAGCTATGTCCTGATAGCCTCAGGTAATAATCCAAAATCTTTAATCGGAGCTTTTGATTACTTGATAATGGGTAGTATCGGAGCGACTCTTATTCTTATATCTATAGGGTTTTTACTGAGCATTACGGGTAGCTTAAATGTGTATGATGTTGCAGCTTATTTGCAAGAACATACTAATTCCCGTATAATCACTATAGCTATTGGTTTTTTCTTAATAGGAGCTATTTTAAAAACTGCCTTTTTCCCTATGCATTTTTGGATGATGAGAGCTTATAATAACACGGCTTCAGTCACTTTAGTATATTTAGCAGGGATTTCTACTATAATAGGAATATATATAATATATAAATTTACTTATATTATTATAGGCTATGAGACGATTAAAACTGCTATTACAAACTTTATAAGACCTATTGCTTTAGCAACTATTATTATAGCCCCGTATTTTGCTTACCAGGCAAAAGACTTCAAGAATATTATAATTTATTCGTGTTTCACTCAAATAGGTTACGTATTTTTATTATACGTAACCGAAAACGGTATAATAGTTTTACCAAGTTTATTACTTGCAGATAGTATAAATAAAATAGCTCTTTTCTTGATAGATGCTTATAATGAAAGCTATAAAAAGAATCCTAACAAAGTTTTAATAATAATTGTTATTATTTGCAGTTGCGGCTTACCCATAAGCCCATTATTTTTTATCAAAATAAATATTCTTGAATTATTATTTAGACAAAAACTATTATTAGATTTTGTTATAATTTTACTCAGCTCCGTAGGATCATTATTTTACCATTATAAAATGGTACTATTGTCATTCCCGCGAAAGCGGGAATCCAGTAACCTTTAATGTCATCCTAGCTCACTTGTAGCGGGATCTAGAAAAAAAAACTTAGGGAGTACATTGTTTTGATGTTTTTACTGGATGCCGTGGTCAAGCCATGGCATAACAATAATTCGCTTTTTCTAGATTCCTGCGATCAACGGAATGACACAACGAACAATATATATAATACCATGATTACACAATTTACTACTCCGAGTCTTTTGATTCTATCAACTTTGCTAGTTGGTGCATTAAACTTAACCAGTCCGTATGCCACTCAAAAAGATAGTTTTATACGTAATTTTTTACTTATTACTATCGCTATTTTTTTCTTCGGTAATATTTTAATTATAGACTGGTTGTTTTTAAAAGGTATTAGAGCAGGATTTGAATTTAATATATTCGGTAATTACTCTATAGGTTTTCATCTTGAACCTTTAGGGCTTATTTTCTTAAGCTTAATAGGCTTTTTATGGATTTGTGCTTTACTTTACACTCCAAAATATCTTGCTATTAATAATATAGAACACTCTTCCAGATTCTTATTTTGCTTTAACTTAACTATTCTAATCGGTGTTTTAATTGCCTTATCTAGTAACTTATTTACGATGTTTATTTGCTATGAGCTTTTAACTATTTCTACAGCTTTTTTAATAGGACATACCAAAAATAATATAGTACTTAGCGGGTTATACAAATATTTAAAAATTCTGATGATTTCTGCCACAATATTATTTTTACCGGCAGTGATAATCATTTATGCTCAAACCGGTAACGGGGATTTTGCAAGCGGTAGCCTAGTAGAAAATTATTTTTCTCAAAGCCAATCCATTATTTTATTATTAATGTTTATTTTCGGTATTGCTAAAACTGCAATTTTTCCGGTACATTCGTGGCTTCCTGCTGCAATGGTTGCACATTATCCCGTTAGTAGCTTACTGCATGCCGTAATAGTGGTTAAAACCGGATTATTTTGTATTTACAAAATCCTATTATATATATTCGGTTTATCATATTTACAAATGATATTTGCCGAGCTTAACTGGTTAATTTTTATACCTATAGTAAGCATATTTTACAGCTCAATCAAAGCACTAGGCACGGATAATATTAAAAAAATACTCGCCTACTCCACTATGAACCAATTAAGCCTCGCATTGCTTAGTGCTTTCATGTTAACGCCTAAGGCACTTGGAGCTGCAATACTCCATTTAGTTTCACATTCTTTTACAAAAATCTGCTTATTTTATAGTATGGGAAGTATTTACAGTTTAAAGAAAGCCGATCAAGTACAGAATTTACATGGTACATCCAAAGAATTTCCTTTAATTTCTTTTATTATATCCATCTCTTCATTATCATTAATCGGTATACCTATCTTTAGCGGATTTATTAGCAAATTCTCAATATTGCTTGCTGTAAGCGAACAAAATCAAATTATCGTTATGATTGTCGTAATAGCTAGTAGTATATTCTCAAGCCTTTACCTTCTCAAAATATTAAGCTCTATTTATAAACCTTCTTTGGTAGAATCTAGCGTAACAAAACCACTCCCCTACTCTATGCAAATTAGTATAATAATTTGCTGCTGTGCCGTAACTCTCTTTTATTTTATTCAAATCTTAATCAGAGAATTTTTAGCTTATATTACATAAACATATTTACATAATTTACATATAATCATATAATATATAAGAGGCTATCTGTAAATATAGTAATTATTTTTGAGGATAAATATGGCACAAATTATTAGAGCAACAGAAGTTGTACGCTCTTTTTCAGATATTATGAATAGAGTTTACTATAAAGGCGAGAGCTTTGACGTTCACAAAGGTAATAATATAGTAGCAAGAATTACGCCTGCAGAAACCAAGCCTTCTATAGCAGTAAGAGACTTAGAGAAAGCCTTTAAAAATGGCCCACACCTTGATCCTGAAGATACCGATCAATTCATGAAAAATATCGAAGAAATAAGACGCAATACTAGACAAGATATTAAAAAATTGGTTGAAAGATGGGATTAATTATTGATACTTCTATAATCATAGCTTTAGAAAGAGGAAAGGTTAAGTACTAAGCAATGGTCACATTATGGTCAGGCTTATATTAGCCCTATTGTGTTAACTGAACTATTAATAGGAGTAGATAGAGTCAATAATGAGAATAAACGTATAAAATGTTTAGCTTTTATAGAATATGTAAAAAGTCTGTTTACTATATTGCCTTTCGGTATTGAAGAAGTATATACATATGCACGTATTATTCATGATTGATACAAACAACGTATAACTATAGGAATTCATGATATGCTCATTGCAGCAACGGCTATTACAAAAGGTTTTCCGATATTAACTTTAAATGTAAAAGACTTTAAAAGAATTCAAGGACTAGAAGTTTTAACAGTTTCTTCTAAAGATTGAAATGTTTATTCAAAACACTCAATTTGCACTTTCGCTAGCTAATTTTGAACTTGCTTTTGACCTTAGCTCTCAAAATCAATTAATAGCTTTAGCATTTCTAATTGTTACTGCTATCTTAAATCTTTATACAATTTCCCAAAATAGAAAATTAGAATGCTTAATAGGTAGTTTATACTGTTTATCCTCTATTATATGCGTATTTGCAGCTGATTTTATTTCCATGATAATCTCGCTTGAATTCATGACGATTTTTGCCTGCATAATTATTTTTTGCGATCAATTAAAGATAAAACCGGCACGTCAATATTTCCTCACTCATTTATTCAGTAGCGGGCTAATTTTAATCGGTATGACTCTTTTAATCCAAACAACAGGTAATACTGCTTTTATTTCTTTAACGGAATCAGTATATAATTTTGAGTTACCAGCAATATTCATACTTGCCGGTTGTTTGATTAATGCCTCGGCTATTTTTGTAAACGGATGGGTGGTTAATTGCTATCCTATAGCTTCAAGTAGCGGTGTTGTATATTTAATAAGTTTTACTACTAAAGTTACTTTAATTATCATTTTAAAATTATTTAGC
This sequence comes from Rickettsia asiatica, assembly GCF_007989425.1. Lineage (NCBI taxonomy): Bacteria > Pseudomonadati > Pseudomonadota > Alphaproteobacteria > Rickettsiales > Rickettsiaceae > Rickettsia > Rickettsia asiatica. The sequence continues at coordinate 808,687 of NZ_AP019563.1, forward strand.
AGTCTTGAGATACTTAAGTTTTTTGGAATATCAATGATCATTTATGGGTTAGTATTTTCTCTAATCGAGAAAAACCTTAAACGATTGATATGTTATCTTACCGTATCACAGCTTGGTTTTATATTAATGGCTATTAGTATAAACTCTCCAAACATAGCTTATCTTATTACAAGCTTTATATTCATACATATATTATATAACGGGTTATTTGCTTTATATTTCACTTATATAGAAGATGAGTACGACATTAAAAATTATCAAGATCTTCAGAATACTCAAATTAATCTTATTAGACCTCTTCAGAAACGAGGATTTAGGGAGAAATTTGAAGGAGACACGGAACGCAGAACCACAGCGTACAAAAACGTACGTGAGGATTCGAGTGCCGGATCGACGTACAAATTACCCCTAGAAGTAGAGTTTCTGAAGAGGTCTATTCTATTAGGCGGGTTTGTAGTTAGTATATTAATATATACCTCTATACTGCCTATTAGCTCTTCTTATATCAAAGATGGAATTGCTGATCTTTTAGATGCAAATAATATTATTATATTTTCTAAAATAGCAACTTGTACCGTATTATTTGGGTTATTGTTGGAAAGTTTGCTATCGTCATTGCGAGCGACTAAAAGGAGCATGGCAATCCAGGAAAAAAACCGATCTATTTTTACTGGATTGCTTCGTCAAAACTTACAGTTTTTTCTCGCAATGACGTTAAGGGACTTAATCTACCTCTCTTTCTGCATCATAACTTTATGCGTATGTTTATTCTATCCTGTTCAAATATCACATACTACTAACTTTAAGCTAGTTATCCTTGTAATCTCACTATTATTAGCTTTAATATTTAGAAAAATACCACGCATTTCGACAGCAAACATAAACCTTGACCTATACCAATATATCGAAAAACTTATCTATTTCAGTATCGATAAATATAAAGAAACGGTAGACAATAACGAAGATGCGGAAGAATATCTTAATTTTAAGGTTATTTGGGATAATATTTTAAGTAAAATATCTGCTTGGCATAATCAGCAAACTGCTATATTTATTGTATTATTCCTATTAATTAGTTTGATTTATATACTTGTCATTCCCGCGAAAGCGGGAATCTAGTACTTTTTGCTGTCATACCGTGGCTTGACCACGATATCCAGTAAAAAATTAAAAAAGATTGGATCCCGCGATTAAGTTAGCTAGGATGACAACAGAAAACCCGATCCACACAGAAATGACATAAAAGAAGAGTCACAATATGAAACCACCAATAACAGATAAACAAAATTACAGCTTTGAAGTTCACGGAACAACAATAAACGATGATTATCACTGGCTACGTGATCCGAGGTGGCCAAATGTCGAAGGCTCTAAAATTTTAGATTACTTAAAGACCGAGAATAAATATACCAGAAATTTCTTTGCCGATCTGCAAAAGGATAAGGAAAAGATTTTTGAAGAATTAAAAGGACGGGTCAAATTAGACGATGAGTCAGTTTATGTTAAGAAAAAAGATTATTACTATTACCATAGAGTAGAGGGTGATAAAAATTATCCGATATATTGCAGAAAATATCAAAGCATGGAAGCAGGAGAAGAAGTAATATTAGATGTTAACCTTCTTGCTCCAAACGGCAGTTTTACCGATGTTGCCAAAGTCGCAATGTCACCTGATCAAAATTTAATGGCTTATAGCGTTAATTTTACAGGTAATGAGCAATACAATATCAAAATATACAGTCTTAAAGAACAAAACTACTTACCTGATGAAGTAAAGGAAATCGCACCTACTATAATTTGGCATGAAAAATTAAACGGCTTTTTCTATATTACTATTAATGAGAATCAACGCTGGGACAAGGTAATGTTTCATCGTTTAGGCGAAGATTCTACTCAAGATAAATTAATATTTAAGGTAAAAAATCCTCTTCATTTTATCAGCTGTGAGAAATCAGCAAGTAGTAAATATATTTTTATAAATTCAGGCGATCATAATGAAAATGAAATTTACGTAATTTCTATGCAGGATGATAATTTCACTCCTAAATTAGTACGAGCTGCAGAAAATAAAATATTCTATGAAATAGAACATAATGGCGATTATTTTTATATTAAAACTAATTATAAAGCTAAAAATTTCCATGTTGTAAAACTGCCAGTAAATAATTTTGAAAATACTAACTGGGAAGATATTTATATTAAGGAAGAACAGGACAAATATTTAAAAAGCTTTGATGTTACAAATAATTATTTAATCTTAAATTATCGTGACCAAGGTTTACCGCTAATTAAAATAAAGCGATTTAAAGATCTACAAGAAAACATAACTCATTTTCCCGACGAAAGTTTCCAAGCAAATAGTTTTTCTACAAACTTTGAGGAAGACGATATTAGAGTAAATTACTCTTCTCTAGCAAGACCAAATACCACTTATAGCTACGATTTTGATAACGATAAATTAACGATATTAAAGAGCCAAGAAATACCTTCAGGCTTTAATCCGGAGGAGTATAAAGTAGAGAGAATATTTGCAGATAATGAAGATGTCAAAGTACCGATTACTTTATTCTACAAAAAATCTTTATTTAAAAAAGACGGCTCAAATCCTTTATATTTAATGGGATACGGAGCTTACGGGATTAGCATGCCTGTCAATTTTAAAAATACGGCAGTAACGCTTGCCGATCGTGGCTTTATTTACGCAGTTGCTCATATTAGAGGCAGCGATGATCTAGGTCATGATTGGTATGAAGCTGCTAAGTTTTTAACCAAAAAAAGAACATTTGAAGACTTCATAGCTTGTAGTAGAGCTTTAATTAATGAGCAATATACAAGTAACAACAATATAGTAATAATGGGCGGTAGTGCCGGAGGTATGTTAATAGGTTATGTACTCAACGAAAAATCGGAAATTTATAGAGCAGCAATCGCTCATGTGCCGTTTGTAGACGTGCTGAGTACCATGCTTGACGAAAGCTTACCGTTAACTCTCTTGGAATATAATGAGTGGGGTAATCCGAAAGAGAAAGAATATTTTGAATATATTAAATCATATTCCCCTTATGATAACGTAAAAGCACAAAACTACCCTGCTCTATTCATTACTTGCGGTATATCCGACCCACGTGTAGGTTACTGGGAACCTGCTAAATGGGTAGCAAAATTACGAGAACTAAAAACGGACAATAATCCATTATTATTAAAAATAAATATGGATACGGGTCATAAAGGTTCTGCCGGTCGTTTTGATTATCTGAAAGAGGCAGCCGACGAATTAGTATTTATTTTTAAAGTGTTTAATGTGGGGGTTTAGAGATTTTGGATAAATAAACGTCATTGCAAGCGGGTGTTGTTGCATGGACCAAAAAACGCATTCGGTGTCACCCCGTGGCTTATCCACAGTATCCAGTAAAACAACTAAAAAATACTAATATTATTAATATTTAACTAGACCCCGTGGACAAGCCACGGGGTGACAGTGGTGAAACCGATCTACACAGACAATGCCGACTTCCTCCACGGTATGACAAAATAAATATAAAAAACAATGCATAAAAATTATCTAGAACAATTACAAAAATTACCGATTACTTTAATTTTACTAATTAGCTTAATTTGTTGTATTGGTTTCATTGTGCTTTATTCTGCAGCAAATAGTAATTTGCAGCCCTGGGCTTACAAACAAATTATAAATTTTTGTATATTCTTGCCTTTAGCTATTATTATTGCATTAATTGATTTACGAATAATATTTAGGTTCTCGTATATCTTCTATTTTTGCGTGCTAGCTTTATTAGTAGCCGTGGAGCTTTTCGGCTCAACTGCCATGGGCGGTAAAAGATGGATCGATATCGGTATAGTTAAGCTTCAACCTTCCGAACCGATAAAAATCGCCGTTGTACTAATGCTTGCTAGATATTTCCATTCACTAACAATTGATGATCTTACAAAATTTCACAAAATTATCATACCGATTATAGGAGTTTTAATACCGGCTTTTCTAATAATTAGAGAGCCGGATCTCGGTACAGGGATGATTGTCTTAATTGTTTCGGCAATTATATTTTTTACAGCAGGTTTTAGAATAAAATATTTTATAATGCTAGGTCTTGCTGCTCTTATTAGCCTGCCTATTGCTTGGAATATGATGTATAATTATCAAAAAAAACGGGTAATGGTTTTTTTAGATCCCGAACATGATCCGCTCGGTGCTAGTTATAATATTATTCAGTCTAAAATCGCTATAGGTTCAGGTAGCCTATTTGGACGCGGTTTAAATCAAGGTAGCCAAAGCCATTTAGATTTTCTTCCCGAACATCAAACAGACTTTATCTTTGCTACCTTTGCTGAAGAATTCGGCTTTATAGGAGGAATGTTTTTACTAATATTATATTTTGCACTTATAACTATTTCTTTATTAATTGCTGCAAATTGCCGAGAGATTTTTAGTAAATTAATGGTAATAGGTATTACTTCAATTTTATTTAGCCATGTATTTATTAATATAGCTATGGTTATGGGCTTACTCCCCGTAGTAGGCGTACCTTTACCGTTTATTTCTTACGGCGGAACAATGATCACATCCATGCTAATCGGCTTTGGGCTTGTGATGAATGCTCAGGTACACGGACATACCGCTTTAAACTAGTTCAATTATATTTATAAAATTGATAACATAAATTAATAATAAGTTGTACTTCACTTTCTTATGTATCGTATAAAGCAAAATTTCCTATTGACTTTTATATAAAACAGTATAGCATTTTTTTACAATTTAATTTTTTATAAAGAATTGATGCTCGGCTATGAGAAAGAACAGAGAAGGTTAACAAGAGAACAAAAAGAAGCTGTTGGAATATTATCTTTAGGAACTTTCCTTGAGTATTTTGATTTAATGATTTATGTACATATGACAGTACTTCTTAATGAGTTATTTTTTCCAAAAGCTGATACTAAAACTGCTGCTGTATATTCTACTAGTGCTTTTTGTTCTACATTTGTTTTTAGACCTTTTGGTGCTTTATTATTCGGGTGGATGGGTGATAAATATGGGCGTCAATCTACAGTAATTATAACTACAATTTTAATGGCTATTTCTTGTGCTATTATGGCTGGATTACCTACTTATACCCAAATAGGAATTACTGCTACTTGGATCGTTACAATATGTCGTATTATTCAAGGCATGTCGTCTCTAGGCGAGTTAATAGGAGCGGAGCTTTATCTTACAGAAATAATATCACCTCCTAAACAATATCCAATTGTAGCATTGATTGCTTGTTTTTCAGTACTTGGAGGGGTTGCAGCATTAGGGCTAGCTTCATTAATTACTCACTTTGGATTTAACTGGCGTATAGCTTTTTTTATAGGAACAGTAATTGCTATAACAGGAGTTTATGCTAGAACCCGTTTACGCGAAACTAGGGATTTTATAGATGCTAAACAACAAGTTAAAAATAGCTTTAGTAAAGCTAATATGGATATAAAATTACTTGAAAATGATCCGATTTGGAAAGAAAAAGTTCACTGGAAGACATCTTTATCATATTTTCTAATTCAATGCTCATGGCCTGTCACTTTTTATCTTGTATTTTTCTATTGTAGCAATATTTTGAAAGATACTTTTCATTATACTGCTGAACAAGTTATAACTCATAATTTCTTTGTATCTATAATGCAGTTTGGATTAGGTGTAGTCCTTAGATGTTACTTAAGCGGTATAATACATCCTTTAAAGATTCTTAAAGGATTTTTAGCTATATTTTCATTATTTATTGTTATTATTCCGCATTTACTAAATAATATCACTTCTCCTACAGAATTATTTATTATTCAGTTAACGCTAGCTGTTATTGGCTTAGGGGATGTTCCTGCTATACCAATTTTCTTTAAACATTTCCCGGTTTTCAAAAGATTCACTTATTCGAGCTTTTTATACGCCTTATCTCGTGCTTTAATACACATGGTTACTTCGTTTGGTATGATATATTTAGTAAATTATTTTGGTCACTGGGGAGTATTATTTATTGCGATTCCGATAAGTATAGGTTACGGATACGGGTTACTGCATTTTGAGCAGTTAGAAAGGAAAAGTCAGAACTACTTTTAGAAATAACATCATTATCTTCTAATTTTTTTAAACATAGTTCTAACAATTTATTTTTTATTTTTGGTGTTCCTAAATACATACTTAAAATTAAAAACTTTTTTAGTGTCTCTTCAATTATTTTCCTAGCCTTTTCAGCTGACTTAGCTCCTAATGTTTGTATATTATGGATTCTATCAAAGAGTTTTATAAGAGCTGTATCATGTTTTTTTTGTTTGATTAATAGATTTAAACTTTCCTCGCTACTTATTTTTCCGTAAGGTTTTATTCTAGTTAAACCCTCTACGTGCTTTGCTACTTCCGGTCCAAAAATTGCGGTGATCATTTCTTCGGTAAGTTCTGTATCTTCAATAGTATCATGCAGTAAAGCAGCTTGCAGCATAATAGCGTTATAAAGCTTAGGAGCTTCTTCGGCTATAAACTCTGCGAGCATAATTGCTACTTCAATCGGATGAGAGTAATAAGGATCGCCTGATTGACGCATTTGTGAGCTGTGATACTTGCGAGCATAGTAGATACCTTTTTTAACTTCTTCTATATCAACAGGATTTTTTATTTTAGCGTTTAAATATTCGATTTTGTCTAATAGTTTTTTAGCGTAAACGCAAACTTCAAACTTTTCTTTCCAAGAGCTTAAATCTTCCATAAAAGTCATTTCTTATTTTTGTTAATAATAGTTGATTATAATTAAAGCAAAAATTAAAAAATTGCAATAACAAATAGTTTTTTAATTCTAAAGAAGCATGATAATTTTAACTCTTTGGTATTTAAGCAACTTCATTCTGTTTTATTAGTGTTGTTGTTGCATGACTCAAAAAATGTGTTCGATGTCATGCCTGCGATCAACGGAATGACCACTGATCCACGCAACAAAGCCCCCCGTGTAAAGCTTATCTGCCAAAAACTTTCTTTATATTATCTTTTTCTAAACAATAGATCACTTTTTTCATTCAATATATCATCACGGTTTGTATATAAAGATTCGATAAATGAAATAGAATCTTTAAAGCTAGCTGCACAGTTAAATTATCCATATCATGTCTTTTTAAAGCTTTAGGAAACACAAATTCTTTAACCACATTACCTAATTTTTGTATTTTAGGTTGAGATTTCGGGGAACAAGAATTTGATACATGTATTTTTTGGAGATTTATTATTTCGTTTCTACGTTCTTGCGTTTTATTAATAGCTATTTTCTTTAAACTATCATCTAAATCTTCCATTCCAATTTTATTGCGAATAATAATCATTTATACTAATTACTTCATTTCCACGCTTTCTCTCATGCCTTGCTTCTACTATACTGCAAGCCAAATCTTTTAACACATCTGTTAAGAGACCTTTCGTTATTAAATCTAGACTTTTCGACAATATTTTTATTATAGCCTCTTTCTCATTAATATTATTTTTAAATATTTTAGTTTCAGCAATACGGCAAGCTTTTATAATATTGTCTATATTCCCATAAAATGTATTACAGTAATCGTATAATAATGGGCTTTCTTGTGTTAAACTTTTAATTTCTCTATTAATTTCTGCTTTTTATATTGTTCCACTATCTTTTAGTGTTTTATTGTGACTATCTATCTTAATTTCATGAGCCTCTAATCTTTGGTACTTTTACTGTTTTAGACAAGTTTACAATAGCTGCATGCTTAACATCATAGTCAAGATTTATAAGTAATTTTTTAAAAAAAAAGAGTGGCTTCTTGAATAGTCATTGCTTCTATCATCTTAGGCAAAATGTTAATAATTACATACATGATACCACTATAGTTAGAATTTATGAGTAGCTCTTTCACAAAATTAAATACTTCAGGAGCGGGCATTGCTTTTACTGCTTCATCTAAAATACTATAATTTGCGTAATTTAGTACTATTTTATCTAAAGTAGGTTTAGTACTTATTATTTTAGTGAATACTTGATTTACATATTGCTCTAATTCTTCTGAGAACGCAATATTCCAACTATTTGACAATTGTATTAAACTGTTTTAGAATACTGTTTTATCTATTGTTTCGTCTAATATTTGTGCTAATTTTTGTAATAATATCTTCTGCAACCGAATATCCTTAATTTTTCATAAACTTTAGTTTTACTGCCCCATTCATTTCTATTTGCTAAGCCTGCTATTATTCCTACAGATGCTTTTAATTCTTGAAATGCAGATTTTCTTTTTCGTAATTTCTCATTTACTGTTTTAATTATTTTTTCTGATAAATATCCGCTGTCTATTTATATGTTGTTCCCAAATTGTAATATCTTTTAGTACGATCTCATCCATTAAATTTTGGATTTATGTTAGATTTAGTATTCTATCATCAAATTTCTCATTAATTTTGCTTTGAGTTAGTAGATGCATTAATAATATAATCTTTCTTTCAATCCCTAGCTCTAATATATCGTTAATGTTGTAAGTTGTAGCTTCCCAAAATATTTCTATTAACTCTTGATTATTATCATTATTTACTATCCCTGCTAAAAACTTTAGAGCCTAATTAGAGTAAACTAAAATAATTATCAATAAATTGTGAAACTTAAGTCTTTTTCAAGTAATTTAAAGTTAATTAATAATTTATTTTTTATTTATTGCAATTAATAATTATTAATATATAAGAAATTATATACTCAAAAAAATTAGCATTTATTAGTTATGAAATATAAAAGTATGAAACGAATATTTAAAATATTAGCCATAGGGATTTTAATAGCCGGTAATAATATATTTGCACAGGATACGAAGTCTGCTATAGAAATTATGAGAGAAAGTCAATATTAGAATTTTTAGGTTTACCGGAATCTTATCAATTAGTTGAATCTAAATTAGAAGAAGCATTAATCAATAATTTATAACATTTTTTACTTGAACTGTGGAATAATCAGGTTTACTTTGATGTTCTAACAATAAAAATAAATAGCCATCTTCACTATTAAATTTAGCAGAAAATAAAATATCCGATATAGATTTCTTAAGATTAGGCTCTACAAAACTATCCTTTTCCATATCTTTATATATGTGGCGGTAAATGCATTTCAAAAAACTCTTTAGCAACTATAGGGTTTTCAAATGCACTACGTACAATCTCATCATGTTTAGGCTTTTTTTTGCATAATATAATTTTACGAAGAAAATAATTTTAATTACAGGTAGTATTAAAGTTCAATATTATATATAAGTTTGTTGATAAAAAATGATTTATTTACTAATATCTATATTTCCATCAATAACATTAGTTTTATATGCTACTGCTACTTCCTGAAATAACTTTGACTTTAATAGCACTTTTAGGGCAGTTTTTTGCCGTAATGATACCAAATAAAAATAGAATTATTTCTAATATCATTATTTTATTATGCATATTATCAATTTTTCTTACCTTTAAGTACTCAAGCTATGAAGGAGTATGGTACTCATTTGCTACCGGAATAAATATCGGTATTAGTAAAAGCATAGTGCTACTATTCACTATTATATCCATGATTATATACCGTGATTACTCTATTCTTGTTGCTGAGGAATTAAAGTTTGAATTTATTACTTTAATATTATTATCAGTCGTAGGTATTTTTGTTGCAATTTCATCACGGAATTTTCTATTATTATTCTGCGGTATGGAGCTTACTGCTTTAACTTCATATGCACTTGCAGGATTCAAATTAAATGATATTAAATCATCGGAAGGTGCTTTAAAATATTTTATCTTAGGTAGTTTAGTTAGTTGTTTATCATTATTTGGTATTTCTTTTATATACGGATTCGGCGGAAGCCTACAATTTGAGGATATCTTATATAAACTAAATGATAATTCTGGGATGAATCTTGGTTTAATAATTGGTATTGTATTATTTTTAAGTAGTATTTTCTTTAAACTCTCAAGCGTTCCACTTCATTTTTGGGTCCCTGACGTATATGAAGGATCACCGATTACTTCGGTTACTTATTTCACCACTGCCTCAAAAATAGGTATGGTTATTGTTTTATTAAATATTAGCAAATTAATTATAGGTAACTACCACCCTATTAATTATAATTTAATAAAGATAATTGCTATATTATCTATGCTGTTTGGAGCTTTTAGAGCTATTCGTCAAACTTCTCTAAAAAGATTAATGGCTTATAGTACTATTTTAAATATCGGTTATGTATTAATCGGCGTTCTTCTGCATAATCAAGAAGGATATAAAGCAGCTTTACTATATATTCTAATATATGCAGTAGGAAGTATAGGATTTTTTACTTGCTTAATTATGCTGCTCGGTAAAGACGCCGATAAAGCTAGTTTTAAAACTATACAAGGAATTGCAGAGAACCATAAAACTATAGCTGCCGTAATTAGCATAGTTATGTTTTCAATGATTGGAATCCCTCCTCTTACAGGATTTTTCGGTAAATATTACCTTTTTTACCAAGCAATCAATCAAGAAGAATTCGCATTAGCTTATTGTGGTATTTTTACCAGTATAGTTGCTGCTTTTTATTATCTTAAAGTAGTAAAAGCCATGTATTTTTCTAAAAAGATTGAGATAATTAAGCTGCCTATGCAATATGGGCTTTTACTGATTCATTACTTAGTTGTAGGCTTCTTGTTGCTTGGTTCATTTATTATCTCGTTTTAGATGGTGTAGACTTTTTATTAACAACACTAGGGATAGTAACTTGCGGCTTCATAACCTTTTCTTTTAGATTCTTTATATGTTTTAGATCTTCTTCATCTAATTTTAATAAATCTTGATCTTTCTTTTTAGCTTTTTTAGCTAAACCTAATTGACTTGGAGTAACACTAACAATATCATCCGTTCCGACTTCTTTCTTGAATTTTTCTAGAGCATCTACATATTCTCTGTTTACATCTATATTTGTCTTTACCGATTTTTGTTCTGGTTCTTTCTTTATTTTATCAGAAGAACCAGCTAAATTTCTTTCATTTTTAATATCTTCATTTAAACTTTTTATTGTCTTTATTAAATGTTTTTTCGCACTATCTCTAATACCAAGTATTTCTAAAATTCTTGCAAAATTAGTAGTAACTTTATTTCTTAATTTAAGTTTTTGTCCTCCTTTTTTTCTTTCTTCATAATTAAGCATTTTCTCAAAATAATCAGGATATTCTTTCATTAATGTTTTTAATCCTTGCTCTTTCACTTCATAATAAGGAAAACTATATTTTTTAGAAATTAAACTATTTATTTTAATTTCTAAGCCGTATTCCTTTAAGGATTCTTGCCTTTTTTTCATTGTATCTATTAAACTAGCCTTAATTTCTTCAGGCATTATTTCTTTAGGTTTTTTGTTATTAAATTTCTTGGGCATTGCTTGTTTTGCAAATTCTGCAATTGCTTCATTACTATAATATTTAGTTAATTCATCAAAACTTTTATCAATAGTTTTGCTTAAATCAATTTTAGAAACTACAAGTAAGCTATCAGCAAAATTAGGATTTTTTGTTCTTAAACTAGAGGGAAATTCTCTAAAATGGTTAGTAGGACCGAATCCAGGCAAATGTTTGGCTCTTGAATGCGGATAGATATTATTTGTTAAATTATCAAAACTACTGGCAAAATCAATTCTTACTAATTTAGGTAAAGTTTTTGGATTTTTTTGATCTCTGATAACTCCTATATTTCCAACATGCATATCAAAATCGCCTATCAATAAACTTGCCGGCATAATGTTTTCAAAGTTCTGATACTTAATTTCCTTAAAAGCATTTTCTAAGGTTCTAAATAATTTATTTCTAGCCCCTATAAAAAGCGGTCTACCGCCGTCCTTTCTAAACCAAGAACTCGGTTTAGTTTTAGCAGACATATGTTTATCCATGTCCACATACATATCGCTACTATAATTCTCAAAAAATTCAGATTTGACATATATTTGCGAATCAACGGCTTTAGATTTATTAAAATCATCAGGAGCAATTAAATTAACCTTTGCTCCATTTCCGGGACTTATAGCTTCAAAAATTTGAGATCCTAAAAACTCGGCTATATTTTTTGAGCTTGAAGCCTCTTTTTTTATCATCGCCGTAATTTTACCGTCTGAGCTTTGATATACGCCGCCATGCTCTCCTGCCTCATTAGCTCCGCCTCCTTTAGGTTTTAAAAAATTCCAACCTTTAAATACTGATTTCTTATTTTGCGTCATCCTCGCCTCTTTATAATGATTTATATAAAATTGATAATTTTGATATAATTATAAAACATATCATTCATTTTATATCAAGGACAGAAGCCGTTTTCTACTTAATTTTATTGTTCTTTAATATTTCAGCTACTTCAAGAGCTGCATAGGTAAATATAGCAGTTGCTCCTGCTCGTTTAAAGCTAATTAATGATTCGATCACAGCTCTCTCCCAGTCAATTGCCCCTGCTTCGGCTGCAAATTTTAACATTGCGTATTCTCCGCTAACCTGATATGCAAAAATTTTAGCATTAAAATTATTTGCTGCTTCACGAATAACATCCAAAAACGGCATACCTGGTTTAACCATTACCATATCGGCTCCCTCTGCTATATCATGCTCAATCTCAAGCATTGCTTCCTTAATATTACGCACATCCATTTGATAGCTTGATTTATCTAAATAATTCTTTTTGTTACTCCTAACTGCATCACGAAACGGACCGTAAAAGCTTGAAGCATATTTAGCAGTATAAGCAAGAATTCCAACATTTATAAACCCCTCTTTGTCAAGATATGCCCTTATTGCCCCGATTCTTCCATCCATCATATCAGAAGGTGCAACAATATCTACTCCGGCTTTTGCTAGTACTAATGCTTGATTACACAAGGCTCTTACTGATCTATCATTGTCAACTTCCCCGTGATGCACAATACCGTCATGCGAATGCGTGGTATAAGGATCAAGTGCTACATCGCATATTATACCGATATCAATATTAGCGTTTTTGATGCTTCTAATAGTTCTGCATATTAAATTATCTAAATTATAAGCTTCGTCGGCATTTTCACTTTTTAGACTTTGATCAATACTAGGAAATAATGCAATAGTATTAATACCAAGCTCTGCTGCTTCTTTTGCCGTTTCTACTATTTGATCGATCGATAAACGATATATACCGGGCATAGTCTTAATTTCTTGCCTTTCATTATGTCCTTCAACAACAAATAAAGGCAACACTAAATCACTAACCGATAAATTACTTTCGGCTATTAACTCTCTAAGCCAAAAAGCTTTTCTATTTCTTCTAAGTCTAATAAGGGGGTACATAAAATTCATATCTCATTTTAGTTAATAACTTGGATTCTAATATATAACCTAACTATCCTATAGTAAAAATATTGCATTACAAAAAGAAATTTTGCTTGCAATTTATAAAAAATTTAAGCAAACTAACGAAAATAAAAATATGGTTTAATTATGTAAATAAATATAGGAGTTTAATATGGCACAAGATAATATTCCAAAATCAGTAAAAGATAGAATACAAGAGTGGGAAAAAAAATCAAATATGTCAAATAACCCACCAAAAAATACAAAACCGGCTGTTCCTCCAAAACCTACTTCTGAGCAAATAAAGGCATGGAACGAGGCACATAAAAAACAGACTGATTTAACTATACATTCCCAAGCACTTGATATATTTGTCAATACCCAATCTCCGCAAGTTGAAACCCAAAAGCCTGTTATTCTTTCAAAACCGGCTCCGGAACAAACAAAAGTACCGGAAGAAACGCATAAAAAACAATCTAATTTAACCGTACAAGAAAAAATGGAGAAATTTTTTAAAGATCATAATATTGATACCAAAGATGCTTTTATTCCGGAATTTAGCCGCTATATAGAATTAAGCAATTCTATGGCTGGGAAGCGTCTTGACGTTACTGTTAAAGCTTATGAACAATCATTAGGACGGCTAATAAAACAAGTAGGAGTACCTCAAAAAGAGTTTATTTCTTTTATAGAAGATGATCTAATAAAGAATCATCCACATAAAGATAAATTTGAGAAAATCAATCAACATTATAAATTACCTGAACCACCTAAATTATCTGATATAATTGATAACCTTAGAGAATTAGTAAACAATGATGATATAATAGCTTATTTGAAACAAAGTAGAAAACACATTGAATTTAAAGAAAAAGTAAATAATATTATTCAGATTTATGATGATAATAAACATAATCTAGCTACTACAGCTAAAGTTGAAGCAAAACTGCAAGAGGTAAGTAAATGGTGTGAAGAAACTACAAAAATGGATAATAATCCTATTTGGAAAAATATTGGTAATTTTATAAAATATTCTTTTACCGGCAATAAAGTTAAAGCTGCTTTTTATAAAGATGCTATAAAAAATTCTACTCAAAATACTAAAAAAGCTATAGCAGAAATACAAAAATCTCTTACTAATCCCTCTCCTCATTCATCTAATATTCCACCGTCGAAGAATAAAGGAGAAAGATATAGAAGCTAATAAAAACTTTTAGGATCGATATCTATTTTTAGATGGCAAAAAGAAGGAATTTTTATAAGACTTAGCCAAAATTTTAAATATTTCTGCAAATTAAATTTCTTATCGGCTATAATAAGTATCCGGTAACGATATTTACCGGCGAGCTTTGACATTAATGAGCTTGCTGGTCCTAAAATTTTCACGTTTGCTTTTGGTGCAATTCGGACCATATTCTTAGCAATCTCTACAATTTTAGACTCACTGGAACCTGATAAAATTACCGATGCCGTTTTGGAAAATGGCGGCATATCTGCTGATTTTCTTATTTCAAGTTCATTTGCAAAAAAACTATCTTCATCACCGGCTTTAACATAACTAAAAATTATATTATCGGGATAATAACTTTGTAAATATACCACACCTTTACTATCGCCCCTCCCTGCTCTACCGCCTACTTGATTTAGTAGCTGGAAAGTTCGCTCAGATGCTCTAAGATCGGCGTTATTGCTCCCAAGATCGGCATCTATTACTCCAACTAAAGTAAGATTCGGAAAATGATAACCTTTTGTTATTATTTGTGTGCCTATTAAAATATCAATTTCTAAATTTTCCATTTGATGTAGAAGTCGGGCTATTTTTTCAGGATTTTTAGCATGATCTTTACTTATCATCGCAATTTTACTCTCAGGAAAAAGTGCCTTTGCTTCTTCCTCTATTCTTTCTATTCCTGGACCACAGATAGTTAATGTTTCATCTTTTAGACATTCAGGACAAGAATTAAAAATTTTACTTTGATAACCGCAATGGTGACATTCAAGTTTTTTAGTTGCTTTATGTACCACCATCCAAGAAGAACAATATTTGCAGGTAAATCTGTAACCGCAAGCTTTGCAGAGCATTAGCGGAGCATAACCACGCCTATTAAGAAATAATAATACTTGCTTTTTATTATCTAAATTATCTTTGATAGCTCCTATAAGAATCTTGGATAAATAGGAATTCTTAGGTAGCTTTTCTTTAGTCATGTCGATTATTTCTATATTTGGCAAATCGACATTTTTATATCTATTAACCAATGTAACCAATTGATATTTACCTATTTCTATATTATACATCGTTTCAATAGACGGTGTTGCCGAACACAAAACAATTTGTGCTTTATCAAATGTACCTCTTACGATAGCCGTATCCCTAGCATTATATAATATACCGTCATCTTGTTTATAAGAATCGTCATGCTCTTCATCTATAACCACCAAACCGAGATTTTTAAAAGGTAAAAACAAACTACTTCTAGCCCCGATTACTACTTGAATTTTATTACTTAATATACCTCTTAAAATCATTTTCTTTTGAGCTTTAGTAACGCTTGAGTTCCATATGATAGGTTCAAAACCGAATCGCTCTATAAATCGATTAATAATTTGTGTACTTAAGGCAATTTCAGGCAGCATAACAAGCACTTGTTTACCTTTTGCTAAGTAATCTGCTATTAGATGAAAATATATTTCCGTTTTACCTGATCCCGTAACACCTTTAACAAGTGTTGGCTTATTACTTTCATTTAAAACTGTTACTGCTTGTTTCTGCTCTTCTGACAAATCAGGTAGCACAAAGTTATTATTTACTTTCTGCTCTTTAACTTTAATCGGTTTTTCAGCAATATCTATAGGTAATACTAACTTGGCTATGCTCCCAAGTTCTGACATATAGTAGCTACTCATCCATTTAATTAATTCTAAAACTTCTAAAGTAATATTTAAATTTAACGGTACTTTCGCTCTAATAGTTTTTATTTTTTTTGCCTTGGAATTTGAAGCAAGCTCCCATACTATGCCGGTTAATTCCTTATTTCTAAAAGGCACTACAACAAGATCGCCGATATTTAGCTCTAAATCTTCAGGTATTAAATAATCTAGCGGAAATAATTTTGCTACCGGTAATAATATTTTTGCTATTCGCATATATAATGTATTTTATATTTTTTTTTTTATTATATACTAAAACTAACAGATTGTAGAAATTTAGATGAAAAAAATTGTTATAGCAATTTCCGGAGCTTCAGGAGCAATATACGGTATTCGTTTGCTTGAAGTACTAAAGCAACAAAATATCGAAACTCATTTGGTTATTTCAGAGGGAGCAGCTCTTACTATAAAAATCGAAACTAAATATTCTATAGATGAAGTTAAGCTACTAGCAAATTATTATTATGATGATAAAGATTTAGGTGCTACTATCTCAAGCGGCTCTTTTAAAACTTCAGGCATGATAATAGCCCCTTGTAGCATGAAGACCTTAGCAAGTATCGCTCACTCAATGGAAGATAGTTTAATTAGTAGAGCGGCAGGCGTGGTACTTAAAGATAGAAGAAAACTTATTTTAATGACCCGTGAAACTCCTTTGCATATCGGACATTTAGAAAATATGTTAAAAGTAGCGAGTTACGGCGGCATAATAGCACCACCCGTGCCGGCTTTTTATAATAATCCTGCGAGTATAGATGATATAGTGAATCATTCTATTAGTAGAGTTTTAGATTTTTTTGATATTGAAACTAATTTAATTAAACGCTGGGGTAGTGTTTAAGATAACCAAAATGTCACCCTGTGGCTTGACCACGGGGTCTTGTGTCACTTACTGTGTCCTGAAGATACCGTGGTCAAGCCACGGTATGACACTGTATACTTTTCAACCCCCAATAAACTTTAACAAACAAAATGGCACGTAATAAAATAAATAATGACAAAAATATAGCTGCTAACGAAGAAGCAGATATTCCTATACCAAGAGTTTTACCCTCAAATGTTCAGGCAGAGCAAATGCTACTTGGAGCAATTCTAACCAATAACGAATTACTAAATTACGTATCGGAATTTTTACGTGATGAACATTTTTTTGAACCTATTCATCAAAAAATCTATAACGTAATTGAGAAAATTACTGAAAAAGGGCTGATAGCTACCCCTATTACTTTACGTAGTATGTTAACTCAAGATGAACTATTTCAAGAAATAGAAGGAGCAGAGTATTTAGCAAAATTGATAACTATGTCAATGATGGTAATAAATCCGGTTGATTACGGTAAAATAATATATGATTTAGCCATAAAGCGTAATTTAATAAATATCGGTGAAGAAGTAGTAAATAATGCTTACAGTTCTTCATTAGAAGTTGAAGCAAAGGAACAGATTGAACATGCCGAAGCTAAACTTTATGATTTAGCTAGCGAAGGCTTAAATGAAAAAAGTTTTATCAAAATCGGTATATCTATTTCAGAGTCACTAGCTAGTATTAATAGGGCCATGAAAAATAACGATCATGTAATCGGCATATCTACCGGTTTGATTGATCTAGACAATAAATTATTCGGCTTTCATAATTCCGATCTTATAATTCTCGCAGGACGTCCGTCGATGGGTAAAACGGCATTTGCTATAAATCTTGCACTTAACGCCTGTAATAATATGCGTCTTAAAAATATCAGGGATAATCAAGAAATTCAGTCGGTAGGTTTTTTCTCTTTAGAAATGTCCTCAGAACAGCTAACCACACGTCTACTTTCAATGTGTGCAGAAATTGATTCTACTTCTCTTCGTACGGGGATTCTAGGTGAAGAACAATATAACCGTCTTCACAAGGAAGCAAATACTTTATCGGAATTACAATTTTTTATCGATGATACCCCTGCTCTATCTATTTCCGCTATAAGAACAAGAGCTAGAAGAATGAAACGCAAGCATAATCTCGGTATATTATTTATCGATTATTTACAATTAATTAGAGGAGTAAGTAAATCCGAAAATAGAGTTAGCGAGATTTCAGAAATAACCCAAGGTTTAAAAGCAATAGCAAAAGAGTTAAATATTCCGGTTATTGCGTTATCTCAGCTTTCAAGAGCGGTAGAACTACGTGAGGATAAAAAACCTATGCTATCCGATCTTCGAGAATCGGGAACTATAGAACAGGATGCTGATATAGTAATGTTTATTTATCGTGAAGAATATTATTTAACGAGAAAAGAACCGGCGGCAGGCGACGCTAAACATGCCGAATGGTTAGATAAGCTCAACAAAGTATATAATATTGCCGATATAATTGTTGCAAAACATCGTAACGGACCGGTTGGAAATGTTCCGCTTTATTATGATAGTCAATATTCTAAATTTGGCAATTTGGAGAAAAGAACTTTTAACTCTGCTTAATGTGAGTGTTCACGGATTTTTCACTGTCACTCCGTGGCTTGACCACGGGGTCCAGAAAAAATAACTTCAACATTGTTACTCACACTACATGTTTAACAAAATAAACATATAAAAATTTATTTTTATATGTTTTACTGGATCCCATGAATAAATCACGGGATGACAGAGAGGAATAATAAGCCACGCAACACCCGTGAACGGTCACTGTTTAATTATAAGCACTGTCGTGATCGGTAAATATTGCCATTAATACAAAATAGTTCCCATCTCTATAAGCAGTACCACGATATTTTTGAGAAAATCTAAACGAATAAATATTATTACCTTTTGAAGTTATTTTAGAAGTAATTAATTCCCACCTTATACCTTTATCCTTATATAATTGATCCCAATTTAATTGTTTAATTTTTTTTAAGGTAGCAAGTAATGCATGTTGTGCTATCTTTTCTAAACTAAATAACTGTTCTTGAAAAGCAGGATAGTTCATATCTAATAATATTTTAGTCATGCTTTATAGATTCTAATATTTCATCAAAATTTTCACGTCTTTTATTTTTTTCTACCCATTTTATTGCTTTATCAAGCATCTCATTATTGTTGTGCCTATAAAGCCACATCTCATTATCAGGAATAAACCTACCAGGCTTTATTATTATAGTACCATCACTTAAGGTTAAAACTTGTATCTGTTTTCCTGCATATTTCTTCCCCAAGGATATTTGCCCATTATTCCCTACGTGTTTGATTGTTTCTATATTATTTCCTATTATCATAATATTTATATTTACAAAATTCCTATTTTCCAATATTACAATATTTGTATTTATAAAGCAATAATAAATAGCTTTATTATTATTTAGCTAATATATTAACAAGTTCATAGCCCATTATAAGCATTCCGACAATTACGCATATAATAATTAGATATTGTTTTTGTAATTCAGGATAATAAAACTTATTTATCTTTGCTTTATATAACAGATAAACCGGTAATAAAATTGCAATTATTACAAGAATCATACCGGCAAATCCTAAAATTGTAATAAAAGCATTCGATACTACTATTGCTACAATATAAGCCGGTAATATAGTAACAATAGAAGCGGTCATGTTATGAATTACTAAATTCGGTATCGAATTCATAAACATAGTTTTAAGGGAATCACATAGCCCTCCTACTCCGAGTATTGATGTGGCGATAGCAAGAGTTGAAATTATCCAAACTAATCATTGCATGGACTGCCATTTTGCTATATTACTTAATTAAATCTCCGACTTCTACATTACTTGTAATCATTTATTGGTAAAATGTTGGATTATTATGATATACTACAATAAGAATACTACAAGTCCAAATTATATATACTATTGCAGGAATTAAGCTTCCAAATAAAAATGCCGTCTTTAGCATTTTTGTTACAATAATTAGTTAAGGTATGGAAGATTACTTGGAAACCAAATGAAGTAAAGACTACTGGAGTTACTACACCTCATATAGATATTTCTTTATAATTTGGTGAGAATAAAGGTAAATTATCTCACTGAATCATGGAAACAAGTCCAATAACTAAAATTGCAATTATTATAAGTAATCCGATAAATAGCACCCGATTTATATAATCTACTAACTTTAGAGGTAATAATAATATACCATGCTCCTATATAAGTTATACTTATATTTAAAGCTAATAACTTCTGTAATATTGAAGAGCCTCCATATATAAATACTGCAAGTAAAGCATATGAAAGGAGCTTAAAGCTTACCGTGCCGATGATTTGAGCAGTATGTCCTGAAAAATATTTTCCAAGCATCCCGAGTGTTAAGCCTTTACCTGCTTGAAGATTAAGCTCTAAATTAATTACAGAAGTATAAATTATACTAGGTATTATACCTAATTTTGCTAATACCATGGGTAGTGCTATCATACCGCTACCTATACAAGTACCTGAAATTAACAGGATTGAACCAATAAGTTTTTGCATAATTTAATGAAGTTTGGATTAAAGAAAAAGACTTAATTTTTGCTAAAAAGAAAATCAACTAAAAAAAGAAGATAAGAATTTTAAAGAATAAAAAGTTTTGATAAGTAAAATTAACATTCGTATAATTTTATTAAAATATATGTAACAGCATAATATAATTATATTAATAATTTGACATAAATTATTAATATTGCTTTTTAAGGGTATTTTTATATATTTCTTATTAGACATCTTTCCACACCAGCTTATAGAGAGGAATTTAAAGGAGACACGGAACGCAGAACCGCAGCGTATAGGGACATACGTGAGGATTCGAGTACCGGATCGACGTATAAATTACCTCTAGAAGCGAAGTTTGGAAATAATAAGAAATTGTATTATATTTAAAAATGCATAGATTAGCCAAAATAATTAGTAATGCAGGAGTTTGTTCTAGGCGTGATGCCGAAAAGCTGATAGCTGAAAGGCAGGTAAAAGTAGACGGCATTACAATTTTATCACCGGCTATAAACGTTGATATTAGTAATCAAATTGAAGTATCAGGCATATTAATCAATCAATCGCAAAAACCAAGGCTTTGGATTTATTACAAGCCTGTCGGTTTAATTACCACTCATAAAGACCCTTTATCTCGTAAAACCGTGTTTGAGGATTTAACCGGTTTACCTCGTGTAATTTCAATAGGAAGACTGGATTTAAATAGCGAAGGTTTGTTATTACTAACTAATAGCGGTGATTTAGCTCGTCAGTTTGAGCTACCCTCAAGTAGGTTAAAGCGAGTATATCATGTTAGGGCATACGGGAATCCTAATATTCTACTAAAAAGCAATTATAAAAATTTAGAAATTGACGGTATATTTTATAATCCTCATTCGGTGAAATTACTTAAGCAAAATAAGAGTAATTCTTGGTTTGAAGTAGTTTTATTTGAAGGAAAAAATCGTGAAATTAGAAGAATATTCGAGTATTTTGGACTAAAAGTTAACAAATTAATTAGAGTTCAATATGGTAGTTTTACAATAGATAATCTAAAACCTGGAGATTATAAAGAAATAAATAATAAAATACTGGAAAAATAATTAGTAATATGTTATTACTCACGCATTTTAACTAATCATATAAAAACATATGACAAATCTTAATATATATAAATGTGAAGAAAAAGACTTAAACGATTATCTTGGTTATATAAAAGATAACTCTAATGTTTCACTAAATGATTTTATCAAAAATAAATATTTCGCTGAAGATAATGATAAAATTATCATTACTAGTTTAGAAAATATGGAAATTAACACAGATTTAGCAAATGCTAATTTGCAAGGTACAATACTAACAGATGCTGTATTTAATAATTGTGACTTAGCAAATACCATATTATGTGATTCGGATTTAACAAATGTAGAATTTAATGATTGTACATTTATCGGTACTGACTTTAGAGGAGCAAATCTTCATTACACAGATTTTAATTATAAAGATTATGATTATGATAACTATAAAATTCCTAATCTAAAAGATAAAATACGAGATATAAAACTATCTTTTTCAGATCTTGAAAGATTAAATAAATATATAGATAAAGATTTAGAAAAAGAACGTATCAAAGAAATAGTTATAGATAAAGTTACAAACAAAAAGAAATATATTTTAGCTGGGGAAGACGAAAAAACTTTATGGGAAGTCAAATCAAAAGAGCTAAAGACTAAGCAAGAAGAGTTAGAAACTCTAAAGCAAAACTTAGATAATCCTGGGATTGCTACCAATCTTTTAAATGCCTTTTGGAATAGTACAGAAACTATTGCTCAAAACCGACAAAATGAACTAGGAAAAATCAATAAGTTACAGCATGAAGTAAATAAATTAGAAACTGAAGTACATGCTTTAGATAATCTTAGAATGTTCTGTGGTAAGGGTTTAGATGGTATTTTTGAGCAGCTAAAAGACGAAAAAATACAAGTAAAACTGGATCCTTCATATGTTATAGGTTCAAGTTCAGAAACACGAGATATACCGAAAGAATATATAAAATTAACTTCTGCTGAATTTGATCTATATTTGACTGAAGCAGCAAAACAATCTGACACAAAATTATCTTTTACCGCATTTGTTAGAAAGCAAAAAAACCTTTCAGAAGATTTAAATATAGTTCCTGATCTTTCAGAAATTAATTTATCAGGTAAAACTCTTACTAATCTTAACCTGAAGAATACATTATTTGCTTCAGCCAACTTAGAGAATATTAAAATCTCAAATTGTAATTTAGATTTTACTAATTTTGAAGGAGCTAATTTACAAAATGCCGTTTTTCAAAATGTTACCGCACGTAACGCAGGATTTCTTTTTGCTGATCTTAAAAATAGCAAAATTGAAAATAGTGATATGTCGAGAAACTACATGCCTAAAGTAGATTTATCTGAAGCAGAGATAACAAATAGCAAATTTAATGCGGTTATGATGGTTAATGCTGATGCCGAAAAGTTAATTATTAAAGATTCAGAATGGAAAAATTCTAATCTTACCGGTATATCGCTTGCTTATGCAGATATGCAAAGAGTTCAAATGCAGGGAGTAGTTTTAAATAACGCACTTCTAGAGCAAGCAAATATCGTTTCTACTAATCTTGAAAATGCTTTTATGAATAACGCACATGCGTTAGAAGCAAAATTCAAAGAGCAATGTAACATGCAAGGCATAACTGCAAGGAATGCCTATTTTAGCGATGCTGAATTTGAACATATACTATCTTTAAAAGAAGCTGACTTAAGAGAAGCTATAATGCAGCGTGTTAAACTTAAGAACGCTGATTTAACAAAAGCAAAGCTTGATAAAGCAAATCTTGAATATGCCGATCTTACAAATGCTACGCTTACTAATGCAACTACACAGTTTGCTAAGTTAAGTAACGCTACTTTAGAAAAAGCAGAAGCTGAAGGATTAAATATTTCAGATGCTATTGCTAAAAATATTAATGCTAAGGAAGCTAACTTTAAAAATGCAATTATGCAGCGTGCCGATCTTACTAAAGCCGATTTCACTAAAGCAGTGTTGGAAAATGCTGATATGCAAGCAATGGAAGCAGCCGAGGCTATATTTAAAGAAGCAAATCTAAAACAAGCGAATCTAAAAGCAGCAAATCTAGCTGGAATTAATAAAGAAGGAACAGCTTTTGATAAAGCAAAAATCGACGATGCTACAAAGATGTATGATACTAAAGGTGAGGCTAAAGGGAATTTAGAGCATCAAGATAAAGACGGTAAAAAAACATCTGTCAATGTTAACGAACATGCTAAATTACAAGATAAAATTCATGCAAGAGAGAAAAGCGGTTGGTTTCTGAAAACCGGAGTAGGACAGCTTTGTACAAAACTTGCTAAAAGTACTATATCAGGAATTAGCAGCGTAACAAATTTCTTAGCAAGTAAAAAATTTTTAGTAGGGCTTGCCGTAGTAGCGGGGCTTGCAGTAGCAGCTGCACCTTTCATAGCAATGCCTGTGTTATTAGTCACCGGCACGGCTCTTATTACTAAAGCTGTCATTCTGGGAGCAGGTATTTTGGCCGGAGGGCTAGTCGCTACCGGAACTTATAAATTTACCCAAAAACCTTTACGCAATATTCAAAAATCATTTGAAAATTTGACTAGCAGTATAGATAAATATATCTCACCGCCTCCTGAAAATATTGATGAATTAGTAACAGAAAAACAACAAGCAAGACAAAAAGCTGAGACAGAAAAATCTAAAGACAGGGAAGAAAATTTAAATAATGTAAATAATAATATTGATAAAGCTAAAGAACAAGATATTTTAAAACAAGCACAAAATAATTTAAACCAAGAAACGCCAAAAGTAGAAATAAAAGAAAAGAAAGATAAAACTATAGAAAAACAACAAATAAAATCTAATACATTCGCAGCAAAATTTAAGCCTAACACTAAAGGCAAAGGATTTGCCAAAAAAATAAAAGACGAACAAAAAAATCAAGGTCAACAAAAGAAGCATATAACTAAATAAGTGTTAAAAATAATATCCGGTAAATATAGAAACCAAATTATACCTACCGCTAAAAATATCAAATATCGACCTTCCACAGGTAAGCTCAAAGAGGCAATATTTAGTATATTAACCTCCGGTGAGTTTACCGGTAATAAATTATTTAACGAAAATACCTACATTCTCGATTTATTTGCCGGTAGTGGTAGCCTTGCTTTTGAGAGCCTATCAAGAGGAGCAGGTTTTGCTACCTTAATTGATATTGATACATCCTCATTAAAAATAGCAGAAGGATTTGCTAAATCTCTAAACATTGAAAATAATGTTAATTTCGTTAATATTAATGCCTTAAATCTACCAAAAGCTAATAAAGCTTTTGATCTTGTATTTATCGACCCCCCTTATCATAAAGATATAGTGCCTAAAGTAATGAAATTGCTGATAAAAAATAACTGGCTTAAAGACGGTACTATTATAGTTATTGAGATGGCTAAAACAGATGAATATGTTTTAGATGAAAATATTGAAATTATACGCGAAAAACTATATGGTAATACTAAACTACTAGTTTTGAAATATCTTTAATTTTTTACTCCTCCTTTATTCTGATTTTTTACCAAACTTAACCTGATAAACTATACATCTTCCATCTATAGCTTAATGTAACTAATTCATAATTTATTGATAAATTAAGAAGTTTTTTATTAAAATATGCAAAAAAATTTTAATAAATTAGTAATATGAAAAGAAAAGATCCTGGAGTAGCTTCGCAAGAAATTTATTCCCTAATTGAATTAGATTTAAAAAACATATTTCCATTAGAATATAATAAGCAAGAAGCGGCTATCAAATATATCGCAGAACAGTTAGCAGCTACAGGTTTTATTCAAAAAAGCAATGATTATCCGGAATTAGATGAAGAAATAGATTTAATAAATAATAGAGTTAAATAAAGGATATACAAAAAATTTTACTAAAGAAGAACAAAGAAGTATATACGAGCAAGCTGTAAAGTTAATAGAAAGTAAAATTTTAAGCGATATAGGTCCAAATACAAGAGTTAGAAGAAAAATATTTTTTATGTATCAAACAGCTTCTTTTGAAGAAAAAATAGAGATAATTAATGAATATAAACTATCTCTTGAAAATCTTAATAAACAAAATATACAAAACTTACAAAAACAGCAAAATGATTTAAGAGGTGAAAAAGAAATAACTAATGTTGAAGAACATAAGTTAGTAAAAGATGGGATAGTAATAAAAGAGGAAATAGAGCCATATTTAAGTAACTATGAATTACTAAATACATTAGGAGAATGTAGTAATTTAGCTAATGAGGAAAATATTTTTTTAGTTAAAAAGCTATTCGAGAACGCTCGTAACTTTTACCCTGATAATTCTTTGCAAGGTCTAAAAGAATTAATGGAGTTACCATACAAGAAGGCAATAGATTTATTAGGAGACAATATTTTAGAATTGCTTAACAACAAACAAATTAGCATGTAAGTTATTATTAACACTCAATGAAAGCCTACCTAGATGACCTTTTGCCTTTTATAAATGTACAAGCCTTAGGTAAAGAGCTTTTCCATACAGCTGCTTTTCATCAAATAAAAAATATAATCCAAAGATTAGTAGAAGAAGAAACGAGTAATCTTTCTTCTGAAGTTTTAATTAATTCTTTAGCATCTAATTTTGATAATACAGAAATATTCAATTATATATTGAATATTAAAGATTAATGAAAAAAAATGAAGAAGAACTTACTATTTTATATTTAGCTACTTTAAATGATAAACTGAAATAGTTAAATCTCATCCTGATATCAATTAATGAAAAAAATAAATGTGGATACACGTCTCTACATTCAGCCAGTAGTAATGATAAACCTGAAATAGTTAAAATGCTACTTTCTCATCAAGATATTAATGTTAATGAAAAAGACCAACTAAATCTTGCTAAAATAATAGGTTTAGATATTAATCAAAATCTTACAGATTCTTTCAAGACCACTGAAATGTCAATTTTAGGCATAGAAACAGTAGAGAATCCTGAATTGTAAGGTAAACAATTAATAGCAGATTACTTAGCTAATTTGCTGTTAGTTATCCTAGGTGTATAGTTTCAAAAAATAAAACGTCTTCTAAAATTCTTAAATTGAAATTAGCCTATTAATTTATTATACTGTGAAAAATCATTAGGCATTCTAACAGTAGAGTATTGTCCATTCCTGCTTTCGCGGGAATGACATAGAACCACGTAACAAGACCTTAAAAAACAAACATGAGTAAAGACAAAAAGCATTACATATGTTCTAACTGTGGGAATATTAGTCCTAAATGGTCGGGGCAGTGCTTTGATTGCAGTGTATGGGGTAGTATTGTTGAAGAGATAGTAAGTTCAAATAAAGCAATTGTTAAAACAGGTAACAAGCAAGATTTCGATAAGCTTTCAGGTCACGTAGAGCAGTTACGTATCCCTACTCCTATAGGTGAATTAAATAGAGTGCTTGGCGGGGGTTTAGTGCTTGGTTCTGCTATATTAATAGGAGGAAACCCGGGTATAGGCAAATCTACTTTGTTACTACAACTAGCAGCAAGTAACTTTGCATCAAAGATGAATTGCTTATATATAACGGGCGAAGAATCGTTAGACCAAATAAAATTAAGGGCCATAAGGCTAAATCTAACTAACTATAATACCGATATTTTAGCAGCTACTAATTTGGAAGGTATTATTGCAAGTATAGAAACAAATAAGAATAATATTGATTTAGTAGTGATTGATTCTATTCAAACAATTACCACAAAAGAATTATCCTCGCCTCCAGGTACTGTTTCGCAAATTCGTACATGTGCAAATGAGCTTGTTAATTATGCTAAGCAAAACAATATAATTATTTTATTAAGCTGTCACGTAACTAAAGACGGACAGCTAGCAGGTCCTAAGATACTTGAACATTTAGTTGATACCGTATTATATTTTGAGGGAGATCATAATAATCATTTCCGTATTTTACGCTCATATAAAAATCGTTTTGGCAGTGTGGGTGAAATAGGAGTATTTGAGATGAGCGGCAGCGGGCTTATTGAAGTAACAAATCCGTCTGAACTATTTTTAATGAAGCGAGAGCAGAACGTTATAGGTATGTCTATTTTTGCAGGGATCGAAGGTTCAAGACCTTTACTTATGGAAGTACAAGCTCTCATAGTACCCTCAAATATGGTAACTCCTAGATGCTCTGCGGTGGGCTGGGATGCTAATAGGTTATCAATGATCCTTGCCGTGCTTAGTAGTAGGATAGGACTTAATCTTGCTAATTATGAGGTATATTTAAGCATTGCGGGGGGACTTAAAATTGCCGATCCTGCTTCTGATTTAGCAGTAGCAGCGAGCTTAATATCTGCCGCAACCGGCAAACCTGTACCCGAACATAGCGTATTTTTCGGCGAAATAAGCTTATCGGGTGAAATAAGAAAAACTGCAAAAGCAGAAACAAGAATAAAAGAAGCCGTAAAGCTTGGGTTTAATAAGATTATCTGCTCTAAACTTGAAAATTTAACTTATGACTTTATATCTTCCATCTCACATTTAAAGGACCTAACAGAGATAATCAAATGAGTATAGTTTATGAAATAAGAAATTTGGAAGAAGCACGTAATTTTTTATCTAGTATAGAAGAGCAGCTGATATTAACAAATCATGCCTCTAGCGTAAAATATTACGGTATGCTAGCAATTGATTATATGTTTAAAACTTTAAGTAAAGCATTTCCGGAAAAAGTTTTAGATCTTACCGTAAATGTAGGAGAAGATCACGCCGCTTTATTTACTGCAATCAAACTAGGGTATAAGAATATAGTATATACGGGGGATTCTGAGGAAGCTAGGGGGGTGTTGTGTGAAACCAAAACCGTCATTGCGAGCGATCTTTGATCGCGTGGCAATCTCAAGAATTTGCCTGAGATTGCTTCGTCAATTTACTATTGTAAATTTCCCTCGCAATGACGCAAATTTAATACTAAAAAACCATGAATATCAAAGATATAGGGGTAATAATTGCTAAAAAACCTTTGAAAGAAAATACATTTATTATTACGGTTTTTACTAAAAATCATGGTTTATATTCGGGAGTTACAAAGGAATCTTCTAAAAAGAGCAAATTTATATATCAAGAAGGTAATATTGTAGATTTTCTTTGGCAAGCAAGATTACACGAACATATCGGCATGGCTAAATGTGAACTTATTAAATCTTACACTGGTTATTTTATCACAAATAAAGCTAAATTATATGCCTTTAATTCCGTTATATCTTTAATCAAAGAGTTATTTCATGAAAGAGAAGAGCATTCTAATTTTTTTTCATTTCTAATTAATTATTTAGATAATTTATCAAAGAATTTTTGTTTTCGTGATTATATTAATTTTGAACTGGCTTTACTTGACATAGCAGGTTATAAACTCGACCTTAGCAAATGTGCCGTTAGTAATGTAAAACAAGATTTATACTATGTATCACCTAAATCAGGTAGAGCATTATCATATGAAGTAGGAAAACCTTATAAAGATAAATTATTGATGTTACCAAAATTTTTACTTTCAGATAATAATGAGATTACATTAGAAGAAAAAAGACAAGCTTTAACTCTAACAAACTATTTTTTTAATAGATATTTATTTCATAATAATAGACAGGCTGAAGCACGCCAAATTTTTATTGAATATACTTTAAATAATTCTTAGAGGCTATATTTTTACTTTTATTTTTCTTATTTGATGATACACTTACTTAAGTAATTACTTAAATAAGTATGTAATATGACTAGACTAAGCATAGATATACCAAACGAATTACATCATTTTCTTAAAGTTCACACTGCACATAAAAATGATACTATTATGAATTTTGTAAGAGAAGCGATATATCATAAAATAGAACAGGAAAAAGAATTAAACGCAGAATCAATAAAAATATTAGAAGAATCAGCAAAAGGTTTAAATATTAATAAATATTCTTCATATAAAGAAATGTATAAAAAACTTAATTTAATATGATTCTGCAAACCTCCACTAAACGTTTTGAGAAAGAATTACTACTTATGCATAACGTGGTAAAGACTATAGTATCGGATATTTTTTATTCCATGTCATTCCCGCGAAAGCAGGAATGACATAAGGGTTTTTCAAAAATTTCCTGGTACACTATATACGTACCGGTACACATAATGACTTATTCAAATAATAATCTATGAAAATACTAGCATTTGACACGGCAAATAATACTGCATCGGTGGCAATATCCGCAAATGAGAATATTCTTGCATATATAGAAGAATTACGTCCTTCTATGCAAGCAGAAAATCTAATGCCGATGATAGAAGATGTAATGAAAGCAGCTAAATGTTCATATGATGATCTAGATTATTTAGCGGTAACTAACGGACCCGGTAGCTTTACGGGTATTAGAGTAGGACTCGCTAGTGCTAAAGGTATATTATTTGCCAAGGAAAATATTAAAGCAGTAGTGGTTAGTAATTTTGAATATGCTTACTTTAGAACCGTAACTCAAGTTAAAGATTATGATAAAATATATGTCTTTTTAAACGCTTATCGCTCACAGCTTTATATGCAAGTTTTTCATAAATCAGGAAAAATAGAAGAGCCGTTATTGATAGATTTCGAGTATGCTATAAAGTTGCTTACAAATGAGAAAGGTAATATAGCATGCTGCGGTAGTGGACTCGAATTTATATATCATCAAATTATGCATTTACCGAGTATAATAACCTTGCCGCGTTTTGCACGAGTTAAAGCATGGGTTATTTGTAGATATATTGCTAATAGGTTATCAAGTGATATAAAGTTAAATAGCTCTATCGAACCGCTATATATACGCCCTCCTGATGCTAAACTAGCAATCAATTATGTCATTCCTAGCTAAAAGCAGGAATCCATTTTTTTGTCATCTCGTGGCTACGACCACGGGATCTTGTATCACAGGCTGTGTCCTGAGATCCCGCAATCAAGTTAGCTAAGATAACATTAATTTTTACTGGATTCCTGTGATCAACAAAATGACATAAGAGCTTTATTATACGTATACTACATCATCTTCACAATCAGAACCCAACCCGGAATCACTATCAGATACTTCACCTGATAATTTCATAGTAAAATTACCATTATATGATTCTACTTCTTGCTTTACACACTTCTTATCGTGTATTAAGGCTATTATTTGCCCAACTAATAATTCCGATCAATCATGATTATCCGAATCAATAATATCAACGATTCTTACTAGACTTTCATCTGAGGCGTGATAAATTATTGTTGCTAGCTTATCATTTGAAATATTACTCATGATTCTTTCTAAATTTTTATTTGGAATAATATCAAAATTTTCTGCAAGTTTTTCTTCTCCTGCTAAAATAATTATATTTTCAAGTTGTGCATTGAAAATATCCTTATTCGATAATTTTTTTAGTTCCTGCTCGGTAAGTTCTTCTAAAGAAAGATTATTAGGGTTTTCATTAAATAATTTATCCAACTTATCTCGTGTAATTAAATCTATTACTTTTTCAAGATACCAAGGCATAATATAATTAACTAATTTTTGTGCTTGCTCATCGGAAATATTATTAATTAATTCTGCCAATTTTTCATATGTCATCTTTTCAAAAACTTCATCTAATTCATTTTCAGGCGTGTTTAAAATTTCTTCTACTAACTCATTATCAGAAAGAGTTTTAAGTTGATCTAAGAAATTAAATGTTTCTTCAGCATTACTATTTAAATAAGAGAAAACTTTATTATTCACAAAATTAAAAGTTTCAGCAACTTTAGAAGAAAGAATACTAGATGTATTTTTTATAATATTAAAACTCTTTACTCCAAAATCATAAACTGTTTTTAATGATGAACTAAATGTACTGAAAAAACCTTTGCTTTCATATGTATTAGTTACTTTTTCGCTACCATCAAGCTCATTTAAAATATCTGTAAATCTGATTTGAGAGATACCTAGAGTATCTACCTTATCTTTTACTGCTTCTTGGAAGACTATTTTAGAATTTAAAAAAGGATATTTAGCTTGAGCTTCTACTATTTTTTATTACATCTTGCACTTTTTTCGTCATACTGCTTAATCGCATTATCTAATGCTGCTAAAAAATCAGTATTTTCTTCTTGATTAGTAGTTTGCGTTGGATAAGTTATAAACTCAAATTCATCGTTAGCAAGAATATGAGGCTGGCTTTAGAGAAATATTATGTGTGATTAAATTTTGTAACTTATTAAAAATTGATGTTATTGCCATAATTCTTCCTCATTTCTTATTATAATAATCAGCGCTGCATTATAATAGAAATTATGAGGAGGTCAAGATAAAGGCTAATAATTATTAACTTTTTATTATACTTTACTTAAAATTGATTAAATATATCAGTATGAGAAGATATAATAAAGACCGATATACGAAGAGCAACTTCAAAAAGAGCAAGGAATCCACAAGACGAGGAACGAAAGCCGTTACTTAATATGTGAGTACTGCAGTACTTGTAGGATGACGTAGCCAATTTTTGAAGTTGATCGAGTATATTATAATTGTCTTTGTTCGTGAATTAGCTCAAAAACTTCAACTGTGTCTCCTTCTCTAATATCTTCGTAATTTTCAAATGCTATACCACACTCATATCCTTCTCTAACTTCTTTAACTTCATCTTTAAAGCGTTTTAAAGTTTTGAGTTTTCCTTCATGAATGACTACATTATCACGTAATAAGCGTACGCCCGCTCCTTTCTTAATAATCCCTTTAGTTACATAGCTACCAGCGATTTTGCCGACTTTGGTAATATTGAATATTTGTCTAATTTCTATACTTCCGATATATTGCTCTCTAACGATCGGATCAAGCATACCGCTCATAATGGTTTTTATGTCATCAATTAAATTATATATTATACTATAATATCTAATATCGACTTTTTCTTTTTCTGCAGCAGTTAAAGCATTTGCCCCTGCTCTAACGTTAAAGCCGACAATAATAGCCGAAGAAGCATGTGCAAGAGATACATCGGATTCCGTTATCGGACCTATGCCACTATGAAGTATACGAAGCTTTATCTCATCACTCGGTAATTTTAATAAGCTACCTGAAATAGCTTCAACCGACCCTTGGACATCACCTTTAATAATTAAAGGTAATTCCTTAATTTTACTATTACCGGAAGCTTTTAAAAACAAATCTTCTAAACTTGAACGCGGTGCAATAGATATTTTCTTTTCTTTAGCAAGACGCATTCTATATTCAGCTATATCTTTTGCTTGTTTCTCATTTTGTACTACGTTAAATTTATCACCGGCAAAAGGTACTTCGTTTAAACCTTGAATTTCTACAGGAACAGACGGAGTTGCTTCTACTATTTCTAGCCCCTTATCATTAGTCATCTTTTTAACTTTACCGTAAGAAGTACCGGCTATTATAATATCACCGTTTCTTAAAGTACCTCGCTGAACTAATATAGTGGTTAGTGTTCCTCTTCCTTTTTCAATTTTTGACTCGATTACAACACCGGCAGCTGAACCGAAAGGGCTTGCCTTTAAATCCTGCATTTCTGCAATTAATAAAATTGCTTCTTCAAGTTTATCTAAGTTAATTTTCTTTAGTGCTGAGATAGGAATAACCATAACGTCACCACCTGCCTCTTCGCCGATAATTTCGTGGACATATAATTCGTTCTTTACACGCTCAATATCAATATCAGGCTTATCAATCTTATTAATAGCTACAATTATAGGAACGCCCGCTGCTTTCGCATGATTAATTGCCTCAACCGTTTGCGTTTTGATTCCATCATCTGCTGCGACCACTATAATAACTATATCCGTTACTTTAGCACCTCTTGACCGCATTTCTGAAAAAGCTTCATGCCCGGGAGTATCAATAAAAGTAATTGCTCTACCGTCTGCAAGAGTTACTCTATAAGCCCCGATATGTTGGGTAATTCCGCCTAGCTCACCTGCAGCAATATCTGTAGATTTAAGAGCGTCAAGCAATGAGGTTTTACCATGATCGACATGCCCCATTACCGTCACAACCGGTGCACGTGTTCTTAAATTTTCAACCTTATCATCACTAATTAAAATATTTTCAACATCTGATTCTTGAACTCTTTTTACCGTATGCCCTAAATTTGTTGCAACTAGTTCTGCCGTATCGGCATCTATTGTTTGGCTAGCATTTGCAAGGATACCGAGTTTCATTAATTCTTTAATTACACCAGCCACTCTTTCAGACATAGCATTTGCAAGATCACCGACTCCGATAACTTCCGGTATAGTCACTGCTCTATATACTTTCTCAGGTGCTTGTGATACTAATTTACGTTTTTCTTTTTCTCTAGCTCTTTTTATAGAAGCAAGACTTCTAGTTCTACCGCTGCCGCTTTCGTCGTCACTAAGCATATTGAAAAGATCAGCTTTTTTGAATTTTTTTGGTTCTTCTAGCTTAACCTTTGGTGCGACTACTTTACTCCCTGATGTTTTATCTAACTCTTTCTCTGATTCTATACCGTAACGTGTTTGCATTCCTACTAAAAGAGACTTTACAAAAGTTTCTTCTTTCTTTTTAGGTATTTGTGACGGTATATCTTCATCAGCTTGAACGATTTTAGCTCTAACTTCTACTTTATTTTCTTCAGTATTTTGCTGTTTTTGTTCAACTTCTTTATCAGTTTCTAGCAGTTCTATTTTTGAGTTAGCAGACTGGTTAATACTTGCAAGTTTACTTAAAGTGCTTATTTGTGAAAGGTCATTTAATTTAGATTGCTCAGCAGCTTTTTTAAGAATAGATAAACGTCTGTTAAATTCTTCCTTATTAGCATCAATCACAGTTTGATCTAAGCTATTTCTTTCTTTATTTAATGAAAGGGTAGTAGTACTACCGGTAGAGCTTTTCCTAACTTCTACTAGCGTTTTAGATTTAGCATTAACAAAGCTTTGAGCTCCTGTAAGAGAGTCAAAAGACTTATTAAGCGATAATTTTGAATTGCCAAGTGTCAACTTTTTGGGTTTGATTTCCTGGTTATCCGTCATATTTAAAACCTTTGTGTTTCTGTTTTTTCCATCTACTACTTATTATGTCATTCCCGCAGAAGTGTTGTTGCGTGGATCAGTTTTTTTTCGTCATTGCGAGGAAATTGCATAGCAATTGACGAAGCAATCTAGTAAAAATTCTGATTTACAGAATTTTTTTAATTATTTTCTAGATTGCCACGCAGCCTACGGCTGCTCACAATGACGATTTAGTATCCATGCAACAATATTGCTTTTAGCTAGGAACGACATACATTCCCATCCTCTAACTATCCTTTAATTCACCATGCTGTCTAGCAGTTTTAATCAGCAATTTAATATTTTCGTCCGTTATATTAGAATTTGGAGCTAAATTTTTAAATTCATTTACGCTCATCTCTCCTAAATCTTCTATGGTCTTTATACCATATTCAGCAAATTTTAATATTAATTCAAGCGGTAATTCTAATATATCTATTAATTCTTGCTCAACTCCCAGCTCCTCTAGCTTTTTGATAATCTTTTCATTTTTAAGGTCGACGTAATTAATAGCTCGATTTTTGATCTCTACGGCAAGTTCTTCCTCAAAGCCTTCAATTCTTGTTAAAGTACTAATCTCACTACCGGCAATTTGTTCTACTGAATTAAATCCCGTTACTGATAAAAGCTGACCTATAACTTCTTCAACATCTAAAGCTTCCATAAATAATTCCGTAGAAGTTAAGAACTCTTCATTTCTTCTTTTTGATTCTTGCTCTTCGGTCATTATATCGATATTCCAACCTGTAAGCTTAGAAGCTAAACGAACGTTCTGCCCTCTTCTACCTATTGCAATACTTTGATTTTCTTGCAAAACTACTACTTCTACCTTATGCCTATCCTCATCAATCAAAATTTTTGCGATTTCCCCGGGTGCAAGCGGTGCAAGAGCATTAACTATAAACTGTGCAAGATCATTACTCCATAATACTATATCAATTTTCTCTCCGTTTAACTCATTTGTTACGGCTTTTACTCTATTACCTTTAATACCTATGCATGAACCTACGGGATCTATACTACTATCCGAAGCAAATACCGCTATTTTTGCTTTTGAACCGGGATCACGTGCTACTGATTTTATTTGAATAATATCTTCAAGCATTTCAGGTACTTCTAGCTTAAATAGCTTAACCAGCATTTGGTTATCTACTCTCGACAAGAAAATCTGCGGTCCTTTTGTTTCTTGCCTTACATCCTGTACATATGCTTTTATACGATCATTAGGTTTAAAATTCTCACCCTTAATTAATTGATCTTTTTTTATTATTGCTTCAGCACGACTCAAGTCAACTATTATATCACCGTATTCTATTCTCTTAACTATCCCGTTTATAATTTCGCCTTTTCTATCTTTAAAGTCATGATATTGTTTTTCACGTTCAGCTTCTATAACACGTTGAGTTATAACTTGTTTTGCAGCTTGAGCCGATACTCTAGCATGATCAATCGGCGGTAAATATTCATATATCTCATCACCGATTTTAGCTTCCGAATTCTTTATTAAAGCTTCTTCAAGTGAGATTTGCGTTAAGTAATCTTCTACATTTTCTACTATTTTTAAGATCCTTAAAAGATTTATCTCACCGGTTTTCCTATTTATCTGAGCTTTAATATTATATTCATTACCGTATTTTTTTCGTCCTGCTACTTGTACCGCTTGTTCAACTGTTGAAATCAAAATTTCTTTTGATATTCCTTTCTCACGAGCTACAGAATCTATAATTTGTAAAATTTCTACATTACCTATATTAGACATACATTATCTCTTATTGCTTTAGGTTCTGTGAAGATTTCTAAATACTTCTTCAGTTAAAACTAGATTAGCATTTTTAATTAAATCATAATCAATTAGTACTTCTTGTTCTTCACATTTTAAATATATTTTATTATTTTCGGCTTTAATTATTTTACCCTGATAACGAGTTTTGCCGTTCAATAATTCTTTAAGTTTGATTTTAACTTCTCTTCCTAAAAATCTATTATAATTTTCAAACTTTACTAACGGACGTTCAAGACCGCTTGATGCTACCTCTAAAGAATATGCGTCTTCTATTAAATCTTCAACATCTAGAATAGTGGAGATAGTCCTGCTTGCTTTAGTACAATCTTCCACAGATACTTTTTCGCTGTTTAAGCTATCAATCAATATCTCGACTACTTTAGGGTTAACACCTTTAAACTTAACAAGAACTAACTCAAATCCCATATCCGTCAAGGATTCTTCTATTACATTTGTTATTTGTTGTTCAATAGTTTGCATATTTGATATTTATAACAAAAAAGGTGGGATAAACCCACCTATCTATAATTTTTATAATGCTTATCCGTAACGAAAATACACTAATTAGAATATATAAGCAATATTTAACTTTATATTTTTATAGCAATACCAAAAAACCACAATTAGATTATTTTAAAATATTCTTATAATTTATCTTTAATCTCGTTTATAGTTAGTCTCTGTTTTTTCAATTGTTGAATTTTTTTGCATCGCTCAAGTGCTTCTTTAGAATAAAGTTGATAATTTGAATCGGTAATATCGGCAATTTCAAGCAACCCTGCCTTAGTCCAAAAGCGGATTGTGGAAACATTTTCGTTAACGGCTTTAGCTAGTTCCCCAATTTTCATTAATCTTTCTGATTTTTCAATATCTGACGGCTCTTTGCCCATTATTGCCTTTAAGTAAATATCAAGTGAACGGTTAGCTGCGTTATAAATAATCTTTTGATATTTTTCTTTTGAACCGCCAAGCTGTGCAGTTTCTAAAGACGTAATATAAGGCAATCGTTCTTGAGGTCTTATAATTGCAGGTGGATAGCCTTCTATAATTAAAATTAAATTCATTAATAGACGTGCAGTGCGACCGTTTCCATCTGAAAACGGATGAATTGTTATGAGTCTATAATGAGCTTCCTCTGCAAGCTCAACTGGATGAATATTTTTACCTCCATTTAACCAACTTATAAAATCCGTCATTAATAAGGGTACTTTTGCAGGATTAGGCATTATCACACTAGAGCCTGAAATACGTACGGATACATTTCTATAATGACCTGCATTATAGTCATCAATACCATGTAGAATTGCTGATGTATTGCCAAAATATCTTTTTCGGTGATTTCGTAATATTTCTTTTTAGCAAGTTTGTGGATCATATCTAGAGCTTTTGCATGGTTCATAGCTTCTAAATGTTCTACTAATGCTTTACCTCCTATAGTTAAACCCTTTTCAATAACTATAGCAGTCTCCTTGCGGGATAAAGTATTTCCTTCGATAGCATTACTTGTATAAGTTAATTCTACTTTAAACCATTCCTCTAAGTTTTTAGTTAATTCAGAACTTAATGGACGCAAATCATCTAGTTTCTTCTTTTTTTTTATCTAAAAGATCATATCTCATAAACATAAAGTATTAAGTGTTACTGAATACTTATGTCATTCTTATTTAATTATCAAGGCTTAAAATGTCCCGCTATTAAAAACTCTTTATTCCCTTTAGCCCCTAGTATTGGACTTTCTATTATACCAAATATTTTAAAATTATGCTCTTTCTCAAGCCAATCTTTGATTTTATCGCATACTTTTTGATGTAAGAGAGGATTTTTAATAATTCCTCCCTGCTCTACTTCATGCTTTTCGACCTCAAACTGCGGCTTTATTAAAGCAATAAGCATGCAATCTTCTTTAGCTAAATTTAGTGGAGTCGGTAATATAGTAGTTAAACTAATAAAACTGGCATCACAAACAATTAAATCAGGCTTCGTTGTTATTTGTTTATCGGTTAAATATCGTGCATTAGTCTTCTCAAACACTTTAATTTGTGGATTGCCCCGTAATTTAGGATGAAGTTCGCCATAACCGACATCTACGGTAAAAATTAATTTTGCTTTACGCTCAAGTAATACTTCGGTAAAACCACCGGTGCTACTACCTATATCAATACAAACTAAATTTTCAGGATCAATTTTAAAATAATCCAAAGCAGCAATTAATTTTAATGCCCCTCTTGAAACATAATTATGCTTCGGTAGCTTTACCTTAATGTCGGTATCATTTATATTAACCTGCATCCCGGGCTTAATTAACTGCTCATGTTTGTTATGTACTTTACCTTGAATAATCAAGCTTCGTGCTATGGTAATATTTGTTACAAAACCTTTTTGCAGCAAATATTCATCAAGCCTTATTTTAGTCATTTTAATATCTGGCTAATTCTTTCTAATGGAATTAAATTAGTATTTAAAAAGCTACCGTCTTGTGTTCCATTATAAACTAAATAATTTTCAATATTAGGATCAAATTTAGAAAAATAGGTTAGATTCTTAATAAAATCTTTCTGCAAAGTGGAATTAAATTTAATCTCTATCGCTTTGATCTTACCTCCCCACTCACCAATACAATCTATTTCATGACCTGTTTTATCTCGCCAAAAATAAAAATTCGCCGGTAATCCTAAATTTAATCTACCTTTTAAAAGCTCTAATATAACTAAATTTTCATATAATGCTCCTTTTAGGTAATGAGTTTCTAATTGTTTATCTTGTTCAAGTCCTAACAAATTACAAGCAAGACCGGTATCGTAAAAGTATAATTTCGGCATCTTTATAAGTCGCTTGTTAAAATTTTTATAAAATGGCTGAAGAAAAAAAATAATATAGCTCGCTTCAAGTATGTTAAGCCACTGCCTAGCCGTAGTATGTGAAATACCGCAATCTTGGGCCAAAGATGAAAAACTTATAATCTGCCCTATTCTACCGGCACATAACTTTAAAAAATTATGAAATTGATTTAAATCACCGATATTTTTTAGTTGCCGTACATCTCGTTCAATATAAGTCTGAATATAGCTTTGGTAAAAACGAATTGTTGGTATATTTAAACTATGTAAAGAAGGGTATCCCCCTTTAAATATAGAAGTTAAAGGATTTTCTATTTTTTGAATTTCAGCTAAGCTAAGAGGCAATAAAGTAACCATACCCACACGCCCTGCAAGAGATTGAGTTATCTTATGATTAAGGGCAAAGTTCTGAGAACCGGTAATTACATATCTTCCTTTTTGAGGTGAGTCATCTACTACCCCTTGTAAATAAGATAATAGCTCAGGTACATGCTGCACTTCATCAAAAATAGCTCCATCATAATATTTAGATAAAAATACACGCATATCTTCTTTCGCTTGCATTCTAATATCTAAATCTTCTAACGACACATAAGGTAAATGAGGGAATAACATTTTAGCTAGAGTCGTTTTTCCTGATTGTCTAGGACCGGTAATACCGACTACCGGAAAAAACTGAGCATATTGCTCTACTACTTCTTCTATAGAACGCTGAAACATATCTATACCTATCTAATTGAATTTTATAGTTTCAATTTAGCATATAGTGATTTAATTTTCAAGAATTACCGCTTAAACCCTAACTAATATATGTCTTTTTTTACCGGCAGAGAGCTTTATAACATTTTTATCGAGTAAAAAAGTAGTATTAATTATCATATTCTCATCTGCAACTAACTCATCATTTATCTTAGCTCCCTTTCCTCTTATAAGTTTGCGTGCTTCTGACTTAGAGCTAGCAAGACCTGCTTCGTGAAATAACTCATATGCACTAATTCCTGATTGTAATATTTCCGG
Source organism: Rickettsia asiatica (assembly GCF_007989425.1). Taxonomy (NCBI): domain Bacteria; kingdom Pseudomonadati; phylum Pseudomonadota; class Alphaproteobacteria; order Rickettsiales; family Rickettsiaceae; genus Rickettsia; species Rickettsia asiatica. The sequence continues at coordinate 849,141 of NZ_AP019563.1, forward strand.
TTCTAAAACGACTGTATGCAGATTTTCATCGATTTCTCCTTGTTCAAATATCTTTACTGCAGTTTCTAGAGCTGATTTTGCTGCTTGCTCTGAATGACAAAGCTTGGTTAACTCATAAGCTAGTTGCTTTTTAGCTGCATTAATATCTTCAGCCGCTAAGCTCTCAAATTTATTAAGCTCTTCAGAAGTTAGCTCACTATATAATTTAGCAAATCTAATTACGTCAGCATCCTCGCAGTTACGCCAATATTGGTAATAATCATACGGGCTTAGTAGATCTTCATTAAGCCATACTGCTCCCGCAGCAGTTTTACCCATTTTAGCACCTGAGCTAGTCATAAGTAGCGGCGTCGTCATACCGAATACTTCTTTACCGCTTATTTTACGGATTAAATCCGCTCCCATTACGATATTGCCCCATTGATCGCTACCGCCAAGTTGCAAGCTGCAATTATAATGCTTGCTTAAATAGTAAAAATCATAGGCTTGCAGCAACATATAGTTAAATTCTAAGAAGCTTAAATGCTGCTCACGCTCAAGCCTTAGCCTTACTGAATCCATAGTCAGCATGCGGTTTACCGAGAAATAGCTACCGAAATCCCGTAGGAAATCTAGATAATTAAGGGAATCTAACCACTCTGCATTATCCAGCATAATAGCATCACTTTTACCGTCACCGAACTTGATAAACTTTGACAATGACTTTTTTATACCTTCAGCATTTTTAGCTATATCTTCTTTGCTTAAAATTTTACGTGCTTCGTCTTTCCAAGTAGGATCACCGATTTTACTCGTACCGCCGCCGATAATTACAATAGGCTTATGTCCGTGCTGCTGAAGCAATCGCAGGATCATTATCTGCATTAAACTACCGATGTGAAGCGATGTAGCAGTACAATCAAAACCTATATAAGCAGCTATTTTTGTTTCTTTCATTATACTTGTTAACCGATCTAAATCGGTACATTGATGAAAATATCCTTTGTTTATAAATTCTTCTATAAAGGTCATATATTATTTCTTATTTTTTTAAAAATTCTTTTTTTGCTTTTCTACTAAGAAACAAAGTCTTAAGGAAAACAGTATTTTCGTCTTCTTCTACACATGGCACAGCATATACTTGATCAATCATTCTAACGTATAAAATTTTCTGACCTTTATATTTCTCTTGATTATGATGTAATTTAATAGCTAATAAATTACCATCAGCAATCGACTGTATTATTTCTTCAAAGCCTATATTTCGTTCAAATAATAATTTAGCGTTCTTTTCATGATTATATCTAAATTTGATCATGGTATTTAGAGTTTAGTAGCGTCTGAATGAATTAGCATATTAAGATAGGTTTGATAAGGCAAACCATGCTTAGAAGCTTTAATTTTTATTGCTTCTATGTCATGTTCTGCAATTCTAATAGTAATAGACCGCTTTTTATTAAGATGTGCTTTTGCAGACTTTTGAAATAATGCAATGAGAGCCGGATCATCAATTTTTTGCTGCTTTTCAAAATTATTTTCAATATCTTGTTCATAAGAATCTAGTTTAATACTCATCACACAACCATTTTCAATGTTTAATTTATTATAAATAATGTAAGTACTTTGTCAATACTTGATATATTAGACTACCCTGCGGATGGTTCTAAATCAGTACATTGGATTTTGTGAAGGAAATTTAATCTATTTTTTAGTTCTCTTTGTATCATAGGAAGTAAAATATAAATTAAAACAGGTAATAAAGCAAATTTAAGCAAAAGTGTAAAATTCAATAATATTATTGAATTTTTTATTATAGGAAAAGTTTTATAAAAAAAGAATAACATAGTAAAACTAATAATTATACCTATAGTTTTTTGAGCATTATTTAAGATCAAATCAGAATTATATTTAAAGCAAATATATACGATACCATAACCCACTAAAGTTCCTATTGGTAATAAAAGCAGTAAGGGACAAGGATTGTCTTTCCATAAAAAGAAACATATACCTATCACAAAAGCCAATGTACAATAATAAGATTTAGCACTATTTTCCCATCTACTTATTTGTGCTGGCATAAAATTACTTCTATAAACTAAAATAATTAACACTCCAAAAATCATACCGCCTATAACATCATATATACTATGTACTCCAAGATATAGGCGTGAAAGCATAATATTAATAATCATTGCGATAGATATTATTTTTAACGTTTTTGAATTAAATGATAAAAATATTATCATAAAGAAAACAGTAGCCACCTGTACATCTCCACTAGGGAAACCAAATGATCCATCATTAATAGGTAACATATGTAATGTACTAAGCGGGCGAGGAATAGAAAAAGCCTTTTAAATAATAACATTCAATAATGTTGCAAATGATATAAGCCAGCCTAAATCCAAAAATAATCTATTTCTTGGATTTAACCAGTAGGCAATCGCAATAATTGTAATGTAAAAATAATCACTAGCGAAAAAAGGAAATATTTTAAACCAGCTAGTTAACATTTCACTTCTAAAATTCAATATCCATTCAGGATTTATTTTAAATAACATCATTACATATAATATTTTTTAGAATAGTATAGACATAATCACATATAAGATAGACGGTCAATGATAGAATATGTTTATTAGGTACTACAGTAAAAAATTTATTAATTTTTTAAGAATTATTTAATATTTTCCCTTGACATGTGACAGTCTATTAGTGTATAATGCACTTAAGACAAAAAAGAAACTATCAATAACGCATTATAATATTCAGTTAGGAATATATTAATTGATTATTACTTTTTTAAGTAAAAATTAAATTTAATCAAAATTTTTAAAGGGGAAAAATTATGTTTAGCTATCTATTTTCAAAAAATACAGTTTCTAATAACATATCACCTGAAAAAGTAGTAAATAATTCGACTACATATGCAGGAGTAAAAGTTTCTGAAGCAACATATAACTACTTTGCAAGTGCTACAAAACATTTTGCAGACGCCACAACAGTTGCTGCAAGCTGCGGAAGCTTATGCTACTTACGCTGCTAAAACAGCTGTTCAAGGTATTCTTGGACTCTGTGCTTACAAAGAATTTGCCGCTGAAGTTAATGACCGGACATGCATTTGGTCTCGTTATGCCTGAAGTTGTAAAAACTGTAGTAGGTACAGCTGCGAGTGCTATTTATCACTATCCTATAGCTGTTATGGCAACCTTTGTCACAGCAGCAGTTGTAGCTTCACCGGAAAATGCAGCAGAGTTCGCATATCACGATGCAGCTGGTATATTCAATGCAGCCGCAGGTGTTGTGGAAATCTTATTTATGATAACTTACCAAGCTACAGCGAAGTAACTCCAGTAGATCTAACCGGTAGCATGGAAATTGCATGGGTAGATGCTGTTGCATAAATCTCTAAAATAGCTAATAACTAAAAAAGCTGATTATGTCATTCCTGCAAAACAGGGGCGTTGTTGCATGAATCGGTGTCATTCCCGCTTTCGCGGGAATCCAGTAACTAAAAGATACAAATATATTTAATTTTTCATATTAAAAGCTCAAATAATTTCGCTTTTTTCTGGATTCCCGCTTCCGCAGGAAAGTATTGTTGCGTGGACCAGTAAAATCCACTGTGTCACCCCGTGGCTTGACCATGGGGTCCATAAAAACAATTTAAAATACTAAATTATTAGTATTTTAAGCTGGATCTCGCGATCAAGTCGCGGGATGACAACGGAAAATCGATCCACGCAATAATGCCACGCGGGAATGACATAAAACGATCCACACAATAATACCTCTTCCCTCCCAAAAATCTCTCTAAAATATTCTTCCGTGCTTTTTAAGTAAAAATTTAATGATATTTAACTTAGTTTAATTTAAATTAACTTGTTAACAGCATTAAATAATAGTTTAATAGAATTAATAAACGGTCAAGTCGCTCAAATGAATATGGGCGAGAAAAAAATTTGGTTAACAATATTATATATATATCCGACAAATTATATGAAGATATAGTTATAAACGGAAATAATGGGCTTAAAGATCAGCTAGTAGTAAATATAATTAGACCTGAAATAGCAAAAGCTTTTGGTAATCTTAAATTTAATTTTAAAGCTGAAGATGGTTATAATTATGAAATAACAACTTTAGATAAAAATAAACTAACACCGGAAAATATAGAGAATTTTACTAAAGCAGTAGATAATAAACTTAAAGAGGTGAATGATAGATTAATACTCAATGAGAAAATATTTAAGGGTTTAAAACAAACCAATCCTTCCATTACCGATACTCAAACTAAGCAATATCAAAATGCTTTATCTAAATTAGATATAAAATATTTGGAGGAACATAAAGAATAAAGTGGTTGATTCATTAAAACATCTTCATAAAACAACAAAACTTTCAATTCTTGATCGAATTATTACAACAACTAAAGGACAAGATAAAGAAGAATATTTAGCTGAAAAAGTAGAAAAACTGGCAGTTAAAACGTTTATTAATACTAAGCCTAATCAAGATAATAAGTCTATAATTAATAAAGCTGAAAAAACTAACATTAAAGAAGTTTTAAGTCAACCGTCTCGAAATTTACCTAAAACTATAGAACAAATCAAAAAAATGCAACAAACTTTTAAAAATTATCCAATCACTCAAAGCTCTATATAATCTCCAAAATCTACTCCTTTTTTTAAAAAAATAGTTCAAAACAACATGAAAGATAATTTTCTTCAACCGATAAGATATTGACTCAAATTTTGTAAGGTTCACCTATGCTGTCATAGTACCGGACAGTTTTTGAAAAGCCCTCGATGTCATCCTTGCGAAGGCACATGAATGTCAACTTAAGAGAGGTGTCATACCGTGGCTTGACCACGGTATCCAGAAAAATAACTTAAAGCACAAGTTATTTCTACATTTTCTTGGATCCCGTGATTTATTCACGGGATGACATTGAGTAATATTTCGCTTAAGTTGACACCCATGTGCGAAAGCAGGGATCCAGGCTAAAAAATCTTGATTTTAAAGATTTTCTTATTATATCGTTTTTTTAAAGGTAAAACTTTTAAAAAAGCTTTAAGCACTGGATTCCTGCTTCTAGCTAGGAATGACATAGAATAAAAATTGTCCGGTTACCTTACTGATCTCTGTTATATTTTATAATAATAAAATTTTATTTCGTTGTTTTTAAATGCATCTTTTTTATTCCTAAAACCCTTTTTCAAAGAGCTACAGGAAAAATTAATATTACCGACTTGAGCCGTGTCCGGTCCTTCATTTTTTATTTTCTCTATATCCTTACTACTTGGTACTACAACGGCAATATGGCCCTGCTCTTTTTGGATTAGCATTTTTATATACGGATACAACAAAATATCCTTGATTAGCAAACTTTTGTGCTTGAATAAAACTATCATCATGATTTCCTGCTTTAACAAAATTCCATCCGTTCTTTATTCCGTCTGTTTCAAGCCACTCAGCTTGCTTATTTGATAAAGTAGGTATAAATTTCTTTATCGCTTTCAGGATGAGGAAGTAGAGACTTATTTGGAAGACCTAAGGCTACACTAACAGCATACGCAAAACAACTGCAATGATTCAAACGCTTTAACTTAGGAGAGTTATATTTTTCCGTTTCTTCTAATAAAGTTTCTCCTGACTTACAATTTATTACATTACCTTTCTACCACTTTTCCTTAACATTTAAAGAGTTAATTACCTCTAAATTTTTTTTAGCACTTTCCGATATGATTGTCTGCTTGTGCAGTCATATTAATACAAAGTAAGTAAATTATAATTAATTTTATTTTATTCATTTTTTTCTCATGTTAATTTATGAACCTCTATATACAATATATAATATGATAATTCAAACTATTAATTGTAATTTCTTATATTTTATTATTTAGAAAAATATAAGAACACTCTATGTTTCTTGACAAATGCTATGCTTTTATATATGCTTCTTCGTATGTTAGCAACAAGAAATAAGACTTAGAAATTAAGCACTAAATTTACTTGAAGCTTAGCACCCGTAGCTCAATTGGATAGAGTATATGACTACGGATCATAAGGTTAGGGGTTCGACTCCTCTCGGGTGCGCCATTCTTCATTTTTTGGTATTTCTACAAACATATCAAACGGCGGATGCAACATAAAGTCAAGCTTTTCAGGTTTTAATGTTTGGTTAGCAAATACTAAATTTACTAAATTGCGTTTTTCTATAATTGTCGAACTTTTGAAAGTTTGGTATGCATTTGCAGCTATTTGTATTAGGTCTATCACTCTTAAACTATTTTCTGCCACCAAGTCTCTAAACTAAGCAGCTTCTCTCTTTCTTCTAAATAGTAAATTTATCACCTTATAAAAAAGAAATATTGATAATTTAATTAAGCAATAAGCTGCCTTAATTTCGTTCATCTTTAATTGTGGCAGTGGGAAGTTTCAAGCATCAATATTGCGGCAAAAGTTAAACCGAGGCGAATACGCAAACGCCGCTAACGCGTTACTGCGATGGGTGCATGTTAAAGGCGGTATTAAACTGCAAGGCTTGGTTAAACGTCGGCAACTAGAGAGGTTCATTGTTTTTAAATGAAGCAGGCACAGCCTCAATTGCTAATGAGATTCCCATTACTTCAAATGTAGTCACTGATTGTTTAAAATAATTAACTAATGTACTAAATTATAGATTATAATTATTACTATTTATTAAAACTTCTTATTATTTCCTTTAATTCTTTATATACTCATAAATTCTTTAAATCAACTTCTACTCATTTATTCATATGTCTAGTTAAATTTCTATTGCATTCTTAAAACTCCTTATTATGATTCTGTCTATAAGCTCATTTTTAATAAAATATTAAAATTTATAGAATTTAATAAGGATAAAGATATGAAAGAACTAATAGAATTTCTAGACAAAAGAGGATTAAAGGATAAAGCAGATAGTTTAAGAAAGGGTGGTACGATGCTTGCTCTTGGAGGGGGAGACATAGGCGAGCAAGGTGCAAGGGAACTAGCTAGAACACTTAAAGCTAATAACTCTTTAACGGAGCTTTATCTTTCTAATAACAACATAGGCAAAGTAATTTTATGAGGAGTAGGTACAGCCTATTTCACTAAGGTCTTTACAGTGAGGGTAATCTTTAATATTTAATATAATAAGGCATTCCAAAAATTTAGTATCAAGATCTTAATGGATTAAGCTATACTATCTTTTTAGATAGGTTTAATTTTAAAGCTTCATCTAAAATATAATGCTTGTTCATATTTACTTGCATATTCTCTACTTCATAATCTGCTTTAAAATAATCAGCTGAGCTTGATTTATTCTGCTCTATAATATTTCTGATATTTCTAATTAGTTTAGTTTTATCACCGTTACTTCGTACAAACATTTCGGTAACACCACCCCAGCTGGGAATTAAACCGACACCAAGTTCTACAAGTCCTGTGTTAAGTTCCTGATTTGCTACAATATAGCTTGAGTGCAATAGCAGCTCACACCCGCCTCTAAGTGCTACTCCTTTGGCACAACTAACAATATGAGTCCCCGAATATTTTAAGTGCAACACAGTTTGTTGCCCAACTTTTAATAAATTTTCTAGATCATGAAAATTGTCGTCTTCAATATAGGAAAGAAGAAGCTTTAAATCCGCACCGGCAGAAAAATTATTTCCTTGCGGATAAATATAAAGATTCTTACCATCATTTTCGGCTTTACTTACCGCTTCTTGAAGTAAGTAAAACACATTATGATTTAAACAATTCATTTTTGTAGTAATCACAAAAATTAAATTCTCACGATAATTTATTAGCTTTGCAGAATCGTTTTCTAATACTATCTGACTTTCTTATAAAATATCTTGGTGAGAATTAAATTTTTGTTTATCAATTTTTTGATATTCTTTATTGGCTAAATATTGCGGAAGTGGGATATGCACTACACCGGCATTTTTAGCTACAAATTCCCAGCCGTCTTTAGCCGCTTATAGTCAATAACTCAAAAGGACCGTATTTCCAGCTATAACCAAGCTTCATAGCAGCATCAATATCATAAATATTATCCGGTAAATTTTCTTTGAGCCTTTTAAGAGGTAATGTAGAGGTATTAGAAGCAATAATTGTATCTTCTTTAAGATAAGAGATAATCTTATTATATAATTGGTGTTTGATTTCTAACTTCTCGACAATAACTTCAATAACTAGCTCACATTCTTTAATTAAATCCAAATCATGTTCTAAATTACCGATGGTAATGAAATTTACTTTATCTGGAAAAGACAAAGGAGGAGGTTTTTGTTTATGCAAATTTTCTACGGCATTTTTTACTATTTTATTAGGATCATCGGAATCTTTAGCGATAATATCAAGTAGCACTACTTTATGAGAGGAATTAGCAATTAAAGCCGCAATCCCTGAACCAATAACACAAACTTTTTTTATTTCATTTTGCATAAGTTACTTCACTCCTGATGGTTTTGTTTAATCGTCATTGCGAGCGAACGTAGAGAGCGTGGCAATCCCAGGAATTTTGTACTGTTTTATGAGATTGCCACGTCAAGGCTCCGCCTTTCCTCGCAATGACGATCTACGTCATAGCAACAGACATAACATATACCGATACTGCCCCTGCTTGCCGTAAAATTTTAGCACATTCATTTATAGTAACAGCAGTGGTAACGACATCATCCTCTAATAAGATTTTTTTACTTACAATATTATTATTTTGTGTTAAATTTGATACTACCCTTTATATTATTTTTGCGTTGTTTTCGTGACAGAAAAGTCTGAGACTTGGTCCATTTTGATTTAGTTAAAATATCGGCTTTTAACATTTTATCGGTAACTTTTGCAATTTCCATAGCTAAAATATGAGCAGGATTATACATTCGTAGTAACCTCTTAAATCTATTCATAGGTACAGGTATGATTAGATCAATATCTTTTATATCCTCGCTATATCTATTATATAAAAGCTTAGCAAAGGTCTTAGTAAATATCATCTTATCTTGATATTTAAACTGATGAACTATTTTTTTGCTATGCTCATTAAACTTAAATAGGCTGCGAGCTAGATCATAATTAGGTTTGTTGCTATAACAATTTCCACAAATGCAGTTATCTAAGATTTTTATACTAAATCTTTGTCCGCATATACTACAATAGGGTCTTGCTATAAACTCTAGCTTCTTCCAACAATCGCTACAAAATTCACCGCTTCCCCCTAGTATTTCCGCACAGCTTAAACATCTCTGCGGCAAGATATAATCTATAAGATAATTATAAGATTTAACCAACATTCATTCCCTTTGAAGATTCTTATTTCTTAGATGCACTTTTTGTTGGCGACGGTGTTGATACTCTACTACTGTAAGCACTAACCTTACCGTGTGTTAAATTTTCCTGCATATGATGTACTTTTTCTTCCGCTTTAGCAATTTCGGGAGTTTTTGGCTTTTGAATATTAGGAGTAATAAGAACGGTACTAGGTTTCTGCTCTTCCTTTTTACCATATATTTCTTTTAAATACCCAAATTGCGATTCAACAAAATAACCGACTCCTGCTTTTACTGCTGATTTAGCTTTTTCAAAATTAGTTTTTTCAGACGGAGGTAAAAATTCCTGCCTTTCTGCTACTTTTGCTCTTGTTACATTAAAATGTTCTCTAAGCTCTCTTTCACTTAATTGATCAATTTTAGGGGTTGTAGCTAAAAACTCTTCTAAGGCTTTGGTATCTATTTTTGCTTGCCTTTCTTTTTCAAGCAAGTCTTTTTTATCTTCATAATTTCCTATTGATGTTTTTAAACTATTTATTTGATTTATTTTATCTTTTTTTCGTTCCATACGTACTAATTTTATGTCTGCTTCACCTATAACATTACTTCCTCCTCCAATAAGACCGGCTGCTAAACCGGTTATAATACCACCTGCTGAACCTGCTTGTGCCACTAACGCCGCTACTTCTAAAACATTATCCCAAACTGCTTTTAAAATTTCTTTAGTTCTCGTAGTATTTAACTTTTTAGGTTCAAGAGTTTCTTGATAAATTTTAGGTAATTTAGTATCCAAAAAATTTTTAAGTGTCGGACTATCTTTTGCTTTATCTTTTTGAGTGTTAATTATTAGATCTACTTGTTTTAAATAATTATCCTTAATATTTTCTAAAGTTTTTTTCTCTCTATCTAAATGCTTATCTGCTCTTACTTCTAAAGTTTCTTTTCCGACATTATAAGTAATGGCTGATAAAGAAAGTGCAGCAAGACCAAGCCCAACTGGCGTCGGGTTAAGGGCTAACGACACCATGACACCACCAATTTTTGCCGTACGTTTTACTGCCCTTTCAGCCCCCCGGTAAAGTTTTTATTTTATCAAGCACCTTATCAACAACACCGGGGCTTGGTGGACCTGCTTCTTTAATTTTTGCACCTTGCTGAAGTTTATCAACCGGATCATAAGCTTTTGCTACTTTTTCTCCAACATTAATTACTCCTTCTACTATATGAATAGGACTAGCGACAACTTTACTGCCCTCCTTTACCATTTCGATTGCTACTCCACTTGCAGCGATTCCGGCACGAGCAACTCTAGCACCGTAAAGTGCCGCATCCTCTTTCAGCGTTCTTTTTCCTGCTGGCTTATTTTGCGCTTGCCGTTCCTGTGGAGGCTCAGAAGCTTTTGTTTGTGCTGGCTTCTAAAGGCTCTACTCTTTCAGGGGTATTTATTGAAGATTTAAGCTTATTATCTTCTGCTGCATTTTTTATTCCTTCTTCAGGAGTATTAATAGATGAGTTACTGCTTAAATTTTCTTTTAGATATCTCATAAAATTATATATCATTGTCACCCCGTGGCTTGACCATAGGGTCCAAAAAAAATTAAGAAAGATGGATCCCCCGCGATCAAGTCGCAGGATGACATATTACCGCTCTCCCATTGCATAGCTAGTAATCAAATTCTTAATAGGTTTTAAATTATTTATCGTCTTAAACCCTATTTGCCTTAAACATCTTAAATTTTTGGAATAATTTGAAAAAATATTATTTAACTCATCAGTCAGCTTATACATAATAAAATTATCGTCTTGCCTTAGCTTTTGATATTCTTGTAATGTATCATTATTACTAATGATCATACTCAAAGTCTCTATATCTTTTATACCTTGATTCAGCCCTTGTCCGGCGAGCGGATGTACTGTGTGAGCAGTATCTGCAATAAGCACTATACGGTTATGAAAATATCTATTTGCTATACGGGCTTTTAACGGGAAGCTACTAATCTCACTATCAATAGTAATTTTACCTAGGGAATTACCGGCATTTCTTTGAGTTAAAAATCTAACTTCTTCTACGGGCAAATTAACAATTAAAGCAGCCTGATCAGAAGAAGTTGACCATATTACGGATGCAGCATATTGATCTTTTAAAGGCAGCAAAGCAAAAGGACCAAGCGGCAAAAAATGCTCCATAGCACTATTTTCATGAGGCTTTTCATGCTTAATGTTAAATGTCAGAGCTGTTTGATAAGGTTTTTCTATTTCATTAGCGAAATAATTAGATCTTACTTTTGAATTTGCTCCATCACATATAATTAATAAATTACATTTAATTTGTTTATCATCAAATTTTATAATCGAATAATCGCTATGACTTATAACTTCTTGATATTCATTATTATCAATTAATGTTATTAGCGGATGATCAGTTATTTTCGATAATAATATTTTTTTAAAATTACTATTTTGAACTACATAACCCAGTAAACTATCATTATCATTTCGTAAGTCTAATATCTCCAATGCCTTATTATCTACTACATATACGTCTTGCATTTCTGCCATAAACTTCTCAAGCTCTTCCCATATATCAATAGAGAATAAGAAATTTTTAGAATGCGGTGTTAAAGCAGTCGTTCTTATATCTTTAAAAAACTCTGGACTGTTTACCGATTTACTCTCGAATATAGTAGTTTCTATGCCTTTTTTTGCAAAAGAAAGTGCCGTTAGCATACCGCTAAGACCACAACCTAAAATTGCTATATTAATCTGCTTTGTTTTCATTCGATTCATTTATAAAATATTTTAAATAACCGTTTGTAGCTATAAAGCTTAAAAGCAAATAAATAATTGCTATATCCAAATATGAACTATTTCCTGAGTATAAACCTAAACAGCAAATAAATAAACTCGCTAAAGTCGTGAAGCTATTTAAAATCAATAAATTTGTAAAAATATCCGTTTTTCTGATAAATAGGTAGGTTATTAAGCAAATAAATAATGAAATAATAATTAAAAAGATGTTAAGCATAATTTTTAAAATCGGTTTACTGCTTGTTAAAGGATTTGTTGTATGGACACTTAATCGTCACTGCGAGGAAATTGCATAGCAATTGACGAAGCAATCTCAGGAGTTTGTTATTATTTCATGAGATTGCCACGCTCCCTACGGTCGCTCGCAATGACAACTTGGGTATCCTACCTCTCTTATTATATATAATCATTTATAACACTACAAACTGCAAATAAAATTAATTAAATAATTTTAATATTATGTAATCTTAGCCAACCTTTACACTATAAATAACTATTGTGACAAAAATGTTATAAAAAATGTTGCTTTCTTTTACATTCGGCATTAACATATATATTTAGGTTCTTACGTACGCTTTCTAATTGATTTACTATTTTACGATATTTTTTAGCGAAAATTAATAAGATTTTTGAAGGAATAGTTATTCATATTTCAAAAAAATCTTATAATTTGCAGCAAAAAATAGCCAAAATTCAATCTTTTTAGAAAGCGTACGTAAGAACCTAGTATTAAATATTTTTAAGGTAAATTGTAATGTCATCAATAGATGTTTTAATAATAGACGATGAAGAGGATATACGAAATATTATTGCTGCAATTTTGAACGATGAAGGTTTTAACCCTAAGGTTGCCGCTAATAGTACTCAAGCCCTTAAAATACTTTCCGAAAAACTGGTCTCTGCAGTTATACTTGATATTTGGCTTCAAGGAAGCGAAATTGACGGGCTTGGGATTTTAGAGATAATTAAAAAACGCTATCCTTTAATGCCGGTAATAATTATTAGCGGTCATGGCACTATAGAAACAGCGGTAAATGCTATAAAAATGGGGGCTTACGATTATATAGAAAAACCGTTTAATAATGATAAATTAGTTATTTTACTTAAAAGAGCTTGTGAAGTAACAAAGTTAAAACGTGAAAATATAGATTTAAAATCAAAGGTTATAGATAAAACTGAATTAGTAGGCGGATGTTCGGTAACTTTAAAATATAAAATGGAAATAGAAAAGGCAGCTAGCTCTAGCAGTCGTATAATGATTCACGGTAAAGTCGGTAGCGGTAAAGAACTTGCCGCAAGGTTAATTCATAAACAATCTAAAAGGGTTAATAATCCGTTCATTATTTTCAGCCCAACCTGTATGACTATGGAAAAAATCAATCAAGAATTATTTGGCGAATCGGAAAAGCAGGAAAATAATAATAAACGCCCTACTATCTTAGAATTTGCCAATAACGGTACTTTATATATAGATGAGGTCAGTAATATTCCAATTCCTATTCAAGTAAAATTATTAAAATTCCTTAAAGATCACACTATTACAAAACCTTGCGGAAAAAATATTAAAGTTGATATAAAAATTATCACCGGTACTTCTAAAAATATCCAAGATGAAGTTAATAACGGCAAATTCCTAGAAGATCTATATTATCGCCTTAATGTATCCTCTCTAAAAGTACCTTCATTATATGAAAGAAAAGAAGATATACCGCTACTCGTTAAATATTTTGTTAAGCAACTTTCAAAATTTTCAGGTTTAAAAGAACGTACCTTTGCCGATGAAACTATTGCAGCTCTTCAATCCTATGAATGGCCGGGCAATATTAGACAATTACGTAACGTTGTTGAATGGACTTTAATTATGAATCCGTTAACTACAGGTAATAATGAAATTATCAAACCTTATATGATACCTTCGGAAATATTAGCAAATAGTGCTAATCTCACAAAACTTGAAGATAGCTTTGATATGTTATCTATGCCGCTTAGAGAAGCTAGGGAAGTTTTTGAACGTCAATATCTATCAGCACAAATGAGTCGTTTTAATAATAATATTTCCAAAACATCCTCATTTGTCGGTATGGAAAGATCAGCTTTGCATCGTAAATTAAAATTATTAAACTTACATATACCTCCTATAAATAGAATAAATGAAGAAGAATATGAGGAAGCAAATGCTTAAAGTCATATCAATAATTACTATTTATTTGTTATTAAGCAGCTGTTCCGAGTCTACTCGTGATGCGAATGGATTACTTACAGATAGCCAAAGCACGGTAATTCGGAATTATATAATATCGCAAAATTCTAAAAACCTTAAAGTGAACCTTAAAGAGAAGTTCGGTTCAAATTTAAAAGGAGTAAAATTAATAGGAGTAAAGCTAATAAATGAAGATTTATCAGGAATAGATTTAACTTCCTGCGAAATATTACGTGCTGATTTTGCAGGTAGTAATTTAGAAAAAGCTATACTTACAAATGCTATAATTCAAGAAAGTAATTTTGCAGATTCGGTAATAAAAAATATTTCCGGATATAATTCTGACTTTCAAGGTTCAATTTTTAACAATATAACATTACAAAATACAAATTTTATTCAATCAAATTTTAGCGATACTGCTTTTAATAAAACTACTATAATAAATGTCAACTTTGAAAATTCTAAATTTAGTCATGTATTATGGAGCAATAATACTATCGACGGTGTTAATTTTCAAAAAGCTAACCTAAAAAATAATAGCTTTAAAAATACTAATATAACAAATTCAATATTTTACGGTACGGATTTAGAACAAAGTATAATAAATAATACCAATTTTACTAATAATTATTTTGAATCTAGCGACCTAAGTCAAACTAAATTAACAGCAGTAATAATTAAGGATTCTAACTTCACACAAAGTATCTTTAATGAAGTAAACTTTAATAACGTACAAAGTAATAACTCTTTCTTTTCATATGCTTCCTTTCAAGATTCGACATTACAAAATATTAGCCTTACTAAATGTGATTTACAAAATAGCACAATTAGTAGTTCAATTTTAAATCAGTTTAAAATCGATAATGCTATATTAAATAATATGAGTCTAAACGATAATAAATTTAATAATTTATCAATAAAAAATAGTAATGCTAATTTTGTAAGGATTAATAAAACTAAAGGCTCAAATATTACTTTAGATAATATAAGCTATACTAATAATATTTTTAGCAATAATGACTTTAAACAATTTATAGTGATTAATACCGATTTAACCGGCAGTGAAATAATAAACTCAAATATAACTAACGGGCAATTTAATAATGTAAATTTTTCTAAATCTTTAATACAAAACGTAAATTTTTCAGATGTTAAAATGACTTTAGGCAATTTAAACCAAGTAGCTCTAATAAATTCTAATCTAACAAATACTGCGGTTATTAACTCCATCCTTTCTAATTCACAAATAAATAATATTAACTACCAAGCGTATTCCGGTTTTATTAATACTAATGTTTCTAATAATATCATTTTAAATAGCGATAATTCGAGCAAAATTCCACCAAATAATATAGTAATAAGTTCGGTAAAAGATTTGCAAAAAATAACTAACTTAGCAAATATGAATTTAACAAATCTTGACTTAAGTAGTTTAGTATTTAATGGAGCAGATTTTTCAAATAGTATCTTTAAAAACACTAATTTAACAAATACAGTAATAAAAAATTCTATCTTAAAAAAAGCAAATTTTTCTTTAGCAATACTTACTAAAACAGATTTTTCAAACTCAATATTAACAGATAGCATATTTAAATCAGCTAAAATTGATCAGGCGGGCTTTAGTAACTCCGACCTAACAAATGCCGATTTTACTGAAGCGGTAATTAAAGATACTTCATTTGATAAGGCTAAGACAAGCGGAATGAAAGGAGTGGATAATCCTAATTAAAGTTAGAATTATCATTTATATTAATTATGAGAATAATTAATAATAACTTTAGGATATTTAGAGGCTATTTTTAATAAAGATATAGAGGTTTACGTCTTCCTTGTTCCCATTCTTGTAATGTTCTTACATTAACTCCCATAAGTACAGCAAAAGCTGATTGAGAAAGATGTAAGTGTTTTCTGATATCTACTATATCTTCTTTTGTCTCTATTTTCTTTATGTGTCCTTTTCCTAATTTTATATCTTGAATCGATTGCAAAATTTCAGCTCCAATATCTCTTTTTGTGTTCATAAACCTAATTCTTCTTTTATTTTTTTTAAAACAGAAGCTAGGATATTTTCAGCTTCATTTTTTGCATATATGGTTAATAACCATATCTGTTCTTCTTTACTTTTATAATAATAAATTATACGGACACCGCTACGCTTTCCTTGTCCTTTAGTCATCCAGCATATTTTTCTAAGTCCACCAACTACCTATTATAACATCCCCTGATTTAGGATGTGGTGACAAGTGCCATTGAAAACTTGCATACTCATCATCTGTAAAATATGAACTCAACAATTTATTAAATAAAGGGGATTCTATATATTCCATATAAACATTATATGTCAGTGACGTATAATGTCAACAATATTCCTGCAAAAAACCATCTGTATATCTACTTTTGGTTGCTCTTTGAAGATTTTCCTTTATTAGTAGGAGTATTAGATGGTGTAAATGAATTATTATTTATAAAAGCAGTAGGGCTTTGTTTCTTCATTCTATTAATAATTTGTTGTTGTTTAAGATTATTTATCTTTTGTTTTCCGGCTATCCTTATAGATTTAGTAATTTTGGCAGTTTCTACAAATATTTCCTGAGGAGTTTGTAGCTGATCAATTTGCTCGTAATGTTTTTTAAGAAATTCTTCTTTTATCTTTGGTTTTACTCCTTTCAAATCAACATATGTTTTATATAACTTCTTTAATTTTGTTTTAGATTCTTCTATTTGTTTTTTGGAAGATTTTTGAGGAAGTAATTTAATCGCATTAACAAGACTACTACCTATTTCTTTTATAATATTAACTGCAGGAGAAGTTATTTTCTTTATTCCTTCATAAATTTTATTTAACCCGCTAGCAATAACATCTAATATTTTAGGCTCATATTCTTTAGATATAGGGGGTGTATCTTTAATAATATCCCTAGCTTCAGTTAGATTATTAGCTAAATGAAGTAATGCTTTTTTCTCCTCTAACTCAGTAGATCGATTAGCATATAAACTAGCTATATCTGCCTGAACATCTATAGTATCGGTAATTATTGATTTAGTATCATTAAAAGAAAGATCTAGAGGTGTCTTTTTTTGCGTTATAGGGCTGTCTTCTCTTAATTTATCTAGCCTATCGCGTATTGCTTGGTCTTTTTGATCATTGAGGTTTTTACTTTTTTGTTCTAGTTTAAGTTCAGATTGCATCTGCTCAATTAGATCGTCTACTTCATTACCGGATTTTTTTGTGGGGACATAAGGTCTATCTTGGAGCTTTGCAAACCTTTCTTCTAATTCTTCAAGTGTTGGAGGAGTGCCTTTAAGTTTTGCTAGTCTTTCTTCTAATTCTTTTATTATTTGATCGTCTTGCTTTTTCTTAGACATAATATACCTCTGTAATAATTCCTAGGCTCTGTGAAAGAAAATTAATAAGATTTTTGCAGTAATAGTTTTCCTATTTCAAAAAAATCTTATGATTTACAGCAAAAAATAGCAAAAATAGATTAATTTAATTTTCTTTCACAGAGCCTAGTTATTAATAACACAAACTACTAACTAAAATAAAGTATTTTTTAATATGAGTTAAGATAGTAGCTATTAATACATATTAGCTCTATGACCGATTTTTATAACAGCTACTGTTGATTTTTGAATAGATACACTATAGAATTACACGATAATTCCCAAACCTGTATCTATATAAATTTTTAACTCGCCTTTTAAAGGTTTACCGAGTTCTATAGGGTTTTGAGCAAGATATAATTCTACTTTATCAAGTATTTTTAAAGGGTAGGTAACTCGGCTAATTCTGCACGTGCCTTATTTTCCCATATAACTTTAAACATTTTTCTTTTTTAACCATTCCCTAACTTCGTCAGTAGTATAAGTTTTAAAATCAGGAGCATTAATTCTTTGTAAAGCAATTTTAGCATCTTCCATATCTTCTTGCATTTCCTGTAGATAATATTTAATTGCTTTACGTACTATATACCCTTTTGATCTGTCTAAGTTTTTTGCTGAGCATGCCAAACTATCATTTAGTTCATCCCTGTTTATGTTTCGATAAACTGTTATATTCTCTAAGAGCAGCATATTCTATATGTTCTATATTACTTTCTTTGCTAAACTTCTTTTTAATAAATCCAGCAAGCTTACTTAAATGATCTCTTGATATTCTAACATCCCAAATTTCTTGAACTTCAGGAGTCGAAGCTTTATAAGCATTAACAAAATCGTTACCTTATAAATCCTCAAGTCTTTTTATAGAGAGTAACAAATCTTTAATAGCCCCTTAGTAGGATGGTGTTGTACTAACGAATCAGAACATAACATATCAATATTATCAAGGATTCGTATACCAAACCTAACAAGAAACTTAGACATTTCTATATAGTCAAGTTCATTATCTAAATAATATCTAGCATCAAAAACATCATGCAAAGCAGTTCTTACTTCTATATCCTCAAATTCAGCATGCAGATCTGCCCCTCTTTTTAAGAAAAGCTTTGCAGCCTCAATATTATTCCATTGAACAGCAGAATGAAAAGGTGTTCTACTATCTTTAAAAGCTCTTTGATCCACGGTAAAAATATTGTTATCAAGTAAATAATTTATAACATTTAAAGCATCTCCTATTGCAGCCATATTAAGCAAATTTAATATTTCATCACGTTCGTGTATTACAAAAAATCCGGATTACCTCCATTTCTAATACACTGCTCTATTATAGGTAATAAACTCTCATTTCTAGCAGCTAAAACTACTATTCTTTCTAATGCATAATTTCCAAATATGTGTTGAGCTGCTAATATTTCTTCTTCTGACCAATTATTTTGTTCGCTACCTAATTTAACTAATAATATTTTTAGTTCTTCTAGCATAATTTTATCTTAACTGCATTACATCATATAGTTTATAAATACTTATCCAGCACATCAGACATGATTTTACGAGCTACGGGGGCGGCGGCTTTACTGCCCCCTCCGCCGTGATCAACAAAGACGGTGACGGAATAACGAGGATCGTGATAGGGAGCGAAGCCTAAGAACAAGGCATGATTACGCCTCTCCCAAGCAATAGAGTTGCGGCTTAAATCATCTTTAGCATTTAGTTTGCCTTGTACTTGAGATGTACCTGTTTTACCGGCGAGCTGCCTATTTTCGCCTAAAATTCTATTATAATATGCCGTACCGCCAGCAACATTCACGGTATTATACAAACTTTCTTGGATTATTTTGATATTTTCGGGCTTAATATTGACATTATAAAATTCCGGATCGTTTTTTAATATTCTAGGCGTATATAGCTTGCCGTTACTTGCAATAGCCGTAATAAACCTTGCAAGCTGCATCGGCGTTACCCCTAGAAATCCCTGTCCGATTGCTAAATTAAAACTATCCCCTATTGACCAAGAAAGCTTTAATTTTTTCTTTTTCCATTCTTTTGACGGTACAAACCCGCTATTTTCAGGAGCTAAATCAATACCGGTTTTTGAGCCGAATCCAAATTCTCTTGCAACTTCAAGAATTTTATCCAGACCTACTATTCTTGCTAATTCATACATATAAATATTACAGGAATGCTTTAAAGCAGACATCATATCTATCGTCCCGTGTCCGCTATGATTCCAACATCTAAAGCTATTAGTACCAAGAGCAGAGCTACCGTCACAAAAAACGGTTTTATTAGGGTTAATACCTACTTCAAGGGCTGCAAGTACGGTAATTATTTTAAAAACCGAACCTGGGGGATAAGAATTTTGTATTACCTTATTAATTAAAGGTTTATAGGGATTCCTCGTTAAATTCTGCCAATAATTTTCCGATAATTTACTGAAATTATTTGATTCAAAACCCGGTGTGGAAGCACAAATTAGTATGTTTCCGGTTCTAGTATCCATAACTATTGCCGAAGAACCTTTAGGATTTAAATATTGCTGTATATTTTGCTGAAGAGAAGCATCGATATTTAAATGCATGTCTTCCCCTGATTTAGTAGGGGTTCCTGTTATTTCTCTTACTTGTTTACCGTAAGCATTTACTTCAACTTTTTTATAACCGAATTCTCCTCGTAATTTGTTATCGTAATATTTTTCAATACCGGATTTACCGATATTAAAATCACTTAAACTATGTATATTTAACTCTTGCTTCTCTTGCTCATTTATTTGACCGAGATAACCGATTAAATGAGAAGTAGTGCTTGAAAAAGGATAAAACCTTAAATATCCTATATCAATAAATATCGAGGCCAATTTATGCTTTTGTTCTTCAATCATCGATACTTGCTGCCAATCAAGCTGATCAAGTATTATTAAAGGAGTGTGGCGACTAGATTTTTTAATTTTTTGCTTAATATAATTATATTTTTCCGGAGATAAATTTAAAATATTACTAATTATTTCTAATTCATCCCTATAATTATTATTAATGCTCCTATCTATTACTAGCTGATAACATGGTTTATTAGTAGCTAAAATATTGCCGTCTAAATCGTAAATCCTTCCTCTAGTCGGCGGCAGTACAACAAAATTAATACGATTTTTATCCGATAAAGTCTTATATTCTTCACTTTTAATAAGCTGTAAATAAAACATTCTCATTCCAAGCAGCGATAAAAATCCGAGTTTACCTAATCCGATTATAAAAGCCCTACGTGAAATCAACTCACCATGTAGTATTTTTTTATTTAGCATATTTCTTGAAATAATTCATAGGAGAATCAAGTATAAGACGAATTATATTATAAGAAAATATAGTTGTTAAAAATTGAAAGAAAATTATTAAATATCCGTCTGCTTCTAGCTTCTTGATTGTTACTAGTAAATATTTAAAATTCAATATAAATAAACAATAAACGCAAAAAATAATGAAATTTATTAAATAGTTTTTAGCTACAAAATATTTTGAAGATAATTTATAAATCATATATGCCGATAAAAAAACTAACGAATTTGTACCGATAGGCATACCGCTTATTTGATCTATCAATAGACCGAGAAAAAATATGCTAAAAATATTTAAGGAATATAACGACATAAAATAATAAATAAATATAATTTCCATCGCCGGAAAAATTCTGCTTTGAATATTTATTTTATAACTCACCAACGGAAATAATATTATAAAAAAACATAATAAAGCAACCAGCAATTTTAATATTATTTGTAAGCTATTTTTATATATTTCCTGTTTTAACTTTAACATAAATTATCTTATTTTTTGTCATTGCGAGCGACTGAAAGGAGTGTGGCAATCCAGGAAATAATTAAAAAAAAATGCTAAAAATTAGCATTTTTTACTGGATTGCTTCGTCAAAACTTACAGTTTTTCCTTGCAATGACGACTCGGTATACACCCAACAACCATATCCACTCGTGTACAAAATATAAATTAATTTTCTATTTTGTACAGTTTTAAAAATAGACTATCCGGCGAATGGGATATTATTTTTCTTGTATTATAACAGAATTTCCTTTATATTATCTTAATTAATTAAATTAGGTAAATTTATGAAATCAAATATACCTAAAGTAATAACTAATACTGAGCAGGCAAATGGAAACCCAATGAGGTTTAATATAGCTCTTAATACTAAGTAGATGTAAAATATAACGGGTTTGAGGTCTTAAGTTTATACTACTCCAACCCTTCCCCTTATATACGTTTTACTTCTACAAAGCATGCTGATAAATCATTGATTATAAAAAATTATAAAGAGTTTTCTACCTATAAACAACTATACATACAAGCTTACATAGTGCCTCAAGAGGGTGATAAAATAACTGTCCAAATATTTGAAGTAGGAAATAATACATTTTCTATAGATGAGGATTTTAATATAGAAATATTAGGTATTCCTACAAATTATTTGAATTAGGCTCTATTTAAAAGAACTTACAATAACTCACAATAGCTAGGATTACATCTTTTATCATCACCGCTAAGTTCCGACTCTTCTTGCTCATCGTGATTTGGGGGCGTAAGCGTAAATAGTTGTTTTGTTATAATGTTAGGTCTTTTTAACGTGGGATCAAAAGACGGAAGACGCCTGATAGCGGTAGTGTTAATAAGTTCATTCGTTGTATCTTCATTTTTTGACATAAAAACCTCCTTTTTAGCTTATATACTCGTCATTGCGAGGAAATTTACGGTAGTAAATTGACGAAGCAATCCAGTAATTTTTTCTGGATTGCCACGCAGCCTACACGGCTGCTTGCAATGACAAAATCTATAGTTATTAGGCAATATTTTTAATTTTCAACTTTCCTCTTCACTTTGTTCTATCGGTTCTAAACCATATAAAGATATCATACGTTCAAATACTCTACCGGCAGTAGGGGCAGCCGTCCAGCTTGCTGTTGCAAAGCCAAAGCTTTCTTTAGTCGGTTTTGGTTCATCAAATCTAATAAAAATAACATATTGCGGGTTAGATGCAGGCAGCATACCTAAAAACGATGAAGCTCTACTATTTTTTAGATATTTCTTTTTTCCCCCTGCACCTTGTGAAAGTTTTTCTGCCGTACCGGTCTTACCGCCGATAAGATAGCCTTTGACCTCTGCTCTTTTACCGTTACCTTCTTTTACTACCGATCTAAATAATTTCTTCATTTGGGTAGAGGTATTTTCACTAAAAACTTTTGTACCTATTACTTTTTCATCCTTTCTTTTTAATAAAGTAAGATCATATAAAATACCGCCGTTAACAACCGGTAACATTGCTCTAACAAAATGCAAAGGGCTAATCGAAATGCCGTAGCCGTACGACATAGTAACACTAGTTAACTCATTCCATCTTTTCTCAGAAGGAAATAACGGAGTACCTCGTTCAGGTAATTCTATTTGTAACTGATCTAATAGACCTAATTTCTTTAGGTATTTTTTAAAATTGCTTTTACCGACTTCAAGCATAATTTGACTTGTGCCGATATTTGAAGAATATAGAAAAATCTCAGGTACACTATGCCACCCTTGCCTTGGCGTATAATCCTTAAGCTGGAATCCTCCTACTTTCATATAGCTTATATCATAAGCATCATTCATATTTATTGCACCGGTATCAAAACCGACTGCCATAGTTAATGCCTTAAACACCGAACCCATTTCGTAAATGCCGAGACTTGCTATATTAAACAACTCTTCCGGTTTTGCTAAACTCGGATGATGAGGATCGAAATCAGGCTTATTTACTAATGCTAAAATCTCGCCGTTATTTGGATCGGCAATAATGCCTACTGCCCCTATAGCATTAAATTGCTTTAAAGTTTTATCAATCTCCTCACTTAAAATACTTTGCAGTCTTATATCAATCGATAATTTAAGTGGCTCTTTCTGTTTTCCAGGTTCATTTAATTCATGATCTGAATTAGTTAAATATTTATCGTAAGCGAGTTCTAATCCACTAAGCCCTACCGAATCTCTACCTACATAACCGACAACATGCGACAATAAATTAGAAAACGTATAAATTCGTTTCTGTTCTTCTTCAAATTCAAAACCAAGTAACCCAAGGCTAGTTATTTTTTCTTGCTGACTAGGTAATAAGTCTCTTTTTACCCATATAAAGCTTTTATTTGACTTAAGTTCTGCAAGTAATTTAGCTTTATTAATATCAGGTAGAATTTCTGCTAGCTTTTTTACGGAAGTTTCAGGATCAAGTACTATTTGTGGATTAGCAAATAATGATGCAGAAGGTAGGTTAACGGCTAATAAATTACCGTTTCGATCAACTATTTCTTTTCTAAATTGATTATTTTTTTTAAAAGAACTTTGGTTTTTATCGTAAACATTTGTAGCAACGATTATTAACCTGTAAGATAAAGTACAAAAAAGAAAAGAAAAGCCACAAATAACCATTAATAATCGGATTTTTGTATTCTTACTACAAATATTCCAAATTATCAGACTTTTAATTGTAGGTTTCATTTTTCCAAAATTTGTTTCATATATTATTTATGGTGTTTTAAGTGGGTAGTGATCCCGTCATTGCGAGGAAAGGCGAAGCCTTGACGCGGCAATCTCATAAAGCAGTATAAAATTCCTGAGATTGCCGCACGATCTTCGACCGCTCGCAATGATGATTAGATATCCACGCAACAAGGCCGACTTGACCACGGTATGACAATCACTTAACTCTACTCGAAACAGTCTGTATATACTTATTATTCGTAATTCTTTTGTAACGCCATTTACTACTCTTTGAAATACTAATATTATGATCAAATTTAATATTTTGATCGATATTTGGCACTAATGGATCTTTTATCATTTGATAAGATTTAACTGTTTCTAATGTTAAGTAAGCTGCTACAAGCTTTTTTAGTCTAGCCGGCGAAAGTAAATAAGCTTGCTCTGCTTTTAAAATATGAATATTATTATTCTCACTATTTATCTGTTTTACAACGCTACTTAATTGATAATCAAGAGTTGAGACTCGCTCCTTTATGCTAAACAAACTACATATTGCTATAATTGTTATCAATAATATTAAATAGTGAAACTTTCTTATACTCATAATTAATTACTCATATATCGCTTTTGCTGCTCGAAGTTTTGCTGATCTCGCTCTAATATTTAGCCCTACTTCTTTATCTGACGATGCTAGAGCTTTGTTAGTAATAATCTTAAGCCATTTATTTGGATCAATTGCCATATCATCTTTAGCATATTTTGATCTTGCTATCGGCTTTTCCGAATTTTCTTTAAAAAAATTCTTAACTATCCTGTCTTCTAAAGAGTGAAAAGACACCACAACTAAACGTCCATCTTTCTTTAATATATTTTTTACATTCGCTAAAAACCGCTCTAACTCCCCAAGCTCATCGTTTATATAAATCCTAATAGCTTGAAAGGTTTTAGTGGCAGGATCAATTTTGCTTTTTCTAAATCCTATACTACTCCTAACAATCTCGGCTAACTTGCTTGTACTATCAATTCTCGCCGTTTTTCTATATTCTACAATTCTCTTAGCAATTCTTCGTGAAAAGCTCTCATCACCGTATTTGTAAATTACATCGGCAAGCTCTTTTTCCTCTGCCATATTTACAAACTCCTCAGCACTAAGCCCCTGCCCACTCATACGCATATCGAGTGGTCCGTCATGCAAAAACGAAAATCCTCTATCTGCTATATCTAACTGCATTGATGAAACGCCTAAATCCAGCACTATCCCATCAATTTTTTTTTCCTTAAGCTTTGTAAAGCTATCCGCAAAATTCGTTTCTATAAAATCAAATCTCTCACCATAATTTTGCTTAATTTCTTCGGCTTTTTTAATCACGTTCGGATCACGATCCAAAGATGTGACATAACAGTAACAGCTTTCCAATATTGCTTTGCTATACCCTCCTGCTCCAAACGTACAATCTAAATAAGACTCACCGTCTTTTGGAGCTAAATTTGCTAGCATTTCATTTAGCATTACCGGTATATGAGATTGCAGCATCAATTCGCATTCCTTAGAGTTAAACGCTTTTCATGAGCGATTTTTTGAGCAGAATTTAAATATTTCTCAAAATTCTGCGGCTGCCAAATCTCAAAAATCACCCCCTTACCTACAAAACATGCCTGCTCTTCGATCCCTGCATGCTGCATTAAAGACTGCGGCAATATAACTCTTCCCTCTCCGTCAAACGAAAGCTGCACGGCTTCCCCAAATATTATAGTCTCAAACGCATCACGCTCTTCGGAATAAGGATCAAGCGTCTCGATCATCTGCCTTAATTTCTCGATATGCGAAATACCGCACACTTCTATACAATTATTCCTAATCGACGGATAAGCAATTACACCGTTAAATAGTTCTTTCCCTAGTACCGCACGGTAATTCGCCGGCACCGACACCCTACTCTTTTTATCAACACCATTTACATACTTAGATAAAAATACATTCATTGGGTTAATTTGGGATTTAATGGAAAATTATAGGATATTATAGGAATATAATGGAGTCAAGCGTTTTTAACAAGCATGGGTTAAATTATTAACTTGTGTCTTTATTGTCATACCATGGCTTGACCACGGTATCCAGTAAAACAACTTAAAATGTTAATAATTTTAGTATTTTAACTGGATACCGTGGTCAAGCCATGGTATGACATCGAATGCGTTTTTCGATCCATACAACAAAGTTATGCTTAGCAGGAATGACATAGAATAAAAACTGTCCGATACTATGCTCTTTCTTGCATATCTTAATTACAATAATTTAAAATAAAAAACATAAAACTTTAAAAAAAATATTGATTTGTTAATTTTTATTATGTTAAATCTAAACTAATTATTAATATTTTTTAATAATTAGTTTACTTTTAATATAAATAAAGGTTAATTATGCCGTAATTTGAATGTATAGCCACGATACTTAGATCACTCGGAAGTTATCAACCTAACTTTCCTTTACCTTATTTGTTTAATATTGGCGATAAGCTATTTACTTCTGTACCCTATCATGCATTTATGAAAGATAATACTACTAATACCCCCTTATAGATTTTGAAGAATGTGAAGACAACGCAAATTATAGAATTCATAACTGGGCAAGAATTTTAATGAGAAAATGTCCGGAGGAAGCTAAACACACCATTAATCTATAATAAAAGATGGACACAAAATAAGCTTTATATTTAATGATAGTTTTGAAATATTCTCAAATAATACGATTTCTATTTTCGGTGAGCTATACGATGTTATCGGAAATATAATAAAAGATTCAAATATACCGGCTTTTATAGGCTTTAATACTATTGAAGATTGTATTATTAATGCTAACTTTGAAACTAATTTAAGAAACTTTACTTCATATGCTTTAGGGCCAACAATACATACTGCCGGGTTTATGATGTTCGATAAAGAAGAATCAAATATGCCGTCCGGTGATTCTTCAATTACTTCAACATTTTTATCATTCACTAAAGACAGAGTAGTAACAATTTGTTGTGTAATTTTTGCTATATTAGCTATTTTAAAAATACAAGAATATTGTAAAAATAGTAAAAAAACTTTAGACCAAGCTAATGATAATACTTATACGCCGATGGAGCTATTAAGTAAAAAAGAAAATAAGTTTATAGAACATCAAGATAATATATATATAATCCTGATAAAGATATTTATGAAAAATATAGTACTACCATTTTAGGTTCTGCATCTGAAGTTTAAATTAATTATAGTATATTAAAAAATAATAACCTATAGTGAATGTCATTTAAAAACTTAACCTAATTTATGCTTAAAATACCTATAGATAATATTATTGTATTCATATATCTAATATCTATTCTACTCATTGGTATATATTACCGAGCTAAACATAGTAGTTTTAAGAACTATGCAAATGTCGAAAGTAAAGCGAAAAATAGTAAGCTGTTATTAATAGCTACGATATTTGCAAGCTCTGTCGGAGGTGCTACCACTTTCGGCATTATGGAAAAGGCTTTTTTAGGGCATGAATATTATGCTTACGCTCTTATACTTACAATACCTATAGATATATTAATTGCGATCTATATAGTGCCTTTAATTGCCAAACATTACGGAGCTGAAAGTATCGGTGACATCATGAGTACATATTATGGTAATATCGGTCGTGTTATCGGCGGTGTTAGCTCAGTCATTGTTTCAGTGGGATTTTTGGCTGCACAAATAAGCGTCAGTGGCTATATTTTCCAATATATCTTAGAAATAAATTATGTAAATGGGGTAATTTTAAGTTATAGTATAGTACTTATATATACTACAATAGGCGGTTTACAATCTATTGTTTTTACTAATTTACTACAATTTTTGGCGATGATAATCGCTATACCGACCATAACTTTTATCAGTTTAAATAAAATCGGTTTTGTAGATTTTATTAATAACCTACCTACGGAAAATGCAAATTTTGATCAGAGCAACCTACTTTCTTATACGATTACAGCAGCTTTAAGCTTTAGCGTCATGAATCTATATCCTACATTTATCCAAAGAGCTTTAATTAATAAAAATCCTACGCAAATAACTAAAGCAATATATGCAAAATCCGCTATATATTTTTTCTTCTTGATTTGCATTACTCTAAACGGTTTAATTGCTTATAAGCTTTATCCAAACCAACCATCAAATTTAGTATTACCTTATTTAATCAACCAAATCATCCCGACTTTAATTCAAGGGATAGTAATGAGCGGCCTCTTAGCTGCCGTTATGTCTACTGCTGATTCTGATTTAAATGTTACTTCTATAGCTATTGTTAAAGATATAATCAATCCTATTTTTAAGGTTAAAAATCAGCAAAAATTATTATTAATTGCCCGAATTATTAACGTTATAATAGGAAGTTTTGCGATAATTGTAGCCTTAAAATTTAGTAATGTAATTGATTTAGTAGTGTTCTTTACCGGTTTTTGGGGACCGGTAATATTAGTACCGTTAATAACAACGCTTTTCGATGTCAAAGTAGATAAAAGAATAATGGTCTTATCATCACTCGGCGGAGCAGCTACTTTCTTAATATGGGAATATTATTCTTTATACCTAAAATATTTCAACCTGAAAGGAGTTTTGATAGGAACAATCACTAGTCTGATAATATTTATTTTAGGACGAATCGTCATTGCAAGCGACTGCAAGGAGCGTGGCAATCTAGAAAAATAATAAAAAAATTCTGATTTATAGAATTTTTTACTGGATTGCATCGTTAATTACTTCGTAATTTTCCATAGCTCAGACGAAAAAAAATCGATTCATGCAACAAATACCTATCATTATGAGAAAGTTTCTAAATTAATGTTATATCTTATTCCCTTAAGTTCTCCAGTTTTATTAAATGCTTGAATTTCTATTAATTCTTGAAGATCTCTTGTGGTGGTAGCTTTAGAAGTTTTAGTAATATTTACATAATTTTTAGCACTTAAATAAATTTTTCTCTAAATCTAATATATGTAAGTTAGGCCAATCCTTATGCTGCCAATTCCATATCATGAGTTATAACAAGAGACTTTATATTTATACTCTATTCCAGGCTTAGTAGAAAGAATTCTTGAAGCTAGTAAAGAACCGTTAGAAGAACGTATTAGCCATGAAGCATTTTGGAAATCATGAAACTTAAATTACTAGATTCCTGCTTTTAGCGTTATTGTATAACTTCTATATCATTCCCGCACGGCATTGTTGCGTGGATCGAAAAACGCATTTGGTGTCATACTGTGGCTTGACCACAGTGTCCATAAAAGTAACTTAAAGTACTAAAATTTTAGTACTTTAAACTGGATCCTGCGATCAAGTCGCGGGATGACAGGGATAGAATCGATCCACACAACAATGCCACTTTTAGCTAAGAATGACATCAGTTATTATCTACTAACCTTATGCAACGTTCTAAAAATCATCTCGGCAAGTGACTTACTAATGCCGTTTACTTTAGCAAGCTCATCTATGGTTGCATCGCATACTGCTTTATATGAACCGAAATAATGCAGCAATGCTTTTTTACGAGTTTCACCTATGCCCTCTATATCGTCAAGGCTTGATATTTTTATAGCACGTGATCTACCTAGTCTATGATTCTTTATGGCAAAATTATGAGCTTCATCTCGTAAGATTTGTAAATATTTCATAATCGGCAAATTTTTATCCAAAGTAAATACTTCCTTACCTGTCATATGGAATTGTTCAAGACCGGCATTTCTATCTACTCCTTTCGACATACAAACAAAAGGAATATTCATTTCAAATTTATCCATTACCTCTTTAACAATGCCTAAATGCCCTCTACCACCGTCTATAATCATTAAGTTTGGCAATTTATGCGGCTCATTCTTAAGTCTAGTTAATCTTCGTGTTAAAACTTGCCGGAGCATTTCATAATCGTCACCTTTTATGTCATCTCCGCGGTTCTTTATGTCATCCCCGCGAAAGCGGGGATCCAGATTGTTTGTTAATGTACTGGATCCCGTGGTCAAGCCACGGGATGACAATGTAGAAGCAGGGGATGACAATGAGAAAACCCGATATTCCTTTTTATCAAAACCGGCTTTACCGGCAACTATCATAACGCCAACCACAAACTTACCTTGAATATGGCTATTATCATAAATCTCAATTCTTTCAGGAATTTCAGAAAGATCAAATAACTCTTTGATTTCAAGCATAATCTCTTGCTTTTTTGCAAATTTCTTCAAATATTGCTCTAGAGAGAATAAAGCATTTGTCTCGGCATGTTGCACTAATTTAGCCTTACCGCCTTTATTAGGTACTGTAATATTAAGCTGAAGTATATTGTTGATTTTCTTAATCACTTCTATGACATTCTCTTTATCATTAATTTCATGATTAATAATAATTTCTGCAGGCACTTGTTGTTTTTGATAAAATTGTAATAAAAAATATTCTAATACTTCTTCTTTGGTACTATTTTCGGTAGAAGTAGGAAAATAAGGAATATTACCGCATGCTTGCCCTGCCCTATATAAAAACACTTCTACGCAATAATGTCCGTTCTTTTCTACAATAGCGATTATATCTGCATCTTTAACAATATCTGAAACCCCAGCTTTAAGCTGCACATAACTAAGTGCTTTAATGCGATCTCTAATTTCTGCCGCCTCTTCAAAACGCATCTGACTACTTAGCTCTTCCATCTTTTTAGATAGGTTCTCTTGGAGTTCTTTAGTACGACCTTGTAAGAAATCTTTAACCTGAGTTACTAAATCTCTATAGTCTTCCTTGTTTATTTTACCTATGCAAGGAGCATAACAACGTTTTATTTCATATTGTAAGCAAGGGCGAGTACGTGAATTAAAGTAATTATCCGTGCAGGAACGTAATTTAAAAATTTTTTGTAGTTCGGTCAAAGTAGTATTAACTTCCGCACTTGAGGCAAAAGGACCAAAAAATTTTCCGTCATTTAGAGTTTTACCTCGATATTTTAGCAATTGCGGGAAATCATGATCTAAACGTAACTTGATGAAAGGAAAAGACTTGTCGTCCTTAAGAAGAATATTAAATTTCGGCTGACATTTCTTGATTAGCTGTGCTTCTAAAAGTAGTGCTTCAACTTCGGAATTAGTGATGCTATACTCTAAAAAACAAGTATTTGCAATCATCCGAAGCGTCTTATTATCTAAATCGCTTTTAATGTAATTAGTAAGGCGTTTCTTTAAATTTTTCGCTTTACCGACATAGATAACTTGCTTGTTAACGTCAAACATCCGATAAACCCCTGAACGTTCAGGAGCATCTATAAGTTTAGATTTAATTAAATCACTTCCGGTAATTGCTGGGGTCATATTTTATTTGTTCGTCATTGCGAGGAAAAACTGTAAGTTTTGACGAAGCAATCTTGTGCCAAAGTCCTGAGATTGCCACGCTCCTTTTTAGTCGCTCGCAATGATGTTTTTCCTAATTCCCCGCTGTATTATACGGATTGTCATTTGCTACTTTAACATCCACTATTTTTCGTGTATTGTCATCAAAGAAAAAGGTTATTTTAAACTCATCTCCTACATTTAAATCTACTTTTGGGTCATAAAGCATAATATGCATGCCACCGGGCTTAAAATCAACGTTAATATTACCGGCAATTGAAAATGGATAATCCACTTTTACCATTTTACTAATCCCTTGATCATTAATTGTTTGATGAATTTCTATTCCACTTATCTTATCTGAAGATATATTCACTAAATTATAACTCTTACTTCTACTATTTATTAATGTAAAATACATAGCAGAATTGCTAACTTTACCTTGTACATTTGTTGTAGGTCTTGCCCAAGGCTGTGCAAAGTTAACGGCTGCCTCTGCAGGTAATAGATCATCGGGCTGATCAGAAGAAGAATTTGTAGAATTAGGATTTTGAGCTGTTTGGTTATCAGCATAGCTTACTGCACAAATTAAAGTTATAAAACTAATTAATAATGTTTTTAGCATAATAATACCCTTGATAAATTAAAATACAAATATTAGCATAGATTAAATATAAATCTAGTTTTTTAAAAGATATTTTTTGTACATTGCTTGCGGAAATTTCTCTATTGCATAACGAACTGCGGTTCTTGGCATTTGTAAAGTATAGCGATCTAAAAAATCTATTAACTGTTTTTCATCTTTTTTTCCTGCTTCACGTAGCATCCAACCTACTGCTTTATGCATTAAATCATGTTTATCGTTTAAGAGTGATTTTGCTATTTCAAAAGTCGTATCTAATTTATTATTTTTGATAAAATACCAAGTAGCAACTATAGCTATTTGTCTTTCCCAAAGAATTTCCGATTTTGTTAATGTAAAAAGATAATCCTTTTCTTTATCCCATAAATAAGCTCCGATTATATGATGAGCTGACGCATCCACTAAATTCCAATTATTTACGTATTTTATATTGTTTAAATAAAAATTATAAAAAACTCTTTATCTTGTGCTTTCTGATATTGCATAATCAAAATAACTAACGCTAAAAACCTTTCTTCATTAAATTCTGAAGTAATAAGTCGGCTTAAATCCCCCACATCTAAATTATAATAACTTTTAGCTACCTTACGTAAAGTCGGCACGGTAACTCTCCAATAAACCGGTCATGCTCTCTATACTCTCCTTCCCTAGTTTTTAAAGAATAGCGTTCTACGTTCTACAGGAATAGTAGCCTTCTCAAGTAAAATATTTCTAATTTGTTGTAAATTTTCTCTCATGATCTATAAGCCATTTGTTACGATGTAATCCCCCGCCATATCCCCCAAGTTCACCATTGCTATTAATAATACGATGACAAGGAACAATTATTGCTAACTGATTCATACCGTTAGCATTTGCAACAGCTCTATAAGAAGTAGGTTTGCCTAAAGCTTTAACCTGATTTAAATAACTTCGTGTTTCACCGTAAGGTATATTAATTAATTCTTGCCAAGCCATTTTTTGAAATGGGCTTCCTAAAAGATGTATAGGCGTATTAAATTTTTGTAAAGTACCTTTAAAGTACAATTTAAGCTCCTCTTCAATCATTAAAATCGGTTCAGTACTTCCAGGAATAATAGCAGATTCCATCTTAATCCTTAGCATTTCAATTTCCCGCTCTAGACCTTTTCTATCAACAAATTCTAATAAGTAAAGTAATTTTTCATCGCTAATTACAATCATAGCATCAAGAGGCGTATCTAACCAAGCTGCTTTTAAAATATTTAAATGCCGATTAAATTTTGTTGGCGGGGTCCCTCCCATTATTTTAGAAAAAGCATCTCGAACACCGCTACTTGACTCATAATCCATATCAATTTGTGTATTAATTACCGATTCACCCATGCGAATTTGCTTCATCGCAATACCCATACGCCTTGCTCTTGCATATTCTACAAACGTCATACCGAAACGTTTTTTAAATTGACGACGTGCTGTAGAAGCATCTACTGATAGCTCATCAAAATCACTATCTTTCCATCGTTTAGCAGGATTAAGCTCAATAGCATTAACAAGAGTACGAACTAAATCCGAAACTTCGCAAGGATGAGAAAGAAGGCTTGCAACGCTGACAAGGTCTATATGAAGCATGCAAAGCTTCCTTAGCAGTTTTATAAAATTCACAATTTTCAAATTTAGGTTTCCGTGCAGGACAAGTCGGTCTACAAAATACTCCTATTGTTTTAACCGCTACAAAAAAGATATTTTCATATCTGTCATCTTTACTAATTAATGCCTGATAATATTCTTGTCTTTGAAGCTCATTAAACATATTAATTTATCCTATAATATAAATTTATAATTATATTATAGGAACTTTTTAAAACCCCTGTAACCGAAATTCAGGCATTGGTTTTTTATTTAATAATTCTGTCTCTCATGATCAATAAGCCATTTTTTACGATCTAGCCCTGAACCGTAACCGCCAAGCTCACCGTTATTATTGATGATGCGGTGACACGGAATAATTATAGCAAATTTATTTGCTCCGTTAGCATTTGCAACAGCTCTATAAGATCTTTCCATACCTATTAATTTAGCTTGAGTAAAGTAACTTCTTGTTTCACCGTAAGGTACATTCATTAGCTCTTGCCATACTAATTTTTGAAATTCGCTTCCTAAAAGATATATAGGAGTATTAAATTTTTGCAAAGTACCGCTAAAGTAAGATTTAAGCTCCTCTTCAATTGATAGAATCGGTCTAGTGCGATCTTCAGTAATAGCCGATTTTGTGTTAATCTTAAGTCTTTTCATTTTATGCTCTAATCCTTTACTTTCAGCAAAATCGAGCAAATAAAGCCTCTCTTCATCACTAATTGCCAGCATAGAACCAAGAGGCGTATCAAGCCAAGCGGATTTTAAACTCATTTTTTACCATAAATATAGTTTCTTAATATCATAGTATTTAATTACAATTCAGCTATTGATTTTTTTATTTAACAATCTTAATATTTCTTTAACCAACAATTTATAGGTTATAATTATGAAAAAAGCACATGTTTTTAAATATTCTCAGGTAATTAAAACGGATAGAATGGCAACTATAGCTCAAGTTAGCAAACACTCTTCTATAGATCCATAAAATGTTGGAACTATAGCTATAAATGAAGAAAAAGACGGTGGGGTAATAGATCAGTATAAAACCGGTAAAATCACTACCGAAGAATTTCATACAGAAATGAATGAATTAATTGAAAAAGCAGGCGGCACTCCTATTACAAATCTTGAAACATTTGATAAATGCTGGAATGCTATGTGCAAAGTAGAACATGAAAAGCTAACAGAGCTATATAATTTACAACAAACACATAAATTTCATATCTTATTGTAGGCGGTACAAACGAATTACAGCATAATTATATTCCGCAAGAAATACAAAAAGCTCCGATTAAACCTAATATTTCTTATACACTTTCATATGAACTCGATACATTAGATAAGAAAAAATTAGAACATTATACAGAAAATGTTTTAAAAGCACAAAATTATGAGCCGATATGGCACACTGATAATCAACATGAATATGAACAAAACGCTTTAGAAATATTAGGAAAATATTACGATAATTCGTCTATAGGCGAATAATTATTAAAATTTTTGGATTTTATACTAACGTATAGTTGTGGTGGAGGCTAGTGTATGATTTGCTATCCGCCCTATCTAAACGACTATACTTTTTTTATGCAGCAAGATTCACAAGCAGCATAAAAATTTAAAGGGTGGGGACAAGTTATCCCAGCTTTTCATTATATTATGGCACTATAACTTAATTAAGTTATTACTTTATTATTTTATCCTAAAGTCTCAACTTCCATTCCCCATTTTTCATTTTCTAAGTAAAAAGTAATATTATCCCTTATTTCAATAGGCAAATTCGATATATGTATCTTATCTTCACAAATCTTTTAGGTGTTAATTTTTTACATATTCTAGCAATAGTAAAAGGATGTATTTTAATGAAGTTATTCATTTGCTCTATTATAAATTCGGAGTTATCAACTTCTTGCTTTTATAAATGTTCTGCTAATAATTTCTTATTTAATATTCTATAAAATTTTGCGGCACTTATCATTTTAACAAAATTATTTATATTATCTTTACCTAAAAAAGATTCTTTTAAAAATAAAGCTAATTTCTCTGCTAAAATATTATTATATGAGATTTTTTCTTATATAAATTTTTTTACCTCTTCATGGGAATTTGTCAATGTATGATTAATAGCGTCATTGGACATTTTGTTAATAAGCAATTTACAAACTTTTTCTAAGCCTTTTTATCAACAGCCCAAGTTAAAGCTGTATTATCAATATAAACTTTGCTTAACTCTAGCATATCCATTTTAGCAATTAATTTCTGTGCTTCAGCTTCATTTTTTACGTATATTGCTTTTATTAACTCTTCATTTGAGGGTTGCAACCATTTTTTAAACATACTAATATCTTTATTAAATTCTATAAATTTTAATATTTTGTTAAAAATGAGCTATAGACAGAATCATAATAAGGAGTTTTAAGAATGCAATAGAAATTTAATTAGAAGTATAAATAAATGAATTGAGATTGATTTAAAGCAGAATCACTAGAAAGATTCAACATTATCTAACTTTTTTTGGACAGCAAAAAGTCCTTAGTTTATAATGTGTTCGCTGTTTGAGATATTTATAAATTGGAATAGAAATAAAGAATGGTGGAGATGAAGGGAATCGAACCCTTGACCCTCTGCGTGCAAAGCAGATGCTCTACCCCTGAGCTACATCCCCGATTGTGTAGAAGATATATTGTTTATAAGTAATTAAGATAAACTTTTAACTAGTCCCCAAGGTAATGGCTGACCATTGCTCCCTACGACTAAATCTCCGGAAGATTCATACTCGGCAGCTAGAAAAGAATTTTGAGCAGCAATAAGCTTTACCGGTTTGATTTTCTGACCGTTATGACAATATTCTTTAGCCTGTTCCCTAGAGGTCGGGTTATTTTTGGAAGCTGTTTTTGCTTTAGCTTTAGACATATACTATTAACTTTTTCTTAAACTTGTGAAGAATATAAAACTTTTTCCTAAACTTGTCAATAACTACCATGTCGATAAATAGACATTACCTAGAAAAAAGTGGTTTTGTTTTACACAAATTTTAAAAAATCCCTTATTGTCATTCCTGCTTTCGCAGGAATCCAGTAAAACATAGAAAAAATTTATTTTTTTATGTTTATTTTATCAAATATACCTTAATATCAAGGTTATTTTCTGGATTCCCGCCTCCACGGGAAGGCATTGTTGCGTGGATACCCAACCGTCATTGCGAGGAGCGAAGCGACGCGGCAATGACGGAAAAATCGATCCACGCAATAATGCCCCGCGGGAATGACATCCTGAACGTTCGTACACTATTAGAGTCAAGCTACAGAGTGACAGTAAAAAACCGAAGCTTAATAACAATCATTATTCTTCTGGTATTATTGTACTTTCACCGGCTAACGCTATTTTAAATTCTGCTATTTCTGATACTGTTTTTCCATCATATATACTAAACCCTACTCCTTTAAATTCTACTTTTGCATTGATATCGGCACCATATTAATAATAGCTTATATTTCATCATCTTGAATATTTTTCGAAGTATATCGAACGTTTTTAGCAACCGCATGTAAAGGCGTTTCTCCGGATTTTCTTTGATCAACTGTAAGCTCCTTTCTCAAGTATAATAGTTCTGCTACATTCAAGTGCTTACCGCTTCATATAAAGGTGATCCTAACCAAGCTCCTTCGTTACCGTTTACTGCAGCTCCTTTTGCTATTAGATATTCTGCTACTTTATAATGTCCATAACGTGCAGCTAAATTTAAAGGAGTGTCCTTAAAAATATTACTACACATATTAACATTTGCTTTTTTTTCTTCAACTAACCATGTAGCAACTTTTAGTGCATTGTTTGAAGATGTTGAAAATAATTCAGTAGTAGATACTGCCCGTAATTCATTTAAACCCTTTACTACGTCTACTTTATCAAAAGAGATAGCTTCTTTTAAAACATTTTCAAAACCATATCGATTTATATAAGACTTTGGCATCTTTCACTATACTATTTGACTTTAGCAATAGAGTTAAATTACGTTTTAATAGTTCTTTTATCATAATTTATAATTTGTGTTTCTTAAAGGTGATAAAGATCTTATTGTCATTCCTGCGAAAAGCTTGCTTGCGTGGATCAAAAAAAGTACTCGATGTCATACCGTGGCTTGACCATAGTATCCATAAATACAATTTAAAATACTAACGATTTTAGTATTTTTAACTGGATCCCGCGATCAAGTCGCGGGATGACAATTAGGAAACTGGTGGTCCACACAACAACACTTCGTTTTTAGCTAGGAATGACACTAAAGCCCTATTGATTAATTCTTGCCGTGCAGATTCTTTCGGTGATTTCTTTTAACTTTTCTACTCTATCAATTAAATATAAGAGCTATTCTTTAGTAATTTTATAGTTTTTATCATATCTTGCATCAATATAAGCTTTTTCAAGTAATTCAAAACATTCTTTTTGTTCAGCAGTGGTCTTAGGAAATACTTCCTATAATTCATTATCATAATTTCCTGCCATACTACCTAATTCTTGTAAATTATGTAATTTTGGTTTATAATTAGAAAAAACTAATAAAATAGTACTGTAAAAACTTTCCGTAGCTTGATGAAGATAAAAAGCACTATGTCTAAGGCTTTCTCTTTCTAAATTACTTTTGGAATCTATAAGAAATCCTGTCCCAAAATTAAACCATTCTTCATAGTAATCTTTAGCAATTTCTTTCATCTCACTCCAAGGTAAATCTTTAGCCTCGCTAAGTGTAAACTCACCGCTATCATATAAAAGAATACCTTCTTTTTTGATATCAGTATAAAAATAACGCCTTATCTCTAACTACCTATTTACTTCATCAATTGACTCTAGAATTATAGATATTAATGAATCATACGGGATAATTTGCTTAGGGTTTATTACTCCCGTTTTCTCTAACCTCTCATATATTTTATCTTCTAACCTGAAAGCAGTATGTCCTTTATATTTACCTTTCTTCAAAATTATCAAAATATCAGTATCGCTATGATAACCGTTAGGTAGATCACGTACCCAATCACCCCTAGCAAAAGAGCCGTACAAGATAATCATAGCAATTTTATCTTGTGCAATATCTAAAATCTGCTGCCCTATAAAGTTAAGCCTAGCTTGGATTTTTAGAGAACGTTCGGGTAAAGTGGTTTTCATCTATTCATTCGCACCATGACAATATTTATATTTCTTACCTGAACCACACGGGCATAGCTCATTACGGGATACCCTACCCCAGCTGGTAGGGTCTTCAGGATTCCTAGCTTTAGGATCAATGCGTGATACCAAAGGTTTAAGATCGGTCTTAATGCTACTTCCTGCATTATATTTACTAAATGCCGGATCTTCTCGACTTTCCCGCATATTTTTCTGAAGTTTTTTATGCTCCAGCGAAACATCTTCTTTTTGAACATGTTTTAAGTCGATATGGAAGTGATATACGGTTTGAATAAATAATTCTTTTAAATTGTTGAGCATTTGCTCAAATAAATTAAATGCTTCTCTTTTATACTCGCTAAGAGGGTCTTTTTGTGCATAAACTCGAAGAGATATGCCTTGTCTTAAGTGATCTAAGCTATATAAATGATCTTTCCAAACTTGATCAAGAGTAGTTAGTAAAATATATTTCACGGCATTATGCATTAACTCGCTACTATAGGCTTCTTCTTTTGATTTATATATATCATGAGCCATTTGTATAACGATTTTCGTGATTTCTTCTTCCGTTACATCATTTTTACTTACTAAATTATGATCAAATTTTATAGAAAAAATACGATGTAATTCTACGCTTAAATTCTCTATATCCCAATCTTCTCTATAAGATCCTGCCGGCATAAAAGTTAATACTATCTTTTTGGCGAGTTCCTCAGTAGTACTATTTAAGAAACCGTGACTATCTTTAGATTTAATAATTTCAGTACGTTGCTCATATATTATCTTACGTTGGTCATTCATTACATCATCAAAACGTAATAAATTTTTACGCATCTCGTAGTTATGTCCTTCCACTTTTTGCTGAGCTTTCTCAAGTGAACGACTAATCATCGGATGGTGGATAGCCTCTCCATCTTTCAATCCAAGTGTTCTAAGGACTCCTGATATACGATCTGATGCAAAAATACGCATTAAATCATCATCAAGCGATAGGAAAAATTTAGTCTTACCAGGATCACCTTGTCTACCTGATCTTCCTCTTAGCTGATTATCTATCCTACGGCTTTCATGCCTTTCCGTACCTACCACAAATAACCCGCCTACTTCAATAACCTGCTTCTTTTCTTCAGCAATTTGAGCTTTTATTTCAGCTATTTTAGCTTCATAATTATGATCTTTATCTAGCTGTTCTATTAACATTTCAGGATTACCGCCAAGCATAATATCAGTACCGCGTCCTGCCATGTTAGTTGCAATCGTTACTGCCTTAAACCTACCTGCTTGAGCAATAATAAAAGCTTCCTGCTCATGGAACTTAGCATTTAATACTTTATGAGGGATTTTTTCTTTATTTAAAACGCTTGAAAGTTCTTCTGACTTTTCTATGCTTATCGTACCGATAAGTATAGGCTGACCACGATCGTAACAATCTTTAATCAGTTTTAAGATAGCATCATATTTTTCTTTTTTACTACCGTAAATCTCGTCATCAAGATCAAGCCTTGTTACTTTATTATGGGTTGGAACTGCGACCACATCGAGATTATATATGTCTTTTAATTCTGGTGCTTCAGTCATAGCCGTACCGGTCATACCTGATAATTTAGGATAATTACGGAAATAATTTTGAAAAGTAATAGATGCTAAAGTTTGGTTTTCATTTTGAATTTTTACATTTTCTTTTGCTTCTAATGCTTGATGTAACCCTTCCGAATATCTACGTCCCTCCATTACACGACCGGTAAATTCATCTATAATCATTACTTTACCTTCACGCACCAAATAATCTACATCAACAGTAAACATATTATGAGCTCTTAATGCTTGGTTAACATAATGTACTAAAGTTAAATTCTCAAAATCATATAAACCGGTATCAGGTTTTATAATACTCTCTTTACTTAAAAGCGATTCTATATGCGTAATGCCTGATTCCGTTAAATTGATAGTTTTTAATTTTTCGTCTTTTTCAAAATCACTTGCATTAAGCAGACGTACAATTTTATCAATTTTACCGTATAATTCTGAATTATCATTAACCGGACCTGAGATAACTAACGGCGTTCTAGCTTCATCTATCAAGATCGAATCAACCTCATCGATGATAGCAAAATTAAAAGGACGAAGTACTCGCTCTTGCATGCTATACTTCATATTATCCCTTAAATAGTCAAAACCGAGTTCATTATTTATTGCATGGGTAATATCGGCATTATAGGCGGCTCGTTTTGCTTCATCAGGCATACCGGCAACAATACATCCAACCGATAAGCCTAAAAAGTTATAAATTTTACCCATTGAGGCAGAATCACGACTTGCCAAATAATCATTTACGGTTACAACATGCACTCCTTTTCCGGTCAAAGCATTTAAGTAAGCAGGAAGCGTTGCAACTAAGGTCTTACCCTCACCGGTACGCATTTCGGTAATCATGCCTCGATGTAATATAAGACCACCTATAAGCTGAACGTCAAAATGACGCATACCGCAAACTCTTCTAGCTGCTTCCCTAACTACTGCAAACGCCTCATATACTATATCGTCTAAAGTAGCTCCATTTTTAAGCTTTTCTTTAAACTCTACAGTTTTATTCTTCAACTCCTCGTCTGATAATTTTTGTATAGCAGGCTCAAGCGAGTTAATTTTTGTAATTTCGGAAAATAGTTTTTTTACAGTACGATCATTTGCAGTACCGAAAAGTTTTTTTAAAATAGAAAACATTAAAGTCCTTATGATATTTTTAGTATTTTAGTACTTAAATATAGGTATATTTTATAAAATTATCAAATGTTATAATTTTATTTAAATGAATAATTTTTTATTGAAAGGCATTTTTTTACTACAAAATATTTGTAAATTATTATTAATAAATAAAATATTCTCAAATAGCTGTTGACGGTTATATATTATTTTTATAAAATTTAAGCTTATGTTTAACACAATTATGAGTCATAAATGAAAAAATTATCTGTTATATTTTTATCAGTTAGCATGCTTTCCGGTATTGCTTTTGCCGATAAAGACAAAGTAGTTGCTATCTATAAAGGCGGTAAAGTAAAAGAATCGCAAATTATGAAAGAATTTAAGCCGCAGCTTAATCTTCAATCAGGTGAAACAATCAAAAATTTTGATGATTTTCCTCTGCAAGATCAGGAAAAATTAATAAAAATTTATGTTAATAATCTTTTGTTAAAAGAAGAAGTTGCTAAATCAAACATTACTTCATCTAAAGAATTCCAAGAAAAACTTGAAAATGCAAAAAATCAATTAGCTCAACAAGAATTACTAGCAAATTACATAAAATCTAACATTACAGATAAGATGTTTGATGACGAATATAATAAATATGTCGGTAATCTTAAAGGTAAAGAGCAAATAAAAGTTGCTCATATTTTAGTTAAATCCCAAAAAGAAGCTAATAATATAAAGACCAAATTAAGCAAAGGCGGAAACTTTACTAAGCTTGCAGAAGAGTTATCTCTTGATAAAGCTTCAGCTTCAAACGGCGGCGTTATCGGTTACATTCTACTAAATCAACCTGGGCAGTTAGTACCGGAATTTGAAAAGAAAGCTTTTACTTTAAAAGTAAATGAAGTTTCAACTCCTGTAAAAACCGATTTCGGTTGGCATATTATCAAAGTGCTTGAGAAAAAACCTGTGCCTATTCCAACAAAAGAAGAAGCAAAAGTAACTATTGATAATATATTAGCTGCAGAAATACTAAAGAAATATATTTCTGATTTAGAAGCTAAAGCTGATTTAAAAATCATGCTACCTAAAGCAGATAACAAAGCTGGATCGTAATTTATTTAATATTATTCACCTTTAATATCATTCCCGCGAAAGCGGGAATCTAGATTTTTTGTTGTCATCCCGCGACTTGATCGCGGGATTCAGTTTAAAATACTAATAATTATTAGTATTTTAAGTTGTTTCTGGATACCGTGGTCAAGCCACGGTATGACACCGAACGGGTTTTTCGAGCCATGCAACAACGCTTTCCCACCTACGCGGGAATGATATTATAACTACCCTCAATCACAACAAATGCTACACATACAGGATAATCATCAGAAAGAGAAAGGTGAATATTAAAAGGAGGAAGTTTGTTTGTATAGTTTGAGCTAACTTCTACTATAGGCTTACCTAAATCATTATTTAGTATAATAATATCTTTAAAATTTATACCTTGACCTATACCAACTCCAAAGGCTTTACTAATAGCTTCTTTGGCAGCAAAACGCTTTGCTAAAAACACGGCATAACCTGTCTTATCCAATAAACTAAGTTGTGCTAACTCCTTTGAAGTTAGAATTTTTTTAGCAAAAAGCTCTAAATACAAATGTAATATTTTTTCAATTCTAGGAATTTGTACTATATCAGTGCCGACACCTATAATCATTTACTTATCTTCAAAATCCTCACCGACCTCATCAATAAAGATTTGATCATCTAAATCAGAGTAATCGTCAGTTATACAAACCTCAGGTAAATATTCAAATTTTTCTTCTACCTCTTCTGATTCATCTTGATTAACAAACGGCTCTATCATAGTTTTTGTACGCAGACTGTTTATTAAGTCTTGTTCTAACTGTTCTACCGATACTTTTCCGGCAGCAATTCTACGTAATGAGATAACAGGAGGTTTATCACGCTTTTCTTTTTTGCTTTGACTAGTTTCTACTTTATAATTTAATAATTTAGCATATCTTGTTGCTAGCACAACAAGCCGAAACCTATCCGGTATAACTTTATTACAATCTTCTGCCGTAATTCTTGCCATAATTTTTCTCTA
Organism: Rickettsia asiatica; assembly: GCF_007989425.1. Lineage (NCBI taxonomy): Bacteria > Pseudomonadati > Pseudomonadota > Alphaproteobacteria > Rickettsiales > Rickettsiaceae > Rickettsia > Rickettsia asiatica. The sequence goes on from NZ_AP019563.1 coordinate 892,866, forward strand.
TTTAAATTTTTTCAGTGTCATACTGTGGCTTGACCACGGTATCCAGAAAAACAATTTAAAATACTAATTAATTATTAGTATTTTAAGCTGAATCCTGCGATCAAGTCGCGGGATGACGAGGTCAAACCCCATAACACCAATTGACTTATTATACTCTTTTTATATCCGCACCACAATTACTTAATTTTTTTTCTAAATTTTGGAATCCACGATCTAAATGATATATTCTATGTAATATAGTTTCACTTCTAGCACTAAGTCCTGCTAAAATCAGCGATACCGAAGCTCTAAGGTCGCTTGCCATAACTTCCGCCCCCTTTAATTTTTCAACACCTCGGATGATAGCCTTATTACCTCGCACCACTATATCTGCACCCATCCTACATAACTCGGGTACATGCATAAAACGGTTTTCAAAAATATTCTCAGTAATCATTGAAACACCGTTACTAATCGTCATAAGACTCATGAATTGTGCTTGTAGATCCGTAGCAAAGCCAGGGTAAGGGTTTGTGTCCAAGTCTACGGAGTTTAGCTTATCAATATAAGTTACTTGCACTCCGTTATCGATCGGCACAACTTTTATACCGGTTTCAATGAGTTTTAAAGCTATATTTTCTATAATATGGTAATCTATTCCACAAATTTTTACGTCACCTTTAGTAATGGCTGCCGCAAACATATAAGTACCGGCTTCAATACGATCGGATAACACTCTATAGCCGGTGTTATTTAAAGAATCTCTGCCTCTAATTGTTATTTCACTAGTACCGATACCTGTAATATCTGCTCCCATTTTAATAAGACAATTACATAAATCAACTATTTCCGGCTCTCGAGCACAATTAAAAAGCAGTGTTTCGCCTTCTGCTAAAACGGCTGCAAGTATTGCATTAACCGTAGCACCGACGGAAACTTTATCAAAAACAAAATGAGTACCTATTAAACGTCCTTTACTTGAAGCATTAATATAGCCGCCTTCTATTTCAATTTCAGCTCCCATAGCTTTTAATACGGCAATATGCAAATCTACTTGTCTTGCTCCTATAGCACAACCGCCGGGCAGCGATACTTTTGCTTTACCGTATTTGGTAAGCAAAGGACCAAGCACCCAAATCGATGCTCTCATTTTACGGACTATTGCATAATCTGCGGTAAAGTTATTTATATTTCTGGTATTAGTTACAAGCTCAAATTCATCTTGGTGTTCTATTATTTCAATTTCTGCACCGTGACTTCTTAGCAAATCTTTCATAGTACTAACATCCGTTAACTTTGGAACATTAGTAATATGCAGTTTATCGGTAAGAATAGACGCTGCCATAATAGGTAGCACAGCATTTTTAGCACCGCTAATATTAATGCTACCTTTAAGAGGTTTACCACCGTGAATAATTAATTTTTGCATAAATTATTTTGATAAAATTGTAACGTCATTGCGAGGAAAAACTGATTAAATTGTCATCCCGCGGTCAAGCCACGGGATGACACCGATTATACTACACATCCAAATTTATACTACACATCCAAATTCACGACGTTTAAGGCATTCGCTTGGATAAATAATCTGCGAGGTTCAACAACGTCACCCATTAAAGTAGAGAAAATGCCCTCTGCTTCATCAATCTCTGCAACTCTTACCTGAAGCAAAGTTCTTTTTTCGGGGTCAAGAGTAGTTTCCCATAGCTGGTCGGAATTCATCTCACCAAGACCTTTAAAACGCTGAATATTTATACCTTTTTTACCGCATTCTATAATAGTATTTAATAACTGACTCGGCGTTAAAATATCGAATTCTTGACTTTTCATTATAAGCTTTAATTTCTTATCAAATATATCAAAAATCGTTAAAGCAAGCTTTGATATTTGTACAAACTCAAATGATTCCAACTGCTCTTTCAACAATATTTTACTTTCTTTTAAACCTCTGCTAAAACGGAAGAACTCTATTTTATTTTCATGTTTTAAAATTTCCCAATTAGTTTTATCAGGCGACTCTTCTAAGCTATTTAAAATATCTAAAGCTTTTTTAAGTCTTAAATCACTTGCGGACTCAAATATTTTATTATTAAGTAAATCATTAATCGCAAGAATTTCAGTAATTGAGCGGTTAAATTTTTTGCTAGCACGATCAAGTAAACTGTTAAACTTAACTACTTTATTAATTAGCTCTTCTAAATTATCACCCACTAACTGCTCTTTACCTTCTAGAATTAAGGTTGCATCATTAATAGTTGATTTTATCAAATAATCTTGCAAAGCTTGCTCATTCTTTAAATAAAGCTCGGCTGCTCCTTTCTTTACCTTATAAAGCGGTGGCTGAGCTATATATAGATAGCCTTTATTTATTAGCTCAGGCATATGACGATAGAAAAACGTGAGTAATAAAGTTCTAATGTGCGAGCCGTCAACATCAGCATCGGTCATAATAATAACTTTATGGTATCTAAGCTTTTCTAAAGAAAATTCTCGCTCAACACTAATTCCAAGAGCTGTAATTAACGTACCGATTTGGTCCGAGCCAAGCATTTTGTCAAACCTTGCACGCTCAACATTTAAAATTTTACCACGCAGAGGCAGTATAGCCTGAATTTTGCTATCCCTACCCTGCTTTGCAGTACCGCCCGCAGAGTCTCCCTCAACAATAAACAATTCTGAAATTGCTGGATCTTTTGCATGACAATCGGCAAGCTTACCGGGTAAGTTTGAGACTTCTAATGCTGATTTTCTTCGAGTCAGCTCCCTTGCTTTTCTAGCAGCTTCACGAGCATTTGCCGCTTCCATAATCTTAGCTATAATTGCCTTAGCTCCCGCCGGATGCTCTTCAAACCACTCAAGAACTTTTGTATATATGGCATTTTCAACAACCGGTCGTACTTCGGAGCTTACTAGCTTATCTTTTGTCTGAGAAGAAAATTTAGGATCAGGAACTTTAACGGAAAGCACGCAACATAAGCCTTCCCTAGTATCTTCACCGCTAAAGTCATTTTTAGCTTTTTTATTAAGACCCGTAGTATCAAGATAAGAGGTAATAACACGTGTTATCGCTGATTTAAAAGCACTAAGGTGAGTTCCGCCGTCACGCTGCCTAATATTATTAGTAAAGCATAAAATATTTTCGTGATAAGAATCGTTCCAATGCATCGCAAGCTCAAGACTGATACCGGATTCGGTATTATCGGCGTTAACTACTATATATGGATGGATAGCGTGCTTCGCTCTGTCTATATATTTTACATAAGCTTCTATACCGCCCGTATAATAAAACTCTGCTTCCTTAGCTTCTTCAAAGCGATTATCGACGAGTAAAATCTTTACGCCTGAATTTAAAAAAGCAAGCTCACGAAGACGATGCTCTATAGTGCCGAAATCAAATTCTATATTAGTAAACGTTTCTACAGACGGAAAAAAAGTAACTTCCGTACCTTTTTTGTCAATATTTTCTTTGACAACTGCAAGCGGAGCTTCCGTTATACCGTTATTAAATCTAATCAAATATTCCTTATTATTACGCCAAATACGCAGCTCAAGCCATTCAGAAAGAGCATTTACAACCGATACACCGACACCGTGTAGACCGCCTGAAACCTTATAAGAGTTCTGATCAAACTTACCGCCGGCGTGAAGTTGCGTCATAATAACTTCAGCTGCCGATATTCCTTCTTCTTCATGAATTTCAACGGGTATACCTCGCCCGTTATCAGATACGGTTACCGAACCGTTTTTATTTAATGTTACTCGTACTAGATCGCAATAACCGGCGAGCGACTCGTCGATAGCATTGTCGACTACTTCATAAATCATATGATGTAGACCCGACCCGTCTCCAACGTCCCCGATATACATTCCCGGTCTTTTTCTTACGGCTTCAAGACCTTTTAAAACCTTTATAGAATCAGCACCGTATGATGATTCGTTAAATTTTTCTTCAATTTCCGACATAATTCGACACAAATTTATTAACTTGTTGCTAGAAACAATAAAAATAACTATAACGTAACTTATTAAAATAGTAAAGTTTCTTGATTTAAAATTAGCGAGATAATAATGGATACATTAAAGTTAAAAAATATTTTCGATGTAATGGATGATTATGACGTGTTTTTATTTGATCTTTGGGGTGTAATAATCAAAGGGGGGCATACCTACCCGAATGTTGCACAAAATATTAATAAAATTATTGCACGGAAAAAAGTATATTTTGTTACTAATGCCCCACGAAATATTTTTTCACTACATCAAACAATTAAATCTTGGGGAATAAACGTGTTACCTGAAATGATCATTAGCTCAGGTGAAATAGCAGTGCAAATGATCCTAGAAAGTAAAGAACGATTCGGTATTGAAAAGCCGATAATATATCACTTAGGACATTTAGAAAATGATATAATAAATGGAATTCAATGTCCTATCACCGATGATATTAACAAAGCTAATATTTTCTTAATGACTATTTACAGAGACGAAAATGAAAATTTAGACTTAAACGAATTCGATGAATTATTTAAAATTGTTGTACAACGTAAAATGGTCAATATTTGTGCCAATCCTGACCTTGGAATAAATCAGCACGGTGTTTATAGATATTGTAGCGGCTATTATGCCAAAAAAATAAAGCAGCTTGGCGGAAAAGTAATTTATAGCGGTAAGCCGCATGCAGAAATATATAGCAAGATTTTTAAAGAATGTCATAATACCCCTAAGAATCGTATGTTAATGATTGGGGACACTTTTTACACCGATATACTTGCAGCGAATCGCCTCGGTATAGACTCTGCTCTAGTGTTAACCGGAAATTCTAGAGAATATCATATTGATTTTGATAATATTGATGAAAAACTGAATAGTTTAACGAAAACTGCTGTTAAGCAATCGATTATGCCTAATTTTGTGGTAAGTTTATCGTAACTAATTGTCATCCTGTGGTCAAACCAGCGTTGTTGCATGGATCAACTCCACCCTTATCATCCACTTGATCGCGGGATCCAGTTTAAAATACTAATAATTTTAGTATTGTTGATTGTTTTTCTGGATGCCCGTGGTCACAAGCCACAGCATGACATCAGAAAGAACTAGATTCCTGCTTAAGAAAGCGGGAATGACATCAAAAAAGAACTCTATTGATATTATCCTCATAATCTGCTATAGAGTAAAACTTAAGCGGTCGTGGCGAAATTGGTAGACGCGCAGCATTGAGGGTGCTGTTCTGTAAAAAGATTGGAAGTTCAAGTCTTCTCGACCGCACCATTCGCCGGTTTTTCACAAGGTCAAATTAGCGACCTCTTGCTGTAGGCTACTCTTTTCTTTGTTCTGAGATCATTGCTCTAAAATTTTTCTGTTTTAGCACTTCAGATTTTATATTTACTCCTAGCTTTTTTTTATTACCAAATGTCTGGGCTAATTGCATACTCCTGATAAATGAAAAGGAGTTGAAATAAAAACTATTGCTTATTTGGACTCTGTGATTTATATTGATTAGCAAATTGTACACCACCTTGCGTCAAACCTAGCTAAATCAGTTTTAAATAATTATAATAAACTATTAGGTAAATAGGTTATGCCTAATTTCAATATATTTAAAAGCATCTTACCTGATCATCACGATCAATTTGCTGAAATTTTTGATCAAATTAATGATCTGATCGAAGATCACAATTATGATGCTGCTGCAAACAGGCTGGCCAAGCTTCATTATGCCGATTTAGCGGATTTCTTAGATAATCTTAACAATAAAACATATAAAATAATTATTCCTTTATTACAGGATGAAATTAAGCCTGAAACGTTAGTATCATTAAATGCTTATAGTAAGCCTCTAATAATAGAAACTTTAGGCATAAAAAAATCTGCAGAATTAATCAATAAGCTAGTTATAGAAGATGCTATTGAAGTAGTAATTGATCTAGACGATGATATAAAAGACCTTATCCTAAGTAATCTCACTAAAGAAAAAAAACACCAAATTACCGTAGGTTGTACATATCCCGACAATACGGTAGGTAGAGTAATTGAGCGAGATTTTATTAATCTTCAAGAAGGATGGACGGTCGAGGAATCATTAAATTTTATCAAGAACGTAAAGAATGACTTTTATGCTGCAATCGTCACTGATAATAAATTACGCCCTATTGGTATTATTTCTCTTAGCACACTAATTAAAGGCAAAAAAAATGAATTAATAAAAGATTTGATGAGCAAAGATTTTAAGCTTGCAGATGCTTTTACCGACTTAAATGAACTAAGCTTCATTTTTAGACAATATGCTTTAACTATTGTACCGGTAGTAAATAAAAGCGGTAAGTTAGTAGGTAGCGTATCAATCGATAATATAATTTATATTATCGAAGAACAAGCCGGAAAAGATATATTATCATTAAGCGGGGTACATACTCAAGATACTTTCTTCAATGTATTTTATACCGTTAAACATCGTTTTCCTTGGCTCTTTGTTAATCTAATCACTGCCTGCATGACCTCACTTATCATTAACCATTTTAACGATACTATTGCAAAACTTGTAACGCTTGCAGCCACTATGCCTATTATAGCTTCAATGGGCGGAAATGCCGGAACACAAGCCATGACTGTTACGGTTAGAGCCCTTGCTAATAAAGATATTCATTATAATAATGTCAATAAAGTTATATTAAAAGAAATAGCCGTATCGGCTTTTAATGGTTTTGTACTCGCAATTATCGGAGCAGGACTTAGCTTTGTGATGTTGCTTGACTTAAATCTTAGCGTTATTTTTGCTATTGCAGTTATTTTAAATTTTTTAGTAGCCGGATTATTCGGCTCTGCTATTCCTATAATACTGCATTATTTTGATATAGACCCTGCTGCAGGCTCCGGCGTATTTCTAACAACCATAACCGATGCTTTAGGTTTCCTAACTTTCTTAAGCCTTGCTCATATTTTTTTAGTGTAAAATTTGGTGTTTATTCAAATAAAAATACATACACATTGCAGCAAACAGTAGCTATAGCTCCAAGACATTTACATATACCACAACTTGTATCCTGATTTTCAAAGTCAGTAATACTATTAATATTATTCTCATAAGATATATTATTATCTCTTTGCATATTCTGATTATTATTATTATTATTAATATTCGACTCTTTGAACAATAAATTTGCAACAGTAAGTATTAACTCACCCTGTGATGCAGTGAGATTAGTATTATTTAAGGAGCTAGCTTGTGCATACTCTTGTACTTCTAAACTATTACGGTTTGACATAGTTACATTTTGACTTTAGGATTAATATTTAAAATTATATAACAATAATCTTTAATCTGCAGCTATTTATTACTGCAATTTTTGGCATTTCCTCGAAACGGTTGATATCGTCATGAGCTAAGCGACTGCAAGGAGCGTGGCAATCCAGTAACATAATAAAAAAAATTCTGATTTACAGAATTTTTTACTGGATTGCTTCGTCAATTACTTCGTAATTTTCCTCGCAATGACGTAAACTTTTCAAATTATCAACTTTTTCTAGGCAATGCCCAATTTTTTAATTAATAGCCCACAAATTAATAATAAGATAAGAAATAACTTTTATGGAAGATTTAAGCTCTTGGAAAGAAAAGTTTGAAATTTGTGTTTATAGTAAAAAACTACTTGATAAACTCGAATATTTAAATACTAAAGTAGAAAATCCTATAGATATACTCGAAATCAAAAAAGGTATCTACTATGCCCGTAAATATCATGGTTCTCAAATGCGTCAATCCGGCGATCCTTATTATTCGCACCCGATTGAGGTAGCAATTATGCTTGCTGAATTTGTAGCTGAAGAAGCACCTAAGCTTCATAACGTTATTATGCTGCAAGCCGCTTTACTTCATGATACTATTGAAGACACTGAATTAACTGAAGAAGCAATTACCGAAATTTTTGGACCGGAAGTAGCAAAGCACATAGAAGGTCTAACTAGAATTAAATCTTACGGACAGATAAGTAGTGGAGAAAGCCTAAACTTATTAATTAAAGAGAAAAGATACAATATGGCATTAATAAAATTATTTGACCGAATTCATAATGTGCAAACTTTGGGAGTTAAATCACCTGAGAAAGCTAGAAAAATTATTGAAGAGACTTTAATAAATTTTCTTTTGGTCGCTGCTAATATAAATTATAAACTAGAACAAGAATTTGCTGAGTTATGCCTAAAAGTTTTTAATATCGAACTTGAAAGACAAAAAGCTTTTTCTAATAATAACTCTCTGCTTTCTCCTCTAACTTTATAAAATGATTTACTCCAAATGTATAACCAATTAGAATTGGAATAAAAGTAATTCGATAGTAGTTGAAATATTATTTAGTAAGATAGGGGATATAATAGCTATAATAGAAAAATTATTAATCTTACTTTAAGGACTTTTAAAGGATGTATTTTACAAACCAAATAAGTAACAATTATTGTACTTATTAATTCTATACCACAAACAATAAAATTTTGATGAATTACTTGAGCAGCACTGTAATCAAATGAGTTTTTTAGCATATTACCGCAATAAATATAAACAATATAAAACCATAACGGTGCTCCACAATGTATAAAAAAGAAAGCTATTGCTGTTGTTTTATTAATTTTTTCACTCCAAATAGGGCTTGATTTTAGCCGATTACTATCTATCCCCGCTTGTGCTACAGTTTTCTTTATTCATCTTTTTGCATCAATGAAATCCCGAAGTCTCCCTAAGATTTGTCCTTGCAACAGCACCAATTATAGCAATAGCTGCTCCAAACCAAAATGCAATACGCCAATCAAATCCAAAAGAAGTAACAAGTGTTCCTACTGCCAATGCTACAGTTGCACCTAAAGTTACAAAAACAACAAGCGAAGCCACCACCCAATAACGTTGAGGAATTTTTGTCATTTCGGTTAGATAAAGCTCGGCACCTACTACCTCTCCTATAGAGGACATCCCCTGAGCGATCCGACACGCAGTTACTACAAAAAGTTGCCGTAATACCAATTTCGGCATAAGTTTTTAAATTAGCCATTATAAGACAACAAAGCGACATTAAAAAAATTGTAATAATGACCGGCCTTATGACCTATAGTATCTCCTATCCAACCGAATATTAAAGCACCGATAGGTCTAAATACATATGTGGAATAATATGCAATGGCAGAATATAGAGAAGCAGCTCATGCATCAGCTTCAGGAAAAAGTAACTCGTTAAGAAGTACCGCCATGTGTACATAGAGCATGAGATCAAAATATTCAAGAAACGTACCTATCGATAGTAGCCCTATTGCTTCTTTTTGATTACGAGCTAAACTTTTTTGCTCTTTTGCGTAACTTAACACACTTTTTTACAGTTTAGTTAAAATTAATAAAAAACTATACTGTTTTATATAAAAATAAAAGTCAATTTAAAAAAATTAGATTTTATAGCATTGCTAACTAAAGACAGATGTCGTCATGAGCTAAGCGACTGAAAGGAGGGTGGCAATCCATAAAAATAATAAAAAAAAAATCCTAGTTTACAGAGTTTTTAACTAGATTGCTTAGTCAATTACTTTGTAATTTCCTTGCAATGACGTTAATTTATTAACCAATCTATCTTTATTTAGCAATGCCAATAAATTTCTAATTTAATACTTGCAATTTATCTTATAATTACTTATATTCAGATTCGCTTAGATTAAAAAGCACTAAGGTGTTTTATATGTAATTAATTTTGATCCCCTTAAACTTTTTACATTAAAACGCCGTTATTTTATTTAAGCGGGTGTAGCTCAGGGGTAGAGTGCTACCTTGCCAAGGTCGAAGTCGAGGGTTCGAATCCCTTCACCCGCTCCAGTTCCCTTTCATACTAAAAAATGTCATTCCCGTGGAAGCAGGACTTTGTTGTGTAGATCAGTTTTTTGTCATTGCGAGGAAATTACGAAGTAATTGACTAAGCAATCCAGTAAAAAATTCTGTAAATCAGAATTTTTTTATTATTTTACTAGATTGCCATGCTCCTTTCAGTCGCTCGCAATGACGACGTCTATCTTTGATACTAGCACAAACTTATACATTATTTATTTTACCCTTGCATAAAAACGTTTAGCTAGCTATTTTTATTTTATTAGACTTCATGCATAACCTATCTTATAAAGAGGAATTTGAAGGAAACACGGCACGCAGCACCGCAGCGTACAAAAAAGTACGTGAGGGGATATGCGAGTACTGGATTGACGTATAAATTACCTTTAGAAGGAGGTTATGCACGAAGTCTATTGCAATAATTAGGAAATTACATATGTCAGCAAGTACGCAAGATAATCAGGCAAATAATAACGATACTATAGAAATACAGGAAACTGAGGTAGTGCCTGTAGAAACAAATTCTCTACAATCGGGGTTAACAAGCTTAATACCAATGGTTTTAATTTTTGCCGTATTTTACTTCTTATTATTACGTCCACAAGAAAAACGCCGCAAAGAAAGAGAGAAATTAGTAAGTGAAGTTAAAAAAGGCGAAGAAGTTCTAACAAATAGTGGCATTTACGGTATTATAACTAAAGTAAGCGATAGCGATAATAATATTGAAGTCGAAATAGCCAAAGATGTACGTATTAAAGTTTTAAAAAGTGCTATTATTGATATAACTAGTCGTACAAAAGCAAGTAGCAGTAAAAAAGAAAATAACAAAAAAGATAAGAAGGTAAGCGGTGCAAAATCTTCCTAAGTGGAAAATTTTTCTTTCAATTATATGTACGGTTTTTGCGGTTATTTGTGCCTTACCTAATTTCATGCAGGTAAACTCTAAGTTTCTGCCTCATGATTCAGTAAATCTAGGGCTTGACCTTAGAGGAGGAGCTCATTTATTACTCGATGTTGATTTTGATACCTACTTAAATGATTCAATGGAAAATCTTGCCGACACTTTACGCAAAAATTTTCGTGAGGATAAAATTGGCTATAAAAATCTGTTAGTTAGACAAAATAGCATTCAATTAGAAGTAAGATCACCTGAGGAATTAAAGCCGTTAAAGAAAATAATTAATAAAATCGATCAGGAAATTATCACTGAAGTAAATGAAAATAAAATAAAACTAAGCTACAGTGAGTCTAGATTGAATGACTTACTTAACAAGATAGTAGACCAATCTATTGAGATCGTTCGCATGAGAGTTGATAGTACCGGCACTAAAGAGCCGACCCTACAGAAACAAGGCGATAAGCATATATTACTGCAAGTTCCCGGCGAAGAAAATCCTTCTTACTTGAAGAATATATTAGGGCAAACTGCAAAGCTAACTTTTCATTTAGTTGATGAAAATGCCAATATCGAAGAAGCGGTAAAAGGACATGTTCCGGTAGGTTCAATGCTAGTTAAGGGAGATAGCGAAAGTCATGGGGGGTATTATGTCGTTATAAAGAAAAAAGTTGTTTTAGGTGGGGATCAGCTTACAACCGCTTCAGCTTCTTTTGACCAAAATTCGCAAGCAGTAGTTGCTTTTTCTTTCAATAATTTAGGTAGTAAAATATTCGGTGAAATAACTAAAAATAATACCGGTAAACGTCTTGCTATAGTTTTAGACAATAAATTACTAAGTGCTCCAATGATAAATGGAGCAATTATGGGCGGCAGCGGTATAATAACAGGAAATTTTACCGTTGAGTCGGCAAATGAGCTTGCACTATTATTGCGAGCCGGTTCTCTCCCTGCTCCACTTAAAATTATTGAAGAGAGAAGTATAGGTCCAAATTTAGGAGCTGATTCTATAGAATCGGGAAAAAAAGCAGGACTTATAGGGTTTATAGCAGTGTGTATATTTATGGTTTGGTCTTATGGTGTACTTGGTTTATTTGCCAATATAGCCTTAAGCCTTGCATTGTTATATATTCTAGCTTTACTTTCACTTTTCCAAGCTACTTTAACTCTGCCGGGAATTGCAGGAATAATACTAACTATGGGTATGGCTGTTGATGCTAATGTATTGATTTACGAAAGAATTAAGGAGGAACTACATAAGGGAGTTTCTAATCTTTATGCTATTAGAACCGGTTTTGAATCTGCGTTTGCTACTATCCTTGATTCTAACTTAACTACTTTAATCGTTGCTTTTTTACTTTATATATTGGGAGTAGGTGTAATAAAAGGTTTTGCCGTTGCATTAACGATCGGGATCATATCCTCAATGTTTTCGGCGATTATCATTACTAAATTGTTAATAGATATTTGGGTAAAATATTTTAAACCTAAAAAGCTAGGTCTGGTGTAAGAACAATCAAGATGTCGTAATTTTGAACTTCTTGAAAGAAAAGAATTATACTCCTGTGAAATGAAGAGTTGATATACGAAGTTCAACTTGGAAAAGAGCAAGGAGTCTGTAAGCCGAGGACCGCAGCGTATAATAATACGTGAGGACTGGAGGACTTACAAAGACGACGTAGCCAATTTTTCAAGTTCAACGAGTATATATTATGAAAATGCAGTCAAATATTATAAAAATAATTATCGTAATTAGCTTATTAATAGGAGTAGGAGCATTATATTTGTTGTTATCTTTAAGAACGCCTGAAAAACCGCTTGCTGGTCAAGTTAATATCTATGAAGACAACGTAAAAATCGGCGGTGATTTTGAGCTAATAGATCAAAATGGAGAGATATTTAATAGTGATGAGTTGAAAGGCAACTTAAGCCTCATTTACTTTGGATTTACTAGTTGTCCTGATATATGCCCAACCTCTCTAAATAAAATGACGGAGATTGTAGAAATTTTAAATAAACATAAAATAGATATTCTACCTGTTTTTATCACTATTGACCCAAAACGTGACACTCCTATAGTACTTAAAGAATATCTAAAACATTTTCATCCGAAATTTATAGGTCTTACCGGTAACGAGCAGCAGATAAAAGATGTAACTAATAAATTCAAGGTTTTCTATGCTCGTGTAAATGGTGATGATGACGACCCAAACTATATGCTTGATCATTCATCTTTTACCTATTTAATCGATGCAAACGGAAAATATCTGAAACATTTCTACTTAGATTCTTCACCTAAGGAAATTATGGAGTTTTTGAAAGGCAATTAATGAGTAATTATATATTAGCTGCATATTTATTTACTTTTCTAGTTTTAACGATATTATTAATCGTAAGTTTTTTAAATTACAAGTCATTGAAAAATAAACAGAACTTTAATGCAAAAGAGAGTAAGAAATAGATTAATAACAATAATTATTTATTTCTGCTCAGCTGCTCTCGGAATTAGTATAATACTTTATAATTTAGAGAAAAATATAGTATTTTTTTTGCCGCCGTCAAAAATTAATGAAATAGAACAAAGCAAGGAGTTAAGAGTCGGTGGGCTTGTTAAAACAGACTCAATAAATAAAATTGCCGCTGATAAGATAAGTTTTATTATTACCGATAATATTAAGGATTTAGAGATATTATACCAAGGTGTACTTCCTGCTCTATTTCGTGAAGGACAAGGAATTATTGCCATCGGGCAATTATCGGACGGGAAATTTATAGCAAGACAATTGCTTGCAAAGCATGATGAGAATTATAGACCTCTGAAATAACAACGTCATTGCGAGGAGCGAAGCGACGCGGCAATCTAGTAAAATAGCCTGAGATCGCTTCGTCGAATTACGTTGTAATTCTTCTCGCAATGACGAAAAATAACTAAATCAACAAACCAAATAAATGAAAACATGTTTATAGATAAAATCAAAGCAAAAGCAAATAATGATGAAATAAACGTAATTATCGAAATTCCGATGAATAGCGGTCCAATCAAATACGAATTTGATAAAGAATCAGGAGCGGTTTTTGTTGATCGCTTTATGCAAACTACCATGAGCTATCCGTGTAATTACGGCTTTATTCCTCATACTCTTGCAAATGACGGTGATCCGGTAGACGTACTAGTCATATCCCATCACGCCGTAGTACCAGGTTCTGTTATTAAATGCCGAGCAGTCGGCATATTAATGATGGAAGACGAATCGGGACTCGACGAGAAAATAATCGCAGTACCAACCTCAAAGCTTGATATTACTTTCGATCATATTAAAGAGCTAGATGATTTATGTGACATGCTCAAGAAACGTATCGTTCATTTCTTTGAGCATTATAAAGATTTGGAAAAAGGTAAATGGGTTAAAGTTACCGGATGGGAAAATAAAGCAAAAGCAGATAGCTTGATTAATGAAGGAATAGACAGGGCAGGAGCATAGGTGTAGGGAAACTCTGTCATCCCGTGATTTATTCACGGGATCCAGTAAAACATATAAAAATAAATTTTTATATGTTTATTCTATCAAACTATGTACTGTCGGTAACAACGTTGAGGTTATTTTTCTGGATACCGTGGACAAGCCACGGTATGACAATGTAAAAATTTCCCAATCCACGTAACATCCCTATATGGAAATAACATTTATATAAAAAATAAACAGTGACCGACTTCTTGCAAACGTCAGCTAATAAAGAGGAATTTAAAGAAAACACGGAACGCAACACCGCAGCGTACACTTTAGTACGTGAGGATAAGGTATTAGGATTGACACATAAATTACCTTTAGAAGCAAGTTATGCAGGAAGTCGATTATTTCGTTCAGGGGTCGTAGTAGCTTTTTTTACACTAATTTCTCGCATATTCGGGCTTGTGCGTGAACAATTTATCGCATCATTATTCGGCTCTACGCCTATGGGCGATAGCATTAATGTTGCCTTTAAACTACCGAATCTATTTAGAAGAATCTTTGCAGAAGGGGCATTATCAAGCGTATTCATCCCTATTTACAATGAAAAAATACTTATTTCTAAGAAAGCCGCTAATAATTTTTCAGGTGAGGTTTTTACTCTTCTACTTCTGATATTAATAGTAATAATAGCATTAATGCAAATCTTCATGCCACAATTAATGCTGTTTATTGCTCCTGGATTTCACGGTAAAAAAGAACAGTTTGAGCTTACGGTATTTTTATGCCGAATTACTATACCATATTTGATATTTATATCCTTGACCGCCTTACTTGGCGGAATATTAAACTCCGTAAAGAAATTTGCAGCTTTTGCTTTTTCGCCGGTTATTTTAAGCGTATGCGTAATAATTTGCACTTTAATGTTAGATGATTACATGGAATCTATCATTTCAATCAGTCTATCTTTAATAATTGCCGGAATATTACAAGTTTCTTTTATGTTTATCTCCGTGAAAAGAGCGAATTTAAGTTTTCCGATAATTTTTAACCCAAGCGATCCCGATGTAAAAAAGCTTTTGATTAATATGGGACCCGCGACTATTAGCTCCGGCGTACAGCAATTAAACCTTTTCATATCCCAATCTATTGCTAGTTTTATTGAAGGTGCTATTTCTATATTATCTTATGCCGATCGGATTTACCAGTTTCCTTTGTCGATAATAGGTACTAGCTTCTCTACTATATTACTCCCTGAATTATCCAAAATTTATAAATCAAACGATATAGTAGCTGCAACAAAAGTACAAAATAATGCTATTAGAATGGGGTTATTATTATCATTACCTGCTACATTCGGTATTATAATTCTGTCTCATCCTATTATTAACATAATATATGAAAGAGGAGTTTTCACAAGCCAAGATACTACAAATACAGCCGAGGCTATTTCTGCATTTGCACTCGGACTTCCTGCTTTTATTTTGGCAAAAATTTTAACTCCTATTTTTTATGCTAACGGAGATACGAAAACACCGCTTAAAATAACCTTATTTTCGATAATAATTAATACCGGTATGAATTTACTACTAATGGATTCTTTGAAACATATCGGTATTGCTGTTGGTACATCTATTGCAGCATGGTATAATTTAGGTTTATTATATAGCTATACTACGAAACAAAATAAGCTTTACATAGAAGCTGGAATAAAGCTTTTCTGTGGTAAAATTTTGTTAAGCTGTACATTAATGTCTATTACAATTGCTTTAATAAAACATTATTATTTAGAATATTTTTATTCGGAATATTTACTAATTAAAGCTTGTACATTAGCTTATACAATTATAATCGGAGCTATAATATTTTTTAGCTCAGCATATTTACTAAAAACTGTTAATTATGGTAATAACAAGAAATAAGCACCAATCAAACTATCAGGATTTGTTAAAGACTTTAGCTATTATAGCCATGATCATTGATCATATTGGTTTATATCTATATCCTGAACTAACAATTATGCGGATCATAGGTCGAACCGCTATGCCGGTTTTCTGCTTTTTTGCCGGTTATAATTTCCATGATAAACCAAAAACTAGAATAATAATATGCGGTGTTTTACTACAAATATATACTACCGTATTGTTTAAACAGTTTATTACTACAAATATTATAATATCAATCTATTTAGGTCAATGGTATATTTATTATTTTCGCAATTCTGCAACTAGCTTTTTCTATAGCGGTTATTGTCATGTAATTATAATGGTAATATTGTGGTATATTAGCTGGGCTTTGATTGATTATGGGACTCTTGTAATTGCTATAATGATACTTGGATTTATTGCAAAACATGAGCAGGCAAATCTAAAACTTTGCTGTTTTATAGCAATTTTTGCTTCTTTCGTGCATTCGACTCTTTTTACTCTTGCAATTCCTTTCAGTAATTTTAATTTTTCAAATACTGAATTAATTTTAAATGTTACTTTCTTAACAATTACCTATATATTAATGATCATAAGCGATTACTCACAAAAAATAGCTATAAATCTAAAATGGATAAGTCGAAATGTTTTATATATTTACTGCATACAAATGATGATCTTACAATTCATATTCATCTATAAATACACATATGGTTTTAAAAGTTGGTAAGTAAACATTAATAATTAGTGACAGTGGTCCTAGATTAATATGATTTAGATAATATTGATATTACTTATATGGATTTGATAGATCATCTAATTTCGGATAATGAACAATATAAAGAGCAATTTAGAAAAAACAAACTATTTGAAATTAAGTTAGATAGTACCCTACGAAAAAATAAATTTCTTAAATATTTTCGGATTTGGTCAGACGAATTTCAAAAAATGGTATTAGCAAGAGTAGTGTTTTCTGAAATAAAAGAATTTAAACAACTTGCATGGGAGCATCTTACCGATGAATTTGGACATAATATAGAATTATCCCAAAATCTAGAAAATGGTGAAGAAACTACAGATTCTATTTTTGAGGCCTTAGGTTCTTTGGTTTACGCTAAAAATGATGACTCTTAGAGATAGTGAAAGAGCCGTCCTTGTCCATTTAGTAATAGAGTCTTGTGCTACTATATTTTATGAAAAATTAGGATCGATATTTTTTAATCATAAAGCAGCAAAACATTTCAAAACACATATGCATCTTGATCCTGAACATGAACAAATGGGAATAGATTTATTAAAACAAATAAATATTAATGATTCTTCTTTACTCACTATTCAAAAAAAAGCTGGGATATGATTGAAGCTCTGTTTACTAGACTTGCTGAAATCACACAGGATTAACTTTATCCTCGTAAAACCCGTTTTACAACATTCGGTTCTTTCTCATTTATTATTCTTTCCCTACTCTTCTCATCATCATTTTAATGCATTTTTATTATAAATAGCGAAAATACAAATTAATTAATTGACATTTAAATCCATTATATGTATAATACTAAAGCTTATTTATATGGTTAAGAATATTTAATATTTGAGCTATATGAATTATTAAATAATATTAAAGGATTAACTTATGTCAGCATACCGTATCATCCAAGGATATAAAAATTTTAAACAAATCTTACAAACATCAAACTTTAAGCAACCTAAAATCTTCAATAAATTTAACTCTGATAAAAAATTAAAGGCTATGGAAGAATTTTCTAACCTTATAGGGGTTAGTATAAATGAAGGTTTTCAAAATGCATTAAAACAATCTCAAGAAAAGACTGCACAACGCTTACTTTCATCCAAAAAATTTGATCATAATTATATAGATTCTAAAGGAAGTTCAGTTCTAAAGAATATAGTAGAATCACAAAACACTTCACTATTGAAAAATTACTTTAGTAAAGTAGAAGCAACCGGAGTCAAATTAGAAAATAGTAGCATTAGTGAAGCTTTTGATATTGCTCTAAAAGATAAAGCAGTTTTTAATACTTTTTTAAAAGGATTAGCAAAACTTAATGATCATGATCAATTACAAACTCAATCCTTAGATACTGTCTTTTGTCATACAGCAGAAGAACTTCCTACCGCTCCACCACAATACTCTGAGATTAATGATAGCTCACAATATCAAATAATTGGAGATGCTCAATACGTAAATTAAGAGTAGAAAAATAATACAATACTAATAGTTTTTAGTATTTTTAACTAGACCCCATGGACAAGCCATGGGGTGACAGTGAAAAACCAATGAACGCCCACTAGAAATAACATATTTAAACTAAACCAACTCGCTTACTTGCGTTTTGGCGAAGAGCTTTATCTGAAAGTCAACAAAATCCGCATTACCTTTTAAGCCTATCTCTGCAAATTTATGAGCTTTAAGTAATAGATCATAATCTTTAGCCAAGTTAGCAAAGAAAAACTCCATTTCACCGCTTTGTTTTACTCCTAAAATCTCACCGCTACCTCTAAGTTTTAAATCCTGCTCAGCGATATAAAACCCGTCATTAGTTTGTTTCATTATCTCAAACCTACCTCGTGCCACTTTACCAAGCCTTTTAGGGTTGTATAGCAATATGCAATATGACTGCAAAGAGCCTCGCCCTACTCTACCTCTAAGCTGATGAAGTTGAGCGAGACCAAACTGCTCAGCATTTTCAATAATTATCAAGGTGGCTTCAGGTATATCTATTCCGACTTCAATAACGGTTGTTGCAACTAATATCTTAATTTTGCCTTCCTTAAATTGCTTCATTATTTGGTCTTTCTGCTCATTCTTCATCTTACCGTGAATAATACCGGTATAATCTTGATAGATATTTTCGATAGAGTTAAAACGATTCATCACATCCATTAATGAACTATCCTCTTCCTCCTCTGTTGCCATCCCACGGCTCGACCGCGGGATCCAGTCAAAATTACTAGCATTACAAGTTGTTTTTTGGATACCGCGGTCGAGCCGCGGGATGACAACAGAGATTTTTCCTTGCTCTATTAATGGGCATATCCAATATACCCGCTCACCTACTACAAGCTTTTTGTTTATTGCTTCTATAATATGCTCTATCTTGTTAACGGACATGGTATTTGTAGCGATAGGTAAACGATTTTTCGGCTTACCCATTAGCTTTGAGATACTCATATCACCAAACATAGTAAGTGCAAGGCTTCGAGGAATCGGTGTTGCAGTCATAACTAATACATCAGGATTTGCTCCTTTATTTATTAAATTCAAACGCTGCTGCACTCCAAATCTATGCTGCTCATCGATCACTATATAGCCTAGCTTCTTAAAACTTACTTTTTCTTGAAATAACGCATGAGTACCGACTAATATATCAATCTCACCGTTTTCAAGTTGTATCATAATATTTTTACGAGCTGCCCCCAGTATCTTACCTGTAAGTAATGAGGCTCTTATATTAGTATTTTTTAAAGCTTTAACAAAAAACTCATAATGCTGATTGGCAAGCAAATCGGTTGGAGCCATAAGCGTTGCTTGAAATCCACTAGCTACCACATTTACCATCGTCAGCAGAGCTACCAAAGTTTTACCTGAGCCAACATCGCCTTGCAGTAATCTCATCATTTCTACTTTATCGCTTTGATCAAGCTCTATTTCTTCTATAACTTGCTTTTGATAAGAAGTTAACTCAAACCCTAGCTCATTTAATATATTTGTTTGAATACCCACCGCTTTAGGGTAAATATTACCTTGTCTTCTACTTATCTGTGTACGTACATTTAAAAGAGATATTTGATTAGCGATAAGTTCCTTGGCTGCTAGTTGTTTTTTGGCCGCCCCAGTGTCATCCCGCGGCTTTATTGTATTACTAGATTTTTCCGTTGTCATCCCGCGACTTGATCGCGGGATCCAGTTGTTGTTATGGATACCGTGGTCAAGCCACGGTATGACAGCCTCGCTTACATGCAACACCTTCAAACTCTGCAATATAACATTCAAATAATCCTTTACCTCTTTATCTTCCACTCCCTTACACTTCTCTTCAAATATATCTATTGCTTTTATGATATATGAATATAACTGCTTGTTACTAAGTAAGTATGTCAGGGAATAAATCGGCTCTATTTCTTTTGCAAGTTTAGGATTCGTAATAAATTCAGGATGCGAAATTTGTAAATAATGATCAAAGAATTGTACCTTTCCGCTGATAATATGAGAAGTACCAACTTTCAGCTTATTAAAAATAAACGGTGGGGGCTTATGAAAAAACACTAATAACAAAGAACCGGTATCATTACTAGCCGTAATCTTTAAAGGCTGATTACTTTTCTTTGGTAAATTAATGCTCTCAATTACAATTTCCGTTTGGATTATTTCACCGTCTCTAACTTCGGTTAAATTAGGCGATAATGTTTTATTTTGATAAGAAACGGGTAGATAAAATAATAAATCCCGAATATTATTAATACCAAGCCTTTTAAGAGCAGATACGGTATCTTCACGTATATTAATGAACATTTTTACAGAAGAGAATAAAAATTTTTCTAGAATAGTTAGCATATTATCGTCATATATCATTACTTTAATATCATGATTACATATATACTTTAAAATAAGTAGAGAGTTAATAAAAAAATAAGTGTCCTTATGTCATGCCTACGAAGGCATTGCCTGCGTGGATTGGATTTTTCGTCATTGCGAGGAAAAACTGTAAGTTTTGATGAAGCAATCTCGGGCTAAAATCTTGAGATTGCCACGCTCCTTTTAGTCGCTCGCAATGACGTTTTTTGCAATGCTTATAAATCTAATTTTAACCCTGTTCTAACTATAGCTGAAGATTTTAAAGGCATACCTTCTATAAATCCGGCTGTTTTGTAACCGCCTAAGCCGACTATCTTAAAGGTTTCATTTAAGATAAGCTCAAAAAATTAACTGCCCCAAGTCCACCTTGTTTACAGCTCTCTTTTAAAGGAGTAGCGGTTAACATTTTAGGCTGATTCCAAAATGCCGCTTCTAAACCTAAACCGACAAAATCGAATTCGATTAATTTATTTGCTTTAACTCCAACACCATAAGACTTAAATTTCTGATTTTTGCCGTAATTAATATTAACTTGAATATATTTGTTATCAACAACAAAATGGTTAACTAAACCACGCTCTAAACCGTATGGAGCAAGTATCGCTCTAGTCGCAGGTAAATATTTTATTTCTCCCAACTCAAACATTGGAATATTATTAAGATTAGTATTCATTATAAATGAATATCCTGAATAGAATAAAAACGGATTAAATAAATCTAAATAAGCATATGAACGAATTTTATTTTTAGTAATATAATTTTTACCGTATATGGAGTTAATCGCTGTTACATATGCATTTATATCATTACCGCTTTTATCTTTATCATTAAATTTAGTACTAAAGATATATCCTGCTTGATCTAGTCTTGTCCATAAATAACCTATACCGTAAGTAGGATTAATTTTGTTACTTGCCATATATCTATCTTTAATATTTTCAGATAACAAATAACTTGCTTGAATCCCCCCTGTATCTATAGCAATTTGCTTATGAACTTGCAAAGAATTAAAATCTTTAGCTTTAAAATATGTTGTACCATCAAAAGGATCTACCTCATATTTTGTTACTTTTAAGTCAAATTCTCTTGCTCTTGCTCCATTGACCTCCTATTTCATGATTACCTACCATAATCCAAGATGTAGCAGTAAATCTTGTAATATAACTTAAGATCTTCATAAGCTATATTATCTGAATCGGCAAATATAGCATCATCTAATTGACGGTAACCTTCAATCAATGACATAGCAGCATCGCTACTCGCTCTTGAGGACATATCTTTATCATAAGTAACTACATAGCTATAATTTTTTTAGAATTTTCTTGAATTGTTATATCGTCATCAATATTTGATGCAGTTGCTAATACTGATGATGAATATAAAAGACAAGTAGCAATAGTTAAATTTAATTTATTTCATTTCATAGTATTATTAATTTTTATTAATAATAAGTAGCCACAATATATACTATTTTAAATTTGTAAAATATTTTTTTAATATACCAAACGTAGGTATGTCCTTGACTTCTTTTGAAAATCCTCCTAATTTCTAAGAGTGTATCTGTAAATAAATTTAAGTGGTAATTAAATTCTTTTTTGCTGCAAATTATAAGATTTTTTTGAAATATGAATAATATCCTATCAAAAATCTTATTAATTTTCGCTATAAAAGCTCTTTAATTACCACTTAAATTTATTTATAGATACACTCTTAGATAATAGATATTAAATAATTTAAAATTTATGAATAAAATCTATCCTTCGGCTGAGGCTGCTCTTGAAGGACTTCTTTATGACGGCATGACTATAATGTCCGGTGGCTTTGGTTTATGCGGTATTCCTGAAAATTTAATAAATGCACTTCTTAAAAGCAATGTTCAGAATTTAACAATTATTAGCAATAATTGCGGTGTTGACAATTTCGGACTTGGATTACTTCTTCAAACTAAACAAATAAAAAAAATGATTTCTTCGTATGTCGGAGAAAATAAGATTTTTGAACAACAATATCTTGATAAAGTACTTGAGCTTGAATTAAACCCGCAATGAACTTTAGCTGAACGAATTAGAGCTGCTTGGCATGGGCATCCCTGCTTTTTATACTAAAACCGGTATTAGGTACAATCGTAGAGGAAGGTAAAGACACAAAGGAGTTTAACGGCGAGAAATATATAATGAAACTGCACTTCAAGCTGACCTTGCTATTATTAAAGGCTTTAAAGCCGATAAAAGCGGCAATATAATTTATAATAAAACAGCAAGAAACTTTAATGCAGTCATGGCAGGAGCAGCTAAAGTTACGGTTTGTGAAGTAGAGGAAATAGTTGAGGTAGGAGATCTAGAACCTGATAGTATTCACACACCTAATATTTTTATACAGCGATTAATGGTAGGTGAAAAATATGAGAAACATATTGAGCAATTAACTGTCAGGGAAAAATAAGATATGGCTTGGAGTAAAGAAGAAATTTATCAAATAACCGCAGAGGAACTTAAAGACGGGTTATATGTCAATCTTGGTATAGGTATGCCTACGCATGTAGCAAATTATATACCTAAAGGAGTGAACATAATATTTTAAAGCGAGAACGGTATGCTTGGTATGGGACCGTTTCCTTACGCAGGAGAGGAAAAGATCCTGATTTAATTAACGCCGGTAAGCAAACTATCACTGCTATTCCTGAAAGTAGCTATTTCAACAGTAGCTTTTCATTCGGCATGATCAGAGGTTCGCATATTGATTTAACTATTTTAGGGGCTATGCAAGTCTCACAAAAAGGCGATCTTGCCAACTGAACTATCCCAGGCAAAATGATTAAAGTAGCTATCGTATATTATAGTGGATATGGTCATACTGCAAAAGTAGCTGAAGAACTAAATAAGAGCATAAAAGAAGCAGGAGCAAATGTTTCTATTATACAAATAAATAAAGATAAACCTGATAATATCGATTGGGATTTATTAGACAATGCAGATGCTATCATTTTTGGAGTCCCAACCTATATGGGTAGTTTAGCAGGACCGTTTAAAACATTTATGGAGGCTACCTCAACTAGATGGGTGCCAACAAAAATGAAAAGATAAAATAGCTGCAGCTTTTACTAATTCTGCTTCTTATTCAGGTGATAAGTTATGCAGTATTCAGCAGCTATTTCACTTCGCTATGCAGCATTGCATGATTTGGGTTGGATAAGCTGAAGCTGCCCCGAATTTTGCCGATCATGAGATGCCTGCTCCCGATAAAATTAACCGCTTAGGTAGCTGGTCAGGACTTATGACTCAATCTAACCACAAATCCTCCCCTGATATTACTCCTACCAAAGGCGATCTTCTAACAGCTAATTTATTCGGTAAAAGAATAGTTGAAGTAATTAAGAAGTTTAGAGGATAAGTACGTATGGTGTTTTATGTCATTCCTGCTTTCGCGGGAATGACATAAAAGTCATGCAACAAAGCCCACTCAAAGAAATAACATCTTAATTAACCTATACCAAATGACGATTTTCGTGAATTTTTGCCACTTAAACCTTTTTGAACATGGGTACTCTTTATAGCATCTCGTTCTCCTTTAGTTTTTAGAACCTTTGATTTAGTACTAACATCACTCCAATTACCGCTATCGCTATCGCTTTCACTACCACTACTGCTGCTGCTACTATCACTCATCTCCATAGCGACTCTTCGTGCTAAAATTGATGCAATTTCATTAGGTTTGCTAACATTCTGAGCAGGCTTACTATGAGAATATGCAACCGGTTTCCCTGTATTAGGATCAAATTCAACTTTTTTTAGTTTGTGTTCACCTCTTATGGACTGCAGCAATAAATCTCTAGAATCTTGTGCCTTAACATCCGTTTTTTCAACTTTTCTTAGGTTTTTTGGTCCTACTATGTCTTTCATTAAATCAGAAGTATCTATAGAAGGATGTGGTTGATTTTCCAGTTTTTTAACCGTAGTAGCTTCTACAGGCTTAGATAATGTCTCAGTCTGAGCCGGAGCCATAGGCGGTGGTGGCGGAATGTTATTTTCCGGTAAAGGTGGTGGTGGCGGAATGTTATTTTCCGGTAAAGGTGGTGGTGGCGGAATGTTATTTTCCGGTAAAGGTGGTGGTGGCGGAATGTTATTTTCCGGTAAAGGTAGTGATGGCGGAATGTTATTTTCCGGTAAAGGTAGTGATGGCGGAATATCATTTTCCAAAGGTTTAGCTAGGGACGAATTTGCTAATATTGGTTCTTTTTTTGACGTCATGTGATTTGTAAGGTTACTTACTATCTTTTGCAACTTCTCATTGTCAGGTAACTTTGCAATTATATCATTAATATTTCTTTCTTTATTTTCAATTAATTCTTCAAATTTATGCTTCGTTTTATATAATTGTTCATCAATCTTGCTAATTGTTCTAGTATTACTTTCTTTGTTTTTTGCTAAAACCTGCTCACTATTATTTACAAAAACATTTTTAACATTTTGCCAAATGTTATTTAATTTTTCAAAAAATGTATAAGGTATTTCTTCCCTAATTTCAGCAACCTGTTTTTGTATTTTTTTAAGTTCTTTGATATTAGAATTTTCGGATATTAAATTTTGGATGTTTTGTTTTGTAGCATTTAAAGAATTATATTGTTTCTCTAGTTCTTCCGCATTAATGAATTGTAAGGAATTTGTCATATGTAGAGCTGAGAATCTTTCAGGTTCACTCTTATAACTAAAAAATACTTCTGATAATCTTTCTCTTTGATCTTTAGATAAATTTTTCTTTGTTAAATCCTCAAAATTTTTTTTGATTTCTTCTTGTAATGCTTGCTTTAAAGGTGCAGATTTTTCCGCTATATTATATATCTTATTATCAATATCTTTTAATACTTTATTATTATACTTTATTGCTTCATTTGTTAACTGTTCTTCACTTTTTATAAAAATATACTTTACATTAGAAACTGTTTTTATAAATCTTTTAAACCAATGCAGCGATCTGTTATGTTCTTTTTCTAGTACTTTAGTTTCATTTTGTATTTCGATTAAACCTTGCAGCTTCTTATTTTGTTCGCATAATTCGTTTACTTGGCCTAATATAGTATTTAAAGCATTATTTTCTTGTGCTAATAATTTATTTATATCTATTTCTTTAGCCATGTCATACACCTACTATAAATTAATATCGGTATTATAGTACATTTCTCGTACAAAAGCAAAGAGAAAGTTAATTTATGTTAATGTATTTTTGATAAATAAAAAGTAGATAGACGAAGTTTAATTTGAAAAAGAGCAAGGAGTCTATAAGTTAAGGAACGCAGCATATAATAATACGTGAGTATCCTTGAGCTTATAAGACGACGTAGCCAATTTTTCAAATTAAACGAGTATAGTTAACGTAATTTTAAGGATGATAAACCTATAAGAGCAAATATGACTGAAATAATCCAAAATCTTATTACAACTTTTGATTCTGCCCAGCCGTGTTTTTCAAAATGATGATGGAGCGGTGCCATTTTAAATATTCTTTTTCCTTTAGTAGCTTTAAAATAATACACCTGTAAAATTACGGATGCCGTTTCAATAACAAATAAGCCGCCGACTATGCTTAAGACTATTTCATGCTTAGTAATGACGCTAATAATACCAAGTACACCGCCAAGACTTAAACTACCGGTATCGCCCATAAAAACTTCTGCCGGTTGTGCATTAAACCACAAAAATCCAAGGCAGCTACCGACTAATCCCGCACATAACACCGTTAACTCTCCGGTATTCGGTATATAGGTTAGCTGTAAGTAGTTCGAGTAAATTAGATTTCCTACTAAATAACTTATTAAAGCAAAAGAACCGGCAGTAAAAGCAATAGGAACGGTAGCAAGCCCGTCAAGCCCATCCGTTAGATTCACAGCATTAGAAGAGCCGACTATAACAAATATAGCAAAAACTATATAAAAATAACCAAGATCTAAACTTAAATTTTTAAAAAACGGTACGTTAAGTAAATGGCTTGGATTTTTATCGGTATATTCTAGTATAACACATATGATTAAGCTAATAATTCCTTGCAGCAAAAGCTTACTTTTCCCTCTTACCCCATAATGGTTATTTTTAGTTACCTTAGCATAATCATCCATAAATCCTATAATACCGAAGCTAATAAAACCAAATAACGTAATCCAAATATATTTATTGGTTAAATCGGCAAGTAATAAAGTAGAGAGACAACTAGACAAAATAATCATAATGCCCCCCATAGTCGGAGTACCTGCTTTTATTTGATGTGATTCAGGTCCGTCCAAGCGTATAGGTTGGCCATTTTTTTGAAGAGATCGCAGAAATTTTATTAATATAGGACCTGTGATAAAGCTCAGGCTTAGAGTTATAATCATAGCAAGACCGCTACGAAAAGTAATATAGTGAAATAAATTAGCTATATGTGAATTATGGATGTGAGGAAGTAAAAGATTGTATAACATTTGTAGATTTAAATTAAAAAGTATATTTTGATGTTATTTATTGTTGCACGGATACCAAATCGTTATTGCGAGCGACTAAAAGGAGCATGGCAACCCAGTAAAAAATGCTAAAGATTAGCATTTTTTACTGGGTTGCTTCGTCAATTACTTCGTAATTTCCTCGCAATAATGGACAAACCAAGCCATGCAATATTAGAAATATCCTAGTGTATTTATTTATAATAATCAACAATCTTATCAAGTTTTACACCTCTTGACCCTTTTATTAGGATAAGCTCATTGCCTTCAAATAAATCCGTGATATGCGTAATTAATTCGTCAACATTTTTAAAGTATTTTTTAGCTATTTTGGAAGGTAGTAAATCATAAATATATTTAGTATTTGCTCCTACTAAATAGACCTTAGAACCACCAGCATCTAGTATATACGGTACTAGTTCCTCATGTAGCCGTTTAGAATCCCCCCCTAGCTCTAGCATATCGCCTATTATAGCGGTTTTATTCTCGGCAGGTACTTGTTTTAAATATTCTAATGCAGCTTTCATTGAAGCGGGACTTGCGTTATAGTAATCACAAATTACACGACAATTTTGTATATTGATAATTTCTCCTCTTCCTTTAGTAGGAGAAATATTTGCTAAGTGATTTGCAGCTATCTCTAGATCTTTACCTAATATATCGATAATTAAAAGTACACCAGTATAATTTTCAGTAAAATGCCCAGGAACAAAAGGTATAGTTACATCTAGGGTTTTATTATTTATCTTATACTTTAAATGAACTTGATCTTCTAGCTTCTCATATAAAATTAATTCAGCTGAAGCTTTAGATGATCTACCGAAACTATGTATATTGGTAATAGAAAGGTTTTTTAATATCGATAATATTTTGTTATAGCAATTAGTATCGGCATTAATAATGGCAATATCATTTTTGCTAAAATTTTCAAAAATCTCACATTTAGCTTCAGCTATCTCTTCAAGCGAGTTAAAAAATTCTAAATGAGCTTCCGAAATATTAGTAATCATAGCAATATTCGGCTTTAATATTTGAACTAATTCTCTTATTTCGCCTTTACGGTTCATACCAAACTCAAAAATAGCATATTCCGTATCATCAGGCATTGAAGCAAGATTAATAAGTAATCCCAAGTGATTATTGAAGTTATCTCGGCTAGCAAAAATTAGACCTCTTATATAACTTGCTTCTAACGGTAATTTGTATGTCAATCCGGTACTCATATCCTCACGTACTAAAGTGTACGCTGCGGTTCTGCGTTCCGTGTTTCCTTCAAATTCCTCTTTATTAGCTTCATTATATAAGAGGTCTAATGATTTATCGTTAGTCTCAGTTAGTAAGGTTTTTAAAGCTTCTTTAGTGGAGGTTTTACCGACACTACCGGTGATAGCTATGAATTTAGCTTTTGAATTCTCTCGTTTATATAAAGCCATTTTTTGTAGAACTTCAAAACAATCATCAACTAAAATAATTTTATCTTTATCCGTTATCTCTACTTGCTTACTAACAATTACGGTTGCCGCTCCTTTATCTATTGCATCTAAAACATAATCGTGGCCGTCTCTATTACCTTGAAGTGCTATAAATAAATCACCTTTTTTAACGTCTTTGGAATTAAATTGCACTTCATTACAATTGATAGAATTAGAGATTGTTATACCGAGAGCAGCACTTAAAGTTTTAGAGTTCCAGATCATATATAGTGTTTGTTAACTAATTTCTAAATTAGTTTTCAGAAATTCAGGTGCAAAATCTGCACCGTTAGGCCAAGTAATAGTGTGCAGTTCTTTATCTAGAGTGACCTTATTAAATAAGTTTTTATTTTGAAGAGGTTCAAATATTAAGCCTTTAAGATATTTATATAAATCAATATTTCCTTCTGTACCGTCATCAAAAGCTAGATGAATATAATAATCTTTAATATATTTCACTGATGTGACATGTAACATTTTCTTTACTCCAAGGAGGTAATAGGATTTAATGGGTTCACCATTTTGAGTTTTTTGCCAGTTAACTAGTAATTCTTCTTTATATAAATTAAGCCATTCTATAACCAGTTATAAAGCTCTTTTAGGAAATTTACCATCCATAACTTTACCTTCTAGTGAAACTATAATTTCATAATCACCATATTTGGCATGAAAATGAGGAGGATTATGATCGTGATAGTACATCATAATTACAATACCAAGAAAACGACTAATTACAGGCACATAGTTTCTTTTATAAATAGCCTTTAGTTTAGTACATTTCTATAATTATTTCAAGCTTCAAGCTCGTAAGAATACGGCATTGCCTAAAAAGAATTGCTGAGATAGCCAATACTTCGATGTCATTCCTAGCTAGAAGCAGGAATCCAGAAAAACCTACAAAAAACTTGTTTTTTTAGGTTTATTTGTCAACATTAAGAAGTTATTTTTTGGATTCCTGCTTCCGCGGGAATGACATCGAAAAAATACTCTTCCCTGCAACTTCAGCATCATCAAAAAATATTTTCTTATCGCCGATAATTTGGTAATTTTCATGACCTTTGCCAGCAATTAATAAGATATCGTCTTGTTTTAAATTATTTATACCATATTTAATAGCTTCTTCTCTATTTGCTATTTCAATATAATTTGCTTTATCTATACCGCTTATGATTTCAGCTCTAATAAGCTTTGGGTCTTCATTGCGTGGATTATCATCTGTAATTATGACATGATCAGCGAGTTTTGCGGCTATTTGCCCCATAAGACTTCTCTTTGTCTTATCACGATTACCGCCGCAGCCAAAAATTACGCTTAGCTTACTATCACGTAATTTAATATTTTTCAGCTCTGTTAAAGCTTTTTCAAGAGCATCCGGAGTATGGGCATAATCAACGAAAATATTAGTGTTGCTTATTCGCTGCATTCTGCCTTTTACCGGTTTAACTTCTACTAAAGAATCTATAACTTTATCAAAAGCAAAATCGGTATAATGCACACTAAGAGCAGTAATTAATAAATTACTAGCCTGAAAACTACCGATTATCGGCGTATGAAAATTATATTCTCTATTATTAAATGTAAAATTAATATCCTGTCCTTTTAAAGAACCGTTAATTTTAGTTATTTCTAAATCACCTTTTTTCCCAACGGTTATAAATTGAATATTATTGTTATGTAGGTAATCTTTAACAAACTCTATTTCTTCTATATCGGAATTCAATATTGCAAGACCTCCATGTAATAAATGATCAGTAAATAATTTCAGTTTGGCTAATAAATAATTTTCTTTTGTATGGTGATAATCTAGATGATCCTGACTAAAGCTAGTAAAACATGCGATATTTACTTTTGTTTCCCCAAGCCTTGCTTGGTCAAGACCATGGCTAGAAGCTTCAAAAGCTAAATATTTTATACTGTTTTCAGCTAAATTATGAGCAATTTTTCTAAAGCTTAAATAATCAAGTGTAGTCAACTCCGGTACATCATTTATAAGACTATCACAGCCAAAAATCTCTACACCTATCGTACCTATAGATGCGGCTTTTTCCCCAAGTAATGAATATGTTTGAGCTATATAGGATACTACCGAGCTTTTACCGTTAGTACCGGTTACGGCTATTAGATTCTTTGGTTTTTTAGGATAGAAGATTTCTATAGCTTCATATAAAGCTGCTTGTACATCCTTTACATAGATTATTTTATCTATAACAGTATTTTTTTCATTATCTGTAATTACTAATACTGCACCTTTGCTTAAAGCATCCTTAATAAAATCATTTCCATCGGTATTCTGTCCTTTAATCGTAAAAAAGGCATCATTCTTCTTAATGTTTTTAGAGTTGGTCGACAAACCTTTTACGTTATGTTGTTGGAATAATTGTTTTAAGTTATGGAGCATGTTTATTATGTTAAAAAAGTGTTATTGTCATTGCGAGGAAATTGCATAGCAATTGACGAAGCAATCCAGTAAAAAATTCTGATTTACAGAATTTTTTTATTATTTTTTCTGGATTGCCACGCAGTCTACGACTGCTCGCAATGACGGAGTAGGAATGACATCGAGTCTACACCTCCGATAAATTCCAAAGTAGTTGATTCGCCTCGGTAATCATATTTTTATCTACTAATTTCTTGATATATACTAATTTATTATCCGGTTTGATTTTTGCCTGATTAGAGTAAGTACTAACGAATTTTAAAATTTTATCAGTCATATCGGCATTTTTATAAAATTTAATCACAAACCCGTTATCTCCTGAATCTAAATTCTCAATATTTAACTTAAAGCATAATAGTTTTATTTTTACAATATCAAGTAAATTATTAAATTCAATCGGTAGCGAACCGAATCTATCAATCATCTCATCTTTAAATTTCTCTACTTCTATCTCATTACTTAAATTACCTATTCTTCTATATAGCCCAAGTTTAAGAGCCGAATCGGATACATAATTATCCGGAATAAAGACGGATAATCCCAAATTAATAGTCGGGATAAAGGGTTGTTCTGAAACAACCGGTTCATCTTTAAAAATAGCTATTTGTTCTTCCAGCATTTCTTGATAGAGTTCCGTACCTACTTCTTTAATTTGTCCTGATTGTTCTTCACCTATCAAATTACCGAAGCCTCGTAAATCCATATCATGGCTTGCAATAGTAAAACCTGAGCCTAAAGCACAACTATTTTGTATTATCTCTAAGCGTCTTAAGGAGTGCGATGTCATCTTTTTATGACTTGCTACCGTTAGATAAGCATAGCCTCGCATTTTACCTCGACCTATTCGACCACGCAATTGATATAGCTGACTAAGACCCAGCATATCAGCCTTATGTATGATCATGGTATTTGCCTCGGCTATATCAATTCCTGATTCTATAATAGTAGTTGAGACTAGTATATCGAATTTGCCGGCATAAAACTCGCTCATAACCTCATCAATTTTACTCGGAGTCATTTTTCCGTGAGCTATTTTATAGCTTAATTCCGGCATGATTTGTTTTAATTGTTTTTCGATATCCTCTATATCTTTAATTCTTGGAACTACATAAAAGCTTCTTCCGCCTCTAAAATGTTCGCGTAATAATGCATCTCTGATAATAACGGGATCAAACGGCATAACCGATGTACGAACTTCCAGCCTGTTTAGAGGCGGCGTTGCAATAATGCTAAGTTCTTTTAAACCGGTCATTGACATTTGCAAAGTTCGAGGAATCGGTGTTGCCGACATTGCAAGTACATGGGAAGAGGATTTTAGCGATTTAAGAAATTCTTTTTGACCGACACCGAAATGCTGTTCTTCATCGATTATTAACAATTTCAAATTAAAGAATTTTGTATTGTTATGTAATAAAGAATGAGTGCCTATTATTATATTTATTTTACCGCTTTCAAGTTCCGATCTTATAATCTTTGCTTCTTTAGAACTAACAACGCTAGATAATTGCTTGATATTTAAATCAAAACCCTTGAACCTTTCTATGAACCTTGAAAAATGTTGACTACATAAAATAGTTGTCGGTACAACTACGGCTACTTGAGGTAAATGTTCATTTAGAGATTTTGCTACCATAAAGACGGCACGCATTGCTACTTCAGTTTTACCAAACCCGACATCACCGCATATTAACCTATCCATTAACATACTGCTTCTTAGATCTTCTTTAATATCGTTTATAGCGGTTAACTGGTCTTCCGTTTCACTGAAAGGAAAATTAGCACAAAATTTATCATATTCTTCAAGGTCAAATTCAACGGAAGCACTGCTATTAAGTTTCCTTTTAGCTGCTATTTGTATTAAATGCAGTGCTATCTCTTTTATACGGTTTTTAAGTTTCGCCTTACTTCTTTGCCATGAGACGCTGCCAAGCTTATCAAGCTCCGCATTATCATTGCCGTATTTTTTTATTACCTCTATATTTTCAACGGGTATATATAATTTATCATTACCGGCATATAGAATCTTTAAGAAATCATGCAGTTTACCTTTGATTTCTAAAGCTTCCAGCTTTAAAAACTGCCCTATTCCATGATCTTTGTGTACTACAAACTCACCTTCAGCTAAATTATCAAGCTCCAGCAAGATATTTTTAAGCTTTTTGTTAGTGTTTGTAGAACTAGTTTTTTCTTCTAACAATTCGCTAGCGGTAATAAATAAATATTCTTTAGTATAAAAGCTTTGACTTAAAGGAATTATTCCGACATTTATTACTGAAGCCTTAGCTTCGTCTAATTTATTTATCTCATTATATTTATATTCATAATTTTGGGTGATGCTTTTAACTCTCTCAAGACCGCTTAAAGAAGCTGCACCTATCACAATTTTTCTAGAAGAATGGGCTTTAATAATCTCAAATAATTTATCGAAAACCGTTTTCTTTTCTATAAAACTTGCAGAACTAATATTTTCAATTAAGCTAGCTTGCTCAGAATTTTCATAACTAATCAATATATTGTTTTTTCGTTCTAGTAATTCCGTTATTTCAGAAACGGTAAAATATAAGCTAGTCAGTGAAAGAGTAGGATAGAAACTATTAAATTTAAGTTTATTTGTCTCTGACCTTGCTGAATAAAAATCGTTATAACTATGTTCAAACTCTAAAATGGCTTGTTTTGACAGATTATCGAATATGAAAATAGGATCGTTTAGATAATCTATTAAGTTAGAGCAGGAATCGTAAAATAACGGGAGCAATTGTTCATATCCCGAAAATTTTCTTCCCGATATTACCGCCTCATACAAAGGATTATCAGTATGATTAACTCCAAAACTTCGTAAGTAATTATTCTTAAAATTACCGATTGTTTCAGAGTTTAAAACTATCTCATTTGCAGGACTAATAACGAGTTCCGTACAAGATTTAGTCGAAATTTGCGTATCAATATCAAATTCTTTTATTGATTCAATATAATCCCAGCTAAAATTAATTCTATAAGCTTTAGGACCTGGCAATATTATATCAATTATTTCGCCTCTAACCGCAAATTCCCCGACATCGATGCTACTCGCATTTCTTGTAAAACTATTTTCTACTAGAAACATAGCAAGCTCATCCGTAGTAAATTTTATTTTAGGGGATAATT
Source organism: Rickettsia asiatica (assembly GCF_007989425.1). Taxonomy (NCBI): domain Bacteria; kingdom Pseudomonadati; phylum Pseudomonadota; class Alphaproteobacteria; order Rickettsiales; family Rickettsiaceae; genus Rickettsia; species Rickettsia asiatica. Next base: position 927,083 of record NZ_AP019563.1, read on the forward strand.
TCAAAAAATATTTAGAAAAAAAATCTTTCGGGGGTAATTTGTTTAATAAGTTAGCTGCATGAGTGATGAGTAATTTGCCATTACTATTATTTATTGTTAGCTTGGTTAATGTTTCTGCACGTCTAGATAAGATATTTGCATTTGGTGACGTATGATCATAAGGAATGGTATCATAGCTTGGAAAGTAATAAATATTTTCATTAGAAGAAAAAAATAAAACTTGCTTGTATAATTGCAACGCCTCTTCTTCATTACTTGCACTCAAGATAAAATCTTGCTTAAGATTCTTAGTAAAATTATCAATTGCAAAGAAAGATTTGGCAACCGCCGGAAATTTTTGTTGTAACATTCTATAGGAGTTTATATTTTTGCTATTTTGCGTAATTTATCAATTATTTCGGCATCTAGATAAGAAGGAGCAGAAGATTTATTATTAATCCAATTATAAAGATCATTATCATTTTGATCAAGTATTAAAGTATAGCCTTCAAGTTTTTTTTCATCCATTAAGGATAGGTACTTTTCGGCAAAGCTACCGAGTATATAATCCATTTCTCTGCAACCACGATTTTTACTACGGTAAAAAAGTTTCTTTTGTAAAGAGTTTTTATTTAATTTATTCATCTATAACATCTTGCAAAATTTTTTTATAATAATATTATTAAAATTATCAGATACCAAGATCATTTTAAAATGCTTTAATAATTTAAGCACTCTAATAAATCCATTCTACATGGGTAAAATTCTATTAACTTTTATTATCAATAACAGCAGAAAAACATAAATATGTCGGTTCAAAATATCTGTTCTACAAAAGCTTATGATATACTAATTTCAAATGATAATGCTTTTCTTGTAGATGTTAGAACTAGAGAAGAGTGGCAACAAGTGGGGATACCTCATTTAGATAATAAAAATAAGGTGATCTTTCTAAGTTGGCAATTAAATAAAGATTTTGAAGACAATTTTTTATCTATCATTAACGATAAAATCGATGCAATAATATTTTTTCTGTGCCGTTCGGATATAGATCGTTTATCGCAGCAAATTTTATAACTAATATGGGTTATAAAAATTGTTATAATATTAGTGACGGCTTTGAGGGAAATAATCAAGATAAAGGCTGGAAACAAAATAACTTACCGTGGCAGTTTTAAGTGAGTACTAATCAAATAATTTTAACGGATCAAGGTGATAATTATGTAAATGTCTGGAGTCACGTGGCTCAAGATCTTTACAATCATTACGGTGAAACTCTATATAATAGCTGGTTTAGTAAAGTCAATTTTATAGAATCTTCATTAAATACCGTTATTCTTTGTGCACCTACTAATTTTGTTAGAGATTGGATAAAATCCAAGTACTCTATGGTCATATTGCAACTATTTCAACATTATAATAATACCATTAAATCAATTGAAATAATTACTAAAGAGTTACCTGGAACAACCCAAACAGTTATAGAATTACCTACTAAGACTTTTGCCGATATCGGCAGCAGTGAACTTAATTCAGCAAATATCTTTTCAACCCTTGACGTACGTTTTACTTTCGATAATTTTGTGGTTGGAGCCCCAAATGAGCTAGCTTATGCAGCAGCAAGAGCAGTTGCGGAATCATCAGGTGCGGTTTCTGAGTCTAATCCGCTTTTTCTATATGGCGGCGTAGGGCTTGGTAAAACTCATTTAATGCATGCAATCGGTTGGTATATCAAGCAGAATAACCCAAACCGCAAAGTGATATACATGTCGGCAGAAAAATTTATGTATCAGTTTGTTAAAGCTCTGCGTAACAAAGAAGTAATCTCGTTTAAAGAGAAATTTCGCTCAGTTGATGTGTTAATGATTGATGATATTCAATTTATTTGCGGTAAAGATAGTACGCAGGAAGAATTTTTCCATACTTTTAATACATTGATTGATAATAACCGTCAAATGGTTATTTCTTGTGATAGGTCGCCTTCAGATTTAGATAATATTGAAGATCGGATAAAATCTCGTCTTGGATGGGGCTTAGTTGCCGATGTTCATAGCACTACTTATGAGCTGCGACTCGGCATTCTAGAATCTAAGATTGAGCAGATGAATGTTAAAATACCGAAAGACGTAATTGATTTTTTAGCATCTAAAATCGTTTCAAACGTTAGAGAACTTGAAGGAGCTTTAAATAAGGTGATTGCTCATTCTAATTTTACTTTAAAAGAAATTACACTCGAAAATACACAAAATATTTTAAGAGATTTATTACGTTCTAATGAAAGAATAATTACCGTTGAAGATATTCAGAAAAAGGTAGCTAGTCGTTATAATATTAAGTTATCCGATATGTCTTCGTCGCGGAGATTACGAGAAGTTGCAAGACCGCGTCAAATAGCCATGTATCTTAGTAAAGCATTAACGCTGAAAAGCCTTGCAGATATCGGTAAAAAATTCGGTAAAAAAGACCACACGACGGTTATGCATGCTATTAAGAAAGTAGAAGAATTACTGAAAAACGATATAGAATTACGCGAAGAGATTAATTTGCTAATGAAAATATTGCAGAACTAAATGTCATCCCGTGGTCAAGCTGACTTTGTTGCATGGCTCACTTCCACCTCTGTCATCCCGCGACTTGATCGCGGGATCCAGTTAAAAATACTAATAATATTAGTATTTTTAGTTGTTTTCTAGATACTATGGTCAAGCCACGGTATGACATTGAACGGGTTTTTCGATCCACGCAAGCAAGCCTTCGCAGGAATGACATAGATATATACCAAATGCTCTCAAAAAACAATTCAGTAAAAGAACTTTTTTCAAGATTATCCGGAAAATACCGGATTAATAGAATTATGATAATTATGGTTACGGTGAGGGGGTAGCATATTTCCTATCTGAAAGTTTAAATGAATTAATCTATAAAGAGGAATTGCAAATTCACTATAACGACTACGATTATCAAATCCACGCTAATAAAGAATATAGATATATTTTTAAGAATAATAATATTACAAAATATTTTATTGCTCCTGAAAATAGCTTATTTTATCAATTAAAATTTGTTGATACGGATAGTGTATACTCAAATGATTTGGAGAATTGGAATGTAAAACGAGGAGCGAGCACGCACAGCCTATACTTAATAGGTGAGCATGCGAGTCCTCCGAAGTTTTGCAAAAACAATTCTTCAAAGCAGAAGAGTATAAAAGCTGTAGGTAGTCACTTATGCGACAGCGATCAATATAATGCTACCTATATATTTTTAAATCCTGATTCTTTTACTCTTAGCTACCAAGTTCTAGGACCTCAAAAAGACTATAATATTAATACTGTTTTTGATCGTATATAGTATTAGTATGTTCTCCCATTAGTTTAAAATATTTTTTCATACTATCGTCTATAGCAGTTGTTTTTACATCCATATCAGTTGTTTCCAAAGCTTGATTACTATCATCATCATTTTCATTATATATATCTCTTTTTTTAGCAAGGGATAGTTTTAATCTCTTTCTAGACGAGCTAGGAGAAATAGTTTGATTAAATTTTAAGGTAATATCTTTTAATACTTGTTCTTCTACTGTCTTAGTACTTGTGATATATTCAGGTGCATCAATGTCATATCATTCTTTTATTTTATCACATAAAATTTGTAGAATTTCGGGTAATATTTTTTTGATTTCTTTCTTGCGAGATGCTTGTTTTTAAGCTAAAAACTCTTCAATATTTTTTAAGCTTCCAGTAAATTCACAATAAGTTATTTCAATTAAATCCTTTAACCCTTGAGGAAATTCCTTTTTTTCAAGAAGTTTAGTTTTTGTGAACTTTAAATTATGTTCTCCTGCTTTATAAACTAAAGCAGCTAAATTTTTATTTAGTGAATTTAGCAAATATGTAGGGCAATGTTCTAGTTTATTAACTTTTTCTAAAAAATGTTTGATGTCATTGATTTTGATATTATCTATATTTTTGTTTTTATAATTTTGTATTAAAGCTAAAGTATCAAATACCAGTGCTATATTTGCTAATTTATAATTATTTAATTTTTCACTAAGCCATTCTATTAATATATTACCTTCTTTGACCAGTAATCAGATTGCCGTTTTGTACATTTGTAGTGTCATAATCTATTGGACAGGAATTTGGTAACACATATTTATAGTTTTTAAGTATACCCCTTATTTGAGCAATAGTATGTGGTACAAACATAGGAAAAAACTCCTTATTGATAAAAATAGTATATTTTTATCAATAAGTTCTAGAAACATTGGAGCTGTAAATAAGGTTGTATTATTTCTATGTATCTCAACTATAAATAGCAAATGTGTCAACTTTTCAGCAAAGTAATTTAGTTTTCGTGGTAATTCTTCTATATTTTGCGTCGATTCTTTAGCATGTACAACTTCAAATATGCGTTTTATAATAGCACATTTATATTCGTGTTCTTGCTCAAATTTAGATAAAATTTCACCATATTTTCCTAAGCCCGGTACATCTGTTTGTACATTACCGGTTTTATAATGTACTATATGATTAATTGTAAAAGTTTCTTCTTTAGTATTTGTTATCTTACATATAGTAGATAAATCACTGTTTGTTTCTTCTAAAACCCGGTGCTTTAACTGATTTTTATTGTTCCTGCCAATCATTTCAGCAAAAGCTAAAAATCCTTTAGAATTATGTATTGTAAAAATGGGTTCTTACTTGTGCTTTTTAAGTTGATATTACTATTTTGCAATTCTTCTAATAATACTCTTTTGACATGATCAGCAGTAATATTCTTGTTTAAAGTAAATATCTTAGGAATAGAGCAATTTGGATTAAATACGAAATGCAATAGCTTTTGATAATCCGTATCATTGATATTTTCTTTGTTTTCATCTTTAAATAATTTATTAAAATGTTTATTAAAAACAGTTTTGATAATATTAAAATTTTCTTCATAATAATCATTATCTAAGGTTAATATTTCAGATTTAATTTTCTTATAAATATTTCTAATAGTAGAATATTTAAAAAATCTATCGGCTAAATTATGTAATATTAAACCGAGTCTAAGTTTTAATCCTTCAGAAGTACTTATATAATTAATATTTAGTATATTTCTAAGTAAAAAATCAAGATGTTGAGGCGAAGTACAATTTTATTTTATAGGTTAAATTTTATTAAGTTTATATAGATAAATTTATTGACAATTATTAACTTTTATTATATATTGCCGCACAATGTAAATCTTTACGGTATTGTTATGGCAGAAAAAATTGATAATGCAAAAACTAATAGAGTACTTGCACTTTCCGGCGGTGGAATTAAAGGTATATCCGAGTTAATGGTACTTATAGAAATCGAGGAGAGAACAGGAAAATCTATTTCTGAACTATTTCCTATTATTTCCGGTACTAGTGTCGGTGGTCTTATCGCTGCATTATTAACAATTCCGAAAGAACCAGGTTCAAAAGAAGCAAAATATAGTGCTAGAAAAGCCCTTGAGATATTTAAGTCGAGTGCAAGTGATATATTTCCTGATACTTCCTTAGGTTCAGTTAAGCAGTTATTTACTCATAAATATAGTCAGAAGCCTTTAAAAGAATTATTAGAAAAATATTTAGGCGATAATAGAATGGACAATACTACTTCCCGCCTTGTTATTCCAGTAAATGATTTGACTACTAACGGTGGAGAATTGGCAATTTTTGACAGCTTTCACGGTTATAGCCCTCATGTTAGGGTAAAAGACGTATTACTTGCAACAACAGCGGCACCTACATATTTTAAACCTATTATGGATCAAGCGGCCATGCAAGGATATGATTATGCTTCAGGTACTCCTTATGCATATGCAGATGGGGGACTCGATGCTAACAGACCGGCAAACGAAGTTTTAAAGTTGCTTAAAAAAGGTTATATACATAAAGAGCAAAATCATATACGCGAAGAGAAAACCCTCACACGTGAAGAGCAGAAAGAGATATTAGATAATACTATGGTTTGTGCATTCAATTTCAGTAATGACATCGAACCTACGAGTGCCATACCTAAAATCGGCTTTGACGGAGTAATAGGTTGGCTTGTGAAAGGAAAATTAGTAAGCAGACTTATGAACAATATGGAAAATTCTTCCACTATCGAGGTTAAAAATGATTTACCAGGAGAAGATGAATTTTTTGAAATAGGATTACCTATTACTAAAAAGACTGCAAGTTTAGATGATGCAAGTCCTAAAAATATTGAAAGATTAGAAGAAATAGGACGTAAATATGTGCAGGAGAATAACGAATTAATTCAAAAATTATGCGATAACTTGCTTGATAATTTACATAAAGAACAAGCGACTAATCAAACTGTAGATTTGATAGATGAAGGCTTTGAAGAAGAAGAGAATATAGAAAACAATAAAGAGGCAATTAATAAACCGATAGCTCAAGCTCTAGACTCTGATGATGAAGGTTTTGAAGAAGATACAGAGTATGAAAAAGAAGAATTATTAACCGGCATTAAGAAATTTTTCAATGCATTTAGTGAGCAGAATCCAACGTTAAAAAACGATATAGATAACTTTTTACAGAAAGCAGAAAATTATACATTAGAAAAAATTAAAGAGTGTATTGTCAGTTTTGAAAAAGCTAGTTTAAAATGGCAAAGCGAGCAGAATAACCTTGATGTATTTAGTAGCTGTAGTATGGAAGCCTTAAAAGAGGATATTACTCTTGAGGGTGAAGAGCATACAGATGATGTACCAGGTTATAATGAGATTGTAGCATAATATTCTTTTGCCTCCCTAATAAAGAGAGGAATTAAAAATTCTTAATGTCATTCCCGCGAAAGCGGGAATGACATTAAACGAGCCATGCAACAACGCCCACAGCTGCTCGCAATGACAACACCTGTTTTTAGTTAGGAATACTTGACTTTTTCTTATATAAAACCCAAATACAGTAAAACGAAATAGCAGAGCTAATACTTAAAACGAAGCAAAATTGCTTATCGTTTCGCTGTGTATTTTAGAAACCAAATAAGTTACAGCAACGATAACTACGTAGTATATTGCACCGAATATTGAGCCGGCCAGTACCTGTTACTTTAGCATCATCCTCCAGTGCATAACGAAGCGTCATAGGGATAAGTAGATTATGCCCAACCATATGAATCATCATCGGTGCAAATATCATAGCGATTGCAAGACTTTGATTAGCTGAAACAAATAACTTTTTTATCCTGTACGAGAATGACATCTATAAGCTAGGATAATAATACTTTAAGTATTTAAATATTAAACCTAAAATGTACTATATCCCCGTCCTGCATTTTATATTCTTTACCCTCTAAACGCATTTTGCCTACTTCCTTGGCTTTTGCTTCACTACCGAGATTTATATAATCTTCATAGCTGATAACTTCGGCTCTAATAAAGCCTTTTTCAAAGTCGGTGTGAATAATACCGGCGGCGGCAGGTGCAAGTGTACCGTCTTTAAAAGTCCAGCTATGAGCTTCTTTAGGACCTATGGTAAAAAAGCTTTTAAGGTTTAAGAGATTATACCCTTCTTTAATGACTTTACTAAGCCCTGTTTCATCTAAACCTATAAATTTTAAGAACTCTTCTTTTTCTTCCATGTTTTCAAGTAAAGCAATCTCAGCCTCTATTTTTGAAGAAATTACAACGCTTTTAGCATTTTCTTTCTTTGCTCTTTCTGCTACTAATTTTGTAAATTCATTACCGACAACGGCATCTTGTTCAAGTACGTTACATACATATAAAACGGGCTTAGAGGTAATTAACTGCAATTGCTTTAAATTATCAACTCCTAAAGCTTCATTTAATACTCTTGCAGGTTTACCGTCTGCCAGTACTTTATAAACCTCTTTTAACGGCTCTATCTGCTCTGCCATTGTTTTATCGCCTGACTTCAAGCGTTTTTCACTTGTTGCTAAACGCTTTTCAACCGATTCTATATCGGCAAGTATTAACTCCGTTTCAATAATCTCGAGGTCATGTAACGGATCGACTTTATTATGTACGTGCGTTATATCCTCATCTTCAAAGCAACGCAGTACGTGCAGTATTGCATCGACTTCCCTGATATGAGATAAGAATTTATTACCAAGCCCCTCCCCTTTACTTGCTCCTTTAACAAGCCCTGCAATGTCAACAAACTCAATATAAGACGGAATAATTTTACCGCTTCCGGCTAAATTTGCTAGTTTATGTAAACGCTCATCCGGCACTAAAACTTTGCTGCTATTAGGCTCAATAGTACAAAACGGATAATTAGCGGCATCCGCAGCCTGGCTTGTCGTTAAGGCATTAAATAACGTCGACTTACCGACATTCGGTAACCCAACAATTCCAAGTTTTAGTGTCATAAATTTTTCCGTAAATAATACATTATAGAATCTTTTTCGTAACCGTGCATAGCAAATTCAATTTTATACCCCAGTTTCTCATAAAACGGTTTTGCTTGGAAGTCCATAGTAACAAGATGAATAAAATTACAGCCTCGTTCACGTGCTAAATCCTCGGCCTTTTGCATTAGTAAAGTACCGTAATTTTGGTTTCTTATATTTTCATTAACAAAAAGTGAATCAATATAAAATCCCCCTCTAAGAACTCATACCGCTAATTCCTGCAACAAAATTTTTATCCTGATCTAAACAGGAAAATGAAAAAGATTCAATATCTCCTACTAACCCCTTTTTTTCTCTAGCATCTTTGTTCAAAGCCTCAATAATTATAGTTCTATGAGTTCTATCCATTTCATCAGCATAAACAATTTCAAAATCTTGCTTCATAAATTTTTCCTTTCTATGTCGTTCCCGCGTGGCATTATTGCGTGGATCGGTTTATCCGTCATTGCGAGGAAAATTACGAAGTAATTGACGAAGCAATCTCAGGAGTTTTTTATTATTTCCTGAGATTGCCACGCAGCCTACGGCTGCTCGCAATGACGATTTTGGTATACATTAAATGCCTCTAACTTATTTTCTAATATCAAACCAAAATTATTAGCTATTTTATCTATAGCTTGCAACGCTGTTTCATACTCCGGTTTAGAGAAATTATTAAGTACGTAATCTGCTATATCCTGATTATTTTGCGGTCTACCGACTCCAATTCTAATCCGGTTATAATTATTACCTATAACCTCATCAATCGACTTTAAACCGTTATGCCCACCGTTACCGCCACCCGTTTTAAATTTTATTCTACCTGTTTCTAAATCAATATCATCATGAATAACAAAGATTTTTGCGGGGTGGATATTATAATATGTTTTCACCGATATCACTGACTTACCGGATAAATTCATGTAAGTAGTAGGCTTTATAAAAATTATCTTTTGTCCACCCTTAGTATTTTCAGCAATCTCGCAATTGAATTTTTTCTTTGTACTAAATGATGAATTATATTGCTCTGCTATTTTCTCTATAGCAATAAAACCAATATTATGCCTCGTATATTGATACTCTTTTCCCAGATTACCAAGACCAATAACAAGAATCATAATAATTTACCTAAAATAAATGTGATGGAAAATTTTTGAAGAAATATGATTTGGAAGAAGTGTATGAACATTCAGAATGTCATTCCTGCGTATGCGGGAACCCAGTAAAACCTAAAAAAACTAGTTTTTTTAGGTTTATTTTGTCAATAATGTGTAGCAATATTAAGGCTATTTTCTGGATTCCCGCATACGCAGGAGTGACATAAAACGCGCTAACCAATAACGCCTACGACTCCTCGCAATGACGAAAAAACCAGCCCATGCAACGTCCTCTGCCGGAGCGATGTTACTTCCCTGCTTCAGCGGCTTGTTGTTCCCCTTCAGCTTCGGTTTTTGCTCCTCTACGTCCTATAATCGTTGCAAGAACAAATTCTTTTTTTGTAGCAAAACTACATCCTTTCGGTAATTCTATTTTTGAAGATTTTAGCGAAGTAGCAATAGGCATATTGGTAACGTCGATAGTTACGTTTCTTGGGATATTATTAACATCACATAATAAAGTCACTCTTCTTTTTACTATATTAAAATACCCGCCTCTTTTAACGCCCAAAGCTCTTTCTTTCCCTTCATATACTACAGGTACTTCCATTTTTTGGGTTTTTTCTTCTAAAAAGACAAAATCCACATGGCGTACTATATCCGTCACGGGATGCAACTCCACAGCTTTCGGTAATACTTTATATTGTTTCTTATCAATTGTTAAATTAATTAACTGAGAGATAAAAGCCGGCTTTCTATAATATTTAGTTATTTCCTTTTCTTCTAAAGAAATACTAACAGGTGTTTTACCCGCTCCGTAAATAATAGCCGGGACACGCCCTTCTCTTCTCAATGCTCTTGCTGCTCCCGTACCGAATTCCGTGCGGGATTTCGCTTCAAGTTCTAATATTTTACTCATTTCTCTAAATACTCTAGCTTTAAAATAGATTATAATAGTTGTAAGTAATAAAAAATTCAAGACATATTTGTAAAATACCCAATATACTTTACTCAATTCCCAAAAATTTGTGAGTTTGTAAAGATAACCTAGCACCGCTTTCTAGTACTAATTTTACTGCTAACTCATTATTTTCGTCATTAAGTCTTTGGTCGTTTTGATCCATAGGTTGAATAAAAACCGGTATATTATAAGCTATTTGTCCTACTTCCGGAATGAAACTATATTCCATAATATTTTTAGCAACGATAAATTTCACCGCACTAATTTTAGGCAGTAAATCTTCTCTTATTTTACTATAACCGTTTTTACCCGCTTTCGGCGAACAAATTATAGACACTTCATTTGGCAAAGAGCGATATAACGTACCGTTAGTCTCTATTTGGACTTTAAAATCCAGATCTAGTAACTTCCAGCATAATAATTCTATAGGTTGACGCATCGGCTCACCGCCGGTTATTACTACTAAATTAATTGATTTTTCATTTTTAGAATTTAATACCAAGCCTTCTACTTTATTTAAAATCTTATCTATATCTACTAACTCAAAATCCTCAAACTCCGTATCACAAAAATTACAAGCAAGATTACATCCCCCAAGCCTAATAAAGATCGCAGGGCAACCTACAAAAATGCCCTCCCCTTGTATAGTCTTAAAAATAGACTGTACCTCTAACTTAGTACCGTCACCGTTTAATATGCTTCTTTTAGGATTTTGTCCGAACATTTTCAGTACTAATATGTATTCAGCATCCCCATTATAGCAAATAGCTTAAAAAAATAATAGAGTTGTTTGCTCAATAAAAATTTAATCGAGTTCTACAATATTATTCATAGGTGCATCACCTAAAGGAGTTATCTCTAACTTATCATTTATAATAAAAGGCTGATAACTCTTTCCTGATTCTAATATTACTGATTCTGAATTTTTATTACATGTAAATTTAATATAAGGGCTAGTTTCAAACAATCCGAGCATTTCAGCATTTACTCCAACGCTGCTACCTTCAGGGATATGAAATTTAACCGCATCCCCATGTTTTATATTGAACTTGAAGTTAGTATCAGTAGGAGCTGCAAAAAAATTAGTGTTTTTCATAGAATTTTAATTTTAGATTGAATTTACACCTAGAATATGAATTTTTCTTAAAAAATCAATAACTAATTTAGTTTTAATTAAAAATTTATTTACTGATAGTATCTATGTTAAGGTGCGTATATAAGCCTTAAAAAAAAACTTGCAATAATTAATAAAAAAACTATTATCTAGGTTTCATCGGTAATATGGCTTTGGTATGCCTAAATATTACCGGCAAATCTAGAAATACCAAAATAAGGAAAAATTATGCCTAAATTAAAGACCAAATCCGCTGTAAAGAAGCGTTTTCAACTTACTGCTAGCGGCAAGGTTATTGCATCTCAAGCACGTAAAAACCACTTTAGACGTCGTCGTACTAAAGCTCAAATTCGTAACCTTAGAGGAACTACAATACTTTGTCCTCAAGACGGATATAATATTAAAAAATATTTTTTACCGTACGGTATAAATTAATTAATTAGGAGCTACAGCAATGACACGTGCAAAATCAGGAAAAATTGCCAAAAATCGACATAAAAAAATCCTCAAATTAGCCAAAGGCTATAGAGGTAGAGCTAATAGCTGTTTTAGAGTAGCTATTGAAAAAGTAGAAAAAGCCCTCCAGTATGCTTATAGAGATCGTAGAAACCGTAAGCGTGATTTTAGAGGCTTATGGATTCAAAGAATAAATGCAGCAGTAAGAGAACATGGGCTTGTTTACTCTCAATTTATGGGAGCTCTTAAAAAAGCAGAAATTGATATAGATCGTAAAGTACTTGCAGAACTTGCTGTCAATAACAGTGACGGATTCGCAAGTATCATAGAAAAAGCAAAAGCACATATTTAGTTTAATTATCATCCCGTGGTCAACCACGGGATCTCAGGACACAGGCTGTGATACAAGATCCTGTAAAGAGACCATGGGATGATATGTTTATAACAATTAATTTTTATTTTCGTTCGGTATAAATATTATGAAACGTACATTTCAACCTAGCAACTTAGTTAGAAAAAGAAGACATGGTTTTAGAACTAGAATGGCTACTCCATCCGGAAGAACAATCTTAAGAAGACGCCGTGCTAAAGGTAGACATAAATTATCTGCTTAAAATAATCTGACTTATCAAATTGTCTATTACCTCTTTAAAAAATCAAAAAGAATTTGAACTTATAAATAAGTTTGGGAAGAAGTTCCATGAAAGATATTTTATTTTGGTAATAGCAAAAACACTTCCTAAAATTTTCCTTGAATTAAAATATAATGTCTTTTTAGGGATCAAAGTTAGCAAAAAGCTAAATAAAAAAGCCATGATTCGCAATAAAATTAAAAGGCGTATACGACATCTAATTAGAATTATTGTTAGTGATTCTAGCTTCAAGGCTATAAAATTCGCAATGATTATTATTCCAAGAAAAGGATTTGCAGAGATAAACTTCTCACACTTGAATTATGAATTAAGTAAAATAATTCTAAGAAATATTTAGATTTTATTGAATGACTTGGCATTACCAGCGTGGATCAAAAAACGCATTCGGTGTCATACCGTGGCTTGACCACAGTATCCATAAAACAACTTAAAATACTAATAATTTTAATATTTTTAACTGGATCCCACTACAAGCTCGCAGGATGACACAAGAAGAATCGCACCATGTAACAACACCTGCAGTCGCTCGCAATGATGACTTGGGTATCCATGCAACGATGCCGAGCTTGTAGCAAAATTCAGACTTTATTTTTTATTACTTATGTTCCCTCTATCCCCTCTCCTAATACCGGTACTGCTTCTACTACAGTAAGTGTTGTATCTATAGTAGTTTCTTCAGACGTAATAGTATTTATAGTAGAATTATAATATTTTTTTACTAATTCAATAACTTCCAAATTATGCTTCTCTTCTGCCGTACAAATATTATAGCTGTTTACCTCTATATTAGGATGCTTAAGTACAATATCTAGAATTTCTAGATTGCCTTTTTTTATAACTGTATTAAGATTATAGAACTCTATTTTCGCAGTACTATGTTCAAGTACAGCTTTTAGAATATCTAAATCACCTTTCTCTATAGCCTTATTAAGATTATAGAACTCTATTTTCGCAGTACTATGTTCAAGTACAGCTTTTAGAATATCTAAATCACCTTTCTCTATAGCCTTATTAAGATTATATGATTCTATTTTTGTAGTACTATGTTCAAGTACAGCTTTTAGAATATCTAAATCACCTTTCTCTATAGCCTTATCAAGATTATATGATTCTATTTTTGTAGTACTATGTTCAAGTACAGCTTTTAGAATATCTAAATCACCTTTCTCTATAGCCTTATTAAGATTATATGATTCTATTTTTGTAGTACTATGTTCAAGTACAGCTTTTAGAATATCTAAATCACCTTTCTCTATAGCCTTATTAAGATTATATGATTCTATTTTTGTAGTACTATGTTCAAGTACAGCTTTTAGAATATCTAAATCACCTTTCTCTATAGCCTTATTAAGATTATAGGAATTTACTTTAGTATTACCATAATTAAGTAAACACATTAATAGTTTAGAATTCCCTTGCTCTATAGCGTCATCTATACTAGTATTAGTGTATAATCCTTTCTGATTTAACATAGTCTCTATCTTGCTTAGAGAAAATTTATTAAAATTATATGTTTCTAAGGTGAAAGCTCTACTAAATACTCTGATTAAGTCAGCGTATGTTAATCCTTTCGGCTTTGTTTCTATATTTAAGTTAAATATTTCGGGATATGATTCATGATATTCCGCATGAATATTTTTATAAAATTTTACAAAAGCTTCATATTCTTTATGTAGAAAAGCCGGCAACTCCTCGATGCTTTTCATATTTTTAATTTTATTAGCACTTAAAGAAAAACTATAAATTTGATCGTCTAATTTATAGCTTATACTAAAATCTGACGCTGCTAATAAATGAAAATTATCTCTTATATATTCAATCAGTGAAGAGTCATTTTTTGTTCTAGCATCGTAATTATTTTGAGCTAATAGTATAATATTTGCATCGCTGGCTTTATTATAAGTGCATAACACCATATTGCCCTGTATCCAATCTAAATGATGTTGAGCTGCACCTGAATGACAAGAAAATATGTGAACAATATTACATTGATTTTCAGTGGTATTATTTTGTATTTTATTAAGCAGTGTAATATCTAACATAGAAGTTGTACCTTCATCAGAAAATATACTCATTGATAAGTAAGAAGGCTCAGGCATAAAATATGATTTAATTTTTCCCCATAAACCTAAATTAGTAGGTTTATAGAAAAACTCTGATCCATGTGCATTTATAAAATATTCACTACCTGTACCTGAAGGTAAGTCAGCTAAGGTTTTTATTTCCTTGATATCAGGATTTTCATTTTTCATACTTATATCCGGGCCTTTAAGCAATATTTTTTGCATATTTACATCCTTATACAATTAACTTAGCTACCATATTCTATGGAATTACCACATAATATGGTAATCTTTAAAAAAGTCAAGATAGAGTTGATATTTTTATTAATAGCTGTTAAGTTTTTAATAAGGAAAAATCATATAAAACTATATATTATCAATAAAAATTTATAGTTAATAATTATAAATAATAGCATTAAAAATAAGACTATAAAGTAACCGGCGAAAAAGGATAAAAATAGAGTGTAGAAAGAACTTGCAATATTGTTTATTAAATCTCCGGATCAGTATTTCCCAATATTGTTATATCTGAATTACTATCCGTATTTTCTTCCATAAAATTTAAATTGAGTGCAATAGTGTTATTTAAAAGAATTTCAGAAGTTATTCCTTTGTGCATTACTGATTGACCATTATTTATATTTTCTATTATACCTTTTGAAACAATATTTGATCCTAGAGTTAGTATACCCTCGCCAGAGATATTTAAAGTACTGCCTGATCCTAGAGTTAGTAGACCAGCGATATTCAAAGACCTTCCTGCTTCTATAATTAAGGTGGCATCCGAATTGAATGAGATATTATTAAAAGTCACATCTGATGCTATAGTTAGGGTAGTACCAATGAATTTGATATTATGAGTATCCATAGAGTCTAAATGAATATCTAAACAATCTTCAACCTTTATTTCTTTTAAATAATTTTCTTGTGCCTCTTTTGACATTTCAAGTAACTCATTGTTAGAAATAGTCATTTTTTCTGCTAATTTATATAGATTTTTATCTTTTAAGAGATCTAATAAGAATTTTTTACTAGGTAACAACTGCAATAGTTCCTTATAAGTTATGGAATCAGAAAACCATTTTATTAACTTCCAATTTTCAAAAAAGAATTTTTTATCATTTTCTTCTGTTAGTGTTCTATAGAATTTTATCCGCTCATCATTTACCGTAAAATCATCGGATAATTTTTTGAGAGTTTCTTCTAACCTATCTAATATTGCTAAATCAAAAAAATCATTACTGTTATGTATTTGGTCACTATTAAGAGTAAGGATTGTACTATTTCCTGCTATTAATTCACATAACTTCTCTAACTCATTACCAACTACGTAATCAATATCTTTAAAACTAAGTTGCTTTTGTTTAAGTAATTTTTGAATATTTTCATTAAGAAGATAAGCTGCTTTTGTATCATTTATTGCTCCAAGTTCATTTATGCCTTTTTGCTTATCATCTTCATAATAATTATGGGCAATTTCAAATAATCTTCTTACTATAATTCTAGCTTCAATAATTCTATCTTCAGTTATATTATTTTCCCTGGAATAACTACTAGCTACTATCTCTAACAATGGATAGTTTGAAATAATAGATTCTATTTCTTCTGCACTTAACATTCCATCTTTAACTAATAAATGATCCTCCGTCTTTTCTATTGATGATTTAGGTCTTAACGCTTGTACCTCTGCACTTAATTGTTTATAACTGTCTATACTTTCCTTATCTTGTTTTTTCTTATAAGCATTTTCTATTTCTTTTTGCTTTAATTCATTACTCTTACTCCAGTTATAAGTCTCTTTTTCTTCTTCATTTTCAGGTTGACCATTTTTAATATGCTCTATTTTATTCTCTATTTCTACAATTTTTTCTTTTATAAATTTAGAAGACTAAATATATATATTGCTTGTAAAAATTCATCATCTACATTTTTATTTTTATCTTTAACATACTTCCTAAATTCTGATTTTAATCTAAAAAACTCTTTCATAACTTCAGCATTTTCAATAGGCATCGATAATTCAAGGTACTTTAAATTATTATAAATATACTGAAAATTTTCTTTTTGCTTTTCATAATCAAATAAAAATTCTGCTTTTATATACTCTTCAATAATATCAATAACACTTAATATAAAACTCGTCTTTTCTACTTCAAAATCTAATTCGCTCATATTTAAATCCTAATTATTATTAAATTGAAATTTAAGAAATTTTAACTTTTGGTAATATAATAATTAAGATAGTGTCAATGTCATATAGTCAATTCAATTGGATTTGCATACAATGAGCAAGGAGCGCGAAGCCTATAACTAGTAGGAGAGCGACGAGCAATGTAGTAGGCGAGTCCAAATCAATTGACTATAAAATACGGTCATTGATTTTTATGTAAAATTCTATCGAACTATTCTCAATAAAAACTTACAACCACTTTCGTTTCTTAAAATATTTATAGGTAATAATTGTAGATAATAGCATTAAGAATAAGGCTATAGGATAACCATACGGTGATTTAAGCTCAGGCATTACGGTAAAGTTCATGCCGTAAATACTGGCTATTAAAGTGGGTGGGAGAAAAAATATAGTAACCAATGAGAAAATTTTAATAATATTATTTTGTTCCATTGCAATCATACCGAGTGCTGCGTCTAGGGTTCTTGCAATCTCGCTAGATATAAATTGTGAAAAATTAATTATTGAGTCTACATCTCGAAGCAATGTATCTAATAGATCCTTAGATGCTTTATTTTGAGTTATTTGTGGAGATTTTAAAATATATTGAATAGCCATAGTTAAAGAAAATAAACACTCACGGCTTTTAGAAAGTAAATCACCTTTTCGACCTATTTTCTTTAATACATTGGTATGATCTATACGCAAATCATTAATGTTATTATCAAGTATTAAACGTCCATAATCATCAATATCCATACTAATCGACTGTACAATATTCGATAATCTTGTTACCATATTACGAAGTAATATAAATAAAATATTTTCTGCATTATGTTTGTTATTAAGCTGCTTAGCAAATTTATTTATACAGTCATTAAAGGGTATTAATTCTACGTAACGAACGGTTATAAGACAACCTTTATACAAAATAAATACTATAGAATGTGTTTCAGGCAATTCTTGCTCTTTATTAACGAGTTCCGTAATAGTTAGATATAACGCCTCATTTTCAACATATAACCTCTCGGAAATCTCAATTTGCGATATGTCCTTTAAAGTCGGTATTTCTATATTTAATGTATTTTTTACTATTACTTTTTCTTCATCGGTTATATTGAATAAATCAATCCATAATGTGGATTCATTAATAATATATTCTTCATTTTTTACTATAGAATTATTTTCCTTTAAATATGTAGTTATCATATAATCTCAAATATATTTTTGTAGAGATTAACAAACTTCAATCTTTAAAGCAACTTAAAGCTTTTATTCTCGTAGATGATTCCTATTATTTTCTAAATAACAAGTAATACACAATATAAAACCAACCAAAAAATCCATGAATGATAGCCCATAATATCGATTTGTTCACATTAAATGATATTACTATTACAAGTATTGTTCCAAGAGAAATACCACCGTATCCTAAATAATTCATATATTTTACCCTTAATATTTTTTAATATTATTGTAGGATATTTATTATATATTATTGCTTAAAAACTACTTTATGGGACTGTTAACAAAATAGCTTTAATTGATAATTAAAGCTATTTTTTAGCGAAAATTAATAAGATTTTTGAGAGATATATCCTATTTCAAAAAAATCTTATAATTTATAGCTAAAAAGAGCAAGGAATCCACAAGACGAGGAACAACAGCAGTTATTAAATGTTCAGCATCCGAGGACTTACAAAGACATTGCTGCCAATTTTTTAAGTTCTATCTGAATATATACGTTCCTTACAAAAGCAGAACTTTATATATTAATTATTTTTTTGTAGTAAGATTCCAAATTTTCTCTGCTTTGCTTCCAAGCCACCAAAAGCTTATTCCTAGAATTGTAAAAAATACTGCTTTATGAGTTGTATTCCAAAAATATTCAAAAAATCTTGTATATAAATTAATAAATAAAAAAGTAACTCCAAATCCTTTAGTTACCGAATTATCTTGTTTTAAACCGTGATAAATAGCTGCTCCGGACATTAAGGCAAATAATAAAGACCAATGAAATAATTCTATCGGCTTTACCGACTTTAAGTAATAATCTTCAGGGTCATAATTTCCAAATATTGATAATAACCACATTGTAATAAATGAATATAATAAACCAACTACAAGAGTTACTTGAGTAAAATGATTGAATTTTTTATTTTCTTCTAGTGCAAGAGCAGAGAATGTTAATATTCCTCCAAATAATATAAAACGTAATGGATAATTCATACCTAAGTAATATGCTCCCCATCCTGACATGTACCCGGTTTCTGCTCCCATCCAACTACCTATAAAGCAAAGCACCAAATTAAATTTGATTTAGAGAAATATCCTAATAGGGCATAAACAATAAAAGATACAAGCAATAAAATGGAAAAATGTCCACTCCCTGAATCAAATGCTTTTCCTAGTTGATAAATAGCATAAGCAGTGGTTAAGACCCCTAAAAATAATACTGCCCCATTGCTAAAAATTTTCTCTGGTTTTTGTTGCTGTCTTTTAAAACCAACAAAATAAATTATTCCCGATAAAGTTGATAAGGTAATAAATTTCAGCAGATACGGGCATTAAAAATATATTATAATAATTCGCGTAGATAACGATCAGACAAAATAGCATTAATAGCAATAACTATACATATTAAAGAAACCCAAAAAGAATATCTAGCTAATTTCTTCCAATCAAAATTTAATATTTCTATATCGTTTTTAAGTAATATAGTCGTATTATCATCAAGTAAACCGGTGTTATTCTATTCATTTAATGCTGAAAAAAGTATCTTTGCCTGTGATTTAGCAATTTTCATAAGTTAATCTAAATATCTCCCAAATTTTAATAGAAAGATATTATTAATATAAAAATATGTCAAGAATTACTAGATTCTGTGGATAAACTACCTTTAGAAGGAGGATATGCAAGAAGTCTATTTTTTTTATTTTGGCTATTCTTCATTTGCTTGCAGTATACTCCGAAGTAAAATGAAGAGTAGTATACTTCGACCCAACTTGGCATTGTTGCGTGGACCGGTAAAATCCACTGTGTCACCTAGTTCGCTTGCGCGCCCCCCCCGGGGGGTCCCATAAAAACAATTTAAAATACTAATAATATTAGTATTTTAAGCTGGATCCCACGCTACAAGCTTGCTGGGGGAGATGACAATGGAAAATCGATCCACGCAACAACATTACACAACTTAGAAAAGAGTAATCTAGCTGTAAGCTGAGGAGTGGCGGCAGTTATTAAACGTTTAGCATCCGAGGTCTTACAAAGACATTACCACCAATTTTTCAAATAAAATAGATTTCTTGCAAAATTAAACTTATAGAGAGGAATTTGAAGGAAACACGGAATGCAGAACCGCAGCGTAGTTAATCTACGTGAAGATTCGAGTACCGGATTGACGTACAAATTACCTCTAGAAGTTAATTTTGCAAGAAATCTAATGAGTATATAAGCAAATAAGTTTTGTTACTCATTACTTTAACTCTTTCTTTAGAAAAGATAGCATTGTTTTTGAAAAAAGATATAGGAAATTGAAGAAAGA
>NZ_AP019563.1:950000-1344324 GCF_007989425.1 Rickettsia asiatica
GCCTATTAGCTCAGGCGGGAATCCTTTACCGTTATCCGTTACAATAACACTAATAAAATCGTCTTTAACATCTATAGTAACTTCTATTTTTCCGGATTCTCGCCCTTCTATTGACTCTTCTGCATTTTTCAACAAATTGATCATAACTTGATTTATTTGGGTAGCATCACACATAAAATCAAATTGATCTACGTTAGACTCAAATTTATACAAAATATTATCATTCAGTAATTTACGTGCTTCAACAATATGTTTAACTAAATAAACTAATTCACTCTTCGTAAATTTAGGAGCAGGAAGACGTGCAAAAAGAACAAATTCGGATACTATATTTTTAATATCGTTAGTATGGCGAATAATCATTTTTAAATAACTTTCGAATTCTGCCCTTTCCTTAATTTCAGGGCTAAATTTCTTAAGCAATCTTTCAGAAGCAAGTAAAATAGGAGTTAGAGGGTTTTTAATCTCATGTGCTACTTTCTTAGCAACATCAGACCAAGCCATAGCCCTCTGTGCTATAACTAAATCACGCTGCTGGCGGGAAAGCTGCTTAATCATTCTATTAAATGCCACATAAAGCGTTCCTATTTCGTCTTTATCTACTTCATTTTCAGGCACTTGTACCGTTAAATCACCGTCTTTAACTTTGTCGGTTGCAGTAACTAATTTTTTAATAGGGTTTACTATTTTAGCAGTAAATATAACCCCGAAACTTATAGCTACAAAAAGAAGTAATAAGGCAATAAAGATAAACATTATAGAGAACTTGATCTGTATAGTATCTATTTCATTTTTAAGGCTATTATACTCGGCAGCTGCTCCATTAGTTGCATCTATATGGTCGATAATTTTATTATCTACTAATCTACCGACTAATAAATACACATCATTATATTCTTTTAATTTAATCAGCATCCTTATTTTGGTTGGATCGGATTTTACTTCCACCGGTTCACCTAAATCCGCTTTTTTAATTAAATGTGCGGGAATAGTTGCAAATGATAATGAAAAACTTAAATAACTATTAGCTACTATAGTATTAGTAGATTTGTTTAAAACTATAGCTTCATCAAGCGAACGCATCTCTGCTTCAGTATTAAGTGTTTTAGTAAATAAAACGGGATTGTGAATTAAATCGTAATACATATCGCTTAAATCTTCAGCAACGGCTAGAGCTGTTTCTTTTAGCTGCAATTTATGCTCAGCAATATAAGATTCGGCAACTATTACGGATTGATCAAGAACCGTAGAAATCTTCTTATCAAACCAAGCTTGAACACTAAGATTAAAAAAATAAACAGAAAATACCGAAACAATTATAGTTGGAATAGCTGCAACTAAACTAAAGGCAATTACAATACGATTTTGTAATTTAGAGCTATCATTATTATTATTTTTAGTAAAAAATTTTTGAGTTAGTAAAACACCTAAAATTAAAAAAATTGCTAAATCAACTAATAAAAATCCAATAATCGTACTAAAATTCTTCGATTCTAAAGATATCACATAAGAAGTGGCACAGGCAAAAATAACGGCAGCCGCTATTAAAGTAAAAATCAGCATTCTACTAGAAAAATAAGAATGTAAATTTTGTTTAAGATAACTAAGCATAGATATTGTTTATATGACTATAACGGTTCTTTATAACATAAAAAAAAAGCCAATTGGGAATATTTCAAGTTTTAAGTACCTTATTGTCATTCCTGCGGGGCATTGTTGCGTGGGTACCTAATCGTCATTACGAGCAGCCGTAGGCTGCGTGGCAATCTCGTTAAATATCCTGAGATTGCTTCGTCAATTACTTACGTAATTTCCTTGCAATGACGGAAAATTACGAAGTAATCTACATAACAAAAAAGCTAGAAATATTAATATTTCTAGCTTTATATTTAGTATTTAAATAGTTTGAAATTTTATTCATCAAACATTTTTTTACGAGCAAATTTTCTCTGTCTTCTCGCTGCTTCTTGTGCTTTACGAACACGCTTTGCTGAAGGTGTTTCATAATAACGCTGTTCTTTCATCTTACGAAAATAAAGCTCTCTTTGTAGCTTTTTCTTAAAATTCTTAAGCATATTGTCACAATTACCGGCGTGAACATTTACTAGTATCACTAAAATTACTCTCCTTAAAAGATATTTGTGGTTTATTGAACTATACACTATAATTAAGTTATATGTCAAGGTTCAAAATATGAGCATTCAAGAAGAACACCATATCAAAAAAATAAGCTTCGTGCAATCTTTATTAGAATTATTACCGTTTAATGAATGGAATAACAAGCTACTTGAAGAAGCAGAAGAAAAATGCGACTTTGCCAAAGGCTATAGCTTAATAGTTTTTCCGGAAGGGTTATCTGAAATAGTAGAATTCTTTGAAAGCTACTTAGATAATATTATGCTAGAAAGCTTAAGCACAATAGAAGAACCAAAAAAAATAAGAGAGAAAATATTTTTAGCTGTAAAGATCAGAATCAAAACCGTGCTTCCTATTATTCATAGTAAGAATGCTGCTTATTTTGCATTAAACCCAATACAAGGCACTCAAGTTGCATTCCGTAGTTGTGATGCTATTTGGCGTTATGCCGGCGATAAATCTCTTGATTTTAACTATTATACCAAAAGAGGCTTATTACTCTCGGTTTATGTCTCATCTATTCTTTTTTACATACAAGACGAATCGGAACATTATATTGATACCGATAAATTTATTGAGACTTCCGTAGAAAATATAGTAAAAACTTTCTCACAAATGAAAAAACTACTCGACCCTTCAAATATCCCTATAGTTAGAATGTTTACGTAGATATACTCAGTTTTTATTAACTAAATTCAGTAATTTTTGGTCAAAAGTAAGTAAAGGCATATTTAAAGATTTGGCTTTAGCTAATAATATACAATCAACTATATGAATATTACATTTTGTATAATATTCTAAAGTATTTAGGTAATATTCTTTTTCACAATGTATACCTTTATAAATAAGTAGATCCGATAAAGCATTAGAGATTTCATCGCGAGAAATTTTATAAACAGAAGATAGAACAAATATTACTTCAGTAAATATAGTTTGTTCTATTATTAAAATAATCTGTCCTGTTTTGACTTGTTCAAATATTTCTTTTGTCTTATTAAACATATTTTTATCATCGGCAAGTAAATATCTAACAATAAAATTTGTATCACATATATACTTCATTGTATTTCCTTAACATTTTTATGATGTGAACATACATTTTCTTTCCAAGCTTTATCTCTTATTTCTTTGAAAGAAAGCTCGGTATTTTTTTTATATTTTGCAAATATGCCTCCTACATCTGAAACAGGCGATAGTATAACTTTGTTATTATCATCAATTTCTATAGAAATAATATTGCTATTTAAAATTTCTCTAACTTTTTTTGGTAGAACGATCTGTCCTTTAGAAGTAATGGCTAAAGTATTGATATACATGTTAATAATTATTTAATATGACTTACTAAATAATATTATTATACTAAATTTAATAAGTAAGGAAAACTAAAAAAGTAATATATTAAAATTCTTGTATTATTACCTCTCTTGCATATAATTAAAATATTTTTAAAAATAATTTCTAAAATAATGACAAATACTAAATATTACCCTGAAGTTAGTTCAAACGCTGATTTTACAAGCTTAGAACGAGAGATACTAAAATTTTGGCAAGACAATAATATATTCCAAAAATCTATTGATGATAGGAATGGAGAGCCGGAATTTATTTTTTATGATGGTCCGCCTTTTGCAAACGGTTTGCCGCATTACGGTCACTTGCTTACCGGCTTTATTAAAGACGTATATGCTAGATACCAAACGGTTAAAGGCAAAAAAGTTGAGCGTCGCTTTGGCTGGGACTGTCACGGTCTACCTGCTGAAATGCAATCAGAGAAAGAGCTTGGTATTTCAGGACGTCTTGCAATAACTAACTTCGGTATAGAGAAGTTTAATATACATTGCAGAGCTTCGGTCATGAAATATGCTAGCGATTGGGAAGAATATGTAACTCGTCAAGCAAGATGGGTGGATTTTAAAAATTCTTATAAAACAATGGATAAGAATTTTATGGAATCCGTCCTTTGGGCATTTAAGGAGTTATATAATAAGGGGTTATTGTATGAATCTATGCGGGTAATGCCGTATTCGTGGGCATGCGAAACACCGCTTTCTAACTTTGAAACAAGGCTTGATAATTCTTATAGAGAAAGAGCCGATAAAGCTGTAACGGTTAGTTTTGTGTTAGGAGACAAACTGCCGCACGGTGAATATAAAGAATATAGAATCCTCGCTTGGACGACAACGCCTTGGACATTACCGTCAAATCTAGCCCTCGCAGTCGGTAGTGATATAGATTACACATTAGTCCCAAAAAATGATGTTTGTTATATTATAGCCGCCTCTTCTGTCTCTAAATATGCTAAAGAATTAGGACTTAGTGGTGAAGAAAATTTTGAGATAATTAAAGGCTTAGAGCTTCAGGGATTAAGCTATAAGCCTTTATTCGACTATTTCAAGGATCATCCAAATAGCTTTAAAATATTTGCCGGCGATTTCGTAGTTGAGGGTGACGGTACGGGGGTCGTACATATGGCTCCAGGTTTTGGTGAAGATGACCAAATACTTTGCGAGTCAAAAGGGATCTCACTTGTTTGCCCTGTTGATAATAGCGGTAAATTCACTAAAGAAATTCCTGACTTAGAGGGTTTGCAAGTATTTGATGCGAATGACAAAATAATAATCAAACTGAAAGAACAAGGAAATTGGCTAAAAACCGAGCAGTATATTCATAATTATCCTCATTGCTGGCGTACCGATACACCTCTTATATATAAGGCCGTTCCATCGTGGTACGTAAAGGTTACGCAGTTTAAAGATAGAATGGTAGAGTTAAATCAGCAAATTAACTGGATACCTTTCCATGTTAAAGATAATTTGTTTGGTAAGTGGCTTGAAAATGCCCGTGATTGGTCGATAAGCCGTAATAGATTTTGGGGAACGCCGCTGCCTGTATGGAAGTCCGATGATCCAAAATATCCACGCATAGATGTTTACGGCTCTATAGAGGAATTAGAGAAAGATTTTGGTGTTAAAGTTACTGATTTACATCGTCCGTTTATCGATGAGCTTACGAGGGTCAATCCCAACGATCCAACTGGTAAATCAACAATGCGTAGAATAGAAGATGTGTTTGATTGCTGGTTTGAAAGCGGCTCAATGCCATATGGGCAAGCCCACTACCCTTTTGAAAATAAAGAATGGTTTGAGGATCATTTTCCGGCTGATTTTATAGTTGAATATTCAGCTCAAACACGCGGCTGGTTCTATACTTTAATAGTGCTATCTACCGCTTTATTTGATCGTCCGCCGTTTTTAAATTGTATATGCCACGGCGTGATTTTAGACGCTACCGGTCAAAAACTCTCAAAGCGTCTTAATAACTATGCCGATCCGCTAGAGCTATTTGATAAATACGGCTCAGATGCCTTAAGAGTTATGATGCTATCTTCAAACGTTGTTAAAGGTCAGGAGTTGTTAATCGATAAAGACGGTAAGATGGTATTTGATACGCTTCGCCTATTTATCAAGCCTATTTGGAATGCTTACCATTTCTTCACGATGTATGCGAATGCCGATTCGCTTAAAGGCGAGGTTGATTTTAGCTCTAAAAATGTACTTGATGTTTATATATTATCCAAACTTAAAATAACCATACAAAAAATTGAAGAGAGCTTAGATAATTTCGATACGCAAACGGCTTATCATGCAGTTTCAGAATTTTTTGAAGTGTTGAATAACTGGTATATAAGGCGAAGTAGAGCAAGATTTTGGAAAAGCGAAAAAGATGCAGATAAACAAAATGCCTATAATACTCTGTATTCATGTTTAGAGACCATGGTAATTGCGATGTCGGCACTAGTACCTATGATTTCGGAGGCGATATATAAAGGATTACGTCATTGCGAGGAGCGTAGCGACGCGGTAATCTCAGGAAATTCTCGTAAGATTGCCACGGCACTTTCAGTGCCTCGCAATGACGGGAAAAGCGTCCATCTCTGCAACTACCCTGATCTCTCAAACTTTGAGGTAAATCACAAGTTAGTTGCTACTATGGATAACGTGCTTGATATTTGTAGTAATAGCCTGTTTATTAGAAGTACTGAAAATATCAGGGTAAGGCAGCCGCTTGCTAGCATAACTATCATCAGTAAACATAATGATAAACTTAAAGATTTTGAAGATTTAATTAAAGACGAAATTAATATTAAGGCGGTAATTTATCGTGATGATCTAGAGAATTACGCAGCTAAAAAATTATCGATTAATTTCCCTATACTCGGTAAAAATCTGCCGCATAAAATGAAAGAGATTATAGCCGCTTCTAAAAAAGGTGAATGGGAAGCTACTGCCGTGGGTTTAACCATATGCGGCGAAACCTTAAATAGTAAAGAATATAAGCTAGTTTTAGAGCCGTATTCACATATCAAGGGAGCAGCAAGTTTTGAAAATAATAGTAGCCTACTCATACTTGATTTAGAGCTAACGCCTGAATTAATAGAAGAAGGAATAGCAAGAGACATTGTACGCTTCATACAACAGGCTCGTAAAGATGCCGATTTCTCTATAACTGATAGGATTTTAATTGAGATAATAAGCGAACTTGATTTATCTAAAATAATCAATATTTATGGAGATTTTATCAAAGAACAAACTTTAGGCGAGTTTGCTAAAGATTTCACGCCTGATTATGTAAGTGAAATAGAGCTAGAGAAGCATAGAGTACAACTGAAAATTAAAAAAAAAAATTTAACGGATAGTAAATTTATTAATAATTAATATTTTTATTGATAACTTACCTAGGTTAATATATAACGCACGCTATAAATTAATTTAGGTAAATTATCATGTACAATTCCTCCATAGCTCCGGGGAAAGGTTCTTGGATTAAAAATTGTTTAAGAACTAATGAACCGGAAACTACTAAAACAGAAAATGTAATAACTCTAGAATATTTAAAACAATATTTTGATGCGTTTCATCCTAAAGACGGAATAGCATTAAATATTATAGCTAGCTTAGATGATCCGAATTTAAATAAAATAAATCTCATGGAAGGTCTTATATCTCAAGGTACAAATAAATACAAAGCATTAGAATTTGCACTTAAAAACAATAATAAACAAGCTGAATATTTACTTAATAATCTTACGTTTGAACCTAATCCTAACCTAGTACAAGCAATACACAATAAAAGTTTAACTTTAGTAAAGTATTTTGTAGAAAAAAAAGAGTGAATGTAAATTTTAGTCATTATGGTTCTAATATACTAAGCGTTGCTGCCGGTTTGGAAGAACCTTACAAAACAGATATTACATGTTATCTTTTAATAAAAGGAGCAACTTATTTAAATACAACCTTAGAAGAAGCAGAACAAGCTAATCAAAATGTAAACGATCTTCATAAGCAAATCTTTTTTAAAGCAATAAACGAAAATAAGCTTGAAGTAATTAAAAAATTTGTCGAAATATACGGTTTTGATGTTAATACTGATATTGTTTTAATACACCGTTAAGTACCGCAATTAATTCAAAAAACAGAAAAGAAGTTGTAAAGTATCTTTTATCTAAAAATGCTTCTACAACTGCCGCTATGTCAGCAGCAGCTACAGAAGGTAATCTAAAAGTAATTAAACTATTATTAAATGCAAAAGCAAATATTGACGGCACTGATAATAAATCACCTTTAATGCCTGCATCGGAACAGGGACATATCTCGGTAGTAAAATATTTACTTGAACACGGTGCTAAGTATGATATCCAAGGATGGTGTGGAGGCACAGTAACAACTAATCTATATACTGATGTAAATGTTCAAGTAAAGAAACTGTTAATATTATGGGAGAAAGTTGACAATACTAATCTTGACTCTCCGGAATTATCAAAACATTTTCAAAATATATTAAATGAAATATTACTAACAAGTATCTCATCAAATTATAAGGGATATAAGAATTTATCATTAGAACAAATAAAGCAAAAATTTTCTAAATTCAAAAAACAACTATCTAAAGATTTACAAAATTTCGTAGAAATTAAAGCACTGTTAAAAGATACTCCTTCTAAATTAGGTATATTTCGCACTTTTTCCCTTGAGAGACTTGAGGCACTTGATGAAGAGCAAACTTCTTTAGGCGGTGATACAAAATATATATTCGATTCTGAGTTTAAAGGTTAGTTCAATGTCATTCCTGCGGTAAGCTTGCTTTGTATGAAAAATCGTCATTGCGAGCCGTCATAGTACTGGCGTGGCAATCCAGAAAAATAATAAAAAAATTCTGATTACAGAGTTTTTTATTGGATTGCTTCGTCAAAACTTATAGTTTTTCCTTGCAATGACGATATCAGAGTATATCCAAGCAAACTCCAATAATATCTGTCCTCTTACGACATTATCCTTTTCATTAACGTAAATTTTAGCTATTTTCCCATCTCTTTCGGCGAGGAGTAGATTTTCCATTTTCATAGCAGTTAAAACCATAATTTCTTGTCCTGCTATTACTTGCTGTCCTTCTTTTACCTTTATCGCAACAATTTGACCACTTAGAGGTGCTACAAGTTCAGAGCTTTCTTCTACCACTACTTTTGAGACCATCAATGCTTCAAGTTCGGATATGCGAGGGGAGCGAACAAAGGCTTTTACACTAATACCTGCATGCGATAATAAATAACCAGTTCTGATATTCTCTATTTTTACATTTGTCTTTTTACCGTTAATGATAGCCGTAAAAAGTTCATTACCTAAATTCCAGTTACTACGAATATATATTCTATCGCTTTCGTGACGTATATTATAGCCGTTTTCAACAGGTGTAATTAAGACAGGGAATAGTTTATCATCGATAGTTACCACCCACCTTGTACCTATTTTGTTAGCCTGATTGTTAATATTGCCGGAAATTAAAGAAGCACGTCTTTGCTCTGATATATAAATAAAAATAGCCGTTGCTAAAAATACGGTAGTTACTTCTGAAGTTAGACTAGCTCCGGAAAAACCGTCAGGATATTCTTCTTGAATAAAGGCAGTAGAAATATCGCCGCTAACAAAACGCGGATGCAGTATTACCGCTTCTAAGAAACTGATATTATGAGCAATACCGTTAATTATATAAGAACTCAAAGCAGAACGCATTACCTCAATTGCCTGCTCTCTTGTTTCACCGTAAGTACATAATTTCGCAATCATTGAGTCATAAAACATACTTACTTCACCGCCAAGCCCAATCCCTGTATCTATACGGATATTAGGACTCTTTGCAGGTTCGGAATAAGCTATAATTCTACCGCTAGAAGGTAAGAAACCTCGGCTTGGGTTTTCGGCACAAATTCGTGATTCAAATGCCCAACCTTTTAATTTTATGTCATCTTGCGTAAATGATAATTTCTCGCCGGCTGCGATTTTTATCATCTCTTCAACGATATCTATACCGGTAATTAGCTCAGTAACAGGATGCTCGACTTGCAACCTAGTATTCATTTCTAAAAAATAGAAATTTTTATTGCTATCTACTATAAACTCAACGGTACCAGCCGAATAATATCCCACTTTTTGAGATAAGGATATTACCTGCCGATACATTTCTTGCCTTATATCTTCAGTAATAAAAGAACTTGGTGCTTCTTCGATTACTTTTTGATGGTGACGCTGTATTGAACACTCACGCTCTCCGAGGCATACACTATTGCCGTATTGATCGGCAATTAGCTGAATTTCAATATGACGGGGAGTTTGAATTAACTTCTCAATAAATAATCTATCGTCACTAAAACTATTGGCTGCTTCAAGCTTTGCCGACTCAAAAGCATTTGCCATTTCAGCGGGATTATTCACCACTCTCATACCACGTCCACCGCCGCCGGCAGTCGCTTTTACTATTACCGGAAAACCGATTTCTTTAGCAATATCTATAGCTTGTTTAACATCTTTTATAGTCCCCATATAACCTGGAACAGTACTAACGCCTGCCTCTATTGCAATTTTCTTTGCTTCGATTTTATCGCCCATTTTCTTAATGGTCGTAGCACTAGGACCTATTAAAACTACTCCTTCTCTTTTAAGAATATTGGCAAAATTTGGATTTTCCGATAAAAAACCGTACCCGGGATGTACTGCACTTGCCCCACTTTCACGGATTGCCGAAATAATATTTTTAATAGATAAATAACTTTCCGTTGCAGGAGAATCACCTATATAATAAGCCTCATCTGCATGCTGCACATACATTGAGTTTGTATCTGCTTCAGAATATACTGCAACCGACTTTATACCCATCTTTTTTAAGGTACGTATTATCCTAACGGCGATCTCGCTACGATTAGCAATTAAAATTTTATCAAATAATGGTTTATTCATAGTTTTTTGTTATAATTTTTCTTGTATTTTTCTTCATTGCGTAGCAATTGACGAAGCAATCCAGCAAAAAATTCTGATTTACAGAACTTTTTTATTATTTTTTCTGGATTGCCACACTCCTTTCAGTCGCTCGCAATGACGATTAGATGTCTATGCAACAATGCTGAGCTAGGAATGACATAAAACGATCTATGCAACAACGCCGATTTGATCCCGGGATG
The DNA here is from genome assembly GCF_007989425.1 of Rickettsia asiatica. Taxonomy (NCBI): domain Bacteria; kingdom Pseudomonadati; phylum Pseudomonadota; class Alphaproteobacteria; order Rickettsiales; family Rickettsiaceae; genus Rickettsia; species Rickettsia asiatica. Next base: position 960,646 of record NZ_AP019563.1, read on the forward strand.
ACAGCTAAAGCGGCAAGTTATCATGTTTCTTCCAAGGCAATTCTACCTTTTTAGTACGTAGGAAATTTAATGCCTTGCATATTCGCCATCTAGTATTTTGTGGTCTTATAATATCATCTAAATACCCCCTAGATGCCGCAACAAAAGGCGATGTTACCACTTTCTTATACTCATCGATTTTTTGCTTTTTGGCTTGTGCGTCTTTACATTCTTCCTTAAATATTATCTCGGCTGCTCCCTCTGCCCCCATAACGGCGATTTCCGAATTAAACCAAGCATAATTTATATCGCCTTTAAGATGCTTAGAGTTCATAACTATATAAGCACCTCCATAAGCCTTACGGGTAATTACGGTAATCTTCGGCACCGTAGCTTCCGCATAAGCATATAACAGCTTAGCACCGTGCTTAATAATACCGTCATGCTCTTGAGATGTACCAGGCAGAAACCCTGGAACATCAACAAGGCTTACTATAGGAATATTAAACGCATCGCAAAACCTGATGAATCTTGCTGCTTTTCTTGAAGCGTTTATATCTAAACATCCTGCTAAATGCAATGGTTGATTAGCAACAAATCCTACTGGATAGCCTTCCATATAACCAAATCCGATAATGATATTCTTAGCGAAATCGGGCTGCAATTCAAAAAACTCCCCCTCATCAACGATACGCTCGACAAGCTCTTTCATATCGTAAGGCTTATTAGGAGTATTAGGTATTAACGTACTAAGAGACATGTCAACTCTATCAGCAGGATCAACGGTCGGACGAACGGGAAGAGGACTACGATTGGATGACGGCAGGAAATTAAAGAACTTACGAATTTCAAGCAATGCTTCTATATCATTATTAAATGCAAGATCAGCAACGCCGCTTTTGGTGGTATGCATATGGGCACCACCGAGCTTTTCTTGACTTACTTCTTCACCCGTAACTGTTTTAACTACATCAGGACCGGTTACGAACATATAAGAACTATTCTTAACCATGAATATAAAATCGGTTAAGGCAGGAGAATATACTGCACCACCGGCACAAGGTCCCATAATTAGGGTAATTTGTGGAATGACTCCCGAAGCTAAAACGTTACGCCGAAATAATTCACCATATCCGGCAAGAGCATCAACGCCTTCTTGAATTCTTGCTCCGCCCGAATCGTTAATACCGATTATGGGAGCCCCAGTTGCTATAGCTTGATCGATAATATCGCAGATTTTCTTAGCATGATATTCGCCGAGTGAGCCGCCGAGTACGGTAAAATCTTGGCTATAAATAAATACTAACCTACCGTTTATCGTACCATGTCCCGTTACAACACCATCACCTAAAAACTTTTTATCCTGCATCCCGAAATTATCGCATCTATGGGACACAAACATACCTGTTTCGGTGAAACTATTCGGGTCTAGTAATACTTCTATCCGTTCTCTCGCACTTAATTTACCTTTTTGATGCTGGGCTTTGATTCGTGCTTCACCACCCCCTTGCCTTGCAATATTTTTTCTCTCATCCAATAACTCAGGAGAGATTATATTACTTTGATTCATAGATATTTATAGTTTTATTTTTCAAAATATCCATAATATAATATAATAATGCTAATGTGAAAAGATAATTATTTATGTCATCTACCGAAGATACCAAAGAAAAACCTTCAATAGCCAAACCGGCAGCTAAATTTAATAACTTATCAACTGCTTTAAAAAAGAATTTACAAAGAAGAAAGAGAGTACAAAAAGAAAAGAATAATAAAGAAAAAATTGATACTATAATAGAAAATAACTTTTAGGATAATAAAATATGAGTTTATATGAAGTAATAATTAAAATCAGTAAAATTTTTTCTATTTTTATTCCCAAACAAGATACAGGGAAATCTAATGATAATATTCCTGCTAATAGAGAAGCAATGCACGATTATTATGAAGATTTAAATCATCCTCATTAAAAAGTATTTATCTATATGCAATTTGACATATTAATATAAATTGCTAATATTTGGAGAGTTTAGGTTTTATTGTATTGGTAATAAAACAGTCATTGCGAGCGATTAAAGGCGTTGTTGCGTGGCTCTGATGTCGTTCCCGCGTAGGCGGGAATCCAGAAAAATAACCTTAATATTGCTACACATTATTAACAAACCTAAAAAAACAAGTTTTTTATAGGTTTTACTGGATTCCCGCCTACGCGGGAACGACATCAGAGCCACGCAACAAAGTTTTGCCTTTGCAGAAATGACATCAAAATCCAACAAAATTGGCATTTAAAATATTTTACATCATGGATACAAACAAATTATATCTTTTCAAAGATAGACGATTTTTACCAAATTTTATAGTGCAGTTATGCGGTTGTCTTAATGATAATATATTAAAAAATGCTCTAGTAATCCTTATAACTTACGGTGTTTCAGGAGCTTTAAGTAAATATAATAATCTACTTGTTTTAATTGCTAATGCTACTTTTGTACTACCTTTCATAATATTCGCAAGCATAGCAGGACAAATTGCTGATAAATACGAGCGTGCAAATCTTATTAAAATTATTAAGATTTGTGAAATCGGTATAATTGCCTTTGCAATTTACGGATTTCATCATAATAATCTGCTAATTCTGTTCTATTCTATTTGCTTAATGGGTATACACTCTACTTTTTTTGGTCCAATCAAATATAGCGTATTACCCGATCACCTAAATAAAGACGAACTACTTGGAGCTAACGGCTTTGTTGAAGCCGGAACTTTTATCGGTATTTTTATCGGTACTATAATCGGCAGCTATTATACAATCAGCAATAATTTTATAATTTATTCCTTAATTACCATCGCCTTTCTCGGCTTTATTATAAGCCTTTTTTCCCCAAAATCTAAAAACGCAAATCGTGATATTAAAATAAATTTTAATATTATAGATGAAAGCATAAATATGATTAAATATGCCAAAGCAAAAAAACAGATATATTTAGCTATACTTGGTATTTCATGGTTTTGGTTTATCGGAGCTGCTATAATTTCACAAATACCTTTACTTGCTAAGATAACTTTTAAAGCTGATGAGAATGTTGCTAACTTATTTTTAGCGGTTTTCTCGCTTGGTGTAGGGGTCGGTTCGTTTTTATGTAGCAAAATATTTGAAGATGAGATTACCGTTAAATATCTATTTATTTCAGCCCTAGGCATTAGTATTTTCGGTATTGATTTATTCTTTGCAAGTAGAATTAGTTCAGTTAACTATGAACCTACTCAACTAAAAAGTATTTTAGTATTTTTATCTAAAAGACATAATTGGCGAATAGTTATAGATTTATTTTTCTTAGCGGTAATAGGTGGTTTATATATCGTTCCTCTTTTTGCGATATTACAGCATTACGCAAACCCCGCTCATCGTAGCCGAATTATTGCCGTTAACAATCTTATCAATTCCATTTTCATGGTGGGATCAACAATTATTTTATCTTTATTATTTTACCTAAATTTCACTATACCCTGGATTATATTATTTATTAGCCTAGCTAATATAATCGTCACTATATATATTTACCGCTTAATACCTGAAGTTAAAATTATTCCGTTTAAGCTATTGCGAAGAATATTCCAAATCTGTTTTGATCTTATGTATAAGGTTGAAGTTAAAGGATTTGAAAATTTTCAAAAAGCAGGAAAAAAAGTAGTAGTTGTCGCTAATCATATTTCATATCTCGACCCGCCGCTAATTGCTACTTACTTACGAGAAGAAATGACTTTTGCAATTAGTCCCGATATACAAAAAATATGGTGGATTAAACCGTTTTTGCGTATGGCTAAAACTTTGCCGGTTGATCCAAGTAATCCAATGGCAATAAAGACTTTAGTAAAAGAAGTACAAAAGGATCAGAAAGTAGCAATTTTCCCTGAAGGTAGAATAAGCGTTACCGGCTCTTTAATGAAAATATACGAAGGACCGGGAATGATTGCCGATAAAGCCGGTGCTACAGTTTTACCGGTTAGAATAGACGGAACTCAATTTACTCATTTATCAAAATTAAAAAACATATTAAAAAGAAAAATATTCCCTAAAATTACTATAACCGTTTTACCGCCGGTAAAATTCGCTAATATGGATGCTGCAAGTAATCAAGAACGACGCAGTTATATATCTAGGACTCTTTATGATATCATGGCTGACATGATGTTTGAGAGTTCAGACTATAAAAATACTTTATTCTCATCTCTTATAGAAGCTGCTAAAATTCATGGATTTAAGAAAAAAATAGTTGATGATTTTGAAAATAATGCGGTTACTTATCGAGATTTAATATTAAAATCTTTTATCCTAGGTGATTTAATCAAAAAGAATAATATCTTTGGCAGAAATTTAGGCTTAATGTTGCCTAATACCACGAATACGTTAATTACTTTTTACGCTATGCAATCTAGCGGTTATGTTCCTGCTATAATTAACTGGAGCAGCGGCATAAGTACTATTATTAACTCCTGTAAACTTGCACAAATTAAAGTAGTTTACACTTCAAAACAATTTATCGAGAAAGCAAATTTACATGAATTAATAACTAACTTATTAGATTTCGGTATTAAAATAATATATTTAGAAGATTTTAAAAATCAGATTGGTACAGCTCTAAAACTAAAAGCAAAAATAGGAAGTTATTTTGCCCAAACTTATTACAATTATTTTTGTCATAATCGTGATGACGAAAAACCGGCAGTAATAATTTTTACTTCAGGTACTGAAGGTGAACCTAAAGCCGTATTACTATCTCACAGAAATTTACAAACTAATAGATATCAAATAACTGCTAAAGTACCTTTTAGCCCTGAAGATATAGTATTTAACTCATTACCTTTATTTCATTGTTTTGGTCTTGGTGGTGCAATTATTACAACTTTAAACGGTATTAAACTGTTTCTATATCCTGCTCCACTAAATTACCGCAGCATTCCTGAAGTTATATACGATATCGGAGCAACTATATTAATTTCTACCGATACTTTTTTAAACGGTTATGCTAATTACGCTCACCCATATGATTTTTACTCATTACGCTATATATTTGCCGGTAGCGAGAAATTAAAAGAATCTACAAGACAATTTTGGCTTAATAAATACGGCATACGTATTTTTGAAGGATATGGGATTACAGAAGCCGCACCTATTATAGCTTGCAATACCCCTATGCATAATAAAGCAGGCACGGTAGGAAGATTATTACCGAAAATTGATTATAAGCTTGAGAAAGTAGAGGGAATAAATGAAGGGGGACGTTTATTCATTAGGGGTCCTAACATCATGCTTGGTTACTTAGACTTAGAAAGCAACCATACTTATAGAGAATGGTATGACACTGGCGATATAGTCAAGATAGATTCTGAAGGATATATAACAATTTTAGGACGTTTAAAACGCTTTGCTAAAATAGCAGGGGAAATGATATCTCTTACAAAAATTGAAGAACTTGCAAGCGAAATTAATCTTGATTCCTTGCACGCTGCTATTTCTATTCCCGATAAAACGCACGGAGAAAAGATTATTTTACTTACTACCGGTTCCGATATAAATAGAGAGAACTTTGCAGATGCCGTATCTAAAGCTCAAATTTCTTTACTACATTTACCGAAAGTAATTATTACCGATTCAGAAATACCTCTGCTTGCAAACGGCAAAATTGACTATCTTGAGATTATGAAAAACCACTCGTATCATACCGTGGCTTGACCGGCATTGTTGCATGGCTTGAAAAACCCGTTCAGTGTCACACCCCGTGGCTTGACCACGGTATCCACAGAGAAATAACTAAAAATACTAATATTATTAGTGTTTTTAACTAGACCCCGTGGACAAGCCCACGGGGTGACGGTGGTGAAACTGATCCACGCAACAACACCGGCTTGACCACGGGGTGACATTTATTTTTCTTTTGACTATTAATAGCAGCATTCAACGCTAATTTAAACCACTTACCTAATAACTCTTGATCCTCCATAATTTCAGGTAACACCTTCCAATATGATAGTGTTACAAGTTTACTTTTACTTTGATATATAAATGGCTCAGAACCGAAAGATTGAAAATATTCATAAGTGCTTAGGTTTGACTTAAAATACAATTCATTGCTCATAATAATTCCTATCATAAAACCACCCTTATATATACCATATCCACCAAACATTGCACGAACGGCTACTGAACCATGTGGTTCTAACAATTCTTTGACATATTCAGTAAATTCATTTTTGTTCATAATAATCGCTTTAAATACAACAAACAATAAATAAACGTACCTAATATAATAAACAATGGAGTTAAAGGTAAGTTAAAATAGAAAGAGCTAAGTGCGGCACAAAAATTAATAAATAAAGAGATAACAATTGATATTATCATCATCTGCGAGGGGCTATATGCTATAAACCGTGCGATCATTGCAGGAATAAGTAAAATAGCAGTTACCATAAGTACTCCGACAATCTTTATAGCAGAAAATACGGACAATGATAACAGCAGTAAAAATATTAGCTCAATAATATTAACCTTTAAGCCTTTTATGACTGCAATATCTCTATTGATGATTATAAGAAGAATTTGATTATAAAAATATACTATAAAGCCTATAATAGTTATTAACACTATTGCAAGTATAATCAAATCATTAAAAGACACGGATAAAATATCCCCAAACAACAAATTCACTATATTATTCTGCAAAGAAGTAAAATAATTAATAACTAAAGCAACAGCTAGCATAAAGCTAGAAATCAAATTAATAACTGCATTTTTTTCAGAATTATTTTTAAAAATAAACACAAAAAACGAAAAAAGAATTGCAACTATTATACCTGAATATATTAATGGAAAATGTGCTATAATACTTATGCTAGCCGCTAAAAAACTACTATGAGCAAGCCCATCGCCGAAATAAATATATCTCTTCCATAAGGCAATGCAGCCAAGGGGGGCAAATATGCAACTAATTAAAATTAAGGCTAGTATTATAAGAAGCATCTCTATATTATAAAAATTATGTCTTCAATTGATAAAAAAGAATTAGAAAAATTTGAGAAAATTTCTCATAATTGGTGGAATAAGGACGGAGAGTTCGGTATCTTACATCGCATAAACCCTATTCGCCTTGAATATATAATAGAGAAAATAACTACGCAATACAACGATATTTCTAAATTAGAAATATTAGACGTTGGTTGCGGTGGAGGACTAATAGCAACGCCTCTAGCAGCTCAAGGCTTTAACGTTATGGCCATTGATGCACTGCAAAGTAATATTGAAACGGCAACTGCTTATGCTAAGGAAAACGGTGTAAAGATAAATTATTTACAATCTACTATAGAAGAATTAAAGAGCGACAAGCTATATGATGTGGTAATTTGTCTCGAGGTTATTGAGCATGTAGAAAACGTACAGCAATTTATACTGAATCTAGTGAAGCATATTAAGCCAAACGGTATGGCAATAATTTCTACGATTAACCGCACTAAAAAAGCTTATATACTTGGAATAATAGTTGCTGAATATGTTTTAGGTTGGGTGCCTAAAAACACTCATGATTATAGCAAATTCTTAAAACCGTTGGAAATTTATGAAATGCTTACGGATACCGAAATTGAAATTAAAGAGCTGAAAGGCTTGGTATATGATCTGGCTAAAAATGAATGGAAATTAAGCGATGATATAGACGTAAATTATTTTATATGTTTGGGGAGCAAGAGTATGTGTCATCCCGCGACTTGATCGCGGGATCCAGCTTAAAATACTAATAATTTTAGTATTTTTAATTGTTTTTCTAGATACCGTGGTCAAGCCATGGTATGGCACAGTTCTTATTATATATTTAAAAAAGATAATAAATGACTAATAGCGTAATTACTAGATTTGCTCCGTCACCGACGGGGTTTTTACATATAGGTTCGGCAAGAACTGCCCTTTTTAACTACTTGTTCGCAAGGCATCATAACGGTAAGTTTTTGCTTCGCATTGAAGACACAGATAAAGAAAGATCAACGAACATCGCAGTAGAAGCTATATTCTCAGGTCTAAAATGGCTAGGGCTTGATTGGGACGGTGAAGTTATATTCCAGTCTAAACGCAATGATCTTTATAAAGAAGCGGCGTTAAAATTACTGCAAGACGGTAAAGCATATTATTGTTTTACTAGCCAAGAAGCAATAGAAAGACAGCGACAAAAAGCTTTAGAAAATAAACAGCATTTTATTTTTAATAGCGAGTGGCGTGACAAAGATCCGTCTACCTACCCTACTGATATTAAGCCGGTAATACGTCTAAAAACTCCAAGAGAGGGCAGCATAACAATTCATGACACCTTACAAGGCGAGGTAGTAATTGAAAACTCTCATATAGACGATATGGTACTATTAAGAGCAGACGGCAGTGCTACTTACATGTTAGCCGTTGTAGTAGACGATCATGATATGGGTATAACTCATATTATTAGAGGTGATGATCATTTAACCAATGCAGCAAGGCAAATCGCTATTTATCAGGCTTGCGGCTATGAAGTACCGAGCATGACTCATATACCTTTAATTCATGGGGCAGACGGGGCAAAATTATCCAAAAGGCATGGAGCTTTAGGCGTTGAAGCTTATAAGGATATGGGATATTTACCGGAAAGTTTGTGTAATTATTTATTGCGTCTTGGATGGAGCCACGGTGATGATGAAATGATCTCAATAAATCAGGCTATAGAATGGTTTAATCTTGATTCACTCGGTAAATCACCTGCTAAGCTTGATTTTGCTAAGATGAATAGCCTTAACGCTCATTACTTAAGAATGCTTGACAATGATAGTTTAACTTCAAAGACTGTAGAGATATTGAAACAAAATTATAAGGTTAGTGAGCAGGAAATAGGCTATATAAAACAAGCAATACCAAGCTTATTAGTTAGAAGTGAAACATTGCTCGATCTAGCATGGCTTGCTCAAATTTATCTCGTAGATTCGCCTATCATCTACAACCAAGATGCAAAAGAAATTATAGAAAATTGTGATAAAGATTTGCTCAAGCAAGTTATAGAAAGCTTAAGCAAACTTGAGAAGTTTGATAAGGAATCCGTACAGAATAAATTTACAGAAATAGCAACAAACAATGGCTTAAAACTAAATGAGCTTATGAAACCCGTAAGAGCTTTAATAACAGGTATGACAGCTTCACCTAGCGTATTTGAAATTGCAGAAATTCTAGGAAAAGAAAATGTTTTAAAGCGTATCTGTAAATAAACTTTAATTGTTAATTAAAGAGATTTTTTAGCGAAAATTAATAAGATTTTTGAAGGAATAGTAATTCCTATTTCAAAAAAATCTTATAATTTGTAGCAATACAGAATTGAATTAGCTTTAAAATTTGTTTACAGATACGCTTTTAAGGAGGTTAAAAATTATATGAAAGATTGTATAAAAAAAATTGCTTTTGTTTTTAGTGGGTTATTTATAATAACCGGCACTTTTGTTTTGTATAGCATAGAAAACGTCAACGCATCAACGGCACCAAAAAAGTACGGGGCTTGGACTTTAAATTGTACTCTTAATAATGATAAAAAACAACTTTGCTTCTTATCACAACAAATTAATAATCTAGAGAAAGATAAAGAAAAGGAAATATTAGCCATTTATCACATAGGTTATTTCAATGGGGAGCAAGAAGAACAGGAATTAAAGATAATCGAAATAGTCCCGTCAAATGTTCAAATTCCGGCAGGTACAGTTATTAATAGCGGTGACAAACGAATAGCAGCCGGAAAATACGTAAATTGTACGGTAAACGGCTGTCAGGCTTTAGCTATTATTACAAAAGACGATCTAGACATGATTTTATCTAATGATAATTATATAGAACTAATTACCGCAGACGGCAAACAAGCTAAAATTTCATTTATAAAAGACGGCTTAAAGGAAGGTCTAAAAGCTTTGAGTAGATAATTCAATAATTAAACAGGCTGATAACTACTTATCAACCTGCCTAACTGCGTTTCACCATTAGCTCGACTGGGTGACTAGCATAAATTTAAACCAGTAAGGTATTGACACCAAATTTTATAAAAATGGTCTTGTATTTACCTACTTATAGTAGTTAGTACAGACTTACTTTGAATTTGATGTCAATATCTTGTTAATTTTTGCTATAATTTTAACTTTAATGATGATATCTGCATGAACCCTAGTACTTCATAAACTGGTTCATAAGCAGCGACTACTTTACTATAGTCGTATAGTGCATAACCACCACCACCTTTTTCAGGATATTTGTCTATTGAAGCATCCCAACCATTTACGTTTCCAAGTCCTTTAGGACCAACAAAATACTCATTTATTTCTCGCTGATTTTTAACTGTGTTTACTTTTCCATTAAGATGTTTAGCATACATTGTACATAAACCGGTCATTTTGTAAATTTGTTCTATACTTAAATTGGTCTAAATCTCCTTAATGTGCTTTATCGCTCCTCTCTGACTTCCATCAGGATTTGGATTATCTGCACCTTCAAGAGAAAGTCTAGCACACTCAAAAAGATTTGTACTTGAACCTTGACCAAATTCCATTGACATACCATTAATAAGTGATGGGGTAATACCGGCATCATGCAATTTTTTAAGGAATATTTCGCCGTTCCCATTAAACCAGGAGTACCATCTACAGGTAAAGTATAAGAGATTTTTAATTCTGGTTTCGCTTTAATTACTTCAGTTATTGCTGAAATATGTCTATTTAAAGCTTCATTATGAGCTAAAAACCACCTTCAAAATCAAAATCTATTGCAGTTAATTTATAATTATTTATAGTTTTTAAATAAATATCAACAATCTTTTTAATATCTGTTATTGGTCCTTCTATTGGCTTATTTGATACACCACCAAAAGACAGAATCACATCACCGCCTTTTGCTCTTATGTTATTAATATAAGATTTGTAATAATCAGAAACCGTTACATCCCCATTATAACTCTCACCATTATTTCCATCATAGATATTTAAGCTACCACCCCAACAAGCTTTTACTTCTGTAGTATTTTTGCTGGTATGACCAATGCTTTTACTAGCAAGAGCAGCTGTAACAAATCCTAGAAAATATCCTTTTACTCCTGAGTCGTTAGACCACTGATCAATAGGAGGTGTTGGCCAAGAAGTGGCATCAACAAAAGGAGAACCTTTAATTTGAGTACCGGTTTGCCAACGTGCAGGACCTGCTAAAGGTGCATCTGTAGAAGCGTGGTATGTGGTTGAAACAGAAGTGTTACCGACATAGTCCTTTGCCACAATATTAATATCGTAGTTTGTATTTGCAGTAAGACCGCCTAAAGCAAATGCTATTGGTTGTAGTAAATACTGTATGCTCTGTACCTTTATTAGCTGCTTTATAGCGTACTTCATATCCTTCAACTCCTTGTTTTCATTGTCAGTATTTTCTTGCCAATGTAAACCAATGCTTATAGGGCAGCAGAAACTGTTTCTATATCTTTTGGCTGTGTAGGAGGATTATGATCTTCAGGTATTACTATTTCTTTACCATTTAAAGTAAATTTTTCTGGTAATGCGGGATAAGTAGAAGTATTAGAAAAATTAACGCCAAACGTTAAAGTTGTAGAACTTTTAGCCTTTAGTAGTGAAAAATGTTCTGATAAATTTCCTTTAATTACAGGCGGAGTAAATGTTTGTTGAGCAAAACCGGTATATGCTCTAACTTCACCGCTAATATTTTGTGTTTTACTAATGTCAAAACTTATTTCAGGTGAATTTAGATCCTGATCAGTGTTATTTTTGATTGTAACATGTAATGGATTATACCAATCAGCTTGCTCTTTTTCCCATCTCGCTGTGATCATATAATTTAACGGCATAATAACCTCTTAGTTTAATTGCTAAAAATTATAAATATTCTTGAAATAAAAATAGATTGAATAATAAATCTACCTTTACAATTAACAATGCTTACTAAATTTTTAATATATTGCAAGAAGTTATAAACCACTAAAGTGAAAAAATATTTGAGAATAAATAAAAAAATGCTTTTCTTTTGATTAAATTTTATTAACTATTTTTATATTTTTACTTAAGCTACTAGCTATTATTATAGTGATATATTCAATTTATTACATTAACAAAAATTAATATTAATGTAATATAACTGTGTAAAAAAATCACAAAAATTAACCCTATTTAAAAATCATAGATATAGTTTAATTTGTGCTTAACCATTGATTATCAATATCATGTCTTTCTAAAATCTTATTAATTTTCTTATAAAAATATTTTATACTAATTGTATGCATATACTCCTTTTGCAAGAAGTTTAAATAATTAGTAGGTTTATGGAAGATATTGATACTTATTATACCCGTAAATATCACGCTTCTCAAATGCGTCAATCAGGGGAACCTTATTATTCTCATCCTATAGAAGTTGCAATCATGCTTGTAGATTTTACGGCTCTTCCTAAACTTTACAAATCATATATGATAAATGTTGCCCTTCTTCATGATACTATAGAGGATACAATACTTATACATGCTGATATTAGCAAAATTTTTGATAAGAATATTGCCGATAGCATAGAACGTTTAACAAGAATTAAGCCATATGGTAAAATTAGCTCTGGTGAAATGTTAAATTTACTAATCCAAGAACAAAGATATGATATCGCACTTATTAAAGTATTTGATCGCCTACATAATTTACAAACTATAAATGCTAAATCTCCAGAAAAGGTTTTAGAAACAGTAAAAGAAACTATAGAAAGCTTCTTACTCATAGCAGCTTATTTAGAAATATGAACCGTAGAACAACAACTATTAAATGTTTGCACTAATTTTATCAAGCAACATTTCCCTTCAGAGCCAAAAGAAATATTTCAAAAAGTCGGTTTACGAAATTTCTTTTTAAAACTTCAAAATAATATAAAATAAAAAAATAAATTAAATTTGTATCCAAGATAGAAGCCGTCTTTCATCTTGGATACTCATTATTTCACACTTCTTTCTAAAGTAGTATTGCATACTCATTTAGAAAGAAGTGTATATCAGCTAAAAACTATTTTTATATTTCCAGTGTGCAGCTTCACCGCTCTCTGCATGATAATGCATCTTATGATCACGTATTTGTATCTCTATTTTATAATTATCTTCAGTTATAATAATAGTATGCAAAGATTGATAGCCGTTTGGTTTAGGCTTAAGAATATAATTTTTAAATTTATTCTTTTCATGCTCATAAAGATTATGAACTACTTTTAAAACTTTATAACATTTCTCTTCATCTATTACCACTATTCTTATCGCAAAAATATCTGTTAATTCTTCTAACTTTATACCCTTACGATATAATTTATATAAAATTGATATTGGATGTTTGATCCTACCTGTTATTTGAGCAGCAATATCATGTTTAGATAAATTATGATTTAAATATTTAATAACCCTTTGGAGCAAAACTACCTCCTTAATTTATACTAATTCAGTTAATAGTTATACTTACGAATAACTAAACACCAATTAAAGCAATAAACTTATTAAGTTCTATTAATATTTCTAATTAATTTGCTATTTTTAGAAATATTAATAGGAAAAATTAAGCTTGTGGCGAGCTTCGCACTACCCTATTATTTTATCTTGTATTCCTAAATTCACATTATTTAGATTTCTTTTAGAACCTAATTTTTTTAAGTTTTACATATAAAACTTAAATTATCTTATTTTAGTCTTTCTTAACTGTATAAATTATAAGATTTTTTTAAAATAAGAATAGTAATTTTTCTAAAACCTTACTAATTTTAGTTAGCGTAGTTTAACCAACCAAAAGCTAGAAATTTTTATTACTAATTTTTTAAATTAAACGAATATATACATTATAGATTAACCTTGCCCATAGCTTCAATAAGAAATCTATTCTTAATAATTAAGGCGTAAAACCGTTTTAAACCTTTTGATCATCCTATCTAAGGCTGTTAACAAAAATAACTTTAATTGATAATTAAAGAGATTTTTGTTAACAGGCTCATAGGATAAATATCAAAGGTTGAACTATTATAATTAATTAAAAAATATTTACAATCATTTATTGAAATAATTACAAGAAATTCTATATTTTATTTTTTGGGGAAGAGTTTTATTAAAGAATTTATTTTTAAATTAAGCGAAGAATCGCTTTAAAACCCATTTGTTGCATAAATCAGTTTTTCAGTGTCATACTGCAACTTGATCATGTGTTGTACGAACGTTGTTAAAATCGTCATTGCGAGGAGGCATTGTCTGCGTGGATCGAAAAAACGCATTCGGCGTCATACCTTGGCTTGACCACGATATCCATAAAAGCAACTTAAAATACTAAAATTTTAGTATTTTAAACTGGATCCGGCTACAAGCTCACGCGGGGATGACAGGAAAATCGATCCACGCAATAATGCCTCCTCTCGCAATGACGGAAACGAGCAATACAACAAGACGAGTTTATTAGACCTATTGCTGCTTACCTATCTTATGGAGATATAGACTTAGAAATCCATACCACCCATGCTACCGCCACGCATTGGCATTGGTTCTTCCTTATCAGAAGGTTCGTCAACAATTAAAGTTTCCGTGGTAATAATTAACGAAGCAACGGAAGCAGCATCTTGAAGTGCAGTACGCACTACTTTAGCAGGATCAATAATTCCTGCTTTAATCATATCGACATATTGCATATCTTGAGCATTGAAGCCATAATTTTTATCCTTATGTTCTAGTAATTTACCAACTACTACGCCACCGTTTTCACCAGCATTTTCAACAATCTGTTTTAGCGGATCCTTTAAAGCTTCTATTACTATTTCAATACCTGCTTGTTGATCCTTATTCTCTACTTTAAGCTTTGTTAAAGTTTGTGATGCATGAAGTAATGTTACACCGCCACCGGCAACAACACCTTCCTCAACTGCCGCTCTTGTAGCAGCAAGTGCATCTTCAACACGATCTTTACGCTCTTTCACTTCAACTTCCGTAGCACCGCCGACCTTTAACACGGCAACACCGCCGGAAAGTTTAGCTAAACGCTCTTGGAGTTTTTCTTTATCATAATCAGAAGTAGTTTCAGCTATTTGAGATTTAATTTGCAGTACTCTATCTTCAATATTTTTCTTATCACCGCTACCGTCAACAATTACGGTATTTTCTTTAGAAATTGTTACTCTTTTTGCCGTCCCTAGACTCTTAATACTCACATTTTCAAGCTTCATACCTAAATCTTCAGTAATAAGCTCACCTTTAGTTAGGATAGCAATATCTTCCATCATTGCTTTTCTTCTATCACCAAAACCGGGAGCTTTTACTGCCGCAACTTTTAAACCACCACGTAATCTATTAACTACAAGCGTTGCAAGAGCTTCGCCCTCAACATCCTCAGCAATAATTAATAGTGGGCGTTGTGATTGCACTACAGCCTCAAGTATAGGTAACATTGGTTGTAAATTTGATAATTTTTTCTCAAATAGTAAGATGAAAGGGTTTTCAAGCTCAACAACCATTTTCTCGGAATTCGTTACAAAATACGGTGATAGATAACCCCTATCAAACATCATACCTTTAACTACTTCAACATCGAAGCTAAAATTCTTTGCTTCTTCAACGGTTATCACGCCTTCTTTACCGACTTCCTCCATTGCCTTAGCAATTTTCTCACCGATTTCCTTATCGCCGTTTGAAGATATAGTACCGACCTGTGCGATTTCTTCTTGACTATTAATCTTTTTACTAGATTTTTTAATTTCTTCTACTACTGCGTTTACCGCTAAATCCATACCACGCTTTAAATCCATAGGATTATAACCAGCAGCTACTAGCTTATTACCTTCACGAGCCAAAGCTCTAGCAAGT
Organism: Rickettsia asiatica; assembly: GCF_007989425.1. Taxonomy (NCBI): domain Bacteria; kingdom Pseudomonadati; phylum Pseudomonadota; class Alphaproteobacteria; order Rickettsiales; family Rickettsiaceae; genus Rickettsia; species Rickettsia asiatica. The sequence continues at coordinate 976,515 of NZ_AP019563.1, forward strand.
ACCGTAGCTGTAGTAGTACCGTCACCGGCTACTTCTGCAGCTTTTGTAGCAGCTGATTTCAATAGCTGAGCTCCTGCATTTCTAATTTTATCTTTTAACTCAATCGATTTTGCAACCGTAACACCGTCTTTGGTAATTTTCGGTGAACCGAATGATTGCTCGATAAGTACATTTCTGCCTTTTGGACCTAAAGTAACTTTTACTGCATCTGCAAGTATATCAATGCCTTCTAGCATTTGCTCACGAGCTTTTAAGCCGTGTTTAATAAGTTTTGTTGCCATATTTAATTTCTCCTTAAAATAAATAATTAATTAATAATACCAAATACGTCGCTTTCTTTCATAACGATCAGTTTTTCGCCTTTAATTTCAATTTCGGTACCTGCCCATTTACCGTATAAAACTTTATCGCCTACTTTTAGCTCTAAAGGATGAACTTCGCCTTTTTTATTACGAATACCGTTACCTACGGCTACTATTTCACCTTGCATCGGCTTTTCTTTTGCGGTATCCGGAATAATAATTCCACCTTTAGTTTTTTCTGCGTGTTCGATAGGCTTTATTGCAATTCTATCATGTAATGGTTTAAAAGACATTTTAACCTCCAATTATTCTTTAAATGTACATACTATATATGTTTTATTTTTGTTAGTTCAAGGGGAAAGAATAATTTTTTTTATTAGACCTCTTTCAAATTCTTCTTTATAAGATAGGTTATACACTCGTTCAACTTGAAAAATTAGTGACAATGGCTCTATAAGTCCTCGGATGCTGAACATTTAATAACCGCTGCCGCTCCTCAGCTTACAGCTAGATTACTCTTTTCCAAGTCGAACTTCGTATAACAACTCTTCATTTACTCAAAGTATATAAGAGGTCTATTCTTTCTCAAAATCCTCTAAACTAACTCCATGTTTAGTTTTACTCCATTTAAACGGACAAAAAATTATTTCAAATACTGCTTTATATGAAGCTACAGTATGTAATGTAATATAAAATAACTAGCCCATAAGATCAAAGCTACTATATCCTGAAATTTTACTTTTCCGCTTTTTAAAGAATTCTTTAATATATATAGGGCAGTACCATATAAATATAACAGCGAAAAAACACTATTAATAAGCCATAAATAATTAATTATAGAATTTTTATTTATAATATATAGAAAATATTATAAAGGGTAAACTCCAAAAATTATAAGTAGATAAGCCGATGAAAATATAAATTGTTATTACTTGCAATAAAGTAAACTTTTGGTATTTATCTTTTTGTGCTTTAAATACAAAAAATGTTTGCAAAAAGCCTTTAATCCAACGTGATCTTTGATTTAGCCAATTACCTAAACTATTCGGAGCTTCTTCTAGAGTATAGGAATCAAGAATAGCTACTTTATTAGTTCTGTGAGTAAATTCTTATACCAAGCTTGGCATCTTCTGTTACATTATAAGCATCCCATCCTCCAAGCTTATTTAATATATCCGTTTTAAAATGATTACTAGTACCACCAAGAGGTGTAGGAAGTTTTAGCAAACTTAAAATCCTTTCAAGATATATTCAAACCATAAACTATATTCTATATTAAACATTTTGGTTAAAATATTCTCATTTTTATTATAAAAATTGAGCTTAGCTTGAAGACAAGCATATTCTAGAGGCAAGTTTCTAAACATTGCTAGAGCTTTAAGTAGCTGTTCAGATTCAGGTTTATCTTCACAGCATCATATACTACTAGATACTCACCACGTGAATATTCTAGAGCATAATTAAGGGCTTTCGGCTTTAGTTCTTGGTAGACTTTTCGGAACAACAAGTATAACATGAAAATAAGACGGTAAATTATATAAGGCTACTTCTTTAATCATTAGATAATCGTCATCTTCGATAATAATTTTAACATCTAGCTTATCTTTTGGGTAATTAATTAATGAAATATTTTTAATTATTGACCTTAACTTACTTAATTCTTTATATAACGGCACTAAAACTGTATAAACCGGTAAAGCTTTTTCCTCATTTTGAGAAATTTTTGGTTTCGCCTGATAATCTTGGATACTACTTGCTTTGTCGTCTATGTAAGGCATTGTTGCGTGGATAGGTTTCGTCGTCATTGCGAGGAAAAATTGAAAATTTTGACGAAGCAATCCAGTAAAAAATGCATAGCATTTTTTTATCATTTTTATGTATTGCCACGCTCCTTTCAGTCGCTCGCAATGACGACTTTGGTATCCATCCAAGCAATCTTTCACAGGAATGACATCAAAAGAACCATGCAACCGTACCAAAGGCAATTCTCTTACTGTCCTTATAAACAACAGAGATTTTAAAATATTTTGCAAACAATAGCTTATATTATTAGCAACATGAAATAAAACCGGCAGATAAATCAAGGTGGCTATAAACACGACGAAAAATATTATTATTTTATTGGTATAATTAATATTCTTAGCAATAATCGGTCCGACTTTAAATTCAAGAGCATATTTTGCTTTGATACTAGTTAAATGAGCGAAATTTTTTTCTAATAATTTATAAAAATAATATTTCTTGATCAGCATTATAGATCTAAAAATATTATTATTACTAAACAATATTTTTAGATCATTTATAGCAGTTATTTTATTACCGTGAACATCTTCATATATAAAATAACCATTCACTACATAGGCTTGTATATAAGAAATATTGCTTATTAGCGGCAATATTTTATTTTCTATATAATAATATCAATCATTATCTCATTATCGATAATTGCTTCTTCGATAATAGCTTTTAAACTAGTAGCTTGTTTTTTACCTAATAAGTTTTTATCTCTGATTATCTGTAATATTATATCTTCATTTATACATCTAACCATGTTGAAAACTTATACCTGATATTTTATATTTCTTATTTGAAAGGCTGCGATCCCAAAAATAACCGATTTGAGTAGTGATTGAATTTTTATTTTCCTTACCGAAATTAATTATCTTGGCAATACCTAACTGTTCATAAACCGAACTACCATATACATAACCGTAATTTTGCCGAATATGGTATTTTGTAAAACTAGTAAGCATTATGCCGTTTTTAAATTTAATTTCCTCGCAAGTAGAAAAATTATAATACATCTTCCGAGAATCTATATTATTAATTGAATGTCCAAAGCTAAATACATTTTGATTAAAGATAGTAACAGAGCGGATATTTTTAGACATTCCCATTAATAATGATACTTCCCCTAAAAAATCTTCTTTAAGTTTTTTACTCTTACTCATTAAAATTTTAGGCTGAGCCGAAATAACAAAATCGTTATCTTCAAATAGCTTCAATTTATAGTAAATAGAAGCATCCGTGCTTATGTTTTTTTCATTCAAAAATTTATCTTCTGTGTACAAAAAATGTACTCCCATATTTTGATTATCGGTAATGCCATATTCTATAGTACTACTTACAAATTGTTCATCTTGATAAGATAATAATTCTACTATTTTCTGCTCTAATCTTTTTATTTGTCGTAAGATTTTTGCACGAAGACCCGAATTATTTATCGTTTTTAGATATTCCTGTAGGGCTGCTAACCTCTGATGTATGTATAGAATGTCTTCTTCTCTTTGCTTTTTCTCGTTTTTTGATATCTTATTAACTTTACTGCCTCCTACAATATATCTATACCTTCCCTGCTCTAACAACCATGCCGAGGCATGTACCTTATTAATATCAAAAATAATTATAAAGCATTAGACCATAATATAATCTTAATGCCATAGCCACTTAAATTTAAAAAATGCACTATAATAGCAATTATAAATTGAGTAAAGAGCTAAATTTAAAAAAAATTAATTGAAGTAGTATATGGAATATTGCAGTAATGATTTCACAACTTAAAATTCATTCAAAGAGAAAAATATGAACGACCCAAAATATAGCACTATTACTTTTACCGAAGAAAGTAGAACAGCAAATATAATATATCCCCCGATAAAATAACAATTGGAGCTAATCAGCGTGTTACGTTTGAAACCATAGGTGATATTAAGGAATTGATCTTAGGACCATATTAGTAATGTTAAAGTAACAGATCTTAATCATAAGGTATTTATAAATAATACCAATCGAGATAAGACAATTATCAGGTGAACATATTGCTTTTGATGATAATCCATACGCTTAATAAATCCATTATTCCTGCGGAAGCTTTGGTTGCATGAATCGATGTTATTCCCACATAGGCGGGGCATTGTTGCGTGTATCACGATGTCATTCCTGCTTCCGCAGGAATCCAGAAAAATAACTTTAATATTGATACAGAAGTTTTACATAATTTGATAAAATAAACATATAAAAAACTTATTTTTTATATGTTTTACTGGATTCCCGCCTACGCGGGAATGACATCAAGAGCATTTCCCGGTCCACGTAACAATGCCTATGTGGGAATAACATCAAAAGAACCATATAATTAATGTCTCTAAGACCCAAGCAACACTTGATTTTGTAGTTTAAATAATTCCGCAGCTCCGCCTTTAGCAAGTTTTAACATTGCTAAAAACTGCTCTTCGGAAAAAGGATTTTTCTCTGCCATGCCTTGTACTTCGATTAAATTACCGTTACCTGCAAACACAAAATTACTATCCACTTCGGCATCACTATCTTCTAAATAATCCAAATCTAGTATCGCCTCGCCTTTATATATACCGCAAGAAATAGCTGCAATTTGACTAATTAACGGGTTTACTTTTAAAATTCTCTTTTTCATCAAGGATCTAATAGCTAGATGCAACGCTACGTAGCTCCCCGTTATTGCTGCTGTTCTAGTACCGCCGTCAGCATTAATAACGTCACAATCTATGATAATTTGCTTCTCACCTAGTTTCTTCAAGTCAATTACACATCGCATAGCCCTACCTATCAAACGCTGTATCTCTTGCGTTCTTCCGCCTTGTTTTCCGAGTGCCGCTTCTCTTTTAATACGCTGTGATGTAGAACCGGGAAGCATACCATACTCGGCAGTAATCCAGCCTTGATTTTGTCCCCTCAAGAATGGCGGTACGGTAGTTTCGCAAGTAGCACTACACATGACATGGGTATTACCGATTTTAATAAGGCATGAACCTTCCGCATTAATAAGCGGGGATAATTCTAATGAAATAGGACGTAATTGGTTGCTTTTTCTTCCTGACTGTCTCATAATACAATTTGTACTCCTAATAAATACACAGAATCGGTAGACGAAGTTTAATTTGAAAAAGAGCAAGGCACTTTGAAGCTTACAACCACAGCCTATATATAATACGTGAGGATTATAAGCGAAAAGTAACGATGCCAATTTTTCAAATTAAACGAGTATACCATTGAAAAAGTTTTTATTATATCTATATATCTCAAAAAAGAATATAAATATAAAGTAAATAATATGATAGATGATAATATAGAAAATAATGAACAAACAATAAATGATATTGCTGAAGAGATAGTTGAAACGGCAAATCCGGAGATAACAGCGTTAAAAGCAGAAATTGAAGAGCTAAAAGACAAGCTAATTAGAACTACTGCCGAGATAGACAATACAAGAAAGCGTTTAGAAAAAGCACGTGACGAAGCAAAAGATTATGCAATTGCTACATTTGCTAAAGAACTACTAAATGTTAGTGATAATCTTTCAAGAGCATTAGCACATAAACCGGCAAATTCTGATGTAGAAGTCACAAATATTATTGCAGGCGTTCAAATGACTAAAGATGAGCTGGACAAAATCTTTCATAAACATCATATTGAAGAAATAAAACCGGAAATAGGATCAATGTTCGACTATAATTTACATAATGCAATTTCGCAGATAGAACATCCTGATCATGTACCGAATAGCATTATTACTTTAATGCAATCAGGATATAAAATTAGGGATAGACTACTTCGTCCTGCCACCGTGCAAGTAGTTAAAAAACCTTAATACTCGATGAACTTCAAAAATTGGCATTGTCGTTCTACAAGAGCTTCGGTTCTCACGTATTAAGTATACGCAGCTCACCTCGCCTTGTGAACTCCTAGCTCTTTTTGAAGTTCATCGAGTATAGAAAATGGGAAGAAGAATATGAATAGAACCGCTATATTTTGGCTAGTTTTTTTAGGGCTTTTTATAAGCGGTTTTATGCTAATTTCAGACACAGTAAAACCATTTTTTATCGCATTTATAATATCTTACTTACTACAACCTGCTATAGGTTTTATCGCATCAAAATTTAAAATATCAAATAAATTTGCATCAAGCATAATTTATCTGATATTTTTGAGCATATTTTTCTTAAGCTTAACTATTTTAGTGCCGATAATTTATGGACAAATTTTTACTTTTATAAATAATATTCCAAAATATAAAAATTATTTACAGGCAGAAATATTACCGCCTATAATGGCAAAAATTTATTCGATAGAACCGGATATTGCCGATAAAATCAAGAATTCTTTAAGCAATTTTATAAATAGTATATTTACTATACTTGGTAGTATTGCTAATAATTTTTGGCGTTATACCATTATTACCATTAACATATTTGTTTTATTTTTACTTATACCTATAATATTATTCTATTTCCTACGTGATTGGGCTAAAATTATTACAAACATGAAATCATTATTACCTATAAAAACCCGACCGAAAATCCTTGAAATATTATCGGCAATTAATAATCTGTTATCTGCTTACATAAGGGGACAGCTAAATATTTGCTTATTATTATCTACTTATTATAGTATTGCATTTACCGTAATAGGTATTGATCTTGCTCTTTTACTTGGCATTTTAACGGGGTTTTTAGTTATTATTCCTTTTATCGGTACTTTTATATCGTTTCTTTTGACTCTAATTATCGGTTATTTAACTTTCGGCATAACCGCAAAATTATTATATATAATGATGATTTATTTAGTCGGGAATATTTGTGAGTCTTATATTTTAACCCCTAAAATTATCGGTGATAAAATAGGGTTGCATCCTCTTTGGATTATATTCTCGATTTTTGCTTGCGGCAGTTTATTTGGAATTATTGGAATATTTTTTGCTATACCGATTGCAGGGATTACAAAAATTTTACTCTTGAATCTAATTAAATTTTATAAATCTAGCAAATTCTATAGAACAGACGGCTAAAAAATTCTTATAACAGTGCAGCAATATATATTTCGTTTTACTACTTCTAATAAATATCATCCTGATGAATTTATTGTTTCTAGTTCTAACGATCAAGCTTATAATATTATAAAAAATTGGCAGTGCGGCTTTGGCGTTAATCCTTATAAATTTACTTTATTAATTAAAGGACCTTCTTCGTCAGGCAAAACTTATTTAACCAAAATATGGCAAAATTTAAGCAATGCCTATATTATTAAAGATATTTTTTTTAATGAAGAAATTTTAGAACAATATAATGCTTTTATCATTGAAGATATTGAAAACTGGCAAGAGCCAGTATTACTTCATATATTTAATATTATTAACGAAAAACAAAAATATCTTTTACTTACCTCATCTGATAAAAGCAGAAATTTTACTTTACCCGATTTATCTTCACGTATTAAATCAGTACTTAGTATTGTATTAAACTCACCTGACGATGAATTAATCAAAATTCTAATATTTAAGCATTTTTCTATTTCTTCGGTAACAATATCCGGACAAATAATAGATTTTCTTTTAGTAAATTTGCCTAGGGAATATTCTAAAATCATAGAAATATTAGAAAATATTAACCATGTTGCCTTAATGTCCAAAAGAAAAATAACAAATTCATTAGTCAAAGAAGTTTTAAATAAGTATAATCATAAAATATTGTAACTTTTTCCTTGACTTTAAATCTTCTCAATATAACCTTTCTATAAATTAACTTTTTAGAAAAAATTGTGTTGGGATACGAAAAAAAACAAAAAAGTTTACACAGAGAACAAAAACGGGCTATAGGCTTACTATCTATAGGTACTTTTTAGAGTATTTTGATCTTATGCTATATGTTCATATGGCAGTACTACTTAATGAGCTTTTCTTTCCGTAATATGATACTCACGTTAATCGACTTCTTGCCGCTTTTTCTTTTTGTTCTACTTTTATTTTTAGACCCCTTAGGAGCTTTATTATTTGGCTGGATAGAAGATAATATAGGTCGGAAATCCACAGTCATTATTACCACTATTTTAATGTCGTTTTCTTGCATCGTTATGGTTAATCTTCCTACTTATGCCCAAGTAGGTGCTAGTACCGCTTGGATAGTAACAATATGCTGTATAGTGCAAGGTATATCATCCATGGGGGAAAGAGTAGGAGCAGAATTATATTTAACGGAATCTGTCGGAGTTCCTAAACGCTTTCCTGCCGTAACATTTGTAGGGGTGTGTGCTAGCTTAGGATTAACTTTGGCCCTTGGCGTAGCAACCTTAGTTACATCCTATGGCTTTAATTGGCGTATCGCATTTTGGGTAGGTGCAGGAATTGCATTAATTAGGTAGTGCTGCTAGGACTACTTTACGTGAAACACCGGATTTTGTTGATGCTATAAGCGTAGAATACAAGAAACTATAAAAGATAGTAATATAATTGGTAGCAAAGATAAAAAATAATCCTGTATGGCAGGAAAAAGTTAATAAGAAGACTGCAATCTATTATTTTTTAATACAACTAGCACAACCGGTGTGGTTTTATTTTGCTTATATTCATTGTAGTAATATACTTAAAGATTCGTTGCACTATACCACTGAAGCAGTAATACATCAAACTTTCATTATTTCTATAGTAGAATTTTTTGTAGCACTAGCACTTACGTGTTTATGCTATAAATTTCATCCACTAAAAATTTTAAAAACGCAATTAGTAATATTTTTAACTTTTCTTCTATTTAGTCCATTAATATTAGATAATATAACGCAAGGCTGGCAAATTCTCTTAATTCAACTAATTGTAGTTACTTTTTCTCCAAGTGAATTTTCGGCAATTCCAATATTTTATAAAAGTTTTCCGGTTTTTAAACGATTTACCCTATGCTAGCTTTATATATGCTTCTTCAAGAGAGCCGCTATGTATGTAATTAGTTCTTTTGGGCTTGTTTATTTAACAGAACGTCTTAATAATTTAGGATTGTTGATGATAGTAATTCCTATTATTATAGGGTATAGCCTCGGTATATCACATTTTAAAAAGCTAGAAGTTGAAGTAGGAAATTATTATTGAATATAAAAGGCGAAATGTGGCTTTCACCTTTTATATAAATTAAATTAGTTATATACTTTATCTTCTTCAGCTAGTTCGGTTTTAATTATTTCAAACAGAGAAAAAACCTTACAATATTCTTCAAGCTTTTCGTTTATTTTTTGTAGTTCATTTAAAGCACTACTAAAATCTTCTTGTATTAAATAGGTTTCTACAGTTTTATTTTGCTCTAATGTTTTAAGCATGATATCTTGTAACAATTTATTATAGTGATTTTCTAACTTAGATGTATTTGACATAATGATTAATAAATAACTTTGTATTTTAATTAATATATGAATTTTTTAATAATACAATAACTTTTAGTTAGTTTATGTTATTATTTATCTCTCTTTGCTCTATTCACACTAATTCACGACAAAGATTTACCCTAAATTTGCATTTTAAGTAATTTAATTATAGATAGCTATTAACAAATTTTAATAATTATCTACAATGTACCCTAAAACAGATTAAAGGCATACAAATAGAGCGAATATAATGGCAAGACCTATAGAAGAAGAAAATAAATATGCACAATCACTAGAAAAAGATTTAGATATTGTAATTCCTAAGGAGCAGAGAAAAAATATATCATCTAATAATACAGACACAGTACCTAAAAAGCAGCCTCCGCGATATTTAGAAGTATGGATGATATAGAAGCTATACAAAGGCGTAACTTAGAGCGTATAATTTCTCAAGAAATAGTAAAAAGTAAAGATGATTTATATATAATAGAGCAAGAACGGATACAAAAATTAATGAGTAGAGGCACAAACGCCTTAAAAAACCATGAACAACACCCAAATACTATTTATAAAAGTGAGCATAAAGCACAAACTAACTCAAGAACATCCAATATTATAAATAGTATTAAGACCTCAAAGACATGGAATAATATAAAGAAAATAAGGCAACGTAACAGGAAAGATTCTTTTTAATAAAACCACAGCTAGTGTACTCGGATTAATAGCAAGTAGTATTATGCTGGCAACTATAGCACCTGCAACAACTCCATTTATGTTTGTATCAGCTACTGCCATGGCAACATCTATAGTAGGTACAGCAATAATAGATGTAGTACATACTCGAAAGATAAGTCTTCTTACACAAGAAAATAAATTATTAGAAAAACATCGTGATGATTTGAGTAAACAACAAGCCCTTTTAAAAATTGATCCAAAGTTAAAAGATATTTTAAAAGATGATTTATATATACATAATGATCAGCATCGAACGAAAGACAAAAGTAATAAAGGTACCAAATCATTATTTATAGCATCGGTTATAACAAATGGAATAAGTAATATAGTAAACGTGGCGGGGATATCTGCAGCTATAGTCGGTAATAATGTAGCACAAATAATTTCATCAATAAATATAGGATTACAATCATTAAAAGGTTCTAAAGATTCGGTAAATCAGATCCAGGATAGAATAAAATTAATTAAGGAGCTAAACCATAATATTAATATAGAAAAACAAAAAGCAGATATAGGTAATTATAAAAATATACAAGCATTAGCAGAGATAGGGTATAAAAAAACTATTCAAACCGAAGCATTACCGCTTTACTACAAGATAAGAATTACTTTAGATTTACCGATCAAGAAAAACAATAGAGATTTAATCAGCTTAGTAAAGAAATAACATTAAGGACAGCATCAGAATATGCTGATACAAAAAAAATAACATCACAAAATATAATAGTAGATATACTGAAAGATATAGGTAGAGCACATAGTCCTTTTTATAAACAACCGGAGCAAATAACTACTCATAAAAGTGTGTTAACAAAAGCAGTTGAAAATGCAAATACTAATGATCATAAGGAATACAAAACAATACAGTTAAAAAGAAATTAGAACTAAGCGGCACAGAAAATATAGCAAATAGAATCGGGAAACAATTAATTAATAACAATACTATTTCTAATAAAAATACAGGTACGCCAAATAATTATATAAAAAGAATTGCAAAAAAAATTTAGGGTTAATAAGGTAAATAGGAAATTATCAATAGACCTCTTGCATAACCTATCTTATAAAGAGGAAACACTCACCTCACACTGCAGTATACAAAAAGTATGTGAGGATATGAGTACCGGATTGACGTACAAGTATTTTTTTTCTCAATTAGTTTATTATCATACTATTAACATCATTAATGAATAGGTAAAAATAAGCTAATAATAAGTTGCACTTCACTTCCTTATTTATCGTATAAAGCGAAATTTCCTATTGACTTTTATATAAAACAGTATAATTTCTTTACAATTTAACTTTTATAAAGAAATTATACTCGGCTATGAGAAAGAACAAAGAAGTTTAACACGTAAGCAAAAAGAAGCAATAGGACTATATTTATCTATCGGTACGTTTCTTGAGTATTTTGACCTTATGCTATACGTGCATATGGCTGTGTTATTAAATGATTTATTTTTTACTGGATTGTCTTGTCAATTACTTCGTAATTTTCTTGCAATGGCATTAAATTATTAACTAATATATACTTAGTTAGAAATGCCATTTCACAAAAGTACTGTTTTTCTTGATAGGTTTAACTATTATAACATTTAAGACTGAAAAGCTTGAGTTTAAGCTTCATTCATTGTTTGATGTTTTCGTTGAAATACTAAAAACTTTCGATTGGTGGGCGATGACGGACTCGAACCGCCGACACTCTCGGTGTAAACGAGATACTCTACCAGCTGAGCTAATCGCCCATATTTTTTATTAATTAGTAAAATAACATTATTTATAATAATAAGAAGTATATATAAATAATTTGGCAAAATTTTATTAGTTTTTGCTTTTAAATTACCTATAAAGTATTATTTGTTTTCGTTCAAACTTTTTATTTGTCTTGATAATCTGCTGATTTTTCTTGAGGCGGTATTTAATTTAATTATATTTTTTTTCACACCTTGCATTATCTTAGACTGAGCAATAGATAAAGCTAAGTTAGCATTTTCTTTATTACCAAGACTGATTTCATGTACCACTTTCTTTATAAAAGTTTTTATTGCACTAGATCTTTTTTTATTGATTAGAGTTCTTTTTACTGTTTGTCTAGCAGCTTTTTTTGCTGAAGAATGATTAGCCATTACCGAATCCTTTATATTTAATTTTTAATATCTTCATTAACATCTTGCTGTATATTTCCTTTAGCATTAATATCTCTATCTACAAATTCAATATATGCTATCGGTGCTAAATCACCATAACGGAATCCGGCTTTTATTATTCTAGTATAACCGCCAGGTCTATCTTTATATCTAGTACCTAAAATATTTATAAGCTTTTCTACTGCTTTTTTATCTTTTATTTTTGATAAAACGCTTCTTCTTACCGTTAAATCAGCTTTTTTAGCTTTAGTAATTAGAGTTTCAATATAAGGTCTTAATTCCTTAGCTTTTGGTAAAGTAGTTTTAATTTGTTCATGGGTTACAAGTGCTACAGCCATATTAGTGAGCATTGCTTGCCTATGACTACTTGTTACATTTAACTTTCTACCTTTAATTTTATGTCGCATTTTTATTAGTCCTTAATTATAAGAATCTTCATAACGTTTAGATAATTCCTGAATATTTTCCGGTGGCCAATCCGGTACATCCATACTGAATCTTAAATTAAATTTTGCCAATATTTCTTTAATCTCATTTAAAGATTTTCTACCGAAATTTGGAGTTCTCAGCATATCGGATTCTGTTCTTTTTACTAGATCCCCTATATATATTATATTATCATTTTTCAAACAATTTGCCGATCTAACTGATAACTCCAATTCATCAACTCTCTTAAGTAAATAAGGCGAAAACGGTAAAGCATCAGTTTTAACCTGCTTATCTTCTTCCTGTTCTTCAAAAGAAATAAATAATTGTAATTGCTCTTGTAAAATACGTGCAGCTAAACCTACAGCCATTTCAGGTGATAAATCACCGTTAGTTTCTACAAACATAATTAATTTATCATAGTCGGTAACCTGACCTACCCTAGTATTTTCTACCTTATAAGTAACACTTTTTACCGGGTTAAATAAAGCATCTATAGCTATTTCACCAATAGGTAAATTATCCTCATAACTATTTGTGCTAAGTACATATCCTTTACCAACCTTACAAGTTAATTCCATTTCAAGCTGCTTGTTCTTAACTAGATTACAAATTACATGATCCGGATTCAGTATTTCTACATCATGACCTGTTTCAATCATACCGGCCGTTACAATACAAGGTCCTGTTGCTTTTAATTTCACGATACGTTTTTCCGCAACATGCATTTTTACTTCAATACCTTTAATGTTTAAAATTACTTCCGATACATCTTCTTTTACACCGGGTATAGAAGAAAATTCATGTTCTATAGCAGGGATCTTTATAGAAGTGATAGCCGCTCCTTGTAAAGAAGAAAGTAATACTCTTCTCATAGCATTACCGAGTGTTAAACCAAAACCTCTTTCTAAAGGTTCAACTACAATTTTAGCTTTATTATTGGTTTCCGGAAAATTTTCATAAGCAACTTTATTCGGCTTTATTAAAGTATTCCAATTTTTACTTAACGATAACATTTAATACCTATGATTCTCTTATACTCTTCTTCTTTTTGGCGGTCTTACTCCATTATGAGCAATTGACGATACATCTAAAATTGATGTAACCACAAAATTTTGTCTGAATAAAGCTCTCATTGCTGATTCACGCTGCGCTCCCGGTCCTCCAATCCTAATAGAAATAGTTTTTAGACCATATTCTTTTGCTTTTTCCGATGCTCTATCAATTGTTACTTGAGCTGCATAAGGTGTTGCTTTTCTTGCCCCTTTAAACCCATTACCTCCTGCCGATGCAGAAGACATAGTATTACCTTGGATATCAGTAAATGTTACTATAGTATTATTAAATGATGCTCGGATATGCACAACACCAAGAGTGATAGTTTTTTTCTTTTTCTTAACTTTAACCGTCTGATTCATTATTTATACTCTATACTTAAACTATTATTTTACAGCTTTTTTCTTTCCGGCTATCGCAATAGCTTTACCTTTTCTAGTTCGAGCATTAGAATGCGTGTTCTGTCCTCTCACCGGCAACTTACGTATATGTCTAAGCCCTTGATAACATCTTATATCTTTCTTCTTCTTAATATTAAGCGTAACTTCTCGTCTTAAATCACCCTCAACTTTATACTCGCTTTCAATAATATTACGTAAGCTTATTAACTCTTGATCCGTAAGTTCTTTAACTTTTTTATCTTTCGATATTTTTGCTTTATTACAGATCTCTGCTGCCATAGTAGGCCCAAGACCGTAAATGTAAGTTAAACTCACAACTAAACGTTTATTATCGGGAACATTAACACTTGCAATTCTTGCCACAAATAATCTCCAAAATTTTACTGGTAACTAGAAAATAATATAAAAATCTTTAATAAAGTCAATTTATTTTTAGTATTTTCTGTATATCAATTTCTATTTCTTGTTCATTTTTACTTCCATTAACTATATAAAAATTACCACTATTTTTATAATAATCTATTAACGGATATGTTTCTGTTTTATATACTTCAATTCTTTTTTTTATTACTTCTTCATTATCGTCTTTTCTATAATCAAATGTACTTGAACCGCAAACATCACATACATTATCAGTTTTAGGCTGCAAGAAGTAACTATTATATATTTTACCGCAATTTTTACAACTATATCTTCCTAAAACTCTTTTAATTAATAATTCATCTGAAACATCAAAATATATTATTTTAATTTTTTCTTTAATAAACGATTTAAAGAATTTCGCTTGCTCTAAATTACGTGGATATCCATCTAATATATAGCCGTTTTTATATTCAGAGGATAATAAAAAATTTTTGATTACTTGATTAACTATTTCATTAGGGATAAGCTCCCCTTGCTTAACATAATTATTAATTAATTCTGCTTCACTAGTTGATATTTTAATAATTGTTCTAAATATATCACCGATTGCTATATGTGGTAAATCAATTTTTTTAGCTACCTTTTTTCCTTGTGTTCCCTTTCCGGCTCCTGGAGGACCTAAAAAAATTACTATCACTATTTAAGCTCATTTTTAATTTTTTAATTTTACTTTCTTCATTAAACCTTCATACTTACTACTAAATAAGTAAGTTTGAATCTGCGTCATAGTATCAAGTACCACATTCACTACAATTAAAAAACTCGTACCTCCTAAAGAAAGAGAGATTACATACTTATTCATTAATAGCTCCGGAATTACACATATTATACTTAAATATATCCCACCTATAACCGTAAGCCTTGTAAGTATATAATCAAAATAATCAGACGTATTTTTTCCTGGTCTTTTACCCGGAATATAAGCACCATATTTTCTTAAATTATTAGCAGTTTCTTCAGAATTAAATACTATTGCAGTATAAAAAAAACTAAAAAACATAATTAATGCTACATATAATAAAATATATACGGGTTTTCCATGCCCTAAATAATAAGTAAGCATGCCCATAGTTTCTGAATTACTATTAGAAAAATTAGCAAGCGTAGCAGGGAATAGTAAAATTGAACTAGCAAATATTGGAGGTATTACACCAGAAGTATTTAATTTAAGAGGCATATGCGTTGCTTCTCCTCCATAAATTTTATTTCCTATTTGTCTTTTAGGATACTGCACCAATAATTTTCTTTGGGCTTTTTCAAAAAATATAATTATAGCTATTAATACAACCACTCCAATACAAACAGCTATCGCTATTAAAGGCGATAATGCTCCTTTTCTTGATAATTCAAACATACTAATAATAGCACTAGGTACTCCCGAAATTATACCTATAAATATAATTAAAGACGTACCGTTACCTATTCCGCGTTGTGTAATTTGTTCTCCTAACCACATTAATAGCATAGTACCTACAACTAAAGTAATGACGGTTGTAACTCTAAAGAAAAAACCCGCTAAAATTACTACAGGACCGGTATTTGTTACAATTGACTCTAAACTTATAGCAACTCCATAAGCCTGAAAAGAAGCAAGCAGAACCGTTAAATATCTCGATAGCTGATTTACTTTCCTTTTGCCGACTTCCCCTTCTTTTTTTAAATTTTCCAAAGGTTTATATGCAACTGACATTAATTGGATAATAATTGAGGCGGTAATATACGGCATAATTGCTAAAGCAAAAATAGACATTCTACCTAGCGATCCTCCGGATAGCATATTGAACATTCCGAGTATTCCGGATTGATTTTTTTCAGCCACACTACTTAAAGCAATTGAATCTATACCGGGTATAGGTATAAAAGACCCAAATCTACATACTATAAGAATGAGAATAGTAAAAACAATGCGACTAACTAAATCATTACCGGATTTTTTAGAAAAATTCTGCCCCATATACTATAATAATTTTCCACCTGCTTTCTCTATTAAATCCTTAGCTTTAGAAGAATAAGCATCTAATTTTAATGATAGAGGAGCAGCGAAATCATCACTACAAATAGATAATAACTTCACTAGATTTTTATTATTTTTGTTATTAATTAATCCAACTTCTACCAGTTTTTCTTTGGTAATAGTATCATCAATACTTAAACGCCCATCAGCTAATGCTTCTTCAATATTATAAATATTTATTATATTGTATTTTTTAGTTGAAATACAATTAAACCCTCTTTTAGGTAGTCTTTTGATCATAGGTGTTTGACCACCTTCAAAACCTTTTACTGCAACGCCAGATCTAGATTTTTGACCTTTAATTCCTCTACCACCGGTTTTTCCTTTACCGCTACCAATACCGCGTGCTATTCTTTTTTTATTTTTTTTAGCACCTATATTATTATATAATTCATTTAATTTCATTTAAAAACTCTAATTACATATTTTCTATTTTTAACAAATGCTTTACTTTTTCAATCATTCCTTTGATTGAATTAGTATTTTCAAGAATAACAGTCTTATTAATTTTGTTTAAACCAAGCCCAACTAATGTCAATCTTTGATCATACTTACGACCTATAGCACTTTTAACTTGAGTAATTTTTATATTATTGATCTTATTATTCATAACTTCACCTTACTTACGCAACATTATTCATTAACTTGAATATCAGAAGATTTTATAGATATTTCATTTACTTTTTTATCTCTTCTCATAGCAATAGATTTTGGTGATGCAAGTTTATTTAATGCATCAAATGTTGCAGAAATCATTGCGTAAACATTCGTTGAACCTATTGATTTAGCAACAATATCATGAATGCCTAAAGAATCAAAAATTGCTCTCATAGACCCTCCGGCTATAACGCCCGTACCTGCTTTAGCTCTTCTTAAAATCACTTTAGCAGCTCCACTTTTACCGACAACGTCATGGTGAATAGTCCTATTTTGATATAAAGGTACTTGCATCATTCTCTTTTTAGCAGCTTGTTTTGCCTTGCCTCGAGCTTCGTTTACTTCTTTAGCTTTTCCGTGTCCCGCTCCGACTCTGCCGGCTTTATCACCGACAACTATATAAGCAGAAAAAGTAAATCTTCTACCGCCTTTTACTACTTTTGTAACTCTATTTACATCAACTAAAACTTCGCTTAAAGTCTCTTCATTTTTTTTAACTTTAGACATTACTACAACCTTATAACCTAAAATTTTATTTTCTCTCTAGCTGCATCAGCTAGAGCTTTTACAATACCATGATACTTATATCCGCCTCTATCAAATACTACTTCTTTTATCCCTGCAGAATCAGCTTTTTTTGCTATTTCTTCACCTACTTTGATAGCATTTTCAATATTACAATGAGATTTTTTTAATTTTTTTATTTTCTCATCTAAAGTTGAAGCAGAAGCAATCGTTATAGACTTAGAATCATCAATAATTTGTGCATATATATGTCTACCTGACTTAAATATCGATAATCTAACTCTATTAGATGTTTTAGATATTTTATGTCTTATTCTACTTCTTCTGTTTTCAAATTTTAGCTTAGCACTACGCATATTTAACTCTTAAATTTAATTTTTCTTACCTTCTTTACGCGGTATAAATTGATTTTCAAATTTAATTCCTTTTCCTTTATAAGGCTCAGGTGGTCTCTGTTTTATAATAATTGAAGCAAATTGTCCTAACTTTTCTTTATCTGTTCCCTCAAGAATAATAATATTTTGCTTAGGTACCTCTATTTTAATATCTGAAGGTATTTCAATTTTTGTATTATGGCTTTTAGCAAGCATTAAATTTAAATATTTACCTTTTACCATTGCCCTGTAACCGACTCCGTTAATTTCAAGTTTAAGCTTAAACCCTTCTTTAACGCCGGTAACCATATTTGATATTATGCTCCTTGCAGTACCCCACATAGCACGTGCATTTTTATTTGCGGCTAAAGGTTTTACTAAAAGCTTATTTTCTGTCAATGAAATTGCTATATTACCTTTAAAAGTTTTTGATAATTCGCCTTTAGGTCCGGATATTTTTACTTCTAAATCATTTAAACCAACTTTTACACCTTCAGGTATAATAATCGACAATTTTCCAACACGTGACATTTTTTTACCTTAAAATACTTTACAAATTACTTCGCCGCCGACATTTTTAATATGAGCTTCTCTATCAGATATAACACCGTAAGGAGTAGAAAGAATATATATACCCATATTATTATAATATCCTTTCAAATCTTTAATAGCAGAATATACTCTTTTTCCAGGCTTTGATACTCTATGAATTTCGCATATAGAAGCATCACCGTTAACAGAATATTTTAAAGCTACCTCAGTATAACTAATATTATTTTTTTGAGTAGTTATATAATCTTTTATATAACCTTCTTTTTGCAAAACATCTAAAATTGAAGTTTTAATTTTAGAACTAGGAAAAGAAACATTTATCAATTTACTTTTATAAGCGTTTCTAATTCTAGTTAACATATCTGCTACATTATCCGTCATTGACATATTATTTACCTATCGACTTTTACCAACTTGACTTAACTATACCGGGCACTAAGCCTCTACCTATTAATTCCCTAAGCTTATTCCTCGATATACCGAATTTTCTTGTAACACCTCTTGGTCTACCTGTAAGTTCACATCTATTTCTTATTCTAGTAGATGATGAATTTCTAGGTAATTGTGCAAGCGACATTACCAAAGAAAAACGCTCTTCTAATGAAATATTTTTATCATAAATTTTACTTTTTAGTGCTAAACGTTTATTATGTAAACTTTGTGATTTTTTTTTCCTACTTTCGTTCTTTTTTATCGAACTTACTTTTGCCATTATACATACCCTAAAAATTAATTATAAAAAGGTAAATTAAACCCTGATAACAAATACTTACTTTCTTTATCCGTTTTAGCAGATGTAACGATTGTAATATCCATACCCCTTATTGTATCGATTTTATCGTAATTAATTTCAGGAAAGACTATCTGCTCTTTTAATCCAAAAGTAAAATTTCCTTTACCGTCAAAACTTTTATAAGAAAAACCGCGAAATTCCTTAACACGAGGTAATGCAACAATTACTAACCTCTCTAAAAAATCATATATTCTATCTTTACGTAATGTAACCTTACAGCCTATTTTCATATTTTCGCGTAATTTAAAGGTTGCAATAGATTTTCTTGCTAACGTTACAACCGGCTTCTGACCGGAAATCAATGTGAGATCATTTACTGCATTATTAATCACCTTGGAATCGGCTATTGCTTCCCCTACTCCCATATTTATAATAATTTTCTTAATTTGTGGTATTTCGTGTTTATTTTTATAAGAAAATTCTTTTTGTAAGTTTTCAATAATTTTTTGCTGATATAATTCTTTAAATCTTAACATTATTTACCTTCCTTACCGATAATTTCCCCTGATTTCTTTGCTATTCTAACCTTAGAACCGTCTTCTAAGAATTTAAAAGCTACTTTGGTAGGGTTACCGGTTTTTGGATCGATGTGTGCAATATTTGAGATATGTATAGGTAATTCTTTAGTTATTATCCCGCCCTCACTCATTTGATTAGGTTTAGTATGCTTTTTTACTAAATTTACTCCAGAAACAATTACTTTACTGTCCTCAGGAAAAACTTTTAATATTTTACCTTTTGTTCCTTTGTGCTTTCCAGTAATAACAACAACTTCATCACCTTTTTTTACTTTTAATTTAATCATTTATAACACTTCCTCTGCAAGCGACATTATTCTAACATATTTTTTCGCTCTAAGTTCTCTTGTAACAGGACCGAAAACTCTAGTACCGATAGGTTCATCTTGTTTATTCAAAAGCACTAATGCGTTTTTATCAAATTTTATTGTACTACCGTCAGGTCTTACTACTCCGGTCTTTGTACGAACAATCACGCCTTTATAAACATCACCCTTTTTAACCTTACCGCCGGGTATAGCTTCTTTAACAGATACAACTATAACATCACCCAACTTTGCCACCATATGGTGAGAACCACCTAAAACTTTAATACACATAACTTTTTTAGCACCGGAATTATCTGCAACTTCCAAGATGCTCTGCATTTGAATCATAAACTACTTCCAATTTTTTATATACGAGAGATAAAATAAATAATCTACCTTATAAAGTCAAAGATTAAAAAACTTTATTCCCCATTTACCACTATCCATGTTTTGGTTTTTGAGATAGGACGACTTTCAATTATACTAACTTTATCTCCTTCTTGATATTTATTTTCTGAATCATGAGCAGCATATTTTTTAGAAACTTTCACGAATTTTTTATAAATAGGATGCTTAAACTTTCTTTCTACTTTTACTGTAACCGTCTTATCAGCTTTTGAACTTATAACCACGCCTTGTAACACTCTTTTCGGCATTTTAATATTCCTCACTATTAGATCTTTTTGTTAATTCAGTTTTAATACGTGCTATAGACTTTTTGACTAACGAAAACCTACTAGTATTTTTTAACTCACCTAAAGCTTGTTGAAATCTTAAATTAAATAATTCTTTCTTTAAAAGATTAAGGTTTTTATAAAGCTCTTCTATTGTTTCAGTAGATAACTTACTTCTTAATAATTTTAAATCATTCATAACGTCTCACTATCCTTGTTCTAACAGGTAATTTTGCACTTGCAAGCTCCAAAGCTCTAAGTGCAATATTTTCTTCTACCCCTTCAATTTCAAACATAATTCTTCCAGGCGAAACTCTAACTGCAAAAAATTCAGGAGAACCTTTACCTTTACCCATTCTTACTTCGGCAGGCTTTTTAGAAATGGGAACATCCGGAAAAATGCGAATCCATAATCTTCCTTGCCTTTTCATACATCTAGTAGCAGCTTTCCTTCCTGCTTCTATTTGTCTTGCAGTAACACGCCAACCGTCTATAGATTTTAGACCAAACGATCCAAAAGCAAGCATCGTACCTGCTTTTGCTTTTGAAGCAACTCTACCCTTATGAGCTTTTCTAAATTTTTGTTTTTTTGGAGCTAACATTTTAATACTTAAAATTAATTATATCTTTTATTTTCTGTATATTCACCTTTATAAACCCACACTTTAACCCCTATAACTCCATAAGTAGTTATAGCCTCAGCTGTTGAATAATCAATATCAGCTCTTAAAGTATGTAACGGCATTCTTCCTTCTATATACCACTCGGTTCTAGCAATTTCAGCACCTCCAAGTCTTCCTGAACAACTAACTCTTATACCTTGTCCACCTTGTTTAAATGAAGCCTGAATTGCTGTTTTCATGGCTTTTCTAAAAGAAACTCTTTTTTCAAGCTGCAGTGCTATAGTTTGAGCTACTATAGCAGCATCTATATTAAATTTTCTAACTTCATGAATATTTATATAAACTTCTTTTAAAGAAGTCATTTTCTCGACAGCTTTTTTTAGCTTATCAATTTCACTACCGTTTCTACCGATAATGATATTTGGTTTTTTGGCATTAATATTAATTATAATACTTTTATTAGAAGGACGTTCGATTAAAACTCTGCTAATTTGAGCTTGATTAAAACCCTTATTTATTAAATCCCTAATTTTTAAATCTTGTATAAAAAGAGTTTTATAATGTTTTTCTGCATATAATACAGAATCCCAACCTTTAATTAAAGTCGGTCCAACTCTAAAACCATGTGCACAAACTTTCTGCCCCATTTTAATTATCCTCTTTTTCTGTAACAGTTATATAAAGATTACTAAAAAACTTATTTATTCTAGTTGCTCTTCCTTTTGCTCTTGGCATAACTCTTTTCATTACTAAAGCCTTACCTACAGTTGCTTTAGTAATAACCAATCTATCTATATCTAGACCTAAATTATTTTCAGCATTTGCAACAGCAGATTGTAAACAATCTTTTACAACTTTTGCAATTCTTTTAGGAGAAAAAGTTAATTGTACCAATGCTTCAGATACTTTCATATTTCTAATAAAGGCTGCAACTAAATTTAGCTTCCTTGGACTTACTCTAATAGATTTAGCTTTTGCCGTAGCAAAATTTTTATTTTCCTGTACCATATAAATCTTTACTTTCTTTTGACTTTTTTATCTGCTCCATGACCGTGAAATGTTCTAGTAGGAGCAAATTCACCTAATTTTCTTCCAACCATTTCTTCATTTATAGAAACCGGAATAAATTTATTGCCATTATGAACAGAAAAGGTAAACCCTACAAAAATAGGTAAAATCGTTGATCTTCTAGACCAAGTTTTAATCATTTCAGATTTACCTGATTCCATTAATTTTTGAACTTTCTTTATTAAATAACCGTCTACAAAAGGCCCTTTCCATATTGAACGTGCCATACTAATACCTAATTAATTTAAAATCTATTTTCTTTTCTTTACGATAAATTTTGAAGTACGTTTATTTTTACGTGTCTTCTTACCCTTGGTTGGGAATCCCCAAGGAGTAACAGGATGGCGTCCTCCTGAAGTTTTACCTTCACCACCGCCATGAGGGTGATCTACAGGATTCATTGCTACACCTCTAACATGCGGTCTCCAACCGAGCCATCTATTTCTACCTGCTTTGCCTAAATTAATATTTTTTTGATCCGGGTTAGATATACTACCTATAGTAGCTTTACAATCTAAAGGTACTAACCTAAATTCACCTGATCTTAATTTAATCTGAGCATATCCTGAATCTTTACCTACTAGATCTACTGAAGTACCTGCAGATCTTGCAATTTGGCCGCCCTTACCGACTTTCATTTCAACATTATGTAAAGTAGTACCGATAGGAATAAATTTTAAAGGTAAACAATTTCCTATTTTTATATCAGCATCTTGACTTGATATTACTCTATCACCTACAGATAATTTTTGCGGTGCTAAAATATAAGAATATTCCCCGTCTTCATATTTTATTAAAGCAATAAAAGCAGTTCTATTAGGGTCATACTCTATTCTTTCGACAATAGCAGCAATATCTATTTTATTTCTTTTAAAATCAATAACACGATATAATTTTTTATGTCCTCCACCTCTGTGCCAAGAAGTAATTCTACCTTGATTATTTCGTCCACCGGTTTTAGATATACCTTTGGTCAAAGATTTTAAAGGTCTGCCTTTCCATAAACTAGTTTTATCAACTTGAACTAACTCCCTAAGAGAAGGAGTAATTGGATTAAAGTTTTTTAAAGCCATTTATTTAATTCCTCCGGCAAAATCGATATTATGGTCTTTTTCTAATGTAACAATAGCTTTCTTTCTATTGATTTGAGTCCCTATAATTCCTTTAAATCTTTTCTTCTTACCTTTAACGTTTAAAATATTCACTTTTTTTACTTTTACTTTAAATATTTCTTCTATAGCCTTTTTAACGGTAAGTTTTTCAGCAAATTTATCTACATAAAAAGCGTATTTATTTTGTTCTGAAAGGGTTGTAGTTTTTTCTGTAATAATAGGTTTTCTAATTAAATCGTAGTATTTATAAGAACTCATCTTAACCTCTCTTCTAAAACACTCACTGCTTCTTGTGATAATAAGACATATTCATGTCGTATTATATCATAAACATTTGCTCCTATTTGTGGAACAATCACAGTATTATAAATATTTTTTGCAGCTAAAGAAAAATTAATATCTACTTCATTTCCGTCTATTACAAAGAAACTTTTCCCTTGAAATTTGTTTAATATATTTACAAGAACAGAAGTTTTAGGCTTATCTAGCTTTAAAGAATCTATTACTAATAATTTTCCTTCAGCAAATTTCTCGGATAAAGCATGAATTAAACCAAGTTTTCGTACTTTTTTAGGTAATTTTGTTGCATGACTACGTACTCTAGGTCCGTGAGCTACACCACCACCACGCATCTGTACCGATCTAAGGGAGCCTTGTCTTGCATTACCTGTACCTTTTTGCTTAAAAGGTTTTTTTGTGGTTCCTGATACTTCTGATATTGTTTTAGTTTTATGGTTACCGGACATTGCTTTAGCTCTCTGCCAATCAATAACCTGCTTTATTATATCATCTCTGATAAATTCAACAGCAAATATATCTTCATTTAAGCTAATCTCACCAACTTCTTCATTAGCAAGACTTAATATTTTAGTTTTCATCTTTATTTAACCTTATACAGTCTTATATAAAACTTTTATATAAATAATATTGCATGGCGTTTTTGTTAATTTGATAACCTCAACAAGTATGTCTAAATATCTATCATACAGTTATTGAAATCTTTTTTATTGCATCTTTTACTGAAAGATACGAATTTTTGTGACCAGGTATACTACCCTGAATCATAATAAGCTTACGCTCTTTATCAACGGCAAATATTTTCAAATTTTGAATAGTAACTTGGTTACATCCCATATGACCGGCCATTTTTTTGCCTTTGAAAACCTTTCCTGGATCTTGTCTTTGTCCTGTAGAACCGTGTGAACGATGGGATATAGAAACACCGTGAGAAGCTTCAAGACCTCTAAAATTATGTCTTTTCATACTACCGGCAAATCCTTTACCTATAGTAGTTGCCGTTATATCCACAAATTGTCCTGCCGTAAAATGATCTACTTCTAGACTTGCTGCTATATCAATAAAATTCTCTTCAGAAATTCTAAATTCTTTTAGTTTAGTTTTAGGAGACATTTTAGCATTAGCAAAAACTTGTTTCATAGGTTTGGTTACTCTAGATATTTTTTTATCTTTTACACCGATAACCAAAGCATTATATCCATGTTTTTCTAGAGTTTTATGCCCTACTACTTGACAATCATCAACTTTTACTAATGTTAAAGAAATTCTTTCTCCTTTATCATTAAAAACACTAGTCATCCCAATTTTTTGAGCAATTATACCGGTTCTCATTTATTCCCCACTCTCTAATTCAATCACTACATCAACACCTGCTGCTAAATCAACTTTACTTAAAGCATCAACAACCGCCGGATTCGGATCATCTATAACTAATAATCTTTTATGCTTTCTAATTTCAAATTGCTCTCTTGACTTCTTATGTACATGAGGAGACCTATTTACGGTAAATCTTTCAATTTTTCTAGGTAAAGGAATAGGACCATTAATGTTAGCAAATGTTCTTTTAACAGCATTAACTATCTCTTTTGTAGCTTGATCAAGACTACGATGATCAAATGATTTTAAACGAATTTTGATTTTATTTTTCATTCAGTAAACCTAATATTTAAACAGCAAGATGTTTTTTAGACATCTTCCTAAACTTTGCTTCTAGAGGTAATTTGTACGTCGCTGGTACTCGCATCCTCACGTACGTTTATGTACGCTGCGGTTCTGCGTTCCATGTCTTCTTCAGATAGCTAGTTCGGAAAGATATCTATTACATCTTAAAATATTAAATACCTATTATTTTTAATAATAGGTATTTATAAAATCAATTAGTTATTTATTTTAGTTACTACGCCGGCACCCACTGTTCTACCACCTTCACGTATAGAGAATTTTAACCCTTCCTGCATAGCAATCGGTTTAATTAATTCTACTGTAAAAGTAGCATTATCTCCAGGCATAACCATCTGCTTATCAGCAGGCAATTTTATTGTACCGGTAACGTCTGTTGTTCTAAAATAGAACTGCGGACGATAGTCATTAGTAAATGGGGTATGACGTCCACCTTCTTCTTTACTAAGCACATATACTTCAGCTTTAAACTTATCATGCGGTTTTATGCTACCCGGTTTTGCAAGTACTTGTCCTCTTTCAACTTCTTCTCTTTTTGTACCGCGTAGTAATATACCGACATTATCTCCGGCTTGCCCTTCATCAAGTAATTTTCTAAACATTTCTACACCGGTACAGGTAGTTTTTTGCGTATCTTTTAGACCAACTATTTCAATTTCCTCACCTACCTTAATTATTCCTGACTCTACTCTACCGGTTACAACAGTACCTCTTCCTGAAATAGAGAACACATCTTCTATCGGCATTAAGAAAGGTTTATCCGTAGCTCTTACAGGCTGCGGTATATAGCTATCTACTGCATCCATTAACTCATTAATAGCTTTCTCACCTTCAGGCTTTCCTTCTAAAGCTTGAAGTGCAGAACCTTTAATAATAGGTATTTCATCACCTGGGAAACCATATTTTGATAATAATTCCCTTACTTCCATCTCTACTAGTTCTAATAGATCAGGATCATCCACCATATCTACTTTATTTAAGAATACTACCATAGCAGGTACACCTACCTGTTTTGCTAGTAATATATGCTCTCTAGTTTGCGGCATAGGACCATCAGCAGCAGAAACTACTAATATTGCACCGTCCATCTGAGCAGCACCGGTTATCATGTTCTTTACATAGTCAGCGTGTCCCGGACAATCTACGTGTGCATAGTGTCTATTTTTAGTCTCATATTCTACGTGTGCAGTAGAAATAGTTATACCTCTTTCTTTTTCTTCAGGAGCAGCATCAATTTGATCATACGCTGTAGCTTTTGCTCCACCTGTCTTAGCAAGTACTATAGTTATTGCTGCCGTTAAGGAAGTTTTACCATGATCTACGTGACCGATCGTACCTATATTAACGTGCGGTTTAGTTCGTTCAAATTTTGCTTTTGCCATATTATTACTCTCTACAATTTTTTAGGTTTAATACAAGTTAATTTTTTATAAGTGCATTTTTTTGCTAAATTTATTTGTTACCACTATCCTCTGGAGCGGGTGATGGGAATCGAACCCACATAGCCAGCTTGGAAGGCTGGAACTCTACCATTGAGCTACACCCGCATTGTGGCACTGTTAATAAAATAATTTAAAAGCTATTTTGTTAACAGTGCTATGTCAAATTTTATTCAGATTTATAAATATACACAATTATGTTTTATTTTTAAATAAAATCCATATATACATGAAATCTTTTAAAATAAAATGATATGCTTCCCTGAACCATTTAAGTGGTGGAGGGAGAAGGATTCGAACCTTCGAACGCTTACGCGGGCAGATTTACAGTCTGCTGCCATTGACCACTCGGCCACCCCTCCTAAAGAACTTTACTGTATTAAATAGACTAATTCACTGTAAAATACAATTATATAATTAGTATTAGGACTTAATAAAACTTCTTGCCGAATCATCAAATAAACAAATAGCAGCTTGCACATTTATTTAGTTGTAACTTTCTATAATAAATAGTAGCTTCTGTCAAGAACAAATTACTAACGGTTTTCAATAAGATGCAAAATAAAATACTTGATTCTAAAAATTGTTATTATATGTATGGGAAACATCCTGTATTTTCTGCTCTAAATAATCCAAAACGTCAAATTGAAAATATTTTATGCACTAGGGAAATTTTTGATACAAACAAAAAATTAATAGGTACTAGATCTTATGAAATTGTTAATAACGATATTTTATCTAAATTACTGGAAAACCAAACACATCAAGGAATAGCTGCAAAAGTTAGACCGATTTTTTCTTATAATCTAGAGGACATAGATATAAAAAACCCAAAATGTAAAATTGCGATTCTTGATCAAATAACAGACACACAAAATATTGGAGCAATTATTCGCAGTGCCACTGCTTTTGATATAAATGCTATAATATTACCTCAAGATAATTCTCCGAATGAAAGCGGTAGCATTGCTAAAGCAGCTTGCGGTACTTTAGAATTAATACCTATCATTAAAGTGACTAACTTACGCTCATATATGAATTATCTTAAAAAACACGGCTTTTGGATTATAGGTCTAACAGGTTCTGCAAATGACTACTTTACCGATAAATTAATTTCCGACAAAATAGCATTAGTATTTGGTTCAGAAGATAAAGGCATGCGAAGATTAGTTAAAGAAACATGTGATTATTTAGCCAAAATCCCTATTTCTAAGAGAGTAGAAAGTCTTAATGTATCAAATGCCGCTTCTATAATTTTTCATTCATTACATAAATAATATTTTTAATAAATCAAATATTGTTTTTTATTTACTTCGATATAAATATTTAGTCTACTAAAATTAAAGTCATAAACTTTTATTATATCAATTAATTTGAGAGAAAAGTCATGAAAAGGGGACCAAATGAACAAATTATCGAGAGTTTTGAAAAACAATTAGACATATTTATAAATGAACTTACAGAAGAAGAGATAACAACGGCTATATTAAACAATTTTTTTGATAAAGTGATCAATAACCTCAAGAATGAAAGATTAATTAATAATACTATATTTGATATATATCAAGGTAAAGCAGTAATTACTAAACCTATATATCGATTATATAGAATCTTCCGAACCTAAATATAAAGAACATTGGCAAAAATTTTATAGTTTTAATCGTAATCTTATGATAGAAAGCACATTAGTATTTATTGCTAAGAATCTAAAAAAAGCTTCTTTAACAGACAAATTATATTATAGCTTTGCTAAATTAGCCGAGCAATTAGACTTGAATGCAGTAAGTGATCATTTTATGAAAAAAATAGATAATTATATAACATTTAACAATTTATGAAAAATTACAGAACCGAAAGCGACTCTTTTGGAGAAATTCAAATAGAAGAAAAATTTTATTGGGGGGCTCAAACTCAAAGATCTTTAGAAAATTTTAAAATAGGCAAGCAAAAAATGCCTGAAATTTTAATTCGTGCTCTTGCTATTTTAAAAAAATGTGCAGCACAGGTTAATCATGAGTTTGGTGATTTAGAAGCTAAAATAGCTATAAGTATAGATAAAGCCGCGGATAGAATATTAGAAGGCGAATTTGAGGATAATTTTCCTTTAGTAGTTTGGCAAACAGGTTCAGGTACACAAACAAACATGAATATGAACGAGGTTATTGCCTCAATTGCCAACGAAAGATTAACAGGCAAAAAAGGCGGCAAATCTCCGGTACATCCTAACGATCATGTTAATAAAGGACAATCATCCAACGACTCTTTTCCAACCGCTATGCATATAGCAACCGTACTTGCAACTAAACAGCAACTGATACCGGCTTTGAATAATTTACTTACCTCTTTGCAAGACAAGTCAAAAGATTGGGATAAAATCATAAAAATAGGACGTACCCACTTGCAGGATGCAACTCCTTTAACTCTTAAACAGGAATTCTCTGGATATATTACACAAATAGAGTATGCTTTAGAACGTATAGAAGATGCACTAAAAAAAGTTTATCTACTTGCTCAAGGAGGAACAGCAGTCGGTACAGGTATTAACTCAAAAATAGGCTTTGATATAAAATTTGCCGAGAAAGTGGCAGAGTTTACTAAACAACCTTTTAAGACGGCTCCTAATAAATTTGAAAGCCTAGCTGCCCACGACGCCTTAGTAGAATTTTCAGGAACTCTTAATACTATAGCAGTTAGCTTAATGAAAATAGCAAATGATATAAGACTGCTCGGCTCCGGTCCAAGATGCGGTCTTGGTGAGCTGTATTTACCTGAGAATGAACCTGGTTCTTCGATTATGCCCGGTAAAGTAAACCCTACACAAGTCGAAGCTTTAACAATGGTGTGCAGTCAGGTGATGGGAAATCATGTTACAGTTACTATTGCCGGCTCAAACGGGCATCTTGAACTTAACGTATTTAAACCCGTAATAATATACAATATCCTACAATCTATAGAGCTGTTATCCGATAGCGTAAATAGCTTTGTTACTCACTGTGTTAAAGGATTAGAACCTAATATAGCACGCATTAATGATTTACGTGATAAATCTCTAATGTTAGTTACAGCCCTTAATCCACATATCGGCTATGATAATGCCGCAAAAATTGCTAAAGAAGCATATAAGCACGGGATCACTTTAAAAGAAGCCGCAAAAAAACTCAATCTTTTATCAGAAGAAGAGTTTGATAAAATAGTAGTACCTGAAAAAATGGTTAGTCAATCCTAGATTTTGTATAAAGATATTAGTTTAAATTATTAATATTATTGTACAAAATCTTATAAATAGGATAATATTAAATTAGTCTATTTATTATATGTACCTATGTGAAACAAAATTTATCTAATCAAATTAACCTACCCGAAGCAAAAACTCATTTTTCCGATCTAATACAGTGTATACAAGACGGCGAACAAATTACTATCTGTAAGCATAATACGCCGGTTGCAAAAATTATACCTATAACTCAAAAGCCTAAAATGGATAATATAGTAGAGCAAATAAGAGAATTCAGCCAAGGTAAAACATTAGCTCCTTATACTATTAAAGAGCTTAGAGATGAAGGTAGAAAATGGTGAATTCTAAACCGTTTATAGCCGATTGCTCCATAACTGTCTCATAGTTCTTTTATGATGAACATGGGGGTTGCTAACTAAATATAGATATCGTCATGAGCTACGCAGTCTTCGACTGCGTAGCAATCCAGAAAATAATAAAAAAAAATTCTGTAAATTAGAATTTTTTTTTGGATTGCTTTGTCAAAATTTTCAATTTTTCCTCGCAATGACGTTAAATTATTAACTAATCTGCAATACCAGATAGATTAATTAAATTTTTCTTCACACAGTCTAAATCTTTTATTATACTTAGACACAAATTATATAAATAAAAGATTATCATGGTTTTAAATATAAAAGCTCCTGAAAATATAGTATTAAAGCCGACCATTACGGTTTTCGGCGTCGGGGGTGCAGGTAGTAATGCAGTAAATAATATGATTAGTGCTAATCTGCAAGGTACTAATTTTGTAGTAGCTAATACTGATGCACAATCGCTTGAACATTCTTTATGCACCAACAAAATACAACTCGGTGTTTCTACGACTAGAGGTCTTGGGGCAGGAGCTTCTCCTGAGGTTGGAGCACTTGCTGCTCAAGAATCAGAAAGCGAAATTCGTAGTTACCTAGAAAATAGCAATATGGTATTTATTACGGCAGGTATGGGTGGTGGTACAGGTACCGGTTCTGCACCGGTTATTGCATGCATTGCTAAAGAATTAGGCATCCTTACGGTTGGAGTAGTAACTAAACCTTTCCATTTTGAAGGCGGTCATCGTATGAAAACTGCCGATAAAGGACTTATTGAATTACAGCAATTCGTTGATACTTTAATTGTAATACCGAACCAAAATCTATTCCGTATTGCTAATGAACAAACGACATTTGCCGATGCTTTCAAAATGGCAGATGACGTATTACATGCAGGCGTTAGAGGAGTAACGGATTTAATGATTATGCCAGGACTTATTAATCTTGATTTTGCCGATATTAAAGCAGTAATGAGCGAAATGGGTAAAGCAATGATGGGTACGGGTGAAGCTAGTGGCGAAGATAGAGCCATTAAAGCGGCAGAATCTGCAATTTCAAATCCGCTGCTAGATCATAGCTCAATGTGCGGTGCAAGAGGGGTATTAATTAATATTACCGGTGGTTCCGACATGACCTTATTTGAAGTTGACAACGCTGCTAATAGAATTAGAGAAGAAGTAGATAACCTTGATGCTAATATTATTTTCGGTTCAACATTTAATCCGGAACTAAAAGGAATTATCAGAGTATCGGTTGTTGCTACCGGTATTGATGCCGATAAAGTACCGACATATAAACCCGCAATAGCTGAAACTACCAATACAGTTCCTGCAGAAACTTATAATGAAGCTATAGCACAACCTATACAAATAGAAGAAATTCCTGATTTTAACAGCTACAGTACCGAAAATATTGAAATTACTGACTCTCCAATGAATCAAAATTTTATCGGAAATGAAAAAGAGCTGGGGTTACATGTAAATACTTTCAACCAATCTGAAGATGACTCACCAAAACCATCATTTTTAGGAAAAATATGGGGTTCTCTACGTGCTTCAAATAATCAAACTTTAGAACGCAAAAACGTTGTTATTAATACTCTAGATCAAGATAATAAAGAGTCTGATATTCATGACATACCGGCTTTTTTAAGAAAGAAACGGGATTAGATTAGAATATGAATATAATTTCAGAACAGCATAAAAAAGAATTATTAGAAATAACTGAAAATTTTCCTGCAGATATTGCATCACTAATAAATTATGTAGATAAAACATTTAAATGTCACATTCATGATTTATCTTTATCGGATCAAAAAGATTTAAAGTTTTTTATAGCAAAAAGCTTTGCAAATCAAATTGATACTTGTAAAACTAAAGAACATGCTCAAAATTTTTTACAAGAGTTACAAGAGCTATGGGAAGATTTATTTGAAGAGATATTGGAAGATAAGCTTGTATATAGTTTAGACATTGACGGAGCAACACACTATGCTGAATTAGATTTTACCGAATTAAATCAAAATAATTTTGCAAATTATATATTTGGAAAAACAGCAATATCACTCTCAAAGTATTCTTATTTCAAATATACAAAATAATCACAATAATTACATATTATTTCCTAAAATTATAAACCTTGAAGAACAAGTGACCATAGATGTATTAAATAATTTATTATTATTAGGTGCTTATAATAATATGTAATTTTTTTGAATCCAATAACGGATCAGAAATATATTTTAGATTACCTAATAATGAAAGGCTTGCCATGAAAGTTTTTAGTTTAAATAATCAGCCTATATTAAAAGAAAATAAATTTGAAAATGCTATATTATTTTTAAGTAAAAAAATAAATGAAAATGGTGATGTTGACTATAGTGAAGGTTTTAGTGCTGATATAGCCGATGGCAAAATAAATTCTTCTTATAAACTCCTTTAGGCGAGATAATGGATTTTAATTAAAAAAATAATCATATGCCAAATAAAATTATAATATTTCTTATATCATGTTTTTTAAATACTTATTTATTAGCTAATACCGATAAGCCGTTAAAAGATATTGCACCCTACGCTACTTGAAAATCAAAAGCGTTATGTAATTCATTTACCTACAGAGTCCAATGAAGAAAAGCTAAAAGTAGAATTACAAGCAACAAAAAATGCAATGAAAGATTGTAATCGTGTTTGGTTTGGCGGTAAGCTGGAAACAAAAACTTTAGAAGGATGGGGATATAATTATTATGTAATCGATCAAGTTAGCGATCACCCTGCTAGTACAATGATGGCATGCCCAAACGTAAAAGCAACCATACAACCGGTTAGTGTATTTTTAGGCGATGAAACATTTTTAAGATATAATAGCAAACTACCTATCGTAGTATATGCTCCAAAAGATGTTGAACTGCATTACGTTATTTGGCATCAAAATGATATAATCAATTCTGCAAAGGAAGAATAGCACCATACTATTCTTCAAAAAAATTTAATATCTTATATGACATTTAACGTCATTGCGAGTAGTCGTAGACTGCGTGGCAATCCAGAAAAAATAATAAAAAAATTCTGTAAATCAGAATTTTTTACTAGATTGCTTCGTCGAAACTTGCAGTTTCTTCTCGCAATGACGAAGACTAACCTACACAACAAGGTCCTTAGTCGCTTGCAGTTAGCATACTAAATTATTCAAAATCTTCCTCTACAGCTTCAACTTCTTGCACTTCCGGTACAAAATGTTTAAGCATGGACTCAATGCCGTTTTTTAAGGTAATAATGGAACTAGGACATCCAAGGCATGCACCACGAAGTGCTAATTTAACTATACCGTTTTCAAAGCCTTTATATATTATATCACCGCCGTCTTGTGCAACAGATGGACGCACCCTAGTTTCAATAATCTCTACGATTTGCTTCTCTATTTCCGAAAGCCCGTCAAAACTATGATTTACATTATCTTCTTTGGTGTTTTCTTCAAATACAGGAAATCCTGAAACAAAATGATCCATAATAACCATTAAAATTTCAGGCTTTATAACTTGCCAATTACCTTCAGCTTGTTTAGTTACTGTTATAAAATCACTACCGAAAAATACTGATTTCACATTATTAATATGAAATAGTGATTCTGCAAGTTTGCTTCTTCCTTTTACTTCAGCAAGCTCACTAAAAAATACCGGCTGATCACTACTTATTTTCTGCCCTGGGAAAAATTTTATTGCATCAGGGTTGGGAGTATCTTCAGTTTGAATAAACATAATTAAAGCACATTAATAAATTTTTTAACTATTATAAATTGATAGAGCCATTTTTACAATATATTTGTATTTATCTTGGATGTTATTGCATAGATCCATGTCATTTCACTGATCGCAGGAATCTAGAAAAAAGAGAAATAATTTAATTGTCCGTACGCAACAGCCTAAAAGCTAATAACATTTATGCCTTTTGCTCAATGGATTCCTGCTTTCGCAGGAATGACATAAGGCGGTAAATATCTAATTAATATATAAGCCGGTATAAAACAAAACCCTGCTACAATAAAAAAATAAGTCCAACCTAAATAAGTAGCTGCATAGCCTGAAATACTACCAAACAATATGGTACTAATATAAGCAATAGAAGTAATTAAAGCAATTTGGGTTATACAATATTTAGAACTACAGCATCTTAATTGGTAAGAAAAAAACGGCGACATAGTTAAGCCCTTGGTAAATTCTTGAAAAAAGACCGCTATATATAGACTTGTAATATCTCGATTATAAAAATAGAGAAATAAAAAAGATAGGCTAGATAAAGCATGATATATTAATGCTTTTTTAAGCAAATAAGAATATTCATATTTTCGGCACAAAAACCCGCCTATAAAACCTCCAAGGATTGCAGCACACATACCGAAAGCTTTATATCCAAGAGCTAAATCTTTCTTCGTATACCCGATATCGAGATAAAACATATTCGGCATAATTGAAAGAAAATTATCTTGAAGACGATATAGAAGCATGAAACTAACAATTATTAGCCATTTAGGTTTCTTGATAAAGTCATAAAAAGCATGCCAAAATCTATCAAAATCATTAATAATTATCTTATCTTTAAATTTAAGCGGATAGATTA
This sequence comes from Rickettsia asiatica, assembly GCF_007989425.1. NCBI lineage: Bacteria > Pseudomonadati > Pseudomonadota > Alphaproteobacteria > Rickettsiales > Rickettsiaceae > Rickettsia > Rickettsia asiatica. Next base: position 1,011,993 of record NZ_AP019563.1, read on the forward strand.
TAATTAATAGTAATGATGGTATACATAAAATTGCCATAGCACGATAAACATCTCGCCAAAATATGATAGTTGATAAATATAACGCTCCTGAACCTGCTATAAGTATACCAATTCTAAAACCTGTAGTACAAGCTGCCTCACTTATGCCCCAATTTTTATTTGTAATCAGTAACATCTGTGATGATTGAAGTAACATATCATAAATGGAAGAAAAAAATGCCACAGCTACTAAGCATAAAGCAAATGGTATAAAATGAGTATTAGGGTTAAAATTTGTTAGAACATATATACAAAAAATACAACTAACCAAAGCAAGGATTAAACAATATTTATATCCTCGCTTACTTAAAGGAGTAAAACTTACTTTTTCAAGTAAAGGACCCCATAAAAATTTAAATATATGAATAAAATTAACTAAACTAAAAAGCCCGATAGTGATTTTATCAAAACCAGATTCTCGAAGCCAAAAAGAAAGCGTTGAACCGGTAAGTAAATAAATTAAACCTCCGGGAAAAGAAATTATTAATATAAAGAAAATATTAGATATATATTGAAATCGTGAAAAATTTAAACTTATGAGCTTATTCTCCTTTTTTATATTTGTTATCCTAGCTAACTTGATCGTCATTGCGAGCGATCTTTGATCGCGTGGCAATCCAGAAAAATAATAAAAAAATTCTGATTTACAGAATTTTTTACTGGATTGCTTCGTCAATTACTTATGTAATTTCCTCGCAATGACGTAAATCTAAACTACGAGACTTTCTTTCTTTTATTACTGTAACTGTTACCGTCAAAAGTTTTTTTGTGATTATTATCAAAAGAATTAAACTTTTTACCGTCACCGCCGGCTCTTTTACCGAATGATCTTTTACGGTTATTTTTATCACTTCTAAACTCACTGCGTGGCGTAGATTCTCCTTTATTTATTAGACGATCAATTGCACGCCATCTAATAACATCATCAGGAGAAATAAAAGACAACGCATGTCCGGTAGCCCCTGCTCTACCCGTTCTACCTATTCTATGTAAATAATCTTCAGGACACATAGGTAAATCATAATTAATAACATGCTGTGTATGAGGAATATCAAGCCCACGAGCCGCTACATCAGTTGCTACCATTATTCTATGGTTTGACTTATGAAATGATAAAATTACTCTTTCACGTTGACGCTGACTTAAATCACCGTGTATAGCTTCTGCTTTATGATTTTCATATTTTAACATTTTAGCTAATTGATCGGCAGAGCGTTTAGTCTTCACAAAAATAATTACCGATCCTTCCCTATTACCAAGTTGTTTAGTTAATTCACTAAATTTTTCTTTATCAGAAATATGTAGGGATTCCTGTTTTATTTCTGCAGCTGCTTTATTAGTAGCACCTACCGTAATACGTACCGGATTGTTTAGATATTTTTGAGAAAGAGCAATAATATGTTTTGGCATAGTAGCGGAAAACATTAAAACTTGTCTTTTTTCCGGTAAAAATTTATTGATTTCGTCTAACTGTTCTTTCATCCCCATATCAAGCATTCTATCCATTTCGTCAAGTACGGTTATGCCTATGCGATCAATTGTTAGACTTCCCCTATTTAAGTGATCGATAATACGCCCCGGCGTACCGATAATCACTTTCGGATTCTTTTTTAATTGCATAAATTGTTTAGGCATCGGTTCACCGCCTATCAAAACTGCACTATTAATTTTATAGGATGTAGTTACTTTATTTAAAGTACTGTGTATTTGCATTGCTAGTTCTCTAGTCGGAACAAGAATTAAAGCAGTAGTTTTATTTTTAATAAATGAATCAATTAACGGCAATAAATAAGCAAGAGTTTTTCCTGAACCTGTTTGGCTAGAAGCGAGTATGTCCGACCCCGCCATTGCAACCGGAATCGATTGCTTTTGTATTTCAGTCGGCTCAGTTATATTCATTGTCTCAAGAGCAATAATTAATTCTTCAGATAAATTAAAATTTTTCATTATATAATCCAATATAGTTTTAAATCAAAATATGCACATTATTGATTAGACCTCTTACATAACCCATTTCTAAAGATAATTAAGACATCGACTCTATCCTCTCATCCCCACGCACTTAACTATAGTACGCTTGCTTAGAGTAGAAGTTCTTATTCCCTTTATAAGGTCAAGTTATGCAAGAGGTCTATTGTTAAAAAATAAGTTATAGTAAATTAAAATAACAACTTATATAATTATCCTGAATCAAAAAATATGCTTAACTAGATTACAAAAAACCAACTAAATATATAAGACGATAATGAATAATGAAACTATTTTAGAATCTTATTCAAGCCAGAATAATATTATTATATTTAGGGCATTTTCATGCCCTTTAGTAAAAATAATTTATTATACTTAAAATTATATAGGTTATTATAAGACAAAAACAAAGCATTTACTATTTTGATAAAGATGACTAGGCTACCCTAAATTATAAACAATTTTGGATAGCTGCTTTTGGTATTATAAATATACTTATTTAATTCTGAGGTTAACAGCATAGGCTTTTCCTTGCTTTTCTTCAAGATCAAAAATTACATCTTGTCCTTCTTCAAGGCTATGTAAACCTGCAGCGTCTACGGCTGATTTGTGTACAAACACATCTTTGCCGCCATTTTCCTGTTCAATAAATCCAAAATTCTTCGTAGAATTATACCACTTAACTTTACCTACTATATTTGTAGCCATAAAAACCTTTATTAGATAGAAATTACTTATTTGAACTTAACACACGCTTATAATAACTAAAACTTAAATTTTACTTTAAGCCTCACTTAAATATAAGAGCTGATAAAAATTCATTATGCAAAACTACCTTACCTTGCGGCATTTGTCAATAAACATGTCAATAACATGCAAGAGAAAGTATTACTTTCTGAAACTAATCTATCATATTATTACTATTTTGTCACTATTTAAGTTAATTATCTAATAAATTAATGAGTAAACTAACTATTTTAAAGGGGTTTAATAACTTTTTCATATCAGACTAATATATTAACGATAAAAGTGCTTGCTTTTTTATATTTTTTTTATTAATCTTTCACCGCGAATTAAATAGTATATAATATACTGTACACTGATCTTGCCCGCGTGATGGAATGGTAGACATAACGGACTTAAAATCCGTGGAGCGTAAGCTCTTGCCGGTTCAAGTCCGGCCGCGGGTACCATTCGCCATTTTTGGGCAAATTCACGAGTGTATCAAACGGCGGATGCAGCATAAAGTCAAGCTTTTCAGGTTTCAATATTAAGTGATATTAATTGCCTGGTTCAGCTCTATCATATATTGATTCAAATCTTTTCTATTCATCAAATCCATATTTTTCAGCAAAAATCGTAGCTTTAGCTATAAAATCATGCTCTTCATTATTTAAATGCCCTAGTACTATGCCGTTTTTTATCACCGAATAAGTACTAATTTTAATAAACTCGGATGCTTCAAATACACCAAGTACTGCCAATAATATTTTGTTAATAGCTTACACCGTGATAAGATATTTGGTGATGTTCACAAATTTACAAAGCCATTCCACACATCTTTAATAATAGCAGAAATTGGTAGGATAGAAGATAAAGAACAAACATTAAAGTAGAGTTTGCTGATAAATATAAACATAGCTCTGCTGTTTATAGCAAAGCTCACTTTGCAAGTATTCAAGAAGAAGGAGGCACAAAAAGACCTTATTCTATTTACAGAGAGTTTTAACCATGCATTAGACACGGCTAAATAACATAAAAGGTACTTGCTAGCCTTTTAACAGCGGGTAACGCCTACCCCATACCTCCCCTAGCGATAGGAATTTTTAATGCATTTCTCTTCGTTTTGAGAATTGAAAGCATAAAAAGCTTATAAATATAGGAGTTTTGAGTTGATCAATAAGAGCAGAAAGCGAAATATGACATCTTGCCATTTCATAAATCATTAGTTACTTTTTACTATAGATATTTTTATTTCTAATATTAGTTGTAAAATTTATTTAGAATATATATAATTCATAAAAATTAATATAAGACCGTAATTATAATGAATAATAGCCACGAACTAAATAAGCTAGTAACTTTTAAAAATAAAGATATCAGAAGAATTTTTCATAATAACGAATGGTGGTTTTCAGTAGTTGATGTAGTAGGAGCGTTAACTGATAGTACTACCCCACGTCGATATTGGTCGGATTTAAAGAGATAATTGTCAGAAAATGAAGGATTTATTGAGTTGTACGAAAAAATCGTACAGCTGAAACTTCTAAGTAGCGATGGCAAGCGTTATCAAACAGACTGTGCAAATACGGAATCCTTACTGCGTATTATTCAGTCTGTCCCTTCCCTGAAAGCAGAACCGTTTAAATAATGGCTTGCTAAAGTCGGTTATGAGAGAATCAAGGAAGTTTCTGACCCGGAAAAATCCATTGATAGAGCATGAGAAAACTGGAAACGACACGGTCGTAGCGAGAAATGGATTCAACAACGTATTATGGGACAAGAAACACGAAATAAGCTAACTGACTATTGGAAAAATCATGAAGTAACAAAAGAAATGACTTTACCATATTAACTAATATTATTCATCAAGAGTGGGCAGGGGGGTTAAGCATTAAAGAGCATAAAAATATAAAAGGTTTGAAAAATCAAAATTTACGTGATCACATGAACGAAGCAGAATTGATATTCACTGCTCTTGCTGAATTATCTACTCGTCAAGTAGTAGAAACTAATAATGCAACAGGAATAGAAGAAAATAAAATTGCCGGTAAAATAGGAGGAGGAATAGCTAAAAAAGCTAGAGTAGCGTTGGAAAGCGAAATCGGTAAAAAAGTCATTTCTACCGAAAACTACTTATTACCTAAAAACAAAAAAGTTAAAAAATTACTAAAATAGTGAACATTACCAATCACAAACTATCCAACATAGCTAAAGCATTAGGATTAACTACTCGTAGGATTCAGCAATTAGTAAAAAACGATATATTACCAAAACCGATAGCCGGCAATTATGATTTAGCGGGATATATTAGAGCTTATGAGAAGTATTTACAACAGCAGAATCTAGGCAAAAACAATAATCTACATACTCAAAAGCTTCATCTATTAAAAGCTCAAGCAGATAAGGCAGAGCTTGAAGTAGAGAGCTACAATAAAAATACAACGGACTTTTGGATAGGTACAAGGGACTTCTTGCTAAACATAACGAACTTGGTGCTAAACACAATGGGTTTGCTGATCAATACGACGGACTCGTCGATAAATACAATGCACTCGACACTAAACACGAAGAGCTATCAATAAATATAACAGCCTCGTCGGTGAACATCACAAACTTATCGCTACACACAATAAGCTTGGCGATAAATACACCGATCTTGGTGCTAAATACAGCGACCTCGGCGATAAGCTTACTCAATCTCTAGAAAAAAATAAAATGTTAGAGGATGCTACACAAAAAATTGAGGTACGCCAATTAGAAAATGTTCAACTTAAGAAAGATCTTGCAGAGGCACAAAAGCTAAAAGAACCATCTTTTGATGAATTTCTAGCTTAATTCTCCAAATTTAGCCTAGAACGGCAAGCAGCGGCGATTGAGTTTATTAAAAAACAGCAAGAAGCCACTAATCTTTAAAAAGCTTCTGAACAACCATCTTCTGATCTTGGTAATCAACATCTCACTCGTACCGAAAAAGAAAACATCACACATTTTGTGCCTCAAGAAGAGCTAAACGAAAAGGGAAAATACAATTTAAATGATCATCTTGCTGCTGTAAACGATAACCAAGAGCTGCTCAGCAAGCTTGATAGAGAAGCAGCGATTACAGCAAATATAGATATCAAAGCAATCGATGCTAAAAAATCTGTAGAAGCTGAAAAAATCGGTACTGTAAAGGTTAGAGCAGAGCACGATCATTCAACAGAACATGGAAGCAATAATCAGACTTTGATTACAGAAATTCAAGCAGGAAAGATTGACAAAAATACAGTAATAGCTATTGAGTGTAAGCAGTATGGTGAAAATCAGGGGATGAAAGATATAATTAAGATAGCAAATATATTAGAGCATAACGAGAAAAATCCTAATAATCCTTTAAAACTTCCTGAAAAGCTAGAAAATACCCTGACATTTCAAGATGCACTTTTATATAAAGCCGCCAAAGAAAATGGAATTAAAGTGATTAGTTTAGAAGGTAGGAATTTAGAGCATACAAAAGATTCTGCTTTATATAATGAAAATCGTGAACAATACATGACTGACGTGATTAATGAAGTTCGCAGTAAAAGGATATAATGTAATTGCAACCGTTGGCTCTAGCCACAAGGTTAACTTAGAGAAAGCTTTAGAAAACCAGCAGAAACACGAGGCAGGATTTAGCCATATACCTGAGTGATACAGCAAAAACTTTCAAAAAACAATCAAAAAGAAAATACTGGCTTTAGCAACCTACTCAAAGAAACATTACAAAAAGCTTCAGCTACTGCAAAAACAATTCCAGTAGGAATGGTAAGTACTAGATTAACAAATAAAAAGGATATTTTACAATAACAATCCTTGAAAAATACACAGCTTAAAAAATTAGGACAAAGCAGAGTTTAAGGTTCTCTGTATTATATATTCAATGCTATTCAAAACAATTAGCTAATTCTGATAAATTTTATTGCATAATAAAAGTATTGCTTATTTGTGTTCTATGGCTTGTTGCGGTTAGCAAATCGTACATTAACCTTTCAAGGTTTTAAATTATAATTTGCTAAGCAGATAATAATAACACGCATTTTATAATTTTGTCTAAAATCATCTGCTAGGGAGTACCATTAAAATTAAAACGCATAAGTCTCGACTTTCAACTGCAGCCCTAGAGTATTTAATAAAGAACCGATATTGTCGAAACTTGGATTACCTTTACTAGATAGCATTTTATATATATGTTGTCTGTTTATATGGGCTTCTTTAGATATTTTGGCTACCCCTCCTCTTGCTATCACACCATCCCTAGCTATATAGGGATTTGAAGTTAACCAGTAGCAACAAAAAGCGAAATATAATAGTTTCACATTTCGTATTAGTAGTTCCATAATACTTTCTTTTTAATAATTAGTTTATATAGTATAATTAACATTTTAATAAATTGTAAATGTTAATATGTATTATAAGCTACTGATTAGTTTGCTTATTCTTATTGTTCTAGTTATATGCTTTCGTAATTATTTACCTAAAATATCATTTTTTAATAATAAACCTCAAACTCTTGAGAGTAATATCAATAATTACGAAAAAGAGCTTGCAAAATATGATGAAGCAATAAAATTAAACCCTAACGATGCATTAGCATATTTTGCTCGAGGTATAATATTATATCAGTTAGGAAAATATGAGTTATCACTCCTTTCTTACGAGAAAGCTATAGAATTAGATCCAAAAAATTTTGAATTTTATATTAATCAAGGGACGTCATTTTAGGCACTTAACAAATATGAATCAGCACTTGAAGCATATAATATAGCTATAAAACTTAACCCTGATTATTATAATGCATATTAGAATAAAGGTCTTACCTTGCATCAACTAGGAAAATATGAGCTAGCAGTTGAAGCGTATAATAAAGCCATAGAACTAAAGCCTGATTATTTTACTGCGTATTTTTATAAGGGAGTTATTTTTTATGTACTAGGCTACCATACGTTAGCGGTTGAATTATTTAATAAAGTACTTGACGGAGATATTGACGATTCCGAAATTTATAATAATTACGGTACTATACTAATATCTTTAGAAGAATATGAACTTGCTCTTAAAGCATTTAATAAGGAAATTGAATTAAATCCAAATGAATTTGGAGGTTATATTAACCAAGGAGCAATGTTAAAAAAGCTTGGGAAATATGAGTTAACACTGAAAGCATACGATAAAGCAATAGAGTCAAACTCTAATTATTTGGAGCTTTTTATGATAAAAAGGTAATCTTCTATTAGAATTAGGAGAATATAATTTAGCTTTAGAAGCTTTTTCGAAAGCTATAAAATTGAATCCTACATACCCTAATATATATTTTAATTACGCTACTATATTAGAAAAATTAGGTAAATTCGATTTAGCATTGAGTTCATACAATAAGGTATTAGAATTAAATCCTGATGACTTAGAAGCAAAAGAAAAAAAGCAAGAAATATTAGATATGCAAAAATCTAATTCAAAGTGAACTATATCTGCCATAAAATAACAGACGTAAGGCTTAACTACTCACAAGATTCAGCAATTAGTTAAGAGTGATATATTACCCTCACCTGTTAATGGTAGTTATGATTTAGTCGGTTGTACTCGGACTTATGAACAATATTTACAATTATAATGATAGCCAAATTTTATTTGAACTATCTTATACATATTTATTTTTTCTTTATTATCTTTATAATATTTGGTAGATCATTCCATGCATAGCTTACTTGATTTGGGGGTTTTATATTGATTTCTTTTAATTTCTCTGTAGCTGCTTATATACTATTTGTGAATCCATAATCTAATTATTTCTTCAATGGTTTGATTGGTTTACAATAAATTTTTGCAGCATCTACAGAGACTAATTCTTTTTCCGGATAACGAAGTGCAGTAAGTTTACCTCCAAATACACATCCTGTATCAATATTTATAGTATTATTAAGCCACTGTGCTTCACAAACAGGGGTATGCCCATAAACAATCAGCGTATTTCCTTGATATTCTTGGTCCCACGGATAACGAAGCGGTAAACTAAACTCATCAATTTCACCGTTGGTTGCACCATACATACAAAATTTACTTATTCGCTCAGAACTACGCCCTAGATCTTTTTCTTTAATGCCGGCATGTGCTACTGCTAATTTTTTATCGTCTAATATGTAATAGCTACCTCAACTTTCTAAAAATTCAAGAACAGATGCTTTAAATTCTGCCGGCTCGTTTTCTAATTGCTCAAGTGTTTCCTGAAGTCCATGAGCAATAACAACATTTCATCCCTGAAGTTTTCATTTTAGTTTGTCATCATGGTTACCGTTAACGCAAAAGGCAATAGATGAGGAAACACTATCCATTACTAAGCATAATACCTCCGGTGAGTTTGGACCTCGATCTACTAAATCCCCTACGAAAATAATTTGTCTTCCTTGAGGATGAGTAATAATATATTTATTACCTTTTTTAATTCTATAACCGAGCTTTTCTAATAAGTTTTTTAACTCATCAAAACAACCATGTACATCACCAATAATATCAAATGGTCCCTTTTCTTGCTGCTTATTTATTTGTATTAATGGATGTTCAACTTCTTTATTTTCCTATATTTTAATATATTTTTAAGCAAAAATTAATAAGATTTTGAAAATTTATTTTTTAATAACTTTCTTGTCATAGATATGAAAATCGATTAGTTGAGTTGAAAGTTAATTTATATAAATCTCATGTTCTATTAGTGGCATAATAAATATGTGATAAATAAACTAATTGAAAGAAAAAAATAAGTAATATACAACAATGGTTCATTTTTAGATTGAAAAGCAAAAAATACTATACTATCGTTGGTAGTTATAATTAAATATATTAAAAATATGCTTTTTCAATCACTAAATTTATACTCTATCTTAGTTGCAGGCCTTACAGCTACTGTTATCGTTTTTATACGCCAGTTATCTTATTACAAACAGCAAATTATTAATAAGGATTTAAAAATAATACCTGCATATTTTAATAAAAAAATGTTATATAAAATTCTTAATAATAACTGCGATAGATATTCTGCTCTTGAAATGATTAAATCATATTTTAAGTTGAAAACCGCAAGATCGTTATCACATGAAGAACTTGAAAATGATGAGCAATTAAGCAAATTATTTAGAGATTCTTTAAACTATTTTATTGATGATTTTATGTCAAAATCCGATAAATCAGTTGTAGTAAATAAAGCGTTTAGTATACAAGATGAACATAACAATACTCATAAATTATATGCGTTTTTAGAGAAAAATAAAATATCGGACAAAACACATCAAATGCTTATATGTACCTTATATAATGACCAAAGACGATGAAGAAAGCTTAAACACTTTCATACACTTGGCTAAGATAATGTAGATTTCCCAAAAACAAAATCAGAAACTCAAGAAAGAAGAATAACTAATTTCAGAATTTATAAATAATATCTTAGTTAAAAATTTTGAATTTTAAAACTGTCTATTAGAAAATTATTTTAAAAAGCACTAGTCATTTATATTAAATCACAACTAATGATTAAAAATTGTTGACTTATTTTAAGTATCTTTTCATAATTTACTTAAATGATATTTAAACTCTATCATTAATTTTTAATAAATTTAAGATATGGTAACGCATGGAAAATAAAGAAGAAGCATCAAATATATTACCTGAGTTTATAATTGATGAAGAGGAGGAAAAGCGATTCAAAGCTGAAAACTCTAAAAAAGAACTTAAGTTAATATTAATAACGTTTGCAATCATTTTAACTAGCTTTTTGACATTTTGTTATTTCTTTTTTAACTATATAGAAGAAAAAGCAACAGAATATAAACTACAGCACGAAGCAGAAGCAAAAAAGTTAGATAAAGCTGCATGATGCAAGCTTATAATATTTCAGCAATTCTCAAATAATCTTGAGGAGTAAGATTTTCAGCACGATAATTATCATTGATTTTCAACTGAGTCAATACTTCATGTAGATTAGGTACAAGGTTTTTCAGTGATGATGTGATCATTTTCCGTCGTCCTGCAAAAGCAAGCTTTGTTATTTGCTCAACTTTATTTATCAGAGTAATAGATGGCGGATTTTCTAAAGGTATTAGTTTAACTATCGCAGAATATACTTTAGGAGGTGGATAGAAAGCAGTCGGTGCTACATCAAAGCATTTTTCCACTTTAGCTATTAACTGACATATTACTGATAACCTGCCATATGCTTTAGTTGACGGCATAGCACAAATACGTTCTACTACTTCCTTTTGTAACATTAGCGTCATATTAGTAATTAGTCGTGCTTCTTTCAGCCATCTAATCACTAACTCAGTACCTATGTGATACGGTAAATTAGAAATTATAGTTACTTTGTAGTCAATTGATTTGGACTCGCCTATATCGTTACTCGTCGCTCTCCTATTAGGTATAGGCTTCGCTCCTCGCTTCTTGTATGCAAATCCAACTGAAGTGACTATATCATAGCTTAAATCGGTTAAATTTATTTTAAGAGCATCTTGTTTAATAATATTTAGATTAGGATAATATTCTTTAATATCATTAAGTAATGGAATACATCTCTCATCTGTTTCTATAACAGTTAAGGATTCAGGTTTTTTTTGCAATATTGACCTAGTTAACCCTCCTGTGCCGGGTCCTATTTCTAATACTCGGCTATTTTCTGCAAGATTACTCGCACGCACAATTTTATCACATAAACTACTGTCAAAAATAAAATTTTGTCCGTGCTTTTTAAGAGGATTAATTTGATGAGATGCTGCATGTTTTGCAATTGAAGGGAGCATGAGAATATGGGGTTTTAAGCTTTGATATTGGTAAAAGCCGATTTTGTCATCCCGCGACTTGATCGCGGGATCCAGTCTTTTTTAATTTTTTGCTGGATACCGTGGTCAAGCCACGGTATGACAGACCTTATAATTAAGATGGCAACATTATCTTTATAGCTGCCTTTTTACGCATATTTTCAAACATTTTTTGTGCTTTTTGCGAAATCTTTTTATTAGTTAGGAAGTTTACTACATAATTATTTTCATCTTCATTAACATTTAAGATTTTTTTGCTGCACACTAATATTATTTCAAATTTGTTATTTACTTCAAATACATTACTTGCTTTATCAGGAGTTAAGTCCTTTACAATAGTTTGTTTTACACCTTCTATCTTGCTAAGCTTATCGGTAATAATTTGCATAGTAGCAAAATTACCATAAAGCGATTTTTTGACGTCGGTGCATTTTTTTAATCGATTTTTCAAATTATTCATCTGCGTAAACGCTTTATTGCCACTATCTTTAGATGTAAATACTTGCATTGAAATTTCTACGTCTTTTTGATCGCTAGATAAAATTGCGACATCTATTTCTTTATTACTTACTTGTACCGATCTTGATAGACTTGATAAAATATTCATTTTAATCAACTCGGATTTAATTTGGGAAATAAAACTATCAGGATTAACTGATCTGCTTTTCAGATACTGAAGAAGAGAACCGTGAGGCATTTTATTACGATCTTCAATAGATTTAATGGCGTTATCTATCTCTTCTTGCGGAATTTCTCTATCTCCGGCATATTGAAAAAGCAAAGATTCGTCAATTAAGCTCTTGATTGCTAAGTCACTTAGCTGCTTATCTTGAGCAGGCGTTAGACTTTCAAAATTATTTAGTGCCATAATCATTTTTTTTCTAGCACGGAACTCATTAAGAGTAATAGGTTCATCATTTACGGATGCTACTATATTCGGTAATGATGCTTGTGCTACATTAAAAGTAAAAAAAACGGTAATGATTAATAATAATTTTCTCATATGATACTCTGAATAAGTGAACAGTAAGTAGATGAAGTTTAATTTGGAAAAGAGTAATCGGTCTATAAGGCGAGGAGCGAAGCGTACATTTAGTACGTGAGCACCACAGATCTTATAAGACGACGTAGCCAATTTTTCAAATTAAACGAGTATACTCACATGTTTAAAACTTTTAAACCAATAGAAATAGTCGGTGAAGAAGTAGTTTTTTTGATTCCTCTACTTCCGTCGGCTAGATAATCGGAATAAATCTTTGCAGTAATTCTAACACAATCTTTAGCATATGTCACCCTAATAGTTCGAGTAAGTAAATTTGGAGATCGTCTAGAGAGATCAATGCGTGCACCAAAACCTATAGTCCAATTTTCCGCTAGCTGATAATTTATGTCTCCATAAAATTGTCGCACTCTATTATTTGAAACCTTTATACTTTCTACGGAATAATATTTTTTAAGATTGGTAAGCTGAATAAAACTACCTAAAAAGTTAATTTTATCATAGTTAAGATTTCCTCCTACTTCATCTCTAATAGGTCTGAAATATCTATCTTTTCGAAAGCTATAAAACACTTCTAAATTATTAGAAAGATTACCTAGGATCTGCCCTACATTTTCCGTATCATCAGCCGGCAAATCTATACTATATCTTGTATTACGCGACTGTCCTAAAAATAATTTTAAATAATTTGCTTCTTTAGCAATACTAGTATTTAAGCCGTAACTTAATCTATTACCGAAATCATGGCAATCAATACCGCTATAACGATTTGATAAAAAGATATTTTTTTCGGATAATTCATATTTAGCAGGATCAATTATAACAAATTTTTTATCTTTCTTAGATAGTTTACGTCCCATAGTAAAAGAAACTACCGGCTCAATAAGTAAATTTATCGTTTTTGTTATATTACCTACTAACGGATAACGCCATAAAGTTTGCAATTCCGGTATATTCCTTTGAAATGATTTACTTTCTTTCGGCTTATCTAAATAAGCCCGTCTAGCAAGATAAAAATCGCCTCTATCTTTTGCTACAAAATCAAAAATTTGCCCTGAAGAAGTCAGCACATTATGCATAAAGGATAATTGCAAAGAGGTTCTAGCAAGTTGTTTTCCTATTCTTTCTTTGTACATTAACGTATTATTTTCAACAACGATATGGCTGTTGTCGTTATCATTCAAATTTATCACATTTTTTGTATTGATTTTCGGTAATACTAACGGATCGGTATACTTACTATCATTACTACCTAAGCCTTGAAAACTTAATCCTTCCGCCGAAAAATAATCAGCCTCATGAATTTTATTTAAGAATATTTTAGAAGTTAAATATGAAGCGTAGTTATTATAATAATTTTTTAAATAAGCTTTATCCGATGTACGTTCCACCCTGAAACCGTAATCATAAACTTTATTGGTACTAATAAAATTACCGCTTGCTATATAATGATAAGAAGAAACTTTTTTATTTTTCACTACACTTCCGTCTTTTTCTAGAAAATACGGTAATTTACCGTCACTACCTTGAAAATTCATATTATCGGTATCATTAGGGCGATAACGTGCTTCTAGCTTATAAGTTTGATATTTACTAAAAATTCTTGGAGTGAGAGTAAAATCCATATTAGGTTTTGCACGTAAATATAGAGGTATACCAAACCCTTTGTTTTTTACGTCTGGCACTAATAATCCGGAAGTTGCAGGAGCCGTAGGAGTCGGATGGAAAAAATACGGTAAGTAAAAAATCGGTACGCCATATACTTCAAAAAACACGTTTTTATAAACTACTCTATGCTCTTCGGAATGAATATAAGTATCCTTAGCAGCAATTTGCCAAATAGGGTTTCTATTACAAGCAACATCGCAAGGGGTAAATTCGGCATGGTGCAGCTTAAGATTATTTTCATCTATTCTTTCGGCAAGTTTAGCAATTAAAAGATTATTATCACCGGAAAGTAAAATGAATTCCGATATGATCCCTTTCTTAAATTCGTCTTTTAAAACTGCTTTATCACCCTCTATTATTCTGTTTTGTTTATCCTTAATTCGGATATTACCTTCTGCCCATAAAATATCGTTTTCTATATCATAAAGTAAATTATCTGCCGTTAATAAATACTCATCCGTGATAATTTTTATATTGCCTTTAGCATATATCAAATCCTGACTTTCGTTATACTCTACAAAATCAGCAATTAGATTATTTATTTTAATGCTTTGATTTTGTTTAAACGGTTGAGTAAAACTAGCTAGAGGAAATACTACGATAATAATTAGGTATATTAGTCGCATTTATTATGTTATCTAAAATTCAATAGTAAAAAATAATAGCAAGCTATTAATAATATATCAAATAATAAAAAATTTTGCTTGCTCTTTTGCAGTGCAAGGTTATTCTCTATGGAGATGATAATCGTCATTGCGAGGAGATGCATAGCATCGACGTGGCAATCTCATGAAGTAGGATAAACTCCTGAGATTGCTTCATCGAAACTTATAGTTTCTCCTCGCAATGACAAATAATGTGCTACTCTCAGCTTAAAAAACCAAGTACTAATAAAATGCTAGACAATTTCATTGTGAATCAAGCAATCAAAGAGTTTTCAGTTAGCGAGATTTCTAATAAAATTAAAGAATTATTAGAAAATAATTTTGGCTATATTAAGGTAAAAGGAGAAATTTCAGGTTTAAAAATAGCAAGCTCAGGTCATGCTTATTTTAACTTAAAAGAAAATACTGCTATTTTAGCTTGTACTTGCTGGCGTTCTATTCTTGCTAAAATCAAATTTCCTTTAAATGAAGGCATGGAAGTAGTAATTAGCGGTAAACTCTCAAGTTATGCAGGTAATTCACGTTATCAATTATCAGTAGATAATTTACAGCCCGCAGGGCTTGGAGCTATGCTGCAAATTCTAAACGAGCGTAAAGCTCGTTTAGAAAAAGAAGGTTTATTTAATAAAATACGTATTCCTATACCTTTTTTACCTGATAAAATAGGCGTTATCACTTCAATAACCGGTGCTGTTATTAAAGATATTATTCATCGTATTCGCGAACGTTTTCCGACTCGGATAATAATATGGCCGGTTAGCGTACAAGGCGAAAATTCCGGCAATGAAATTGCTGAAGCAATTGAAGGATTTAATAATTTAGAAGAGGCAAATAAACCAAATGTCATAATTGTTGCTAGAGGCGGCGGTTCTATAGAAGATCTTTGGTCATTTAACGATGAGATATTAGTACATGCCGCTTATAACTCAAAAATTCCTATTATTTCCGCAGTAGGTCATGAAGTGGATTATACTTTAATAGATTTAGCAGCCGATAAAAGGGCTCCAACACCTACTGCTGCCGCAGAATTTGCCGTACCGGTACGATCTATTTTAAATAATACTCTACAATCTTATGAAAAAGTATTATTGAATAATACTAGCCGGTTAATTAAGTATCATGAACAAAATATAGTAAATTACGATAAAATACACAGATATCTCTCTCACTATATAAATAATAGGCAGCAATTACTGGACGAAACCGGTTTTAATTTATTAGATGCTTTACCGTGCTTTATTGAACTACAAGAAACAAAGCTTAAATCTTTTTCTAAAGAAAGAGTTAACCCTGCTAAAATAATCAATTACAAAACATTAGAATTAACACATCAAACAGCTTATCTATCAAAATCGGCAAATAATACTTTGAAAAACTTTGAGTATAAATTAGAATTAAATAGCACGTTACTTGCAAGCCTTGATTATCATAACGTATTAAAACGAGGTTTTGCTATAGTTAAAGGAGAAACGGGTAATTTTTTATCTTCTAAAATTGCTGCTGCAAATGAAAAAATTTTTAATATTAAATTTTCTGATGGCGAAATTAAAGTAGTTCGTGATTAGGGGCTTTGTTGCGTGGATCGGTTTTTTCGTCATTGCGAGGAAATTACATAGCAATTGACAAAGCAATCTCAGGAGTTTGTTATTATTTCATGAGATTGCCACGCAGTCTACGACTGCTCGCAATGACGGGGTGGTATCCACGTAACAACGTCTTCTTGCAATGACGATAAAATATTGCCACGGAATGACATTTTAATTCTAAAAAAATACAGACCATGAAAATTTTAAAACTTTTTATTTTTATACTCCTCATTTTTAAAAATTTTTATGCTTTAAGCATAGATACAAACAAGCAACAAACAACTTTAGAATGTGAAGGAGTAGCTGATAAAAAGACTTTAACAAATGCATGGTATACAAATGAGCCTTATCAATATTTAGTTACTACTTCAAATAATCATACTAACGTTTCCGGTATGGATATAGAATTCATTAATGCTATTGCTAAAAAAATAGGTATCAATATTGAGTACAATCAAGATAGTTGGTATCACGATCAATTAGATATTCAAAACGGTGCTGCCGATATGGCAGCAGGAGCTACTTATACCGCTGAGAGAAGTAACTATGCTCACTTTTCAAAACCGTATCGTCTAGAAGAACTATCATTATTTATTATTGAGCCGCTTGCTAAGAAATTAAATTTTCAAAATGTTAACGAACTAATGGCACAAATACGTCTATTGAATCTTCAATTAGGGATAGTGAAAGGTACCGTATACGGAGATCCTAAATTTACGGCGTTTTTATATAATGAGAAAAATGAGGATATAATTAAAATATATCAAAATGATATGGAATTAGTAAACGGAATAGTCAAGAAAGAAATTGACGGTTTTATTAGTAATAGAATAGTCGGTTCCGTTAATATACTCGGAAGAGCAATAGACAGAAGAATAGTAGAAGTTCCTTTAAATATCAAAACTTCTATATATTTGATGTTCAGCAAAAAAACCGTATCTTTAAACATAGTTGAACAATTCAATTTTGCGATAGATGATTTTCTTGCAAGTAACGAATATAAAAAAATTATTAAGACATATATATATCATATTCTATTACCTAAATCTATAGATTCTCGTTGGTGTCATATTATAGGCTTACTTGGTTGCCTTGCTTTTGCTTTTTCGGGAATTATTTTGAGTAGCAGAAAAAACAGTACTTTATTCGGTACATTTTTATTTGCGATATTACCGTCCGTCAGTAGCTGTATAATACTCGACTTAATAGTAAACCATGATACCGGACATTTAAACTTTAATTTTACTCCTTCTTATTTCTATTACGTATTTATAGTAGTTTTGCTTAGTTTTACCGTTATTAAATTATTCAGCTATTATAATAAACAGATTGCCGAAGATAATTATTTAGAACAATCATTAAATAATATAGTAGCAATTTGTGATTCATTCGGACAGGCAACTTTTATAATCATAGGAGTTGCAATGGTTATTATTCATAAAATTGAACCTCTAGGTTTTTGGGGCCCGTTTTTTGCTTTTATTACGGCTAACGGCGGAGCAATAGTTAGAGATTTTATTGTGAAAGAAAATTCAATTAAAAGAATACCGAGAGGGCTTAGTATAGAAATAACTATATTATGGGGCGTAGCCTTTAGCGTATTATTAGATATGTACGGTGCTAATCCGGATTATAACACAATAAAATATTCGATGATTATAGTAATTTCCGGAGCATTCATCACTAATCTCTTGGTTTATCATTTTGGTTTTCTTGAATGGCGATTCCGTAATGAAAACACAAACATAGAACAACAAACATGAAGATAGCTACTTGGAACATTAATTCCATAAAAACAAGACTTAATTTATTGCGTAATTTTTTATCTAATGCAAATCCGGATATTTTATTATTGCAAGAAATAAAATGCGAAATCGATAAATTTCCTTTTGATGAATTATCCGATCTACCTTATAATTTTTATGTCCACGGACAAAAATCATATAACGGCGTGGCTATAATTTCAAAATTTCCCGTTGATGAAATAATTAAGGATTTTCCGAATAATTACTGTAGCGATCAAGCGAGATTCTTAGAAATAAAATTATCGTTACCTATCGGGTTTTGTAATATAATCTCGCTCTATGCTCCTAATGGTTCATTTGTCGGTAGCGATAAATTTGCTACAAAACTAGCATTTTATGATAGCTTTATCAATTATCTATCAACTAAAAAATCTTTTGACGAAAAAACTATTATCGGCGGTGATTTCAATATTGCACCGTTTGATATCGACGTATATTCGCCTAAAGCATTAGCTGAGACTACTTGTTTTACTGAGGTTGAACAAAAAAAATTACGAACTATCTTAAATTCCGGATTTGAGGATTTATACAGATTGATGCATCCGAGTAAACAAGAATTTTCATGGTGGGATTATAGAGCCGGATGTTTTGAACAAAATAAAGGTATGAGGATTGATATGATCCTTGGTTGTAATAATACTATTGACTATTTAGAAAATTGCTATATGGATTATAATTTAAGGACTCGAGAAAAACCTTCGGATCATATACCGGTAATTGCTAACCTCTGTCACCCCGTGACTTGATCACGGGGTCCAGTAAAAATACTAAAATTATTAGTGTTTTAAGTTGTTTTTCTGGATACCGTGGTCAAGCCACGGTATGACACCGAACGCGTTTTTTGATCCATGTGAACAATACCTACGAGAATGACCTAAACCGCTTTTTAAGAACAAAAATAAATATATGTCTCCAAAATTCATGAAATTTTACGAAAAATATATGACGATTGTCGGTACAATCGGCAACTTTATGTTTTATGTACAGGCTCATAAGATGTTCACCTGCAAATCTTCGGCTTCCGTTTCTATGCCCGCCTTTACTATAAGTGCTATTGCTCTTTGTAGTTGGCTTATATACGGCATATTAATAAAAAATACACCTATTATAATAGCAAATATAGTAGGTTTTATCGGGGCATTATTAGTTCTCTTAACCATAATAATATATTAATAATGACTAAGAAAATCATTACTTTAGTTGGTCGTCCGAATGTAGGTAAATCAACGCTTTTCAATAGATTAAGCATACGTAAAAAAGCTATCGTTCACGATTTGCCAGGCGTCACTAGGGATAGAAAATATACAGATGGCAAAATCAGCTCTTTTGAATTTTTGTTAATTGATACCCCAGGACTTGAAGAGAATCCTGATAGTATGGGAGAGAGGTTAATGGAACAGACTACTAAAGCAATTTTAGAGGCAGATTTAATTTGCTTTATGGTTGACGGTAGAAGCGGAATATTACCTGATGATAAGCTACTTGGTAGCTTTGTTAGAAAATATAATAAGCCTGCTATATTGGTAGTTAATAAATGCGAGAAAGCTTTTGATTTTGATAAAGAGTACTACAAATTAGGGTTTGATAGTATGGTGGCTATCTCTGCCGAGCATGGCACAGGCTTAATTGATTTATATGACGAGATTATTGCCAAGTTACCTGAAGAAGAATCAATCGAGACAAATATAGCCGATCCAATTAAAGGAGATTGTTTGCAGATAGTAGTTAGCGGCAGACCTAATGCCGGAAAATCTACTTTTATAAACGCTCTTATTAATGATGAAAGATTATTAACCGGTCCTGAAGCAGGTATTACTCGTGAATCAATTGAAATTGATTGGCAATATAAAAATAATCATATTAAATTAATCGATACAGCAGGACTCCGTAAAAAATCTACTATTACAGAGTCTTTAGAAAAATTATCGGCATCAGATGCTATTAACAGTATTAAATTTGCTAATACCGTAATCTTAATGATTGATGCTTTAGCCCCTTTAAAACAGCAAGATTTAAATATTGCAAGCCATGTGGTAAATGAGGGAAGAAGTATAGTTATAGTAGTGAATAAATGGGATTTAGTTAAAGAATCCGAAAAAGAAGCA
The DNA here is from genome assembly GCF_007989425.1 of Rickettsia asiatica. Taxonomy (NCBI): domain Bacteria; kingdom Pseudomonadati; phylum Pseudomonadota; class Alphaproteobacteria; order Rickettsiales; family Rickettsiaceae; genus Rickettsia; species Rickettsia asiatica. The sequence goes on from NZ_AP019563.1 coordinate 1,032,374, forward strand.
TTTCAGGAAGAATTTTATTATCAGATAAATACTCATCTGCCTCAGGTTAAAGGTGTCCCCGTTCTATTCATTTCAGCGATAAATAAACAAAATATTGAACAAGTGCTAGATGCTTGCCTAAAAATTTATAAAATTTGGAATAAGAAAATAACTACTAGCAAATTAAATAAATGGCTTAATTTTACTACGGAAGCACATCCCTTGCCTCTACAAAAAGGCGGTAGACGAGTGCGTGTAAAATATATGACTCAAACCAAAACTCGCCCGCCTACTTTCAAATTATTCTCTAATAATCCGGAAAAAATTACCGATAGCTATACTCGCTATCTAGTAAATAATATGCGTGAGGCGTTTGACATGCCGGGCGTTCCTATTAGATTCACTTACGTGAAAACTAAAAATCCTTATGTGTAGTTTAAAATTAAATTTCACTTGCTCCCCTTTTGGGATCATGGTATGATTATTTTTCATGAGAATTATTTCAATTAAAAAACTTAAAGATTTTTGGGAACAGGGATATGCTAATTCCGAACAACCTTTAAAAGTTTGGTATCAAATTTTTAAAAAAGAAAATTTTACAACTCCAAACGAAATAAAATTATTGTTTCCAAGCTGTAGCATAATTAATAACAATAGAATTATATTTAATATATCAGGAAATAAATATAGGCTTATTACACATATAAGATACGACCTTCAAATTGTATATATAAGGTTTGTGGGAACTCATGCAGAGTATGATAAAATTAATGTTAAGGAGATTTAAGTGGAATTACATATAATAAAAACAGCAGAAGAATATAATGATGTTTTGAAAGAAATTGATAAGCTATTATATGTACCTATAAATTCAGCAGAAGCAGAGAAACTAGAAATATTATCTTTATTAGTAGAAGATTATGAAAATAAGCATTATAAAATAGATATTCCTGATCCTATTGAAGCTATAAACTTTAGATTAGAGCAATTAGGGCTTTCTCGTAAGGATTTAGAAAAAAGCATAGGATCTCGAAGTAGAGTATCAGAAATTCTTAATAAAAAAAGAACTTTAACTTTATCTATGATTAGAAAGTTACACAAAGAATTACATATACCGGCTGATATTTTAATCCAAGAATTTGGAAAAAAACGGGTTTAAATAACTTGTAAACTAGATTCTCTATGCCCCTTACAGTTATTTTCTTGTTTTTTTATATGTATTATTCCCGGCATTATGGTGCTTCATCCTTGTAATTTCATAATGATACTTTGAATTTACAATATAATTTTAATCAAATAATAGCAAGATTTTTCTATGCTCCTCTAATGGATTTTCCTATCTCTCTTTGTCTTTCTTCTAATACCTTACTTGTATGCGGTCCTACCGCTTCTTTATCTTTACTAAATTTACTTTTTCCTAAATTAACTATAGTTTCTGCTACTACTCCTAGAACTTTTGGATCTGATAATAATTTTAACGCCGGCACTATAATTTTACCGTATTCATGTTTGCTAAATTTATCGGCAATTTTAATTAATTCAGGTGCATGTTTACCGGCTATCTTTACTAATTTTTCACCGTCTAATTTTAATTTTTGACCCTTAGGGTGTTTTGTTTAAAAACTCATCTACAACAGGTCCTAAACTACTTGCATGTTTTGTTAATAGTTCAGGAAGATCTTTTTCAATTATTTTGCTTATTTCCGGATTATGGTTTTTAATTTGTATCAAAGTACTAATCAATTCCTTTACCTCTTTTACCTTTTCTTCTTTTGATTGCTCTTCCTTTGGAAGTGACTTAATTAACTGAAATTTTTGTATTATATCGGCAACTTTATCGCTATCGGAAAGAGCATGGCTAGCAAGTTTAGTAATTGACGGCAGAGCATCTTTTAAAAAAGGCGTAGATGCATCTAGTACCTTATTGTATAAACTCCGGATCTTTCCTTTTGATTCTATTCTTTCCGTTACTTTAGGATGTTTTAAAACATCTAATATACCCTGTTTATTACCATCTAAATATTGTGGTAATTCTTTTTCTAAAACAGGAGATAAATTATCAATAATTTTTTTAGCATTTTCAACTAACTCTACTATTTGAGGTTTTTTGCCTTTTAATAACTCTTTTTTAGTTTCAATATCTAATCTTTCCATATTTAGGTTAATTTTAGCCCAACGCTGATTTTCTTTAAGCTGACTATAAGCTTTTATAGCTGAAGGAGTACTTTCAATTAATTTTTCGCTAGAATTTGCAAGTAGTGCTACTGTATTTGCAATTAATTCAGGTTTAGCGATTTTTTGTGCTTTATTATTTATTATATTTTCTGTAATCTGAACTAATCCCTTTTGATTATCAGGATTTTTTAAAAATTGTACTAAACGTGATTAAGAAGGGGTTTTACTTTGTCTGAAGTAATAATGTCATGTATATTTTTTAATATAACACCTTGAGATGACTCGTTTTTTTGTTTAATATTCTTATATATTTCTTGTACTTTTGGGTTTAAATCGCTTTCTAGTGCTTTAGATATTAAATCTACTCCTAGTGTAGATAATTCTCTGATACATTTAGGACTTATTTTATCTAATACATTTATTTTTTCTGTTTCGGAAGTTTGAAAGTTTTTTGTTATTTTGCTAAGCCTCTTATTTAAAATAGGCGTGAGAAGATATGGGATAACTTTAGATTGTAAAAGTGTTTCTTTTAAGCTATTGGATATAGTTTCGGAATGTAAAACAGAAGCACATTTTTTTATAAGCGATTCTGCATCTGCTATCATCTTGCAACCGGCTTCAATAGAACCTACACTTAGTGGTAGCACTTCTCGCTTTTCTGAGGTTATTAAGCTCCAGTGCAAGATCAGGTAAAACTTGAGAAGCCTCCCATGTAAATTGCAATGCACTAGGAGCATTCCCGACTGCTTGTATAACACTTTGTATTATACCTAAATTATCTTTATTAAGATCCAGATATCGTTTATTTAACTCATCATATTTTTTGTTACCTGTTTCAGCCCCAAGAGCTAAATATCCAACTTGAACCCACAAAAGGTTTTTATATTCTTCATCAAGTTGTTGCCTTATTATTATCAATGGATTCCTGCTATTGCTATTGCTCTTGGCTTTTAGACATTTTAAATACCTTTATATAATTTAATATTATTTTACTATAATTATTTAAAGGTTTATAAAATTTTACTTTTTAGTGTTTGTTAATTTTTAAAGTCATGGTTATCTTGCAATATTAAATTATCATATAATTCTTCCAAGTAATGCTTTACCAGTCGTAACAACTTCGCTTCAGGGCTTAGATTTTTCGCTGCCCATTTTTTAATCCAAGGTTCGGCGAGCTGCCACATATTAACATTATCGTCTAACTGTCTGCCTATCCCTTCCACCATTATTAAAGTCTTTTGCAATAGCAATAACTCCGGTTGTACTTCCATGCCGAAATCTTCCGTGATTTTAAATAAATGTGCAAGCAGCTTACCTATGGAAATATTTTTTGTGGGCGTCCCTACTATAGGCTCGGTAACTGCTCTACAACTTTGAGCGAATAAATCTAAATCGGTATTTGATGGGATGTAGCTAGCTCTTAAATGTACTTTAGCAACTAATTTATAATCACGTTTTAAAAAGCCAAATAAACTTTCGGCAACAGCTAAACGATCTTTTTCTTTAAGTCTGCCCATAATACCGAAATCGAGTAAAATTATCTTACCTTGCTTGTTTACCAAAATATTTCCTGCATGTAAATCAGCATGAAAAAATCCGTCTCTATAGGCTTGATTGAAAAACATTACGGCAAAATCCTTAGATATTTTTGCAGGCTCTAACCCCATTTCCTTTAGTAGCGAAGTATCATATATAGAAGTTCCGTCTAACCACTCGGTAGTTAGTATATTTTCTGATGTTAAATCCCAATATATTTTAGGGATTATCACGTTAATATCATTTCGCATATTATCTGTAAGCTCAGAAGCTGCTGCTGCCTCTAAACGTAAATCAAGCTCAAATTTCATAGTTTCATGAAATTTATCGACTACTTTAATCGGTTTGAGCCTTTTTGCTTTAGAAAATTTTGAGATAATTTTTGCAAGAAAATATAGTAGCTTAATATCTCTGTTATATTTTGTATGAATATCCGGACGCAAAATTTTTACCGCAACATATTCACCGGTTACTAGCCGTGCTTTATATACTTGCGAGATTGAAGCAGCAGCGATGGGGGTGTCGTCGAAGTATGAGAAAAGGAGGGCGTCATTGCGAGCAGTCGTAGACTGCGTGGCAATCTTTTGTTTGCTTGCTGAGATTGCTTCGTCGACATAAATGTCTCCTCGCAATGACGCTATCAACTTTCTAGCCACTCTACTCTCAAACGGAGGTAGCTTATCTTGCAGTAACCTTAAATAATCTGCTATCTCTGCTCCCACTAAATCGGCTCTTGTCGAAAGTGTTTGTCCGAATTTTATATAAACAGGTCCAAGATTGCTTAAACAATCTATTAAACGTTTGCCGTAATCTTCCCGTGATTTTTTTATTAACGAGACCGGAGCAAAAAATAAAGCTAATATATAACCGATAAACCTGAAATATTTAGGGCTTCTTGAATCAATTAGGATTTGTTTTTTACTGATGATACGAAAAATACGTATTAAATTAAAAAAATTACTTATCATATTTTATATGCACTGTGAATAGCAACTATTCCGCCGCTCAAATTTTCATAACCGACTTCCTCAAAACCGGCTTCTTTAATCATTATTCTAAACTCGTCTTGTGAGGGGAACAAGTCGATACTTTCGACCAAATATTCATATGCCTCTTTATTACCCACTATCATTTGACCAATACTCGGTATAATATTAAATGAGTAGAATTTATAGAAATCTTTTAAGTACCCTTCCTTTACTTTTGAAAACTCTAGGCATATAAACTTACCCATCGGTTTTAGAATTCTATAAGCTTCTTTTAAAGCTTTATTAATGTCAGGTACGTTTCTAATGCCGAATGCTATAGTATAATAATCGAAACTATTATCCGAGAACGGTAATTCTTCGGCACTGGCTACAGTAAATTTAAGGTTCTGAAATAAATTAAGATCGATTGCTTTTTTCTTAGCATTCTTTAGCATCTCTTCATTTATGTCACTTAAAGTTAGAGAAATATTATTGCCTCTATCTCTTGCTTTTTTAGCAAGTTTTAAAGCAATATCACCGCTACCGCTAGCAACGTCTAATATATGAGAGTTAAGATTTGGAATTTGCCTAATAAATTCATCTTTCCATAAGCGATGTAATCCAAAACTCATTAAGTCATTCATTAAATCATACTTATCAGCAACATTAGAAAAAACGTTATTTACTAACCCTTGTTTTTTAGTGTAATCTACTTTTTTAAAGCCAAAATTTGTTTGGTTCATAGTTTTTTATTATAAATATTAGTATCAAATGCCGGAACTTCCTGAAGTAGAAACTCTTAAAAACTCCCTAAAAGATAAGCTAATCAGGCTTATTATAGAAAATGTAGAGTTAAAAAGAGATAATTTACGTTATAAGCTATCCCCACTTTTAGCTACAGAAATCTCAAATACTAATATACGGGATGTTAGGCGTCGTGCAAAATATTTAATTATAGATTTTAATAATGATTATTCTTTAATAGTCCATCTAGGCATGAGCGGTAGATTTACTCTGCAATCTGCTAATTATAAAACTCAAAAACACGATCATGTGATTTTTGATTTAAATAACTGCGAAAAGTTAATTTTCAATGATACTAGACGATTCGGAATGGTTTATAGCTTTAAAACTAATTTCTTAGAAAAAGAATTTTTTAATGATTTAGGAATAGAACCCCTTTCTGATTTATTAACACTCGGATATTTAAAAAGCAAATTAATTACTCGAAAAATACCGATAAAAAACTTGATTATGGATAATAGAGTTATAGTTGGAGTCGGTAATATTTATGCTTCTGAAAGTCTTCATTTAGCTAGAATTCATCCGGATAAATTAGGTAGCGATTTAAGGGACGATGAAATAGAAAATTTAATTAAATCGATTAGAGAGGTGTTAACTAAAGCTATAACTGCCGGCGGTACTACTCTTAAAGATTTTGTAAACGGCGATAACAAACCTGGCTATTTTACCCAGCAACTTACGGTGTACGGTAGAGAGGGACAAAGTTGTTTAAGCTGCTCTAGCACTATTATCAAGACAAAACATTCAGGCAGAAGTACTTTTTATTGTAAAACTTGTCAATATAGTGAATTCACTTGACATATTTTTAAAACTATTTATAAAGCTCTCTATTGCTTATTCAATTAATAGTTGTAAAATATATGAGAATAAAGCCGGTGATTATGGCAGGAGGCAACGGTAAAAGACTATGGCCTTTGTCATCTAAGGATAAACCGAAACAATTTAAAAAAATATTGAGTAATCTAACTTTACTTCAGCAAACATTAAACCGAAATAAATTTTTAGGACAACCTACTATTATTACTTCCAAAAAATATGAATCAATCACTAAAGAACAAGCAGCAGAAATAGATGTAGAAATAGAATTAATTACTGAGCCTTTACAAAAAAATACTGCCGTTTGTGCCATTATTACGGTATTATCGGCTAAAGCACAAGGGTTTGATATTTTAGTGTTACTACCTTCAGACCATCATATAGCAGATAATATAAATTACCTTAATACTATAAATAAAGCTTTACATTATGTTAATGAATTCGGTATTTGCACTATAGGTATTCCTATAAATGTTATAAGTGCCGAGTATGGCTATATAAACACAGGATTATCAATTGCAGAAAATGTTTATCTAGTTGATCATTTCATTAAAAAACCTATATTAGAGCAAACACAAAAACATTTTCAAAGTAATGAATATTTTTGGAATTCAGGAATTTTTGTATACGATATTAACTTCTTCTTAAACTTAGCAATGAACCTTCAGCCTGATTTATTTTGTATTGCAGAAAAAGCATTTAATACTGCCGTAAAAAATGAGAATAGTTTAGCAATAGATGATGAGGCTTATAATGAAATCAAAGAATTAGTAATGAAAATAGAGCAAAATTACAATGAATCAATATGATAATAATTCTAAGAAGAATAATATAGATAGGACTTTAATTCTGGCAAAAACTCTCATGAAAGCAGAAGATTTAAAGCACTTATAGAAGAACTGGGAAGATAATAAAAAGATCTTTTTACCACTACCTCTTTCTATAGCAGGAGTAAGCAAAATAATTGAAAGCTTTAAATCAGATATTATACAACAAAGAGACGGTGAAGCGTGCCGCGTTCTTGCTGAAAGATACAAAAAACTGGTTACTCAAAGGTTATTGGTTCATACATTAAAAAAGATGAATATACTGCAAATTTATTAACATTAATTGGAAAGAATCTAGGAAATGAAAATTGTATAAAAATTTTTAATTTATCTCCTACAAAATACGAAATTCTTGAGTCCACCGCTAATAATTTTATTCAAAATTATATAGGACGATCTGATATCACTTTTGATGATGCTATATTGTCAGCTGCTTGCCCCGATCCTTTAAATACTTCAATATTAGGAGACCTAAATTATAATAATTATATTATAACCTTGGTTGAACACATATTATTACATAATTTACCGCTAATATTCAAGGCTATTGACATAGCATTATTGCTTATATATCCTATTTTTATGAGGTTTAAACCTCATCATTAAAATATAGCTAATCTTATAAACTTCAAAAATCTGTAAGTTATAGGAACAACTTAGTAATCAAGAGGTTCATTTTAGTTGAGTTACAACATGGAAAATACTACAGAAGAACAAATAATAATATCTGAGTTCAAAAATGATGAAGACACAGATGAAGAGGAGAAAAGATTAAAAGCAGAAGATTCACGGACGCAACTTAAAGCAATACTAATAATATTTGGCATTATTTTGACTGGTTTTTTAACTTTTACTTATTTCTTTTTTAATTACATAGAAGAAAAAGCGGAAGAATACAAACAACAGCAACAACAAGAAACTCAAAGCACTAATAAGAGTTGAATATTAGATTACCACACTTCTCCTTTAATTATGGTCTTATTGCATGGCTGCTATATCATTCCAGCAACGGCGGGAATGACATTAAGGGCATTTTCCGAGCCATGCAACAATACTGATCAAATTAGCTAGGATGACAGACTGATCCGCACAACAAGGTCCGCTCGCAATGACTATTTTTATACTGCCTTAAGTTTAGATTGCTTGAAATTAGTTTTATCAAAATCATAGATAAAATCTTTGATAATAGGCACTATAAACTGTTTAAATTTACTTCCGCTAAATACCCCGTAATGCCCTGCCCCTTTTTATAAATGGTATCTTTTCATTGATTCAGGTATATTTGAACAAAGTTTTAAAGCAGCTTTTGTTTGCCCTACCGCTGCAATATCATCTAATTCCCCTTCAATACCAAGTAAAGCACATTTAGTAATATGTTTTAAATCAATCGGATGCTTCTCAGAAACTAATTTACCTCTTGCTAACGAAAATTGTTGGAATACTTCATCTATAGTTTGTAAGTAAAACTCTACCGGCATATCCATATCTGCTAAATACTCATCATAAAATTTAATAGTATGATCGGCTTTTTTATAATCAGAATTTAATAAACTTTGCCATAATTCTAAATGTGAATCTATATGACGGAATAAGTTTAAACTCATAAAGCCGGCAAGTTGGAGGAATCCAGGATATACTTTTCTTCCATGTCCGGGATAGTTTGGCGGCACTTGCATTGTAACCATTTTGCAGAACCATTCTAAACTTTTACTTTGAGCGAATTCATTAACTGCCGTGGGATTTTTTCTAGCATCTATAGGACCGCTCATCAAAATCATCGAACTCAGCACATTTGGACTATTACTCTCCGACATTAAGCTAATGGTGGCAAGCAGTGGAACGGTAGGTTGGCAAACTGCCATAGTGTGAACATTTGATCCTATAAAATTGATAAACTCCATTACGTAATCAATATAATCATCCATATCAAAATGCCCTGCTTCAAGCGACACATAACTAGCTTCCGTCCAATCTGTAATATATAAATATCGGTATACGGTAATAATGCTTGTACGGTTGATCGAAGTAGTGTAGCGTGATGTCCCACCATGGGTGCTACTATTAATAATTTAGGTAGTTCTTTTTTAAAACCTATTTTCTGAAAATGCCTTAGTTCACAAAAAGGCTTTTTTAGTATAACTTTTTCATTAATGTTATAGGTTTTATCATCAATAATTGTTTCAAGAATATTAAATTCAGGTTTTTCATATGCTTCTTCTTCAGTTATATCATTTTCTTTGCTTACTTTATTTTTAAGGTTTGTTACTTGTTCATTATTAATTTGATAATCAGGATTTTGATTATAGTACAACCTTACTTGAGGTTCTGACTCTATTCTAATATTAGGCTTTGATTTCCACTCATTAAACCTACCTCTACTAATTTCACCTGCATAAGCCTTTATAACTTCCTTAATTTTTTCTTCTTGAGTTCTTGCTGCTATTATCCTCTTATTTCTACTTGCCGCCGCTTTACATCTGGCTTCTTCAGGATAATTTTCGACAAGCCATTCTGCTATTTTGTAGGGAGTAAATTTCTGATCTTCATGTTCTTTTAAAAAACCAATGATGGCATTTTTGCGATTAAATTCCATATCAAATATACTAATAATTGAAATACTATAAAATATACATATTATTTTAAAAATTTCAACTTTAAATTATCAAACTTGATGTTTTTATAAAGTATTATTTATATATTTTTCAAATTTAGAAAATAACGTGTTAAAGTTATGAGTAGTCACATTTGCTACTTCTTTAGAGGTAATATTTTTGAGTTCGGCAACTTTTTCGGCGACATACCTAACAAATGCCGGTTCGTTTTGTTTGCCTCGCATAGGAGTAGGAGCTAAGTAAGGAGTGTCGGTTTCTATTAATAACCTATCAAGCGGTATATATTTAACTATTTCCTGCAAATCGGTTGCATTCTTGAAAGTAATAATACCGGAAATTGAAATATATAAGCCGATATCTAGCATTTTTGCCGCTAGATTTTTTGAAGAGGTAAAGCAATGTATTAAACCTAGAAATTTGCTGTTACGCATTTCTGAGGTTAAAATGTCAATAGTATCTTCGTCTGCTTCTCTTGTATGAACAATAACAGGCAGGCATGTACTAGACGCTGCATGTATATGTGCTACTAGTGAATCTTTTTGTAATTTTTTATCGTAAGGCTGATGATAATAATCAAGCCCCGTTTCACCGATTCCGATAATTTTCGGATGCTGGGTTAGCATAATAATTGCCTCAGCGTCATTGCGAGGAAAAACGTAGTCTTGACGTGGCAATCTTGTCCAAGCTTCCTGAGATTGCCACAGCACTTGCAGTGCTTCGCAATGACTAATAGAAGAATTCACTTCACAAGGATGCACCCCAACACTCGCAAAAACATTTTCATATTTTTCGGCTATTTCTAAAACAATCGGGACATCTTCAAGCTTAGTGCAGATAGTTTGCATATACTGCACATTATTTTCTAACGCTCTTTGAATGATAGAATCTAAAAGCACTGTGTCATACCATGGCTTGACCACGGTATCCAGAAAACAACTAATATTAGTTGTTTTAATATTTTTACTGGATCCCACGATCGAGTCGCGAGATGACAAGTTACTAAGTAAATTAAGATGACAATGTGAATCTATCAAAATATTATTATTCATATTTTTAGTATTTGTGCCTAAGTTAAGCGTATTCTATGTCATTCCCGCGAAAGGCTTGCTTGCGTGGATCGGTAAAACCTACTCTGTCATCCCGCGACTTGATCGCGGGATGACAGAACACTAAGCATCTTCTGCTCTTGGAAATATTATGGTAGGTTCTAAAATATTGCTACCCGCCGTTAAAGTATAATCACGTATTAAATGCTTAAATAGACGTTCTTCTTTATTTACCCCTAACTGATCTAGCATTTTGTTTGCTGAACTCGGCACAAAAGGTTGAAGCATTATAGCAATATAGCGTAAAACCTCTAGTAAAGCGTATAACACCTCTAACATCTTATCAGGATCGGTTTTTTTCAAATTCCAAGGTGCTTCGCTATCAATATAGATATTTGCCTCTTCGGCCAAATTAATAATATTTTCAAGAATTTTATTAATCTCTATTTTTTCCATCAACAAAATATTCTGCTCGGTAAATTTAATTGCGGTTTTTAAAATCGGTAGCTCATATATTTTATCTATGATATCTTGCATAAGTAGCGGCACTTTGCCGTCATTATTTTTATAAATAAAAGATGTAGTACGCTGTAATAAATTACCTATCTTGTTTGATAGCTCGCTATTAATACGAGTAATTAAATTACTACGAGCAAAATTACCGTCCGCACCAAAAGTTACTTCACGCATCAGAAAATACCTAACTTGATCAACGCCGAATTCATTAATTAACTTAATCGGATCAATGGTATTACCAAGAGATTTAGAGATTTTCTGCCCCTCATTCGTCCACCAACCATGAGCCATAATTGTCTTCGGCAATGGAATTTCAGCAGCCATTAAGAAAGCAGGCCAATAAACGGCATGAAAACGTAAGATATCTTTACCTACTACATGTAAATCAGCTGGCCAAAACTTACCGTAATTACTTTGTTCATCATGATAACCGAGTGCCGAAATATAATTAGCCAGTGCATCAAGCCAAACATAAATCACATGTTTTGCATCATTTGGAACTTTTATTCCCCAGTTAAAAGTAGTACGCGATACCGATAAATCTTTTAGACCTGATTTAACAAAGCTAATTACTTCGTTACGCCTTGATATAGGTCTAATAAAATCAGGGTTTGCTTCATAAAACTCAAGTAATTTATCTTGCCATTTTGAAAGATTAAAGAAATAGCTTGGTTCTTTAACCCATTCAACAGGTGCTCCCGTCGGTGCTAAACCGTCACTCGTAAGTTCCGACTCATCAAAAAAAGCCTCATCTCGCACTGCATACCATCCTTCATAAAAACCCTCATAAATAGTGCCGTTATCTAGTAATTTCTGCCAAAAAACAGCTACAGCTTCTTTATGCCTGTTCTCCGTTGTTCTGATAAAATCATCATTGGAAATATGTATAGCAGTCATCAGATGACGAAAACTTTCCGATGTCTGATCGGTAAATTTTTGTGGGTCAATATTTTTATTCATAGCTGCTTTTTCTACTTTCTGCCCATGTTCGTCAGTACCTGTTAAAAACATTACATCGAAACCGCTAAGACGCATGAAACGGGCGATTACGTCACTTGCAACGCTAGTATAAGCATGACCGATATGAGGAACATCGTTAACGTAATATATAGGGGTTGTGATATAGTAAGTATTCTTCATAAATGCTTTTTTATTAACTCATGTACTTCAAGCGGATTTAAATCTGAAGCTTTAATTGTTTTTATTCTCTCAGGAAATCTATTACTTAATTCTTTAAAGCAATCATAGATTTTTATAAAAAAATCTATACCTCTTATGTCAAATTTATTGCTCATATTTCGTAAATTTACTCTCTTAATAGCAGTATTCAGCCCTACGTCAATAAAGAACGTAATATCCGGCATAAGAGGAGGCATTAAAGTTTTGTGCAGATTATAAACTAAATCTATGCCGTTTTCTAGCTCTAATCCTTGATAACATGCCGTTGAGTCAATAAACCTATCACATATTACAATATGTCCCTCTTGCAGAGCCGGTATAATTTTCCGTGCCATATGATCATAACGTGCTGCCATAGCTTGTAAAAGCTCGGACATGGGTAGTAATTCTTCATGTACTAGAATTTCACGCATTTTTTCGGCGACTAAGGTACCGCCGACTTCACGAGTTAAAATAACGGGAGTATTTTGAGATTTTAAATATTCATAGAGCATTTGAGATTGGGTAGATTTGCCGATTCCCTCTCCTCCCTCAAATGTAATAAACTTTCCTTGTTTCAAATTATTCATTAATTATAATTACTTTAAGCTATAACTTTATAATCATATCTCTTAAAAAAATATTTACAAGGAAGATTACATACTTATAATCCATTATAAATTTTAAATTATTAATATATGAATAATTCGTTAAGCAAAAGGGATATTTCTATCCTAATTGGTAATGCGATGGATCATTTTGATACCGCACTTTATGGGTTTCTAGCCCCTCTACTTGCAAGCATATTCTTTCCAAATCATGATAAAGTCGTCGCCTTAATACTTACTTATAGTGTTCTTGCTACCTCTTTATTTACACGTCCAATCGGTTCTTATTTTTTCGGTGTTATTGCTAAAAGATACGGCGGGGTTTTTGCTTTATCTCACTCTTTGATTGGAGTTGCTTTAACAACTAGCCTAATCGGTCTAATACCTTCTCATACCCAAATAGGTTGGCTTGCACCGCTATTATTAGTTGTGCTTAGAACATTGCAAGGAGTATATTCCGAGGGTGAATGTGCTATTGCTAAATTATATATTCTAGAGAATAAAACCGAAACAAAAGCATTTAAAGTTTCTTACCTTTATCAAACTTCTACTATGGTCGGTATTATTCTTGCTTCATTTATCAGCACTATAATTTTAAATGTAGAGTATAATGAATATTGGCGGTTATGTTTTATATTCAGCGGTTTTACGTCTCTTGTAGGTTATTTTTTAAGGAAGAGCGAGGATATTATATGCCATGCCTCCACTCCTCTATGTCATTCCCACTTTCGCGGGAATCCAGTAATTAAAAAAATGACATTTTTACATGATCTCGTTACAATTTGGAACAGTAAACTAAGTATCTTACGTATTAGTTTTGCCGTAGGTTTCTCATATATGACCTACATTGTACCTTTTGTATTTATGAACAGCTTTATTCCGCTTATCACTGATATATCACTCGAAACAATGATGAAATTTAATACCGAGTTTCTGATTTTTGATATGGTGATAATTCCGATAATTGGCCATCTAACAAAAAAATTCCATTACCTTAAAATATTAAAGGGTACTCTTATTATAATGAGCTTAAGCATAATTCCTTTATGGCTGTTCTTGAATAATTCGTCTATATGGTATGTTAATTTTATGCGTATTTGGATTATAATACTTGGTGTCGGCTTCTTAGCACCTTTAAATTGCTGGTTAAATGATCTATTCAAAACTGCCGATAAATATATGTTAGTAGGTATCGGCAGTAGTATAGGCTCTTCATTAATCGGACGTCTTACCCCGTCAATCTGCCTAATACTATGGCATGTAACAGGTAACTCTTTATCAATTGCAGTTTATATAACTGCAATCTCGATGGTAACACTATGGGCTGTGAGAGTAAAAACTTAACAAAATGCTAAGCCTAAAAGTACCCCGACATAATTATTTGCTCTGAACCTTGTCATGCAATCAACAGGGTTCTCAATATCAAGAGTTGCTACTTGCAATACCAACAGAATTAAAGCAGTTACAATAGGTAGGTAGTCGATATTATGATTAGCTATCTTTATTGATAAAATAAATAACAATATAAAACCTATATAACATATATAAAGCCAAAACTTAGGATGCTTGTTCTCTAAATATATGCTTAAAGATTTCACTCCTATTTTCTTATCATCTTTTATATCCATATATCCGTAAATCGTATCATAGCCGGTTGCCCAAAAGCAGCATGCTAAATACATAATAATCGCTGCCATATCAAGTTTATCCTGAACTGCCGCATATGCTATTAATGCCCCTAGCTTAAAAGTAAATCCCATCAATATTTGCGGGAAATAAGTAATACGTTTCATTAACGGGTATAGGCTAATCATTATTACAGTAAAAAAACCCGTATATATGGCTGTTTTACTTAAAAGTAGCAAAATATAAAGTGAGATAACGCTAAGAATAAAGAGTATAAAAATAGCATAAAAGACAGGTAAAGCACCGCTTGCTAAAGGTCGATCTTTAGTTCTTACGACATGCTTATCAAATTTCCGATCAAATATATCGTTAATAATACATCCGCTACTCCTTGTCGTTATGCTACCTAAAATAAATAACGGTAATAAATGAGCTAATTCCGTGTTAGAAGGATTTGCAAGCAATAATCCAAATGAAGCAGGGAAAAAAACCAGCAAATAAGCTACCGGCTTATCTGCACGCATTAATTTTAAAGTAAGTAACAGTTTGTTTAGCATTTCTATTTTCTTATTAATTCTTTAGCGAGTTCTGCTTCTAATTCCTCAATGGTTGGGAGTTCATTTTTTATCTCTTTAGGTAAATTTTCAGTTATTTTGTACTCTGCAAGTCCAATAGGTTTACTTATATCACGTAATGCATATTCAGCAAGTACATTATTCTTTGATTTGCATAAAATTAACCCTATAGAAGGATTATCGTTTGGATGCTTTAAAGATCATCTACAACCGATAAATAAAAATTCATTTTACCGGCATATTCCGGTTTAAAATCCTTATCTTTAAGCTCAATTACTACAAAACAACGAAGTTTTAAATGATAGAATTAATACATCAATATAGAAGTCTTGCTCTCCCACTTCTAAATGATATTGTCTGCCAACAAAAGCAAAACCTGCTCTAAGTTCAATTAAAAATTTTTCTATATGTTCAGTTAATCCTTTTTCTACTTCCCTTTCCTGTGCTTCATTCCCTACACTTAAAAAATCAAAAATATAAGGGTCTTTAAGTGTATAATGAGCTAAATCAGATTAAGGAGAAGCTAGTTTACTTTGAAAGTTTGTTATTGCTTGTCCTTGCCTTTTATGTAACTCAAGTTCGATTTGCATAGTTTAAGTACACTACGTGACCAACCATGTTCAACAGTTTTTTTCATATAAAAGATTTGGTGTTTTCTATCTTTTACTTTATCTAGTAACAGAACTATATGAAACCATGGCAATTGTGCAGCAACCTGCTGCACAATTTCTAAATCCCTATACTCTTCAGCAAAACGTCTCATATATTTAAGATTTCTGTTGCTAAATCCTTTCATTTTAGGAAATGCAAAATGTAGATCACGGCTTAAATTATCTATTACTTTAGCACCCCAGCCATATTTTTCTTGTCGTTTAAGAATTTCATTACCTATATGATGATAGAGCTTTATTAGCTCGTTATTTACTGACCTTGCAGCTTTATAACGACTTTCAGATACTCGAATTTTTAATTGCTCTACAAATTCTAAATATTCAGAGGTAATAATATGTGTATTCATAGAATTTTTATTAAATAAGATTTAATTATAGGACTGTTAATAAAGTTAATTTTTAATTAATGGTTAAAATTTTTTCTAATAGATACTATATAATTTATAAAATACGCTACGAGATAAAGCTACTAAATATTTTATGGTCAAAAAATTAAAACATGATTCATTAGTAAAAATAATAATGACTGATCTGGTAGCAGCTGAGGAGTTTTTAGAATATTATTTGCCTAGCGATTTTAAGAAGCTAGTAGATTTATCAAAAATAACGGTAGAACAAGAAAGCTACATAGAAGAATCTTTAAACAAGAAATATAGTGATTATAGTATATAAAATTAGCACCAAGAGTAAAGAAGTGGCATTTGTTTATATATTAATAGAGGCCCAATCAACAATTGATTATTGGATGGCTTTGCGGCTATGGAAATATACGCTATTATTATGTGAAAGACATAAGAAAGAAATAAATTGCCGCTAGTTTATAATTTAGTTATTTACAACTGTAAAGAAATTTATAATGCTCCAAGAAATCTGTGGAGTTTATTTACTGATAGTGTGATGGCAAAGAAATTAATGACGGAAGATTATCAGTTAGTAGATTTGCAAGCTATGTCAAATGATGAAATCGTCAAGAAAAAGGTTATATTTACCTTAGGTCATTCTTGTGGTACACTGACGCAAAATTATCAGAACAAAAACAACCGGAATTAGTACAAGTATTTACTAAGCATTTATCATCTAAAGATAAGGATAATATTATGAGAACAGTAGCTGAAAAATATATAGATGAAGGAATGGAAAAAGGCATCGCAATAGGCAAAGCTAAAGGTGAACATAATAAGGCAGTAATTATAGCAAAAGAAATGTTCACTCAGGACTTTAAAATTCCTGTTATTGCCAAAATTACAGGTCTTCAAGAAACTTTTGTTCGCTCAATTGTAAAAAGTAATTAATCGTGCAAGCACCACTTGCACAAATCCTAAATATCCATATCCTCCTAAAGAAAAGCATATATTGTCATAATCACATATAACCTTTATAATAACATTCTTGAATCAACTACAAAATCTATGAAAGAATTTCCAAAAAATTATAATTTTACCGAAAATGAAAAAAAATGGCAGCAAATTTGGCAAGAGCAGCAAATTTATGCGTATGATCCAAATATTTCAAAAGAAGAAACATTTATAGTAGATACACCGCCTCCGACTGTTTCAGGACAACTACATATCGGGCATGTTTACAGCTATACACAAACAGATTTTATTGTACGCTTCCAGCGTATGATCGGTAAAAATATCTTTTACCCTATGGGTTTTGACGATAACGGGCTACCGACCGAGAGACTTGTTGAAAAGCAGAAACAGATCAAAGCTTATAATACGGGAAGAGACGAGTTTATAAAAATTTGCGAAGAGGTAGTAGCAAGTGAAGAAGAAAAATTTAGAAGTCTATTTAACCAAATAGCTTTATCGGTTGATTGGAGTTTAGAGTACCAAACTATCAGTCCGTTATCACGAAAAATATCGCAAATGTCTTTTCTTGATTTAGTACAAAAAGAGGAAGTTTATCGTGCTAATCAACCGATTTTATGGGATCCAGTAGATGGTACAGCTCTTGCCCAAGCCGATATTGAGGATAAGGAAAAAACCTCTTTCATGAATTATATTACGTTTAAAACCAAGCAAGGAGAACCGCTTACTATAGCAACTACAAGACCTGAATTATTACCGGCTTGCGTAGCCGTATTTTATCACCCTGACGATAGACGTTATAAGCATCTAGCAGGTAAATCAGCTATAATCCCGCTTTTTAATGAGAAAGTTCCAATGCTTGCTGATCCTTTAGTACAACAAGATAAAGGTACGGGGCTGGTAATGTGCTGTACGTTTGGCGATCAAACGGATATTACTTGGTGGAAGACACATAATCTACCTTTAAAAACAATTATCACTAAAAAAGGTACAATAGACTTCCAACATGCAACTTCTATAGACGGATTGAAAATTAAAGAAGCTCGAACAAAAATAATAGATATTTTAAAAGAACAAGAGTTGCTTATTAAACAAGAAGAAATAACTCATACCGTTAAATGTGCCGAGAGGTCAGGTTCACCGCTTGAAATTTTAACCGTCCCGCAATGGTTCGTTAAAACGATATCACATAAAGAAGCATTACTTAACAGAGCAAACGAGTTAAACTGGCGTCCTAACAATATGAAAATTCGCTTAGAGAATTGGATTAATGCCATTAGCTGGGATTGGTGCATAAGTAGGCAACGTTATTTCGGTGTACCATTTCCTGTTTGGTACTCTAAAAGAGTCGGTGAGGAAGGTAAGATTTTATATGCCGATATTTCGCAGCTACCTGTCGATCCGTTAAAAGATTTACCTATAGGTTATAGTAAGGAAGAAGTAGAACCTGATTTGGACGTTATGGATACTTGGGCAACAAGTTCCGTTTCACCTCAACTTTCTACTCATGGCATTTCTGATGATTTCGCTGTGAATAAAGATAGACACGATAAATTATTTCCGATGGATTTAAGACCTCAAGCACACGAAATTATCAGAACTTGGGCATTTTATACTATCTTAAAAGCTCATTTACACCAAAATACTCTACCGTGGAAAAACATCATGGTAAGCGGTTGGTGTTTAGCTGAAGATCGAAGTAAAATGTCAAAATCTAAGGACAATGTTTTAGTTCCTGAAACACTGCTAGAACAATACGGTTCCGACGTAATACGTTATTGGTCAGCAAATTCAAAGCTAGGTGCTGATACCGCCTATTCTGAAGACGTTATGAAAAACGGCAAAAGGCTTGTTAACAAGCTATGGAATGCTGCTAAATTTGTTTCTATACATTTTGATAAACTGAAAGGTGAAGATAAAAAAACAAAGCTTTTAGATATTAAAGAAAAAATCACTAACGAATTTGATCAGTGGATGATTAATAAACTAGTGGAATTAGTTAATACGGCAAAAAATGAGTTACAAAACTATGAATATGCAAATGCTATGCATCTGACGGAAAAGTTTTTTTGGGCGGTATTTTGTGATAATTATTTAGAAATAAGCAAAACAAGAAGCTATGACGAGAAAAACAAAAATCCACAAGGACAATATAGTAGCATATTAACTTTATATCATGTTATGCAAACGTTACTAAAACTATTTGCACCTTTCATGCCGCATATTACCGAAGAATTATACCAAATATTATATAGTGAAAATTCTATTCACGTTAAAGGTAACTGGATTAATTATGGTGACTTAAACTATGAAATCGATGCAAAAGGAGCAGAAGGGCTGCTTGAAATACTAGATATCGTCAGAAAATTCAAAGCTGAGAAGAATCTATCTATAAAAGCTCCAATAAAATTGCTTGAAGTTAGCGGCATAGTATTATCTGCAGAATTAGCAGAAGATTTAAAAAACGTCACATCGGCAGAAGCAATACAATTTGAGATGAAAGATGATAAAATTAAAGTCAATGTTATTCTTTAAAAATATTACAGGTTTAATATTACTTATATTTGCCGGTATATTTTTTTATGCTTATATATTAGAACATGACTGGCGATATGTAACCTTAAGTGATGAACAAGTAAAAAAATACAGGATTAGCGAGAAAAAAGCTATGGCCCTTTATCAGCTAATGAAAGACACTCATGAGCTACTTGGTAAGAATAATATTAATTATTGGATAGAAGGCGGCACTCTGCTTGGAGCCGTTAGACATCAAGGCATAATTCCTTTTGACGATGATTTAGATATTGGTATTATGCATGAAGACGAAATCTTTCTGCAGCAAATATTACCACAATTTGAACAACTAGGTTATACTGTTTCCTACGAGAGAGCTTATAATATATGCAAAAAAGCTTGTTTAGATATTTTCATTTTTCATAAAGAACAAAACAAATTTATATATACTAATTTAGCGGCTCGCGATAAGTATCCAAAGAGTTCATTTTATGATAATGAATTATATCCTTTAAAAAAATATAAATTCGGTAGTATAGAGGTTTACGGTCCCGCTGATCCTATAGGAAATCTAAATAGGCAATATCCGGAATGGGATAAGTATGCAGTGATAGAGCATTCCCATAGCTTACATTTACCTTTTTTATCGAATATCGAGAAAAAAACCAAATTTATATTAACGCCGGAATTGTTAAAACCGGCTCAGCCTTTTAGTCCTTTAGAGGATAGAATAAGTTTTTAAACAAATTGAGATAAAGAAGTAATAGCCGGTTGTTTTAAACAAATTAAAAAAAATATTATATCAGCAGGGAAAATGTAATTTAAGGTTCAAGGTGATAAAATTAAAGTCGATATTATCCTTTAAAAATATTTTACGCTTAATTCTTACTATTTTCGTCGGTATATTGTGTTATGCTTATCTACTAGAACATAATTGGCGATATGTATTCTTAAGCGATGAACAAGTAAAGAGATATAGAATTAGTGAGAAAACAGCACTTAGCCTTTATCAGCTAATGAAAGATACTCATGAGCTACTTGGTAAGAATAATATTAATTATTGGATAGAAGGCGGCACTCTGCTTGGAGCCGTTAGACATCAAGGCATAATTCCTTTTGACGATGATTTAGATATTGGTATTATGCATGAAGACGAAATACGCCTACAGCAAATATTGCCGCAATTTGAACAATTAGGATATTGTGTTAAACATAATAAAATTTATGTAATTTGTGGAGGAAGATGCTTAGATATTTTCGTATTTCATAAAGAAAATGATAAATTTGTTCATTTTAATCACAGTATGCGTAATAAATATCCAAATGATTTTTTTTATGATTATGAGCTATACCCTTTAAAAAAATATAAATTTGGTAGTATAGAAGTATATGGCCCATCTGAATATAAAGAGCATTTGAATAGACAATATCTAGAATGGGATAAATATGCAATAATATACAGCCCTCATAGCTTACATTTACCTTTTTTATCGAATATCGAGAAAAAAACCAAATTTATATTAACGCCGGAATTGTTAAAACCGGCTCAGCCACTCGGACCGCTAGAAGATAAAGTGAATATAATCAATTCAGCTACATTTATTGGTATGTGCGAGGATACAGCTTATAATTAAATGTCGAATTGGTAATGACTCTTTCGATATAAGCAACGAAATAGTCATATGATTTACATATGTAAACAAAGACAATTTCTTTATACGTTTAACCAGATTACCTTTTTTACAAAAATTCGTATTAAATAAGTTGAGATCAGAAAGTAATAGCCGGTACTATCCATAAACCCGATTTATCAAAGCAAGAGGTAGAAATAGCTTGTTTATTTTGAATTACTTGAAAACTAAACTCAGGTTTAAGTAATTCATGGAAATATTTTAAGTTTGAAGAAACGGCTGAGTCACTTACTTGTGCTTCCACTAAAATCCAAGGTTGGTTATCTTTTGTTATTACTAAATCGACTTCACGTTTTTGTTTATCACGAAGATAGTATAAACCAAAATCACCAAGCCCTGTTTCGTTCCAAAAATATACGGCTTTTAAAAGGTGAGAAGCTATAAGATTTTCAAACCTCGCTCCTATATCTTTTATTTGCGACCAATCCCAAAGGTAATATTTAGGCTCTTTTATTAAGCTTTTTACAACATTTTTAGACCAAGGTTTGATCGCAAAACAATAATAATGTTTTTCTAGCAAAGAGAGCCATCTTCTTATTGTTTGGTCTGAAACCCTAACTTTGTTAGCAAGATTTGTATAGCTTATTAATGAACCGGCTTGTTCGTTTATAATGCTAGCAAGCAATTCTAATGCATAAATATTATTGATATCTTCAGTATTTCTTATATCTTCTCTAAATAATTGCTCGAATCTTTGATTACTCCATATTCTATGAAATTGAGCAGTTGCTTTTAAATAGCTTTCTGCAAATCCTCCAAAATTTATTAGAGCTTCAAATTCATCTATAGTGATATTTTTTGGGCTTTTTATATAATCAATGTTATTATCAAAATTTTTAGCTATTTCAGATACCGATAACGGATGCACGGTTAAATTTATATAACGCCCCATTAGGCTATCGCCGCCTTTTTTGTATATATTTAATTTGGCACTACCTGTTATAATAAATTCAATATTTTCTCCGAATTTATCATAAAATCCTTTTACAAGATTTTTCCAATCTTTATATTTATGAATTTCATCTAATATTAAGCACGGTTTCTTATCGGGTATAGTAGAAAGTAGATTTTCAAAAAGTTCTGTGTGTTTATTTAAGATTTTATTTCTATCTTCTAGATAATCCCAATTTAGGTAAATTGAATTAGGATTAGGCTTAATTACTTGTTTTGATATTGTAGTTTTTCCTACTTGTCTTGCTCCGCTTATAAATACAAGCCTTACCGTAATTTGTTAGATATTCTTCAACTTGCTTTTTATATAACCTATCCATTATAATATCTCTATAAATTTATAAAAATATTATAAGCAAATATTGAAATGGTCTTATTGGTAGCATTGAAATTGAACAGCTATACTTTATTATGACTGATCACCTATTAGATGAATTGCATTTATATACTCATTAATATCTGGACATAAAATATTACTACTCTCCTGATGAGGCTCAATACTAACATCAAACGGCGATTGTAAATGCTTAGATATTATTTCAATAACCTCAAGCTCACCTGTGCTATTTGCTATTTCCATATACTCGCTTTTTTTAGGCATATATGGAGTAAGCTTTTCAATATATTTTAAATAGCCTTGTTCAAGAGCCTTACTAAAAAGACTTTCCTTTGCTTCCTTAACAGAGGAACGCATAAATACTTTATCAATAGTCTCTGAATCCCCATTGTCAAGCACCATTCTTAAATAAAATTCGTTTTCTACATTTTTAGGATGACTAAGTACTTTATTGAGAATATCCTTGTTCCATTTTTTCCATGGCTCATAAAAACTAAATCCAAAATGATCCCTCATGCTTATCTTGTCTAGTCTCTCAAGACACATATCAACAATCTCTGGGTCTCCTATATTACAAATAGGACCTAAAGAATTAGCACTAATCTTCAATGTTGAATCATTAAGTATTACCTTAATCAATTCCTTATCGTTAGCTTTTAGAGCATGAGAGAAAGCGTTAGTACCTAACATAATTGAAGGATATTTAAAAATCATTTCATTAAGTTTATGGCTTTGGATAGAAGATAACTTCTTATCTCCATTTGCAAAATTACTAATACTTATTTCTGCTATATTTTCATTGAATAATTCATCAAGGATAGCTAATTTATTATCATCCATAGCTATAGCTGTTTTAAAAAGAATATCAGTTTTTAATAAATCTTTCATAGAAGGTTGCTTAAAAAGCATTCTTAGAGTTTCTAACTTCTTACCTTCATATATTTCAGGATAGTAACTTTTTTTTAGTTTAGACAAGAGTTCTTCAAACTCAATTTCAGAGGTAGAATTTTTCCACCTAAACCAACCTTCGGAATAACTATTTCTATGTTCTTCATATTCTTTTCCACCCTTAATTTGGTAGTCTTCAAAACGCCAATTTGCTACCTCTTTGCTTTCTTCTAAGATATCTTGATAATTTTCTGAAGTGTTTATTTGTTTCAATATTTCCTTTATAGCTTCTGGCTTGGATTGCATAAATTCTACAATTAGTTTTCGTGTATTATGAGTAGTAAGAAATTCAGCTTTTTCCGTATTATCGGCATATTCATCTGCATTTTCATATTTTCTATACTCCATACTTTGTACTTCAGTATTTACAGCATTTCCTAACTCAAATAAAATGCTATGAAAAACTTTGGTTACATCACTCATGTCTGCATCAATAATTTTTTTTGCTAGCAATCTACAACAAGCACCAAATTGTTTAGTACTAAGATATTGCGGCTCATCACCTACATCACCTGCAAATTCTATAGTATTAATTCCTGCTTTTGCCGCATCCGTAATAAGCTGGAGTATAGGAGTAAAATCTCCAATCACATTTTCTATACAATCTATAATTTCTTTTAACTCTTCTTTTCTTTCTTTAGCAACTTTAGTAAAAACAAAATTGTAATTTTTAGATAGCATATTATCCCCTTTATTTATTAAAAAATTTACTAAGATTTTGTTAATTTTCTTGAAGTTGTTATAATACAGTATTATTAACAAAATGTCAATTAATTATTAATATTTTAATGTATTTAAAATAATTAGTGCAAATTATGAGGTACTTTAGTATTATTTAACATTAGTCCTCTTGCATAACGCAGCTAATAAAGAGGAATTTGAAGGAAACACGGAACGCAGAACCGCAGCGTACATTTTAGTACGTGAGGATTCGAGCACCGGATTGACGTATAAATTACCTTTAGAAGCAAGTTATGCAAGAGGACTATTTTAAAAAACTCAAACTTATTTTATGCCTTATCTATTATCAGTTACCGCAGCTACGCTACTTATTTTATTAGCTTTAATAATTTGGTTTTATGTAAAAACTAAAACCTTAAAAATGCAGCTACAATTCTTATCAGAGCAGAATCTAGAAATTAGCAATAATAATCAATTATTGAACCAAGAAAAAATAGAATATTTACAGAAAATTGAGCAATTGAAGTGTAAAGTAGAATATCAAGAGCAGACTATTAAGGATTCGGAAAAAATAAGAGAAGAGTCGTTTTCATCAGCGAAAACTGCTTTATTTGATCTTGGAAAAGATTTGTCCAAGCAATTAATAGAGATACATAAAATAGAAAATACGGCGGCAAGAGAGCTAGCTGAGAAAAATATTGCTACTGCTTCAGGAAAATTTAATAGTGAGTTTGAGCGGTTGATTACTATGGTAGGGGCATTAAATAAAGATATAGAACAATCAAAAGGCACGGTTGATTTGATAAAACAGTCGCTGCTTTCTCCGATCGGGGCGGGGCTGCTTGCCGAAATTACGCTTGAGAATATCCTAAAATCTTCGGGCTTACGTCCTAATTTAGATTTTATCATGCAATACGGTCTAACTACGCTAGATAGCGGAAAGCTAAGACCCGATGCCCTTATTTTTCTTCCTTCCGGTAATTTAATGGTTATTGATTCCAAAGCTTCAAAGTTTCTAGTTGATGAGCAGGATAATAGCGGGAATCTTAGCAAAACTATGAATTACCATTTAAAATCTCTAGCTAATAAAGACTATGCCGAAAATATTTTAACTAATCTAAACAAAAAGGATCAGAGCTTTAACAATGTTATTACTTTGATGTTTTTGCCGACTGAACAAGCCGTTGAGAAAGTTATTGCTGCTGATTCTGAATTTTTACAAAAAGCTTGGAGTTGTAATATTTTTCCAGTAGGTCCTAGCGGACTTATGAATATGCTATCATTTGCAAGATTTCAAATTACTGATCATCGCCGTTCGGAAAATTATAAGGTAATTATTGAAGAAGTGAGAAAGCTGTTAAGTTCTATCGGTACTATGACTGATTATTCTCAAAAGATCGGTAATAACCTGCAAAATATGGTTACTAATTATGATAAATTTGCTGCCTCGTTTAATCGTAATTTTATGTCAAGAGTGAAGAATATTCAAAAACTCGGTATTGATTCAGGAAATAAAGCCATGCTGGCTACCTTAGAGCGTTATCAAATCGTTTCCTCTAAATCTGAAATTATTGAAGTGGAGGCAGAAAATCCGCCACAAATAGAAGAAAAATTATAAATAAATTTTTCTCGTAATAGGTAATTTAAATGTTAAAAAAACTTTCCATAATTTGTATAGCCATATTGTTACTATATGTGTAAGCATATATAAGATTAAAGCTCCTGGCAAAAAAAATGAAATATTATAAGAGTGAGCTTTATTAATATGTGGCCGGGCTTTACAATAGATGAGCTACCAATGATAAAAGAAATCATTGAAGAAAGCAGACAAACAATTGTTATAGATCATAACAATTATGACCTTATTATTGATAGTGTTTTTGGTCAAAGAAATATTAGTACTAAAGATAGTATAAAGATATTTTTTACCGGTGAATCCGTTAGACCAAAGCTAGAAAATTATAATATATCTATAGGTTTTGATTATATAGATCATCCAAATTATATAAGAATACCTTTATATTATATGTATTTTACTAATGAAGTCAGTACGAATATAAACGATCAAAATGCAATCCAAACAAACCGTATTTCGCTTGTTTCTTAGTCTCTAACGGTATAGAAGATCCTGAACACGACAGCTGCATAGCAAGAAATCGATTTTTTCATAAATTGTCGCTGTATAAAAAAGTAGTAAGCAGCGGTAAATATTTAAATACTGAATCTACAATTATACCAAAAGAAAAAACTCGTGAATGGTTATCTAAATGTAAATTTGTTATTGCTTTTGAAAATAAAACATATGTGGGGTATGTTACTGAAAAACCTTTTCAAGCTTATTTAGCAAGGAGCAGTACCTATATATTATGCAGATAAAAGTTATATCAAAGATATAAACCCTAATGCAGTAATATTTGCTAAAGATTATTCAGAAGAAGATTTATATAATTATATTATTTCTGTTGATAAAGATGATGAAAAATATTGTAAGATATATAACAATCAGATTGTACCGACTTCAGAAAATAATTACATCGCAGTAAAAGAAAAATTAAGAAAAAATTATTACCTTTATTAAATAATCTATAATGTGACAAATTAAAAAATATTTTTTTATAATATCAATTATAATTATTTATTTATCATTGATTTTCATATTTTTAAAAACTTATCAAATAGGCTCTGCTCCACTTGAAGAAAAAGATATTAAAATTTTTATAGTAAACCTAGATCACAGCACTGATAGATATAACAATATTAGTAAACAATTTGATAATAATAATTTACCCTATGAAAGGTTTAATACAAGACGGTTATAATTTATCTATAACAGATGCAGCGGGAAAAAGGTTTACCGGCTTAGATGTAAAAAATAACCCTCTCTTTTATCCCTTGATAACGGTTATACTGTACTTTGTCCTTCAGAAAATATAAATTATTGTTCCGATAGCAAAATATTAAATCATACTTTAACGGCAGAAGAACTAGGTTGTTATTGTAGCCATAGAGAAATTTGGCTTAAAATGGTTAAAGAAAATATACCTTATGCCCTAATAATAGAAGATGATGCTATACTCAATGACGATTTCCGTAACAAATTTTTAACAATGCTGAAGCATTTACCTACCGACTGGGATTTAATTTATTTGTCCTTGTCACATTCTAAAAACAAAATATTTTATAATATTTACAATAATCCGTATTTAAAGAAGATAGGTCATAATGGTTACTTAATACAACTACAGGTTATTTGATACACTTAAAAGCTGCTCAAAAACTTCTTGAATATAGCAAAAACTTTACTTTAGAGATTGATAATGTAATGCACCAAGCTTTTATGCATAACGAAGTGCAAGCCTATGTCACTTCGCCTTTTTTAATACATGCAACATTTAATTCTGAAGATTCAATTTATATTTAAAATGGGAAGAGCACATTAAATAACGTAAACTTTATAACCTTAACCTAAGCATGGTACTTCTTCTATAGGATCAATATCAATAACTGTATCATCGGTTGTGCCTGAGGCAACCTTATTAAGCCAAGTAAGGGTAGTAGCGGTTTTCTCGGCAATATTCTTGCCTACACTACTAATTGCCTTGCCAACATTTAAATCCGATATAGCAGTTGTTAAAACATCTATTAAAGTTGCAAGACTTAAGAATTTTAAATCTTTAATAGACTCAAAAATTATTAAAGGTACTATCACTACAGTCAGTCTTGCCGCATCATTATAGTAAAACTTTTGAAAAAACACATCATTAGTTATATTTGTCGCCGGTGATATTTTCTATAACTTTATTGCCACAATATGTTGATACTAATAAAGATGCATTAATTTAATAGATGTTGATGCATAAAACATTGGATCTTCATAAAATTCTAATTCTGGATTACGAAAGTAAAAACAGATATAATCCAAAATCAGTGTGGCTATTGCCGAACACATAGCAGTACTCTTCCATCCATGATAGGTACTAATGTCTGATTCAATATTGTTAAAATCTATATCTTGATTGGTAAGTTTATTATATATTGCCTAAAGTGTTATTTGCGTATTCTTATCTTTTGTGGAATGTTTATATAGTAACTGAAAATATGGTTTAATTTCTTCAGCTGTAAATTTCTTATTCTCAATTAAAGCCGGTATAATTTTATCATGCAAAAATTTAATTAATTTATTTTGCATAAAATTTGTAACTTTACTTTGTTCTTCTACTACTCCTGCAGCTGCAGTAAAGCCGTATATACAATTATATGATTAATAATATCATTATTTAATAAATCAATAGGCTGCAACCCTAAATTAGCAGCATATCTAAAACAAAGCGCAGTTGTATTTACGGCATCATTAGCAAAGCTTGGAGTGTGATCAAATAAAAATTTAATATCTTTAGCATTCGAGTTCTTCCCAAACTCTACTTCTAGAGGTAATTTGTACGTTGATCCTCGCATCCTCACGTACGTTTATGTACGCTGCGGTGCTGCGATTCCGTGTCTCCTTCAAATTCCTTTCTATAAGCGTCTTTGGGAAGAACTCGATTTCTAGTGTTATTTTCTAATACTTGAAACATATTATTATTAATCTCTTTAGTTTGTCTATTTGATAAGACCATACCGGGAAAAGATAATAAAATTTGTAGCATCGCAAGGCTAGTGGTCGGTAAAGCACATAATTCATACCAAGGATCCTTTTCGTCAATTACATATGAACATAAAGCAATTACACCCACTATAAGAGAAGCATAAGTAATTGCTATTTTACCTGAATGATTACTAACTAAATCTGATTTTTTGGTTAACCAAGAAGCAATTTTGTGATCTTCATTATACTTATCAGTAGCTTTTTCTATTCTAGTAAGACTTTGCTCTAATGAATTAAGATAATTTGCAAAATTTAAATGAGCTTTTTTTACCATATTAAACTCGATTTCATAAGAGGAAGATACACTTAAAGTATTTGAAGTAATATTGCTTTAGCTATATAGCGATATAAAAAATACTCGCTCGTCAGAGGGTATGCTATAGCATCGATTTTTTTGGCTGCTTTAATCAATTTTTCAGATTGATCTAAATTATTTTTTAAAATACTTGGGCTTTAGTAACCAGGGTACTAAACTCTAGTGAATTTATATCCCCTATTCATCTAGCATAGAATCAATAATATTCTTGTTTTCTATTCCTATTAGCTCCTGTAGCTTTATACATAAAAAATGATCTTGATTATTTATCTCTTCAAAACAATTGCTCCATTGAGAATGATCAATATTCTTATCTTGATACTTTCCTGTAGTAGCTACTTTACTTAGCATTGTTTCTAAATATTGAGTATAAATAAAACTTTGATCTAGTGTCGTTAAATCTTTAAAATTTTTATCACAGAATCATATTTTCAATACCTCACCTAAATTAAAACTAGCAAGTGCTTTAGTAGTTTTCCATAATCTTACGCCTAAATTTGATATATCATTATAATATTTTATTATTACTTCTAGTTTATTACTCATAATTTTAATT
Source organism: Rickettsia asiatica (assembly GCF_007989425.1). Lineage (NCBI taxonomy): Bacteria > Pseudomonadati > Pseudomonadota > Alphaproteobacteria > Rickettsiales > Rickettsiaceae > Rickettsia > Rickettsia asiatica. The sequence goes on from NZ_AP019563.1 coordinate 1,062,243, forward strand.
AAATAAATATTAAAGTTAAAATAAAAAATATAGAAACCTCTTAATATTTATTTAAATCTTTTATTACGTAATCATTGATAATCTTTAATTATTTTATTATGAGATAACATTAAAACCACACACGGTCAACGCCAGTTTATGATAAGAGAGAAGAGTGCTGGGTTACAAAAGTTTTTAACCAAAAAAACAATAGTTGTGGACATAACATACCCTTTTTTATCTTCTATTTGCAACAGGACCTGATTAATGATATAAAAAATGTCAGTACCTGAATCGTTTATATTATAATGAGAATACTAGTAACAGGAGCTAACGGCTTTATTGGATCATATATTACAGCTGAATTATTAAAGAATAATTATGAAGTAATATGCTGTGTTAGAGATGTTGAATCTACCAGGAAAAAATTCCCTACTGCAGAAGTTATACACTGTGATTTTAATATAGACCTAAAACCACAAAGCTGGATAAATAGACTAAATAAAATAGATATAGTTATTAATGTATCAGGTGTATTAACGTCTAGTCATGCTATAATAATATTGAAAATGTTCATGTCAATGGTCCAAAGGCTCTATTTAAGGCTTGCACCCTTACTAACGTAAAAAGAATTATTCATATTTCAGCTCTTGGAATAGATGATGAAAAAAACACTGCTTATGCTTTAACTAAAAAAGCAACTGAAGAATATTTAAAAAAATTAGAAAATATAGATTGGGTAATTTTACAGCCATCTCTTGTTTACGCAAGCGGTTGTTACAGTGGTACCTCGCTATTTAGGGCTCTTGCAACATTACCGTATTTTATTCCTTTAATAGGTGATGGTTTACAATAATTTCAACCTATTCATATTGATGATTTAACGAAAGTAATTATTCACTGTATAGAAAGGGAAGGAAAAATCCACAAATTATTAAAAATAGTTGGACTAGACATAGTTACCATGAAGGATATCTTGCTTGGATTTAGAAGATGGCTTGGAGTTAATCCTGGAAGACTAATAAAAGTTCCTCTAATATTCATTAAAATAGCAGCTAAATTAGGGGATTTTCTAAAAATAGGACCCATTAATTCTACTGCGTATAATATGTTGCTTCAACCTAATATTGCTGATAAAAAAGATTTTATCGATTTTACTTCTATAATCCCTAGAAACTTGCAACAAGGTTTTGCAATCGAACCTTTAACCGTACAATCCATATGGCACGCTAGGCTTTATTTTTTAAAACCTATAATAAAAATTGTCTTAGGGCTATTTTGGATAATGACAGGAATTATTTCAAGCATTTTTGCTTATGATGCTAGTATGCAAATTATAATACCACTAGGATTTGATAAACAAATAGCACCTTACATATTATATGGAAGCTGCTTTACAGATATTATTCTTGGAATTCTACTAATTATCAAAAATAAAATAAGTAGGATATGTAGTTTACAAATTTTATTAATACTAGCTTATACTCTACTATTAACATATCCTAAGCCAATATTGTGGCTAGATCCGCTTGGTCCGATATTTAAAAATATTCCAATAATATTACTTACTTTAGTATTAATGGCTATAGAACGAGATAAATAATGGATTATCTTTTTATAAAAACTATTCATATTATTAGTTCTACCATTTTATTTGGTACTGGAATTGGTACTGCTTTTTTTATGTGGTGGGCAAATAAAACTGGTGATTTGAAGGCAAAGGCCTATGCAGCTCGCACTACAGTTATACTGATCTTCTTTTTACTACTCCAACTGTGATAATTCAACCGGTTAGCGGCATAATATTAGTAAATATGCTTGGCTATAATTATTCTGATTTATGGCTTACCTTAACTTATATCGGATACATAACCGCCGGTAGTTGTTGGCTTCCAGTGGTATGGATTCAAATTCAACTACGAAATATGGCACTTGAAGCATTAAAACAGTGAACTCCCCTACCGGAAAAATATTATAAATTATTTAAATTATGGTTCTACCTAGGCTGGCCAGCATTTATCAGTTTGATTATCATTTTTTTCTTAATGGTATTTAAACCATTATAACACTAGTTTAGGATAAATTTTATTCTAAATTAGTGTTGTCCCGTGGTCAAGCCGGCGTTGTTGCGTGGATACTACCCCGTCATTGCGAGCAGTCGTAGACTGCGTGGCAATCTCATGAAATAATAACAAACTCCTGAGATTGCTTAGTCAATTGCTATGCAATTTCCTCGCAATGACGAAAAAACCGATCCACGCAACAAAGCCTCGCGGGAATGACATAGAGAAGAAATAATATTTACGCCGGTATATCTTCAATAACCGGTTGTTTTTTGTTTGATCTTGTAGAAATGAGAGAGGTCATTATCGGTTCTACTAAGCCGTTAACTACCTCTTTTGCAATAGTAACACGCTGTTTTTTTAGCTCGGCAACTTTATACATACTATCAAGCAAAAGATGCTCAAGTATTGAACGAAGTCCCCTTGCTCCCGTCTTTTTAGCTAGAGCTTTTTCGGCAATAGCTTCTAGGGCTGAATCATCAATTACAAGCTCAGCATCATCAAGCTCGAATTGTTTCTGATATTGCTTTACTATAGCATTCTTAGGCTTAGTTAGAATTGTAATTAAAGCTTCTTTGTCTAGCTCATCTAAAGTAGTAATGATGGGTAACCTACCGATAAATTCAGGAATTAAACCGAATTTAGTTAAATCTTCAATCTCTAGGGATTTAAGAATCTCACTATTATTTTTCTCTTTATCTATATTTACGTTAGCTGCAAAGCCTATAGAACTATGATTAGTTCTTGAGGTTATAATGCTATCAATCCCCATAAAAGCACCACCGCAAATAAATAAGATATTTGAAGTATCTAACTGTAAGAAATCTTGTTGTGGGTGTTTCCTACCGCCTTGAGGAGGCACGGAAGCAACTGTTCCTTCCATAATTTTAAGTAATGCCTGCTGTACTCCTTCACCCGATACATCCCGTGTAATAGAAGGATTCTCCGATTTACGGGCAATTTTATCAACCTCGTCAATATAAATTATACCTTTTTGTGCTTTTGCTATATTAAACTCAGCTGCTATCAATAAGCGTAGTAATATATTCTCAACATCTTCACCGACATAACCGGCTTCCGTTAAAGAAGTAGCATCCGCCATAGTAAAAGGCACGTCTAAAATTTTAGCAAGCGTTTGAGCAAGTAAAGTTTTTCCTGAACCGGTAGGACCGATCAATAAAATATTCGACTTATTAAGCTCAACGTCATTATTGCCGGATTGTACATATTCAAGTCTCTTATAATGGTTATAAACCGCTACTGCTAAAATCTTTTTAGCTTGATCTTGCCCAATTACGTAATCGTTTAGAATTGCACATATTTTTTGCGGGGTTGGAATTGAAGAAGTAATTTGCTTTAAGGCAATTTTACTTTCTTCTTTCATAATATCCGCGCATAAATCTATACATTCATCACAAATAAATACTGCAGGCCCTGCTATCAGTTTTTTCACTTCATGCTGTTTTTTACCGCAAAACGAGCAAACTAATTCTTTTTTATTAACTTCTACTACCATTAATTTTCTTTATTTATGTTTATACTTGTTGTCATCCCGCGACTTGATCGCGGGATCTTGTGTTATAAGATTGCATCCTGAGATCCCGCGATCAAGTCGCGGGATGACAATATAATTCATAATACTCTTGCGTACATATAATAATCTTTATGCTCATTTGCAACTATTTCGTATTTTTTAAGGATTCCCTCCTTAGCGAAACCGCATCTCTCAAGAAGATTAATCGAACGCAAATTATCTGTAATAACTGTTGCTTGGACTCTTACAATGCCTATATAATCAGCAAATTTCAATATATTTTTTATAGATTTTGACATTATACCTTGACCCCAAAAATTAGGATCTAGATCATAACTTATTTCTGCTCTATGATGCTCTAGATTTATTATATTAAAACCGGCAGTACCTATTAATTTATTATCGTCTTTAAGGGCAATTCCCCAATAAAAGCTTCTATGATTTTTATATAAACTAGACCAATAACGTATTTCTTCTCTAGCTTCTTCTAAGTCTTTAGGTCTATTACTATCAGTTATATAAATAGCCACTTCCGACTTACTCATATAATTAAAATAATCTTGTGCATCATCTTCGACTAACGCACGTAAAACTATATCGTTTAAATCAAGTACGGGAAAAGGAACATATAAATATTCTCTATTTATCATACATATTCTTCTTTTCTTTGAAAAGTAGTATTTTTAAAGAAGAGTTAAAATAATGAGTAATACGAAGAGCAACTTCAAAAAGAGCAAGGAATCCACAAGATGAGGAACGAAAGCCGTTACTTAATACGTGAGTACCGCAGACTTGTAGGATGACATAGCCAATTTTTGAAGTTCTATCTAAGTATTAACATATTTAATCGGGTCTTGTATATTATTCTTTTTAAAAGCATCAAGCCTTATCATACAAGCAAGGCAATTACCGCAAGATAAATCATCTTCAGTAGGTTCATAACATGATATAGTATTTTTGTAATCTACACCAAGCTTAAGACCAGTTCTAATTATTTGCTCTTTAGTCATATCAATTAAAGGCGTATGAATAGTAATTTTTTTACCTTGTATTCCCATACTGGTTGCTAAATTCGCCATTTCTTCAAAAGATTTAATATATTCAGGACGACAATCAGGATAATTTGCCGAATCGCTTGTATGCACACCTATAAAAATGTCTTTTGCTCCTATTACTTCTGCAAAACCGAGTGCATAACTTAGAAACATCGTATTACGGGCAGGCACGTAAGTAACCGGCACATCTTCAGGTAGTTCGTTTACACCGTGATAATGCGGAACATCTATATTATCATCGGTTAAAGCAGAACCACCGAAAACTCGTAAATCTATATCAACAATCTTATGCTCCTTGACGTTATATTCTTTTATAAGCTCCTTAACTTTCCGAAGTTCTGCATTATTACGTTGTCCGTAATTAAAACTCATAGCATGAATTTCATAACCCATTTCCCTAGCTATTGCAAGAACCGTAGCAGAGTCCGCCCCGCCGCTAACCAAATTAACTGATTTTTTCATTGTTTACCGATAAAGTTAATTTTTGGGATACTAAAGCATTTAAACTAATTTTTGCTCTAAGTGCTTCAAGTGCTAAAGCTCGATGCACACGTTTAGCTACTCTAACATTAAACTGCCCACTATACTCTTTCCTAGACGGTGCTAAGGGAATAGATTGATTATGACTTATATAACTTTCTTTCATTAAAGTCCAAGCTTGTTGTAATTCTTGCAGTGCTTCCCCCGGTGATCTTCCAAAAGCCGATACATTTGGTAGCTCTTCAAATCTTGCTATCCAATCTCCATCCGTATCTTTAAAAAGCTCTATAGTAAAACCGTCAAATTCATCATTTGTTTTCATCTTCATTTCCTTTTTCAAAGTTTAAAAATTGTCGAGCTTGATATTCTTTTGCCATATTTCCAAAAGTTTGAATAGACAACCTATCTCCTTTTGGTGAGTACCAAATCTGATGACTACCTTTTTGCCTATCTTTAACCCAACCGCACTTGGTCATTAAAGTATGAAATTCAGAGAAACTTAATCCTTTAGGATTTTGTTTAGCTTTATTTATAAGTTTTATATACTGATTCATATTGTAACTATATATAGTTATAATATATAAGTCAAATATATATGTTAATACAATAAATATTCTTGACTAAATCTTTCTGATAATCTAAATTTACGTTGTTAATTTATGGCGGGTGTAGCTCAGTTGGTTAGAGCATCAGGTTGTGGTTCTGAGGGTCGCGGGTTCGAATCCCGTCACTCGCCCCATATTTTAGGGTTCCATACAACAAACTCCTCATTTTTTTCTTATGGATATCAAACTTTTATATAGACTGGCTAAATATTTAAGGTTCTATAAAAAAGACTTGATCATCGTTATGATCTCTTTACTTAGCGTATCAGCTTCATTATTACTAATCGGTAGTGTGTTTAGAAATTTAGTTGATAAAGGCTTGAGCAAAGACCATATTTTATCGGTTGATAAATCTATATTATATATTTGTTTATTAATTATCATCTTAAGTATTGCCAGCTTTTTCCGTTCATATTTTATCAATAATATTGCTGAAAAGGCAGTTAATCAAATAAGAAAAGAAGCTTATAGTAATTTAATTAATTATGAAATTGAAGAGTTTGAAGAATTAAAAATCGGCGATATAATTTCACGTTTAACAAATGATATAGATCAAATATCTACCCTAATTATTAATTTCTTATCTTTTTTTATTCGCAATTCAGTGATGCTAATCGGCGGTATTACATTAATGTTTTTTGAAAGCTTTAAACTCGCTTCCATAGTAATTATTACCATTCCTATCTTATTAATTCCTTTAATTAAATTCGGCAAGCATGTTAAGTCTTTATCTAAAAAAGCCTTGGAATCTAAGTCACTTTTAGCATCGGATATTGATGAAACTTTCAATAATATTAGAGCTATTTATGCTTTTAACCATCAAATAAACAAAATTGCCGATTTTGATACTAAATTACAAAACTATTTAATATACTGCAAAACCCGTTTAAAAATTCGTGCTTTATTCTTTGCGATTTCAATAGCCGTTATATTTCTTGCAATTACTTTAGTTGTGTGGATCGGAGCTTCGGATATAGTTAAAGGGAATTTATCCGCAGGTCAAATTATCTCGTTTATTTATTATGCAATCATTGCCGGAGTTAGCTGCGGCGGTATTTTTGAGCTGCTAAGCGAAATGCATTTACCTGTTACAGCCCTTGAGAGAATAATTACAATTATAGATAAGACACCTATAGCACATAATAATTATTTAGAATTAAATAATTCCGATCCGATCTCGATAGAATTTAAAAATGTCGATTTTACCTATCATTCAAGACCTAATTTAAGAATTATCAATAATATGTCTTTAAAGATAAATGCCAATAAGTTTATTGGTATTATAGGTAGATCAGGTGCAGGAAAAAGTACTTTGATGCAGTTACTGCTGCGTTTTTACCGGCAAGAAAGCGGCACTATCCTTATTAACAATCAAGATATAACTCTTTTAAATCCTGCCGAAATTCGTAAATTAATTGCCTATGTTCCTCAAGAGGCTAGCATTTTTTCCGGAACTATAAGATCAAATATTGTATTCGGTAATAATGAAGCAAGTGACGACGAGATAAATGAGATAATAAAAATTACGGGAATAGAAGAATTTGCTGCTAAACTTCATGACGGGATAAATGCTAAAATCGGTGAAAGAGGGGTTAGATTATCAGGAGGACAGAAACAAAGAATAGCTATTGCTAGAGCATTACTACGCATGCCGCAAATTTTGCTTCTTGATGAGGCAATGAGTGCTTTAGATACGATGAGCGAACAGAAATTATTAAATGCTATAAAAAAAATAATGAAAGGGGAAATTATTATATCAATTGCCCATCGAATTAGTAGTATAGAATCAGCTGATTGTATTTTAGTAATAGATAAAGGAGGAGTAGTCGCTGAAGGATCACATAATGATTTATCTAAAAACTCAGAAATCTATCGCAATATTTGCAGAGAGCAGTTAACAATATAAAATATATAGATATATGAAGATCAATTTCAAAAAAGAGCAAGGAGTCCACAAGACGAGGAACGGAGCGTATACTTGATACGTGAGTACCGGAGTACTTGTAGGACGGACGTAGCCAATTTTTGAAATTGATCGAGTAGATAATTGATATATTTGTTACAATAAAAGTTCCTTAGTATAAAAAAATTTAAAGGTTTAATATAATTTAGCTTGAAAGCTGCCGTGGCTTTGTTATAATTGTAATTACAAAACAAAAAAGGTTTACAAAATGAAAAATTTATTAAAGATTTTATTAATTCTAGCTTTCGCAAGCCCAGTATTTGCTTCATCAATGCAAATGCCTGACCCAGCTTCAGTTACAACAACCCAAATACAAGCTATGAGTACTGACGATCAACAAGCTTGGGTTGCTAGTTTAACAGCAGAGCAGTATAATATGTTAAGTCCTGATGTTCAAAAGTGGGTAATGGAGAATACTACCGATGCTCAAAAACAAGCTTTAGGAATTAATCAGTAATATTTTAATTAATTTTTAAATTGATATGACACTGTTAGTAAAATAGCTTTAATTGATAATTAAAGAGATTTTTTAGCGAAAATTAATAAGATTTTTGCAGGAATAGTGTTCCTATTTCAAAAAAATCTTGTAATTTTGCAGCAAAAAAGAATTTAATTAGCTTTAAAATTATTTTGTTAACAGTGTCATATGTTAGGAATAATTATTCTTAATATATCGCTAGAAGTTTCTGCTTCACTTCCTTTCAGTCTTCCTGTTATCGTGTCATGTATATACTCCTGATAAATAAAAATTGCTAGACGAGTATAAATATTCATTTATTCTTTCTTTAGTAAAACAATATACTAATTATTGTAAGCTATAAGAATATAGAAAGCTAATTTGTTGTGTGGCTTTGCTGTCATTCCCGCGTCCTTATTTATGTCATTCCTGTAAAGGTGTTGTTGCGTGGATCAGTTTTTTCGTCATTGCGAGGAAATTTACAATAATAAATTGACGAAGCAATCTTGAGAAGAATTCCTGAGATTGCCACGTTCACTAATGTTCGCTTGCAATGACGACTTGGTATCCATGCAATAATGCCTAGCAGGGATGACATCGAGCAGGCTTTCGGATTCAACAATACTTTGCTAAAACAACCTAAAACTAACAATTACTTATGAAATTACTTATTACCGTAATCATCATGGAAATACTCGCTGGAGCGGAAATAGATTTATTTGTTCCAAGTTTCCCTGAAATACAAGATACATTTAACCTTTCAACTTTTATGACGGAACTACTACTTGGTGTAAATCTAACCGCTTATTGTATTACTTCGCTTATAGTCGGTAATTTAGGAGATAGGTACGGACGCAGACCGATTATTATACTCGGTTTACTGATTTTTAATCTTGGTAGTTTATTTTGTGTATTTGCAAATAATTATGAAGCTATATTATTTGGAAGATTTTTGCAAGGATGTGGGATATCATCGGTTGCAGTGCTAGTATATGTTGTTCTTGCCGATATTTATTCAGTACAAGAACAGCAAAGATTAATGGGCATTTTAAACGGCACTATTGCCCTTTCTATGGCAATAGCACCGGTTATAGGTAGCTACGTCAATTTATTTTGGGGCTGGCGTGGCAATTTTGTTTTGTTGCTTATAGTAGGCTTGATCAGTCTAATTCTTGGTATATTATTTATTCCAAAAAGAAAAGTTAATAAAAAAATACGTATTTCTTTAAAAGAATATATACCTATCTTCAAATCGCCAAAAGCTATATATTATATACTTACAATGATATTTCTTGCACAAGGATATTGGATATTTATCGGGATTGCTCCTATTTTATATATGCAAGATTTAGGTGTAACTTTAGAATATTTCGGATTTTATCAAGGAGCAATGGCAGCTCTATTCTCAATTATGAGCTTTTCAAGCGGTTATTGCTTTAAAAAATTCGGTATTAGAAATTGCTTCTATTTTGGAGTTATGTTTATAATACTATTCTTACTAGGAAATAGCATATTAGTTGTATATAATATTAATAATCCTTTAACCATAACAATAGTTACTTTATTATTATCTCTTGGTGTGATATATCCGATTAACATATTATGGCCGTTGCTTTTAGAAGCTATTCCGGACGGTAAAGCTCGTATGACGGCTATTTTCACTGCGGCTAGATTGATTTTAACAGCATTTGGGCTGCAATTAGTAGGATTTTTATATAACGGTACTTTTACCCCTCTTGGCATTACTATATCCATTGTTACGCTATTTGGGTTAGTAACATTACCTAAATTATTTAAGTACGATAAAGTCTTTGAGATTTCTAGTAACGTGTAGATGTCTTTATGTCATTCCTGCGAAAGCATTGTTGGGTGGATACCAAATCGTCATTGCGAGCAGCCATAGGCTGCGTGGCAATCTCATAAAATAATAACAAACTCCTGAGATTGCTTCGTCAATTACTTTGTAATTTCCTCGCAATGACGAAAAAACTGATCCACGCGGGAATAATATAGAAACGGATGTAAGAAAAAAATGATCAATAACAATTTTATCTTCAAGATAGCTTTCAGATATTTTAGAGCTAAGAAAAACGAAAAGTTTGTTTCTATTATTTCTGCCTTTTCTTTAGTAGGCGTAATGATTGGCGTTGCAGCACTGATAGTCGTAATGTCCGTTATGAACGGTTTTCATATAGAGCTTACTAAAAATATTATCGGGTTAAATGGGGATATAGTGATAAATCGGCAAGGTGGTAGTATTGATAACTATGAAGAGATTAAAGCCAAACTCCTAAAACAAGATTATGTAAAGCATGTAACATTCATTGCTCACGGTCAAGCTTTAGCTCTTGGTAAAAGTAATAATAGCGGTGTGCTTGTTAAAGGTATGAAATTAAAGGATCTAAGTTTAAGAAATGAAATTTTTAAAAATGTGAATTTCGGTAGTTTTGATAATTTTCATGGCAAAAACGTAATAGCACTCGGAGAACAATTAGCAAGCAATTTAGGCGTAACCGTTGGGGATAAGATTAGATTAATTTCACCGAATTCAGTTTCTACCGCCTTTGGCAGTATGCCAAGATCAAAAGAATTTAAAGTTATCGCAATTTTCAATAGCGGTATGTATGATTATGATTTGACAACGATATTAATGCCGCTTACCGCAGCACAAAATTTCTTATCTCTTGGCGACGATATTAATTTAATCGAAATTAATAGTCTAGATCCCGATAAAGCTCTCGCATATTCATATAAAATACAATCATTATTAGGTCCAAACCTATACGTATTTAATTGGCAAACCTTAAATTCACAATTTTTAAGTGCCCTTGCTGTTGAGCGTACGGCTATGTTTACTATTCTATCTTTAATTATTACAGTTGCCGCATTTAATATTATTTCGAGCTTATTTATGCTTGTTAAAGATAAAACTTCAGATATTGCAATTCTTAGAACTATGGGAGCAAGCACTAAGCAAATAATGCTTATTTTTATCTATAACGGAATGTTTATAGGATTGCTTGGCACAACACTAGGTGTAATCCTTGGTGTTACCTTTTCTTATAATATTCAAACTATCAAGAATTATTTGGAGCGTATAACCGGTACTAAAATTTTCGAGGCAGCTATTTATTTTCTTTATAGTTTACCTTCACAAGTAAGAGCTGAGGATATTATTTTAATTACCTCTTTATCTATAATATTGTGTTTTCTTGCGACAATTTATCCTTCTTATAGAGCCTCAAAATTAAATCCCGTGGATGCCCTAAGATATGAATAATACAGTCCTCATTCTAAAAAATATCTCAAAACATTACAGCCAAGGCAAAACTATTGTTAGAGTACTCGATGATCTTAATTTAACGGTTAATGAAGGTGAATTAATCGCTATAATAGGTTCTTCAGGTAGCGGCAAATCAACTTTACTACATATTGCCGGCTTGCTTGATAAACCTACAAACGGTCAAGTCATCATACCAAATAGCAAGTATCAGAAATATCATCTCATTCGTCTTCATTATTTAGGTTTTATCTATCAACAACATCACTTACTTAAAGATTTTACCGCTCTTGAAAATGTTATTATGCCAAGGCTTATTAGCGGTCTTGATCAAAAAGAAGCAATAGAAGATGCAACAAAGATATTAGATGATCTAGGGCTTGGGACAAAACTCTATAATATGCTCGGAGAATTATCGGGAGGAGAACAACAACGGGTCGCTATAGCTCGAAGCTTAATTAATAAGCCGAAAATTATTTTAGCAGATGAGCCGACAGGTAATTTAGACCCCAAAACTACAAATGAAGTATTTAATTTATTTTTAAAAGTAGCAAGAGAACAAAATACCGCCGTTATTATGGTAACACATAACCATGAGTTAGCACATAAAATGGATAAATTATATAAGCTAAAGCACGGATTATTAAATATAGCTTGATTTTAAGCTCGAAAATTCTAATAATTATATTTAATATTCTTTAATAAAGGTTAGTAATGGCTGAGCCTATTATATTTACTCTTTTACTTGGCAATAAAGATCAGATATTAGAGAGCATAAACAATCAGGAAGCTCAAAATAAACTGCCTATTCCTGCTACAAGTTAATAAAGAATCGTATATATCCGATAAAGAACGTATTTTTTCGGAGATCTTAGAAAAATCTCGCCAAGAGGATAAAACACCGATTTTTAACATTCAACTTAACAATAATAATGTAAAACCAATTTTTCGGGTACAAGATTTAATTAATTTACAAAATTTAAATATCAAAACTACTATTACTTTTGATCAATATAATTCATTAACCCAAAATCCTGAACTAGAAGCTTACTGGAAGCAAATTATGGAAAAAGTTGATCATGGTTTTTTTACAAATGAAGCAGATCAAAATTTAGCTATAGCCGATGGTATAGTACCAAAAGATAAAACCACTACAATTACGGATATAAGTTTAGTAACATCTGTTTTTAATAATCTTGTATATGATCGTGAAATTGACTAGTTGCTCTTCGGTATATGATACCTGACAAAGCAAAATTAGACAAACTAATAAAAACAGCTAAAAATCAAGGTGGTAGAGTAATTATAGAAACTTGGCCTATCTCCACGGATGAAGCAACAAATCTTATAACTGCTAAATTCGGTATTAACTCTGAAGATCAAATTTACGGATTGAAACTCGAAATTCATGAAATCTTAAAAGATCCAAATAATACTGCTGAAAATTTAAAAAAATATGTATCACAAATATCCAGGCAATTTCAAAAAGATTTAGGTAAAGCTGAGGTAAATCCTATTGACTTTAATTTTAATACAAAGAAAGCTATGAAGGATAGACCTGAGGATATACAAAAAGAACAAGCAACGTCATATGAACCTCCAAAAGAAAACTAACCACAACCGCAAGGTTTTTTTAGAAGAGTTTTTAACTATTTTAAAGATATAGTAACTAGTTTTCTTGGCACAAAAGAAGAACCTAAAACTCTAGTAACCCCAACCACGGAAGCAAAGCCGACAATAACAGAAGAATCACTAACTACTGTTGCATCTTCTATAAATCCACCGCAACAGCATGCTTCTAAAAGCTCTCCGGTTATAGGTTCAAGCTCAAGTCAAAAAAAGCAAAGCAAGATAAGCCATTTGGTATGACAGAGCAAGACTATAAAGCGATGAGGGCTGCTAGTACTACTTTGCACCATGATAATCCAAGTAATGATATTAATATTAATGATTTTAAATATGATCTTTCACAAGAAGATCTCAATAACATAAAAAAACCTAAATATTGGTATACTGAGAATGATATTGTAAATATCTTGACAGCAGCGTTAAATGACAAAAAAGTTTCAATACAACCAGCTATAACTTTAGCAAATACAGTAGTTAAGGAAGAAATGTTTAGAGATCTTACCATAAAAGGTGAAGAGAAAGAGAGAGTCTTAACAGAAATTCAAGAGACCAAAGCAATGTTTAAAGATGCCTCCGGAAGTAGAACGAAACAACGTTTTAAAAGACCTTGAGGCTAGAGAAAAAATAATTACTCTACCGGGGGGGGGATGAGGAACGTGAAAAACAGAGTAATGCACTATTAAAAGAAGCAGAATCTAAACAAAAAATTAACACGGATGTTTTAAAAATAGAGCTGCTAAAGATATACAAGAAAATAGGAAAGAATGTGCAGTGATACCGGTAGAGATGGGTACCAGACATTGGTGTAATTTATTTATGACTCATAGTAAAGAAGATAATCAAACTGTTATAACTTTTAATGATTCTTTCGGACATCCTATAGGTAGTAATAATAATATATTACCTGATACAATAAATAAAGCATTTGAAAATAAAAGACCTCCGCTTTTTATTGATAAACAAATCAAGCAGCAAAATAATAATTTTGATTGTGTTCCTTATTCCGTGGAAACTATGATTAGAAAAGCTAACGGTCAGCCAATTCTTACTGAAAGCGATCGGAGTTAAGAGAAAAGCATGCACAGATCGTTATCGATAAACAGCAAGCTAGGGAAGCGGCGAGTCAAGCAAAGGCAAATCCTTTACATAATCGAGTGATAAATTTCAGAATATGGTTAGTCAAAGAAAAAATGATCCATCGATAAGACGCTAATATACTCGTGTGAGAAGAGATAATATACGAAGATCAACTTCAAAAAGAGCAAGGAGTTCAAAGTCCTCGGAACGCAGCGTATACTTAATACGTGAGAACCGAAGCTCTTGTAGAACGACATAGCCAATTTTTGAAGTTCATCGAGTATATTAAAAAAACATTAGGCAAAATCTATAATTACTAATATAATTATTTATAGTTAATTTATATTTTAACAAAGAATGACTACCATACTTGTGATCGTTATTATAATAATGATCGCCTTATCTGCTTTGTTCGCCGCTACTGAAACTGCTATTACCGCTTCTTCCCCAGGGAAGATTCATAAGCTTAAAATCGCCGGTAATAAGCGTGCTAAAACAGTTTTAGAGGTTCTTAAGAAAAAAGAAAAGGTCATAGGAACTTTACTAATAGGTAATAGTTTAATCAATACTGTTTGTACCACTATTGCTACTACTCTCTTTATTAGCTTTCTTGGAGATAATGGGCCCATTGTTGCTTCCGGCGTTATGGCTTTTATAATTATTGTTTTTGCCGAAGTAGTACCGAAAGCAATAGCCGTTGCTAAACCTGAACAATTAGCATTAAAAATGGCTTCAACTATCGTAATATTTTTAAAGCTTTTCAAACCTATTAATATTGCTCTTGATTACATTACAAAAATATTTTGCTTCATATTTCGTATTAATTTAAATCCTCAAATATCAGGAACGGAAGAAGTAAGAGGCGTGATTGAGCATTACCATCAAGAAGGCGGGGTTTATAAATCCGATCGTAATATGCTCGGCGGGATATTAGATATACGTAATATGACGGTATCGGAAATTATGACTCACAGAAGTAGTATTATAGCCCTTAATATCGATCTACCTCATGAAGTAATAATTAAAACTTTATTATCGGGTACTCATACACGTATACCTTTGTGGCAAGATAATAGAGATAATATAATAGGGATTCTCAATCTAAAAGATTTGCTTAAAGCATTATACGAAAATAATAATGATGCAAAAAAAGTTGATATTAATAAACTTCTAACCCCACCTTGGTTTATCCCTGAGAATGCACTTGTAGTAGACCAGTTACATGCATTTAGAGAACGCAATAATCATTTTGCTTGTGTTGTAGATGAGTATGGTACTCTACTAGGTATTATTACTCTTGAAGATGTTATAGAAGAAATCGTAGGACCCATTACTGATGAACATGATAGGCTTAATAATGAAATTATCAAGAAGTCTAATACCGAGTTCATTATAAAAGGAACTACGACTATTAGAGATATTAACCGAGAACTTGATTGGAATTTATCGGATGAGGATGCAAACACTATAGCAGGATTAATAATCCATAAAATTGCTAGAATTCCAAATCAAGGAGAAGTAATTGAAATATTTAATTTAAAGGTAATTATTTTAAAGAAAATTGCCAATAAGATTGATAGCGTAAAAATTACCGTATTACCTACTACCGAGGAAACAATAAGCAGTGAGTGAAATCGGTAATTTTTTACTGCTAACAACGATGTGTTTAAGTGGGATATTGGTTGTTGTTAGTTTATCAAAACGTCATTGCGAGCGACTAAAAGGAGCGTGGCAATCCAGGAAAAATAACTTTACTGGATTGCTTCGTCAAAACTTACAGTTTTTCCTCGCAATGACGGATGCGAATAATCTCTGCTACCCTTTCTACATGGCTGCCTCATGTGCTATACTTGCCTTTTTTACCCTAGTCTATGCTTTTATTATCTCTGACTTTTCACTACAAAATGTTTTCTTAAATTCCAGTACTTTAAAACCTTTAATATATAAAATAGCCGGTAGTTGGTCGAGCCACGAAGGCTCAATGTTATTATGGTTTTGTTTATTACAAATCGTTAGTTGCTGTTATATATTTTTACTTGAAGATAACCGGCTTAAATTTTTATCTATTATTATTCTATCAGCCATACAATTATTTTTTAGTAGTTTTATTTACTTTACCTCCAATCCTTTTAACGTGTTTTCTTTCGTGCCTAAAGAAGGGTTAGGCTTAAACCCGATGCTACAAGATATTGCTTTGAGCATCCACCCTCCTCTGCTTTATTTAGGCTATGTTAGCTATGTAGTACCGTTTACTATTGTTTGTGCCTCTATGTTATTACGTCTCTCTATGTCATTCCGCTTTCCTATATCATTCCCGCGTAGGCGGGAATCCAGCTCTTCTTTTATAAAATTTTTACTGGATTCCCGCCTACGCGGGAATGATATAGGACTTCTCAAAACATTTTCCAATATCGGCATCTTATTTACTACTATCGGAATTAGTCTCGGTTCTTGGTGGGCATATAGAGAACTCGGCTGGGGTGGATTTTGGTTTTTCGATCCGGTAGAGAATATTTCGCTATTTCCTTGGTTATCCGGAATTATGCTTCATCATTCTATAATGGTTACTACCAAAACAAACTGTATAGACTGCTTGCAGAATGAAGCTAATAAAGAGGAATTTGAAGGAGACACGGAACGCAGCACCGCAGCGTACAAAAAAGTATGTGAGGATGCGAGTACCGGATCGACGTACAAATTACCTTTAGAAGCGAGTTATGCAAGGGGGCTAATGCAAAGTTGGATGATAATTTTATCTATCGTTACTTTCCTATTGGTAATATTTAGTACTTTTTTAGTACGATCCGGTTTTATTACCTCAATTCACTCTTTTGCATTCTCACCTGAGAGAGGAATATACTTGCTTGGAATATTTTTGATTATGGGAATTGGTAGTATTGGGCTATATACTACAACGTCATTGCGAGGAAATGCATTAGCATTAACGAAGCAATCTCAGGAAATTAGCCGAGATTGCTACAGCCACTTTCGTGGCTTCGCAATGACGGATTGTGGAAACGGCATACTCCTCGGCAATATATTTTTCCTACTTAGCCTTATTGTGCTAATAGCTGCCACGCTTTATCCGCCAATTTACTCTTTATTCGACGATAAACCTATTATTATTAGTGAAACATTTTTTGTTAATAATTTTATTATATTCGTTATCCCTATTCTTTGTACCATAGGATTATTTACTACCAGAAGCTCTATTAAAAAACATATTATAATTCTAATATTATCTCTAATAATTACTTATTTAATATCATTAAAAGTAATATTTAGTGTTATATCGATTTTAACTATAATCGCATCTATATTTCTTATGCTTCATAATGTTCATTATCTTTTGGTCAAAACTAATTATTTTAGAAATAGACTTAAAGCAAGTAACTCTAGTATGATACTTGGGCATTTCGGTTTTGCACTGATTAGCTTTAGTATCACTATGAATGCATTATTACAAAGCGAAATGGATTTTACCGGCAGAGTAGGAACAAGTAAAACATTTAACGAATTTAAAGTAACATTGCAAAATGTTAAGTTTGCTCAAGGTAAAAATTATTATAGACAAATCGCTGAATTTTGGCTTGAGGATCATAGCCGTAATGTAACTATATTAAAACCGGAAAATAGGCTTTATATAGTTGAAAAGAGTTTATCGCAAGAAAGCGATATATACTCTTACTTATTATATGATCTTTACGCAGTTTTAAGTAATATAGACGGCGATATAATCCATGCTAAAATATATTATAAGCCAATGATGAGCTTTATTTGGCTTGGAATTATTCTTACCGCTTCCGGCTTTTTTATTGCACTAATCAGAAAAAATTCTAGCTAATGTGATATTTTGTTGCATGGATTGGTTTTTCCGTCATTGCGAGGAAATTACATAGTAATTGACAAAGCAATCCAGTAAAAAATTCTGATTTACAGAATTTTTTTATTATTTTTTATGGATTGCCACGCTCCTTACAGTCGCTCGCAATGACGACTTGGGTATCTACACAACAACATTAATAATTCGAGTCATCACATTTAAGGTTTAAAATTTTTATACTATTTGGATGATCAGCTCCGAATTTTTCTATTTGATTATTACGGAATTTTTCATACCAAAATTTCTTAGGTAAAGTGCAACTAGCTTTAGCAGCTGCAAGATACATATTACTTATTTCATATACATTTTTCATATTTTCTTTATAGTTATTCCAATATATATTTTCAGCAGTAGCATAAGCATCTACCGCCTCCTCATTTTGATTAAGTAACACTAGTGCATCCCCGCAACAAACGTTTTTGCTAAATCTATATCCGGTGATATAATAACCTCTTTATTAGGTCTAGTTGGATCATTAAAGAAAATTGCTTTAGCTTTTTTGGCGTATTCTAGAGCTTCGGTAACATCACCTAAACCTAGTTTTGCTCTTGATTTTTGAGTAAAAATGTGTCCAAATACTTGGTTTTCTTCTTTTTTACTTAGTTTATTCATGTCATATACTTGTTCTAATAAGGAAAGAACTTCCTGATATTTCTTAAGATTATTTAATATATCTACTTTAATGAGATATGAACCGGTAAGAAATAAATCTTGAGGTTTCATCCCGTTTTCGATACAAACATTTATAGTATCGTCAATTCTTCTTAATGCTTCATAATTTTTACCTTGGATATTAAATAATTTAGCTTTTGCATAATATATAGTTGCTATGTCAGTTTGATCTACTAGATTTTGATTGAATATATCTTCCATCATTTGGATATTTTTTTCTGCCTCCTCTAGATTTCCTAGCTGAATATTGGATATAGCCGAGCCGAAAACTACATTACATTTTATGGAATCATATCCTTTCACTTCATCAAACACTTGCTTAGCTTTCGTGTCATATTCAATTGCTTTTTTAGGATCTGATCAAGTTCTATAATACCACCCTATGCGTCCTAAATATGCAGCATAAGCAAATTTTTCTTCATTATTCATTATCCATAATTTAAATTTACCTTTTTGATCGTTTTTATCAAACCAATTTACTAATTTTTTTGAGTTATATAAATCGGAAGAATGAGCATATTGTATTAATAAATTTAATTTTAACTCTAAAATTTTATATATCGATATATCGTATTTTTCTGCATTTTTTGTAATTATCTCAATATTATCCGATATAGTTTTAGCATTTCTAAAAATACGCCCCTTTACTAAACTTTTAGGTATAGAATTTAAAAGATTAGTAACACTACGTTCAAGATATTCTTTATTTCCTTTATCTCCATTTATTTGTAATATTTTTTTAGCTATAACATCATGCATTTCAAATATCGGATTAACTTCATTAGGCTCAATATTAGAGATCAAAGCAAATTTAGAAAGCTGATAAATATCATCATCTAGACTATTCTTATCTTCAGTAATAGAATTTAATAATTCTTTTGAAAAACTTTGATTATTAAGCAATGCTATCCCATCTAATAATCTCTTGGCACTAGGCTTTAATTCATTGCTAACAAGTTTTATATTTAGCTCAATTTTATCCTTAGAGGATTTTATCTTTTTCTTGTATTCCTCTAAGTTTAAACCTTGTATTTGATTTAATATTTGCGCTCCTTGAACTACGAGAATCGGATAACCTCCAAATTCTTGAGTCAAAACATTTATTAATTCCGGATTTTTATTGTCCAATATATTTTTTGCAAGTAATGCAGCTTCCGGCTTAGTGAAAGCGTTTGCTTTGATTATGTTAGACAATAATTCAGCGTCCTGGGAGCAAACTATAATATTATCATTATACTCCCAATTAATAAAATCCTCTATTTTCTTATTCTCACCTATTTTTAAATTATCAAACACCAATAACCATTTATCTTTATTTGCTAGATAAACCATTAAATCTTTCCTCATCACTGCTATATCTTCTGAAATCACCGGTGATTTTACCCCGGTATTAATAGCTTTAGATAATTTGAGCAATTGCTGCTCTATATTTAGATTACAATTTACAGAATTTTTTTATTATTTTTTCTAGATTGCCACGCAGTCTAAGACTGCTCGCAATGACGACTCGGTATCCACACAACAATGCCTCGCGGGGATGACATATAAGCCGTCGTCGGAATGTCTACGAAAATAAACAAAAATTGGGATATAGAATAGAAAAAAGCCCTCTTTTTTCAAAGAGGGCTTTTTTCTTGAGGAACTTATAAACTTGCTAATCGGGAGCGATTAGAAGTTTACACGGACTTTTAGAGTACCTTGATATGCAGTATATTTACTTGCAATCTGAGCATCGTAACCGATTCCGTATTCCATCTTAGCATCAGGTCTTATGCTTGCACTTAAACCTAAATTATAAGATGTTTTAGCAGTTCTGTCAGGCTGGCTGATGAACGGAGTAACTTGTCCGTCTAACACAGACTGAGTTTTAGATAATCTACCGTTTACTTTGTGAACCACAAAAGCGTGAGCTTCCGGATATACTGCAAGGTCAGTTATGTTCATAGTACCACCAGCTACTTTAGCACCTACTATTAAATCGGTTCTATCGCTAAACTTGCTGTTAACTTGCTTGTTTGCAACTGTTGTACCGGTTTCTTTGTAGTTTTCGTCAGAAGACTTTAAGTAGCTAAGTCCTGCCATTGGAGTTACTAACACACCTTGCATTGCATTGTAATCATAACCGACCATTAAGTTACCGCCGAATGTCATGTTATCGTAATTACCGGCAGCAATTTGCTTGCTCATATTACCGTTAGCATCGAAGAAGTAACGCTGACTTTTATTCTTCACTTGGTTTAAGCTAAATATTGCACTACCTTGAGCAAAGAAGTTCTTAACAAGCTGCTGGGCACCGTATAGAGAGAATGAGAAACCGTTAACGTCGGTTTTATCACCTTTCTTATAATCTTGGTGTTTTATATCAGTTTTAGTGATACCGATAGCAGCACCGATCATTAAGTTATCGTTAGCTAGCATATCTAAACCGATTACGACACCGGTGGTTTTAGCTTTATAACCAGCTAAACCGCCTTTCTTACTTTGATGTGCATCAGTATAGAAAGGTTTTGCCCATATACCGTAAGCTACATTGTCAACAGCTTCGTCACCTGCAGCAACCGCAGCCGGTACTGCTCCAACTTCAGGCCCAGCCATTTCAGCAGTTTCAGGAGTACCTAAATATCTAAGAGCACTTAATCTGTTACCAAGTTGAGCTTGGATATCTTTAGCTACATCTAATTGTGCATTAGTTACGGCTGCACTTGTATCGGTAGTAATAGCTCCGACAAAGTTAGCGGAATCAGCACTATTTTTAGCTAAAAGAAGATTATTATATGCTGTGGTATTAGTTGCATTTACAAATGTTGTAACGTTCTGACCTACACCCGGTGCACCTCCAAACGGACTATTTGCGATATCATTAGTAACTACGTTTGCTGCATCGTTAGTACGGGTTACCACATAATCTTGATTAGCAGCACGTATTAAACCGTAATTTATGAAACGATTACTTCCGGTTACAGCAAAGTTAGGACCTCTTAAAGTACCGTTGAAACGAGCACCGCCTTCAATTAAGGTATAGTATTTTGTACCGCTGAAATTTGCACTGGCATTATCTTGTACGTTAATGGTTGTGGTTCCTATAGTTGTGACATTAACTTGAGCACCTTCCGCAATAACGATATGACCTATATTACCGTTTGATACTGTTAACGTTGTGCTAAGAGAAGTATTACTTCCCCATGTTGAAGTACCGCTTTCAAATGTTAAGGTATTTGTTACAAGGTTAATATTACCATTAATAGCAGTTGTGTCGCCACCTAAAATTATATTCGACCCAGCAACATTTAAGTTAACATTACCAAAATTGGTGGCTGTAGAATATATATTTCCTTGTAATTTTTCTAATGAACCGGCAGGACCCGTAAATTTTACAGAAGCTACAAGAGCATTAGAGCTACTGATATTACCTACAGCTGCACTACCTAAATAAGTTACAGTACCGTTATTAGCTTTAGCTGTAGCAACCATACTTGTAGCAGTAGAGTTTGTACCGTCAACAAAAATTACATTAGAGTTACCATTAGCACTTCCAAGGGTAATTTTACCGTCGAAATCTTTTCCGGCTATACCGCCTGTAGTAACAGTTAAACCGTCATTAATTGTTGCATTGGTTGCAATAATACTACCTAAGTTGTTATAGTTTGTAGTAAACGTTACTTGCTTTAACTTTGGTGTACCGTTACCAATACCTAAACCGTAAATTGTACCAGGGGTATTAGGAACACCGCCGCTAAGAGTCACAGTACCTTGATTATCGTTTACAGTACCGATACCTGCATATAATGTAGTAGCATTAACGATTATGCCGTTATCACTTCCAAGACCTAGACCTATGATATTATCTTGATCACCGATTACTTGACCGTCAGCGATTACACTATCAATACCTGAAACAATCACTCTAGGAACATTAAAGTCACCTTCCGGACCATTACCTACTGTACTTTTAATTGTTAAAGGAATTGTGTTGCCTGCGTCGTTAAATGGAAGACCGCTAGGTAAGAATAAACTTGCACCTAAACTTGCATTTGCAAAAGCAATTGTATCAGTCACCGCACCAGGATTAGCTGCATTACCGGTTTGATTAATCACTACATTACCGGAACCAGATACTGTTATTTGCTTTAATGCATCAACAACCCTAGCTTGTTTTTGTACTGTTACGGTAATAAGATCAGCGTTAACGAACTTTACTATACCGGTATTATCGGCAGATGTGACAAAATCTGTAGTATAATTACCACCGATTTGTAAGGTAGAATTAGCTTTAATTGTAGTTTCACCGTTAAATATTGCGTTACCTAAGAAGTAAGCCGTAGTACCGTTATCTAATTCTACAGTATTAAACTTATTACCTTGCTGCCCACCGACTGTACCGCTTACTATATTTGTTCCACCGGCATTAAAGACGAAAGAACCTGTGTTAGCATCGGTAGTAGTAATATTAGTAGCATATAAATTTACACCTTTACCAACATTTAATAGAGTATCAGCATTAGCTCCTTTAGATCCAAAATTAATTTCAGAAAGTGGGTTTGCAGCACTACCTAAATTTGTACCGTCTGCAAGAGTTGTATTATTAGCTACAATAGGATTAAATGTTATTTTACCTTGACCGGCAGCATTTGTAGTTTTTGTTATTAAATAAGTGTTGTGAGCGAATTGTACTGAACCGTTATTTCCAATAACTAACTCATTAATAGCAACATTACCGCTATTTAAAGCTGTTTTACTTGAACCAATCTTTAATTGACCAAGAGCCACATTTTGAGCCGGATTATTTATAATATCAACAATACCGATTTTACCTGCGATAGTTAAAGTTTGATCATTTGTTAATGCACTTCCGTCAATTATACCTTGCTTATCGGTAGTTATAATATCAGAAGCAATTAATATAGGATCTGTAGTATTAGTTAAAGATAACGTCTCATTAGCTGCAAAATTAATACCGTTATTAGGAGCACTTTGAACCTTAATAGTGTTTCCGCCGTAAGATAAATCCTTACCGCCTAAATTAATATTTTTGATAGTTTTACCAAGATTACCACCAGCAGCAATATCAACACCTATACCGCCGTTAACAGTTGCATTACCAGTTAAAACGATTGTACCATTACCATTTCCCTTTGTATTTACGATATCACCGGTTATGGTTGTACCTTCTTCTAAGGTGAGAGTATTATCTTGTATATCAGCTAAAGATATATTTTGAGCCTTAATTGAGCTACCTTGCTTTAAAGTGAAGTTTGTAGCAGCACCATTATCGTCATCTGCTAAATTAACAAGTTTTAAAGCATTATTAGCACCGATATTACCGTTAATAGCGTAATTTGTACCATGTAATTTTAATGTACCGGTATTAGCTGTAGCAGTATTGACATTTTGAACAAAAAGAGCGTTTGTAGCATTTACAGCTGCTTTATGTACTATTAAACTATCATCGGTTTCAAAATTAATTGTAGCTAAACTATTACCGTCAGCACCGATATTACCGGTAACTGTTACATCACCGCCATTAACACTGAAACCGCCTTGGTTATTAGTCCCGCTAGTATTAAGTATATTACCTGTTACAGCATGATCTTGTGCTGTAAATTTAATTAAGGAACCAGCACTAGTTAAATTAATAGCTTGAGCAGTAAAAGTACCGCCACCGCCATTGTTTCCACCTTGGAACGTTAACTCTCCAGCAACATTAACCGCAGCTATAGCATTATTAACACCTATATCTGTACTAACCGCGGAATCACCTAAGAAATTTACCGTACCGTTATTAGCAGCTTTACCGTCAATAGATATATTATTAACTGCAGTAATACCGGTTATATTAACTCCATCTGCAACATTTAATATAGAACCGTTGTCCAAACTTACACTACCAGCTCCAACAGTACCATCAAACTTAGTATTTGCATTCAAAGTAGCCTGTGCATTTCCAGTTAGGGTAAGACCCTGTATACCGTTATTATTACCGATTGTACCGTTAAATATAGCTATATTTCCGTTATCAATATTAATTATACCTTTACCTGCAGCAGTACCATTAAAAGTAGCAGTATTACCGAAAATAGCTGTTTTAGTACCGTCTGCACCGTTAGCAGCAAGGCTAACTTTGAATACAGCAGCAGCATCTACA
Source organism: Rickettsia asiatica (assembly GCF_007989425.1). Classification (NCBI taxonomy): domain Bacteria; kingdom Pseudomonadati; phylum Pseudomonadota; class Alphaproteobacteria; order Rickettsiales; family Rickettsiaceae; genus Rickettsia; species Rickettsia asiatica. The sequence goes on from NZ_AP019563.1 coordinate 1,087,062, forward strand.
AAATTAACAGGTCCGAGGTTAGTGTAAGTATTTACAGGAAAAGCTGCAACTCCAGGAGCACCATTTAAAGTTAAGGTATTTCCTGAAACAATATTAACTGTTAATAATTGACCTGCAGTACCGGAAACAGAACCAATAGCTATATCTGCACCGTTAACTGCAAAAACACCGTTTTGTAACATGTTAATCGAACCGAAAAGTACTGTAGCATTACCACCGTTATCATTTCCTCCGGTAGCCGTAGCAGTGTAAGGACCGCCTGCTTGTACAATATAAGTTAAAGAATCACCTGTTACTATCCCAGGAATACCAGCAGCATCTAGATTAACGTTTGCGTTAATATCGCGATTAGCAGCACCCATAGCTGAGCCTGCAAAGCCGGCTACTATGGTAGCTGTGGAAGCAGTTACCAATCCTGCAGAAATTAATTTTTTTAGAAAATTTGGTGTTTGAGCCATATTTTTTTCCTATATTTAAGTTAAAAATTTAGTACCTAGTATTATACAATATAACCGGCTACAGGCAAAAATTACCCGCACCGAACAAGAAAATAACCTAATATTTTGTTTCAATAGTTTCTAAACTATGGGCTGAGCATACTATATATTGTATATAATTACAAGCATCGCCATAGTTTTTTTATAAAGTTTTAATAAATGTTATATTTTTATCACAATTATGTCATTCCGTGGTCTCGGGGTTGTCATTGCGAGGAAATTGCATAGCAATTGACGAAGCAATTCAGTAAAAAATTCTGTAAATTAGCATTTTTTATTATTTTTATGGATTGCCACGCTCCTTGCAGTCGCTCGCAATGACGGGTTGGGTATCCACATTGGCAATGCTTGCTCGCAATGACGAGAAAACTACTCTTCGTTAAATATTAGCACTTCAGCAGTATTTTCCCATTTTAGCATTTCGTCGTATTTAGTATCCCAAATACGCATAATTTCTTTTTCATATTCTACAATTTGCTCTTCTAATCCTTCAAATTGTTTCACCATTTGACATGCTTTAGAAAGTATCATGTCATTAGTAACGTCAAAAACTTTTTTCAAATGACGGTCTTGTTCTGCTTTGTAATTTAAATGAGCTGCTCTACCAAGCTCGGCATCTTTATGCATATCTTCACTTCTTATCTGTATTTCAAAATTACGTTTAGAGTGTAAAAGCTGCATTATATTATGAAGAGACTGATAGCCGTTGCTTTTTGGTCTATTGATATAATCTTTGGTGTATAACCAATCTAAATGCGGAGAACTCTTAACTACGTCCAAAGCATTATAGCATAGAGCTTTAGATTTAACTATAATCCTACATGCAATTAAGTCTTTCAATGCATCAATCGGCACTTCTTTCCTTTGCATCTTTTTTAAAACAGAATAAGGTTCTTTAAGACGCAGATATATCTCATTTGCTATATCTGCTTTATTTAAATCTTCTTTAAGCAAATTAGTAATATCATACATCAAATCCCCTCCTGCTACCTAAAATTCTATATATCTCTATTCTTAGTAAATATTACCTATAGCTTTTAGAACTTAAATCCACAAAACTGTTCATTGAATACTATTCAAGTGATTTATAAAATAAATTCTTTAACTAAAAATTAAAAAACAGATTAATAGTAAAAATAACTTTTTTCAATATAATTGTTTAATTAATTTTAACTTAGATTAATTGAATAAGTATAGCCATTTTACGGCTAAATACCTGCCGTTGTGCAGTTCCGTTGTCATCCCGTGACTTGATCACGGGATCTTGCATCACAGACTATGTCCTAAGATACCGCGGTTCGACCGCGGTATGACATTAAATGAATAATAGCATTAAGCAATAAACAAGTCAGAAAATTTATCTATAGAATCTTCCAAAACACTACCTAAAACTTCAGACATTTTATTAAATTCTCCGGTACATTCAAGTACTATATCTACGCCTGCATCTAAAACTCCTTTAGTAATATCTTTCATATTACCGCTTAAAGCTTTCATATCTATTGCATCGGCAATAATAAGCCCTTTAAAACCAATATTACTTTTAATATAATCAATAACTATTTTGGATAGAGTCGCGGGGTTGTTTGGATCAAGAGCTTTGTAAATTATATGTGCCGTCATAGCGAGCTTAATATTATCGTGCTTCGCTAACTCTTTAAATACTTTAAAATCTGTTTTTTCTAACTCTTCTATACTAGCATCGACAATCGGTAATTTTTTATGGCTATCCACCGTAGCTCTACCATGACCAGGAATATGCTTGATGCAAGCCCTGACTTTCTCTTCTTGTAATCCGTCTATAGCAGCTAAACATAAAGGTACGACTACTTCCGGCTCTGAGCCAAAACTTCTATCTCCGACTATCTTGTCTGCTCCTTCATGGATCAAATCCGCTACCGGTGCAAAATCTAAATTAATTCCTACTTCTCTTAGCTCTTTGCCTATATTGCTATAGTTTTGTTTGCACTCTTGCACATCAACGAAAGTTTGAGCAGCCGGAGCGTCATAAAAAGTCGGTGCTATGAGCCTTTTTACCCTACCGCCCTCTTGATCTATAGAGATGATAGTATTTTCCCCTAATACTGCTTTTATATCTGCAATAAGCTTAATAAGGGCTTCTTTATCCTGCTCACCGTTATCATTCTTTCTAATATTACGACGGAATAAAATTACACCTAAAGGATTATGCTCTTCAAATAATTCTCTTTCGGCATCGGTTAATTCAGGACCTGATATACCTATAATTACCGGCTTTACCATTTGTCTTATTGTCATAATATGCTCCTTTCTTTTCTTTAAAACGTGATATGACAAGTACTATACGCAAGTCATCGAAGCATCGGCAAGAATTTTTTTATTTGAAGAGATAAATTATGGAAGTTGGTAAGTAATACATCGATTCTAGCTGTAGGAAGAGATGTAATATCTTTATTTAAAGATTTTTGAAGTAGATCAATATCATTAGCAGTATAATATTTTCTATTATTTATTTTATAATTAGATAAATCAGGGCTTTTTGTCTCTAGATATCTTAATTGATGTAAAGTAATATTTAAATGCTTAATCACTTCACTAGCAGAATAATATTTTTTTGTTAATTTATTGCTTGTCATATTCGTTAATTAAAGCTTTTAATTTAGAAGAAGGGACAAAATATAAATTCTTTTTTGATTCTATAATTACCGGTGATTTAGTATGAAAATTTATTCCGGGACGTGGATTTTTTTGTTTAACCTCAAAGCTACCGAAATTCTTTAAAGTTAATTTTTGTTTCTTTGCTATTTCTAAAACGTTAGAAAAAACCATATTAACTATTTCTTCACATAAATTATTTGAAAAACCCAATTTGGAGCTTAACATAGCTGCAATTTTTTCTTTGGTAATAGTCATAAATAATACCGATTTTTTAATGGTATATTATCATACCGTGGCTTGACCACGGTATCTTGTATTACAGTTTGTATTCTGAGATCCCGCGATCAAGTCGCGGGATGACAAGCTAAATAAAATTACGAATTTGCTTTTTCTTTATCGTTATTATATTCATTAATATTTTTATTTAGCTCTTCTAATTTATCAACAAGGTGCTGATGTATTTTTTCTTGCTTCTTGCTTCCCGCTTTTTTATAATCTTCCATCTTTACTTTTATATCATCTATAGACTTTTGCAGTTCTTCACTTTTTTTATCTTTCTGATCTTTCATGTTTTCTTTTATCTCTGTAATACTTTGTGCTATCTGATCATACCGTTTGGGCTAGGTTTGTTAAATTGTCTTTTAATTCCTGTAAGTTTTCGGTAATTGTTTTTGTACTGCTTGTAGCTACTTCTTCAGTTTGCACTTCATTTGCTTTTGTTTCGTCCTTGGTAGGCGAATCTGCAAAAATGCTAGGTGTTAATAATAAAGTAGCGGTAGCACCTAATGTTATTAAAAATTTTTTCATTATATTCTCCTAATTAATTTTTGTGTTTATTATTATACTGTTCAACTTTCTTACTTAAATCATCAAGTTTTTTCACAAGAGTTTGTCTATATTCTTCTACTTTATCATCTTTAATTTTTTGATAATCCTGCAACTCTTTCATTAAATTTTTATATTGCTCTTTTATAGTTTCTAAAGAATGATCTTTACTACTCCTTAGCATATTTCTCTAAATCATTAATTTTGACAGATAATTTATCCGCCACTTCATGACATTTTTTATTAAAATTGGCAGTAATAATTTTAGCAGAACCTTTAAGATTATTATGTAATTCTTCAAGTGCTTCCCCTATAGTTCTCATAAAACCTCTTTTTGAAAATAGTTAATAAAAATTAAACTTAGTATTATATATCAGAATCATAAATATATATAACTTTAAAAACAATTTTAAAAAATACATATTTAATATATAGTTATTTGTATCAAATAAATTTGAGGATGTTATGACATTAGAAGTAGGAAAAAAAGCTCCTGATTTATCTTTACACATAGGTAAAGATAAAGTAATTAAACTATCGGATTTAAAAGGAAAATTCGTAGTATTATATTTTTATCCGAAAGATGATACACCTGGATGTACTATTGAAGCACAAGATTTTAACAAGCTAAAACCGGAATTTGATAAACTTAATACGGTAATTATCGGAGTATCCAAAGATAAGCTTGACTCTCATGATAAATTTAAAGAAAAATATAGTTTAGGATTTGATTTAGCCTCTGATGCAAATTCAAATTTATGTGAACAATTAGGGGTATGGATAGAAAAATCAATGTTCGGTAAAAAATATATGGGCATTGATAGAGTTACATTTTTACTTGATAAAGAAGGCGTTGTTAAGCATATTTGGCGATCGGTAAATGCTAAAAATCACGCTCAAGAAGTACTTGAAAAATTAAGGAATATGTTTTCTTAAGTATTATTACGTGGTTCAGTTTTTTTCGTCATTGCGAGGAAAAATTGAAAATTTTGACGAAGCAATATAGTAAATAATTAAAAAAATGCTAATTTTTAGCATTTTTTACTGGATTGCCACGCTCCTTGCGGTCGCTCGCAATGACGTTTCATTTCTTCCATCTATTGTGAAACCAAAACCATTGAGAAGGATTTTGCTTAACCCATTCTCCTAGCATTTGATTAATATTAAGCATAATATTATAGCAATCGGCTTTATTATCACCGGTTTGCTCAAACTTTAATTGCGGGTGAACTATTACTTTAAAATAACTGCCTTTAGTTCTAATGATTTGACAAGGTATAATTGGATATTTATACTGCAAAGCAATTTTAGCAATAGCGTTTGCAGTCATAGCAGGATGCCCTAAAAAAGGCACTTCAATTCCATCATTCATTTTTTGATCAACAAGCATAACAATAGATTCGCTCTCCTTGATAGCCCTAACTAAAGCTCTACTACCTTCAGGACCTTTCGGTATAAGTCTTAATTTATCACCGGCACGGCTTTCATTAACCAACTTGTTAACATACGGGTTATTTGCTTTACGATAAATTACGGCAACTTTCGGATAAGATTTATGAAGAATCTTAAGACTAATATCCCAATTGGCAAAGTGACCGCTAAATAATAAAAAGGGTTGTCCTTCAAGTTTTTTAATATTTTCTATACCGATTATTTCGATTCTACGCTCTAACTCGGCTTCATCCATCTTGTCGACATATGTAAATTCACCGATAAACCTACCGAAATTATCCCAAGTCTGATCTATGATTTTTTCAATATCACACATATCGCCGAATACTGCTTTAATATTTCGTCTAGCAATTTTATTAACGGCAAATAATATACCGACTTTTCTTGCTATAAAACTACAAATATCTGCCGCTTTATCTATACCGAATATTCCTACTACTTTAAGGAATATAACGACGATAAAATACTCAATTAAATATCTGAGCTTTTTTAAAAATTTTTTCATTTAATAAATCAGAGTTGTTTATAGATAGTTCTACATCTAGACAGACAATATTATTATTTAAATCATTAAACTTAACATGATCTTTTCTTGTAGTAATTAAGATAGTATTATGCTCTTTAGCTAATGAATATAAATTTTCTAAATCTGCTTGTAAATAATTATAATGATCAGGAAAAATTTTGTAACCGGTTATATTTAATCCGTAATTTTTTAAAGTAGAAAAGAAATGCTCAGGATTACCGATGCCGCTAAAAGCAAAATAATTTTTAGTTTTATCTATATTATTTGAAGGAACTATTTGAGCATTTATTAACTTATTGACATAAGGAGTTAAAATATTTGGTATTTTATCATTGGTGCTACTGACTAAAAAAATTAAATCAGCTGCATCAAGGGCTTTATTTGGATATTGTCTTAAAGGACCGGCAGGAATTAGAAAGCCGTTGCCGAAAAGCCTTTGGCTATCTACTGAAACTATAGTAAAATCTTTATGAAAATGAGGATTTTGTAGGAAATCATCAACTATTATTACATCAGGTTTAAACTTGCTAATTAACGGTAAAATCTCTTTGATATTTTTAGTAGCAATAACTGTTCCATGCTTTGCAAGTATTACTCCCTCATCTCCTACCTCTGTAGCAGTATGTCTTGCATTTACAATAGCTGAGTTTTTAAGCTTGCTACCATAACCCTTAGTAATTATTATAAAACTTACATTTCTAGCTTTTAGTAATTTGGCTAGATACATTACTATCTGCGTCTTACCCGTACCTCCTACGCTACAATTACCGACACAAATAACTTTAGCAGGCAACATAATAGGACGGGCTAAACTAGCTCGTAAATAGCCTAAAAATTGATATATCAAGCTTATAGGCAAAAGCAAATAAGCTATAATATTTCGCCTCTGCCAAAATTTAGGATATAAAAGTTTGATCATAGTTTAACATTTACAGCAGTTAAAAATAAAGTCAAACGGATTGATTGCTTTATTGTCTAGTAGAATTTCAAAATGCAAATGTTCACCCGTTGCATTACCGGTTCTGCCTTGTATACCGATAAATTGACCACGCTTAATTTTGTTTCCTTCTTTAACTTGTATTTCTTTTAAATGAGCATATTTCGTAACAAATTTGCGTCCGTGTTTAATCTCAACAAAATTCCCGTAATCAGGTGCTCTAGCGGCTTTTATAACAATTCCGCTTGCTGCTGCATATACCTGTGCTGCTTTTTTAGCTTGTAAATCAATACCGCTATGGAAACATTTCTTTTTTCTTTTCTTTTTATGAGGACTTTTCCTAGTTCCGTAATGGCTAGTAATTTTCGGTTCATATTCCGGCATCATAAGCGGTATTGTACTAATTATTTTATCAAGCTTGGTTAATTCCGAGATATTATTCCTATGAGTTTGTTTTTTTGTAAAATAGCTAGCTTCCGGTTTAGAGAGAAACTTATATTTTGAATTTAGTTTTGTTACAACTGCCTTTATATCAGCTATTTTTACTTCGGCTGCTTTATTAAATTCTGCTGGGTTTTTATTATGGAATTTTTGTAAAAAAATCTTATTTTGTTTAGGGTTATTAATTATTAGACCTAAGTTTTTTGCATATATACATTTGCTATTTTTATTTGTTAAATCATACTGTACTACTAAATCCGCATGGCTGATTTTATATTTTTGCTTTAATTGAGATGAAGTAGTAGAAAGTAATGTAGTATCACTAGATTCTTTAATACTGCTACAACCTTGAACAAGAAAAACTATAAACAGTAAAAAGATATATTTTTTAAAAGACATTAAAGATAAATATACGTAAATTTCAAATTAAGAATATTGCCTAAATATTCCGTTAATTTTTCTAATTCTCCTCTAATATTTGGAGGATTAATTAACATTAACCCACACTTTACCACATTTTTATCACTATTTAAAAGCTCATATTCAATAATCATAGTTTCTTTAAATTCGATATTTTTATAATTGTGGTAAAAATCACGGACTCAAGATAAATCTTTTATAGGATACCAAATTAAGACGGTATTATTAAGAATCCGTAGCTTAATTTTTTTAAGTGCTTCGAGCAGTTTTTGAAACTCATTTTTTACTTCAAAAGGCGGATCAAGAAAAATTAATCCTCTATTCTCTTTAAAGGGTAAAAAAGCTTTTATAGCATTATAAGCATCTATATTATGTATACTCGATGAACTTGAAAAATTGGCTGCGTCGTCTTTATAAGTCCTCGGATGCTCACGTATTAATATACGCTCCGCTCCTCGGCTTATAGACTCCTTACTCTTTTTCAAGTTGATCTTCGTATCCCAGCTCTTTCATTTCACAACCTTTAAATTCATCTTGTCTGAAGCCTTCTGAATGATGCTGTATATTGTTGGAAAATAGTTTTGTTAGGCTTAGATAATCGCTTGGATGAAGTTCGCAGGCAATTAGGCGATCATTTAGTCTTAATAATTGTTTAATTATTAAAGGTGAGCCGGGATAATGATTTTGTCCAGCTAGGTTTACTATATTCAAGAAAGTTTGTAAAAGCTGAGGAATAGGATCGGTAAGTTTCAGTAGTTTATTAATGCCCGTATCGCTTTCTAAAGTTTTAGAAGCCGCCTCCGAGTTTAAATCGTAAAGACCTAGACCTGCAAAAGCATCTAAAACTGCAAAAGTTTTTCTTTTTTCTTGAGCTGTTCTAAAATTGCAATAAGTACTAAATGTTTGACTATATCGGCAAAATTGCCTGCATGATAAATATGACGATAGTTCAAAATTATAATCCTTTCTTCTTTTTTAAAAATGCTGCTGCTTCTTCTGAAGTAAGGAGTTTGTCACTATTGTTATTTTTCCTTGCTAAAGCGATTTCCGCATCTTCTCTATCTTCTTTTAATTCACATAAGTAATTCTTAATTGCCACTCGTACTAATTGCGCTTTACTAACCATAAAACTAATCATTTATTAAATTCATAATTAAGTTAATCATTAATTCTTTTTGTATAGGATCGCTTTCTGCAATAAGTAATGCTAATGATGTCATAGCACTTACTCCAATATTTTTTAATCCAATTTTTGCTTTGGTAAGATAAAGTAAATAACCTATTCTTTTATTACCGTCACTAAACGGCTGATCTTTTATTATGCAATATAACAAATGAGCCGCTTTTTCTTCTGCCGAGTTATATAAAGATTTGCCGTCAAAAGTTTGATCAATATTACATAAAATTCCTTTAAAACTATTGTCTCTTTCAGCTCCAAATAAATTACTTATTTCCACATCCTCTTGCTTGCCTAATTCTTGTTTTAACTTTTTAATTGCTTCTATAGATTCTTGATAGCTTATAATTCATTAGTTTCTGACTGTAATTTTGTCGGTGGATTTAATTTGTCTTCATCATATTTAACTAATATCTCCCATGTTTTAGAGTAATTCCTTATAAGATTCATTAATTCTTGTCCTGTACTATTTACCAAATTTTGATTTATCAAAGTATTAGTTAATAGTTCTACTGTTTGTTGTAGATTATTTAATTTCTTTTGAGTAATTTTATCTTGATTAATACTATAACCTTTAATGAGATATTCTTTAAGTAAGTTAGTAGCCCACTTTCTAAAAGCGATCCCTCTCTTAGAATTTACTCTATATCCTACTGATATTATTGCATCTAAATTATAGTATTCTACTTGTCTTTCGACACTCCGCTCTCCTTCTATTTGAACTGTTGCAAAAAATGCAACAGTTGTGTTTTCTTCTAATTCTCCTTCTTTAAATGCCTTGAAATTGCTGATTTATCTCGGGCAAATAGTTCTGCTATTTGATTTAAAGATAGCCAAACAGTTTCGTCTATTATTTTAACCTCAACATTAACTTCCCCATTTTCGTCTTGATAATTACTACCTGACTTTCTATTTCTTTATTCATTAGTTCTTATTCCTATAGATATGCTTTACCGTCAGCGGCAACATGTGCAAAATTTGCATATACTATATTGTCTAGCTCTCTTTCATTCAGAATTTTATTAATATGTTTTGTAATAACTGTTCTATCTCTGTCAAAAAGTTTAGCATTGCCTAGAAAAAGTTGTTTTATGGTGTAGTTTAGCCTCCCGATGTCATTCCCGCAGAAGCGGGAATGACATCGGGTTTTTTATTTAGTTAGCAATGCCTTGTTTTAAACATTTTGTATAAGCGTAAGCCATTCTTCTTCATCAATAATTTTAATTCCCAGCTCTTTAGCTTTTTTAAGTTTACTACCTGCATCAACACCAGCTATTACTAAATCCGTGTTAGATGATACGCTAGCTGCAACTTTAGCTCCAAGCTTTTCAGCCATTGCTTTAGCTTCCGCTCTAGATATCGTCGGTAAACTACCGGTAAATACTACTATCTTGCCTGTTAAACTACTTTGTTCTCTAGTCTCTTTATAATCTTTAATATTTAATATTTCACCAAGTTTTTTGATAAGCTCAATATTTTCTTTAACATCAAAAAAATCAATAATATCTACTAGAATCTTATCGCCGATCCCCTCTAAATCGTTTAGTTTTTGATAGATATCAGGGTCATTTTTGCTAAGCAATTCCATTTGAGTTATAAAATTATTATAGCTGCCAAATTCTCTAGCAAGCAATTTAGCGTTTTGCTCACCGATATGCCTTATACCTAATGCATATATAAATCTTGGCAAGCTAACGTTCTTTGATTTTTCTATATTTTTAAAAAGATTTTCTACTGATTTTTTACCCCACCCATCCATATTTTCAAGTTTTGTTAAACTAGCTTCATTTTTTTCTTTTAAAAAGAAAATATCGAATGGATTGCTAATTAATCCCTTATCTATTAAAAACTCAACTTGCTTACGTCCAAGTCCTTTAATATCCATAGCATTTTTCGAGACAAAATGACGGATACGCTCATAATTCTGAGCAGGACAATTAAGACCGTTATCACAGCGTATAATAATATCTTCAGGAACATAATGCAACTTAGAATTGCATGATGGGCAAAATAAAGGAGTATACAATGCTGTTGTATCATTGGAACGCTTTCCTATATCAACTCCTGTGATTTGAGGAATAACGTCACCTGCCCGCTGCAAGAATATATAATCGCCAATACGCACATCTTTTCGTATAATTTCTTGGAAATTATGCAAAGTTGCTCTGCTAACGGTTACCCCGCCTATTTCTATGGGTTCAAGCTCGGCTACAGGAGTTAACGTGCCGGTTCTACTGACCTGCACAGTAATAGAAAGTAACTTTGTTTGTCCTATTATAGCCGGAAACTTATGAGCAGTAGCAAAGCGTGGACTTCGTGTAATAAAGCCCATTCTATTTTGTAGTGCAAAATCATTTAGCTTATATACTACCCCATCAATTTCATAAGGTAAATTTTCTCTATTTGTTTTGAGATATTCATAAAAGATAAATATTTCTTCTTCAGAACTCGCACGTTTAGATATTTCATTAACGTTAAAGCCGAGTTCTTTTAATTTTGTAAGTAATTGATCTTGTGAAGAAGCGAGATTCTGTTCAGTTATCCCTCCTGAATAAACAAAATATTTTAGCGGTCTTTTAGCGGTAATAGAAGAATCAAGCTGACGAAGTGATCCGGCAGCAGCATTACGGGGATTAGCAAATTTATCTCTGCCCTGCTCTTCTTGTTCTTTATTTAGGTTTAAGAAATCTTGTTTTTCAATATAAATTTCCCCTCGTACTTCTAAAAACTCCGGAGCATTATCTATTTTATAAGGAAAATTTTTGATTGTTTTAATATTTGCCGTTATATCCTCACCGACATATCCATCACCTCTTGTAGCTCCCGTTGTAAGCAGCCCGTTTTTATAAATAGCAGAAAAAGACAAACCGTCTATTTTAGGCTCGCAAAAGATAGGAGCAAACTCATCAAGACGTAAGAAGTTTTTTATACGATCTACAAAATCTTTAACGTCTTCTTCATCAAAGACATTACTAAGAGATAGCATTGGTGCTTGATGCGTAACTTTTGCAAATTTATTTGCTATTTTAGCCCCTACTTTTTTGCTAGGACTATTTTCTAAAATTAAATGAGGAAATTTTTGTTCTAACTTGAGATGGGTATTAAATATCTGATCATATTCAGCATCTGAAACTAAAGTATTATCTTCTATATAATAAGCATGATTATAGCGTTCTATTTTATCAGCTAACTCTTCTAGTAATTTTTTTGCTTCTTCTTCAGATATTAAATCAATATTTTGCATTAGTAGTTCATACTTTTATTTAAAATTCGGATTTAATAATGATATTTACATTGTAATATATAAACGGTTTTACCTTTAATAGTATATATTAGCCTATGTTCGTGATTAATCCGGCGAGACCAATAGCCTGATAAATTGTACTTTAAGCCTTCAGGCTTACCGATTCCCGTAAAGGGAGAACGTGTAATATCTTTAATTAGCTCATTTATTTTTTCTAGAATTTTTATATCATTTTTTTGAAAGTACAAATAATCTGCCCATGCATCAATGTGAAATGATATTTCCATTATAAAGACATTGTTTTAAAGTTTTTATTTGCTTCAAAATCATTAATTGCTCGTTTTAGTCTTTCAGCATTTTTAGGGCTTTTTAATAAATATAAAGTTTCCTCCATAGCATTATAGTCTTCAAGAGACATAATAACCACCGGTTTTTGTTTTTGTCTAGTTACAACCACTGAAGTGTGATCTGCACAAACTCTTTCCATAATATCTGCAAAATTATTTCTTGCTTTAGTGTAAGATATTGCTTCCATAATATGACATATTTAAGTACATGTACATATAATAAGACATATTGTATAATTAGTCAACTAAGAGCGTGTTAAGAACTAAAATCAAAATCTTTACCTAGTTTAATATATTCTCTAATACGGCTCATGAGGTTTTGAAAATATGTTAGATTATGCCACGTCATTAACATTGCTCCAAGTATTTCACCGATTCTAACTAAGTGATGTATATAAGCTTTACTATAGTTTTTACAAGCAGGACATAGGCAATCATGTTCAAGCGGCTCGTTATCATCGGCATATTTGCTATTGCGGATATTTACCGTGCCGTATTTGGTAAAAGCCTGACCATTACGACCTGAGCGTGTCGGGATTACGCAGTCAAACATATCTATACCTCTACTAACCGCACTGATAATATCAGCAGGCTTACCAACTCCCATTAAATAGCGTGGCTTATTTTGCGGCAGAAAATCAGGAGCATAATCAAGTACTTTAAACATAAGCTCCTGCCCCTCACCTACTGCAAGCCCACCTATAGCATAGCCCTCAAAATCGAGTTCTACTAGATCCATAGCCGATTGCTCACGTAATTCTTCATAAACACTACCTTGCATAATGCCGAATTGTGCATAGCCTTCCCTCTTAATAAAAGCTTTTCTTGATCTATTCGCCCATCTAGTCGTAAGCTGCATAGAAGTTTTAGCTTCTTCAAAGGTTGCAGGGTAAGGCGTACATTCATCAAAAGCCATAGTGATCGTGCTACCGAGCAGATATTGTATTTCAGTAGAACGCTCAGGAGTTAACATATATTTATCGCCGTTAATATGAGAGCTAAAGCTTACTCCCTCTTCAGTTATCTTGCGTAACTTCGATAACGACATTACCTGAAAACCGCCGGAATCGGTTAATATCGGCTTATCCCAATTCATGAATTTATGCAGACCGCCAGGGCGTGCTATACGCTCGGCAGTCGGCTGAAGCATTAAGTGATACGTATTACCAAGCAGTATATCCGCCCCCGTTTCGGCTACCGATTCAGGTAGCATTGCCTTAACCGTTCCTCTAGTTCCGACCGGCATAAAGGCGGGAGTACGAATCTCACCGTGTGCAGTTGCAATAATACCGCTTCTAGCTTTTTTATGCTGATGATGAATATTAAAAGAAAATTTTGACACTGATAATCACTTATTTTTAAAAGCAATATCTTAACACACTATGGGACTGTTAACAAAATAATTTTAAAGCTGTTTTGTTAACAGCCCCATAATTTATCCTGGAATATAAAAATTAAGATTAAAGGTCGCAATACTTAAAAAATCGTCAAGTATTGATCCAAAAAGTTTTAACTCAGTATAAGATTTATTATATATTTCCGTTTTAATCAGTCCAAGTAAATATATAAGTCCCAATTACTGAAAAGAGAACTATACTATTTGGAGTGTTTAATAATTTATCTTCAATAAAAGCAGTAATGGTTCCTTTAGGCTCGTATACGATTTGATCAACTAGCCCTCTTAAAATACCATGATCAAATGAGCTTTATTCTAGGATTTTTAATATAGTGAAATTATTTTGCCGACAATATGAATTAAGGAGTTCTCTACGACGCTTACGATTTTCAGAATTTGAGAGTGGTGTTAGAAAGATTATTATTTTTTTGGTGTCAAGCATATTGGTTCTACCCCGTTTAGTTAAACTTAGATTTTTAAGTTTTAACCACCACAAAATATTTTATGGTGGTTGGGGAGTTAGAAAAACTGCTACTAACAGTTCACAATAGATTTTAAGCTCAAAGTAACCCTTAAGCTCTGGACATGTCTATCATCATCCCCAACCATAAATGCTGAGGATTACACCATATAACGGCTGATGCATCACCATAATAGCAAGAGGTTTCTAAGCCCCAAAATAGCATTTTGCCATTTCGGTTATGATTCTATATAACTTCCAAAAAGTCAATTAACATTATTGTTTTGACAGTATTGCCTAAAAAGAATTGCTTTGTATTGGAGCTTAACGCTTTGATGTCATTCCTAGCTAAAAGCGGCTTTGTTGCACGGATCGTATGTCATTCCCGCGGAAACAATGATGATCTTTTCAACTCTAAATAATTATATTTATAGGTGAATTAAATTTATAAAACTATAATTATTACAATCAATAATTATAGTCATTGACTTATTTTAATTACTTCTATAGATTACTTCTCTTAAATGATAATTAAACTCTGTCATTCATAATATAATTTAATTTTTAAGAGTTAAAATATGGAAAATAAAGAAGAAGAAATTTTAACCTCTGAGTTAATAGTAGATGAAGAGGAGGAAAAGCGTTTAAAAGCTCAAAATACAAGGAAAAAGCTTAAGTTAATATTAATAACATTTGCTATTATTCTTACTAGTTTTTTAACTTTTTGTTATTTCTTTTTTAACTATATAGAAGAAAAAGCAGCAGAGTATAAATTACAGCAAGAACAAGAAGCAAAAGTAAATAATAAAACAGAATGAAGTTGTTTAAATATAATGTAACCAAAAGTTATTAATCTATTTAAAGTTAAAAAATTATTTGTTATTACAATTTTTTAACTTTTGCTTTAATTGTAATCAACTATTATTAATATAAATAAAATAACTTTTATGGAAGATATAAGCTCTTGGAAAGAAAAGTTTGAAATTTGCGTTTACGCTAAAAAGCTAATTGATAAACTCGAATATTTAAACACTAAAGTAAAAAATCCTGTTGATATAGAGGAAGTCAAAAAAGGTATCTACTACGCCCGTAAATATCACGGCTCGCAAATGCGTCAATCAGGCGATCCTTACTACTCTCACCCAATTGAGGTAGCGATTATGCTTGCGGAGTTTGTAGCAAGACGCAGAGCCCCTAAACTTTATACTTCTAACATGATAAATGCTGCTCTACTTCACGATACTATTGAGGATAATGAAGATCATTTGGAAGAATTGTTGAAGCAAGAAATTTCTTTAGCAATGCAGAAGAATGGTTTAAGAGTTAAGCTATTGCACAAAAAAGATATTAGAACACAAAAGCTTGATGATTTTAGTATCTCGTTTCCATAGCTCCTATAAATAATGCTTATACTACTTATATATACGCCTTTATTATGGCCTGAAGAAAAAGCTTTCTCAATTACTCAAAATATAGGTGAGCCTGCTGTAATTTTAGGAGAAAAAACAGGAGCTGATATATTTGTATTACTTAATTATGTACAAATGATTAAAACTAACGGAGCTCGTACACGTGACTTTTTAATGAGTGCTTTTGGTTGTTCAGTAAGTAATGCAGATAATATATTTATGTCTATAGGAATAGTAGAAGCCAAAAGCGGTAGAATATTATGGACTAATGCAACACCCCAAGCACAACCATTTAGTAGCTCTATTTTCTCTTCTCATGATAAGTCGGAAATTGGAAATTTTCATGCAGTAATAAATATGCTTTTATCTCCATTATACACTGAATTTTTTGTAGTTGTGAGCGTTCAGGAGTGGTTGGTGTGGCTTATTATTTCTCTCTGTCATCCCGTGATTTATTCACGGGCTCCAGTAAAACATATAGTGTGGGTAACAAAACACATCTAATGCAAGTTAATACACTATAAATCGTTTTTATCAAATAGAAAAAACTCACCTATTTCAGGAATAATAAATTTATTTTCATCAATATTATGTTTTTTCATAGCTTGCTGGAGTTCCAAAGGAACCGTATTAAAGGCCTCATCAGCTAATTGAAAGACATCAAAATGACTAGCTATAGAGTATTTAGAACTTAATCCAAATGAGTAAATATGGCTTCTTCAGGATTCATATGCACCGGTTTCATAAACCATCTTGGTTCATAAGCCCCTATAGGAATAAGGCTTATTAAAATATTATGTTTTTTTCCGATCTCTTGGGTCTGTCAGATTCTTTGTGTAAGTATGATTTCTCCATTTGCCCAATTTTGTAAAGTAGTATCACAAAGGATTGCAAATTGATTTAAAGCCATCGCCCAATTCTTAATAGGCATTGTCCATTTTTTAGAGGCATTTGTCAACGCCAAAAAGATTATTTTCTGAATCGATTTGTCATCTGGAAACACTCCTTTATTTTTAATAATTTTATGAATTTGACGGTTAGTGGATTCAATAGCATTAGTAGTGTAAATCGCTTTTCTAATGTCTTCCGGAAAGCTAAAAAATGGAGCTATGCCAGACCAATTTCGTTGCCATATGTCAAAAATAACTGGATATTTTTCATCCCATTTTTTGGCAAAATTTTGTAATTCTCTTAATCCCTCTGCTTCATTTATTGCAGAATAAACTGCTTTTAAATCAGCTGTTACCGCTTTTAAATCTTTGTATGATACGTATTTTACAGAATTTCTTACCATATGAACAATACACAACTGCACTATGGTTTTTGGAAAAATGTTATTTATCGCCTCTGGAAAACCCTTAAGACCATCAACACATGCAACATATATTTGTTCAACTCCTCGATTCTTAAGTTCTGTTACTACCTGCATCCAAAATTTAGACCCTTCATCTTGCCTATCCAAATTCCTAATAGCTCTTTCTTGCCCTCCATATTCACTCCAATAGCTATATAAACTGCTTTATTTATTATTACATGATTATCTCTTGCCTTAACATGAATACAATCTAAGTACATTATAGGATATACATTATCAAGTGCTCTATTCTGCCAGGCAGTTACTTCCTCTAAAATACCATCAGTTACCTTTGATATTAACTCAGATGATACCTTGGTGGCATATAGTTCTTCTAAGTGCCATTGTATTTCCCTAATGGTCATTCCCCGAGCATATAAGGATATTACTTTATCATCAAATCCTTCAAATTTACGCACTCCTTTTGGAATTAGTTGAGGTTCAAATTCTCCGTCCCGATCCCTTGGCACTTCTACTTTCAATTTACGACCTTCTGGATCTATTAGAGTCTTTTCATAATTGCCATTATGTCTGTTATCTGAGTCTTTCTCATTTTTAGAATGTTTCTCATAACCTATATGAGATTCCATTTCTTTCTCTAAAATCTTATTTACTATCTGCTTTTTAATTTCCTGAAATATCCCTTCTTTGCCAAATATCTCAGATGGATCACTTTGTGATAGTATTTCTGATACTACTTTTTCTATAGTTGGATTTGATACTTTGCTCTTATTTTTCATATTAGCCTCATGTAAGTTGTTTTAATTAATTTTATTCTTAACTATTTTTATAACTTACATAAACTTTCTGACACCCTCGATCTCTTTAAAAAGAGTATCGTTATAACCCGAATCACCTATAAAACAAATATCTCCTATCTTAGTTTTAATGATAAAAGTTCCCCATAATGCTTTATTTTTATCAAATATTCCTCTAGCCGACCAATGCTGTGCCGGTTCTAAATAAAATTCTACATCGCCTTTAAATTCATCTTCTCAGAAACTTTTTGAATTTAGCTGTATTTCTTGTTCTTGATATGACTCTCCCCCACCCTAAGGTAATAATTTCTGCATCGGTAATATGTTTTTTGATTATTAATGTCATTCATTAGCGGTGTAATAATCTTAGGCTTATCTCGTACCCATAAATCTTTAATTGTTCTGATGTCTAAATGGTCATAGTGATTATGGTTTATTAATATAACATCTATTTTAGGTAAATCGATAAAATTAATACCAGGTTTTACCACTCTCTTTGGTCCTGCAAAAGTAAAAGGACTAACCCGCTCCGACCATACCGGATCAGTTAGGATATTTAAACCGTCTATTTGAATTAAAAAGGTTACATGCCCTACATAACTTACTCGTATATAGTCAATTGATTTGGACTTGCCTACATTGTCGCTCGTCGCTCTCCTATTAGTTATAGGCTTCGCTCCTTGCTCCTTGTATGCAAATCCAACTGAATTGACTATACTCTTTCCGCCTGAAAAATTAGCAGCGTCGTCTTTGTAAGTCCTCGGATGCTCACGTATTTCTGTACGCTCCACTCCTCGGCTTACAGACCGATTACTCTTTTCCAAGTTGATCTTCGTATACCAACTCTGTATTTCACAGAAGTATATATTTTCGTTGCTAGTTATTTTTTATGGTGGAATACCAGTGAAAGTAAGCGGCAGTGCTGTTGGCCATTTTAGTCGTTTTGAAGTTATTTTCCATTTTAGAATATCAAGTAAGGTTTTATATTAGGATCAATATTGAAAAACATATTTTTATTTAGATAGACCTTCCTTTCGGTTTATTAGAGCTTTTAACTTGTTCAGCAAAAGATTTTGTCTCTTTAGTTGTCGGTTTATGCATAAATCCTCTAGTTTTTTCTCCTATCAACATGGCTTCTTGAAGTATGTCTTTTGGTAGTTTAGTTATAGATGCCGATATTTCCGGAGTTTGTTTTATTTCTACCGTTGTCTTTTTTTCTTTATTTATATCTCTGCCTATTACTTCATCTAGTGGAACAT
This sequence comes from Rickettsia asiatica, assembly GCF_007989425.1. NCBI lineage: Bacteria > Pseudomonadati > Pseudomonadota > Alphaproteobacteria > Rickettsiales > Rickettsiaceae > Rickettsia > Rickettsia asiatica. Next base: position 1,106,201 of record NZ_AP019563.1, read on the forward strand.
TTTTATAATCGGCAAGAGCAACAATTGCTCCCATATCAGGCATTTTTGTACGACCATCTAGAAAATTTTTCCATGCTGTTTCATGGGTACCTGTTTTTTCACTTAACTTATATGGGGTTATATTGTCTGTTTCTAATATATTCAGTACAAATTTTTTAAAATTATTTCTAATTTCTTCTGGACCATCTTTATTTGTTTCTGATATATAGTTAATCCGATTAAATCTTTCTTTTGACCTTATATCTTCGCTCATTATTTTTTCCTGTAAAATTTACTCCTAAAAATTGAGAGTTAAAATAATTTTTTTAAATGATAAGAATTTATGATTTGTAAGACTTATTTATTAATATATAACTAATAAACAGTAAATAGAAGATAATTAATGAAAATAATAAATTTAAGCTATTTAATTAAGTATTGAGGTCTTATATATGAAATTTAAATTAATCTATTTTAACTTTTTTTGTCACAAATTATAAAATTTTTCTGAAATAGAAGCCATGTCTTTTCAAAATCTTATAATTTTAACATAAAATAACTTAAGAGATAAATTAAATTTCAGATACAGAATCTAAGATATTTTAAAAAGATTATATAAATTAAAAATTGTTTTTTCTGCATCTTGATCATTTATTAATAAGGTAATTTTAACTTCTGATAATTGTATCATGTTAACATTTATATTATCTTTCGTTAACTTTGATAATATCGTTTCAAGTAATTTACAATCATTTTTAATCCCATAACCAATAAGAGAGATTGTAGCAATTTCGGTATCAAAAGTAAAATCTTGTATCTGCTTATCATCTTTTAAATTAGTAAGTAAAGTTTGTAAATTATTTTTATCAGTTAAATTTGTAATAAAACTATATTCTTCATTATTTTTTATCTCTTGCATAAACTCAATATGATTATTGTTTTTCGTAATCATATTTGCAACTTGCAAAAAACTTAAAGAAATGCTCTTTACAGATATTTTTAATAAATTTTTATTAGAAGTAATGCCGTTAATAATTCCATTCTCCATATTAGATCTCTTTTGAAATTCTACTTCTAGGGGTAATTTGTACGTCGATCCTACCCCCTTATCCTCACGTACTTTTTGTATGCTGCGGTGCTGCGTTTCGTGTCTCCTTCAAATATTCCTCCCTATAAGCGAATTTCAAAAGAGATCTTGTATCTCTTGAAGTAATTAACGTACCTTCTGTATTCGGTGAAAATGTTGAAAGAACACGCATATCTATTTTATACCGCATTACTAACTCTACGGCTCTAGGGTGTAATACTTTTGCTCCACTTGATGCTAGTTCTAACATTTCTAAAAAATCTATTTCTTTTATCTTCTTGGCATTTGGAATAATTCTTGGATCAGCAGTAAATATTCCCTCTATATCGGTATAAATATCACATCTATCGGCTTTCATAGCTGCAGCGATTAAGGCGGCAGTAATATCAGATCCTCCTCTGCCCAAAGTGGTTAACCTATTGGATTTGTTAATTCCTTGAAAACCGGCTATTATAGGGACGGTATTTAACTGTAAATATTTTTCTAGTAAATCTGTAGTAATTGATTCTACTAAAGCTTTACTATGATTATTATCGGTGAGAATCGGTAATTGCCAAGCTAGAAATGATCGTGCCTTTATGTCTTCTTCTTGAAGAGCTAATGCAAGTAATGAAGCAGTGACTATTTCACCACTAGAAAGTGCTACATCATATTCTGCAAATTGAGAAGTGTTGTTAAGGCTTGATACTTCATTACACAATGTGACAAGTTGATTAGTAACACCTGCCATAGCCGAAACTACTACAATTACTTGGTTATTTTTAGCTACTTCGGCTTTTATGATAGGAACGATTTTTTTTATTCTATCAATATTTGCAACGGAAGTGCCACCGAACTTTTGAATTATTAAGGCCATAGATTATATAGGAAGCCGTATACTCGGTCAATTTCAAAAATTGGCGTCGTCGCCTAGCAAGTTCTGTGGTACTCGCGTATTAATATACGCTCTGTTCCTCGTCTTGCAGACTCCTTGCTCTTTTCGAAATTGACCTTCGTATACCTACTCTTCATTTACTTGAAGTATATCTGCATTGTTGTGTGGCTCGATTTTCCGTTGTCATCCCGCGACTTGATCGCAGGATCCAGCTTAAAATACTAATATTATTAGTATTTTAAATTGTTTTTATGGACCCCGTGGCTTGACCACGGGGTGACACAGTGGATTTTACCAGTCCACGCGACAATGCCATAAAAAACATTTTTCGTTCCATGTAACACTAATAGATCAAACCGCAATACTTAAGCACTTGCAATTTCTTTAACATTCACGACTTTATGATTTCGCTTAGTTAAAAACTCTACTCTACCTTCTATCAAAGCAAATATTGTATGATCTTTACCAAGCCCTACATTTGTTCCAGGATGAATTTTTGTGCCGCGTTGCCTAACTATAATATTACCGGGTATTACATATTGTCCATCGGCTTTTTTAACTCCCAGCCTTCGACCGGCCGAGTCTCTTCCGTTCCTAGAACTACCACCGGCTTTTTTGGTTGCCATTTTATAATTCCTTTTAAGTTATTATTATTGTTTGATAATATCTAATATTTTTAATTCTGTCAATTCTTGACGATGACCGGCTTTACGACGATAATTTTTTCTACGTTTTTTCTTGAAAACTATAATTTTATTATCCTTAAGCTGGTTAGTAATTTCAGCCGTAACGACAGCCCCTTTAACTATTGGAGTACCAATAAAAGAAGGCTTCGAGTATTCGCCAATCATTAAAATTTGATCAAACTGAATTTTAGAGCCAAGTTCTCCATCAATTTTTTCGACTTTAATAACACTATTTCTGTCTACTTTATATTGTTTTCCACCTGCTTTTATAACTGCGAACATGAAAACTATCTCTTTAAAAATTTATAAATATTTGTCGTATCATATTATTATATTAGAAATTAGTCAATGATCTTTTTTAATAGCAAATCTATTGTCGAATATCTATTAACACAAATATAATTGCGTATTGAGTTACCGCAGCAAATATTGCGGCTAGCAAATCATCAAGCATAATGCCGATACTGCCCTTAATATTTTTGTCAAACCAATTAATAGGCCAGGGCTTTACTATATCAAAAAATCGGAATAGACAAAAAGGTAATATGAAAAGTAATATAATATTTATTGTTAGCGGACTAAAATATTTAATTAAATGCGATTCATTAGCAAATAAAGCGGAAAAAAATACTAAAACGATAGTTAGCATTTGCCCTACTACTTCATCAATTACCATTTCTTTAGGGTCTTCTGAATTTGTATAATTTAAATATATTTTAGTAAAATAAGTGCCGAGTATTAAGAGTATCAAACATATGCTAAAGCTTATAATAAATATACTGACAAGTTGAGCTTCACCGAGAGTAAGACTTGAGAAAGGAATGATTATTTTGTTATTAACAATAAAATATATTAAGAAGTAAGTTAGAGGGAAAGCAGCAATCGACCCAAAAGTGCCTGGGCAGTATTTTATTTTTCCGATATAAAAAAAAGTAGCAAAAAATTCTGAAAATTGTTTTTTAGTAAACATTTCTTTAATTATTTTATCCTAGATTAGAGCTATAATATCTTATATAATAAAATTTTAACTTATACAGCAAAAATATCATGGGAATGAGCTTTAGCCATTTATTAATAGTTTTATTAATTATTTTTGTATTATTCGGTGCCGGCAAATTACCGCAAGTCATGTCCGATCTTGCTAAAGGTCTTAAAGCTTTTAAAGATGGTATGAAAGACGACGGTAGTGATAATGATAAAAACAAATAATTAACTCGATGTCATTCCTGCGTGGATCGGTTTTTCCGTCATTGCGAGGAGGCATTGTTGCGTGGATACCTGAACCGTCATTGCAAGCAGCCGTAGGCTGCGTGGCAATCTTGTCAAATATCCTGAGATTGCTTCGTCAATTACTACGTAATTTCCTCGCAATGACGACTCAGGCATCTACGCAGGCAACGCCCTAATTCCCTGAAACAGTAGAATATATACCATTCTCTTTCCTAATAATATCATATCGTCTCTGAGCTACTCCATCGATGAAATGAATATTACCGGATAAACCTATATAAGGTTGTCTACTGTTCATTCTATTTAAAAACCTTTCAGATGCAAATTCATTGCCTATATAGTTTGCAGTCATACGTCCTAAATCATAAGAAAGAAGATGCATGAAACCCATATGGTTAATACCTAAGTCTTTTGCCCTATCTGGAACATTGCTATTGAGTAAATTTAAAGGACTGGTAAAGCTAATATCGATATTTTCAGGGTAATCGATATCAATACGATTATCACCGATTAAAATAGCTTTTTTATCTAAATTATATTTACGAATACTATCAGCGAGTAGGTTTAAATTTTTTGGATCATCTGATAGATAAATAACCGGTTTTGTCGTGTCGCTACGTTCATTTATAATATCGGTATTGTCTGAAATATTTCTTGCGGCTTTTGCTATAGATTCAGGATTATCCTCATAGAATTCAGTGCGTGATAATGATGCATTTTTCTGAATCAATATATTTTGCATTACTTGACTAATAGTTTGCGAATGCTTCCCTTTAGGTAATAATGCCATAAAATCTTTATGGTCGTTACTTGCGTAATAATTAATGATGCGTATCAGTTGTTTTAAAGGTGCATGACCGAATACAAATAACTTATCTTCTGCAAGAGCCGGATTATTTGACATAGTTATTATAATAATATCATTAGCTTTTGCTTTTTCGGCTATTAGAGAAGTAAAGTTAGAATATAGAGGACCTAAAATAATCTTAGTTTTACGTGCTACTATTTTATCCATAGCAGCTAAAACGTTTTTTTCGTCTGAACCGTCGTAAGAAGTAACATGTATGTAAGATTTAATCCCGTCGTTAAGTCCCATTTTAATTAAATCTTTATATTGTTTTCCGACGATACTATCAGGACCCTGATTTGGCATTAAAATTGCAATCTCAATTTCTTTTTGTTCTTTTTTAGGAAAACTTATAGGTTCTTCTTTAGGAGTTTGACAGGACGTTAAATATATCAAGCAAAAAAATGATAGAACGATTCGTAGTTTATGTTTTATACTAGCCATAATGTTACTTAAAATTTAAAAATTATGATTTTAAAACCAGGGTTATATATTGTTTCAACACCGATCGGTAATTTTGAAGATATAACGCTTCGTGCTATATCGACTCTAAAAAACTCAGATATTATTTTATGTGAAGATACTAGAATATCACAAAAATTGCTAGCAAAACATGACATTCATACAAAATTACAAATTTATAATGATCATAGTGACGAGAAAGATAGAGAAAATATTATAAGTTTAATAAAATCGGGCAATATAGTAAGTTTAATTTCTGATGCAGGGACTCCTTTAATTTCCGATCCTGGCTATAAGTTAGTTAGAGATATACGCAATCTTAATTGTCATATAGACGTAGTACCAGGGGTATCTGCACCGGTTACTGCCCTAACTTTATCAGCTCTTCCTACTGATCGATTTTTATTTCACGGGTTTTTACCTAAAACGATAGAAAGTAAAAAAAAGATTTTTTCTGAACTAGTAAATCTTAAGGTTACTTTGATTTTCTTTGAAACAGCCCCTCGCTTGATAAACACCTTATCGGTAGCTAAAGAAATACTAGGAAATCGAGAAATATGCGTAGCTCGTGAGTTAACTAAACTGTATCAAGAAATAAAAACAGGGGATATAGATGAAATAATAAAGTTTTATCAAAATAATATTTTAAAAGGTGAGATAGTATTATTGATTTCAAGGAATATACAAGAAAGAGAAGAAAGATTAGAACTTGATTTAAAAGAATTTATAGAATTTTGTTTAAATAGAAATTTAAGTAGTAAAACCACTACCGAACTTGCTTATGAGAAATTTAAAAATGTTTATAGTAAGAAAGAGATATATAAATTGGTGAATGAGAGTAAGTAGAGTAACTTGCTTACGTTATTGTTGCGTGGACCGGTTTTCTATTGTCATCCCGCGAGCTTATAGCGGCATCCAGTTAAAAATACTAACATTGTTAATATTTTTAGTTGTTTTTATGGATACCGTGGTCAAGCCATGGTATGACACCGAGTGCGTTTTTCGATCCATGCAACAATGCCCCGTTTTCGCGGGAATGACATTATACGGCAAGTATATTAATTACAACAGCAACCTTTTTTAGGTTTATTTTTTTCTGCCGAATCCTCAAGCTTTTTACCCGCTGCCTGCATATCTTGACCAGCTCCTTGCATTGTATTACAAGCACTTGTTAAGAAAGCTACAGCTACTAATATAGAAGTTATAAGTGCTGAACGCATAAATTTTACCTTTATCAAATTGAGCTTAGATATTATGAATTAAGTAAAAAATTGTCAACTTGAAAATAATATACTCGATGAACTTCGTATACCTGTTTCATTTACTGTGAGTATATTAATATAATACTCACAATACTCTTTAATAGGACAAATATCGCAATCAGGTTTTCTAGCTTTGCATATATATCTGCCGTGTAATATTAGCCAGTGATGGGCATGCATTAGCCATGTCTCATCGATAATTTGCAGTAGCTCCGTTTCAACTATTTCAGGACTACTACCTTTAGCAAGCCCTATTCTTTTAGCTACTCTAAATACATGTGTATCAACTGCCATTGTGGGCATGCCGAATAAGCAATTTAGTACAACATTAGCGGTTTTTCTTCCGACGCCAGGCAGTTTAACTAATTCCTTAAAATCATTTGGTACTGAAGCTTGATAATTGCTTATCAATATTTTACATAATGCGATAATATTTTTTGCTTTGCTGTTAAATAGTCCTATAGATTTTATATATTTTTTAAGCTCTTCTTCACCGAGTCCTAGAATTTTTTCCGGTGTATCATAAGTTTCAAATAAAGATTTAGTCGCTAAATTTACTGATATATCGGTGGCTTGAGCAGATAATATTACCGCCACTAATAAGGTAAAATCATTCTTATATATTAATTCGGTTTTCGGATTTGGATTATTCTTGCTAAAAGTCTCAAAAATTTTATTAACTATTTGTGCTTGCATACATTGTTATAGAAAGTGTATTTTAGAAGATAAATTATTGAGTCTTAAAATGCTAGAAAATAAAAATTTTGAATTTATAGAAAATGAAATAAAAAATAATAAAGTGGTATTGTTCATGAAAGGTACTAAAGAGTCGCCTACATGCGGATTTTCAGGAACTGTAGTAGCTATCTTGAATAAATTAGGTGTAGAATTTCGTGATATCAATGTGCTTTTTGATACTGAATTACGTGAAGATTTAAAAAAGTTTAGCGACTGGCCGACATTCCCGCAATTATACATTAATGGGGAATTAGTAGGCGGTTGTGATATTACTAAAGAGTTATACCAAAGCGGCGAACTTGAGAAGATGTTGAAGAATTGATGTCATTCTTAACGTCATTGCGAGGAAAGGCGAAGCCTTGACGTGGCAATCTCATGAAACAGTACTAAATTCCTGAGATTACCGCACTCGCTTTGTTCGTTCACAATGACGGAAAAACAGCAAATTTATGAAAAAACATGATTAAACATTTAGAATACCCTGAAGTAGAAAGTAAAGAGCAGCCGGCAAAGAAGCTAGTAGTATTACTGCACGGTGTCGGTTCGGATGGTCACGATTTAATAGAGTTAGTCCCTTACATTAAGAATGATTTACCCAATTGTCATTTTATTTCCCCGCATGGAATCCAGCCTTACGATATGGCACCGTACGGTAGGCAATGGTTTAGTTTACAAGATCGTAACCCGCATATTATGGCAAAGCTAATTGCGAATAATATTTCTAAACTTGAGGATATAATAAAACAAAAACAAGAAGAGCTAAATCTAACTAACAAAGATACTATCATTATTGGCTTTTCTCAAGGTACAGTGATTGGTCTATATTTAACTCTGATTCAGCAAGAGCCATTTTTTTGTACTATAGGTTTTTCGGGTGCATTAATTCCACCTATGGAAGTTAATAATAAACTTACTCCTATATGCTTGATCCATGGGGAATTAGATGAGGTGGTCGGTGTTAGCGAGATGTATAATGCTTCAAATTATTTATCTAAGCTTCATATAGATCCTAGAGGACATAAATTAACGTCTCTTGCTCATTCAATAGACGGACGGGGACTTGAGATTGCGATTAATTTTATAAATAACTGTCATTGCGAGCAGCCGTAGGCTGCGTGGCAATCTCAGGATTTTGGCACGAGATTGCTTCGTCAAAATTTTCAATTTTTCCTCGCAATGACGATTAGATATCCACACAACAAAACCAAACCATATGAGGATAAATGAATATTTTTAATAATAATTTACACGAAACGGATAAAGAAATTGATGAAATAATAAAGCATGAAAAGCTACGTCAAAGTAGCGTAATTGAGCTTATTGCTTCAGAAAATTTTGTAAGTCCTGCTGTGCTTGAAGCTCAGGGGTCGATTCTGACTAATAAATATGCGGAAGGGTATTCAGGCAAGCGATTCTATAACGGTTGTGAGGAAGTCGATAAAGCTGAAAACTTAGCTATAGAGCGAGCAAAAAAATTATTTAATTGCAAATACGCAAACGTGCAACCTCATTCAGGCTCACAAGCAAACCAAGCCGTGTATCTTGCTTTATTACAGCCTGGTGATACAATTCTTGGTATGTCTTTAGATAGCGGCGGACATCTAACGCACGGTGCAGCCCCTAATATGTCCGGTAAATGGTTTAACGCCGTTTCTTATAGCGTAAATAAAGAGACTTATTTAATCGATTATGATGAAATTGAGAGGCTAGTAGTTTTACATAAGCCAAAATTACTTATAGCCGGTTTTTCTGCCTATCCTCGTAATATTGATTTTGCAAAATTTAGAGAAATTGCGGATAAAGTTGGAGCGTATTTCATGGCAGATATTGCTCATATTGCAGGACTTGTTGCCACAGGTGAGCATCAAAGCCCTATTCCTTACGCTCATATTGTTACCTCTACCACTCACAAAACGCTTAGAGGACCAAGGGGCGGTTTAATCTTATCTAACGATGAAGAGATAGGCAAAAAGATAAATTCTGCATTATTTCCAGGACTACAAGGTGGTCCGTTAATGCATGTAATCACTGCAAAAGCCGTAGCTTTTTTAGAAAACCTGCAGCCTGAATATAAAAGTTATATTCAGCAGGTAATAAGTAACGCTAAAGCTTTAGCAAGTAGCTTGCAAGAAAGAGGATATGATATATTAACAGGTGGTATTGATAATCATATTGTTTTAGTGGATTTGCGTAAAGACGGGATTACTGGAAAGCTTGCTGCTAATTCTTTAGATAGAGCAGGTATTACTTGCAATAAAAATGCTATTCCGTTTGATGAAACTTCGCCTTTTATCACTTCAGGTATTCGCCTTGGTACTCCCGCATGCACTACTAGAGGCTTTAAAGAAAAGGATTTTGTATTAGTCGGTCATATGGTAGCAGATATTTTAGACGGCTTAAAAAATAATGAAGATAATAGCGAGCTTGAGCAGAAAGTATTAAATGAAGTGACAAAATTAATTAAATTATTTCCGTTTTATGACTAATTTAAACAAACGACCTGATTGGATAAAAGTAAAAGCTCCTAATTCTGCAGAGTACTATAATACAAAAGATTTAATAAAGAATCTGAGATTAAATACTGTGTGCGAGGAAGCTGCTTGTCCTAATATCGGTGAATGCTGGTCAAAAAGACATGCAACCGTGATGATTTTAGGTTCGGTTTGTACTAGAGCTTGTAGGTTTTGTAATGTCAAAACGGGTAGACCGGATTTACTTGATCCGCATGAGCCGCAAAGGTTAGCGGAGGCGATACAAAAGCTAAATCTTAAGCATGTAGTAATTACTTCCGTCGATCGTGATGATCTTGAGGACGGCGGAGCTTCGCATTTTGCACAGTGTATTAGCGAAATCCGAAAATCATCACCAAATACTACTATCGAGATTCTAACACCAGATTTTTTAAGAAAAGAAGGAGCAGCTGAAATAATAGCAAATGCAAAACCTGACGTTTTTAACCATAATGTCGAAACAGTACCGTCTTTATATAAAACGATTAGACCTGGAGCTAGATATTATAACTCTTTAAGCTTACTTCATAATATCAAAAAATTATCTCCTGAAATTTTTACAAAATCCGGTATGATGGTAGGGCTTGGGGAGGAAATAAGTGAAGTAATACAAGTTATGGATGATTTAAGAGAAGCAAAGGTTGATTTTCTAACTATTGGGCAGTATCTACAACCTACCAGAGATCATGCTGAGGTCGCAAAATATATTACTCCGGAAGAGTTTAAATATCTAGAGCGAGTAGCAAAAACAAAAGGATTCTTAATGGTTTCGGCAAGCCCGCTAACCCGTTCTTCATACCATGCCGATGAGGATTTTCAAAAATTAAAAGAGAATTACCGGCAGCGTCATTGCGAGGAGATGCGTAGCATCGACGTGGCAATCTCATAAAGCAAGTAGTACAGGATTCCTGAGATTGCCACGCTCCTTTTAGTCGCTCGCAATGACGAAAAAACCAAACCATGCAACAAAGCTTAAAAAATAAGAAAATGATAAACATAGAAATTGTAAGAAATTATAATAAATGGCGTGAGCATAAGCAGATAAATAAGACTTTGATCAAAAAAATTGTTCAAAATGTTTTATTGCGATTTGATAATTTGAGTAAAATAAAACAATTTGAATTATCAATTTTACTAACAAATACTGCAGAAATATTGACCTTAAACAAACAATTTCGTAATATAGAAAAAGCTACTAACGTTCTTTCTTTTCCAAGCAACGAATTAAATTGGCAGGATTTATATTCTAAACTTGAATTTTTAGGTGACTCTGATTATATGCATTTAGGTGATATAGCATTTTGTTATGAGGTAATATATAATGAATCGTGTGAGCAACAAAAAACTTTTGAGAATCATTTTATTCATCTTTTAATACATAGTATTTTACACTTAATCGGGTTTGATCATCAAAATGACACAGAAGCAAATATTATGGAAAATCTAGAAATTGAAATATTATCATGTTTCGGTATTGCTTCCCCTTATTAACTAAATAAAAAAATTTATGTTAAAATCTTCAAAAAAAGAAGATTCTAGTAAAAAAAATCAAAATAATAAGTTAATTTTTACTGTACGAAAATTATTCTCTCCGATAAAAAATTTTTTTAGAAAAACAAAAACGCCCGATAATTTTTTTGGTGTCATAAAACGCCTTAAAATTAATAGCCAAAAAATGACTTTAGACGAGCATAATATTTTAGCTAATTTATTGAAGCTAGAAGATAAAACTATTGAAGATATAATGGTACCGCGTTCCGATATTACGGCAATAAAATTAACTACGAATCTAGAAGAATTAAGTGAGTCTATTAAGTTAGAAGTCCCACATACACGAACTCTTATATATGACGGTACTTTGGACAATATAGTAGGGTTCATTCATATCAAGGATTTATTTAAAGCATTGGCTACAAAGCAAAATGGTCGTTTAAAAAAGCTTATACGTAAGCATATAATTGCAGCTCCTTCTATGAAATTATTAGATTTGCTAGCAAAAATGCGTCGTGAGAGAACGCATATTGCAATAGTTGTTGATGAGTATGGCGGTACTGACGGTTTAGTTACTATTGAAGATCTTATAGAAGAAATAGTAGGACGAATTGATGATGAGCATGATCAGCAATTAGATAGCGATAATTTCAAGGTTATTAATAACTCAACAATTATTTCAAATGCACGTGTTGAAGTAGAAGTGCTTGAAGAAATAATAGGAGAAAAGCTAAAAAATGATGATGATGAGTTTGATACGATAGGTGGATTAGTATTGACTAGAGTTGGTAGTGTTCCGGCTATCGGTACTAGAATAGATATTTCAGAAAATATTGAAATTGAAGTTACGGATGCAACTCCTCGTTCTTTAAAACAAGTCAAAATTAGACTAAAAAACGGTTTGAATAGTGATAAAATTTGATCTTAAATGATATGAACTTACAGGTAGCCTCTTAGAGGTACTTATCCTCTAAATTCATTAAAAATATTTTATTATTATATTTCAGTATTATATTCTACTTCCCTGATTAGTCCTTCTTGGGTATTTGTTTCCATATAATAATTATAACAGGCTTCTCCTACTTTAATTGCAGCCAATGTTCCCCATTATGCCGGCAGCACATGCCATAGCAATTTTCAAAGGTGGATCAATTACTACTACATAAATTCCAACAGCACATGCTCCTACTACTGCAAGCTTACCATACCAAGGGTTTGTATTATCGTTTACTATACATTGATTATTTCTTTAAGCATAAATATAAGTTTATTAATTAATATTAAATCCTAGAAGCATAATATATAACTAAACATTAATCAATTGTCAATAATAATTACCATGAAACATGGTAAAATATGACATTATTTTCATTTGACTTAGCAGAGAAATTTGAGTTAAATATCGAAGCTCAATACATAAAAAATGATCGTTATGAATGAATTACATATTAAACTACTAAATTACAGTAGTACATACCCTGAAGAAATTGTTACAAAAACAAAAATGCTTGAATTTTTAAATGAATATGAAAACCCTTTTAGCCGAGATTTACAAATAGGACATTTCACTGCTTCGGCTTTTTTACTTAATAATGATAAAACTAAATTTTTATTGATGCACCATAAAAAGCTTGATAAGTGGCTTCAACCAGGCGGTCATTGTGATGGAGATAGTAATATATTAAATGTAGCAGTTAAAGAAGCTATGGAAGGAATCCGGAATTAATGAGATCAAAACTATAAATAAGGAGATTTTTGATATAGACACCCATTATATTCCGCAAACTCATAAGGAGCCTGCTCATTATCACTATGATGTACGATTTTTACTAAAAACAGTAAATAATGATAATTTTATAAAAAATAACGAATCGAATGAACTTAAATGGTTTAACTTTTCTGATTATTCAAAATTAGATATTGAGCTAGAATGTTCCGTTACTAGAATGATAGAAAAGTTTATAAAAGGTTCTATGTATCATACCGTGGTCAAGCCACGGTATCTAGTAAAATAACTTAAAGTACTAATAATTTTAGTATTATAGACTGGATCCCGCGATCAAGTCGCGGGATGACAATAGAAAATCGATCCACGCAACCAATGCCCGCTCGCAATGGCGGCTTGGGATCCACGCGGGCAATGTCGATATCATTATGCTATTTTTTGATATTCAAAATATATTTTTCTTACTGTATAAATCCATGCTAAGCATACGAAAGTAAATACTACCATTAGAATTGGTGAGATTGAGGTAAAAGTAGCGGTTGGAACTAAAGTAAAAATAATAGATTGCACAAGACCGCTAGAGGATTTGCCGACTTTCGCACTTATCACGTCAACCGCAGCTTTGCCTTTGGTTTTAAGCTCCTCATCAAGAGGGATATATAACATTTCTCTTGAAGTATCCCATATAGAATATTTAGTACCTTTAGCTAAAATATTTTGAATACCGCCGATTGAAACGGCAAGAGCAAGAGGTGACATTAAAATTGCTCCATCAAATAATGATAAAATTTGTTGATCAAATACGATAAGTATAAAGAACAAAATGCCGGTTACCATTATTATAATCGGTGAAATTACCGCAGCAACAAACCAATTATGCATACGCATAACGTTATTACCGATGATGGTCATAACCATTATTGTGACACCGGTCCATAATATGTATAAGCTATTAAATTCAGCATAAGTATTAACTGTTGGGTATAACTCTTTTATTTTTGCTTTCCATACAGCTTCAACTAAGTTCATTGATAAGCCGAAAGCTGCTGAACAAATTAAAAGTAACCATAGATATTTTGATTTTGCAATATACTTCAAACTCTTAATTAATCCCATACGTTCTGTAGTTGATCTGCTGCTTTTTGCTTTAGCGTAAAATAACGGGTTAGTGAAAACGTGCTTGCTAATAAACCTAACTAACAAACAACAAATAATAGCAATAATCGCCACAATTGTCGTGGATACTTGAACTAAAGTGATTTTACTATCCGAAATACTCATAAACTTCTTAATAATAGTATTTTCCGATGATAGATTCATCATTAAAAAGCCGACTAATATTAAAGAAGAGTTGCCGAATAGCGAAAAGAGAGTATAAAATCTTTTTGCTTCTTCGGTAGTAGTAAGTTCATTAGCAAACTGCCAAAATAATAATACGTAAAAAATATTAGGCCAAAGCTCGGCAAAACTATAATATACTATATAACCCCAATTACCTACTAATGAGATATACCACTTAAAATGAGGATAGCGTTCCATCCAGTCAGCTAGATTATCAGGATGTACATGAAAAATATGAATATTAGGATAGATTACAAAGGCAAATAAAACAAAAAAACTGATGAAAAATGCACTTAAATAATAAAAGATCTTTTCAAAAGTAAGGTGATTAATCATTTTAGCATAAATAATCACGAATAAAGCAGCGGCAGGCGTAACACAATAAACTTTAGCAAAACCTGCTATTTCTGCACTAATCTCGGAGATTAAAATACTATCTTTTAAGATTCGTAAAACATTTTGATTAAATAAAATACAAAACATTAAGGCACTCATCGGAATAAACTTTCCGAGTTCGTAATTATGCACAGGCCAAAATGCCGCTCTGAATTTGCTTTTAAACGATCGTGATGAGGTACTTAGCATTATAAATCCCTAAGGACAAAAAAAAAACTTAAGCACTTCAAGATTTTATGAAAAGATATTTCCCCTAAAACTTTAGAGCCTATATACTGTTATTACATTCTAAAGGTGCTGAACTTATACAATATTATTTAGCCTTTTGTCAAGAATTACTAATATAAGATTAGATACTCTCAATGCTAGATAGTAATAAACTACAGGAATATTTTGATCTTTATAATAATTATACAAAGACACCTAATTTAGGTAATAAATATTTAAAATCCGGTAAAATGGTAATGCAAACAAAGCATTATAGAGTGTTGTATTACTCGGCGTCATCCCGTGGCTTGTCCACGGGATCCAGTAAAAATAAATTAAAAATGGATTCCCGCTTTCGCGGGAATGACAAAGGGGGAGCCGGGAATGACATAGAAAGAAGTTAGGATGACATCAAAACTTTCCTAATCATCCCCTCTATCTTCAACTCACCGGAAATATTTTTTTTAGCTCGTGACAAAAGTTTTATTGAAAATTTGAGAAGTTACGGTGAAGTTTATTTAATAGATTGGCTAGAGATTGAGGAACCTAAATATTTACTAGACGACTATGTGCATAAAATAATTGAAGTAATAGATAGTTTGAAAATTAAAGAAATTAATTTAATAGGACATTGTATTGGTGGTAACCTTGCGATAGCTACAAAGGTACTTATGCCTAAATTTATAAAAACTCTAACTTTACTTACCTGCCCGTGGGATTTTTCTCATTTTTTCTATATAAGAATGTTGCATCGATATTTAAAACTAGATAGTGGCATAGAAAATTTACCGATAATTCCTAAAATTCATATTCAAATTTTATTTTTTCTTTTATTCTCTGATTATTTCAATGCTAAATTACTTCCGATAAGGAGCAAGAATTAGCATTTAGAATAGAGAATTGGCTTATGTCAGGTAATAATATATCTAAGGAGGTTTATAATCAAATCATACAAAATATATTAGATGAAAATATGTTTATAAATCTTAGATGGAAAATCGATAATTTTATTATTGATCCGAGTTTAATTCATTGTCCTGTATATATAATAGCAGCAGAAGATGATCAAATAGTGCCTAAATCTTCCATTTTACCTTTGCAAAAATTATTAAAAAACTCTAAGCGTATAAATGTAACAGACGGACATATTAGTTATTTGATAAATGATAAATTATTTAAGGAGTATAATTCTTGACACCGCTGAATAAATATTAATATCGTCATTGCGAGCAGGTATTGTTGCGTGGATCGATTCCCACTGTCACCCCCCGTGATCAAGTCACGGGGTCCAGCTTAAAATACTAATAATTATTAGTATTTTAAATTGTTTTTTTGGATACCGTGGTCAAGCCATGGTATGATACTGAACTTGTTTTTCGATCCATGCGAAAAAGCTTTTTGTGCTTGTTCTTATTACTTTAATACACAGCTTACGAAGAGTTAAAGCTAAAAAAGGCTTAGTTACTTTATGTATCGGTGGCGGTATGGGTATGGCTATGTGCGTTGAAGCGGTTTAAATATACATTTGACTATATAGGCATTAATTGCTTTATTTGCTAAAGAAGAAGGTTGTATTTATCTGAATTAACTACAGTTCATTGTAATATATATCGGATCTAATATCTCTACAACCTAATAATGCATCATTACAATGTGTTATTGTATTTATAAACTCATGAAAGATAGAAAAATTAGAGAATGCCTCCGGTTCATAACTCTCCCAATAATTTTCTGCTTCTTCTATATTATTACAAACACGCTTTAGCTTTGGACCAAAATATTTAGGAATATTCCCTAAATTTTTTGCCCAACTCCATACCATACAATAGTTAGGATTAGAATCAGTAGGCTCTATAAGAGGAGTTAGTTTAAAATGCTTCAATAAATTAGAAAAGTTATTTATGAGTTTATGAGATGCTAACGGCTTCATCAGGTACGTAATTCTCATCATCAAATTTATGAAATATTTTTAATCTTTTTAGGCATATAAGTATCTCTTTTGCAAGTTCCATATAACGAGAAGATGGAAATTGTGTTATAAAAGGTAAAAGTTTGATTGCTTTTAAGCCATTCCTGGTCATTATTTATTATTTGTGCATCTTCGGATATGCATCGTTACCATCAATTAAACAAGAGAATATATAACTTAAGGCAGCTAGTTGTATGCTTGGTGACTAGTTTATAGGATTCCAAGAAGACCAAATGCTAGACACTATATATTTAATAATTTCCTTATTATTGTGCATTTATTATATCCTATTTGGGTTAAGGAAATATATTCAATGAATTTATAAAAGATAATAAAGTTTTATTAAAAATCATTAATAATCTGGTAATAATTGTGTTCATTATACACATCTTTATATGCTATAAATAGTAACATTAAAAAGTTGTTTACTTCTTCTAGTTTCATACTTAGGATATTTCTATTTTAAGTGTAAACTTCTTTTTATGTACAATCAATCTGATGAACAAATTAAATCTATTTTAGATGTATGGAGAGCTATTGAACACTTAACTCCCTTCAAGAATGAAAATTTGCAACAATATTTTGAAGCTGTAGAAGAATATAAAGAAAAGAAATTATTAGATGAAAAATTTAGCCATAAATTAAAGGATGAAGAAGCACTTATTTTTATTGAGGGATAAACCATTTGAAGAATTTAATAAAAAAGACCTGGATATAGATCTAAATGAAAATGACGTAGCGGTCTATTGGAATATTTATTTAGGATACTTGAAATGGTCAGAAGCCGAAAATTGATTTTTTAAAAAAATTAGTAACCTAACACAAATCAATACAGAAATTTTACAAGATCACGTAAATCAAGATACTGCAACCATTACTCCTATTGCTGCATTAACTATTAATGAAAATATGATTTATGAAAAAGACTCAATGGTTATTTCCACGGCTGCATATGCTTTAGGCGAAATTACCAAAGATGATTTTTGTGAAGATGATCTTACAAAATTAATTAATTTCGATGACATAGATAATAGCTTAATACGTGAATCACTTAGTTACGGTAAAGTTATAAATGAAGGGTAAGTACAACTAGATTTAGAGATAATCAATCGTATTATTGATTTTTTAGTTGCATCATTAAAGATTAAGTCAAAATATTTAATTGATCATTCTGAAATTTGTGTAAGAAGAGTTATTGCATCAAAAAAGAAAAAGCCGGAAGAGAACAAAGCAAAAGAGAGTGAAGAAAATGATAATGAAACAAAGGCAGATGAAGTAAATAATGTAGACAATACTAGTTCTTCATTATCGGCACCGTCTTTAGAAATGTTTAATAGTTTTTTTCTTAAGCCTCTAAATTCGCTTAGAAAAAATGTAAAAATATTACTAAAGATTCAGCAATTTCTAAATATTTAGGATTAGAAAGCAAACCAAATTCTATAGATATTTTAGAGGACTTAGAAGCTTTTAAACGCTTACTGCAACCAAAAGAAATGCAACTTAGCCGTTGGCCTTCTTCACCGAAAAATACTTTAGCTGCTTTGCAAGCAGCAGCAATTAACTCAATATTACCTTCATCAGAAAAGCTTTTTGCCGTTAACGGCCCGCCTGGTACCGGTAAAACCACTTTAATGTTTGATATAATCGCAAACCTTTATATGTTGAACGTGCTTTAAAAATGTCACAATTAAACCATCCGGAGGATGGTTTTGATAAACAAAATCATGTACACGAACAACAAAATTCAAATAAAAAACCCTTTAAGCATAATATAAAGACTTTAAAAACGGAATTACAAAATTATAGTATTGTTATCGCTTCTTTTAACAATAATTCCGTTGAAAATATTTCTAAAGAGTTACCGCTTAAGACTAAAATAGATCCCGTTTACCAAAATGAATTAGATTTTTTCAGTCGACTTTTAACCAATAAAGATAGCTGGGGTATATTTTCAGCAGTGCTTGGAAATTCTAAAAATAGGAAAAAGTTTATTGAACGGTTTTGGGATATTAGAAATGAGAAGGATAATAATAAATCCAAAACTTTCAAGATGCGTCAATATTTAAATTTACTAAATAATAATAACCATAAGGATCATACTCCTGTAAACTATAAACCTGAATATTGTAAATCACCTTCAGACCTAAACAATAAATGGGTTCAGGAATGTCAAGAATTTAAAGAATTACATAAAAAAATTACTGGTATCTATGATGCTATCGATATAGTGATTACTCAAAATCAGGCAAAAAAATATTTTGAATACACATAAGATTATAATTAATGATGAAGAATTTACAGATGTAATTTCTAAGTTAAACCGTATACTAAAAAATATTGATTCGGAATTAGAAAAAAGAAACTTTAAAGGATTTAACTCCGAATTATCTGAAAAAATTCATAAATTCTTTAATACAAAAAAATATCAATATTTCATAGAAAGAGAAAATAAGTTAAAAGCTTCAAGGGAAATAATGAAGTTGCAAGATATTTTACATATACTAGTAAAACCTACCGAGCTTTTGAAAGAATATGGCTTTGACGTTAAAAATTTTGAAGATGACCATTTTTGGCAAATTTGGGAGGAACAAAGTAATAGACTGCATAAAACCCCCATTATTTTAACGAAAAGTTTGAGCAACTTAGATCAGAACTATTTATTAAAGCTACCAAAATACATGAAGTTTTTATAAATGCGAATGCTGATATTTTTTGGTGTAGTTTGAATTTATTTGCAACTATTTTAACTACATCGTCTATGGATATAGATCGTAAAATTTGGCAAACAGTTTGGCAAAACTTTTTTATGGTTGTACCGGTAGTATCAATTACTTTCCATTCTTTCGATAATATGTTTAAGTATTTCAATCATAATAATATTTCTTGGCTTATTATTGATGAAGCCGGACAAGCACAACCACAATATGCTGCCAGTGCTATATATAAATCAAAGAATGTTGTAGTAGTAGGCGACCCGATGCAAACTCAGCCTGTTTCTACACTTAAACAAAAATTAATTGAAAAACTATGTGAAAAATTTAGCGTTTCATTTCCGGATTGGTCGCCTTCCAAAGTTTCCATGCAGCATTTAGCCGATCGTAACTCTTTGTATCAAACTAAATATAATAAAACTCTAGTTGGTTTTCCTTTACTAGTCCATAGAAGGTGTCAAAATCTGATGTTTGATATCTGCAATAAAATTGCCTATGACGATAAAATGATTTTTGCAGTTTCACCGCCAAAATCTGTAATTAGTGATATTTTGGGTAATTCACGATGGATAAATGTTGCAGATAATAATAGCACAAAAGGTAAACATGAGTCTAAGGCAGAATTTGACGTATTATATCAATTACTTAAATCTATTGTAAATAAACCTAATTCAAAGGAGTTATTAGAGTGTAATCACTATGTATAAAAGTTTTAAACTTTATATTCACAAAAATATAAAATATTAAATTTAACTAAAGATCAAAAATTACCGAAATATATAAAAGATTTTTGCGATAGAAATATCGGTACTATTCACGCTTTTCAGGGGAAAGAAGCAGATACGGTTATTATGTTGCTTGGAGCTCAATGACCTAGAGATGTCGGGACTAGAACCATCATGACCGAAAAACCAAACATCTTAAACGTCGGTATTAGTAGAGCTAAAAATAACCTTTATATTATCGGGAATGCCGAGATGTGGCTAAAGCATAAACATATGAAAGAAATCTATAATATGCTTGGTGATAAAGATTATACTTAGATAGAACTTCAAGAATTGGCTAACTGTCCAGATCTGGCGGAGAGAGAGGGATTCGAACCCTCGATACGGTATGACCCATATAACGGTTTAGCAAACCGCCGCCTTCGGCCACTCGGCCATCTCTCCGGTTATGGCCTAACTTTATATCATCTAAATTATAAAATTTCTAGAATTATTTTAGAATTTTTATTACTGATTTAAATATTATTCATAATCATGGCTCGGTAGTTTTGAAGAAACTTCACCTATAGGAAGCATATCATTATAACACCAAAAAATAGGTAATCCTTTTCAAGGTTCTAAATAATCAATAAAATATTTTACAACTTCAGGCTTTGTCGTATTTTTACAAATATTGAAAAGTTGTGTGGTTATATGACAAATAGAATCCGTGTTATCTTTATATTTATCCATCACATAGGTTATGGTTTTAGTTTGCTTTTCTAAATCAAGAGAGATGAAGTCTGAAAGCAATGATTTTACAAAATCATCATTATCACTACAAATGCTAAATAGTATTTCTGAATGTTCTTCGCTAAGATTATCAAATAATTTCTGATATTTAACTAAAAATCTATTCCAAGTTATTGCTTCAATATTGACAAAACTCTTATAGTCTTTTGGTTGGTATTCGGGATTATATTTTTGTAACGGTACTAAAAAGTTAAGGTTATCTAAATTTTGATGAAAATTTTGTAGTTCTTCAAAATGTGCAGCCATAAAAATGATCGTATACTGAGTAATAGCAGAATCTACAAAATAAAATTGATAAATAAATTTGATGATATTTGATATATCTGCTACTAACTCGCTGTCTAGTTTTCTAATATCACCTATATATTTTAACTCTTCATCCGTGTGATCTACATATTTAATATTTAAATCTTCAAAGGTAATAACTTTACCTTTGGCTATTTTATCTATTATTGTATAGTTTTTAATTGTATGTTCTTCATAGTTAGCAATAATATAAATTTCCGGATTATATATATCTTTGAAATTATTTCGGAGCATATTTTTTACTGCTTTTACCGTATTTTGATTTAGATAATCAAGCTCTAATATATGAATGTTGGTAAGTAGTAAACTTGTATGATCTATTTTATTAAAAGGAGCAACATACCATGGATATTCCCCTTCTTTAATGCATCCTTTAATAAGAGCAATTTTTCTATAACATTCTTCTCTTAAAAATGTATTATTACCGTCTAATAAAGCTAAATTTTTCAGCTCTGTTATTCTGTCATTTAAATAGCTTCGCCAATCACTAGTTAATAATTCTAGCAATTGCTTAAAAAAACTAAAACTAATTTTCATATAATAATATTAAGTTAATTTAAAAACTTTATAAGTCAGAAGTTATTAAAGACAGTTATTTGCTAACGTTATCTAAAAAATTCTGTAGTTCTTCTAAATTACTTATATTACTTAATTTGAATGGATAATTAATTTTTCGGAGCATATTTATTAGTACGCTTCCGGCACCTATTTCTACTATATGAGTTATATCTAAGGTATTAAATAGTTCTAAAGTTTCATGCCATCTAACTCGTCCGCATATCTGAAGAATTAAATTTTGTTTGATTTCTTTAGGATCTAGAGTAGGTTTTGCGGTATAATTTTGGATTACCGGTATCAGAGGCTTATTAATTACAGCTTTATCAAGAGCTACTCGCATTTTATCTTCTGCCGGTTTCATTAAGCTACAATGAAATGGAGCACTGACTTTCAGCTTTATCGCTTTATAACCTAAATCTTTAATTATACTAATAGCATGATCTATAGCTATGGTCTTGCCGCTAATAACTATTTGTCCTTCGATGTTATCGTTGGCAATTTGGCATAAATTTATTTTGTTTATATCTTCTAATATTTCTTCAAGTTTTTGAAGTGGAATATTGATACAAGCTGCCATGCTTCCCTCACCTTCAGGACATGCTTCCTGCATAGATGTACTACGTATATGAAGTAGTTTTGCTGCTGTCTCAAGACTAATACTTTCGGTGCTACATAAAGCACTATATTCACCTAACGAATGACCGGCAGCATAATCGCAAAGACTATCCAAACTTTTACCGGTTTCAGCTTTGATAATATTTATTATTGCCATAGATACTGCCATTAATGCCGGTTGTGCGTTAGTGGTTAAGGTCAATTCTTCAGAAGGTCCATTAAAAATTATATCAGTGAGTTTTCGTTTTAGTACTTCATCAACGATCTGAAAAGTTTCTTTGGCGGGTTTAAAATTATCATAAAAATCTTTTCCCATGCCGATCAATTGCGACCCTTGACCGGGGAAGATAAAAGCTGTTTTCATATTTTGTATTATCGATTGAGTTTATTAATAGATTTTATTAAAATTTTCTAAAATAGTCAAATTATTTTAAGCATTTTAAAACTGTTTTTCAATTGTTACGCTACATGTAATTTTTACAAAAGTATTAATTTTTCTTAGCTCTATAACTTGATTACTTTCAACTAGTACTATAAATTAAACTAAGAAAATATAAACAAGGAAATTAGTTATGAAGTTAAAAGAATATTTTGAAAAGTTAGAAAGTACAGCTTTTAGTCCATGGCTTGCTGCATTTAAAAAATTATTTAGTAAAGAGGAGCTAAATGGTGAACTATCTGAGGTGCAAGATAAAAAGAAAAAGGAAGAAAAATTTTTCGATAATGTCAAGCAAGCATTAGATAAAATACAAGTCAATATGGAAATAATTAGATTAATAGAACCTGGGAATAGTACAATATCTGATAATACGGAAACATTTATTACTGATTGTAAATCAGAAAATTTTTCTATGCTATTTACGTATTAAACAACAAAAGTTATTATTAGAGCAGAAAATTAAGGAAGAAATATCAACTAATTATAAGGTAGTATATTTTATCTAATAATGTTGTTAAAACAAATAAATTAGGGTTAGAGAAATTAGAAAAAGGACGAAAATTTGATTTGCAAACGAAATGTGAATTTAAAGATAATAAAATTTATAAATTAAACGATCAACATTTTATAAAAATTAAAGATGAACTTTTTAAAATGAATGAGTTACCAAAAGAATTTGAAAAAGCTACACATATAATTTTAGAATATAAAGAACAAATAGTACCTAGCCTTAGAGTAATTACTAATCTTCAATTAGAAAAATTTGCAGAATTTATATTAAATCTTCCGGAAAATCGTTTAGAATATTACAATTATTTTTTAGTAGAAGAGGAAAAGGATGGATATTCTAAGATTGATGTTTTTAAAAATGTTGCTAATAAAAACAAGTTAGTTGAAAAATTTAGAAATTTAGAGAAATATGACTATCAACAGATTAACACAAACGTTCAAGAATTAGAGGAGTATTGCAATATTTTCAAACCTGAGTTTTCTCATCTAATAGGGCAACCAAAGGATTATGGTTTTGATACTTAATTTATCCAAAATTATAACCGATAGCAAATTACAAATGTAATTTGCTACCCCATAAAAATTGTAGAAATCTGGGTTTGACGCTAGTCTTCTTTTATATTCAATATTTCTAACCGAATAATAATTCGCTATTTGCATTATTTAAGTTGAAATTTAAATGAATGTTACTACTATTATATAGTATCAACTAAATTCTGTGAAATTAATAATGTTTGATCAGTTAAATATCTTATATCCTCTGTTAATAAGTATTTTTATTTTTCTTGTTGTAGTCGTTATTTCTAAAATAACAAAGTATAAAAAAACCTTAAAAGCCCTAGAACTGAGAATTATGCTAATTCTTTTTTAGAAAATATCAAATCTTATTTTAAATTAGATGATATAAG
This sequence comes from Rickettsia asiatica, assembly GCF_007989425.1. Classification (NCBI taxonomy): domain Bacteria; kingdom Pseudomonadati; phylum Pseudomonadota; class Alphaproteobacteria; order Rickettsiales; family Rickettsiaceae; genus Rickettsia; species Rickettsia asiatica. The sequence continues at coordinate 1,130,570 of NZ_AP019563.1, forward strand.
AGTAATTTCACAGGAAGAGCTAGAAAGTGATCAAAGAGTTAAGTAGTTTATTTAAAGACAAGTTAGAAGAAGTTGTACATCTTTTTTAGATGAAACAAAAAAAGATATAACAGCTTTGTATGAAGTGCTGCATGCTAATAAGGAGTCTCAGGATCAAGAAGAACATAGATTATATATATATTTCCGCCTGACCAAATAAAGAAGCAAGACGCCAAAAAACTTATTTATATAAAATCTCCTTATAAATTTACTAAGGAGGAAATTGAAACGCTGGATATTTATATACTATTTAGTACAGTTATTTAATACTGGTTCGGAGTGAGTTAAAAATAATTAACTTGCTCTTCTCGCTATTTCCATAGTACGAATACGATCTTTAATATGTGGCTAATCGTTACGTTCTGCAAGTTCTAAGTCATAATGTGATTGCAGATTAATCCACATTTGAGCCGAAGTTTGAAAATATTTACCAAGCCGTAAAGCCATATCAGCAGTAATTGATCTTTTGCCATGTACTATAGCATGGATACGGCTTGGCAGTACATCAATATCACGAGCTAATCTATTTTGACTTATATTTAAAGGCTTCATAAATTCTTCTTCTAATTTTATGTCCTTTCGAGAAGATTTGAATGAATTTTAGTTGATGCTCAAAAATATAATAAAGCCTAGTTGACTTTTTAAAGTAGTAAGCTAGAATTCTTGCAAGAATAGCGGTAACGTTATTCCGAGGTGTAGAAGTCCTTTATCACAGATGGTTAGCATTATCCATTTAAAAATGCTCCTCAACTTTGTCATGGTTGGGGTGATTTTAGCGATGTTCAGGGTTTAAAGTTTGCACTTTAAACCTAAAGGCTATTATAACTGTTCTGTGACGGTTCTTCTAATGCCCCAACCACCCAAGGTTAAAATCTTCGGTGGTTAAAACTTGAGCAACTTAAGTTTAATCAATCGGGAGCAACCGTATGTTCAACAAAAATAATAAATTATTATCTAAAATATTACCAATTTCTAAGAAAAATAAAGATTTAGAAAAACTGAGATCCAAGTTTAAATAAAGGCTAGAAGAACAGGTAACGATAGATGAGATAAAAAGAATAGAACAGCGTTCATTATATTTAGAAAGTATAAAATAATTCTAGGTTTTATGAAGGAAAATTAATAAGATTTTTGAAAGAATAGTTAATTCTATTTCAAAAAAATCTTATTAATTTTTGCTAAAAATTTATTTTTCTTCTCCTTTTTTAACAATTTTAGATAAATTGGTTATTTGTCAAGCTATTCTTATTCTATGACTTCTCCAAGCTTATCTACTTTATTTTCAAATTCAGTGCTATAATCTGCAGGGATATAATTTTTATTATCTTGAATATTCTTATCAATGCCATGAGATTGAAGCAGTATTTTTATTACTTCCTTATTACCTTTTTCATAAGCATGATGCAGAGGGGTATTACCGTTAATATCTTGCTTGTTTACGTCACATTTTCTATGTAAATATATTCTTACATCAGAAATACTACCTTCTGCAGCAGCTGCATGTAAAGGCGGTAATTGCTTAAACCTTTCTATTTTAATTCTTGCTTTATTTTCAAAAAAAATTTCTAAAATCTTCAACATAAGACGCTATTTTAAATTATAAGTGCGTCTTAATGGCATATTATATTTAATTAAGCAATTATTAATTGAAAGTTTTCTTGGTTATTTCATACCAACAATTTTCAGGAATAGCAGCTTTATTACTAAAACCGCATATAATGAGCTGGTCTTTAGCTCTCGTCATTGCAACATAGAGTAGTCTTATATATTCCTGCAAATCTTTTAGTTTTTCAGCGTCTTTCAGCTTTTGTAAAAATGTTGGTGTATCTACAATATTAGCAGAAAAAAACATTTCACCTTTATCATCCCAAATAAATTTATTGCTGCTTATCGGCAAAGTAGTAGAATCGCATAATATAACGATAGGAGTTTCAAGTCCTTTAGAGCCGTGTATAGTCATTACTCTTATTTTGTCTGAATGTTTCATATCACGTTTGATATAGATATCGTTATTCTCAAACCAGGCTATAAAGCCTTGTAGTGAATTATCTATATCATTCACATAGTTTTTGCTTAACGTTAATAGCTCATTTATCATATCATCGCTATCATCGCCGTTATAAGCGTAAAAAATCTCTCGTAAATTTAAATTATTCATCACTAAATCAAAGAAGTTCTCAACAGTTGATATTTTATAAATTTCAATCAAAGAATTTAATTTAGTATATATTTCTTCATAAGCAGATAGATTATCCCATAAACTATTATCGTTTTTATTTACAAGAAGTTCGTATAATTGTTGCTCATTCATGCCGATAATCGGCGATTTTAGTAAACCGGCAAGGTTTAAATCATCGTCAGGTAATAACACAAATTTAGCCACGGATATTAAATCCATTATAGTTAGATTTTCTTTAAGATTAATTCTATCACTTATCTCAACCTTAAGTTTAGCTTTGCTAAGTTCTTTTATCAGATTATTACTAAATTCATCTCTCTTTCTTACTAATATCATGAAATCTTTCTCGTATATTCTGCTTGCAGTGGACGGTAAAATTTCTTTGCTTTCTATTTGTTCTTTTATAAAATTTACGATTTTTTTTATGAGTAAATCGGCAGCAGATTTAGAATTTTCATAATCTTCAGGTAACGCCCAAAAAAGCTCTTCTTGTTTTTCACTTGTTACTAAGGGCCAAACCGTTATGATGCCTTGATGTGTACGAAATGAGGATATTAAAGGATTATTCGAAAGGAATAAACTTGGATAATCAGATTTTATATTTTTCAAAACATTGTGAGTAAATTGTAAAATTTCTGCACATGATCTATAAGAATATTCAAGGGTGATATTTTTGAATTTCTTATTAGTACTTGTAAGGTTTGCTTTTAGTTGCTCATTTACTAAGCTGAAATTATGAAGATCGGCACCTTGAAAACTGAAAATGGATTGTTTATCGTCACCTACTATGAAAATTGTCATCCCGCGACTCGATCGCGGGATCCAATCTTTTTTTATTTTTTCCTGGATACTGTGGACGAGCCATGGTATGACATTTTGTTGTTTATCTGCCGCATTAAACTCTGTTATTAAAGTAGTAATAATATTCCACTGCGGGGGGCTTGTATCTTGTGCTTCATCAACCAAAATATGATTTATTTCACTCTCCAGCTTATGCAGCAACCATTCGTGCATAGTTTTATTATTTAGTAATTTCTCGGTGTAGTAAATTAAATCGTCGTAATCGAGTAAATTATTTTCTTCCTTATATGAATCATATTTTTTTAAAATAATATGAGCAAGTTTAGTAAGTAAATTCATGTGATATTCTAGCTCTTCTATACGACGCAGCTCATCTAATCGGTAAATTTCAGAGGTAATTTTTTCTAGCTCTAGCAATAATTTAGGATATTTTCTTGTTAATTCTTTCGATAAAAGGCTTTTACGTTTTTTTCCGTCTTTCGTAAAAAAAATTTCTTGAGCTTTTATCTCTAGATCATATTCTGCAAATAAATTTTCTATTTCGTCATAGATATTGTTTAACTGACCAAGTGCTAGTCTTTTATTAGATATTTCTTTTGAAATAGTTTTATGAGTAAATAACTTTTTGAATTTAATTTTCTGCTCGATTATTTCAGTAAAAATATCTTGCAGGGTTATTTCATGAAAGCGGTTCAACAAAACTTTAATTAGGTCATTATGCTCATCGCTTAAATAAAGTTCGTTTCTGATATTTAGGAAGATATCTTGTAGCTTGGTTTCTTCAAGAATTTTAAATTCCGGCGTTATGCCGGCTTCTAAAGGAAAAATTTTAAGAATTTTTTGACAAAAAGCATGGATTGTATAGATATTTAAAGGCTCATTGCTATTTAGTATTTTATTATATAAAGTTTTTGCGTTTTCTGTTTCTTGCGGCGATGGCTTATTGCCGCTCATTAAGAAAAGTTCTTTTTCTAGTTTCTCGGCGTTGCAAAGAGAAAGATATTTAAGTCTGCTATTAATCCTTGCTTGCATCTCTATAGCAGCAGCATTAGTAAAAGTAAGGCATAAAATATTTGAAGGTTCTACTCCCGTTATTAATAGACGTAAAAACCGATCGGTTAGGATCTTAGTTTTACCGGTACCGGCAGATGCCGAAACCCAAACGGAATAATTGGGATCGGATGCTTGTTGTTGTAAATCACTCATTATTTCTTTTTTCTATATTGTATGGATCTGATGTCATTCCTGCGTAGCATTATTGCATGTGTACCTAATCGTCATTGCGAGCAACCGTAGGCTGCGTGACAATCTAGAAAATAATTAAAAAAATGCTAATCTTTAGCATTTTTTAACTGGATTGCTTCGTCAATTACTTGCGTAATTTCCTCGCAATGACGAAAAACTGATCTCTACGCAGGAATGACATTACGCCTATAAATCACATATATTACGATTAAGGAAATAGCAAGTCCAAACCAAGTTAAGGCATATTCTAAATGGTCGTTTCTAATAGCTGCTAAATGATTGATCGAAAGCGGCAGTACAATATCTAGATTACTAATATCTTTTCCTTCCTCGATAATATAAAAATTCTCTAGATTTAACCCTAAAGCTTCGGATGCTGCTTTTAAATCTAACGTTAGCCACACATTATTTTTTATATCATTAGCAGGTAAGTAGCTACGAGTTTTTTCAGATGGCATAGTAACGCCGATTATTTCATGTTTTTGATCATTGGTCGCCTGCGTGATAATATTTTTATTGCGATTACTAAACCAACCTCGTGCTACTAAAATAACTTTATCTTCTATGGTTTTAAAAGGAGTCACTAAATAATATCCGTCTTTTTCACTCGACATTGACCTTCTACCATATAAATATATGTCTTTATTAGGCAAAAATTGACCGGTAATTTTTACTTTGTGATAAGATAAACCGTCTTGAATTTCTGCTAAATTAATTGCAGGTGAGGTTAGATTAGCTTGCATTGAGGCTAAGAATAATTTCTTTTCTTTTAATCGACTAAGCTGCCAAAAGCCTAAGGAGATAAGTATTGTAAAAGTTATAAGTACAAAGAAATTTGTTAAATTAGTTTTGTTAGTCATGGTTAAGTTTAATGTCCTTTTGTCATACCGCGGCTACAACCGCGGTATCTCTAGAAATATACCGTTACTGATTGTTTTATTAGATACCGCGATCAAGTCGCGGTATGACAAGGGTTACAACAACCCCAATTTTAAGCCGGCATTAAAATCTTGCTTAGGAATTCTTTATGTTTTTGCAGCTCTTCTTTTGTAGGTTTAATAACGATAGTAGTTTGCTCTGTTTTGTTATTTACTTGATTAGTGGCTAAATTATTTATTCCGGCAGATTTATCAATCATTTTAAAAGCGGATTGTCTACCGCCCATTAGCTCTACATATACTTCTGCAAGTAATGCCGCATCTTTCAAAGCCCCGTGAAACTGCCTACCTGAATTATCAACTTTAAATCTTTTACATAATGCATCAAGATTATATTTTGAGCCTGGAAACATACTTCTAGCCATCACTAAAGTATCAATAGTATTTGCTAGTTCCAAGAGTTTAATTTCGGTTCTTTTTAATAATGATAATTCGTGATTTAGAAATTTAATATCGAAAGGAGCATTATGAATAATAAGTTTGCTATCTGAAATAAACTCTAAAAAATCGTCGGCTATTGTATGAAATAGAGGTTTGTCTTTTAAAAATTCGCCGGATATGCCATGAATTCTATAAGCCTCAAACGGCATATCTCGCTCAGGATTAATATAAAAATGAAAATTCCTGCCTGTTAATACCTTATTTACCATCTCAATAGCACCGATCTCAACGATTCGATGACCTTGTCGTGGGTCAAGTCCCGTAGTTTCGGTATCTAAAATTATTTCTCTTAAACTCGACATTCCAAATCCTTTATTAGTCTTTAAAATCGTCATTGTGAGCGGATGTTATTGCATGGCTCACTTCCCCCCCTCTGTCATCCCCGCGACTTGATCGGGGGATCCAGTTAAAAATACTAATAATATTAGTATTATCAAGTTATTTTTCTGGATACCGTGGTCAAGCCACGGTATGATATCGAATGCGTTTTTCGTTTCATGCAACAAGACCGTAATTTCCTCACAATGACAAGAATTATCTTACTTCCAAATCCTTTATTAGCTTCGCTATTTGTTTTTCCAAGTCTAACATATCAACGCCGCTATTTATAGCAAAATCTGCTTTTGCTATTTTGCTCTCTTGTGATAGTTGAATTTCTTTGATTTTATTATAAATTGCTATATCAAACGAAGATCTCGTTATCGCTCTTTGCATTCTTATTTCTTCAGAGCAGTATATTGTTACGACAAAATCAAAATATTTATCAAATTTAGCTTCATAAAGCAGAGGTATTTCAGCAAAACCAAATTTGGAATTAACGTTTTCTTTTTTAAATAAAATGAGTTTATCTATTAGTAATGGGTAAATAAAATTTTGTAATTTCTCTCTAGATAGGTCGTTATTGTAAATTAAATTACTGATTTTTCCAATATTGAAATACTCAAGCTCAGGTAGTAATTTTAAGATTTGAGTTTGCAAAGCTATATCTTGATATAATTCTTTTATGCATCTATCAGCACAAAAAGTTTTATATCCTTTTTCTGCTAAATAATCTAAAATAAAAGTTTTGCCCGATGCATAGCTACCGGTAATACCTATTGCTAACATTTTGTTATAAAAATTTTATGTTCATTAGCGAGTTTTATAGTTAATTCTTCTTCGACTATAATTACGTTATTTTTCTGAATAGCTACTCCTTTGTAATTATATTGAGCAAGATTCTTTATAGTATTAGGACCGATCGTCGGCATATCTAGTCTATTATCTTGACCTAATTTCGGTATTTTTACTAATACTCCTCCATAAGGATTTTTACGCAAATCTGCACATCTCGTTATTAAATTATCCGTTCCTTCGGCAGCCTCTATACCAAGTATGTAGGCACTTTCAACTATAACAGATTGTGCGATGTCGAATGAACTTAGATGATTTAATAATTTTATTCCAAGCTCAATATCATTTTTATCTGAACTTGTAGGGTTAGTATCGGTTATAATATTGGAGTCACCTTGTTGATTTTTATATATTTCATTACTTGAAATTACCTTGAAACCGTAACTTTCAAAAAAATCTGCTACTGTTTTTAGCAAACTATCATCTCCTCGAATTTTTTGTCCAACTATTGTGAAAAGCAATAAACCGCCTATTTTATCTACGGCTAAATTTTTAAAATTCGGTCTATTAATTCCGCCGATAAAAATAATATTTTTTACGTTATGCTCCTTAAAATATTTAATAGCTTCTCCGACCATGCCTATTTTAAAAAGCTTATATTCAAAATTTTTAATTTGATCTATATCGGCCTCGTCTTTAATTGCCGCTATATAACAACTGCCGCCTTGCTTTGTATAATTACCTGCTATTAAGTAAGGTAATGAACCTCTGCCGGCGATAATTCCAAGATTTGGTAGCATAAAATATTTTTTAAAAAGTAATATTTATTATAAGTATACAAATAATATAAGTCCATTTTTAATATAAATCTAGAATTCTTATTTGACCTTTACATTTTAATCAAATTAAGGCATAATATTTGGTGCTAATATAGCTATAGTAATAAACGTAATTTAGAATAGAGGTTACGGACTCGGGGGCAGTACCCGACGCCTCCACCAAAACTTTCTAAATAACTTGCTCCTAAAGGTAATTTGTACGTCGATCCGGTACTCGAATCCTCACGTACTAAGTGTATGCTGCGGTTCTGCGTTCCGTGTCTTCTTCAAATTCCTCTTTATTAGCTGCGTCATTTAGATGTAATAATTCTTAAAGAGTAGACAATACGAAGTTCATCGAGTATTTTATGGGGGCGAAATAGGATCGACGTGCCTAATAAAAAAATTGCTTTTACTCGGGATGATTCCGCCGATGGTTTTTGCCATATGGGTCAAAACAAAGAAATGCAAACGATAATAATCGTTATGTGGGTGCTCCAGCTTTAGCTGCAGCTTAATCCTACGCGGCTTGGGGGTTTGCCGGGCAACAGAAAAACCCTCGCGTATACTCGTTTAATTTGAAAAATTGGTATTGCCTAAAAACGGTTGATATCGTCATTGCGAGCGACTGAAAGGAGTGCGACAATCCAGAAAATAATAAAAAAAATGCTAACCTTTAGCATTTTTAACTGGATTGCTTCGTCAAAACTTACAGTTTTTCCTCGCAATGACGTAAACTGTTCAAATTAAACTTCGTCTACCTATTTTTATTTTTAGAGTGTATATTTTATTTTTCTCATATGAATATTGAATATAAAAAATTTGTGAATGAATCTATACTAGAATTTGTGAAAAAAATTCTAACAAAAATTCAGCATGAAAATTTATATTGGGATCAGTTAATATACATATCGTACAGAACCGATAACCCTGCGGTAATTTTACCTTCAAAAGTTAAACAGGCATATCCAAAACAGATAACAATAGTACTGCAATATCAGTTTGAAAATTTAATAGTAAATGATACAGGCTTTTCTTTAACGGTAAGTTTTGACGGTGTTAAAGAAATAATTTACGTACCTTTTGATGCACTTATTAGCTTTGTTGATTCCAATAATAATTACAGTCTAACTTTTAATCAGTCGTTAAATATACAAGAAAATCACCAACATGAAGAGGAAATAAGTAATAATAAAAGTTATAAAACTTCATTATCTCCAAATCCAAATGTTATAATGTTAGATAAGTTTCGTAACTCTTCTAAACCTAAGCCTAGTTAATGCCCATATATGGATTCAAAAGTAGTTATATATACTGATGGTGCATGTGCAGGTAATCCTGGTCCCGGAGGATGGGGAGCTTTACTTCAATTTAATGATACTAGCAAAGAAATATTTGGGTATGAGTTAGATACGACTAATAATCGTATGGAAATTATGGCAGCACTTGAAGCATTGAGGATTTTGAAAAAATCTTGTAACGTTGAGATTTATACCGATAGTAAATATTTGCAACAAGGAATTACCGCTTGGATTCATAATTGGGTAAAAAATAATTGGTGTAAAAGCAACAATGAACCCGTTAAAAATGCCGATTTATGGCAAAAATTATACGCAGAATTGAGTAAACATACTATTATTTGGAAATGGGTAAAAGGTCATGCAAATAATAGCGGTAATATTGCTGCCGATAAACTTGCAGTGCAAGGAAGAGAAACTGCTATAGAAATTTTAAAATGTCGTGGATAGATAAGTTTTTTATTACTTTTTTTCACAAAAAAGTAGGAGAAGATGAGTTTTTGAATCAATATTATGAAAGCCGTAATATTGATTATTTAAGGCGTCCAAGGAGGTTTATTATTTATAAAAATGTAAATGAACCTACAAAAATTCCGCCAAGTTGGCACGCTTGGTTACATCATTTAGTAAATGAGATACCAAAAAATATTCAGCTTTTTCCGTGGCAAAAGAATAGATATCTTTCCAAACCAGCTTATAGAGAGGAATTTAAAGGAGAGACGGAACGCAGCACCGCAGCGTATATAGACATACGTGAGGATGCGAGTACTGGATCGACGTCTAAATTACCTCTAGAAGCGAAGAAGTTTGGAATGTCTAATAATAAAATAGCTAAAAAGGCATCTAAAACATCAAATCTTAAATATAATAGATGGCAACCGTAATTAATTATAAAATATAAAAAAACAATGAAACAGAACATTATTGAGACAATTATCGGCTTTGTGGTATTAATTATTGCTTTGCTATTTTTGATTTTTGCCTATAAAACAGGTAGTTCTATAACTAGCTTAAAAGGTTATCAGGTAACTGCTAATTTTCAGAGTGCAGAGGGTATAGCAGTCGGAAGCGACGTAATGATCTCAGGTATAAAAATCGGTAGTGTAAAGAAAATTACTTTAGATCCAAATAGCTTTTATGCAAGTGTATATCTAAATATTAATGATGCTGTTAAAATACCTAAAGATTCTAAAGCCCAAGTAGTCACCAGCGGATTACTTGGAGGTAAATATATTTCAATTGTACCGGGTAATGACGATGAAAATTTAGCGGCTAATGAAGAGATAAGATATACTCAATCAACAATTAATATTGAATCATTAATTAATAAAATTGTTTCTTCATTTGGTAGTAAGTAAAAACTCTCTAAAATTCAACCGAATCTATTCTGGATTCGGTTTTTTTTATTTTAAAATCTCATAAATTTATTTCAATAATGTTATTTAAGCTATTGTAAAGTGCTTATAAGAGGAGTATCCTATAATTGTAAGCAAAGTAATTTACTTAACAAAATGTAAACTAATAAAGGAGTAAATTATGAAAGAATCAAATTCAAACTCTGCTAAAGAAGATGTCGAAGGTATCAAAAAGATATTGAAAGCTTAGTGTCAAGATTACGTAATTTAAAAGGTAAATCCGGAGATATTCTTGATGAGCAGTTAGGTAATTTATCATCCGTTATGGAATATTATAAAGATAAAGGAATGGATAAAGGTAAAGCTAATGTAGCGGATTTATGTGAGTCGACACGTGACCACCCTTTGCGGAATCTCGCCTACGCTTTTGGTGCAGGCGTATTGCTCGCTATTCTTATGAAATAGGTAATTCAATGTTAAAATCTCTAATATATTAATTATTAAAAAGTAGCATGAAGCAAGAAGAGAAATCTTATGGCAAACCATTTGTCTATTTTTTTAATATTCTAGGTTTAGTTTTAATAATTATTGCTAATTATTGTTATTGTTCGGATAGTACGGAATTTTATTTTCTTATGCAAAGCGGAATAATTTCTATTATATCTTCTATTAGATTGTTTAAGATCAAAAAGTAGAGAGTTAGTAGAGAGCATAAGTACGCCGTTTACTGACTTAGTTTCAATAAGACCTTAATAAGATATTTACCTACGATAATTCGCTATGTTCCAAGTACCGTACTGACATTTTTAGTATGTACTTATATTAAAAGAAAATTCTTAAAAAATGTTACATATCCACTTTTAGGTAAGTAGTAATTTATTACTCGGTTTAGGTAACTCTAAACCGAGTTTTAAATAACTCTATCTTACTTAAAAATATAGTTTCAATATTAAGCTCTTGACACCGAATTTTGTAAGATTCGCTTATACGCTTCATTAAGCTCACTTTTAAATTTGTTATTTGAGTTTCTGATTTTGTTTTTGGGAAATCTCATTATCTTAGCCAAGTGTATGAAAGTGTTTAAGCTTTCTTCATCGTCTTTGGTCATTATATAAGGTACATATAAGCATTTGATGTGTTTTGTCCGATATTTTATTTTTCTCTAAAAACGCATATAATTTATGAGTATTGTTATGTTCATCTTGTATACTAAACGCTTTATTTACTGCAACTGATTTATCAGATTTTGACATAAAATCATCAATAAACTTTTCTTCAATTTCATAACACTCTAAATGTATAGCAACAACTAGAAACTTCTTAAATGTTTCCACAATGATCTTCTTCGCTTTTTCAGGTGATTTAGCTCCTAAGGTTTGCACGTTATGAATACGATCAAATAATTTTATAAGTGCGGTATCATATCTTTTTTGCTTAATAATAGGTTTAGGCTTTCTTCGGCACTGATTTTTCCGTGAGGTTTAATTCTAGTTAAACCTTCTACATGTTTTGCTATTTCTTTGCCAAAAATTTCGATGATCATCTTTTCAGTACGCTCTGTATCATATTTACGTTCTTTGCAATTACCAATATCGAACGTATATACTTCCGTTTGCATCGGTAAAACTAATATTTCCTTGTGAGCGATCATATTTTTATTATATCCGCTAACATGACGCACAGAAGTTACTTTTGTACAGCCTGAAGTAATAAAAACTAATAAAATATACAATACTAGGTTTTTTAATTGCATAATTATTACCTTTAATTAGTCGGTATTATACGGGTACACTTTTCGGAAAAAATAACATATACTTTTTGACCGTTTCTTATATTTACGTCTGTACCTTGTACCACGGTAATTAAGCAGCTTGTAACTGCGCAGAGATAACATTACGCATAACAAGTACTACCTTCATAATAGTCACTTTTTATTTTAGAAGTATCAACTTTAATTAAATATTCATACCCTTTACTCTGTCCGAGTTTATCTTGTAATATAGTTCCAACAGCTGCCCCTGCGCAAGTGCACCTCCGACAATATCGCAGCACAGTAGTACCGTTGCCTTGACCTACTGTACTACCAAGTACACCTCCCCTGCTATACCTCCTGCTGCCATACCACCTGAATTATCTGATAAACGATCTGATTCTTTTATTTTTACAGGACGTACGGATACTACTTCTCCTTCTAACGTTAAACTTAAGTTGCATCGCTAGTATATACATTTGAAGATAGGTCACGAGCACAACCGCTAATAAAGGTAGCTAAGATAATAAAAATTATAGATTTATGAAAAATCTTATGCATAACATTTAAATTTAAAGTTAAAAAAATTATGAATAAAGATACTTGCACTCATTATTTTCGTCAAGATTTATTTTTTACCTATTACGGTTAAATAATATGGTCATAGAATAAGCAAGTACGGCAAACATGCAAAGATATAAAATCGGAAATAGGTTAAAATCAAATGATTTTATTACCTTTGCACAAATATAATTAGCAGTACCGGACATTAACATTGAGCCGATATTATGCCCTAAACTTATAACACGATAGCGTTCTTTAACTACAAAAGACTTAATAACTATACTATGAGCAAGAGCATTAAAAGGAGCAACTGATGCAGCTAACATTAAACTAGCTGCAAGCCCTAAATTAGTCATTTGATATTTTACTGCTATCACAAAAAATACACTTGCTGTAATAGTACATATAAATGCAGTTTTTAATACTGAATTAACTCCTAAACGATCAGCAATAAAGCCGGCAATCGGCATGCAAACAGCAAAGCATATTACTATTAAGACTGAAAAGGAACTCATAATAATACCGACTGAAGGTAATACGATTGGTAAATATTGCTTCATAAAGATGATTGCAATTTGATATGTTACTCCAAAACCTCCGGCTAAGAATATAAGAGGTAAAATATCCTTCCATTGCTTTTTAATTATGAAGCTAAGTTTTTCAATAGAATCTTGACTATGATGTGCTTCTTTAAATTCCGGTGTTTCATCAAATTTTTGACGGTAATAAAGGGTTATTAATGCAAGCGGTAAACTTAGTAAAAACGGAATACGCCAACCCCACTCCGGAAAAATATGAGAATTAAAGAAATTAGTTGTACCAATCCCGCATAATAAACCCATTACTCCTGTACATCTAGTTATTGCCGAGGCAGTAAATCGGTATTTTGCTCCTAAATGTTCAATAACATAAATCGCTGCACCGTCATATTCCCCTCCAATAAAAATACCTTGCATGAAGCGACATAAAACTAAAATTATTGTACTCCAAACTCCTATCGAAGAATAATCAGGCAATAAACCGATTATTAAGGTAGGAATTACAATACCGATAATCGTAAAACTTAAGGCTTTTTTTCGACCGTATATATCCCCTATACGTCCAAAAATATAAGCACCCATAGGTTTTGATAAATATGCTGCTGCATAAACGGCAAAAACATTTACAAGTTTTGTTAATGGATCAGTACCGGCTGAAAAGAATTTATCGGCAATTATTGCCGCTGAAAAACCATATAAACTATAGTCGTAATACTCAATGATAGTGCCTAAAAAAGCACCGAGAACTTTATTGCTTGATTTTGTTTGTTTCATTTTAAAGATATACTGTGAGTAAGAGAAAGTAGGTAGACGAAGTTTAATTTGGAAAAGAGCAAGGCGTCTTGAAGCTGATAACCGCAGCGTACATACTAGTACGTGAGGATTATCAGCAAAAGACTTTGTCGCCAATTTTTCACATTAAACGAGTATACATGACCGCTTTGGCCGTTACTTAAAATCCTTCAAAGACCTTTATGTAAAGGTGGACTTCATATATCTAAACTGAATTAGTATTAGACAGGGACGATGTCCTAAAAGTTAGTGGTAGTCCTAGGTTAATATTAAGCTCACGAACCAAGCAGCCAAGAGCTAATATATCACTTTCCCATTTTACGTGCAAGGTTTTCTAGGTAACCTGCTATAGTAGTTAAGGTTTCTGCGAATTTTTCTTCGTCTGGATGATTTTTTTGAAAGCCGTTTTTATCAAGCTTTTCTGTTAGGCTTGCTATTTCAGCTTGAGCATTAAGGGATGCCATAACTAATAATAGCTCAAAAGAGGCTGTAGGACTACCAAGTTTAATTTCCGCTACTTTATCATTTAATTTATTCGCTAAAGATAGTAATTCTTCCTCATCTCCATTATTATAATATAATTGAAAACTCTTGTTATTTAATGTTACCGTAACAATTGACATAATTATTTTTGCTGTTTTTTTATTTCTTCAAGTTCATTAATATAAATGTTAATTTGATCTAGCATTTTTATATAATTATCTTTTAATTCTTTATTTTCATTTTGTAATTTTTTAACTTCATTTTGATTATTTACAAGCGTACTCAATAAATCATCGAGTTTATGCTCAACTTCTTCCATTAATTTTTTTAGACTGCTTGCATAACTTGCTTCTAAAGGTATTTGTACGTCGAGCCGGTACTCGCATCCTCACGTACTTCTTTGTACGCTGCAGTGCTGCGTTTTGTGTCTCCTTCAAATTCCTCTTTATTAGCTTCGTTCTGTAAGCAGTCTAATATTTCATTATCCATTTTCATTTAAGCATTAATTATGAATGGATGACTTACAATAATAATCGATAACATTATAATAGATATAAGTACTAAATTGTTTTTTACGTTTATAATTTATCAATGCCGTAGCTCTTTTATTATTTAATAATTTTTCGGTTTCGTTCTGTTTAGTAGCTTCTATCTGCTCTGCATTTCGATCTTTTACATTAAGATAATCCAAGTATAATTTTAAGTAACCTCTTACGTATACTTCTCCCGGTAAAACATTAAAATCCTCCTCTTCTAAAGCTACTAAATATTTTTTTCTAATTTTTAAATCACTAGATACCTGATTTAAAGTTTTACCCGAATCTAACCTAATTTGCTTAAGCATTGACGACATAATTTACTCAAGTTTTTGTAAGAATATTTCAAATTTCTTATTTGCTAAAATAATTATATTTAAGTCTATAGTTTCTTGAGATCTAATTTCTTTAATAAAATCAAGAAAATTTCTAACTAAGTTATTATTATTATCAATCCATAAATCTAAATCAATAGTTGTTTTAGATTTATTAATTATTTTTATTAATAATCTACGTTGTTTGTCATATAAATCATCTTTTAGCGATTGAATACCTAAGCGACACCAAAATGAATCGTTCAATTGCCTATCACAAGCTTTACGTAACCAATCAAGACTAAACATATCACTTATAGCAAAATAAGCTTTTGCTATCTCTTTATTATTTCCTGAAGTCTGTTTTGTTACATATATAATGTCAAATATTGAAATTAAATTGTCAAATGTAGCGATAGTAGCAGCAAATGATTCCTCTACCCCGCTAGTTGTATAATAATTTAATTTTTCTTCAAATCTTATTTTAGTTTCTCCAACTAATAAAGTATCTACCGTTTTTCTTAAGTTTTGTGCAGGAACTCTAAACTCTTCTATAGTTTCACTAATATTAATAGGATGTTTTAAATTTTTAATAAACCATGAAATACCCCGACGCATTAATTTCGTTATTTCGGTAAACATGTCGATTTTTACATTGTAATCAATATTAGTAGGTAGCTTACTTATCGTTTCCCATATATCATCAAGATCAAAAATTGCACAAATAATGGTATATGACCTTATTATATCACAAAGAGGAGCCCCAATCTCATGCTTTACAATACTAATAAGCGGTCCTCCAAGCTGATTAATTATTTTATTTATAGTAACGGTTTTAATAATCTCATGTTTAAGAGGATGAGATAAAATTTCATTACGAAATTTTTTTTGCATCATTTCAGGAAAATAATCTATAAGATATGTATCAAAATATTTATCATGAGAAAAAGTAGAATTAAGTAACTCGTGATAAGCCGACCTTTTACTATATGATAGTAGTAAGCAAAGCTCAGGACGAGTTAATACTTCACCGCTAATAGCTCTTCTATTCAATTCTTCTGCACTAGGCAAGAATTCATTTTCCCGCTCTAATACTTTTTCTTCTTCTAAAATATCTATAAATTGACTAAGTATATTAACGGTTAAAGTAGGAGATAGTTGCATAATTGTTATTGCTTCGGTTTGCTTATAATTATCAAGCAATACTAACTCTTCAACTTGTTTTGTCATATCGTTTAGAAGTTTATTACGTTCTTCTAAAGTAATTTTTCCTGAGATTATCGCACTACTTAAAGCAATCTTGATATTTACCTCATGATCGGAGCAATCAACACCTGCTGAATTATCAATAAAGTCGGCATTTATGCGTCCGCCTTTTTTAGCATATTCAACTCTACCTCTCTGTGATACACCGACATTACCGCCTTCTGCTATAACCTTTGCTCTAATTTCTTCACCGTTACATCTAAGGTTATCATTTGCTTTATCACCGATTTCTAAATTATTTTCCGTTTTAGCTTTGATATAAGTGCCTATTCCGCCATTCCACAATAAATCAACATCTGCTTTTAAAATAGCTTTAATTAATTCTTCCGGTGATATATCATTATCATTTATATCAAGTAATTTTTTAATTTCCGGTGATAATTTTATTAATTTACTACTGCGTTCAAATACTTTGCCTCCTTTAGAAATAAGCTTAGAATCATAATCGGACCAATTAGAACCCTTTAAATTAAATAAACGCAAACGCTCATTAAAACTTGATAAAGGATCAGGAGTAGGATCAATAAATATATGTTTATGATTAAAGGCGGCGACTAACTTAATAGCCTCTGATCTTAGCATACCGTTACCGAATACGTCTCCCGACATATCTCCTATACCTACGACGGTAATAGGGTCTTTTTGGACATCTAACCCTAAAGTTTTAAAGTGATTAGTTACGGAGATCCAAGCTCCTTTAGAAGTAATAGCCATTTTTTTATGATCGTAACCTGCAGAACCACCGGAAGCAAAAGCATCATCAAGCCAGTAATTATATTCTCTTGCCACACTATTAGCATAATCCGAAAATGAGGCTGTACCTTTATCGGCAGCAACCACTAAATAAGGATCTTCTTTATCATAAATAATAACGTCTTTCGGATGTACTACTTTACCGTCAATGATATTATCTGTTATGTCTAATAAACCTCTTAGGAAATTCTTATAGCATTCTACCACTTTTTCCATATATTCATCACGAGTAAGCCCTTCCTCAGTAAAATGAACATAAAAGCCGCCTTTAGAACCGACAGGGATAATAACGGAATTCTTCGTCATTTGTGCTTTCATAAGCCCAAGGACCTCAAGCCTATAATCTTCTGCTCTATCCGACCATCTAAGCCCCCCACGTGATATGGGACCGCCTCTTAAATGAACAGCTTCAAAATTTCTAGAATAAACAAATACTTCGGCAAACGGAACAGGTTTAGGCAAATCCGGTACTTTTGAAGAATCAAACTTAAATGAAAAAATATGTTTATGTGGTTGATAGTAATTTGTTCTAGTAATGGCATTAACTATACCAAGCATATTAC
Organism: Rickettsia asiatica; assembly: GCF_007989425.1. Taxonomy (NCBI): domain Bacteria; kingdom Pseudomonadati; phylum Pseudomonadota; class Alphaproteobacteria; order Rickettsiales; family Rickettsiaceae; genus Rickettsia; species Rickettsia asiatica. The sequence goes on from NZ_AP019563.1 coordinate 1,148,357, forward strand.
GTAGTACTTTATCTTCACTACTCATCTCAACGGTTACTAAGTAATTATTTAGTTTGTCTTTAATTACGTCACAATTATTAGACATCTTCCCAAACTTCGCTTCTAGAAGTAATTTAGACGTCGAACCGGTACTCGCATCCTCACGTATGTCTATATACGCTGCGGTGTTGTGTTCCGTCTCTCCTTTAAATTCCTCTCTATAAGCTGGTTTGGGAAGATGTCTATTATCAGAGTATTTAGGATTGAATTTTATATCAAATAGATTTACCAACATTTTTGTATATTCGGGATGTTTAAGTAACGTTAACTGTACATAACCTTTGCCGTAACTAAATCCCGTTTGATGTAAATATCTTGTTAAAGCTTTTACTAATTTAACTTGTTTCCAATTAAAACCGGCAAGCACTATTAATTTACTTAAAGAATCATTAGCAAGCATCCCAAGTGCCATTTTATCTAAAGCTTCTTCAACATTTATTTTTAATTCGGTAATATTATCCTTTACAGGTACAATAGAAGTTAAGATAAAATTATATATCCAGCTTTCTTTGATTTCGAGGGCCTCCTTAATTGCAAAAGTTTGTTCATCAATTGCTTTAAAACCTAAATTTTCGATTGGTGGCAATATGTTAGAAAGGGCAAGTTTTACTTTTGGACTATATATTTTTAAGTAAAATTCCGTTTCATTTACAGAAACTAGATTAAACATACATTTTTGTGACTTGCTTGCTTCCGTTAGATATTCAATATCTACTAAAGCTATTTCCGGAGAAAATTTTTGCCTATAGTCTGCCGGAAAAACATTATCAAAAAGCTTTAAATTAATACCTGCTTGATATTCGCCGAATTTTTTAGAAAGCTTCAAATAAAAATCTTCACTCCAACGTGTAGAGATACGATCTAAATCTTGCTGTATTATTTCTGCTTCAAAATTTATTTTATGTTCCCCTTGTGCTTCAAGCGTTACAAAAAGATAAGAAAAATTACCGGCTACTTCGGTGATATAGTTGGATAAAATTTTACTACCGAATTTTTCCGCTAAATAACAATCTATCATATTATGTATTTCAGCCGTTAAACGTTCTCGTGGCAGAAAAATTATGATATTAAGAAAAGAACTCGACCAATCATATTGAATAAACAATTTAAGCTTCTTACTCATCATACTTGAGAGCATATGTAAACACATACAATATAAATCGCCTTGATCAATTTGTATTAAAGCTTCTCTCGGTAACGACTCCATTAAAATTCTTAACTTATCGGCATTATAACCGGATAATGCAAAACCAGCTTTCTCAATTACAAAATTAAATTTTTGTCGTAGGATTGGAATATTACTTATTGAATGGTAATACATATTTGAATTATATATGCCGAAAATTATACTTCCTGAAATATATCCACCTGAAGAATCAAATTTTTTTACTAAGATATAGTCGATTAAATTATCTGAATGGATAAGCGACGCACTATTTATTTTACCGAGTATTATTAATTGATTTTGATATAAAGGATTAGCAGAACATTTTATAATATCATCAATCTCGTCTTTTACTTCTTGCCATATTTTTGCTGCTCCTATTTCATTACTTAATTTTAAAGATTTTACCTCAAAATCAAGAGTCCCTAATAAAACTAAATTATCGTTTTGTAACCAATTTAAGAATTCTTTAGCCTCTTCAAAATTTAATTTATCATTATCAATTATATTTTTAGATAAATCTTGTAATTTTGTGAGTAATTGCGGTAAATGGCTATAGCTTTGCTCTAACTCTTCTAATCTTTCATTTATAGCCTCGGTTAAAAATGTAGTAGTTTTATCGTCAAAATTTCCTAAAATGGTTAAATGTAGTATCGATTCTGATTTTTCATCCGACACAGAATTTTCTAATATTTTTTCTAATTCTCCTTTACTATTTCGGACGCAGTTTATTACCGGATAGAGTAAAAACTTAGTTTGCAAATTCATGTTTTTAAGCAGACATATGATAAAATCAACAATATGCGGCTTATTATCAAGCAATATCAAGACATTTATTGTCGGATCATTTTCGATAACTGCCTTTGTTATTACTATTTTTCTTGCTCTTTCTACCCTTTGTTTAAAAAACTTAAAGGCTTCATCTGCAAAATTTTGGAATAATTTTTCTCTATTCTCAAAATCATAATCTATCGGAATATAATTTAAAAACTTTTGAACAAAATCTATATATATGGAACTTGACTCACGTTCCTTGCTAAGTTCTAGAATTTTAGTTTTATAATTCGGGATTTGACAATTTAAACGACTAAAGTTTAAAGAGGTTGTTTTTGGGGTCATGATTTTCTCAAGTAATAATAATATGATTATTTCTTTTGTTATTATATTATATAAAATAACTTAAGCAAGAGGCATAGAAAATAAGTGGAAACGATATTTGCACAAAGCTCTGCATTCGGTAAAGCAGGCGTAGCGGTTTTTAGGATTTCCGGTCCTCAAAGCTTAGAAGTGTTACAGCTACTTACCGGTAGAAAGGACTTTAAATCGAGATTAATGTATTATCAACAAATTACAGTCCCTGAAACTAAGGAGCTAATTGATAATGCTATGGTTGTTTATTTTAAATCACCTAATAGTTTTACTGGCGAAGATGTAGTCGAGATTCATACGCACGGCAGTAAAGCTATTTCTACAATGCTTATTAATGCATTGTTAAATATAGCTGATATTCGTTTGGCAGAAGCAGGAGAATTTACCAAAAGAGCTTTTTTAAATAACAAATTCGATTTAACAGCAGCAGAGGGGATAGCCGATCTAATTAATGCTGAAACCATTATGCAGCATAGGCAAGCAATTAGACAAGCAAGCGGCGGGCTTGAAGAATTATATAATAACTGGCGTAGTCAGCTTTTAAAAATTATCTCTCTGCTTGAAGCTTATATAGATTTCCCTGATGAAGATATACCGGATAGCGTCCTTAACGACGTTAATAACACTCATAAAAACCTTGTAAATGAAATATCTAATTATCTTAACGATAATAGACGAGGAGAGCTACTAAATAGCGGCCTTAAGCTTGCAATTATCGGTCCACCAAATGTTGGTAAGTCTAGCTTACTAAATTTTTTAATGCAAAGAGATATAGCGATTGTCTCAAATATCGCAGGAACTACTAGAGATATAATTGAGGGTCATTTAGACATTGGAGGCTACCCTATTATTTTGCAAGATACAGCAGGTATAAGAGAAGAAAGTAGCGACATTATCGAGCAAGAAGGTATAAAAAGAGCTATAAATTCGGCTAAAACAGCGGATATTAAAATTATTATGTTTGATGCCGAAAAATTAGACTCCTCTATAAATGAAGATATTATTAATTTAATTGATGAAAATACTATCGTAATAATTAATAAAATCGATCTTATAGAACCGAACAAAGTATTTTTAATTGAAGATAAATATAAATGCTTAAGAGTTTCGATTAAGAATAATATAGCCTTAAACTATATATTGAAAAATATCGAAAATATTGCTGAAAATATGGCAGGTTTTACCGAAACGCCTTACATAACAAATCAGCGTCATCGTCATTATTTAAAACAAGCTCTCTCGCATTTAACGGCTTTTAGCTTAGATAATGATTTAGCCTTAGCAACTGAAGATATTAGAATGACAACACGCTGTATCGGTGCTATTACGGGCGTTATTAACGTAGAAGAAATACTAGGCGAAATCTTTAAAAATTTCTGCATAGGAAAGTAATGTTGTATAGCTCATTCTACGTCATTCCCGCTTTCGCGGGAGTCCAGAATAAATAGCTTAATAATTAGTACAAGCTTGATGAAATAAGCATAAAAAACAAGTTTTTTTATATGCTTGCCTGGATTCCCGCTTTCGCGGGAATGACATAAAGGTCTAATCATAATAACCTATCTCAAATCCTTTCTCTCATATATTAATTTATTTATAACTTCCTCTTGACAAAAACATTAATATATTCTAGAAACCATGTTTTATGGTTTTATTAATTTAAATTAAAGGAGTAATAATTATGGCACCTGTATTAAATTCAAACGTTTTTAAATGTGTTATGCCTATATTTTCAAACGAAATGATAAGCAGTTTACCGGGTAATGTAAACCATATCGTTCATAAATTAGGTAATACTATACTTTCATCGGTATATAATACTGTTGAGGGAACTTTTAAAAAAGGCTTCCTAGTAAACAATGCACATTGTAATTGGAAAAATATTGAATACTCTTTCCAAGACTCGCCTGATGATTTTTCAATACTGCACACAGAATGCATAAAAGGTTTAGATACTCCAATAAATAACATTTTTACCGATGCAGAAAATAATCCACATATACTTTTACAACAAGCTGTAACACCTAATCAAAACGGTACAGTCAATATTTTTGATCAGCTTTATAAAGTAACACATGATTATATGTTCTCACAAGGCAATATTACCGAAACTAACGGAGCTGATTTCTTAGGTTTAAATGAATGCACTACAGAAGAGGCTATAAATACTTTACAAAACTATAACACTTATAAAGACACTCTAATTCCTCATGAATCGTTCATCAATACTCTTGAAAATACTCTAAATCGTTTAGGTATATCTTTGGATAATGTCTCTCCTACAGAAATAGGTAAACATATTTTAGATCAACTTGGTAAAGCTTATACTGAGGCAACCACTCCCTCTACCACGGAAAATCCTAACAATGATACAAATGACTGTGGATATAGCGGTGCTTACATCGCTGCAGTAGCAGTAGGTACATTAGTTGTAAGTGCTATCTTAGGGTATACAGTTAAATATGGATGGGATTGGTATAAGGGAAGAAATATAAAAAACGAAAATTTAGAGTTAAAGTATGAAAACTCAAAGTTAAAATTGGGGGATAAAACACTTGAAATACTAATTGAAGATCAAGCTATATTAGATGAAATTATAGGAATTGGAAATTTAACAGATATACTGGCAATATTAAGCAATCCTAATCAAGATATGATAAATTTACATGGTCAAGATTATGATATCTCTCTATTAAAATCAAAAACACAAGATTTAGATAAAGCAATTATAAAGTTAAATTCTATCTCTAACATATTTGCTAATATAAATTCTTTAGGTAACACATTACATATAATATGTACCCTTCTTAATGGACAGGATACTTTTATGACTGTTAAATCCTTTGCAACTTTAATAAAAGAGTCAAGGAAAACAGATACTAAATCCGAAGAACACAAAAACTGTCTTGAGAAAATATTCGAGACACTACTTGGAATTGATGAAACCTCAAACAGAGAATATCATTATATTCTAGAAGAAGAGTTACAAAATCATGAAATACCATTATTAGCCGATGGATCATCACCATCTGGATCTTCAAGTATAGAACATTGTTAGTACCATAACAAACCATCATTGACTTTTTGAAAGTTATATATAAAATGATACTTGAAACAGCAAAGTGCTGTTTCAGGGTGTCGAAACCTCTGCCAAAAGTGAGAGCATTTCTCACAAAACTGATGTAATCCTTGACTCTTTTGATCGGGGGGATGATAGGGTATGTTCAGGGCTTATAGGGTATAACTTTAAGCTTAAAGCCTATCATAGCTGTTGTTCTATACGGTGTTATTAACGCCCTGGTGATTTGTGTTTAAGAAGTCAAGATAATTTGTTTATATTGCTCCTGCCAAGGTCGTTTGTTTTTAACAATGTTATTGATAATTATTATTATCTTTCGCATTACAGCAGTAAGAGCTAATTTTTTGGCCTTTCCTTTTTCTACAAGTCTTTTATAAAAAGGTTTAACTGCAGAATTACATCTTACAGACATAACAGCTGCCATATATAATGCTGCCCGTACCGTTTTTCTACCACCTTTAGTTTTTGCTTTAAATCTTGTTTTGCCACTTTCCTTACAGTGAGGTGCTACCCCTACTAAAGAAGCTTATTTGTTTACAATTTAAATTACCAAGCTCCGGTAATTCTGTAATTAAGGTTATTGCTATAATCGAGCCAATACCTGGAATAGTAATGAGTAAATTATAATTTCTTTATAACTTTCTAGATTTAAAATAAGATGTAATATAAGCTTTTCTACTTCTTCCTTTTGGCTATTAAGTAAATCAATAACATTATTTATACTATTAATTATTTTTTGATTAGTAACTCTACGTAAGCGATTGTGTTCAGATACTATCATAGTAATTAATTGGTTACGTCTAGCTGTAAGTTCTTTTAATTCTTTTTCTATCTCATTCGCTACTTTTCTAGATTCAGGGTTAATTTTTTCTGCAAATAATGCTAACATTTGTGCATCGATGGTATCAGTTTTTGTAAACTTACCTCTCATAGTTCTAAATGCTGATGTAAAATAAGGATTAACTACTGACACCAAATATCCTGCTTTTTATAAGGTGTTTGCCGCTTTATATTCAAGCCTACCGGTAGCTTCAATTACAATTTTAGCAATACTATAACCTGCTATATATTCGGCTAGCTCATTAATGCCTTTTTGATCATTATTAAAAACTTTATATTTATTCAATGGGTGTAACCAGACGTCTAAAGTATCTTCAGATACATCGATACCTATAAAAATATGCTTTGTTATGTTTTTCTCTCCTGTCCTATGTACGAGCTAGGGGGTTATTCACTTGATCTTAATGGTTGATCGTGAATAACCCCTTGCTCTATTGATTGTTTGGAACCAAATTAAGTAAGGAGTAACACACCGGGGCACGGTTCATTAATTATAATTAAATTAATAACCTGACCACCATCGTTACCTCCTTACAGTATCTAGAATTATGCATTATTCTAAACACTTATTAAATACATAGACCACCAAGAGTTTATTTCTCTTCGGTGGTTGAAACTTGAGCAATTTAAGTTTAATCAATAGGGAGCAAACATGTCTGACCAAAATACTAAAACCATCTCTAGACTCGTCATAGAATTTACTTTAAATGAAAATACAAAAAATCTAAGAGCCGAGATAGCAGATTTACTAGAAAGACCTATAACAAAAAGCGATATCGAAAGAATAGAACAACGCTTAGCAGAATTAGAAAAAATATTTAGTAATGATTTATAGCCTTGAAAATATCATCATCTCATTTTATTAACTACCTACTATAAAAATACGCACTAAAATAATTATAGTAACCATTATGATAAATAGTGCAAAAATAGCAAAAGACGGTAAGGTTTCTATACCAGTTTCATCATGTAATAAAGCTATTAATGTAGAGAGGTAGATGCTTTAAAAGGAGGAAGAACATACATAATCACACCCGCCAATATTAGCATGATTATTCCTAGAATAATACCTACTATATTAAATGCATTTATAAAAGCAATATTAACCTCCTTAATAATTCGTGAGCAAATGAAGGTGGTAGTTGTTGAGCAATAATTATTCCTTCACCAATTGAGTCACGAGCTATTTCTGCCATTGATACAAAAACACCGTGAGGGATTACTAGATTGTTACTATATATAAAAGACGTAATACTCACAATAACAGCTATACCTAATACATTACCTAGTTCATATGCTGTTTCTTGTAGTGCTGCTGCACCTCCGTATCTCTCTGCCGGCACTGCATTTATCATAACTGTTACGGTGGTAGAGAGGCATAGACTACTTCCTATACCAAGCAGTCCAAGATGTATAGTATTCGATAATAAATCTCTATAGTCTAAAAATATACTAGGCAAAATCAATGATATAGTTAGTAAAGCCCACTAAACATTATTACACGTGCGGTAAATCGTGTGAGTAAATATGGCATAACTAAAGATGCAATTAAAGCAAAAACTGCTGCAGGCAACATATAAAGACCTGCATATAAAGGACTTAACCTTTTGATAAACTGTAACCATCAGGACATAAGATACATTATGGCTTCTAAGACACAAGTAATCAGCAAATAAACTATTACTCCTATACTAAAATTGCTAATTAAGAATAAACACATATCCACTAACGGATCATCGCTTTTAAGTTGGCGTAAGGTAAATATTATTAGTAACACAATGCCAATTAAGAGCATTCCGCCGGATGCTAGATTCATAATACCGTATTTAGCCAACATCTTAATGCCTTGAACTAAAGCTGCCATCCCAAAAAACGATTGAAATACTCCTATCCAATCCCATGGTTCATTACTAGGATTAGATGATTCAGGAATCCAAACTATGCCAAAAGCAATAATTACTAATGCAATAGGTGCGTTTATAAAAAATGCAAATTGCCAACTTAAAAGCTCAACCAATACTCCTCCTAGTACGGGTCTTATAGCTGCCTATGGTTGCCATTATTCCCCACACGGAATATTGCGATCATACGTTCATGTGTATTAGTAAAAATGTTATGCAATATAGATAAAGTGGAAGGCATAATCATTGATCCTCCTAACCCAAGTAAAGCACGACATAATACTAATCCCCATGAGCTATCAAATACATAAACTAACATTGAAGCGATGGAAAAAACTAAAAGCCCTCAAAGTAATAATCTTTTACGACCAAATCTATCTCCTAATGCACCTGCGGTAATTAGAAGACCTGATAATACTAATGCATATACATTGATTATCCATAATTGTTGTAAATTAGATGGTTTTAAATCAAGGATTATAGTAGGCATAACAGCATGCAAGATTGTAGCATCCATCGATACCAAAAGTAAGCAAATGCTTAAAATAATTAAAATATGCCATCTAAATTTATAAGATGTAGATGATGAATTATTTTTAGCGATATATTCAGTTTGTGGGAATTGTGATACCATATGTGATAAGTTATTTAATAAGGGTTTTACTAAATCTATCTTTTTCGGGAACTATGGGACCGTTAACAAGTAATTTAATTAGCTTTAAAATTTATTTTGTTAACAGTCCTAGGTCAATTCAGTTGGATTTGCATACAAGGGTCAAGACCTATAATTAATAGGAGAGTGACAAGTAACATAGTAGGCAAGTCCATATCAATTAACCATAACACAAGCAAATTTAACATCTAAGCATCACCTAGCATGGAAGTCAAGATTTAATCTTACAAGCACAATAACATAAATAAAATTTGATTTTTCTTTCTCAAGCTTATATTTTAATTGATAAGTTTATAATATGGAAATGTATGTCAAATACAGATAAGGAAAGAGCCATTGCCGCAGCACTCGCACAAATCGAAAAAAGCTACGGTAAAGGTTCGGTAATGAAACTAGGGCAGCGTCCGAATGTTGATATAGAAGCCGTATCGACCGGCTCACTTGGGCTAGATATAGCTCTTGGAATCGGTGGTGTTCCCAAAGGTAGAATAATTGAGATTTTCGGTCCTGAAAGCTCAGGTAAAACTACTTTAACATTACATTTAATTGCCGAAGCACAGAAAAAAGGAGGCACATGTGCTTTTATTGATGCCGAGCATGCATTAGACCCTGCTTATGCTAAAAAATTAGGCGTAAATATTGATGAGCTTATTATTTCACAGCCCGATACAGGTGAACAAGCCCTAGAAATTGCCGATACGTTAATTCGCTCCGGCGGTATTGATATGATAATAATAGATAGTGTTGCGGCTTTAGTACCAAAATCAGAGATTGAGGGCGAGATGGGTGATGCCCAAATGGCTTCTCAAGCAAGATTAATGAGCCAGGCTTTGCGTAAACTTACCGCATCAATTAATCGTACCAATTGTATTACTGTTTTCATCAACCAAATCAGAATGAAAATAGGTGTGATGTTCGGTAGTCCTGAAACTACGACTGGCGGTAATGCTTTGAAATTCTATGCTTCTGTTAGGATCGATATAAGAAGAATCGGCTCCATTAAAGATAAAGAAGAAGTAATAGGCAGCCAAACCAAAGTAAAAGTAGTCAAAAACAAAGTATCTCCTCCGTTTAAAACTGCAGATTTTGATATAATGTACGGTTCAGGTATTTCAAAAGAAGGCGAGATAATCGACCTTGGAGTTAAGCTTGATATTGTTGAGAAATCCGGCTCTTGGTTTTCCTACAATAACGTACGCATAGGTCAAGGGCGTGAAAACGTCAAACAATATTTAAAAGAACATCCACAAATTTCCAACGAAATTGAGAAAATAATACGTGAAAAATCGTCAAAAATTACTAATATAAATCTTGATCAAAGGGAGGAAGAAAATGATTGATTTAACAGGTAAAACTTCCTTAATTACGGGAGCTTCAGGAGGCATAGGCGGAGCTATAGCGAGGTTACTGCACAAACTCAGAAGCCATGTAATTATTAGCGGTAGTAATGAGGAAAAATTAAAATCCCTTGGAAATGCTTTAAAAGATAATTATACGATAGCAATATGCAACCTTGCAAATAAGGAAGAATGCAGCAATTTAATATCTAAAGCATCAAAGCTAGATATTTTAGTATGTAATGCCGGTATTACTAGCGATACGCTAGCAATCAGAATGAAAGATGAAGATTTTGACAAAGTTATTGATATTAATTTAAAAGCAAATTTTATTTTAAATCGTGAAGCAATAAAAAAAATGATGCAAGACAGGTATGGACGCATTATTAACATATCTTCAATAGTAGGAATTTCAGGTAACCCTGGGCAAGCTAATTATTGTGCTTCTAAAGCAGGTTTAATAGGTATGACCAAATCGCTCTCTTACGAAGTTGCAACCAGAGGAATTACGGTTAACGCAGTAGCTCCAGGATTTATTAAATCAGATATGACCGATAAACTAAACGAAAAACAAAGAGAAGCCATAGTACAAAAAATTCCGCTAGGCACTTACGGTATGCCGGAAGATGTGGCAAACGCAGTCGCATTTTTAGCAAGCGATCAGGCATCATACATTACCGGCCAAACTATACATGTAAACGGCGGTATGTTAATGGTATAAAAATTAATAAGATTATTTTATGCTAGCATAAAATAATTTTTTGTGCTAGAAGTTCTTTTAAAGATAAAATGCTATGAATATTTTAAATAAATATTCATACAGCTAAAATAAAGTCTAATAGCTGAATAACCGCTATTATATGGCATATAAAATTAAATGATTTCATGGAGTTCAAAATTATGAGTACAACGGACAAGATCGAACAGAAAGTTATTGAAATGGTTGCTGAAAAGCTAAATAAAGATAAATCGATAATAACTACGGATTCAAGATTTATAGAAGATTTGAAAGCTGATAGCCTTGATACCGTAGAGTTAATGATGGCAATAGAAGTTGAATACGGTATTGATATCCCTGATGATGAAGCCACTAAAATTAAAACCGTATCCGATGTTATAAAATATATCAAAGAACGCCAATCTTAATCTGCATACATTAAATCCCTAATAGATAATTAAAAATGTCGAATCAAAGAGTAAATAAAAGAGTAGTTATTACCGGACTTGGACTTGTTACTCCTGTTGGGCTTAATGTTAGCTCATCTTGGAAAAATATTGTAAATGGAGTAAGCGGTATAAAAACTATTACGGAATTTGACACTTCTAAACTTGCGTGTAAAATTGCCGGACTTATAGATAACTCTGAGAAAGATGGATTTAAACTTGAAAATTTCACACAAGCAGATGACGTTAATAGACTAAGTAAAATGGATAAATTTATCCATTATGGAGTAGCAGCTGCAACCGAAGCAGTTGAAGATAGCAGCTGGTTACCCGAAGATGAAGAATCTCGTGATAGAACTGGCTTGATATTAGGTTCAGGAATCGGCGGGCTTAAAATGATCGAAGATACCTCTATCAAACTTTATCAAGAAAATAACGGCAAAGTTAGTCCCTTCTTTATTCCAGCCTCATTAATTAACCTTTTATCCGGTCTTGTTTCTATAAAATACGGTTTTAGCGGTCCGAACCAAGCGGCAGTAACAGCTTGCTCTACAGGGGCACATGCTATAGGCGATGCTATGCGTATGATAAAGCACAACTATGCAGACGTTATGGTCGCAGGCGGTGCAGAAGCTCCAGTTACACCTGTTGGAGTTGCAGGTTTCGTTGCTGCTAGAGCATTATGTACTAAATATAACGATAATCCTGAAAAAGCCTCAAGACCTTGGGATAAAGACCGCAGCGGCTTTGTTATGGGTGAAGGAGCAGGCGTTGTAGTCTTAGAAGAATATGAGCATGCCGTAAATCGAGGTGCTAAAATTTACGGTGAAGTTATAGGATACGGCACTACAGGTGACGCATATCATATGACAGCCCCACATCCTGAAGGTAGAGGGGCTTATAGAGCGATGAGAGATGCAATGCTAGATGCAGCTATCACTCCCGATATGATTGATTATATTAATGCACACGGTACTTCTACTACACTTGGTGATGGAATAGAATTAGCAGCCGTACAAAAATTATTTTTAGAAGCAAATCCCAAAGTTCTAATGTCTTCTACTAAATCATCAATAGGACATTTGCTTGGTGCGGCAGGAAGCGTTGAGTTTATCTTTTCAGCTCTTGCAATTAGAGATCAGATTGCACCGCCAACCTTAAACTTAGATAACCCTATGGATGAGGTTAAGATAGATTTAGTTGCACTTAAAGCTAAGAAAACTAAGATAGATTACGTGCTTTCCAACTCGTTCGGATTCGGCGGTACTAATGCTAGTTTAGTGATTAAGAGTATACTCATTTAATTTGAAAATTGGCTACGTCGTCCTATAAGTACTGTGGTGCTCACGTATTAAGTTATACGCTCCGCTCCTCGTCTTATGGACTCCTTACTCTTTTCCAAATTAAACTTCGTCTACCGACCTTTAACTAAGGTCATTCCCACATAGGCAGGAATCCAGTAAAACATATAAAAACTTGTTTTTATATGTTTATTCTATCAAATATGTAATTTTGTACCAATATTAAGGTTATCTTTTCTGGATTCCCGCTTCCGCGGTAAGGTATTGTTGCGTGGATCGATTTTCCGTTGTCATCCCCCCCACGACTTGATCGTGGGATCCAGCTTAAAATACTAATAATATTAGTATTTTAAATTGTTTTTATGGACCCCGTGGTCAAGCTACGGGGTGACACAATGGATTTTACCGGCCCACGCAACAATGCCACGCGGGGAATGACATAAAAACTAGTCAATAGTAAACTATGATCCCTATTTATTACATTAAAGACGGTAACTTAAGCTTTGCGGATAAAGTAATTTTATCTGATTTAGAGCTTTATTTGTACAAAGGCGATAAGATTTGTCTTATAGGACGTAACGGCTGCGGGAAATCAAGCTTAATGAAAGTAATATCAGGTGATTATGAGCTAGATAACGGTGAGTTATTTCAAGATCCTTTAGTTACAACCGGTTATTTAAGACAAGATATTTCTATAAAAACTAATCTAACTGTTTATGATTTTGTCTTACAACAAACAGATAATACAAAAGAAATAGATAAATACCAAATCGATATAATTCTAGAAAAATTACAAATCAACGGAGCAGATAACTTATCAATCTATTCAGGCGGTCAACTGAGAAGAACAAGCCTTGCTAAAGCTTTAATATTAGAGCCGGAAATATTACTACTTGATGAACCGACTAACCATCTAGATATTGAAACAATCGAATGGTTAGAAGAGTTTGTTAAATCTTATAATGGTGCTATTATTTGCGTTAGTCATGATAGGACATTCCTCTCAAACATCACTAATAAAATTTGGTGGCTTGATCGAGGGATTTTACGTAAATCCGATAAAGGATTTAAATTTTTTGATGAATGGCAAACAATTATCATAGAACAAGAAGAAGCCGCTCTTCGGAAATTAAATAAAAAACTATTACAAGAAAATGAATGGTTAAATGCCGGTGTTACTGCTAGACGTAAGCGGAATCGAAAGAGACTTGCAGAGTTGAAAGCTTTAAGAGCAATAACACAAGAACAGACTGAAAAACTAGCTAGTTCAAAACAAAGAGTTAGGGCAGAGCTTGCTGAAAATATAACTAAAAGTAAATCCATTATTGAAGCAGATAATATTACTTTTAGTTATAAAAATACTAAAATTATTGATAATTTTAGCTTTCGTGTAAAAAAAGGCGAGAAAATCGGTATAATCGGTGCAAACGGCTCAGGTAAATCTACCTTTATCAAACTACTAACAAAACAGCTTACTCCTGAAATCGGTAAAATTATATATGGCGGTAATTTAGATATTTCATATTTTGATCAACATAGAGAAAAACTAGAGCCTAATCATACATTACAACAAACTTTATGTCCTACAGGCGGTGATCAAGTATTTTTGCCAAACGGTAAAACCATGCATGTTGCCGGTTATTTAAAACAATTCATGTTTAATCCTAAACTACTTAATGCAAAAACCGCTATTTTATCAGGCGGTGAAGCTAATAGATTATTACTTGTAAAAATTCTAATTAACCCTGGAAATCTGTTAATTTTAGATGAACCGACTAATGACCTCGATATGGATAGTCTGGAAATTTTACTAGATATACTTGCAGATTATTCAGGCACTTTAATAGTCGTGAGCCATGATCGTGACTTCTTAGATAGGTTAGTTACTAGAACTTTAGTTTTCGCTCAAGGTAAAATTCATGACCTGACAGGAGGTTATGAAGATTATAAGCAGTATTTTACTACCTCTCCTATAGCCAAAAAAACTTCAAAACCACTACCATTAACTTCTCAAAAAGAACCTCTAAATAAAAAGCTATCTTATAAATATCAGCGTTTGCTTGAAACATTACCAAATGATATTGAGAAGCTAGAAATATCAATCCAAAATCTAGAACAAGCACTAGAAGATGTTAATCTATATCTAGATAATCCTAAAAAATACACTCAGATCACAAATCAATTAACTCATGATAAAAAGAAGCTAGATGAGTTATTAAATCAATGGCTAGAAATACAAAATTAATTTTTGTTAAAATGTTCTTGACTTAATTGTTAACTTTTGTTAACGTTTTATGGATGATGGAAACACACATAAAACATAAAAGGTTATTGTGAGTAAAATTACGAATAAAGAATATCCACAAAAAGAAAAAATAGTTGATCCTCAAGCACTTAATGATATCAAAGCTATTCTTGCTCAAATTACCGCTACTAATAATCCTGCAGAGTTAAGTAGATTAGTCAGTGCAGCTCGAAATATTAAATCCGATAGTTCTTTTATTAATGATATAGCAGAAAAAGTAGAGGCTATAGCATTAAAAAAGCAAGAACTAGCAGAAAGCCAGCTTAATTCTGAAATTACTCAAAAAGAGCTAGAACAGTTAGAAGAACAAAGAGAACGGGAAGAAGCAATAATAAAATATAAAATGGAAGCTGCAAGGCAAATTCAAGAACTTAATGCTATCCATGATGGATTTAAGAGAAAATCAGAAGAATATAAAAAATTATCTTCTCCTATAGCAACAATGGTTAGAATAAATGAAAATGGAAAAGAGATAATCGATGAGCAGGCGATTAATAAAAATATTTTAACTAAAGAAGAAATAGAAGAACGTAGACAAAAATTTGCAGAACTTAAGGAGGAACAAGAAAAAGTAAATATAATAGTTAAAAAAGCTAATGAAGAAAAAGAGATTATAGAAAAAGAGATTAATGATTTAACTGAGAAATTAAAAGATAAAAATTTATTACCTGAACAAATTAAGGAATTAGAAGAGAATTTAAAAGTAAAGAAAGAAAATCTAGCAGTTAAAAACACTGTAGTCAAAGAAGCTAAAAAAGTTCAAAAACACATTCAAGAAGAAATAGAAAGTGTTAAGGTATTTCACCAAGAAAATCAAGAAAAAATAAATCAGCTTAGAGATGTTATAGAAAAATCAAAAAATACTCTAGATCCTAACAAACATCAAGAATTTAAACAGAAGCATTCTTTACTCAATAACCAACAAGAAGCAATAGTCAATAATAAAAATTTAAGCAATGAAGAGCAAGATGTACGTAAAAATATATGTAGTAAAATTAATACTCAACGTGAAGCTGATAAAATAAAAGATTCTTTAAATAACCCAATAGCTACCCCGAAGAATCACCAAGTTGAGCAAAGTAATCAAGTTCAACAAAAAAAACAAAATAACGTGTGGATAAGATAAAATTTAAAAAATAAAATATAGGAGCAAATATGAGTAAACAAAGTGGTGATATGGATGCATTAGCAGCATTACAAAGAATTAAAACTAAAACAACAACTTTATCAAACGAGATAAAATCTCAACCTATGAACAATATGGTAAGCTCACCTAATAGTACCGGAGCAACATATTTAACAGTTGATCAAACTTTTGATAAAATGCATAATGATTATGCAGCTCAGCAAACAACACTTGTCGGCAAAGGTGCTAAAAAAGGCGTATGTGAAATAATATAACATTCTAAGAGCTGTGACTCTATATAGTTGCAGCTTTTGTATCATTTTGAATTAAGACAGAGAAACCTATTGCCTGTATTTTTTCTGACAATTTAAAGCTAATATCACCTGGGAATATTATATTAATTTGATCAAGTTTTAAATCTTCTAAAGATATTTGCATTGATTTTGTAATACTCGGTGTATTTGTATATTTAATTTCAAACCCCAAACGTTTTCCATTTTTAAAAATTAAAAGATCTATTTTTGCTCCATTATGAGATGACCAAAAATAACATTCTTCGGGTTCTGCTTTATAATATCTAATAATTTGTTCTAAGACGAATCCTTCCCATGATGCACCTATTTTAGGATGAGTGCTTAAAGCTTCATAATTATTTAAGCCTAATAAAGCGTGATATATTCCACTATCTCTAAAAAAGATTTTTGGGGTTTTAACTTGTCTTTTTTTAAGGTTTTCATACCAAGGCTGCAAAATACGGATCATAAAAGTTCCCTCTAAAATATCTAAATAATGCTTTGCGGTATGATATGAGATAGATAAAGAATTTCCAAGTTCTGAGGCATGAAATATATTAGCGTGATAATGGCAAAGCATTAACCAAAACCTACGTAACTGCATAGACGGAATTGTAAAACCTAAATTTGGTATATCTTCTTTCTAAAAATGTTTTAATGTAATTCTGACGCCATAAAGCACTTAACTCTTCATCATCTGCAAGATATGATAAAGGAAATCCGCCGCGTATCCATAATTGCTGAGTACCTGACACTTCAGATAAGGTAAACGGTGTCATTTCAATATAACCTATCTACCTGCTAGTGTTTCAGAACCTTGTTTAATTAAGTCTCTTGATGCACTGCCTAGTACTAAAAATTTAATATCAGTTGTATCAACAAGAACTCTTAAAATAGGGAATAGATTCGGTTTATACTGAATTTCATCAATAATAACAAATCCTTTTAGATCAGACAAAGCAAGCATCGGTTCATTTAATCTTGCTAAATCTAAGGGATTTTCAAGATCAAAAATATTGATTTTAGGAATATTATAAGCTTCTGCGAATTGTTTAGAAAGGGTAGTTTTTCCGCACTGCCTTGGTCCTAACAAGGCACAAACTTTATGAGTTTTAAAATGTTTTATGATTGATGAAAGGAATTGTTTTCTAAGCATTTAAACTAGTACTGAAAATTAGCAATATAACTTCTAATTTTCAGTATAGAAAGAAAAAACGACAAAGTCAAAATACTTTTTCTCGTTCTACAACTATAATCGCATGTATTTTTTTAAGTGTCCGGTCAAAGTCATCGTTAGTAATTACATAATCGTACTCATTAGCATGTGATATTTCATTTTGTGCTGACTGCATACGTAATTTTATTGCTTCCTCATTATCAGTCGCTCTATTTCTTAAGCGTTGTTCCAGTATTTCAATACTAGGAGGTAATACAAATATAGCAACAACATTAGCAGCATTTTTCTTAATACTCCTTGCTCCTTGCCAATCAATATCAAACAAAACGTCCAAGCCTTGATTTAATAACATTTCGACATATTCTTTAGGCGTACCGTAATAATTATCGTATATTTTAGCATATTCAAGGAATTTATTCTGCTTAACTAATTCTTCAAACTCTAGACCGGTCTTAAAGTAATAGTTTATGCCCTCTACTTCTCCTAAACGTGGTTTTCTTGTAGTTGTTGAAATAGATAAACGTAAATTATTATCTATTTTCAATAATGCTTTAGCTAAACTTGACTTACCTGTACCTGAAGGGGAAGATAAAATTATAATCAGTCCTTTATAGTTCTTCGGAAATTCTACTTCTAGAGGTAATTTAGACGTCGAACCGGTACTCGCATCCTCACGTATGTCTATATACGCTGCGGTGCTATGTTCCGTGTCTCCTTTAAATTCCTCTCTATAAGCGAATTTCTGAAGAACTCTTTTATTTTTTGTTGTCATATTTTATGTTTTATTTCGTAGGTACAGCATATTTCAGAAAAATTCAGACAAGATGAATTTAAATGTGAGCCTGCGAAAGCAGTAGGTAAACTATGTGAGCACAGGCGAGTCATGCAAAATTCGCTTGTATCAAGCTTTATGAATTATGCTGTACTTTTCTTTTTATTACCTCATCCATAGTACAATTAAAATATTTTGCTATTTTTAAAATAGTATCTATTTCAGGATTAAATTCACGATTAACTTCTGCTCTCATAATTCTGCTAACGGTCGTGTAAGGAATATCAGTAACTTGAGCAAGATATTTACGATCTATCTTTTCTTGTTTTAATTTTTCTTCTAAAAATTCTTTTACCTTAGTAGCAAGTGCCATATTAATAACCTCTGAATAAATAAATAGATGTATACGAAGTTCAACTTCAAAAAGAGCAAGGAGTCCATAAGACGAGGAGCGTATACTAAATACGTGAACACCACAGTACTTATAGGACGACGTAGCCAATTTTTGAAGTTCTATCTGAGTATATATTACTCTTTAGGCAATAGTACTTGTACAAATTCTGTTTTAGATAGATCAGCTGCTATGTTTACCATAACATCATGTTCCGTAACTTTAGACACATAGCCCACTAAAATACCTGCAGGATAAATATTACCGTGTCCAGAGGTTACTATCTCCTCATCTCTCTGTACTAAATGATTGTTAGGCAAGTATAAAATTTTACTATTATTATTATTACCTGCTAAAATACCTTGTTCTCTTGAAGAATTAGCTTTAATAGGTATTCTAGAATTAACATCGCTAATTAACATTACTTTAGCATAATTATTACTCACTTCTATTACTTTTCCTACTAATTTTCCTGAATTAACAACGATTTGATCAGGTTCAATGCCTTGCTTTTTACCTGCAGAAATCAAAGCAGTTCTAGAAAAGGGATTAAAAGAAACACTCAGTAATTTAGTAGTAATATATTCAAATTCTTCTTCTTCAGCAATCGTTAACAAATCTTTTAATGCAATGTTTTCGGCTCTTACCGATTCTACTTCACTTTGCAAATGTTGTAATCTTGCTATCTCAAGTTTAAGTTCTATATTTTTTCGTTCTAAATCTTGAAAATAAACAAATTTTTGTGTTATTGAATTTATATATTCAAATATATCTTCATAAACTGCTAAACCAGTTGATACTATACTACCGGTTACTTCAAGTGATATACTAGATATTTTTTTAGGCGTAGTAAAAAATAAATATACAGACAATCCAAGCCCAAATATAACAAAAAAACGCTTAAGAGTATTTGATATTATTCTTATTAATTCTAATGAATTTGAAGAATTTTTTACTCTATTTGCAAGTATTGCCATTGTTAATCCTGTTTAAATAGTACATGTTTTAGCTTTGTAAAATCTTCAAGTACTTTTCCTGTTCCAAGTGCTACACAAGAGAGGGCATCATCTGCAACTATCACCGGCAATTTAGTAGCTTTACTAAGAACAAAATCAAGATTTCGTAATAATGAGCCGCCGCCTGTTAAAACAATTCCCTTATCAACTATATCTGAAGATAACTCAGGAGGTGTTGCTTCTAGTGCTACTTTTACCGCTTCAACAATTTGACTTACCGGTTCAATTAGACTATCAGCAATTTGTCTTTCGTTCAATATCATTTCTTTAGGAATACCGTAAATTAAATCACGTCCTTTAATTTCCATCTTTCTTGGCTCAGCATTTTCATCTACATAAGCTGTACCTATTGCTTGCTTTATCTTTTCGGCAGTAGCCTCACCTATCAATAGGTTATAGTGCCTTCTTATATATGAGATAATAGCTTCATCCATTTTATCACCGCCGACTCTTACCGACCTTGCATATACTATGCCCCCTAGTGATAAAACTGCAACTTCCGTAGTGCCTCCTCCAATATCGACAATCATCGAACCGGTCGCTTCCGTTACGGGCAGCCCTGCTCCGATCGCTGCCGCCATAGGTTCTTCAATTAAATAGACATCCCTACCCCCTGCACTTTCTGCTGCTTCTTGGATAGCACGACGCTCAACCGGCGTAGAACCGGAAGGCACACAAATAACAATTGTCGGACCAAAAAAAGAGCGACGATTATGCACCATTCTAATAAAATACTTTATCATTTCCTCTGCACCCTTAAAATCAGCAATAACACCGTCTTTTAAAGGTCTCTTTGCTTCAATATCCGTAGGAGTACGCCCAAGCATCATTTTTGCTTCATGACCATAAGCATAAGGCACAAAAGCCCCGTCTTTTTTTATTAACGCAATAACAGAAGGTTCCCTTAGAACAATTCCACGACTTTTTTGATAGACAATAGTATTTGCCGTACCAAGATCTATGGCCATACCGGAAGAAAACCCTTCCAAAAATTTCATTATCATTTTATTTTTTCTCTCTAAATTCTAAAAACACTTCTATGGAACTGTTAACAAAATAAACAGTCCCATAGTAAATAAAAATTTAATATAGACGAAGTTTAATTTGGAAAAGAGCGAGAAAAGCCTCGGAATTTTTGACCGCAGCGTAGAATACTACGTGAGGATCAAAAATGAGAAGCGACGATGCCAATTTTTCAAATTAAACGAGTATATATTAAATTTCTTTATAATGTAAAATAATAAAGTTACTAATAAAAAATATTAGCATAATAGGTAATAAAATAGCAGCAATTAAAGACAAATTATTATAAGTAAGTATTTTTAATAATATTTCTGATAACGAATATGCTATAAAACCTGAAAATAAACCTAATATCAGTATTTTTTCTTGGGAATTATCACGCTGTTTAAGACTAATAAAACAACTTGCTAAAATTACGGTTGCCATCATCATTATAGGCTTAAATAATTGCTTATAATAATAAATTTGATAATTAATAGCCGGTAAACCTGAATTTAATAATTCATTAATTAATTTTGGTAAATTCCAAATAGAAACCATTTCAGGACGAATAAATTTATTTACTAAACTATTAATTGATAAATTGGTCTGTATAGTTAAATTGTTGTAAGCCTTAGTTTCCTCTTTTGTGAAAACCTTAACTCTATTTAAATGTAACATTTTATTTTCAATAATACCGTATAATGCATCAATTCTCTTTAAAAAAGAATTATTACTATCAACAAATAAAATTGTAATATTATTTAATTTTTTCTCGGCAACATTAATAAATTGTGTTTGAATAATTTGATTTTCATCATTTAAAGATTTAAAAAATAATAAGCCTGATTTAGATATTATACCCTCACTCAAGGCTTTTTTAGTTAGTTTTGCTTCTAATAACTCATATTTTTGTAAGCCTATAGTACCGATAGGGTTCAATATAGTCGTAAAAAATATACCTAAAATTAAAGTTACAATACATGGAATAACAAGCACTTGCCAAATATGAATACCGCTAGATAACATAGCCGTTAATTCATTATTTTTTGTTAGATTTCTAAGAAAAAATAACATAGCGGTAAAACTAATTAATGAAGATACTTGACCTAGTAAATAAGGAATCTTATATAAGATAAGTCTCCAAAAAAAACTAAAAGGAACATAAATATTTTTGAATTTTTGCAAAAGATCAAAAATATTTGAGATAATTAATAGCCCGATTAAAAGAAATAATATAATCAAGAAACACTTAGAATATAATTTAGTAAGATACCAAGAAAGTGTTTTTAGATTAATCATTATAAATTCAGTTCTAATGCGAATTTAAATAAGAATTTGTGTGGTGGGGCTGGTAGGACTTGAACCTACGACCACACCGTTATGAGCGGCGTGCTCTAACCAACTGAGCTACAGCCCCTTTTCATTTGAAATTTATATAATTATTATGCAGTTAAGTCTAGTAAAATTTTTATATTTTTGAGGTATCGCCTAATCGGTATCATATTGTGACTTGATCACGGTATCCAAAAAAAGTAACTTAAAGTATTAATAATTTTAGTATTTTAACTGGATCCCGCGATCAAGTCGCGGGATGACAATGGAAAAACCGATCCATGCAACAAAGCCGATCAAGCCACGGAATGACAATAGGACAACCTATCAACGCATCAACGCTTTCGCACAATAATAACATCAAGTTATAAATAAAAAAAGCCGAGTAGTAAACTCGACCTTTTAGGATACTATAATTAGTAAATAATTTTAGTGATGTACAACTGTTACAGCTCTACGATTATAAGCAAAAGCTTCTTCAGTATTACCCATCATAGCAGGTCTATCTTTACCGTAAGAGATTGTATTGAATCTGTTATGATCGATTCCTTTATGAGCTAAGAATTTTTTCGCTGCTGCTGCTCTTCTTTCACCTAAACCTAAGTTATATTCTCTGGTACCTCTTTCATCGCAATGTCCTTCAATAGTAGCTTTTACCTCAGGATGCTTTGATAACCAGCAAGCTTGTCTCTCTAGTTCTTCTTTAGCCTTTGGTGATAAAGCAGAGCTATCAAAAGCAAACCATACTGCATTTCCTGCATGCTTCTCGAAATCTTTCATTAATGAGGTTTCTTCTCCTTGGCTCATGTTACAGTCAAATTGCGGTGCTCTTTTTGTAGTATTACACCCTGCAAGCACAAATAATGTAAGAAAAGCTAATGTAATTTTTGTTTTCATAATTAAACTCCTTGAGATTATAATTTATTAATATTGAATTCATTTTAGCTAGTTGTAAAACTAAACTAACCAAAAGCTATGTGAGTTAGTATATATCATTATTTTATTAGTTTAAAGGCTAAAATATTATAAAATGCAATTACTCATGTATAAATGTGGTAAAAATATCATTTTTATAACACGAATAGATACTTATGGATAAATAGATAGATGAAGTTTAATGTGGAAAAGAGGAATCGATTTTGAAGCTTATAACCGCAGCGTATATATAATACGTGAGGATTATAAGCAAAAAGTAACGCTACCAATTTTCAAATTAAACGAGTATATTCACCATCTTATTAATGCACTGCCCCACGTTAAACCTGCACCGATAGCTGAAAATAGTAGAATATCACCTTTTTTTATTTTGCCTGATGCTTTGAGAGTACTTAAAGCAAGAGGAATTGAAGCAGCAGAACAGTTAGCATGTTTTTCTACGGTTTTCACTACTTTATGCTCTTCTATATTTAATAGTTTAGCGAGTTTATTTATAATACGGATATTTGCTTGATGAGGTATAAAATAATCAATATCGCTTACACTGAATTGATTAGCATGCAGTAAATCTTCTATAGATTGTTGCATTTTTTCTATTGCATGACGGAATAATTTTTGACCCTGCATAACTATTTTGCCGCTAGTACCGTTCATACTTACACCACCGTTTGTGTATAATATTTCATAATCAGCCCCGCTTGAGAAGATATTACTATCTATTAAATCGGAATCATCGCTGCTTCGCTGTAATATTACGCTACCAGCCCCATCACCGAATAAAACGCAAGTAGTCCTATCATTCCAATCTAATAATGACGTCATTTTCTCGGCTCCTATAAGCAAAATAGTTTTATATTTACCTGATGAGATAAGAAAATTTGCTACTTGTAAACCATAAACAAAGCCGGCACATGCTGCTTGTAAATCAAAAGATGGTATATTAACTAAACCAAGATAGCCCTGTAGTTTAGTAGCAACTGAAGGAAAACTATTATCGGGAGTAGTAGTACATGTAATAATTAAATCAATATCATTTGCCGATATCCCTGCATCTACTATAGCTTTTTCAGCTGATTTTAAAGCGAGATGAGAAGTATATTCATTATCACCTGCTATATGACGCTGTGTAATACCTGTTCTTGTTCTAATCCATTCATCATTAGTATCAACAAATTTTGCAAGTTCGTCATTACTAACTATTTTTGAAGGAAGATACCCTCCGCAACCAATAATTTTACAGGTCATAAATCTTTAGGCTCATTCTTCTTCAGTTTCAATTTTTTTTGTTACTACTTGACGATTATTATAAGTCCCGTCAACTAAAGAAACGTGATGCGGAAGCTTATATTCACCGGTTTGCGAGTCAACTATTACGTTAACTTTACCGAGTGCTAAGTGCGAACGTCTCATATTACGTTTTGATTTTGATGTTTTCTTCTTTGGAACTGCCATTATTAGCCTCTCTAAATATAAATTAAAAAGTATTTGTCAAATTAGTGAAGCAGTATATTATAATCTTGTAATAAAATCTAGATAAAATTAAACTTATGAAAATTGTTATAACATACATTTTTAGTATATTAGCCTTTTTTTCCTTAAGCGGCTGCAAAACTATCGAAAATAGAGGTCAATCCATCGATGATTCGGCACTTGTAAAATTAGAGTCTAAAACACTAAATAAAGCGGAAGTCGTAGAGTTAATAGGTACGCCTACTATGGTACCAGAATATTCCCAAAATACCTGGTATTATGTTGAGAGAGTTATGTCTCAAAGAGCTTGGCTTAATCCAAAAATTGAAAAGCAAAAAATAGTAAAAATTACGTTTGATGCTAATAATTTTATGCAGGAAGTAGTAGTAATAGATGATTCTCATAGACAAGATATAGAAATAGTCCGTGAATATACTAGGACATATGGAACGGAACTTAACGGACTACAAAAATTTGTTAAAAATTTAGGTAGATTCAATAAAACCACTGACGGAAATAAAAATAAAAGCAAGAATAAGAAGAAGAGATAAGTACCTTAGTCATCATTACGAGGAGGCTTGCCTGTGTGGCTACCAAATCGTCATTGCGAGCGACTGTAAGGAGCATGGCAATATCTCATGAAATTAAAACTAGATTGCCGTGTCGCTACGCTCCTTACAGTCGCTCGCAATGACGATTTGGTAGCCACACAGGAATGACCCCAACATCCATAAAACAAAAACTATCTAATATGATTTCAATATTTAGTAAATTAAAACAAAGTTTATCTAAAACTTCTAATAAAATATCGGAAGGTATCGACAAAATATTTTACAAGAAAAAATTAGATGCAGAAACTCTAGAAGAGCTACTTATCTCAAGCGATATGAGCGTTTCGGTAGTAACTAATATTATTAAAGAGTTTCAAAAGGTAAAATTTGACAAAGAAATAGATAGCGATACAGTAAAAGAAGCCCTTGCTAAATTAATAGAGCAGCAGCTATCAAAATCAGAAATTCCTTTTACTTTAAACAAAAATAAATTAAACGTAATTTTAGTTTGCGGTGTTAATGGAGCAGGTAAAACCACAACTATAGGTAAGCTTGCTGCAATGTACTCAGCACAAGGGAAAAAAGTAGCAGTTGCGGCCTGCGATACTTTTAGAGCAGCTGCCGTAAATCAGCTAAGTACTTGGGTAGATAGAGCAAATGCACTACTTATTACCGGTGAAGAATCGGCTGACCCTGCGAGTGTTGCTTACCGCGCTATGGAAGAATCGATAAAACAAAATATCGATATACTTTTTATCGATACGGCAGGCAGGCTTCACAATAAGAAAAACTTGATGGATGAACTCGCTAAGATCGTAAAAGTTATAAAAAAACTAGACGAGAATGCTCCTACTCATAGCGTTTTAATAATTGATGCTATTACAGGACAAAATACTTATAACCAAGTAGAACATTTTAATGATGCTACTAATTTGACGGGGCTTATCGTGACTAAACTAGACGGCAGTGCTAAAGCGGGCGTAATTGTCGGAGTAGTACAAAAATTTAATTTACCCGTATACTTTATCAGTATAGGCGAGAAGATAGAGGACTTAAAAATATTCAACCGACATGATTTTGCTAAAAGTTTGGTCGGGTTGTAAGTTTCTTGGTCATCCCGTGGCTTGACCATGGGATCTAGAAATACAACTTGCAGCACTAATAATTTTAGTATTTTTAACTGGATCCCGTGGTCAAGCCACGGGATGACAAAGAGAATAAAAAAACAAATCATAAAATGACTCAAAAAAATACCTTATTGCTCATAGACGGATACGGATTTGTTTTTAGAGCCTATTATGCACAACAGCCTTTAACTTCACCAAAAGGCGAGCCTGTCGGTGCTCTTTATGGTTTTACTTCAATGCTGCTAAAATTACTGAGTGACTTTAAGCCTAAACATGTCGCTGTAGTATTTGACAGCGGCGGGAAAAATTTTCGCCATTATATTTATCCTGAATACAAAGCTAACCGTCCGCCTCCCCCTGAAGATTTAATTGTACAATTACCTTTAGTTCGTGATGTGGCAAGTAACTTAAATTTTCCTATTCTAGAGAAAAACGGTTATGAAGCCGATGACATTATCGCAACCTTTGCTACTAAAACTGCTGCACTTGGCGAAAATGTAGTCATTATCTCTTCAGATAAAGATCTATTGCAGTTAATGAATGAAAACATCAAAATATATGATCCGTTAAGAGGGAAATATATTACAGAAGATGATGTTGTTAAAAAATTTGGCACTACTTCTGATAAATTACGTGAAGTGATGGCTTTAATCGGCGATAGATCGGATAATATTCCGGGTGTGCCATCTATTGGACCAAAAACGGCAAGTAGTCTTATAACGCAATTTGGTTCTGTAGAAAATATATTTAACTCTTTAGACCAAGTCTCAAGCGTAAAACAACGTGAAACTTTACAAAATTCAAGAGAAGCAGCGTTAATTTCATGGCAGTTAATAGGTCTTGATTCTAATGTTGATTTAGATTTTCAGCTGAATAATTTAGAATGGTCACCTCCAAATAGCGATAAATTAACAGGATTTTTACAGGAATACGGTTTTAGATCTTTATATAAAAGAGCAGAAAATTTATTCGATATTAAAATTAATGACCACAAAGATATAGTAGATAATAAAGTAACAGAAATAAAAGAAATTAGTAATAAACTTGAACTTGAAAATTTTGCTAAAGATGCTGAGAAAATAGGAATATTTGGAATATACTTACTGCAGCATAAAGGAGATAATCTTGCTTTTATTTTATCACTGCAAAACCAAAGCTATATTATTAAAATTTCTAACACTTCTCATGATCTATTTTCTTATAATGCTAAAAATAATAACGACTGGTTTCCGGATATAATCTTCAATTTACTAGCCGATAAATCCATAAAAAAAATTACTTACTCTCTTAAACCTTTACTGAAATTTTATGCAAACCAATCTCATGAAATTACGGCTATAGAGGATTTAGAACTAATGCAATATGCGTTATCTGCCGGTTTATCACAGAAAAATTTATTTGAAGAAGCTTTGAAAGAGGACAATAGGCCTCTTTCAAAACTCGCTTATAGAAAGGAATTTAAAGGAGACACGGAACGCAGCACCGCAGCGTACAAAAGCGTACGTGAGGATGCGAGTACCGGTTCGACGTCTAAATTACCTCTAGAAGTAGAGTTTGGGAAGAGGCCTATTGTAATCAATGAATCGGCAAGAATAGTAGCAAATTTTATCTCACTTTATAAGCAAAATATATTGGAGCTTAAAGATAATAAAGCCTTTAGACTTTATAGCGACATTGATTTACCTATTTGTTTTATTTTAGATAAAATGGAGAAAGTAGGTATTAAAGTAGATGCTAATTACCTAAAACAATTATCTACTGAATTTGGAGCAGAAATTCTAAAGCTTGAAGAAGAAATTTTTGCTCTTAGCGGAACTAAATTTAATATTGGTTCACTAAAACAACTAGGTGAGATTTTATTTGAAAAAATGCAATTACCTTTTGGTAAAGCTTCAGCTAAAGCAAGCTCTTACTCAACAGGAGCGGAAATACTAGAAAAACTTAGTGAGCATGGATATAATATTGCAGATTTATTATTAAGATGGCGGCAGCTTACAAAATTAAAGAATACCTACACCGATAGTTTGCCGAAACAGATAGATAATATAACACATAGAGTACATACGACATTTTTACAAACTTCTACCACTACAGGAAGACTTAGCTCACAAGAACCTAATCTGCAAAATGTACCTATTCGCTCTAGTGAGGGGAATAAAATCAGACAAGCTTTTATTGCTGAAGAAGGTTATAAATTAATATCTGCAGATTATTCTCAAATTGAGCTTAGAATATTAAGCCATATCGCAAATATAGATGCACTAAAACAAGCATTTATCAATAAAGACGATATCCATACTCAAACCGCTTGTCAGATCTTTAACTTACAAAAACACGAATTAACTAACGAACATAGGCGTAAAGCAAAAGCTATAAATTTTGGTATCATTTACGGTATAAGTGCTTTTGGGCTTGCTAAGCAATTAAACGTTACTAACGGCGAAGCATCCGAATATATCAAGAAATATTTTGCCGAATATAAAGGAGTGCAAGAATATATGGAGCAAACAAAAGCTTTTGCAAGTAGCAACGGCTATGTCACAAATTTCTTTGGCAGAAAATGTTTTGTACCTCTAATTCATGATAAAAAGCTTAAACAATTTGCAGAACGTGCGGCTATTAATGCTCCGATTCAAGGAACTAATGCCGATATAATTAAAATTGCCATGATCAATCTAGATCAAGAAATAGAAAAACGTAAACTTAAAACAAGATTAGTACTGCAAATTCATGATGAATTACTATTTGAAGCACCGATTGATGAAGTAGAAATCATAATACCCATTATTAAAAAAATCATGGAATACTCTACTAATATGGATGTACCGATTATAACCGAAATTAGAACAGGTAATAACTGGATGGAAATTCATTGAGTTATACTCGTTTGATTTACTTGGAATACAGCTTTAATTTAAGCGACTAATTTTAGTTGCATAAATCAACAAATATGTTTATAGTAAGGTTATAAGTAGTAAAGAATACCAACTTGAGTTCAATAGATAAACTTATAAAAAGATTAAAATCAAAACCTAAAGATTTTACATAGGATGAGCTAGTTAGGTTACTAAGTAGCTTAAATTTTGAGAAAATTACAAGCGGTAAAACCGGTGGTTCTAGAAGAAATTTTTATAATAAAAAAACGGGATTAATTATTAATTTACACAAACCTCATCCTCAGCCAATTATAAAATCTTATTTAATTGAACAAATAATTAAAAAATTAGAAGAGGAGGAATTAATATGATAAAAAATGATTTGATAAGTTATAAAGGCTATTTAGGATCAGTACATTTTAACGCTTCGGAAGAGTTGTTTTTTGGAAAAGTAGAATTTATAAGGGATTTGATAAGCTATGAAGCATCTGATGCTAAAACTTTAATAAAATCATTTCAAGAAGCTATAGATAGTTATTTAGAAGATTGTAATATAGTAGGTAAAACACCTGATAAACCATTTAAGGGTAGTTTTAATGTAAGAATTGAGCCTGAACTACATAAAGAAGTAAGCTTATATGCGATGCAGCACGGCGATACTTTAAATGGTATAGTTAAAAAAGCTTTAAACGAATTTATAAAAATATAAGTTTGGAAAGTTTTAAAAAAGGAGCGTAATGTATGAAAAATTTTATATTCACGTCTGAGTCGGTTTCTGAAGGGCATCCGGACAAAATTGCCGATCAAATTTCAGATGCGGTACTTGATGAAATTCTAAAACAAGACCCTAGCAGTCGTGTCGCCTGCGAAACTTTTATAACAATCGGTCTAGTTCTAGTGGGCGGTGAAATTACTACTAGTACTTATGTAGATATTGAGCAAATAGTACGGCGTAAAGTACAAGAAATCGGCTATAATAACCCAAATTATGGATTTGACGGCAGCTGTTGTGCTGTAATTTCGTCTATCATTAAACAATCACCCGATATAGCTATGGGTGTTGACAATGCAAATGACGATGAAATAGGAGCAGGAGATCAAGGTATGGTTTTTGGGTATGCTTGTAATGAGACGGATAGTTTAATGCCTGCACCGATTTACTATGCTCATCTCTTAATGAAAAGACAAGCATATTCACGTAAACAAAATATACTTCCTTGGCTTAGACCTGATGCAAAATCACAAGTCACGTTACGATATGAAAATAACAAGCCGGTTGCCATTGATGCAGTAGTTTTATCAACTCAGCATCATCCGGAAATACAACAAAAAGATCTTATTGAAGCAGTAATGGAAGAAATTATTAAACAGGCATTACCAAGCAATCTACTTCATAAAGACACTAAATACCTAATTAACCCGACAGGTAGATTTATTATAGGCGGTCCTGTTGCAGATTGCGGTTTAACCGGTAGGAAAATTATCGTGGACAGCTATGGAGGAATGGCAAGACACGGTGGCGGTTGCTTTTCTGGAAAAGACCCAACCAAAATAGATAGATCGGCTGCCTACATGGCACGCTATATTGCTAAGAATATAGTAGGAGCAGGGCTTGCCGATCGATGTGAAATACAAATATCCTACACAATAGGCGTTGCTGCTCCCATATCTATTTACGCTGAAACTTTCGGTACTAGTCAATTAAGCAATGAACAAATTACTAAGCTAATAACACAGCATTTTGATATGCGTCCAGGCAGAATTATTAAACATCTGAAGCTTCGCACTCCATGTTATCAAAAAACGGCTGCTTACGGTCATTTCGGCCGTGAAGACGAAAATTTTACATGGGAACAATTAGATAAAGTAGATATATTGAGGTGAGTAATTATTGACATTTATTTATTCGTAATACGTGATTATTTTTATCTTTATTTAACTAATTAGTTGAAAATATGGCTGAGAATATAAATAATGATAGAAAGTTCGGTAACTTAGAAAATTATGATAATGAACTTACAAATACTGCTCTAAAAGAGAATAACCAAAATAAGCTGAAAGAGCATTATGAAAATATCTCTCAAGCCTTAAATAATACGGGAATATGAGTATGAAGCGAAAGCAACTCAGTACTGCGAAATGCTTGACGATGCCCGTACCTATGATAAATCCACAAAAGATTATAATTTAGGCTCAGCTCATTTTATAACGACTAGCGGTTATAAGCCTTACTTGGAGCTTATAAAGCTTTAAATCCTGACGAAAATACAGATAAAAAATATAATATCTAGAGAAATAGAAAATAATATATTTTCTGTATTATTTAGTAAAAATAAAAATGATATTACTGCTCTTAATGATAAAATAAAAAAGCAAATTTAGAAGATTTTATTAACCCCACAGTCAACACAGAAAGAACAGTTATACTGGACAAACTTTAAGCAATTGTAGTAGCAGGTCAATAAGAGAAGCTTTAAGAGACAATGTACCGGATTCAGAATTTCGCGAAATATATGATTTCATTATACAAAGTCAAGTATCGCAAATAATATCAAACCTAGAAAAAGAACAAAAACAATTAGCAAATACACTAAATATAACTTCAATAAAAGAGCCTGAAGTTAAAGACCAGCATTTACCTAATAAAACTGATTTATTTATAAATACATTTCAAGAAAAAATAAATAAAGGACTTAATTTATCTACCTGATAGTACGAAAGTAGTAGACGATAAAAAACAAGAAGTTAAAACCGATCATATATTCCATAAAAATTCAGAGCCTAAAAAACAAACTATCAAAAATAAATTTTATAAGTATTTAAGTAAATTAACGGAAAAATTGAGCTTAAAATCCATAAGTAATTATTTTAAAGAATTAATTAAAGCTCCAAATCTTGAGTAAAATATCAATTTAGAAAAAGAAGCAAAGTTAATAGCAGACAAACATCGACTAACAAAATATATGGAACTTAGCGATAATAAAAATAATAATGCAGTATTTAGCGGTAAAAAAACATCAAAGAATATTATTCAATTATGACAACTGCCTTAGGATCTTGCATAGGTGTTGTTGCGTGGATCGGTTTCATCGTCATTGCGAGCAACTGTAAGGAGCACGGCAATCCAGAAAAAATAATAAAAAATTCTGTAAATCAGAATTTTTTACTGGATTGCTTCGTCAATCGCTATGCAATTTCCTCGCAATGACGATGAAACCGATCCACGCAACAACACCGCTATTTACTATATTCTTTTAAAATCTCAAAATCTTGTGCTTGGAGAAAGAATTTTTCAGGTAATGTAATTTTTGCTACAAAATTCTTTACATCTTCGCTTTGTAAATAGATCGTAGCTTTAGCATTACTTTCATTATTATTAGTGCGAGCTGCAAGCAAGGTTACTATCTGCCGTAATTCTTCATGATTTTGTGGGTAAAGCTGTAGCTCGAATTGTTTATTATTAACTGCATCCTCAATTGATGAAAAACTTTTTGCCGTTAGTTTTATTCCTCCCTCATCTTTAACTATGTCACAATTAACTACTACCAAACTTTTAACATCAAGTAAATGTACATAATCTTTTAAAACTTCCTCACTAAAAATACTAAGTTCAAAGATATTCTCAGGATCGGAAAGCACGAGTGTAACGAACCTACCTCTTGCCGACATACGAGAATCCTTTTTTTGTATTACACCGGCAAGATTTACTCGGTTAGTGCCTTCAGGTAAGTTATTATGTAAATCCGCAGTATTTAAAATATTTAAACGACTAAATATTTCTTGATACTGCGTAAGAGGATGATTAGAGATAAATAAACCCATAGCCTCAAATTCATAAAAAGCTAAAGTATTTTTATCGGCATAATCACTTGATACTAAAATAGTTGGACTTAAACTAGAAACTTTAATTAAGCTCAATTGATTAGATTCCTGCTCTTCGTGATATGAAGTTGAATAAGAAAGTAATTTTGGAATGCTTGAAAATAATTGCAATCTATTATCATGTAACTCATCAAAACAGCCTGATTTAATTAAATTTTCCAATAATTTACTGTTAATAGATTTTGTGGGTAATCTTTCAATAAAATCGGTAATTGATTTAAATGGCCCTCTTGCTTTTCGCTCGTCTGTTACTAACTTACCGAAATTTGGCGTAACTCCCTTAATAGCACCTAAGGCGAAGATTATTGCACTACCGGTATCATATCGTTCTTCTTTGTCATACCGCGGCTTGACCGCAGTATCTTTTGAAATTTCCTGGATCCTGCGATCAAGTCGCGGGATGACAGTGTCCGAAGACTTTACGCTAAAATACCCTTCAGAAATATTAATATTAGGTGCAGTAATTTTTATGCCGTTATCTTTTGCTTCTTGCAGAAATAAATTAATTTTATCGTGATTATTCAATTCAAGATTTAAGCAAGCAACTAAAAATTCAGCAGGATAATTAGCTTTAAGATATGCAGTTTGGTATGAAATAACACCGTAAGCCGCAGCATGTGCCTTATTAAACCCGTATCCGGCAAATTTAGCCACGGTTGCAAAAATGGATTTAGCTTGAGATTCCGAAATATTATTAGCAATTGCCCCTTTAACAAAAATTTCTTCCTGCTCCTCCATTTCTTTTTTTATCTTCTTACCCATTGCTCTACGGAGCAAATCGGCAGCTCCTAGCGTATAGCCTGCAAGAATCTGAGCAATTCTTTGTACCTGCTCCTGATATATCACCACTCCGTAAGTTTCTTCCAAGATCGGCTTTAATAGTTCGTGTAAATAATCAGGCTGCTGTAATTTATGCTTACAAGCTATATAGGTAGGGATATTTTCCATAGGACCGGGACGGTATAACGCACCAAGAGCTATCAAATCATGTATAGAATCAGGTTTAAGACGTCTAAGTGCATCTTTCATCCCAATACTTTCAAATTGGAAAACTCCGACTCCCTTACCTTTACACAACATTTGATAAGTCTTATTATCATCAAACGTCATATTGTTAAAATCTACTTCTATCCCTTGCTCTTTAAGTAGTTTCTTACAATCGGTAATAACCGTTAGGGTTTGCAACCCTAAAAAATCAAATTTAATTAAACCGGCAATTTCAGAATATTTCATAGAATAACCGACTATCAACATATCGGAATTAGCATCTTTATATACCGGTACTATATCGACTAAATCAGTACCTGCTATTACGATTCCTGCAGCATGAGTTGAGGAATGCCTATGTAGCCCTTCAAGAATTAACGAAGTATCAAGTACTAGCTTAATTAACTCCGCTTCACCCTCTAAATTATACAGCCCATTACCTTTAGCGGCATTTGCAAGCTCCGGAACTTCACGTATTGCCTGTTCTAGGCTAACTGGATTAACTGCACTAAAAGGTACAAGCTCTGTTAGATAATCAGCGAATTTATAAGGCAAGCTAAGCACACGAGCAACATCCTTAATTACAGCCTTTGCCTGCATCTTACCGAAAGTTATAATCTGTCCTACTCTATTATTACCGTATTTAGAGCGTACGTAATTAATTACTTCCTCACGCCTTTCTTGACAAAAATCAATATCGAAATCAGGCATTGAAATACGTTCAGGATTTAAAAATCTTTCAAATAATAAGCCGAATTTAATCGGATCGAGATCAGTAATAAGCAAACTCCAAGCAACAACCGAGCCTGCTCCCGATCCTCTACCCGGTCCGACTAAAATACCCTCTTTTTTACTCCATTTAATAAAATCGGATACAATCAAAAAATAACCGGCAAAATTCATATTACAGATAATATCCAGCTCATAATTAAGACAAGCAAAATATTCGGTTTTCAATTCTTCTTGATTCTCTAACGAAATATTTTCAGATTTAAACTTTATAGCAAGCCTTGCAAGCAACCCTTCTTTTGCATCTTTTCTAATTAAATCCGTTTCACTAATATCTTTGGTGGCAAAATTAGGCAGCATCGGCGGGTTTGCATGTGCTGCAAAATAACAACGCTCTCTTAAATTTACAGTATTTTGGGTAGCAGCGGGTAAGTCGGAAAAAAGCTCTATCATCTCACGTGGTGATCTAAAATAACAATTTTCGCTAACTGTTTTTCGATCCGAATATTCTTTAGTAACACCGGCTGATATGCATAACAATACATCATGTGCATCATGCATGCTTTTCTCACTAAACAAAACTTTATTAGTAGCAATAAGCGGAATAGCAAGCTCGGCAGCAATTCTAATATAACTATCCTCAATAAACTGTTCTTCAGGTAGATCATGTCTCATAATCTCAAAGTAAAAACGGTCTCCTAAAATTTCCTGTAATTTACGTGCAAACAGTATCGCTTGCTCCTCGTTACGAGCTAGCAAGCATTTTCCGATAATACCGTCGGTATAACAGCATAATCCTATTAATCCTTCTTGATATTCGATTAAATCTTCAAAATCAATGTGATCGCAGATCTTACGATCATTTTTAGTAAAAGTAAGACTTGATAGTTTGAGTAAATTTTTATAGCCGACTTCATCTTTAGCTATAAGCAAAATTTGAGCAAAAATATCTATATCGTATTTTATATTTAGAATAACCCCATGTATCGGCTGCAGCCCCTTTTTTACTGCGTATAATGCAAATTCTAATGAGCCGAATAAATTTCCCTTATCTGCCAAACAAATAGCAGGCATTTTATGCGATGAAGCAAGCTCTACTACCTTCTCGATCGTTAATGCACTTTCTAGAAAAGAATAAGAGCTTTGAGTTCTTAAATGAATAAATTCAGGTCGCATTTTAAATTAATGTTATAAGTGTATAAATCGTCATTGCTAGCGAATGTAGAGAGCGTGGCAATCTCATAAAACAGTATAAAATTCCTGAGATTGCCACGTCGATTCTACGAATCTCCTCGCAATGACCGTTGCTTAGGTTAAATTTTACTTCCAACTGTATAATATCTAAAACCGATTTTTTTCATTGCTTCATTATCTAGTATATTTCTAAGATCAATGATTATCGGAGATTTTACTAAATCATAAATTTCTTGCCAATTAAGCTCTTTAAATTCTGACCATTCAGTTGCAATAACTATAATATTTACTGATTTACAGGCTTCAACTGCCGACTCTAAATATAGCAAATTTCTATGTTCCAAATTCTTTTTAGCATTTTCAAGACCGACAGGATCAAATGCTTTAACATATACATCTTTATTTAATAAGATCTTTACAATTTCGATGGCAGGGCTTGCTCTAACATCATCTGTTCCTGCTTTATATGTTAAGCCTAAAATTGCTATATTTTTACCTTTTAAATCTCCGTCTAACAAAGTAGCTATCTTATCTACCATATTACTTGGACGCTGCTTATTACTTTTAATTACTGCCTTAAGAATCTTACAATCGATATGATGGTTTTCTACAAGATTATTTAATGCTAGAATATCTTTTGGAAAACACGAACCGCCAAAACCTGGTCCTGCATTTAAAAAATTTTGACCGATTCTTTGATCAAGTCCTACACCTTTAGATAAATCTTTAATATTACCGCCGATTTTTTCACATAAATCAGCCATCTCATTAATAAAAGCAATTTTGGTAGCTAAAAAACTATTTGAAGCATATTTAATAAGTTCGCTCGTCACTAAATCGGTAACCACAAACTTTGCACCTTGTTTTATTAAAGGTGCATAAATTTTTCGCAATATTTCCTCTGATTCTTTATTATTTACACCGACAACTATACGATCAGGATATAAAAAATCTTCTACCGCACTGCTTTCTCTTAAAAACTCAGGATTAGAAGCAATATTAAATGAAAAGCCTTTTGATTTTAAATAAGCTATAATATTACTGCAACTATCAGGCGGAACAGTAGATTTTATGACTATTAAACAATCTTTATTTATATGCATAGAAACTTTATCAATAGCATCATAGACATATTTTAAATCTGCTTCTCCAGACTCTTTTGAAGGCGTGCCGACCGTAATAAATATTGCCTCGGCATTTTGAAGTTCATTATTATAAATATTTGTAAATTTTAACCTATCAGATTCTAAAGCTTGCTTAAGATACTCATCAAGTTTAGCTTCATAAATCGGTAATATTTGCTTATTTAATTTGGATATTTTAACCTCATTATTATCAAGACAAGTAACATTATGACCTAAATAGCCCATAATAATACCTGAGACTAATCCCACATATCCGCTACCGATAAATGTAATATTCATAATTTTTTGTGATTTTTATATTAAATTTTTAGATTATACGTTATATTTAACTAGCTTATAAAGCTACTACAACAAAGTATAAAGCTTTTATCATATTTCAATAGATTTACAAGCTCAAATGAATTTTATTAAAAAAACCTTTATTAGTATTTTTATAATTCTGATTTCATTATCTTTGGCTATAACTCTAACTGTTTATAGTGCAAATAAAGGACACTTAAATGAACCTTTGAAAAAAATAATTGAATTTTATTTAAGTAAAAATGATATAAAGGCTGTACTACATAATTTAGAATTTAAAGAAAACCGATTATCCATAGATAAAATTTCCTTAAGTCTTATAGATAATGCTAGAGGAGAAATTAACGATTTTAATCTTTTCTTTAATTTCAAAAATTTCTTCTCTAATTCGTTAATAGAGGCTAATTTTAATATTGATAAAATTTCCGTAATCTCAAATAACGATGAAGAGATTATAAATACTTCAACGACCGGTGATTATTCGTTAAATATAATTAAAAAAGATTCCCTAACCGACATACGGTTAACTTCAATAAAAAGTGATATCTTAACCGATGAGCAAGGAGCAGGCTTACCTCTAGGAAATGCTTTATGCTCATATAAAACCGCCTATTCTAAAGATAATCCAAAGACCGTTAATTGCAAACTTACCTTTGGGGACAAAGCTTTTTTATCACTAAACGGTATAATAACCGATAAAAATATCGACGCAAGTGCAACTGCCGCAAATATGCCTTTAATAATTTATCAAACAGTCGAAAAAATCATTCCAGATAATCCTATAATCTCATATTTGCGAGAACATATAAAACAAGGTTACATCCAAAACGGAGAATTAAATATTAAATTAGATAAAAAAATTTTAAAAAAAAATATTTTAGTAGAAGATAATTTAAAAGCAAATTTACATATCTCGAATTTTGAATATAAATATCATAAAGATTTACCGCCTTTAACTAAAGTTGATACTAATATAATCATTTCAGGACCGGAAATAAAATTTCTAATTAATGAAGCATATAGCGGTAAAAGTGTCGTTTCAGATGGTATTATGACTTTCAAATGGGAAGGACCGGATAAATCGCAATTTGTTTTTAATGCTACTGCTAAAGGTGAAATTAACGACTTAATTGCTTTTGTTCCAAATGATGCATATCAAAATATTAAAGCTCAAAATATTGATCTAAAAAAAATAAAAGGGTCGGCAAATTCAATAATAGAGTTAATAATCCCTATTAGCCCAAATATCCCTAATAGCTATAATATTTTGTCGACATTAACAAATATTGCTTTTAATAGTTTAGACAATAATATCCTATTACAAAATGGAGAAGCTAAAGGTAGCTTTAAAGATAATAAACTAAATATTAGCGGTAAAGGTAAAATTAATAATTATGCAAGCAGCTTTACTTATGATCATGATATATCGGATAAAAATAATGAGTGTTTACTTAAAATAAAAAGCAATATTGCGGCAAATAATCAAAGATTTGGAGTATTTAAATTAATTTCAGGCAGCACTGTTTTAAATTTTGAGTATAAAAAACAGCATAATAATGAGAGTTTTATTACCGTTAATTCTAATCTTGATAATTTAGAATTTTATATAGATAAAGTATCGATTCATAAAAAATTATATAAAAAAGCCAATTTATATTTATATACTAAATTAAATGATAAAAATTTCGATGGAAATATTGAATTTAACCTTTCAGGGCAGGATAATCTAAAAATTAACGGTAATGCCTTAATTAAGAAAAATATTTATAATATTAATCTAGCCTCTGTTAAACATAATCATACGAATTTAAAAGGAAAAATAATCATAGATAATCATAATCTTAATACGGAACTTTATGGAAGCGGATTAGATTTATCAAATGCTAATATGATGCAGTTTTTAGAAAAAGAGGGAGATTCTACACGTAATATTAATTTAAAAACTAATATATCAAAAATACTTTTAAAGAATAATATAATTCTAGGTAATCTTGATTTAGCAATTAAATGTGATAAAGTGCGGTGTTTCTCCGGTTTTCTAAATGCTAATATCGATAATAAAAAAGTTAAGATGTCGCTTACCGCTAAGGAAACTTTTGAACAATGGCTAATTGAATCCGATAATGCCGGAGCATTGCTTAGGGGACTCGGAATGTATACCACTATGCAAAACGGTCAGATTAACATCAACTTAAATACAAAAAGATATGAAGTAAAAAAAGGTGAAATAGTGCCGATATTAGATGGCAAATTTTCTATAAAACATTTTACGGTAGTCGATACTCCTTTTTTAACACGGCTTGTTTCCTTTGTTTCATTGCCAGGTTTTCTTAGTTCAATAACTAATAATAAAAATATTTTATTTG
The DNA here is from genome assembly GCF_007989425.1 of Rickettsia asiatica. Classification (NCBI taxonomy): domain Bacteria; kingdom Pseudomonadati; phylum Pseudomonadota; class Alphaproteobacteria; order Rickettsiales; family Rickettsiaceae; genus Rickettsia; species Rickettsia asiatica. The sequence goes on from NZ_AP019563.1 coordinate 1,187,985, forward strand.
AAGATATGAGCGGTAAATTTAATTATAGAGGAAATATAATTACAATTTTTGATACGGAAGCACATGGACCATTCTTTGATTTTACTATGAAAGGTAATATTGATACCAAGCAGCAATTAATTATGGTTAAAGGAAATGTTATTCCTTCCTTTTTCTTAATCAGCACTATTGTAACTAAAATACCGGTAGTCGGTAAAATATTTTCCAAAGTAGCCCCTTACTCCCTAAAAATGAACTATAAATAGCTAACTCCAAATAAATAAAACATAGGTAGACGAAGTTTAATTTGGAAAAGAGTAAGGAGGCTGTAAGCTGAGGATCGCAGCGTACATTAGTATGTGAGGATTGGAGGACTTATAAGGCATTGTTGCCAATTTTTCAAATTAAACGAGTATATATTTTGTGCAGAAAAAATTATATTTAATCGGTATTTTACTTTTAGGCTTAATTTCCGGTCTTACGTTCAATTTAATTTTTTTCACAGTTCCATATCAATTATCCGAAGCAAAATACACCACTGATATAATAGGTTCGATATCACTAGCTGCTTTTCCATATTGCTTAAAGGTCATATGGTCACCTTTTATAGATAAATACCCTATACCTTTTTTATGTTCTAAATTCGGTCACAGGCGTGGCTGGGCATTAGTAGCACAAATATGTTTAATCCTAGCAATGACGGGGTTCTTAAACATAAGCCCTTGTAATAACTTATATATTACTGCCGTTATCTTATTTATTATTTCATTCTGTAGTTCTACTCAAGATATTGTACTTGATGCATATAGAATTGAGAGACCTACATCGAAAGAAGAGCTTTCAATGGCTTTTACCTTTAGTAGCATAGGGTTTCGTTTAGGTATGTTACTTGGCAGCATCGGTGCTTTATATTCATCAATTATTTTCGGCTGGAATACAGTATATAAATTTGCTCTATTCATTACTATAATTGGACCTATAGTAATTTTATGTATCAAAGAACCACAATCAAAAGAAATACGCCATACAACTACTAATTTAATAGGATTACAACAATATTTTGAAGTTATTAAAAAAAGTATTATATCCTTAAAAAATGAACAGCAATATTTATTGCTAATTATATTGTTTGTCTTTTTATATAAAGCTGCGGATTCTATACCTATGGCTATGAGTTCGCCTTTATTTCTAGATTTAAGTTTTACTACTCATGAAATTGCCGTTATTTACAAAGCTTACGGGTTACTAATCATGATCGTCGGAGGAGCTTTAGGTGGCGTTTTAGCTGCAAAAATGGGTATATTTCATAGTGTCTTAATTGGTGGAGTTATTCAATTATTGTCACCTCTTATGTTTATGATTCTTGCTACTATCGGCTATGATATAAGGACATTTATAATAACCGTTACAGTGCAAAATTTTTGTGCAGGCTTTGCAGGAACTATTATCTCTATCTATTTTGCTAACCTTTGCAATAGTGAATTTGTTGCCACGCAATATTCTATTATTGCATCTTTTAGCTCTCTTAGCCGTATTATTCTAGCTAGTCTTGGCGGTATTTGTGCAAAATATCTTACTTGGCCTGTATTCTTTTTAGGTAATACTCTGTTTAGCATGTTATTTATACCGATATTTTATAAAAAATATAGAAAGAAACTAGGCTTTGTGAATATTTCTAAAAAGATATGACAATTATTAAAAAAGGTTTATAATATTGATATATACTCGTTTAATTTGAAAAATTGGCAACAATGTCCTATAAGTACTGCGGTACTCACGTATTAATATACGCTTCTCTCCTCGTCTTATGGACTCCTTGCTCTTTTCCAAATTAAACTTCGTCTACTTACTACATATATTAATCACATAATTATGAAATTATATAGTTTTCAAGAACATTTATTAGAATTAAAAATAAGGCTTCTTAGAATATTTACTACTTTTATAATTATATTTGCTATTTGCTATTATTTTAGCGACAATATTTATAGTTTTTTATTAAAACCGCTTGCTAAGCTAAGCGGTGATACGGTACGAAATATAATTTATACGGGGCTTACAGAAGCATTTTTTACCTATATTAAACTTGCAGCTTTTACTGCTTTTACTATTATTATACCTATAATTGCTTTGGAGTGTTATTTATTTATCAGTCCCGGGTTACACCGCCATGAAAAAAAAATTATCGCTTTTATTCTTTTTATGTCGCCTATTTTATTTTGGTGCGGTAGTATTTTTGTTTTTTACTTTGTAATGCCGAAAGCTTGGAATTTTTTTCTTAGTTTTGAAAAACGTGATATGATAGTACCGATAGTTTTGGAAGCAAGAATTAGCGAGTATCTAAATTTAGTTATTCATTTAATTATTGCTTTTGGAGTTGCTTTTCAACTACCGATTGTGATAATAATATTAAATATACTAAAAATAGTTAAGGTACAAACACTTAAGCAAAAAAGACGCATTGCCGTGGTAATTAACTTTATTATTGCAGGAATATTAACGCCTCCTGACATTTTAAGCCAGTTTGCTCTTGCAATACCGCTACTTTTATTATATGAAACTTCAATAATGATATGTAATTTTATAGAAAAACCGAGGACACTAAATGTTAAATATCAAATGGATTAGAGAAAATCAAGAATTGTTCGATGAAAAGCTTAGCCAAAGATTTATTGAACCTATGTCTAGTAAAATTGCTATGCTCGACGGAGAGAAAAGAAAAATTACGAGTTTAATTCAAGAATTTCAGCATGCACGTAGGGTAAAATCAAAGATTTTAGGTGATATGGCCTCTAAAAGCGGTGAAGAGTTTAAAGGGTTACAAATAGATGTCAAACATATAAATGAGAAGTTGGAAGAACTTGAACAGGATCTAAATAATAATAATGAATTAAATGAACTATTAAATATGCTTCCTAATATTCCGGACGAAGAAGTACCTTACGGAATTGATGAAAGTATGAATAAATTAGTTCGTACTTACGGAGAGATAAATCCAAATGCTTTGAATAAGCAGCATTTTGAACTAGGTACAAAATTAAATTTAATGGATTTTGAACAAACTGCTAAAATTTCTGGAGCTAGATTTGTAACGTTAAAAGGTGATTTAGCAAAGCTAGAACGTGCTTTAATTAACTTTATGATTGATGTTCATACTAAAGAGTTTGACTTCTTTGAGATATCACCTCCGGTATTAGTTCGAGATAATGCTATGTATAATGCAGGACAACTACCTAAATTTGCCGAAGAGTCTTTTGCAACAACAAATGGTTACAGACTAATTCCAACCGCAGAAGTATCTTTAGTAAATATAGTCGCTGATACTATTATACCAAGAGAAAAATTACCGATGCGTTATGTTGCTTACACCCCGTGCTTTAGATCAGAAGCAGGTAGTAGCGGTAGAGATACAAGAGGTATGATTAGATTACATCAGTTCGGTAAAGTTGAACTAGTATCCATTACTACCCCTGAAGAATCAAAAAATGAGCATGAATATATAACTAATGCATCAGAGACTATTCTACAAAAACTGAGTCTTCCTTATCGTGTTATGTTACTTTGCACCGGAGATATGGGGTTTGCGGTAAACAAAACCTATGATATAGAAGTATGGCTTCCGGGACAAAAGCAATATCGCGAAATTGCTAGCTGTTCTAATTGTGGAGATTTTCAAGCACGTAGAATGAAAGCAAGATATAAAGAATTCGGCAGTAACGAAACTACCTTAGTTCATACTTTAAATGCTTCAGGATTACCTATCGGAAGAACTATGGTTGCAATACTTGAAAATTATCAGAATGAAGATGGATCAATAACTATACCTGATGTCTTGATAAATTATATGGGAGGGTTACAAAAAATCACTACATATAGTGAATAATTGTTTATTAAATATAAATAATAAGGTAAAGTTTTGTAGTATACTCGTTTAATTTGAAAAATTAGCTATGTAGTGTAGAAGGCATTATTGCATAGCTTTGTATCATACCGTGGCTTGACCACGGTATCCAGTTACTAATAATAAAATTATTAGTATTATTAGTTATCTCTGGATCCCGCGACTTGATCGCGGGATGACCCCTGAATGTTACATAGTATACAAAACGATAATTTAAATTCAGGTTATTTGTGTTTAGTGATTTACGAAAATTTGACAAAGATATATATAATTACAATGCTCCTAATTTTATACCTATAGCATGTCATTATAATGATAATACTTTACTTACCAAAGATGGTAAATTACTACAAATTATCAAAATACATGGCATTAACTCAGAGAAAATAAGCGATAACATACAAAATTTACGTGAAATGGTTAGAGTTTCTATAAAAAAGAATATAACCGATTATGATTTTGCTTTTTGGCTACATACAATACGAGAAAAACAAAATTTAGACGATGCTACTCCTTACAAAAAATTATTACCGGCAAATATTCATGCACTATGGCAAAGAAAAAACCATTGGAATGATAAATTCGTTAATACTTTATATATATCTATAGTACATGATTCTGCTAAAGTTAACATCAAAAATTTTAACTCTTTAATAAATTCTTTATCTAATAAATTAATTACTGATTTTGAAAATAACTACTTAGATTCAGCTTTTCAAAAACTAGAAAATATCACTAATAATATTTTAAACGATTTAAATGAATTCGGTGCTGAAAAACTCGGTATAATATTTGAAAATGATAATGTTTTTTCTAATCCTTTATTTTTATATAATCGAATAGCTAACCTTAATAATAATGATTGTTTGGTGCCTATAATAGATTTATCCGATGCACTAGGTAGAAGTATTTATACAATTAGCGGCGATAAAATGGTAGTTACGGATCATGAGAAAAATAACAAATTCGCTTCTTTACTATCTATAAAAGAATATCAAGAAACTCCTTCTAATGCACTTGATAAATTTTTACAGTTACCGATTGAATTAATAATAACTGAAATATTTTACTTTGTTAGCAAAAAACAAGTAACATCCAAATTGCGTGGTCAAGATTATATTCTAAAAATTACTAATGACTCAACTTTACTTAATCACAAAGGGATTAATAAGCTTGATGCAACTAATTTAGATTTTCAATTTTGTAATCAGCAAATTTCAATTGCCGTTATAGAAGAAGATGAAAATAAATTAGATGCAGCCGTAGCTAAAGTATCAACCGAACTTTTTAAACTTGGTATTATTCATGTAAAAGAAGATCTTAATATTGAGCAAATATTTTGGTCGCAATTACCTGCTAACTTTGCTTTTATCCGTAGAATGTCACCATTATCCGTAGAACATATTGCTTCTCTTACCGCTCTTCATAATACTACACTCGGTAATCAATATAATCCTTGGGGTAAGGCTATAACTTTACTGCGAACCGAGAAAGGTACTCCATATTTCATGAATTTTCATGATAAAACGAATAAAGGTAATACTTGCATCTTTGGTACAGAAAAAACCGGCAAAACCGTATTATTGAACTTTCTAATATCAGAATCGACTAAATACGACCCAACAATAATTTATATCTCTAATAATAATGATTCTAAAATTTTTATCGAGGCAATAGAAGGCAAATGGTTAGAACCGGACAAACAAATTATCAATCCATTTTTAGTAGATGATACAGAAAAATCACAAGCCTTCATTTTAGAATTTTTAAAATTAATCAGCGGTCATTATGCTTCACCTCTCAGCAAAATAGAGATATCCTTTCTAGAGAAATTAAAAAATAAAATTTTATCAATTGAAAAAGAACAACGTATTTTTTCCGATATTTTAAAATTAGAAGATTTTAAGGAGGAAGGAGGAATACAAATACTTGATAAACTTAAAGTTTTTACCGAAGGACAATTATATTATGGATTATTTGACGGACCGTCTCTTAACATTCAAGAAGGGGAAATTATAGGGTTTAATTTATATAAACTTTCTGATGAGCCGTTTTCTAAACAATTTTACCCGATGGAGAGAAAATTTTTAGAACAATTTAATAATAATTTAAAGAAACACCAAAGTATTAGTGCAGCAGTAATTTATGCTTTTACTTATCATTTAAGCCTAGTTGGCACAAAACCTAAAATATTTGCTGCCGATAATTTTGATAAACTTTACAAACCTGAAGTTTATTACGATAATATAAATTTAATTTTTAATAATTTATCTCAAAATAACGGTATTTTCGTCAGTAATTTCAATTTTATTTATCTTAAGTCATATCCAAAATATACTATAAAACCTTGGCTTGATTTAATTAATACTAAAATTATTCTACCGTCTGACGTTAAAATAGAAGATTTAGACAAAATTTTAGGTTTAAGCGAGCCGGAAATACGAAAATTATCACAGCTAATACTTTCTGCAAGAATGTTCTTAATTAGTAAGGATAATGAATCTATAGCTTCTGAATTAAGTATTGCCGCTTTAATAGGAATTGTCCGTATTTTATCAAGCAGACAAGAGGAAATGGATATTTATAAAAAAATACTTGAACAATACCAAGGTCCTCCGGATAATTGGATTAATTACCTATATAATGAGTTAAATTTGTAGATAATATGTTTTCATATATCATTCCTGCGAAAGCAGGAATCTAGAATTTATTTTGTCATCCTGTGGCTTGACCACGGGATCTCATATCATAGGCTGTGTTCTGAGATACCGCGATCAAGTCGCGGTATGACATTTAACCGGATTCCTGCTTTCGCAGGAATGACATTTTGAACGTTCCCACAACATAGGGTAAAGCCACGGGGATGACAACAAAAAATTAACATAAAAAAACCATATTAAAGTGTTAAAAAAATATTTACTATTTTTCTTATTTTCATTTTTCTCATTTAATGTATATTCATCTATTTGGGGTGATATAGCCGATTGTCTTAGTGATCCATGTAATTGCGGTCAAAATGAGAGAACGGAAATTTGGAATAAGGGCGGCAACAATGAAGTAAAAAGAGGACCTTTTAAACCAGGCACATTGTGTCCTCCTTGGAATAAAAGCGACGGTCGCGATAATGATACTTGTTTATTAAAATTTGATTACCCAGGTACATTTATCGGTTTTTTACTCAATAGATGTGCGGAAGAAGCCCCTGATAGTAGTTACTTTACTCCAAAAATTCGTATTAGAGTTCAAAGCTGTAATGCCGCAGCTTGTTGGCACCAAAACTCTACTTTAAATTGGGATGGAGAATGTGTATTATGGCCTACAGGTTACGGTCTACCTCTAACTAGAGTTTGTGCTAGAATTGCCGTACCGGATATGCCTCTGCCTCCTGGAATAAATGCTACACCTTCCCCTGCAGATCCAGGTTATACCGATGGAGTACATCTCAATAAAGTCGGTTACACGGAAAGTGATAATAAGATAATCGGTGTAGACGGAAAAATAGTTACTTTAAAATCTCCTAAACTTTGTGCTTATAGCGATCCTGGACTTGTTAACCTTGTTTCAGATTCCGGGGCACATCTTGATCCGATGGACTGGAATCCTAATCGTCAACCTCTTCATCAAACTAATGCACTTAGCCCTATTGCAAAAGTATTAAAATTTCTAGTTGAAATGGTAAAAGGAGCAAGTTTACCAAGTTTATTAGGGCAGCTTCTTGGTATGATAGATCAAGATTCAGAATTTATAAAAGTGCTTCGATCAATACTTGATGCGATAGGAGAGGTTTTTAATTTTTTCCCTAGTTTAATAATAAAAGTTATTGAAGCACTTGGATCATTAAATGGTTCTGTAGATAGCTATTCTTTTGGTTGCGTACAATTACCTTTAGGACCTTTTCCACCGCCATATTGTCCAAATTTAGATTATATTAGTATTAATGCTAATGCTAATAATGTATGTAGTATAAAAAACACTAAAGAGGATATTGATAAAGGAAAACCTGAATTTAAACAATCTTCAACTTTACCGCCTTGCGTGGTGTCGAATGTTAGAAACAATATAGTTAATAATACCATACGTGTTAGCTTTAGCAATCTTGTTCCGCTTTGCACAGGCTCCCCCCCTGACCTCAAAACTTGTGTAGAACCACGTAATACAGATTTTTCTTCAGCAAAAATTACTCATACTAATACGGCTTTTAAAGATTTAATTAAATCGTGTAAGAACACTTCAGGCAGCACCCCATGTATTAATACAGATATCCTTACGCCATGTAGTGTTACGGCTAACGGTTGTAATGATGGATTTAGAATAGTATATTCGCAGAAAATTGGAAATGTAGAAACACCCAGCGATTATTACATAGACGATATACCGGACTGTCCAAGTTCTAATTCAACTACCTGCCAAAAAGTATGGGGAGTTAATATAGGCGAATTTAAGGATGTAAGCGTAAAATTTCCTGAGGTACAAGGACAAGATGCAAGTAGCTTAATACCTATAAAGACAGATGTCACCTTAAAAGACAATAACGGTAAAGATAGAAAACTTTATATCTCTATTAGTAATACTGAAGACGATAAACAAAATCCTAATAATATTTGCTTATTTGAGTCTGATAATTTAATAGATTGCGTACCGAGAGTAAATCATTCTTACAGCTTAGCTGCTTATGAATGTGCAAAACAATATGCCGGAATTACCTGTACTAATAACAATTCCAACGATGCTTATTATAAACCGCAGTTCATTGCTTCAGTACAAGTAAGAGAAGGCAACAATATCATAGATGAAACAAGCACTCTTGTAACACCGTTATCATACGCCGGACCTCCACCTCCCAACCCCACTGACACAGAAAGCATAGTAATGCTTGCCGGTTATAAGTATAGTTCTTCCGTTGCGTTTATACCTAAAGATCCACCAAAAGATCCGACGGAAGATAAATATATTGCTATGCCGTTTTCAGGAGAGAATGCTCTAAATCAATTGACTATTCACGGTAAATATAAAGATGATAAAGAACCTTATGATAGTAAGGGAAATCCTGACCTAAGTGCGGTATATTTAAAATATTTAGAATATATAAACGGTAAATATATCCAAGGTGGAACGCATGCCTGCTTGATGCCGAAAAATTTCCAACATTGTAATCCTATGCCGCTTCCTACTTTACCTGATGGATCACCTATTCCCGGTTACAACAATGACTCGATAAATTGTGTACTTGCTAAACTAAACAACAACGATACTATAAATTGTAAGGATTTTAAAAATAAATATAACGTTAAATATCCAAATCTTGGCTTATGTAAAAAAGATACAGATCTAACGAACTGTACTCTAGAAGAAACAGTGTTAGGTCCAAGAAGAGGTATTACAATTTATACTTGCAATATAAATAATATTCCGAGTAAATGCTATACCAATAACGATAAAGCTAATACTCCAATATGTGTTTTAAGTAGGGATTATACAGATAGAATTAAGCCGGAACCTAACATAGGACCAATATTAGTACCAGTAGATCCTTCAAAATATTATACAGTGACATATACAAAAGGAGATGAAAACACTCCTCCTGAGCCGACATATAAAGCTGAGACTGAGGAAGTAAGAGATAAAACTTGGCAAGAGCTAAATCTTTGTGCTCCTATATTAGTACCTACTTGTGCTAAAATTCCTAGCACAGAGCAAGCTCCTTCTGGTAACAATCACGGTAATGCAGAATGGCCTGAAAGCGATATAGGAGAACTTGCAAAAGGAAAATGCCCAACGAATTGGATAGTTATTGATCCTAGTAAACCTTTAGAACGCCATTGTTTGTCATATTTGGATAGAAAGGTTGTCGAGTTTGAACCTTTAGGTCAAAATGTCGGCTGTAGAGAATCTACAGGATTGCCTATAAAAGTTGATTATAACGACTTTCCATCAAGCCAATTACCTGATACCCCTTATGATCCGGTAACTAAAATAGGTGACTATATCTTAAACAAAAAACCGGTACCACAGGGGAGCATTATGGCATTTCCAAAGGATGGAGCATTTATAGATGCAACAAATGAACCGGACAATACAATATTGCATACTGTAGAATTCAAAGTAACTTTAGATGCAATAATAGACGATATTGAGTATTTTAAAGTATTAGATTTATGGTATGATGATTGCACATTAATATATGTCAATGGCACAAAGCTACTTAGCCTCCCTACTAACATTGATTCTCTAGATAATAAAAATCAATGCAACAATGGAAATGATCAAGGTCAAGCATTACAAGCTAGGACTTTACCGATTGATATCAAACCTTATTTAAAACAAGGAGAAAATACTATAAGATTCCAGCTAAGAGTTATGTTTGGTGGAGGACTATATTTCCACATGCGATATAAAATGAAGAGATAAATAAATGAGTTGGATTATTTTTTATACGGTAATTTTTGCTTTACTAATTCTTGATTTAGGAGTCGTACATAAAAAAAATACCGTAATAAGCTTTAAAGAAAGCATACTTTTTAGTCTTTTCTATTTTATAATAGCTTGTTTATTCGGTATCTATGTTTATTATAATACGGGGGCAGATCATGCTCGTGAATATTATACTTGTTTTCTCATTGAGAAAGCTATGTCACTTGATAATATTTTTGTGATCTCTATTATCTTCCAATTTTTTAAAATTCCCGGAAAATATCAACATCGTGTTTTATTTTTCGGTATAATAGGCGTAATAATATTCAGAGCCATAATGATTTACGGCAGTATTATTCTTATAAATAAGTTTGCCTGGTTATTATATATTTTTGCCGTAATACTTATTGCTACCGGTATAAAAACTTTCTATGTATCACATAAAACTTTTGATATACAGAATTCTTATATTTACAAGTCAATAATAAAAAATCTAAATATTACCTCTAATCTTGAAGGGGATAAATTTGTTGTTAAACGTAATAACAAACTATATTTTACCCCCCTTTTTATATCTCTAGTACTGATAGAAGCAATAGATTTAGTCTTTGCTATAGATAGTATACCGGCAATATTCGCAATTACTAATGATGTTTATATAATTTATACTTCAAATATTTTTGCTATTTTAGGGCTTAGAGCGTTATTCTTTTGTTTAGCAGAAATTGTAGAACGTTTCAGTTATATAAAATATTCTTTGGCTTTAATTTTAATATTTATCGGCTTTAAAATATTTATTCATCATTATATAACGATTCCGGCATATGTTTCGCTCACTGTAACTATTACTTTATTACTATTTGGTATAATTGCTTCCATAATTAGAAAAAATATGATTGACCATTAATAAAGGAAGTATATAATATTTTTTTATTTTTTAAGCAATTATAATGACTAAATTACTAAAATTATTTTTTATTACTATCATCATTTTTAATAACATTGCTTTTGCAAAAGAAACAGGGTTTCATATAGGAGCAGAAGGCGGAATAGTTGAACCAGTCGTTAGTAAATTCCGATATAAACACTCAAATACCGAAATAATTTTAAAAAAATCAAGTATGTATAGTGGGAAAATAGGCTATATAATATATCCACAGGTAGCTATTGAATTCTCAGCAACTTATCAACCTAAATATCGTCTGCATTACGTATTACCTCAGCAAAATTTAAGTAATGGTCTCACTATTCCTAAAATCCCAGGTAATACTACCGTATTATCAAATATATATATGCTAAATCTTATTTATGATTTAGAAAAAATAAAAACTTTCACACCTTTTGTAATACTTGGAGGTGGAATAGCACAAGTAAAAGTTAAGCCTACCTCTTCTAGGTGGAGTGTTATAAATAGCAATTATTTTAAAGTAAGAAGAACTCATAAAAATTGTGTTGCTTGGCAAGCAGGTCTTGGGATTTCACAAGATGTAACTTCAAATTTAAGTATTGATGCAACTGCAAAATTACAAACGGCATATAGAGTAAGAATTAATTATGATATGCTTGATATGAAAACGGGGCAATTCGTGCCGGCAAATCCTATCAAAAAAACTATAGCCGTTGGAGAATTTGGTGTAGGATTTACTTATAGATTGCCATTTTAATAATTCTGTGAAATATTTATATGAAAGCTGCAATGTCATCCTGCGGCTTGACCGCGGGATCTCAGGACACAGCCTATGATACAAGATCCCGCGGTCAAGCCGCAGGATGACACGAATAATCCAACTATATAAGGAAAAAATATGTCCCCAAAAGCTACTAACTCTTCTTCTACCCCTAACGGTCATGATAAGACGGCAAAAAAAACACATTCCGTACAATCCGTTGTTAACGGTGCGGTTTCAGATCATAACACTTATGATGAAGTGCCGTATGAAAGCTACCCATATGCTCTTACAAATCCTTATCACTTAAGTACACTTGCAACTCTTTTCGGTGTAAATGCTCCTGAAGTCGAGAATGCAAAAATATTAGAGCTTGGTTGTGCAGCAGGCGGTAATTTAATACCACACGCAGTTCTTTATCCAAAAGCTCATTTTGTTGGGGTTGATTTGTCTAAGGTACAAATTGACGAAGCAAATAAAAATGTTAAAGAACTAGGATTAAAAAATATAGAGTTCCATCATTGTTCGATAACCGATATTGATGATTCTTTCGGTAAGTTTGATTATATAATTTGCCATGGCGTAATTTCTTGGGTGCCAAAAACCGTTAGAGATAAAATTTTTGAAGTTTGTAATAAAAATCTTAGCCCAAACGGAATAGCATATATTAGCTATAATACATTACCCGGATGGAATATGGTCCGTACTATTAGAGATATGATGATGTATCATTCTAGCTCATTTGCAAATGTACGGGATAGAATAGCGCAATCTAGATTATTACTAGAATTTGTTAAGGATAGCTTAGAAAACTCTAAAACTCCTTATGCAGAAGTATTAAAAACCGAAGCAGGGCTACTTGCTAAACAAACCGATCATTATTTACGTCATGATCATTTAGAAGAAGAAAATGCTCAATTCTACTTCCATGAATTTATGAATGAGGCAAGAAAACACAATTTACAATATTTAGCCGATTGTAATCTTTCGACTATGTATCTCGGTAATATGCCGCCAAAAGTAGTAGAGCAGTTAAAAGCGGTGAACGATATAGTTAGAACTGAACAATATATGGATTTCATTACGAATCGTCGTTTTAGAACCACTTTACTATGTCATAGTGATGTGAAAATTAATAGAAATATTAACAATGATGATATAACGAAATTTAATATAATCTTTAATATAGTGCCTGAAAAACCACTCAAAGAAGTAGATCTTAATAATGCTTCTGAAAATTTAAAATTCTTCTTAAACGGTAATAAAGACTCTAACTTAACAACTAGTTCGCCTTATATGAAAGCTATTTTATACACTTTCAGCGAAAATCTAAATAATCCGTTAAGCTTTGAGAAAATAACTGCTGAAGCTAATAAAAAGCTATATAATACTAAATTAAACGAAATCAAAGCTGAGCTTTTAAATAATGCAATGAAGCTAGTACTACAAGGTTATATTAGTATTACAAATCAGAAGCATCGAAATAACCCTGAGCTTGATAAGCCTAAAACAACAAAAATGGTGATACATCAAGCAACCCATACACCTTCTATGTGGGTTACAAATTTAAAACATGAACCGATCGGCGTTAATTTCTTTGAGAAGTTTGCACTTAGATATATGGATGGTAAACATGATAAAAAAGCAATCATTGAGGCTGTGCTTAGTCATGTAGAAAAAGGCGAGCTAACTTTAAGTAAAGAAGGTCAAAAAGTAGAAAACAAGGAAGAAATACGCAAAGAACTAGAAAGCTTATTTACTCCGATGATCGAGAAATTTTCTTCTAATGCTATGTTGGTTTAGCCAATTTATACTCTGTCATACCGTGGTCTTGCCACGGTATCCATGATACTAAACAAAAATTATTTATTGATTCTCCTACGCCAATAGCGTATAATTATTATGAGTAAAAAACTGATTTCAGTTGTTGAGCTTCCAGAGTTTCAAAAATTTGCTAAGAATAATTTAAACGAAAAAGAATGCTTTGAAATAATACATTATATTGCTGCTAATCCTGACCAAGGTGATATAATCAAAGGCACCGGAGGTATAAGAAAATTACGATTTGCTTTAAGTAGTATAATAAAGGTAAAAGTGGCGGTATAAGAATAATTTATTTTTACTACAATGAAAATATGCCGGTATTTTTAATAACCGGTTTTATAAAAAGTAAGATGGAAAATATTAATCATGATAGTTGTAATGAATTAAAAAAACTAATTGAAGAATTGGTAAAATTATATGTCGGAAGAGGCAAAAATGAATAATACAAATACTAATCAAACCGAAAAAAGTATATTAATTGGAATGCAAGAGGCTGTTTTATACGCTAAAGGAAAATTAAAAGCAAATAAACATGATATAAAATTATCTAATATAGACGTGCATGAAGTAAGAGATAAGTTAAAATTAACACAACAACAATTTGCTACAACATTTGGAGTTAGTGTTGCAACTTTAAGAAACTGGGAACAAGGCAGAAGATTACCTACCGGAGCCGCAAAATTACTTCTTAAGATTATTGAGAAAGAACCTAATGTTGTAAAACGAGTTTTATGCGGATAGAATAGAGTTAAAGCTGTATCATATAATAATACTCCTTGAAATGAAGAGTTGATATATGAAGTTCAACTTGCAAAAGAGCAGGGAGTCTGTAAGCCGAGGAGTGGAGCGTATACTAAATACGTGAGTATCCGAGGACTTACAAAGACGACGCAGCCAATTTTGCAAGTTCAACGAGTATATCATGTTCATATTTTTTTATTTATTTGCAACATTAATAACTATCAGTAGCTTATGCGTTGTTTTAAGCAAAAATTCCATATATTCGGTATTATGGTTAATTTTTGCATTTATCAACGGTGCAGGGCTTATGATTTTGCTTGGAGCAGAATTTTTAGCTATGATGCTGATAGTGATTTATGTTGGAGCTGTAGCAGTATTATTTCTATTTGTGATAATGATGCTAGATATGCATTTTAATAAGACAATAACACAGTTAAAAGAAAATCTTGCTTTAAGTATTTTTATAGCTTTAATAATGTTTGCTGATTTAGTAACAATTATTTTACTTGGCACTAAAAATATTAATTTCAGTTCGGATGTATCGTTTGTCATAACAAATAATATCTCAAATACTAAAGCAATAGGTAACGTGCTTTACACTGAATTTATGCTACCGTTTCAAATGGCGGGACTTATCTTATTTGTCGCTATGATTGCATGTATTACTTTAACGCTAAAGAAACGTGAAGGAGTAAAACGTCAAGAGATTGTAAAACAACTGCGGCACAATAAAGAAAATACCGTATTAATGACAAAGCCTATTCTAAATAAAGGTGTTGAGAATATTAAATATGAATGAATATATTTCGCTTAATCATTATTTAATCTTAAGCAGCTTAGTTTTTACTATCGGGATGTTTGGATTATTTATGCATCGCAAAAATATTATCAATATATTAATGTCCATTGAGCTAATGCTACTTGCAGTCAATATAAATTTTGTTGCATTTTCCGTATATATGCAAGAATTATCGGGACAAATTTTTAGTATTATAATCTTAACCGTAGCAGCTGCCGAAACTTCAATCGGGCTTGCGATATTACTAATATATTTCCGTAATAAAGGCTCAATTGAAATTACCGACATTAATCAGATGAGGGGGTAATGATGTATCAAAGTCTTGCCATAATGATCATCATGTTACCGCTTGCCTCTGCAATAATAAACGGCTTATTCGTAAGGATAATAGATAAAAAATTAGCTCAAATAATTGCAACCGGTTTTTTATCTTTATCTGCCTTATTCTCATTAATAATATTTTGTGATGCGGGCTTAGACGGGAATATTATCCATATAAAATTATTCCCGTGGATTGAGGTTGGAAATTTTAAAGTAAATTGGTCTATTTATGTAGATCAGCTCACTAGCATAATGTTTATAGCCGTAACATGGGTGTCAAGCGTCGTGCATATCTACTCGCTTGGCTATATGGCCGAAGATAAGGGGGTTGTACGCTTCTTGTCTTTTCTTTCTTTATTTACTTTCTTTATGTTAATGCTAGTGTCTAGCGATAATTTCTTACAGTTATTTTTCGGTTGGGAGGGCGTCGGCGTTTGCTCATATTTACTAATCGGATTTTGGTATTCAAAAGAATCAGCCAATAAAGCAGCGATTAAAGCTTTTATAACAAATAGAGCCAGCGATTTTGCTTTTATCTTAGGCGTAATAACGATCATTGTTTATTGTGGTTCGGCAAATTACAAAGATGTATTTTCATCTGCAGAATTATTATCTAATACAAAAATATTATTACAGTTTTCTATTCTAGATATTATTTGTTTATTATTATTTATCGGTTGCATGGGTAAATCTGCACAGATCGGTTTACATGTATGGCTTCCTGATGCGATGGAAGGACCGACTCCGGTATCCGCACTTATTCATGCAGCAACCATGGTAACGGCAGGAGTATTCTTAGTAGCACGCTGCTCGTATTTGTTTGAATATAGCCTTTTAGTTCTACAATTTATTACGATTATCGGCGGTGTTACTTGTCTTTTTGCAGCAAGCATTGCTATTATGCAAAGCGATATCAAGAAGATTATTGCTTACTCTACCTGTAGCCAGCTTGGTTATATGTTTATGGCTTGCGGGGTATCTGCCTATAATAGCGGGATATTTCACTTAGTAACTCATGCTTTTTTCAAAGCATTATTATTCTTATCTGCAGGTAGCGTAATACATGCCGTTCACGAGCAGGATATATTTAAAATGGGGGCTTTAAGAAATAAGATGCCGATAACTTATGGAAACTTCTTAATTGGCTCACTTGCACTAATAGGGATTTACCCTTTGGCAGGGTTTTATTCTAAAGACTCGATTTTAGAAGCAGCTTATAGTAGCGGATCATTTATGTTTATTTTTGGAATAGCTGCTGCAATACTTACTGCTATTTATTCAATGAAAATTATTATGTTGGTATTTCATGGCAAAACTAAGCTAGAAAAAGATGTTTTTGAACATGCCCATGAACCGGCTAAAGTAATGAATAATCCCCTTATATTACTGGTAGCAGGGAGCTTTTTTAGCGGTATGATCGGTTATTATTTACTTTCTATGGATAAACCGAACGGCTATTTCCATGAAAGCCTATTTAATTTACATATTTATAAACTACTAATTAGCCATCCGCCTTTGTATATAAAATTACTACCTATGGCAGTTGGCATAGTAGGGATTATTACGGGAATTTACTTATATAAGTCAAGTACTTTTATGTCATTCCTGCCTTCTTCTATGTCATTCCCGCAAAAGCGGGAATCCAGTAAAAATATTAAAAAAGACTGGATACCGCTACAAGCTCGCGGTATTACATTCATATCCAACATATTACGCAATAAATATTACTTCGACGAGATATATAATTTCTTAATTGTGAAGCCTATTAACTGCCTAGCCCATTTATTTTATCTTGGTGATCAGAAAATAATCGATCGTTTTGGACCAAACGGTTTTTCACAAGTCGTTAATTGCTTTAGCGTTCTTACTGGCAAAACACAAACAGGATATGTTTTTAATTATGCTTTGTATATAGTATCGTTTATTGTTGTAACAATTAGTTATTTTGTTTGGAAAGGCTAATGTACTGATGTTATTTGCGTTAAAAACTAAAACTGTCATTGCAAGCCGTAGGCTGCGTGGCAATCTCATGAAGTAATAACAAACTCCTGAGATTGCTTCGTCAATTACTTCGTAATTTTCCTCGCAATGACGGAAAAAAACTCATAAAATCTTAAAAGAATGTTAGAATTACCTATTATATCTATCAGTATTTTTCTGCCGCTAATAAGCGTGCTATATATTTTGCTGTTTATTAGTCAAAGTAAAAAAGCAGATAAACCGATATATGTAATGTATGTTGCGGTGCTTAGTTCTGTTTTAACATTCATCTCAACTATTTATATTTTAATAGAGTTTGACTCCTCAAACCCCGCTTATCAATTTGTCGAACGCTACGCTTGGCTTGATAAAATCGGGCTTGAATTTCATGTAGGTGTTGACGGTATATCAATATTTTTTGTGGCTCTAACTTCTTTCCTTACTCTTATTTGTATAATCGGAAGCTTATTTACTGTTAAAAAATATATCAAAGAATATTTAGTATGTTTTTTATTAATGGAATCTTTTTGTATAGGAGCATTTACCTCAGTAAATTTATTATTATTCTATCTCTTTTTTGAAGCAATATTAGTACCTATGTATATTATTATCGGCGTATGGGGAGGCGAAAATAGAATATATGCTGCTCTTAAATTCTTCTTATATACTTTCTTCGGCTCAGTATTTTTCCTACTTTCATTAATTTATATTTATAGCAAAATTCATAGTTTTGATTTAACCTATATCTTTCAGCTTACCGATAATATTCCATTATTTGCTCAGCACATTTTATGGTGGGCTATCTTTATTGCTTTTGCCGTTAAAATCCCTATGATTCCGTTTCATACTTGGCTACCCGATGCACACGTACAAGCTCCAACCAGCGGCTCGGTTATTCTTGCCGGTATTTTATTAAAACTCGGCGGTTACGGTTTTTTAAGAGTATTACTACTGCTATTCCCTAATGCATCACAAGAATTTGCAATTTACATAATTTACCTTAGCGTTATTGCTATAATATACGCATCACTTGTTGCTCTTGCTCAAAAAGATATGAAGAAGATGATAGCATATTCATCTATTGCACATATGGGATATGTTACGATAGGCATTTTTAGCTTTACTGAAGCCGGAGTTAGTGGAGCAATATTTCAAATGCTTAGCCATGGCGTGATTTCTTCATGTCTATTCTTAATAGTTGGTACTTTGTACGAAAGATTGCATACAAAAGAAATAGCTAAATATGGTGGTGTAGCAAGTAAAATGCCTGTGCTTGCCACATTGTTTATGATTGCAATGCTCGGCTCTGTCGGGCTACCTGGTACTAGCGGATTCATCGGAGAGTTTTCAAGCCTGCTTGGGATTTATAAGGTAAATGTAATAGCAACCTTTATAGCAGCTCTCGGTATAATTCTTGGGGCGGTTTACATGCTGAAATTATACAAAGAGGTTATGCTAGGCGAAATTACCAATAAAGAAATCATGCATTTCAGAGATTTATATAAATACGAAATAATCTCAATAGCTCCTTTAATACTACTAATTATTTACTTTGGTCTAGTGCCGAATTCTATTTTAAATGTATTTCGTTTATCGATAGAGAATTTGCTAGTTAGATTTTGAAAAATTAGCGTCATTGCGAGGAAATTTACAATAGTAAATTGACGAAGCAATCCAGTTAAAAATGCTAATCTTTAGCATTTTTATTATTTTTCCTAGATTGCCGCAGCCACTTCATGGCTTCGCAATGACGACTTAGGTATCCAGGCAGGAATGATATAGTAACAAGGACATGCTATCACTTCATCAATTACAATTTAATATTAGAGACCTTTCCAAATTCGCTTATAGAGAGGAATTTGAAGAAAACACGGAACGCAGCACCGCAGCGTACAAAAAAGTACGTGAGGATGCGAGTACCGGATTGACGTACAAATTGCCTCTAGAAGTAGAATTTGGAAAGGTCTCTATAGAACAAAGAAATTTATTTGATCTAAATATTACTTTTCTTCCTTCTTCTATCACCTATATAAAAGGAGCTAACGGTTGCGGTAAAAGCTCGCTGCTACGAATGATAGCAGGAATTATGCAATCAAGCAGCGGTAATATTTACTATAAAAATAGTAATATTAACAATATCGCTAAACCTTACTGCAATTATATCGGTCATAATTTAGGGCTAAAACTCGAAATGACTGTTTTTGAGAATCTAAAATTTTGGTCGGAAATTTATAATTCCGCCGAAACCCTATATGCTGCTATTCATTACTTCAAATTATACGACTTATTAGATGAAAAATGCTATAGCTTGTCTAGCGGAATGCAGAAAATCGTAGCCGTATCAAGGCTTATTGCGTGCCAATCTGACTTATGGTTACTTGATGAAGTTGAAACTAATTTAAGCAAAGAAAATAGGGATTTACTAAATAATTTAATTGTCATGAAAGCAAATAGCGGTGGTATTGTTCTTCTATCCTCTCATCTAGAAAGTTCTATAAAATCTGCACAGACATTACAACTGGATTAATTATTATTGTTTTGCGTATTTTTATAGATCTTCCAATGTACAATAAAAAATACAAGGCTAACTATAATCAAAATTGAACAATTAATTATTGTACTTACAGCACGTGCTTTAGTAACTTCCATATATTTCATTCTTATAACTAATTCTCTTTTCTTCTAGCTCTTTTTGGAGGCAACCCTTTTTTAATTGTTCATATAAATCCTTATCATATGATTTTAGCTTTAAATATTGCTCATTAGTACTATATTTATGAGTTCCTCTTTTTATTAGTATATTCCGGTAGGGAATAATGTAATGAATGCATTAAATGTAATAGAGAGCGTTATCAATAAAACTATAGTAGTAACAAAATAAACTACCATACTATAAATTTGCTTTATAAACATAATTTTTTAATTTTTATAATTATTTATAATTAAGAGAATAAAAGTCAAAAAAAAGAAAAGCAATAATTAAATTACAAAGGTTTATGAAATTTCGCATACAAAGTTCGAGATTTCATGGTATGTTTTTTTAATTTAACTTTTTTGAAATGAACCTGTTAACAGAATCACAATAGCATAATACGTATATATTCCGAATAAATGAAGAGTAATTAAACGAGTATATTACCTATACTCGTAATCTTTGTGTAGTTTACTAGCAAGTGCTTGCTCCCATCTATCGCCATTTTGCAGTAATCTTTCTTTATCGTAAATAAGTGCAGTATGAGTTAGGCTTGCAAACTCAAAATTAGGACCTTCAACTATTGCGTCTACAGGGCAAGCTTCCTGACACAATCCACAATAAATGCATTTTGTCATATCTATATCATAACGTGTGGTATGTCTACTGCTGTCATCTCGTTCGTCAGCTTCAATCACTATCGCTTGTGCCGGACAAATCGCTTCACAGAGTTTACAAGCAATGCAGCGTTCTGTACCGTTTTCATAGCGACGCAGTGCATGCTCACCCTTAAATCGTGGACTAACAGGACTTTTTTCATAAGGATAATTGATTGTAACTTTAGCTTTGAAAAAATATCTCAAAGTCAAAGCCATCCCCCTTACTATCTCATATAGAAAAAACGATTTTAAATAGTTTATCATAAAATTTATATATTAAAGATCAATGTCATTCCTTCGGAAAGATGTTGTTACACGGATTAAAAAACACGTTCGGTGTCATACCACAGCTTGACCACGGTATCCAGAAAAACAATTTAAACTACTAATAATATTAGTAGTTTAAGCTGGATCCCGCGATCAAGTCGCGGGGGGGGGGATGACAGAGGCGAAACCGATCCATGCAATAAAGCCGATCAAGTTAGTTAGGGTGATACCTAAATACTCGGCAAATTATCGGTATATATAAGTACGCTTGACACTAACACCACCCAAAATAAAGTTAGAGGCAAAAATACTTTCCAGCCAAGTCGCATTAATTGATCATAACGATATCTTGGTAAGGTTGCTCTAATCCATAAAAAGCAGAATAATAAGAATCCGACCTTAAATACAAACCAAAAGAACCCTGGAATACAATCTAACCACGATATATTAAACGGCGGTAAATAACCTCCTAAAAAGAAAGTAGTAGTCATTGCACTAACTAATATCATATTAGCATATTCACCTAGAAAAAATAAAGCAAATCCCATAGAGGAATATTCAACATTATAGCCGGCAACTAGTTCTGATTCTGCTTCAGGTAAATCAAAAGGTAATCTATTTGTTTCGGCAAGCACCGAGATAAAAAACACGACGCCCATAGGTAGTAGCATCAAATCAATCCACCACGGCATTGTTCTTTGTGCTTCAATGATCCCACTTAAATTGAGAGTACCGGTAGTAAGTAGCACGGTAATAATAACCAGCCCCATCGATACTTCATAAGAAATCATTTGAGCAGATGAGCGTATAGCACCAAGGAATGCATATTTTGAGTTACTAGCCCAACCGGCAATAATAATGCCGTAAACACTTAAAGAGGATATAGCAAGGATATATAAAACACCGACATTAATGTCTGCAAGCACTACGCCTTTTGCAAAAGGTATAACTGCCCAGCCGATTAAACTTAATATAAAAGTTATCATCGGTGCTAAAATAAATAATATTTTATCGGAATTAGTAGGAATTATCGGTTCTTTGAATAAGAGCTTAACCGCATCGGCAATAGGCTGAAGTAATCCAAACGGACCGACAACGTTAGGTCCTCGTCGGAGCTGCATTAATCCAATAACACGACGCTCTGCATATGTTAAATACGCAACACACAATATTAAAGGGATAGTGATCGCCACTACCTTTAGAGCGATTATAATTAACGGGAAAATATATTCAAAAAAGAGTTCTGTCATATTTCATTGTCATCCCGCGACTTGATCGCAGGGATCTAAGCAAAATTATAATATCTTCATATAAATCATGCCAATTAGGGTTGTTAGCTTCGATTAAAGCGTTTCTCACGACTAATTGCTAGATTAATATTATTAAACTGTTCAAAATAAATTAATTTATTTAAATTATATTTTGTAGTAAATCCCTTTATTATTTTTTGTTTATGCTGCCAAACACGTTTTATAACATCAGAAGTAACACCTATATATATAAGTACCATCATATTTATTTGAAAGTATATAAACATAGTATTCTTTCATTTTTATTTTTTAATTATTAGATCCCGCGATCAAGTCGCGGGATGACAAAATTTCCTCTTGCTTCCTTAGCCTCAACGCACTTAGCCATAGTTACTGAATTTTTACTAATCACGTCTGTTATATAATAATTAATAGGTTCTGCAGTTATAGGCTCTTTTAATAACTTATCTTTAGAGCTAAATTTAGTAAATTTATTCTCTGTAATTTTATCAATACTAGCAAATATCTTATATTCTTTAGCAAGCTTGGCTCTTACTTCTTGCAAATTATCCATTCCGATATCTATTTTTAGATAACCGGCAAGCTCTTTAATAATTTCTATATCTGCTTTAGCTACGCCCACAGGTGCTACTGCTTTTTCTGCTATTTGCGGTCTACCTTCTAAATTTACGTAAATTCCGCTCTGCTCGGTATAAGCAGCCGCAGGTAAAATTACGTCAGCACTGCTAGCCCCTGCATCTCCGTGATGTCCTTGATATATTATAAAAGCTGATTTCAGCTTATCAAACGGGACTTCATCAGCTCCAAGCAGATAAGCGAGCTCCAGCTCTTCAAGCTTAATAGGATTATTAAAACCGATGTCAAGACCGCCAACTATAGAAGCGTGATTATGCAATATATTAAAGCCTTTCCAATCATCATGCATAATATTATATTCAGCTACTATTTTATGAATAAGCGACAATATAGCATATCCGTCATCTCTTGCATATACGCCGTCACCCACTATAATCATCGGATATTTTGCTGCTTTTAAGACTTTCGTAAACTCATGAGTACCAATGGCTAGCTCCTCAATAATCTTAATATCACTTCCTAAATCCTGAATTCTATAAGTTTGATTATGTCCTTCACCTATTCTTGCTACTTTTAATAAACCTGTACGCACTCTTTGCCCTATTCGGCTATTTAATACCGGAGCTATCTGCCTTGGATTTGCTCCGATTAGTAAACATAAATCAGCCTTTTCTATGCCGGCAATAGTTGTATTAAATAAATAGTTTTCTCGCTCGCTTGTATCTATTTTATAATTAAACTGATTAACACTATAATTATTAGAGTCAAGCTTTTGCAGTAATGTTTTCAGTATAAACATTGCTTCAACAGACGTAAGAGAGCCGGCAATAGCAGCAATTTTCTCCGGTTTTACGGATTTAATTTTATCCGCTATCGTCTTTAAAGCTTCGCTCCAGCTAGCTTCTACTAATTTACCGTTTTTTCTGATATAAGGGCGATCTAAACGCTGATATTTCAAACCATCATAACTAAAACGGTTTTTATCAGAAAGCCACGCCTCATTTATTTCTTCATTAACACGAGGTAATATTCTCATTACCTCATCGCCTCTACTATCTATACGAATATTGGAGCCTTCGGCATCATGCATACCTATAGAATTTGTGTGCCTTAGCTCCCATTTACGGGCTTTAAAGGCATATGGCTTAGAGTTTAAAGCACCGACTGGACAAATATCGATCATATTACCGGAAATTTCAGAGTCTAAAGTTTGCTCTAAATAGGAAGTAATTTCCATATGTTCGCCTCGATGAATAGCCCCCATTTCTTCTATTCCTGCTATGTCACTCGCAAATCTAATGCATCTAGTGCATTGTATGCATCTCGTCATCGCTGTTTTAATCAGCGGTCCCATATATTTATCTTTAATAGATCTCTTATTTTCATGAAATCTATTAGTACCTTTGCCGTATCTAAAAGCCTGATCCTGCAAATCACACTCACCGCCTTGATCACAAATAGGGCAATCTAGAGGATGGTTAATAAGTAAAAACTCCATCACCCCTTCACGTGCTTTTTTTACCATAGGCGTATCGGTATGAATAACCATACCGTTACTTACCGGCATAGCACAAGAAGCTATAGGTTTTAGTGATTTTTCCATTTCAACCAAGCACATACGGCAATTACCGGCGATTTTTAGACGCTCATGATAACAAAAATGAGGGATTTCTTTGCCTACTTGTGTGCAGGCTTGATAAACGGTGCTACCTTCTGATACTTCTATTTCAGAACCGTCTATAGTAAGTTTTATCATTCTTATTTAATCCAATAAGTCATAGGGTTCAGATAAGCTTGATCTTTTATCATATACTTAAAACCGATAGCAACACGAAGTATATACCAAACAGCGAGTGCAAAGTATAATACTACTCCAATAATGATAAACGTAAATATGAAACATACAATCCACCCAAGAACTCCAAGACAAAAAGTACGAAATAGAAATACATAATGGCTGATAGCAAAATTATCACCTTTATCTTTATTAAGATATGCAAAAAATACTCCGATTAACGGTAATATCGGTGCTACTATCCCGCATAGATATAATATATATACCACTATTAAATTTTTCTTACCGCTCTCGGTATATTCTTTAAGATGCTTGTCCATATGTCTTTCCTTTGTTATTTTTATAGGAATGAGGCTTTTCGATGTCATTCCGTTGATCGCAGGAATCTACTTTGTCATACTGTGACTTGATCGCGGTATCTCAGGATACAGTCTGCGATACAAGATCCCGTGGTCAAGTCACGGGATGACACTCAATGTACTTCTTCACCCCTTCAAACTCTCCACCACAAAATGCATAATACTGCCGTGCTTTATATAATTTATCTCATTATCCGTAAATATTTGCAATATTAAATCGATTGTCCTTATTTCACCGGTTTGTTTTTTTATCACGCATTTAACAGGATTATAAGGTCTTATATTCTCGCTTAAGCCTATAATGTCAATAGTTTCTGAACCGTCTAACTTTAAATCTAACCTTGTATTATTGCTGGTAAAAGTTAGCGGTAAAATACCCATACCTACTAAATTTGAGCGATGTATTCGTTCAAAGCTCTCGGCAATCACTGCTTTTACACCAAGCAACTCAGGCCCTTTTGCCGCCCAGTCTCTAGATGAGCCGCTACCATATTCTTTACCTGCAAAAATCACTACCGGTACATCATGAGCTTTGTAGTCCATAGCTGCATCGTAAATAGTTTGCTGTATGCCGTTTAACTGGTTTACAGTAAAACCACCTTCTACACCTTTACACATTTCGTTTTTTATACGAATATTAGCAAATGTGCCACGCATCATCACTTCATGATTTCCTCTACGTGATCCGTAAGAATTGAAATCAAAAGGCTCTATATGATGGTCTGTTAAATATTTAGCAGCAGGGCTGGTTTTACTAATACTGCCTGCCGGCGAAATATGATCGGTAGTAATAGAATCACCGAAAATTGCTAGAATTCTTGCAGATTTTATGTCTTTTATACTATTCTCGCTGCCTATATCCTCAAAATAAGGCGGATTATTAATATAGGTACTATTCTTATCCCAATTATAATTAGAGCTAGTAGTAACCTGTAAATCTTTCCACTCTTTCGTTCCGCTAAATATATCAGAATATTTTTCTATAAACATAGAGGAATTAATTGAATTTGCAATAACTTCATCTATCTCTTCTTTGCTTGGCCAAATATCTTTTAAATAAATATTTTCTCCTATGGGCGTATTTGTTAGATCTATATTAAGAGTGCCGCTAAGTGCATATGCTACGACTAAAATAGGCGAACCGAGATAACTTGCTTTAGTAAGCGGATTAATTCGCCCTTCAAAATTCCTATTACCTGATAAAACGGAAGCAACAACTAGCCCGTTTTTGTTAATAGTTTCCTCTATTTCCGGATTTAGAGGTCCGGAATTACCGATGCAAGTAGTGCAGCCGTAACCTACTAGATTAAACCCTAATTCATCTAAATATTTATCAAGACCGCTAAGCTTCAAATATTCCGTTACGACTTTTGAACCAGGAGCAAGAGAAGTTTTAACCCAAGGCTTTACCTTTAATCCGTGTTCTAATGCTTTTTTAGCAAGAAGTGCGGCTCCAATCATAACGCTAGGATTTGAAGTATTAGTACAGCTAGTAATCGCTGCAATTACCACATGGCCGTTACCGATTTCGTAATTCTGGTTTGCTACGGCATATTTTTTATCAATGTCTTTATTTTCTAAAGCAAAATTTGGTAATTCATGTTTAAAATTACTTGCTACCTCGTTTAAGTTTACTCGATCTTGCGGATGTTTTGGACCGGCAAGTGAACTATGTACCGTAGATAAATCTAGCTCTAAAACCTCGGTATATTCTGCCTCATGCTCAAAATCATACCAAAGATTCTGCTCGGTTGCGTATTTCTCTACTAATTTGATTTGCGTTTTTTCTCTACCTGTTAGCTCTAGATATTTTATAGTTTCTTGATCAATCGGGAAAAAGCCGCAAGTAGCACCGTATTCAGGCGACATATTAGAAATGGTAGCACGATCGGCAATCGTTAGCTTTTTAAGCCCTTCACCGAAAAACTCAACAAACTTACCTACTACTTTCTTTTTCCGTAGCATTTCGGTAATAGTTAGAACTAGATCGGTCGCCGTGGCGACCACTGCTAACTTCCCAGTTAGCTTTACACCGATTACTTCCGGTAGAATCATAGTAAGCGGCTGTCCAAGTATTGCAGCTTCCGCCTCTATTCCGCCGACTCCCCAACCAAGTACCGATAACCCGTTTACCATAGTTGTATGGCTATCCGTTCCAACTAAACTATCAGGATAAAGGGTGCCGTCTTTATGCCACATAACTTTTGCTAAATATTCTAAATTTACCTGATGGCAAATACCCGTACCCGGCGGTACTACTTTGAAATTATTAAACGCTTGCTGTCCCCATTTAAGAAATGCATAACGCTCAATATTGCGTCTCATTTCCATTTGTACGTTTTTTTCAAATGAATCCTTAGCTGCATAAGAATCAACGCTTACTGAATGATCTATTACAAGATCAACAGGAATAAGCGGATTAATTTTTAACGGATCGCCTCCTATTTTCTTCATCGCATCACGCATAGCAGCCAAATCTACAATAGCAGGCACACCGGTAAAATCCTGCATCAAAACTCTTGCCGGCATAAAATCTATTTCCGCATCAGATTTTTTAGTTTTTAGCCATTCTTTAAATGCAAGTAAGTTTTGCTTTGAACCATTAGAACGTAATACATTCTCAAATAACACTCTTAAACTATATGGAAGTTTTTTTAAGGGAAGATCGATATCGCTTGCCGCTTTATTTATATCGTAAATTTTGTATGAAATATTATCGACTGATAACTCTTTTATATATTCTGAATTATGCACTTTTGACATTTGTTTCTCACTTAATTGTGTGGAATGAACATCGTCATTGCGAGCGACTAAAAGGAGCATGGCAATCTCAAGATGTTTAACTAGATTGCCGCGTCGCTTCGCTCCTCGCAATGACATTAAAATAACCTTATCCCAAAACGTAGATTTTTAAAACAAATTAATGTTGATCTGATAAAGGTTTTTGAAGATCGAGAAGCTTAGTTGCTATTTCCGCTTCACTTAAATTCGTAGCGTTAATAGCCGTTTCCGTAGCTATATTAATATAATTTGCCGTTACTTCGGTTACACCGCTGGAAATAAGATAAGTGTTTTCAGATTTATGCATATCATCTATATAAACCTGCACTAAACCGGCTTTCAAACTAACAATCATCGGAGCATGACTTGGCAGCACCCCAAACATACCTTCCTCACCCGGCATTGTTACCATTTTAGCTTGCTTTTCAAATGCAATACTTAAAGGCGTAATTATTTTGACTAGAATTGTTTCGTTCATGGGTTCATTATATTTTTCGTCATTGCGAGGAAATTGCATAGCAATTGACGAAGCAATCTCAGGAGTTTGTTATTATTCCATGAGATTGTCACGCAGCCTACGGCTGCTGCTCGCAATGACGATTGTGGTCACGTTTATCATTTCAACATCTTTGCCTTCTCAATAGCCTCTTCTATAGTTCCGACCATATAAAAAGCAGCTTCCGGTAAATCATCGTATTTACCCTCTACAAGTCCTTTAAAACCTGCTATAGTATCGGCTAGATTAACAAATTTGCCTTTGCTACCTGTAAATACTTCGGCAACATGGAAAGGCTGCGATAAGAAACGCTGTATTTTTCTAGCACGTGCCACGGTTAGTTTATCTTCTTCGGATAGCTCATCCATACCTAAAATAGCGATGATATCCTGCAATGATTTATAAGTTTGTAAAACCTGCTGCACTTGTCTTGCTATGCTATAATGTTCTTCACCGACAATCATCGGATCAAGTACCTGAGAATTACTATCCAACGGGTCAACTGCCGGATAAATCCCAAGCTCGGCTATCTGACGGCTAAGTACTGTTGTAGCATCTAAATGTATGAAAGAAGTAGCAGGAGCAGGATCAGTTAAATCATCCGCTGGTACATATATAGCCTGTACGGAAGTTATTGAGCCATGCTTAGTAGAGGTGATACGCTCTTGTAGTTCGCCCATATCGGTTGCAAGAGTAGGCTGATACCCTACCGCTGACGGAATCCTACCGAGTAACGCTGATACTTCAGAACCTGCTTGAGTAAAACGGAAAATATTATCTACAAAAAATAAAACATCTTGCCCCTCATTCATATCTCTAAAACTCTCTGCAATGGTCAGACCACTTAACGCAACTCTTGCCCTTGCTCCAGGCGACTCGTTCATTTGTCCATAAACAAGAGCCACTTTTGAATTTTCCGGTTTCTCAAGATCAATCACACCTGAGTCAATCATTTCATGGTAAAGATCATTACCCTCTCTAGTTCTCTCGCCGACTCCTGCAAATACGGTATAACCACCGTGTGCTTTAGCTACGTTATTAATAAGCTCCATAATTAACACGGTTTTACCGACTCCTGCACCGCCGAATAATCCTATCTTACCGCCTTTAGTATAAGGAGCAAGTAAATCAACAACTTTAATACCGGTTACTAATATATTACGCTCAGTTGACTGATTGGTAAAATCAGGAGCAGGCTTATATATAGAAGAAATATTTGAGCTTTTAATGTCTCCTTTACCGTCAATTGGCTCACCTATAACATTCATAATACGCCCAAGCGTCTCAGTACCTACAGGAATACGAATAGGACTACCTGTATCTATTACTTCTATGCCCCGCACTAACCCTTCCGTAGAATCCATAGCAATACAACGCACCGTATCATCACCTATATGTTGTGCTACTTCCAGCACTATCCTTTGTTTATCGTTATAGCACTCTAGAGCATTTAAAATTTCCGGTAACTCACCGTTATTCGTAAATTTTACATCCACCACTGCTGAAATAATCTGAGTAATTTTCCCGATATTCTGTGTCATTATTTTTTCTGTTAAGATAATGTTCTTATAAAAAATGTCATTGCGAGAAGAAACTGAAAGTTTCGACAACGCAATCTCAGAATATTTGATGAGATTGCCACGCAGCCTACGGCTGCTCGCAATGATGGTAACTAAACCGCTTCTGAGCCGGCTATAATCTCTATCAACTCCGTAGTAATAATAGCTTGTCTTGATCTATTCAACTTTAAAACTAACTTGCTTATTAAATTATTAGCATTATTTGTTGCATTTTCCATAGCGGTCATTCTAGCCCCCTCCTCACTTGCTCTACTTTGTAGTAAAGCATAATTTATTTGGGAATTCACATATAAATTAATTAGATTAGAAATTAGATTCTCCCCCTCATACTCAAAATGATCATTTTCTACTGCAGAATCATCTTGATATTTTTCTACCGGTAAAATCTGTTGTCTAGTCATAATTTGAGTCATTGCGTTTTTAAATTTATTAAAATATATAACACAATTACTAACTTCTAAATTCGCAACTAGCGACATAATTTTTTGTTTTACTTGTAGCATCAAATTTTCATCATAAATTTTGGGTAACTCAAAATAACTATCAATATAATTTACATATTGCCTTTTTAGTGCTTCGTAACCTTTTTTTCCAATAATGATAAGTTTTATTTGTTCGCCTTTATTTTCTAACTCTTTAATATCATTCTTAACTTGCTTAATTATACTGTAATTAAACGTTCCGCATAAACCACGCTGTGATGTCATAACTATCAATAAATTTGCTTTATTCGGCATGGTATTAAAAAATTTCTGCTCTTCTATAGATAACTCATACATATCAATTGATAATATAGCAGACATCATTTTACTAATAGCCTTAATATAAAAATTTGAATTGGCTATTTGACTTTTTATTTTTGCCATTTTAGAAGCTGATACTAGTTGCATTGCTCTAGTAATCTTTTGTGTAGATTCAACGCTTTTAATTCTAGTTCTTAACTGCTTTAAATTTGACATACTTATTTAGTATTTTTATGTCATTGCGAGGAGCGGAGCGACGCGGCAATCTAATCAAATATCCTGAGATTGCCACGCTCCTTTTAGTCGCTCGCAATGACGATTTGGTATCCACGCAAAAACAACATCATCTGATTTAACAAAATCCTTAACAAAATTTTCTAAAAATGCTTTTAGTTTCTGCTCGGTTTCTTCGGTTATACATTGCTCATTTTTTATTGATTCCAAAATATCTTTTTTATTTAACCTTATCTCCATAAGCATTTTATCTTCAAATTCTTTTACTTTCTGAAGCGGTACATCATTTAAATATTTCTTAGTTCCGACATAAATACTTACTATTTGTTCTTCTACCGGAAAAGGATGATATTGAGCTTGTTTTAATATCTCAACTAATCTTTTACCGTGATCGATTTTTGCTTTAGTGGCAGGGTCTAGATCTGATCCAAATTGCGAGAAAGACTCAAGCTCTCTAAATTGAGCAAGTTCTAGCTTTACCGAACCTGCTACCTGCTTCATAGCCTTTATTTGTGCTGCAGAACCAACTCGGCTTACCGAAATACCGACATTAACGGCAGGTCTTACGCCTTTATAAAATAGCTCGCTTTCTAAGAAAATTTGACCGTCGGTAATTGAAATAACATTTGTTGGGATATATGCGGATATGTCACCTGCTTGCGTCTCGATTATAGGAAGAGCAGTAAGTGAACCGCTGCCTTTGTCCTCTGACATTTTAGCAGCACGCTCAAGCAACCTTGAATGCAGGTAGAACACGTCACCAGGATATGCTTCTCGCCCGGGAGATCTTCTAAGTAATAATGAGATTTGTCTATATGCGACAGCATGCTTACTTAAATCATCATAAATAATAAGTGCGTGCATGCCGTTATCACGAAAATATTCGCCCATGCTACAGGCAGAATAAGGGGCAATGAATTGAAGAGCCGCAGCTTCCGAAGCAGTAGCCGAAACAACGATTGTATAGTCCATGGCTCCGGCATCTTCTAGTTTTTTTACTATCTGTGCAACACTTGATCTTTTCTGCCCTATAGCTACATAAATACAATAAATTTTATCACTTTCATTAGTAAGTGAGTGGGCTTGTTTTTGATTGATAATAGTATCGACGGCTATAGCTGTTTTTCCGGTTTGCCTATCACCGATTATTAACTCTCTTTGCCCTCTACCTATTGGGATTAACGAATCTATAGCCTTTATTCCGGTTTGCACGGGTTCGCTAACACTTGTTCTTTCTATTATTCCCGGAGCCTTCATCTCGATATGTCTATACTCTTTACTTGTAATATCGCCTTTGCCGTCAATAGGATTACCTAGAGCATCAACAACGCGACCAAGCAAAGCTTTTCCTACCGGTACTTCTAAAACTTCTTTAGTTCTTTTGACATTATCGCCTTGCTGTACTTGGTTATCATCCCCCATAATTACAGCACCGACGCTATCATTTTCCAAATTTAAAACAAGACCCTTAACACCGGATTTAAATTCTATCACTTCACCGGATTTTACATTAGCAAGACCGTAAATTTTGGCTATACCGTCACAGACGGTTATTACTTGCCCTACTTCCTCAAGCTCACTTAAGCAATTAATATTAGCTATTTCCTTTTGTAATATTTCAGCTACTTCAATAGGCTTTAGTTTCATGTGGTTTACGTCTCCTAATTTTCTTGTCATTGTGAACGAGCAAAGCGAGTGCAGCAATCTCAGGAATTTAGTACTGCTTCATGAGATTTCCACGTCAAGGCTTCGCCTTTCCTCGCAATGACGATATAAATATCTATACAGCAACCCTAATTTTTTTAAAGCTTTCGTTATTTTATCTAAACTACCTTTTATCGAGTAATCTTGCAACATACTATCATATTTAATTACAATACCGCCAATAATAGTACTATCTATATCAAATAATATTTCTGTTTTTTGATTTAATTCTTTTTCTACACGAGATTTAATCCACTCCTGCTCTTTAGGTTGTAACTTATTTGCAGAAATAACCTGAACTATCTTTATATTTTTACTTTCATATAGTAAAGTATTATAAGCATCTACTATATTAGATAAAATAGCAGTACGAGAATTTTTTACCAATAACAATAAAAAATTTTGTACTATTGTACTAATTTTGATATTTTTTGCTAACGAATTGACTGCGTTCATTTTGTCGTTCTTATTCACTATAGGAGAAAATAAGAACTCTCTAATATCAAAATTATCGGTAATTATACGATTTATAGAGGTAATTTCTTCAAAGATCTTATCTTGTATATTATCAATCATAGCGTTATTAAATAACGCTACTGCATAATTCTCGATTAAATTACCTTTGTTCATTTTTTTAATTATATTTAAATATGTATTGCTCTATCATAAGCGGTGAGTACTGATTCATGCATCATTTCCGATAAAGTCGGATGCGGGAAGATAGTGTTAATTAAATCCAACTCCGTTCCTTCTAAATTTTTTGAAACCGCATATCCTTGTATTAATTCAGTTACTTCTGAGCCTATCATATGAGCTCCGAGCAATTCACCCGTCTTAGCATTAAATATAGTTTTAATTAAGCCATCACTATCACCGCTTACTAAAGCTTTGCCATTAGCTATAAAAGGGAATCTGCCTATTTTAAGCTCATAACCTAAGGCTTTTGCTGCTTCTTCAGTCAAACCTACACTTGCTATTTGCGGCGAAGAATAAGTGCAGCCGGGAATATTATGTTTATTAATAGCATGCGGTTTTAAGCCCGCGATGTTTTCCGCTGCAATAATACCTTCATGGCTTGCTTTATGAGCTAAACAAGGCACTCCTGCTACATCGCCTATAGCATAAATTCCTGATTCCGCAGTTTGCATTAATCCGTTAGTAGTGATATAGCCGTTTTCTACTTTAATTTTTGTTTTCTCGAGTCCTAAATTTTTGGTATTCGCCGTAATACCTACTGCCATAAGCAAGATTTCAGCTTGTAATTTTTGTGTTTTACCGGATAACTCTAGCTCAACTTCTATCGTATCTTTTGATTTTGTTTGCTTAATTAATTTAGCATTTGTAATAATTTTTATTCCCTTCTTCTCAAAATTCTTATGAGCGATTCCGGCAATTTCCGTATCTTCGGCAGACAATATTCTAGTATGAGCTTCGATTACGGTAACATCCACACCGATACTATTATAAAACGAAGCGAATTCTATACCTATTGCACCTGAACCTACGATAATCATAGATTTCGGCACATGCTGCGGTATCATAGCTTCTTTAGAAGTCCAAATTTGTTTACCGTCAGGCTCAAAGCCTTTTAAAATCCTAGATCTTGCTCCGGTAGCTATAATAATATTATCTGCTTTTACTGTAGGTTTATCATTTATACTTATTACCTTATTTGCTTCAAGTTTTGCTATCCCGTCTATCACGGTCACTTTGTTTTTTTTCAATAGTAACTTAACACCGCCTGCAAGCTTATTTGAAATCTCTCTTGAACGCTCAACTATTTTCTTAATATTAACTTCTGCAACACCGGCATCAATTCCATAATCTTTAGCATGTTTTATATATTCAAAAACCTCAGCAGATTTAAGCAGGGATTTAGTCGGTATACATCCCCAATTAAGGCACATCCCTCCTAAATGTTCTTTTTCTATTAATACAACTTTTTTCTTTAATTGTGCTGCTCTAATTGCTGCAACATATCCACCTGGACCACCGCCTATAACGGCTACATCGTATTGTTCCATTTTATTTTTATTTTGTTAGTTTTGTTATTCGATGTCATCCCGTGGACAAGCCACGGGATCCAGTAATTTAAGTTCTTAAAATTAAAAGCTCGATATATCTCGCTTTACGCTGGATTCCCGCCTTCACGGGAATGACATTTATATAGCAT
Organism: Rickettsia asiatica; assembly: GCF_007989425.1. Taxonomy (NCBI): domain Bacteria; kingdom Pseudomonadati; phylum Pseudomonadota; class Alphaproteobacteria; order Rickettsiales; family Rickettsiaceae; genus Rickettsia; species Rickettsia asiatica. Next base: position 1,222,938 of record NZ_AP019563.1, read on the forward strand.
TTAGTAGACGAAGTTTAATTTGGAAAAGAGCAAGGCGTTTTATATTTTTTGACCGCAGCGTACATACTAGTACGTGAGGATCAAAAAATATAAAACAACAACGCCAATTTTTCAAATTAAACGAGTATACTGCTTTTTAGCATCCATCTATTCTTTTCATGCACTTTAATCCGTCCAATAATCATATCGGCTGTACCCTCGTCGCTCTCTGCTTGTGCTGCTTTGAGTCCCTTATATAATGTATCTCTAATAATATCTTGATCTTTTGTTAGACTTTGAAGCATTTCATTTGCTGTTGCGTTCGGATTTGCCTCATCTATAGATGCAAGTTTTATTAAATCTGATAATGCGGGGACTTTAGCACTTAAACTTCTTATTCTTTCGGCAAGTTCATCTAAGCTTTCAGCTAAATCTTCATACTGCCCCTCAAATAATAAATGTAGACTTCTAAACTCTGCTCCTTCTACATTCCAATGATAATTCTGTGTTTTAAAATATAAAGCATAGCTATCTGCTAAAATTTGCTCTAAAGCTTTTACTACTTGCATAACATCCTCAAAATTTATGAACTTTTTGACTTTATAATATTTCTTTAAATACTTCAAGAGATAACAAAATTTATAATCCAGCATTACCTAGAAAGAGTAGATATCGTCATTGCGAGGATGCATTGTTGCGAGGAGCGAAGCGACGTGGCAATCTTGTCAAGTATCCTGAGATTGCTTCGTCAATTACTTTGTAATTTCCTCGCAATGACATAAAAATTTCATTTTTTTATTAATTCCTTTAGCTTTTCTTTTGCTGCTTCTTTAGAGCGTCGTCCTGCATAAGAATCATAAGTTTTATTATCTTCAATAAAATGTATAAAGAAAACTGTTCTGTCATTTTTTTGTAACCAACCTACAAACCACCCAATTTGTTTATCTTTTAACTTTATGGTTCTATCTTGGCTAAGTTTATTACCGCTGCCTGTTTTACCGTAAAGCTTCCAACCATCTATAAAATCTTCAATAAACAAAATATTTTTAGTCATTTCTTGGGCTTTAACACTTACCGGCAATTTATTCTCTGCTAATTTTTGAAGAAAAGTTAATTGTTCTTCCGGTGAAATTTCTAAAGAACTAGAAAGCCATGCATTAGTTAAACCGTTATTCTTGCCTTTATCTCCTGAAATATCATGATTACCATAATCAAATTTTATTACATAATCACGGAATTTTTCAATACCTAATTCTTTGGTAATAACCTGAGAATACCAAACACAGCTATTCTTCATCCAATCTTTAGGTGTTTGGGGATTGTTTCCAAACTTCAAGATAGTCAGCATATCCTTCTTTAAAAGGTAATTTTGGATGAGTTTCATCAATTAAAAACCCATCATCATAACCCATTAAACTTATAGCAATTTTAAATGTTGAGCATGGAGCATAACGAGACTCGCAATTACCTTCCCGTTTAATAAATTTATCATTTTCTTTAACTAAAAAACAATCCGCTTTAATTATAAAAGGTATAGTAAGTGATATTAGGGCAGTTAGATATAAAATAATTTTTTTCATATAATTAAAACTCCAAATAAATAAGTAGGTAGACGAAGTTTAATTTGGAAAAGAGCAAGGCGTTCATATTTTTTGACCGCAGCGTACATACGAGTACGTGAGGAGTAAAAAATATAAAACAACGACGCCAATTTTTCAAATTAAACGAGTATATTTAATAAATTTCTTGAGACTGATCCTCCTTACTCGGTACATAATCAAAAATATCATTATTATCGTGATTATCAATCATATCTTCATTCTCAAGCATCTGAAAATTATTGACTTTAAATGCTTCTATCACGCTACCGTTTGGCGTAATTTTACCGGTCGCTCTATCTACTGCTAATAATTTTATTGAATCAGGGACTTTGAAAGGCAACGACGGTTCATCCTTATAAGCGTTACTCATAAAATCAATAAAAATCGGCAATACTACGTTTGAACCTGTTGCTCTTTTTCCAAGCTCTTTCGGTGTATCATAGCCAACATAACTACCTACTACTATTTTGGGTGTAAAGCCTACAAACCATGTATCTTTACTATCGTTACTAGTACCGGTTTTTCCGCCGATAATTTTCCCTAACTTCTTCGCAGCATAACCGGTTCCTCTATCTATTGCTCCTGTTAAAAACGAAGTAATTTGATAATCACTAGCTTCATCCGTAACTCTATAGATATCTTCTTTCGGTATTTCTAATATTGCGGTATCTAAATTGCTATCCGAAACATTACAAGAAAGACATTCTCTATCATCTCGCCTATAAATAATTTTACCGTTATGGTCTTTAATTAATTCTACAAAATGAGGCTCAACTTTTTTACCGCCGTTAGCAATAATTGCATAAGCATTAGTCATTCTGCTAAGTGTGGTTTCAATTGAACCAAGTACCATAGAATAAACTTTTTTCGGTTCATTATTAATACTAAATCGCTTAATTATATCAACGATTTTTGTAAGTCCTACGGCAGTTGCTACTCTTACGGTTATAAGATTACGAGATTTTTCAAGCCCGGTACGCATAGTGATTTCACCTAAAAACTTACCCTCATAATTTTTAGGACGCCAACTAGGCATACCCGGACCTTGCGAAATCTCAATAGGTCCATCGTTAAAAATCTGATTCGGCTTAACACCGTTTTCAAGAGCTGCTAAATAAACAAAGGTTTTGCTTAAAGAACCGGGTTGACGAAGTGCCTGTGTTACTCTATCAAATTTACTTGTGGAAAAATCATAACCGCCAACACTTGCAAGTACCTGTCCGGTATTTGGGTTCATAACCATAATAGCCCCGTTTACTTCAGGGATCTGACGAAGAGCATAGCCGTCTTTTATAGACTCAACTACTATCACGTCACCTTTTTTAAGCAAAGCCTTAACTGATTTAAGGTTACTTCTTGCCCATTTCATTTCAGAAATAGGAATTTTAGATTTGCTGCCGTCTATAAGTCCAATCTCTGCATGGTTGTCGGCCACATCTAGAACTACGGCTAATTTATACTCTAAAAGAGACTGAGGCGTAGGTAATTTTTGTAGCTCTTCTTGCCAATTATCAAGAGGAATATTAGCAATAGGTTTTCTAAAACCACGCTTTCTATCAAACTCCCTAAGTCCTTTTCTTAGAGAGTTTTCAGCTAATTGCTGCATCTTTGCATCTAAAGAAGTAATAATAGTAAGACCTCCGGTATAAAATTCCTCTTTGCTATTTAGCATCTTAATTACTTCTTCTCGAACCTGCTCGGCATAATAATCAGCCGTAACAGTTTCTTCTTTAGCTCGTTTACGTAAAACTATCGGGCTATCCATAGCTTCTTTCGCAGCATCTCTTGTTATATAACCATCTTCAAACATACGTGCTATTACATAATCACGACGAGCTTTTACTCTAGCGTAGTTTCTTTCTGGATTAAGTTCGGAAGGGGCTTTAGGCAGTGCCGCAATAAAAGCTGATTCTGCAATGGTAAGTTCCTCTACGGATTTATTAAAATAATTTTGTGCAGCCGCTGCAACGCCGTATGCACCGCGACCAAAGAATGTTTGATTAAGATATAATTCTAAGATTTGATCCTTAGTAAATACTCTTGAAACCATATAAGAAAGAATCGCTTCTTTAATCTTACGTTCAAGAGAAACCTCGTTAGTTAGCAGAAAATTTTTAACCACTTGCTGAGTAATGGTAGAGGCTCCTTCCATACGCCTATGATGTAAATAATTAGATATATTTAAAAATGCCGCTCTAACTATTCCAAGCAAATCGACGCCAGGGTGGTTATAGAAATTCTTATCCTCAGCTGCAATAAAACTTTCTATTAGCGAACTCGGTACGCTATTAATCGGTACAAATACACGACGTTCAAAAGCATACTCCTCCATTAGTTTGCCGTCATGGGCATAAATACGCGTTACCGACGGGGGATAATAACGTGCAAGCTGTGAGTAATCAGGTAAATCACGTGAATAGTGATATATTATATACCCCACAATCGCACAACCTATTAGAATAAGCACGGCAAAAATTTTTAAACAAAAAAGAAGAGATTTATACATGACTTATAATATTTCGCCGGTTAAACTATTAAGTGAAGCCTTAGTAATTTTTACATCAATGATTTTACCAAGTAAAGATTTATTAGGGTTTTGGATATATACAGACTGCATGTATGGAGTTTTACCTATTATTTGACCGTCGAATTTACCATCGCGATCAAATAGAACTTTCATAGTACTACCAATACAACTTTCATTAAAAGCTAGTTGCTGAGCCATGAGTTCTTTTTGCAATATAGTTAATCTCTCTGATTTCATGTGTTCCGGAACTTGATCCATTCTAGTTGCTCCTGGCGTGCCAGGACGAGGACTATATTTAAACGAATAGCACTGACCATATTTTACTCGGCGGACCAAATCTAAAGTATCCTCAAAATCTTCATCTGTTTCACCGGGAAACCCGACAATAAAATCAGAAGATAACACTATATCGGGTCTTGCTTCTCTTAAGCGATTAATTATATCAAAATAATAATCCCGATCATGTTTGCGGTTCATGGCTTTTAATATTTTATTTGAACCTGATTGCACCGGAAGATGTAAAAACGGCATTAATTTGGGTTCAGTGCTATGCAGTTTTATTAGATCATCTGTCATATCTATCGGGTGTGACGTAGTATAACGTAATCTCTCTAAATTTGGAATTTGTGCTAGATGTTTGAGTAAATCGGCAAGACTGGATATCTTGTCATCTAAGCCCTTACCGTGATATGCATTGACATTTTGTCCAAGCAGCATAATTTCTTTAGCACCACTGCTAACTGCTTTTAATGCTTCTCTATAGACCTGCTCTACATTCCTTGAAAATTCAGCACCTCTAGTATAAGGTACTACGCAGAAAGTGCAAAATTTATCGCACCCCTCTTGTACCGATATAAAGGCACTTGCTCCCTGCGGATATAATTGCTCCGGCAACTGATCAAATTTTGCTTCTTCAACAAAATCAAGATCGATTAAATGTTTTTCGTGTCTGACGACTTTAGAGATTAATTCCGGTAGATTATAATAAGATTGAGGACCGACAACAATATCAACATAAGGAGTTCTTGTAAAAATTTCCTCCCCTTCCGCCTGTGCGACACAACCGGCTACAACTATTATGGCAAAGTTTAAGCCTTGTTTTTTTCTCGTATCTTGTAGTTTCTTAATACGACCGAGTTCAGAATAAGTTTTCTCGGCTGCTTTCTCTCTAATATGACAGGTATTTAGAATAATAACATCCGCATCCTCAATATTTTCCGTGGGCTCATAGCCAAAGGGATAAAGCAAATCCTGCATCTTAATGGAGTCGTAAACATTCATCTGACATCCATAGGTCTTAATATAAAGCTTCTTACTCATAAAATTTTTAATATTATAAAAAGTTTTATATTATACTATATTTAAATAATTTTATCAAATTTTAAATAAACTGAAAACGCTATCCATCTGCTCTTCTTAACTTAATTAATTCATCTACTAGAGAAATTTTTTCTCCTGTAGTATTCATATAATCTTGCACTTTTGCTTGTAATCTTGCTAAAGCTTGATTTGGAGTAGTAAATACAAATTTTTTATGAGCCCTATCTTTTATTTTCTTTTTTGCCAATTATTAATATTTTATGATGAATATTATTTCTTTACCTCATTTTTAAAATATTGTCAAATAAGGATAAAAATACCATTTTAGAAAAAAGCAATATATTATTTTTTATTTATAAATTCAGTTAAGCTTTAAACTAATATCTTGACGTATTAATTTTATCCATGTAAATTTAACATTGGATATTAAATTTACATGGATAATGATTGAGCGTTTTTTAGCAAAAGATATTAAATCTTTTTTAAATGAGTTTTCAGCGGTAGCTATTTTAGGCCCAAGACAAGTAGGTAAAACTACTTTGGCAAAAGAAATAGCAGAACAAATATCTCCTACACCTTTATATTTAGACTTAGAGAAGCCTTCAGATTTGGCAAAATTATCTGATCCTGAGCTTTACTTTCAAACTCATTCTAACTATTTAGTGATTATTGATGAAATTCAAAGAATGCCGCAGCTTTTTCAAGTTTTATGTAGCGTTATTGATGAAAGACGTCAGCAGGGGCAAAAAGTTAAACAATTCTTACTTCTTGGTGCTGCCTCTAAAGAATTATTAAAACATTCTTCGAAATCTTTAGCAGGTCGTATAATTTATACTCAGCTTTATGGTTTTAATATTCAAGAAGTTAGAAAAGCCGGATATATTGATAATAATTTATTATGGCTTAGAGGCAATTTTCCCGATAGCTTTCTCAGTGCTTCAGATAATAGCAGTATGAATTGGCGGCAATCTTTTATCATGACTTATTTAGAACGTGAAATACCTCAGCTTGGCTATAATATATCTACAGAAATTTTACGTAGAACATGGACTATATTCGCTCATTGCCAAGGCGACTTATTAAATGCTAGCAAAATAGCGGCAAGCCTTGGTATATCAGTACCTACTATAATGAGATATATCGATCTATTTGAGGATTTATTCCTTATAAGATTGCTAAGGCCTTGGTCTAGTAATGTAAAGAAACGATTAGTCAAAGCCCCCAAACTATACATTCGCGATAGCGGTATCCTACATGCATTATTAAATATTAAATATTATGATGAACTACTTGGACATTATATTCTCGGAGGGAGCTTTGAAGGATTTGTAATAGAAAATATTTTATCTATAGTTAAAAATCAAATGAATAGTTGGTTTTATAGAACCGCCGGAGGGGCTGAGGTAGATTTAATACTAGAATCAAGCATAAATAATCTTACAGCCATTGAGATTAAAAGATCACTTACTCCTTCCATATCAAAAGGTTTCTATAATGCATTGCAAGACTTAAAACCAAAGAAAGCTTATATAGTATACCCGGGAAAGGATAAATATTACCTTAATTCACAAGTTGAAGTAGTTCCTTTGCATTATCTTCTTAATCTATTAAAAACAGAGTTACAATAGTGTCATAATTTAGGCTTTGTTGTATGGATCGGCTTACCCGTCATTGCGAGGAAATTGCATAGCAATTGACTAAGCAATCCAGTAAAAAATGCTAAAAATTAGCATTTTTTTAATTATTTTTTGGATTGCCACGCGATCAAAGATCTCTTGCAATGACGACTCGGTATCCACGCGGGCAATGCTGAGCTAAGAATGACACTAAACCCCTACCGATTAATTCTTGCTAGGTAGATTCTTTCGGTGATTTCTTTTAATTTTTCTATTCGCTCTATTAAATAAAGCAGCTGTTCTTTTGTAATTTTATAATTTTTATCATATCTTGCATCAACATAAGCTTTTTCAAGAAGCTCAAAACATTTCTTTTGTTCTTCGGTTAATTGAGGAAACACAGTCCATAATTCATTATCATAATTTCCTGCCATGCTACCTAATTTTGTACATTATGTAATTTAGGTTTGTAATTAGAAAAAACTAATAAAATAGCACTATATAAACTTTCCGTAGCTTGGTGTAACAAGAAAGCAGCAACGGCATATCGATCTTTTTTTAAATAGTAAGCTACTCCATCTAGAAAGTCTTTACCTTTATCAAACCATTCTTCAAAATAATCTTTAGCGATTTCTTTCACTTCACTCCAAGGTAAATCTTTAGCCTCACTAAGTGTAAATTCACTGCTATCTATATATATAGAATACCCTCTTTTTTGATATTGGTGAAAAAATAACGTCCTTTTTCTAACTGCCTATTTACTTCATCTATTGACTCAAGAATTATCGATATTAATGAATCATACGGGATAATTTGTTTAGGATTTATTACTCCTTTCTTTTCTAACCTCTTATATATTTTATCTTCCAACCTTAAAGTAGCATACCCTTTATATTGACCTTTTTTCAGAATTATCAAAATATCAGTATCGCTATGATAGCCGTTAGGTAGATCACGTACCCAATCGCCTCTAGCAAAAGAGCCGTACAAGATAATCATAGCGATTTTATCCTGTGCAATATCTAAAATCTGCTGCACTATAAAATTAAGCTTAGCTTGGATTTTTAGAGAACACTCGGGTAAAGTGGTTTTCATTTAAATATTTAATTTTTTTTATTTCCGCTTGTAATGTTTTTATTTCTTCTATTGTAAGCTTAGTATATCGTGCTATTTTCTCTATAGGTTCGTTCTCTATTAGCATTTCTTTTGCTGTTTCAATTTTTGCCTCAGTTTTACCTTCAGCTTTACCCTTAACTTCGCCCTCTTTAAACTTTGCTTCAAATTTTGTCTATTTCTTGTTGTATAGCCATTTCTGCCCTAAAATAATCATCATGCTCCCTTTCTGTCCATTTATATTGTTCTAAACTTGCATATGCCGATAACACAATTTCATTTTTAATTTCTTTTGGCGGTTCTTGTTCTTGCAGAGCATATTTTAATAAATGCAACCATTCATCGGTATCAGTCTTTAAGATCATTTTTTTTAAATTTTCCTAGTGCAATAAATACATAAGTTAATGAAAACAAATATTATTTATGGGTATCGCTTTCTTTTATATGATGATAGCTAATATACGGCAATTCATCGGGCAAAGCTTTTGTTCCTATAATAGCAATTTATTACTACTGGCAATAAATCCTTATGCTTCATGCCCTTTGTAATTTGATTAACGTAGGTATAGCAACCGTAAAGCTGTGTTCTATTAAGATAATCTTTCTCCATTTTACGCTGCATTTCGATTATATACCATCTACCGGTTTCATCTTTAACTTTTAGATCGAATAAACTTCTTTTTCCTTCAAGAAATAAAGGTAACTGTTCAGTAGTTATATAAGTTAAATCTATAATTTTATCTCCTTTCGGTAATTTAAGGATAGCATTAAGTAAATCTATTAGTTTCACTTTATCGCTAAATAATTTTTTAAATGCGACATCATTTGTACCGTCTAAATATCTTTGCATAAATAATTATATCTTTAGTAAGTTTTCATATATAGTAAATTAACCCTAGGTAGTAAATAGTTTTATTATTAAATATTTGATTAATACCTATCATTATTATCATATACTCCCCAAATTGCTTTCTTTGAGATCCATCCCGTATAGTCTTTACATATAATTTGACAGAACTGTTCTTTACATTTTTTTAAACCACAACGAACTTTTGGCATTAATTTTGCTATAACTCGGCTTTTAGGACCTGCGGATTTGGTAAGTTCTATTTCCTTATCAGAGGTAATAACCACTGATCTTTTACCTGATAAAACGCTTGAATGTATCCAACCACCCTCACCGTTAATGTCACGTACTTGTCGCCATTGTTCGTACTCTGCAATTATTTCTACCGGTTCTCCTTTTTTAATAAAAACCCATTCTACGGCAGATTTAGTGGTTGGTCCGCTCCTTGCATTTACTTCATTAGATTTTATTGAAACAAATCTCGGAATAGGCAATTTTTTATTATCGGCGTTAATTGTTGTTGATAATATTACAATAATTAAAGTAATAAGAATTTTAATCATTATCTTCCGCTTCAGATAAAGCATCCTCTTTTTTTGCTATTATATAATTACCAAGCCTAAATTGTACTTTTATTCTATTAATTTCCTGCTCGCTAATACCTATATTTTTTAGGACTGTTCCACCGATTTGTAATCCAGTCTCATAACTTTCCGGAATAATAGTTGTGGCACCTAAATCATAAAATTCTCTAGCATTTTTTAAATTTTTTAACTTAACGACAACCGGTATATCCTGATAATTACCGCTAATTGTTTTAAGCGATTTCTTGATAGTTACTTGATTATTCATAGTAAGTATTATAGCGAATGCTCTTTCCGTACCTAATGCCTTTAGAGTATCGGCTTGCGATACATCACCTTTAAAAACCGGTAAACCGTTTGATAGCTCTTCTTTGACTCTATCATCATCTAAATCAAGTATTACGTAACTTATACCTTCCGCTTCCAAAACTCTTGCTACCATTTTACCGGTATTACCGAGTCCGGCAATAATGATATGGTTTGTTAAATCTCTTGCACCAAGCTCAATCATTTGAGTCGGAGTTTTACCGAGTCCTTTATCAACTTTCTCGGCAATCTTTTTCCCTAAAGCTGCGAGTAATGGAGTAAGTGCCATAGTAAAAGTAACTACGAGTAATAATATATCGGCAGTACTTTCTTCCAATACTCCGCTATCTTTACCTAAACTGAATAATATAAAACCAAACTCTCCGCCTTGCGATAATAATAAGCCTGAATAAAAAGCAACTCCTTTATTAAAACCGAATAAAATACAAAAAGCCGTTATGATTAAGGTTTTTATACCTATTAAAGCAATAGATAAAGTAAGAATATGAGATATTTTTTCATACATTTCTAGTGCGTCGATATTCATACCGACGGTCATGAAAAACAATCCTAAAAATAAACTTTTGAAAGGATAAATACTTTCTTCCGCTTGCAATCTAAATTCAGTTTCCGCAACTAATACTCCGGCAACAAATGCTCCTAGAGCTAAAGATAAACCAAATGTTTCGGTAGCCCAAGCAGCAGAAAGTACTATTAACAAAGTCATCGAAATAGGTAACTCGCTTGCATTATTACTTTCTGATGAAATGAATGAAAATACAGGACGAAGAAAAACACGACCGACAATAAATATTGTAAGTAAGGCCGTTACGGCTTTTAAGAGTGCAATACCAAGAGCAACTGCAATCGATGCTTTATTGTTACCGGCAAGTAACGGAACTATCACAAGCAATGGCACTACGGCCAAATCTTGCAGTAACAGAATAGCTAAAGAAATTCTTCCTATTTGTGTCGATTGGCTACGATTTTCTTCAATAACCTGCATAACAAGTGCCGTAGATGAAAGAGCAAGGCCGCCGCCGGTAATAATAGCCGCACTACTATTACCGTCTATAAGTACCATTGCACCGGCAATTACTATAGCAGTCGTTAAAACTTGCAAACTACCGAGACCAAAGACATATCGTCTCATAGCTTTTAATCGCTCGAAGGATAACTCAAGACCTATTGCAAATAATAGAAATACTACACCAAGTTCACCTAGTAACTTAGTTTGGTCATATGTTACGATTTTTAAACCGTGATCACCTATTGCAGCTCCCGCAATTAAGTAACCAAGTACTGGACTTAATCTAAGACGCTTAAGTATAGCCACGATAAAAACCGCAGTGCCGAGTAAAATTATAACGTTAATAAGAATATGATCGTTCATCTTTTCCAAATTTCTTCTAGCTTAAAATGCTCCCGTACTTCAGGATAAAAAATATTAATTAAAATAGTACCTGCATCTATTAGTACCCATTCTGATTTACCAAGCCCCTCAATATTACTATTTATACCGGCATTATTTTTTAATTCTAAAGCTATATATTCAGCAATTGCTCCAACATTTTTAGTCGAACGACCGCTAGCAAATATAATATAATCGGCTAATTTATGTTTTCCTGTTAAATCAATTACCTCAATATCTTCTGCTTTTTTCTCACTCAAACATTCTAAGATAAATAATTTTAATTCTTCAGCTTCTTTTTTCATAATAATTAATAAATGACATAATAATATTAATTAATTATATGCATAAGAGTAGAGTTTATCAATGAATGTTTAAAATTCTATAATAAAAATTCATATAAAGCTTTAATTTAACCAAAAAAACTTTAATTAATATTTAGGCTTTTATATCTAAAAAGTGATAAAATAATGGCAATATCTGCAGAAGAGTTAGAAAAAATACTTAAGGAATCCTTTCCAAACAGTATAATAAAAATTACTGATTTAGTAGGAGATCAAGACCATTATGCATTAGAAATATCAGATGATTTAATGGACTTTCTTTAATTAATCAACATAAATTAGTAAAAAACGCCCTGTCTGAAATATTAAATAAAAAACTATAATGATTCCTCAAAAATAATTACAAATACTAATATAATAAATCCTGCACAAATTCAATTTATTATTTAATTTTCAAGCTAGCAACTCTTCTAGTCTTTATATTTTTATTCTTCTTTATTATAAATTATTTTGATTGTCCTAAGTCTATGGGGATTTTGCGTGACACTTCATTATTGTCTTTTGAATATATAAGGAGTAAAAATAAATTTTACTCCTTATTAATTTATGTAGATTTACTCTTCAAGTTGTTTTTCTATCCATCTCTTATGTTTTTATTCATCTAAAAGACCTTGTTTTAAGGTTTTTGATGCATCATGCCATTTATTATTATACTCATTTAATCTTTCGTAAGCAGTATTAGTATCTTCTTCATTTGTATGCATAGCATATAATATAGCTTTATCATCAACTAAATCAGCAAGTATCACTTTACCTTTTGTTAGCCATTGCTTACTGCTCGGTCCTTTTACTGTTTTCTCGTTATGTTTTGATAAAAGTTCATTTAACTCTTTTACATGTCTTTCATGATCTGTTTTTTATAGTCCTTAATTAGTTAATTCTATTAATAGCAGTTTTATATGCTTCGATAGCATCGTAATCAAGCTCTATGAAGTTCTTTTATTGCATCGGCAAAATTATTTTGGGTTCCTACTAAAGTTGTCATGTTAGCCTCCTTAATTTTTGGTTGCAATTATAAGCCTACTCCTTAAATTTTTTCAGGTCAAGGTTAAAAAAACAACAATAAAAATAAATTTTTTATAAGTAAACAGTAATTAACTTTATTGTTAAGAATAATAGTTTAATTTAGGTTGACTTACCATATAAATTTTTCTACCATCATATATAGAGTTACTGAAAACGAAAAAAGTGGTTCTGTATTATTAACTAACCCGAATATTTAGGAGGGAACTATGACTAATAATAACAAAGGCTTCGCCTCTAGGGACAAAGAAACAAGTAAGAGAAATAGCTGCTAAAGGAGGGCATGCTTCTCATAAAGGTAGCCATTAGGATAATAGATAGAAAATATTAAATAGCGAGCTATTCAGGATAGGAACTTATCCTGAATAGTGATAAGATAATCAAGGAAATTATTAAGTTTCGTCTTTGATTATAAAATTTACTACTCAGTTAAGGATAGGAATTTTATAGTTCTTATCCTTAACTGATGTAGGTTTTTAGAAGTTTACTTTAAGTCTTAGCGTAACCGGATTGAGCATGGTATTTTTTAGCTAAGTTCAGCCCATAATGCACTCCATACTCCATTCTGCCTTTCTTAAGTACTACCCCCTGCTCCTAAATCATACAGCATTTTAGTAGGTTTAGGCGTCGGTACCGGTAAAGGCTCATTAAGACCGTTAAGATCTGCAACGATTGCCGGTGTTTTACCTTTAAAGTCGTAATTAATAAAAGCATGGACTTGCGGTTTAATTATAAATTCATCCTTATAGAAGGTTGTTGTAATTTCACCGCCGAGTATACCCTCAACCTTATTATATTGACGCTTCTGAATAGTTAGGTTTTGGAAAGAAGTACCGTATTCCTGATAACTGGAATCTTTAATCTTAGTAAGTCTGAGTCCTGCCATCGGTACAAATGAAGTTTCTTTCCATAGATAATTATAACCCCCAACTACTTGACCACTATAAGAAGTTGAATGATACTTACCGTGTGCCGTTTCATAACCGCCTATAATATTACGTAGTGCATTAGTTTTAATATCGCTTCATGAATAGGTAGTTACGCCTTCTACAAACCAGTTATTTATAAAGTTATATAAACCGTATATAGAACCCATATTAGTTCCGACCTTAGTAGTATTGCCGGCTTTGGCATTTTGGTAACATAACTTCGTATCGATTCTAGTATAAGCAGCACCAAGAACTATATTATCGTTTATAACGGTATCGACCCCGATTGAGCCACCGGTAGATTTAGCTTTATAACCGCTAAGTCCGTTAAAGGCTTTTTGTACCGCTTTGCTGTAATATGGGCTAACCCATACTCCGTAAACGGAATTATTAGCGTTACCTTCATCAAGTTCACAGTCACTGCCTCCCCCCCTCCGACAGCTGCACCTCTCTTACGTGAGGTAGCATCTTCTGCTGCAGGATTTGCACCATCCTCTGCAGCGTCTTTAAGAGTCTTAAGTCTCTTACCTACTTCTTGAGTACCGGTGTTTGTATTATCATGTGCAGCATTAAAGCCGTCATTCGCGTTAGAACGACTTATTCCGCTACCTGAATTTACACCGCTACCTGTACCTGAAGAATTATCTCGGCTACTACCTATAGCAGGCATACCGCTATCGGAACTGCCTCCCCCATACCGTTACTATTATTAGCAGGAGAAACACCTGTTGCTGTAGGATTACCGCTATTACCGTATGGACTGCTTCCACCATTGGTAGCACCACCGTTAGAGCCTGTACCACCATAGCTTGAGCCACCTGTGCCTACACTACCGCCTGATGCCGGACCATTATAGCTTGTGCCGCCTGTACCGATATTGCCTTCTGTAGTGCTACCCGTGCCGGGACCGTTAGGATCAAAGCCACCTCCGCCTGTAATCGGAGTAGTCGGAGTATTATATCCTGCCGGATTGCTAGGCGTTACGTCGTAGCCGCCCGGAATGGTAGGCGGAACATATATATTGTTAACTACACTACCGCTAGTTGGTGGCAGCTGTAGAGGGCTAAAACCTCCAACACTTGGACCGACGAAGGGACCCATAGGAGTGATAAGCGGGGTAGTTATTCTATGCGTTCCAATTGAAGGACGCTCGATTATAGGTAATAAGTGTTTAATTACTTCACCCCTTTGATCTATCGGCGTATTTACTAAAACATTTGCAACTTTTGCCGCATCACTGCCCGGAGGAGCTTTTATTATCTTACCTATAATATTATCAACAACATTATCTCCGGTTAGCTCTATAGGTAGAGGTAGAAGTATAAACGAACCGTTCGTAATTTGCCATCTGACAAAACCACCTTCGTTAGCAGTAACGTTAAACGGTAAGCTTGCAGCATTACCGACTATTATACTCTCCTGCTCCGCTAATGATAGGATAAGCACTACCCTGCCCAATAGCAGACGGATTATTTTGTGCAGTTAAAAATACTTTAATTGAAGAAACATTTGATAAATCAAAGGTACTACCGCTTGCTAATACTATATACCGCTATTTGTATTACCTGTTTGATCGGCATTTATAGTATCATAGCAAACATTAATAATAAGCTCACCGGTAGGAGTAGCTGATCCCGTATAAGTAACTTTATTATGACCAAGGTCAAAAGTTATATTACTTCCTGAGATATTACCACTGACATTTACGTTAGTATTATCACCGGTAAACATCATTGTCGCCTGATCGGCAACTATGGTACTTGCTCCTAAATCCGACGCAATGAAAGCGGTTTTCTTCGGTACGAAAGTAATAGTATTAGTTCCTGTTATCGGTTTTTGTAGCCATACATCATCATCGAATTTATGGCTACCTCCGTTAATCGGTGCTTGTACTAACACGGCATTAGTGTATTCCGCTGAAGAGTTGTTACTGCTACCTTTGAAATTCTCTGAAACGATTTTTGTTTTGTAATTAAATTTTGTGGTTGCTCTTGGAACTGTAACCCCGCCGACGGTTGCTGACGGAATGTCTAAACTTCTGCTGTTATTACCGGTAAATACAGCTGATTTACCGGCATCAATAGTAATATTTTTAGCATAGGTATCCCCTTTTACCGTGCCTTTATTACTACTGAACTAGTTTAAGGTTTAAATTCTCGCACCTAAATCATCCGTAAAGCCGTTATCGGCATTAAATATTGCCGTACCTTCATTATTAGTTTTAGTTGTGACACTAGAGTAAACATCTTGGCTATCAATGGTGAATTTACCGTCATCATTAAGCTGAATGGTTTTAAGGTGATTTGAGTCTGACCCAAACGGCGAAGTACCTGTTGTCAAATCACCCGTTATTGCTAGAGTATGGATTTTATTGTCGGTAGTCGTCCCCACCAACCATACTTGTACTAGCAAAAGTTAACGTAGCAGATTTGTGTAGTGGTGAAATTAACATTCTTAACATATGCCGGGGTTGTAAGTGTTACATCTCCACCGTTTATTTGCATTATTCCTAAAGGACTAGCTGCCGTACCACGCCCATTAAGAGTATTATCTATTACAGGATCAGCATCATCAAATTTTATCCCGCCTTTTATATT
Organism: Rickettsia asiatica; assembly: GCF_007989425.1. NCBI lineage: Bacteria > Pseudomonadati > Pseudomonadota > Alphaproteobacteria > Rickettsiales > Rickettsiaceae > Rickettsia > Rickettsia asiatica. The sequence continues at coordinate 1,239,135 of NZ_AP019563.1, forward strand.
AATAGGAGCAGGATTGATAGGACCGGGAGGGGTATAATTGAACACTCCCGTAAATGATATATTACTTGAATCATAATGAATTATTGCATTTGGACCTAGGTAAATGTTGCCGCCTTTAATAACACTATCAGGATTGCTATTAGGTACACCAACGCTTAAAGTTCCATCTAGAATCGTAATATCACCGGCTGCCGTATTATTACCTATGTTACCTCGGATACTACCGCCTTGATTATAAACACGTTAAATTAGCAGCTTTACCGCCTATTTGGTTAATATTACTGGTTAAATTAGTTGCTTGAGTAAACACTATATCACCCGTGCCGGTTCCTTGGATTTCAGTAATAGACATATTACCGCCGGCGTTAATCGTGACGGTGCTGTTGTTAGCTCCTGCTTGTAGCATTGCAAGGTTTGTAATTGTATTCGTTGAGTTTCCGTTACCGTCAACCGTACCTATAAGTACCGTTATCCATAAACACTACAGTACCTTTAGATCCGCCAGTGCTTGTTATGTTACCGGTAATACTTGGGACTGTATTATTTGCTGTTTTAAAAATTGCTGTACCTGCAATATTTTTGAAATCCATATTCCCATTAACTGTTGTAGTACCGAATTGAGTAGGTCCCCCAGTTCCGGTAGGAGGAGCAAATAAGACATTAGCATCAACTGTCACAATCCCAAGTACTGGAACAGATATGTTAATAGCAGCTGTAGCAATAGCCGTTACTCCTATCTCCCCGTCTCCTGAAAAAGTTATTTGTTTTAGCGGATGATTAGCAGTACCAAGTGAAAGAGTAGGATTAATTCCCTTATTTTTATCACCGTTTATTATTAATTTAGTATCGACATTTTTAGCATTTAACTCAACTATACCGAAATTTGCAGCACCGGGATCTATATTACCGGTTAGATATATGGTACTTGTTGTACCGCGGCATCTGCCACAGTAGTCATTAATTTTAAAACAGATGAATCGTTTTTAAATGTAACACCCGGTACATCTAAGTCAAAATCAATATTTATTGCATCAAGTGCATAAACGGCTGGTCAGTATACATCACCGATATTAATTTTGGCAATCTTAGTCGAGGTAAGTGATGCATCGGCAAAAACCCCCCGCCAGCAGCAATATTAAGCACTGCAGTATTACTCACATCAAGTCCATTTGTACCTAACTTAGCATTAGTACCAACAACTCCGGCAAAACCATCGACACTATTCGTAAAGATAACTTATTGATTTTTGCTAGTAGTTAAACCAAATATGGAGTCAGTATTGTTCAAATTAATAGCACTTCCTAGAGTTAAAGCCTTGTTAGATACATCTACCGTAAATATTGCAGCTGCATTTCCCTGCCCGATCTTAATTGTTTGTACCGTGCCTATACTTGAATCAGTAGCCGTTAAAGTAGTGCCAGATAGTATAAACTTTTATGTTCCTGTGTTCCCGTTTGTGATTGGGATGTTAAGTAAATAACCTGCAGAGTTTGTACTTGAAAACTCTAAAATACCTCCGCCTCCGAAATCTACATTAACGGCATTAGTGAGTGACCCAAGCGATCCTTGTAAATTCGCCGTACCACCGTTACTGAAAGTTAAACTCGTTGCTAATACATTTTGTGTGAAGTTTACCGTTTGACCTGCTGCTCCCTTAATATTTATAGCATTAATATTAGTTACGGTTGCAACGTTACCGCCTCCTAAAAATACTAAATTACCGTTAGCTGCTGCACTACTTGTCACTGCTGCTAAATTACCGCCGTCATTAACGTTAACCGTACCCCCATTACCGGCAAAATCAGTCTGTCCAGTAATAGTTGTTGTGTTAATAGTTCCGACACCGCCAAATGCTGCATTATCGGTAATATTACTGGTAAATGTTCCCGCATTTACTACAACCTTTCCTGTAACACCATTAGGTGCATTAACAATTGCTGCATTATTAACATTAAAAGTATTGGCATAAGAAGCTACGGGTAAATCACCATTCGCATTAAAAGTTACCATACTTAATGCTGCTCCCGGAGTCCCTGCAGCACCCGTTATGCTACCGCCGTTAAATATGAGTATACCGCTATTATTATTGCTTGAAGTATTTGTGATAGCCCCATTAACGTTAGTACCGTTATTAAGAGTTAGAGAAGATGCAGAATTAGTTAAAGCAACCGCACCCGCATAAATATTCCCGTCAAGGCTTGTAGACCCCGCACCTATGTTAACTGCAGCAATAGCAGCGGCATTAGTACCTATATCACCGGCAACGCTACTATTCGGAGCTAAATTTAATACACCATTATTAGGGTTAGCAGTTGTAATTGCACTTGTTAAAATAACATTGCTGCCAACAGTTAAAGAAGAGGCATTATTAGTAAGAGTCACGGTAGTTGAATTTACATTTTCACCGAAAGTAACAGGGTTAGGACCTATATTTACTAAAGCAACTCCATTGATAGTACCGGTAACATTACAGTCATTGATAGTTACCGTTCCGGTATTTACAACATCTGTAGTAATTGCTCCATCAAGACCGTTTTGTAGTACTAACGTACCTGCACCGGCAGCAAAATTTACGGCACCCGTCATTAAATTACCGGCAATCACGTTAGTATTATTACCGATACTGAAATCTGTAGCGTCAGAAGTAGAATCTAACGTAACATCCGCCGCCGGCATTAAAATTCACGAGCGTAATAGCATTATTAGCCCCAACTGCACCCGTAACCTCCCCCCCGGCGCCCCCCCGCCGTGGCCTGCACCAAAATTTATCGTACCGGAACCGTCTATAGTACCGTTAATTATTGAGTTTTTAGCAACGTTTAACTTTCCAGCATTATTCACAAAATTTATAGCTCCCGTAACATCACTTACCGTAAGATTGGTGGTGTTTGTAAAATTAATTGGTGCATTATAACGTTATTAAGTATTAGATCACCTGCTATATCGGTGAGAATAGCATTCTTCGTATTAATCGTCGGGACCACGGTAATATTCCCTGCTCCTGAAAAAGTCATACTATTTAAAGTATTACCACCTGCTATACCTAAATTAAAACCTACTCCATCTAATATTCAAAGTGTTGCCGCCGGTTGCACTTAATGCTATTATGCCGCTAGCCACTGCACCGGGATTTAAATCCCCGTTCATAGCCGCCGTTACATTTCCGTTACCGTTACTTGTAATATTTAATATTGAACCGGCATTTTTGAATTTCATATTAGCAGTACTAATATTAAAATCCGCATTAGGCGTTAAAATATACGTCCTGACTCCACTTCCATCGCCGATATTTATATTAGTAGCACTTGCTGAGGTAACGGTTTGATCGGTAAAGTTACTATTTCCTGTAACATTAAGAGTAGTAATACCACTAAGTTAATTCCTCCATTTGCCGTAACAGTCCCTATAGTACTAAACCGAAGCTAGTTTATTAACAGCACCGAATGACCCTCCCTGAATGGTTAAAGCATTAGTACCGTTTAAAGTTACATTACCGCCACACCGCCTGCAGTGCCGTCTAAATTACCGTTAAATGTTACGACTTGAGCTTGACCAGATTGTAATATTAACATAGAATTTGAATCACTAAAATTAATTTTATTCCCTCCTGCAAGTAAACCTAAAGCAGCTTGATTTACTGCTATAGTTAAATCTTGAGGAAGTTCCGAGTGTACCTATATTAATCGTTTTAATTGTACCTATAGTTTGATTGGTTACCGTCAGATCCGTATCAACATTTAAGATTGCACTGCCTGCATTAGCTACCGAACTTGCAAAAGTATAAGGTCTACCTGTACCATTAAATGTAAGCATTGATGCAAAACCGCCACAATTTACTCCTGTCGTTGCAGTTAATGTTCCCCCTACAGTGGTATAATACCGGTGCTATTATAATTAAGCTCATTAACCGTAACATTTCCCTGTAAATTAACCTGGGTAGTATTATCGCCCTGAACATTTAATATATTAACCGGATTTGTAGCTCCTACATCTCCGGTAACCGTACTATTACCGACAAAATGTAATACATTCGCACCTCCAGCTACTTTATTATCTATATTCCCGCCGGTATCTCCACCGACATTCGCACCGCTAGCTATTGTTACTTGTGCGGCAGTACCGTTAAAATCTATCTATGTTAGAAATTACGTTCTGTTGAAATCGTGTTAAAGAGTTGTGCGTAAATTGTACTAACCCCCCATTACCTGTATCAATTGCCGTTACCCAATCCACCCCATAATCCGGATCTATTCCTTTATTAACAATCTGATACTGGTTTCCTATCAAAATAGTTTGGGCATAGATATTTCCTTTAATTGTAACCGGATTTTGATTTAGAGGAGCTCCTATCCCATCTGTAGTAAATGTGTTAAGTCTTATTGTCCCTCCTGTTCCGTTACCGCTACACCTGCATTTAACGAAATAATTCGGCTACAGTAGCCACGTGTACTCCTAATTTACCATCTAAATCATTTGCCAGAACTAACTTGAAGCTAGCCGTAAATTTTGCTGGATTTGGAGATTCATTACTTACGTCATAAGTAGCATTTGGGCCGCCGAAATTGATACTATTTTCTACAGGTTGTGTATATCCATAACTTCATCAGGGTAAAGAAGTGCAGGTGGTGAAGTATCAGTAGCAAAATTAAGTAGCTGAGTATCTGCAATATTAAAAGTTTTTACCTCAGCCCAGCTTGGATGTTTAAATTGGAAGCTAGTTTTAAGCTGTAATGTAAGATTTGTCTGGCCCTGAACAGAAGTTACTATATATACCTGAGGTAAAGGCAATTCTATTATCACCAGTAGCAGGAAAAAGTGATGTAGCATCAAAAATCAAGGTACTAGCTTGGTTGTTAAAATTAAAGCTGTTAAAATAGTAAGTATTCCCCGGTGCTTCTCCTGGCCCTGGAGCAAAAGGAGGAAACGCTGCAGCTGCAGCTGCTTCTGCTGGTGTAACCGGAGTACCTGTTAAAGTGATTTGTGAAACGTTAGGAACATTCACGACTAGTCCGACATTTGCTTTAGTAAGATCAACAGGTATAACTGGTCCAAGGATTAGGTTATTTGGCACAGTCATTACCACGCCCCCAAAATTATCTAAATATATAGCAAGAACGTCTCTGTCGGCAGTAAAATTAAATGGTCCATCAAGAGTTAGAAGATCACCGGATGTAAACGGCGCACTAAGACCTGCCCCCGTGGATAAAACTGCATTATTTGCTATTACGCTTGGGTTAGCAGTACCAAGTGTGCTAGTGCTAGCAAGCATCACTGCGGCAGTTGATGCGAACATACCTTTTTTTATTAAATTTTTTAGAGTATTTTTTCGTTGACTTGACATAACATCTCCTAAATTTGGACTTAATTTTCTAAATTATAAATTCGAGACTGGTATTCATTAACAAATATAAATTTTATGTATTTTTGGAAGATTTTTAAAAATCTTTAGTAAAATGAGATTAAGATAAAAATTCTTAATATTTTCGTTATGTTGTACTTTTAAAAAAAGTTAATAATAAAATTAAATTTTTATTCAGGTCTTTAATTAATATTAAATACTAAAATATCTATAAAAATACTTATAAAATAAAGGGTTTTCTACATATAAAAAGTGATCATAAGTTACTTTTTCTTGTTTAAAATAAATTAAACTTTATGTATTTTTTATAGAAATTCGGTAAATCGTATATAAAACTTAAGGAATACAAAGGTAAAACCTATCTATTTTAGCTCCTTAATGAAAACAGCAAAACTTTATTAATTTTTGTATAGAAAGGAATACCTAAACCGTCATTGCGAGGAGGCACTGTTGCGTGGATACTGAAGGTCGTCATTGCGAGAAAATTACGAAGTAATTGACGAAGCAATCTCAGGATATTTGATGAGATTGCCACGCAGTCTACGACTGCTCGCAATGACGATATCTTTCTTTATTGAGCAAAATCTATAAATTTTTGCATAAACAAATTGATTTGCTACGAATAATAGAGTATATAGTATAGGCATAATTAATTCTCGGGGCGTAGCGCAGCCTGGTAGCGCATCTGGTTTGGGACCAGAGGGTCGGGAGTTCGAATCTCTCCGCCCCGACCATAAAAACATAAATTACAATGTCAAAAGACGACCTCATTCAGTTTACAGGTACAGTACTTGAACTTTTACCTAATGCTACTTTCAGAGTAAAGCTTGAGAATGATCATGTAATTATTGCTCATACTTCCGGTAGGATGCGTAAAAATCGTATCAGAATATTACTGGGAGATAAAGTTACGGTAGAAATGACTCCTTATGATTTAACTAAGGGGCGTGTGATTCATCGTCACTAGTCTTTAAGTATGAAGCGGAATCAAAAAACCTTACCGATTATATTAGCCTCCGGCTCCCCTGCAAGAATTGAGTTACTAAACAGAATCAAAATTATCCCTTCACAAATTATTCCAGCAGATATAGACGAAACACCTAATTTGCGTGAATTACCCGCTCCCTTAGCCATAAGACTTGCTTACGAAAAAGCTATAAGAGTTGCATCTCAAATAGAGGAATCAGCTATAATTATAGCTGCCGATACCGTAGCGGCAGTAGGTAGAAGAATATTGCCGAAAGCTACTACTTACGAAGAAGTCAAGAATTGTATTAAGATGTTATCCGGGCGTCGTCATCGTGTCTATACTGGTTTATGTATTATCAAAAAAGAGAATGACGAGCTTACAGTTAGACAAAAAATAGTTCATACTATTGTTAAGTTCAAAAAATTAAGTGATGAAGAGATTAATTTTTATTGTTCTTTGGATGAGGGAATAGATAAAGCCGGCGGATGTAAAATTTCCGGTTATGCAGAAGCTTTTATCTCATTTATTTCCGGCTCATATTCAAATGTTATGGGATTACCTTTATTTGAAACGGTAAATGCTCTAACTTCTTTAGGTTTTAAGGTACATAATACTCCTAAGTAAAACGAAGAACAGTATACGAAGATCAACTTCAAAAAGAGCAAGGAATCCACAAGGTGAGGAGCAGAGCAATAATACGTGAGCACCGCAGCTCTTGTAGGATGACGCAGCCAATTTTTGAAGTTGTGATCGAGTATACTTAGTTTCCAGGCTCATCCAAATGACTTCTCTCATAATTTTCATGACGCTCTTGAGCTTCAATACATAATGCAGCAATAGGTCGTGCTTCTAATCTTTTTATACCTATTGGGTTGCCTGTTTCTTCACAATAACCGTATTCCCCGTTTTTAATACGTGATAATGCTTCTTCTATTTTACTCATTAATTTACAATATCTACTTCTACTACGAAGCTCAAAAGCTCTTTCTGTTTCATGAGTAGCACAATCGTTAAGATCGGATTCTTGTAAATTTTCTTCTTTTAAATGATTTAAAGTCTCTTGAGACTCCTTTAATAAATCCTCTTTCCATCTTAAAAGTTTTTGTCTAAAATATTCTAGGTGATTAGGACACATATATTCTTCATCTTTAGAAGGTTTATATCCCATAGGTAATTTAGGTGTTTCTAGCATATTAATATCTCAATATTAGCTTTAATATATCATATTTATAAGGTTTTTAAAATAATATAATATATAACTTAAAATTAATGCAAGAAGATTATGAATATTAATATATTTTATTTTTTAATTGGATATGCGGTAGTATATACAGCTTCTAAATGCTTTATACTTGTTTTAGTATAGTTTTGTGTAGTAGATAGACTTTTATGACCTAATAGCTCTTGAATAGAGCGTAAATCTGCACCATGCTCAAGCAAATGTGAAGCAAAACTATGTCTAAATGAATGAGCAGTTAAATGCTGCGGTAAACCATAAAAATGCTTTAATTTAATTAATTCACGATTAAATACCGGTGGCTGCAATTGCTTACCTTGCTTTCCTCTAAATATCGGTTCATTATCATCTAACTTATACGGCAATATTTCTAAATATTGGGTAATTAAATTTTTAGCAATCGGTAACCATGGAATTATTCTTTCTTTACTACCTTTACCTATTATTCTTATAAATTCTAGATTTTGTAGATGAAGTTTCGTAATTGATAATGCTTCCGATATACGTAGACCTGAAGCATATATAAGAACAAGTAGGGCTTTATTTCTAAGTTCTATCCACTTAACATTCCCGTATTCTTCAATATGTTCAAGTGATATTACTACATCATCTTCCGATAAAGCTTTTAGTAACAATTTAGTTTTTTTAGGAGATTTTATAGAAAAAATTATATGACTATTTAATTGTGTTGTTTTCTCTAAAAACCTATAAAAATTTTTTACTGCAGATAAACCACGTGAAATTGAAGAAGTGGTAAAATTATTACAGTTACGTTTCGCAAGCCAACTTCGGATTAATCTTATATCTGCGGTTTTAATATGATTTATCGTTACAAGCTCTGAATTATAATAATTCATAAACTCAAGGAAATGCTTAAGGTCATTATTATAAGCAATTACTGTATGATTAGAGTAATTTCTTTGCAAAACGAGGTATTGTTGCCACTTATTTATTAATTCTTGAATTGATATATCTAACATTTATAAAAACTTAACTATTTTTAATATTATTCTTAATGCTAACAATTATTGACTCATAATTTTATAAATGTTAGCATGAATTGAGGATTTATGTTTATATATACGTAACCTATAAAATACAAAAGTAAAACAATTTCTTAAGTAAAAATATTTACAAAATTTAATTTATTTTAGGAGAATGAATAATGTTAAATAATACACAATTTTTAGATTTAATGAAATCCTATATGAATCCGGAATTTTATATGAGTTCTATGAAAAATATCCCTAGTGTAGATCTTTCATCTATTACAAATACAATGCAAAGAGCTATGAATATTCTTTATAATAACTAACCAAATTGCTACAGAAAGCATGCAATCTTTGCTTAAGAAAAATTCCGAGATTATACAAAATAATGTTAATACTATTTTGAATACTACTAAAGAAGCAGCAAATTCTAAAGATTTCAAACAAACTAGTGAATGCCATCAAAAATGTTTAAAATCTATTTATGAAACATCTATGGATAATGCTAAGGAATTAGCAAGTATTGCTTATGAGTCTTCAACCAAAATATTAGAAGCCGCAAATAAGCATATTGCCGAGAATGTTCATCATGCTTCTAATAATATGCAGAATATGGCAGAACAAGTACAAAAAAACTTCAATAAGAAATCTGCTTAAAAAATAACTAAAACTGTCATACCGCGACTTGATCGCGGTATCTTGTAAAGCAGTTAGTATACCTCAAAAGATATCGTGGTCAAGCCACGGGATGACATGGTAGCAATTCCCCTCAATTATTTGCTTTTCTGTTTAACCAATTTTGTAAATAAGACTCTGCTAGTTCCTGATCTTCTATAATAATTACATTTTCAGCATTACGTTTATCAGCAGCAGCTGTGAAATTAAACGAACCGGTTATTACTTTCTTTTTATCAATAATTATAACTTTATTATGAGCGATTCCAGGTACTTTATCTATGCCCACATCAATTTTTGCTCGTTGTAATTCGTGTAATTTAGAAAATTTCTGCTTTAAATTACTACGATCGAGCAATATTCTAACTTTTACTCCTCGCATCTGTGCATTAATAAGTGCAGTAGTAATTAACGCATCGCTCATACCGTATGCCTGCATATAAATAGATTCTTCAGCTTTATCTATCTGATTGGCTATAAACTTAGTACAGCCGGCAGGCGGAGTAAAACATGTACTAACTTTACTTCTTGAAAGCTCTGAAATATTGTAATGCTGTATTTGTGGAGCAGATGAAGCTAATGATTTTTGATTTATTAGATTAGTAAAATAATCCGGATTCTGTCCATAAATACCTAAAGCAACTCCCAAGATAAAGGCAATACTTATTTCTATAAATTTATTATTTTTTCTCTTCATGACTTAATTTATATTTTAGGCCCTGTCTGCATGGTTTGCATTCTGCTCTGTCATACCGTGGCTTGACCACGGTATCCATAAAAAAATAAAGAAGAAGACTGGATCCCGCGATCAAGTCGCGGGATGACAATAAAAAGATCCAACACCTATTTCCTTACATAACTTCCCGGTGCTTCTTCAAGAGCCTTTAGATTGTGATAATCTAAAGAATCTTACTAGCTTATTATCATTATTTTTTATAAGCCAATCAAGCCAATAATTCCACCATGAGCCTTCATATTCCGTAGCTTTCATAAGCCACTCATGACTACTTAAACTTAAGTCGTCATTTAAAGCTGATAATTATATTTAGCACTAGCGGGAGGGTTAACTACACCTGCTACATGCCCTGAATCCGTGAGACAAAAATCTTATGTCCGTTTAATAATTTTACTCCATCATATATTGAATGCCATGGAACTATATGATCTTCTTTTGCTGCTATGAAAAAAGAATTACAATCAACTTTTCCAAGATCTATTTTTGTTCCGAGTACCTCTAAATTATTAGACTCTTTTAGCAAATTATTGCAATATGTATTTTGCAAATATTCCTCATACATTTTTGCCGGCAAGTTAGTAGAATCCGCATTCCAATATAGCAAATCAAAAGGCATCGTTTTTTACCGAGTAAATAATTATTGACAAAAAATGTCCAAATTAAATCATTAGCCCTTAGCAAACTAAAACTATTTGATAAATATTGCCCATCAAAATAACCTTTTAGTTTTATATCTTCCTTAATGTAGTTAATCGTAGCTTCATTAAAAAATACTCCAAGCTCACCGGGATGAGTATAATCAAGCAAAGTAGTAAAGAAAGTAACACTATGAACAGAATCTATTTTTTTGCTTTGAAGTATGCGATAATTATAGCAAGGAATGTACCGCCCATGCAATATCCGACAAAATCAATTTTTTTAAAACCAAGATTTCTCACATACTCAAAAGGTGCTAAAATACCGTCTTTTAAGTAATCCTCGAAGCCTTTTTCCGATAGAGAGATGTCAGGATTAACCCATGAAATAAGAAAAACTTGAAAATTATTTTCTACTAAGAAAGATACTAAAGAATTATGCGGAGATAAATCGAGTATATAATATTTATTTATACATGGCGGAATAATAAATATCGGAATCTTATGAACTTTTTCTTTCGGTTCATAACATATTAATTGCATTAAATCATTTTGAAATATGACTTCTCCTTTTGTTGCCGCAATATTTTTACCGAGTTTAAAGGCGGATTTATCGGTAGTTTTAATATTTAATATATCACCTGAACTTTTTATATCTCTTAAGAAATTTTCTAATCCCTGTACTAGATTTTGACCGCCGCTTTCTAATGTCTCACGTAAAACTTTTGGATTACAAAAAGCAAAATTTGAAGGTGAAAAAGCATCAATAAAATGTTTAGTTACAAACTCTAAATGTTGCCTAAGATCATTTGATAGCTCATACTGTTCTATATTCTTCTTAAGCCACTCGCTAGATAGTAAATAATATTGTTCAACAAAGTCAAAATAAGCATTATCCTCCCATGAAGAATCTTTAAATCTTTTATCTCGATTATCCGGAGAAAATACAGCTTTTGCCGGACTACCGACAAATTTTGCAAAGCTATTCGCTGTAAGCTCTCTTAACTTATCAATATATTCAACATTAAGCTTACAGAACTTTTCAGGATTTGCCTAAAACTGTTCTACCATTAAGAGGCTATAATTCTGTTTTTATCACTATCAATTAGGCTCCTAGGGATCATACTCCCCCTACCTTGCATGAAATGCAAAATAAGCTCTTGATATTTATCGGCAATTTCTTTGAAATTATTAATTATAGTCTCGTGCGGTGATGTTATACATGTTTAGTTCTAATAATGTTATGCTACTGTTTTAAAGTCATTGCGAGGAGAGGCAAGGCCTCGACGTGGCAATCTTAGGAATGGTGTATTATTTTATGAGATTGCCACTCTCCTTGCAGTTGCTCGCAATGACGTCTTAAGAGTCAAAGCTTATGTCTTTAAACCATCCCACATCTTATCAACTTTGTCGATAACTTCCTGACTCATTTCTATTTTTTTACCCCATTTTCTATTTGTCTCAGGGTATATTTTATCGGTTGCATCTATTCCCATTTTACTACCAAGCCCTGAATCAGGTGATGCAAAATCCAAATAATCTATCGGGGAATTATCTATAAAGCTCGTATCACGCCTTGGATCGCTTCTTGTTGCTATTGCCCAAATTACTTCTTGCCAATTACGAACATCAATATCATCATCTACAACGATAATAAACTTACTATACATAAATTGCCGTAAGTAAGACCAAATCCCAAGCATTATTCTTTTAGCATGACCAGGATAGGATTTTTTAATCGATACTACCACAACTCTATATGAACAACCTTCAGGTGGAAGCCAAAAATCGACTATTTCCGGAAATTGCTGCTGCAAGATAGGAATAAAAATTTCATTTAATGCTTCACCTAAGATTGACGGCTCATCAGGCGGTTTTCCCGTATAGGTACTTAAATATACTGGATTTTTCTTCATCGTTATCGCAGTGACCGTAAATACAGGAAATTCCTCAACATCATTATAATATCCAGTATGATCTCCAAAAGGACCTTCAGGCAAATACTCTTCTAAACTTACATAACCTTCCAGCACTATTTCACTATGTGCAGGTACTTTGAGGTCAATAGTTTTGCATTGTACCAACTCTACTTTTTCATTACCGAGTAAACCGGCAAAATTATACTCCGAGACATTCTCAGGTATCGGCGTAACCGCTGCTAAAGTTACCGCCGGATTTGCCCCTATAACGATAGCAGCAGGAAACGGTTCTTTTTTTGCTTCTTTCCAACGTTTATGATGCTCTGCTCCGCCCCGTAACTTTAACCAACGCATCAATAGCTTATTAGGAGCTATTGTTTGCATCCTATATATACCAAGGTTGTAATTATCTATTTTATCATTACTAGGTCCTTTAGTAACTACTATCCCCCAAGTAATTAAAGGCGAAATATCATCAGGCCAACATTTTTGAATCGGTAATATATTGATATTCGGTTTGTCAACGACGACTTCATGACAAGCTGCTTTTGATACGGTTTTAGGAGACATAGCAAATATACGCTTAGCAAGCGGTAACATTGATAATGTTTCTTTAAAAGATGCGGGAGGTTGCGGCTGTTTAAGGAATGCTAGTAAAACGCCAAGCTCTCTTAATTCCCCGACATTCTGAAGCTTAAGTCCCATGCAAATACGATTTATACTAGCATAAAGGTTAGTTAGAACAGGTATAGTAGATTTACTACCGTCGGCTTTTATAACATTTTCAAAAAGTAATACAGGGCCACCTTGCTCCAATACTCTTCTACTAATCTCCGTAATTTCTAGGTCAGTTTTAACCTCAAGAGAAATACGCTTTAATTCACCGTTTTTTTCTAAAAATTTTAAAAACTCCGGTAAATCTTTAAAGCTCATATTTTTATTTTTTTGTTTATAATGCTTACTCTGTTTTCGTCATAAGCTACGGAAATTACTGTGTTGTTGCATGGATACCTAGAGTCGTCATTGCGAGGAGCCGTAGGCTGCGTGATAATCTCATGAAATAATAACAAACTCCTGAGATTGCTTCATCAATTACTTCGTAATGTCCTCACAATGACGATACGGTATGACATAGTTGGTTTCCCTACTTACTAAAATTAGCTTTTACCTGCATATCATTCTGAATAATTGTGTAGTTAATTAGCTCGTCAATTACAGAATTTTTAATATTATATATTATATTTTTTTCTGAATTGACATGAATATTTTGAGCCGTTAATTCATCTATACTTCTAGATTTAATATGTGCAAAATATACTTCATCACCTACTTGGAATACAGGCGTATTACTTCCTATTTTAGTATTAAAAATTGATAATAATATCTCAGGAGTTAATGTTAGATCATTTTCCATTTCGGATCTAATATAATTTTTTTTACTTATTTTTATTCCAGTAGCTTTAAGCTCTTTTATATTCTCTTGATCTGAATTATATTCCTTTGCTAAATCCTTGATAATCTTTAAGTTTACATCTGCGATATTCTGCTTTGTCCAAACTTTATTTACCTGCTCTTTAATAGCATCAAATTCAGGTATTTTTGCCGGCTGAATAGATTTTAATTCTACTAATATAAGATAGCTTTTATCTTCTGCTTCTATAGGATAAGATAATTCTCCTTCCGAAAACTCAAAAATACTATCGGCACTTTCGGCAATTATTTTATCTTCAATAAGATCTGCATAACTGACATAGTTAACGTTTTGTATCGGTAGCTTATATTTTTCAGCAATTTCAACTAAGCTAGACCCTGCTGCCGTCTCATCTTCCAGCTTTTTAGCAAACTCCATATTAAGTATGTCGATTTTTTGAGCCTTTAATAAATCATGTAATTGTTTTTGTACCGATTCAAAACTTTGATTCCCAAACTCATCTTTATTTTCATCATAAAATTCTAACAATTCATCTTGAGTAACTGAGACTTTTAAATCCTTAATATTAGCTTTAATATAAGAAAAGCTGCGTTTCTCAGGTACTTCAAACGAGATTTTATTATCTTGGTAAAAATCCTTTAATTGCTGATCGGTAGGAGTAGGGATTTGTAAATCTTTCGGTTTATTTTGTAAATCTATTTGTATTAATTCTACCTCTCTTTTTTCAGCCATATAATCTACTATATTGTCAGTCATAACTTTAGGAACATAGAAACTTTCTACAAAAGTACCGACAAAAATATTTTTTAGAGCTTGTTCTTTGAAGTTTAATAAATATTTTTCTTCATCCATATAAGAATTTCTAAAATAAGTTTTAAAAATTTTTATATCGAAAACGCCTTGCTCATTTTTAAAAACCGGTGATTCTTTAACTAAAATTTTAACTGTATCATCACTTAGATCTAAGTCATAATAGCTAACTAAATAATCTAAGACATTATCGTAAACAAGCCTTTTTAGGATTCGGTTATCAATATTTAACTGTGCTATTTCTTCATCGGTTAAACTTGTTCCTGTTTGCTTACTTATAGCATTAATTTCTAAAGATTTTGCTCTCAAAAAATCTTCCTGGGAGATATTTTTCACATGAGAAAAAGTAACAATATCGCCGCTTCTTCTTCCATTTAATACATCTTTAATACCAAAGCCGACAAAAGCAAAAGCGATCATTGCGAATAAAACCCGCATTATAAAACTATCGGCAGTTTTTCTAATATTATCTAACATAATTTTTTATTAAATTTTATCGTCATTGCAAACGGGCATTAGTGCGTGGATATCCAGTCGTCATTGCGAGCAGTCGTAGGCTGCGTGGCAATCTAGAAAAATAATAAAAAAAAATTTACTGGATTGCTTCGTTAATTGCTATGCAATTTCCTCGCAATGATGACTCTTAAGACTACATTATAAAGCAAAAAAACCTATATAGTCAAACTATATAGGTTTTTTCTTATATTTGTAGACATTCGATGCCATTCCGTGATTTATTCACGGAATCCAGGAACAATATCAAAAAATTGTACATTTTAAGTTATTTTCTGGATCCCGTGGCTTGACCACGGGATGACACCGAGCATATTAGAAGTTCACACGAACTTTTACACTACCTTGCTGTGCGAAATACTTAGTTCCGATATTGGTATCGTAGTTAATACCGTATTCCATCATTTTGTGCTTAGCAGTAACACCGACGCCGACATCAAAGCTTGTTTTGCTTTGCTTGAAGCTGTTGGTTGGGAAAGGAGCAGTCATACCTTGTAATCTTGCATCAATCGCCGGAACTTTATTCTTGAATGCATAATCAACCATTGCGTAAAACTCAGGTGTTAGCACTACTTCATTGACATTGATATTACTTGATACTTTAGCACCGAGTAAACCGTCGAAATTATTATAGTTCTTGCCTTTAACGATAAGATTTTGGTAAGTAGTACCGGTTTCTTTATAGCCTTTATCTTTGATAGTCGAATACCTAAGCCCGGCTAGCGGTGTTAGATTAATGTTCTCAGGCATCATATAGGTATAACCAGCCATTAACTGACCTGTATAGCTTTCGGATTTATACTTACCGTTTGCAGTTTGATAAGCAGTAGTCGCTAGTGCCGTTGCAATAACACGTCTTGATTTGCTTCTTATCTTATTATCCGAGTAAGATGTTATACCCTCAACAAAGAAATTTTCATAAGGTAAGTTATATAAACCGTATACGGAATAGATGTTACTCTGTACTTTATTCTTGTCGCCGGTTTTATTATTTTTTAGCTTAATGTCAGTATCGGCTCTTGTATATGCAAGTCCGAGTGCTAGATCATCGCTAACTAAGCCGTCAAAACCTATAGTGCCACCGGTTGTATCAGACTTATAACCGCTTATATTGTTACACATCTTCTGCGTTACATTACCGACAAATGGGCTTATCCACGCACCAAACTTAGCATCTCTGTCCTCATCACCGGCAGCTACGGCAGCCGGCTGTATTGCATTCATTCTAGCATTTAGATTAATTAAGCTACTTGAGATATTACTTAGTATAACTTGATTATTAATAGCAGCTATAGTATCGCTAGGTTTTACAACGTCTTGTATAAGGTAAGTTGTAGCATCTGCTTCCTGTAGCGGTATCATTAGACCAAAGTTATTGAAAGCTTGACGTGCATCTGAACCATTGGGAGCATCCTTCATTAACTCAAGCGATTTCTTTATATTTGCAGCATTTGGGATATTTGCAAGCGGTCCACCCGGTTCAAAATCTTCGTCTATAACATCTTCAGCTATATCCTCTGCAAATAACGTTAAAGTTGATGCATCAAAAGTAAAGTCAACAAAACGGTTGTCATTATTAACGGTTATTTTAACATTCTCTTCGGGAGTAGGCTTTAAACCGCTTGCTGTTTCTGTAGATATTACCGTATATTTTGTATCTGGACTTATATTATTAATGTCGAAATTAGTAGCAGTAACAACAAGTGCTAAAGTTGAAACCCCTGATAAATCAAGAGTACTACCTGATTTAATTAAGATATTACCGTCTGACTTAGCTGCTCCATTGAAAGTAGTATTTAAGGTTAATGTATCGGTAAAGCTACCAGTGCCGGTATATGTTACTTGATTTGCTCCTAAGTTAATAGTAGTACCGCTACCTGTTATATTACTATTAAAGGCTAGGCTATTGCCGAAATTAATAGTAGCACCATTAGTTGCAAAGCTGGTAGCCGTTACATTTTTAGCAAAATTAGTGATAGAACCTTTGGCTAAAGTAACTGCACCAGTATTAGTAAACGTATCGGCAAAACTTATAGTGCCGCCGAGCGTCACCGTACCTTTTGCATTAACACTGCTTGCAAAACTTGTAGCACCTGCTGTGGTGATATCACCAACTGAATTAGCCGCAGTCCCTACAACACCGCTAACACTACCGCCATTCGTGAAGTTTAGCTTCAAAGCCTGACCGCCAGTTTTATTTATGCTGCCTGTTAAGTTAAAGTTTGCAGGTAATGTTAAGAGTGCAGTACCGTTACCTTGGATTTCGGTGATGCTAGTATTACTGCCTTTGGTTATACTTACAGCCCCGGCACCTACTTTTAACATAGCGAGATTTGTAATAGGTCCATTAATAGTGCTAGCCCCCTTAGCGACGATTATACCGTTAACTCCGTTGCTGCTTGTAACACTACCGGTAATATTATTACCATCAGCAAGCGTTATCTCTGCTGCTTGATTATTGAAATCTACATCACCGTTAATATTACCGTTTAGATTTAATTTAGTAGCAGCACCGAATGATAAATTTGAATTGATATTTTTATTATAATCAATTGCCGCTACTGATAATTCTAAGTCATTTATAAATATATCGGTATCTATTTGGAATATTCCGTTTCCTCTAAATTCTAATTCTTTTAACTTATTTACTGCAGTACCATAAGTAGCATTTCCGACACTTGCAAGTATTATTTTTCCACCCGCAGCTCCTGAATCTACAGCAAGCTTACCTTTATTCTGACCTAATGGATCAAGTACCGCATTTAATGTGATCGTACCATTTCCTGCTGCACTATTTTGTAATACTAAAGTTGCATCTTCATGTGCAAAATTAATAGTCTGACCATTGGCTAAAATGCCTACATTACCACCATTCGCATCAATTGTATAAGAACCGGCACCGACAGGAATCGCTGTGCCTGTATGTCCTACGCCTGCAGCACCGATATTTATTACATTAATTTGGTTAGTAATACCGCCTACATCAACAAAATTTGTAGTACCTAGGATATTAAATACAAGAACATTTGCAGCATCTATATTATTCAGTGCTACACTACCTAAAACATTTAATGATGCTAATTCATTTCCTCCCATACCTATTGCTTTAGCTCCGGCGTCACCTTGTAAGGTTATAAGTTTTGTTGTACCAATAAGAGTTAACACACCGCCACCGGTTGCAAACGCAGGTAAATCATTTTTAAGAGTTATAGTTTTATTATCTGTAGTACTATCGTTAAGTAAGAAAAGACCTGAATTTGCACCTTTAAAATTAATCGCTTGAGCGTTTAATATATCAACATTAGCGTTCTTAGCATTTATTGCAAAATTCTTACCATTTTGAATGTCAATTTGTGCAACCGTGCCTATACTAGCATCATTTGCAATCACTGTATCACCAGCATTAATATTAAGTATACCGGTAGCACCGTTTGCTATAGTTCCGCTTAAGTTATAACTCTTACCAGCAGGACCGTTAAACTCTAACGTACTGCCGGCTCCAAAATCTATATTATTCGCAATCAAGTTTCCACCGACTTTTATAGTACCTGCTGCTCCACCACCGGCAACATTATCAAAATTTACGGTTTGAGCATAAATATCACTACCAAATACAAGATCCGCAGCACCATTATCAACTTTAGCATTAAGGACTTTTAGAGATGCTCCATTTGCACCTACTGCTCCGGTAACCCCTACTCCTAGTGTCGTTAATGTACCATTACCCCCTGCTGCAGTTACTGCTCCAGTAATACCGTTATTTGCTGTTAACGCACCATCAGCTGCAAAGTTCACTGCTGCTGTGATTGCTCCTGCTGCCGTTACATCCGCTGCTCCATTATTAATGGTCACGTTTGTTGCATCAATAGTTGTTACGTTACTCGCTCCATTAAAAGTGACTTGCTTTAGTATATTTGCTGTACCGTTAGCACCTATTGCTGCACCAATATCCCCCCCATTAACTATAAGTGTTCCGTTATTTCCAACAGATGTTACAGCCCCGGTAATACCGTTACCTAAAGTTAACATCCCATCTGCATTAAACACTGCTACACCTGTAACTAACCCACCGGCCATTAATTTACCAGCAGCTGTAAAATTAATCGCTCCATTTACTGTCCCTGTTGTTACCTCAGTTCCAGCATTACCAACCTTTACGTTAGTCACAAATATATTACCTGCATTACTTGCTGCTGCGTTATTAAATATTAATTGCTTTAGTGAACTACCACCGGTACCAGCATTTGCTATATCACCTGCTGTTACTATAACTGTACCGTTACCCCCAACAGATGTTATATCCCCTGTAATACCGGCTCCTAAAGTTAATTGACCATCTGTAGTTAATACTGCTGTACCAGTTACTAACCCACCGGCAATTAACTTACCGGCAGCTGCAAAATTAATCGCTCCATTTACTGTTCCTGTTGTTACCTCAGTTCCAGCATTACCAACCGTTACACCCGCTGCAAATATATTACCTGCATTACTTGCCCCAGCGTTATTAAATGTTACTGCTGCTAAGGCAGCACCATTTGCACCGGCATTTGCTATATCTCCTGCTGTTACTATAACTGTACCATCACCACCATTAGTCGTTGTTATATCCCCGGTAATACCGTTACCTAAAGTTAACGTCCCATCTGCATTAAACACTGCTGCACCTGTAACTAACCCACCGGCAGTTAATTTACCGGCAGCTGTAAAATTAATCGCTCCATTTACTGTCCCTGTTGTTACCTCAGTTCCAGCATTACCAACCTTTACGTTAGTCGCAAATATATTACCTGCATTACTTGCTACTACGTTATTAAATGTTAATTGCTTTAGTGCACTACCACCGGTACCGGCATTTGCTATATCACCTGCCGTTACAATAACCGTACCGTTATTCCCGGCAGATGTTATATCCCCGGTAATACCGTTACCTAAAGTTAATGTACCATCGGTAGTTAATACTGCCGTACCTGTAACTTTTCCGTTTGCTGTTAGCTTACCAGCATTTGCAAATTCTATTGCTCCTTCTATTTGCCCGGTAGTCACTATCGATGCGTTATTTCCGATATCTTCTCCTATTGTTATTGTTGTTGCAACTACATTACCAGCCGCTATTCCATTACCGGCATTATTATTACCGTTATTAAAAGTTACTAATTTTAGCCCTTCATTAGCTATAATACCTATATTTCCTATATTATTACCGCCTGTAATAATAAGTGTACCTTGATCATCTACAGTTGTTGTTATATTTCCCGTTATTCCATTTCCTAATGTTAATTTACCATTATCATTAAATACTGCAGTACCCGTGACTAAACCGCCTGCTACAAATTTTGCTCCAGCTCCAGCTAAATTTATAGCTCCACTGACTGTACCTGTTACATTAACTGAACCATTCGTAATAATATTTGTTGCTGCAAGCGAAATAGCATCTACGCCTACACCACCATCAACAGTTATTGAAGCTAACTTATGGGTTGTACCTATTGCAGCAGTAAAAGTGGTATCTGTACTAACTTTTAATACACCCTCATCGTCATTTGCACCGTCTAGTGCCCCATCAAGTGTTATCGGATCCATAGAAGCCGAGTTAATAGTTAAGCCTGCAGTGGCACCGCCTAAGGTAATAGCTCCTAAACCATTATAAACATCGGCACCCTGTCCTAATCCATCTGTACCGGTTAAAGTTAACGTAAAGGTATCACTAATGCTAACAGGAAATGTCGTACCGCCATTGATATTAACAGAACCTAAAGAAATATTTTTATTTACCGTAAATAAAGCAGGTGCTTTACTGTTTACATCTATTGCCGTAATATTTACTGCTTCATCAGCATCAACCGTAAAATCGTCATCTGTATATTGTAAAGTACCGCCTGCAAATTTTACAGTAGGATTTAACCCCACACCTGTACTAAATGTTGCATTTGCATCTATTGTAGCAGCACCCAACGCTCCGCTACTGGTTAGCATTAATGCTGCAGTTGAGGTGGTGAATAAAGCGGTTTTAAGACCTTTTTGAATTGCTTTTTGAAATAATTTTGGAGAAATATTCGCCATAATGTAAACCTTAATAAAAATCAAATAACTTAGAAAGTGTTGTAATTTTAATACAACTTTTTAAATATGTCTATTATAATTAATAATATAGATGATATTTTTACAAATTTAGTATGAATATGTGGCATTTGTATAGATTATATGTCATTTCGTAACGGCGTTGTTGCGTGGATACCTAAGTCGTCATTGTGAGCGGGTGTCACGTAGTTCGGTTTTCCCGTCATTGCGAGTAAACGTAGAGAGCGTGGCAATCCAGTTAAAAAATGCTAATTTATAGCATTTTTTAACTGGATTGCTTCGTCACAACTTACAGTTTTTCCTCGCAATGACGACCTAGGTATCCACGCAACAACACCTACTCGCAAAGACGACCTCGGTAATCCATACGGGCAATACCCTCTTGCAATGACGATTTAGTATCCATATTCTCCTAACACTTTAGTAACATCATCATACATATAATATTCAGAAGCATTAGCTTTGAGCAATAATTCTATAGCCGGGACACAATGATTACTCTTCGCCATGGCCAGCGGTGTTAGACCTGATTTATCACGATAATTAATATCCGTAGTGTGTTCAATTAAAAACTGTATAATTCTTCACCGCAATTAGCTTTTATAGCATGATGCAGAGCTAGACGCCTTAATTGGTCTTTGTACTGGGTATCAACACCTTTACTATATAAAGTTTCTACTAACTCTAAATCACCGGCATATATTGCTTTTTGTAAAAGCTTTTGTCCTAAAGCTTTATCAAATTCGGCGTAATCTTTAATCAAAATTTTTACTAGTTTTGAGGTGTGTATGATTTACTAGATATTCTATTAATCTCAAATCTTCAGAATCAATAGCAAGTTCAAAAATCTTATAACCGAGTTCGCTTTTAATATCAAATTTAGCACCTTTGCTAATTAATGCTTTTACTGATGAGATATTTTTCGATTCTACAGCTAACTCTAAAGGAGTTTTATTATTATTATGATTTTTATCATGAAAAAATTGTACTATTTTACCATTACCCATTGCTCTTGCCCAATCATGTAAAGTATATCCATATTTATCATACTTTTGAAATTCCATATTTTCATATAAATATTTTACCATTTCTATATTACCGATTTTTATTGCTAAGTGAATAGCAGACCAACCATACATGTTAGGAGCAATTTTTCCTCCCATATGAACTAAAAATTTTACTGTTTCTAAATCATGACCAAGTATTGCTAACTCCAAAGGAGTTCTACATTTAGCATCTGTAGCATTAATATTTTTTTCATTACATAAAGCTTTTACTAACTTTATTTCTTTAGATCCTACTGCTATATGTAAATCCGACCATTTATTATCTCTTATAGCCATCGGGTTTACTTTCGCTATCTTAGTTTTTAAAGCTTTAAGACGTGATATTATATAATCTTTAGGGGTAATGCATATGAGGTATAGTAACTTGGGTGTCTGGTTCCAGTGTTAGAGGTAGTCAATTGAATTATTTCCATTATTAATATATTGCGGCGGCAATTATTAAAATATATTAATAATTAATGTTAATGATAATATGTATTTATGTCATTCCCGCGTAGGCGGGAGAACCGACTTTGTCATCCCGCGACTTGATCGCGGGATCCAGTCTTCTTCTTTATTTTTTTATGGATACCGTGGTCAAGCCACGGTATGACAGAGGTGGAATTGGGCCATGCAACCACTCCTACCTCTCAGGCAATAATATCTCTCTCTTACCTGTATGATTCGGTGGTGAGACTATTCCCTCTTTCTCCATCTTCTCAACTAAGTTGGCAGCTTTGTTATAGCCGATTCTAAGCGACCTTTGGATATAGCTAATGGAAGATTTTCGCTCGTCACGTACTATCTGCACAGCTTTTTTGTAAAGCAATTCATCAGATGTGCCGTCGCCGATATCAATGCTACTATCGTCTTCTTCAGGTTGCTCGGTAACGGCAGAGATATATTCAGGCGTACCGGTTTCTTTTAAATATTCCGTAATTTTCTCAATTTCGGCTTCATTAACAAATGGTCCGTGTACCCTACTTATCTTTGAAGTATTCCCCATAAATAGCATATCACCCATGCCGAGTAACTGCTCGGAGCCTTGCTCTCCTAGGATCGTTCGACTATCGATTTTAGAGGTAACTTTAAAGCTAATACGACTTGGAAAATTGGCTTTAATGACGCCGGTAATAACATCTACCGATGGTCTTTGCGTTGCCATGATAATATGGATGCCAGCAGCTCTTGCCATTTGAGCAAGCCTTTGAATTAGCATTTCGATATCCTTACCGGCAACTAGCATTAAATCAGCCATCTCATCAACAATAACCACTATGTAAGGTAGTTTTTCCATATTCATCGTAACGGTTTCGTAAATAGGCTTACCGGTTTCAGGATCAAAGCCCGTTTGAATCGAACGCTCAATTACTCTATTCTCTTTAACTGCTTCTAAGATTTTTGCATTATAACCTGCGATATTCTTAACACCGATATTGCTCATCATTCTATAACGGTTTTCCATTTCCTTAACTGCCCATTTAAGTGCAACTACCGCCTTAGATGGCTCGGTTACCACGGGAGTTAGCAAATGCGGTATTCCGTCATAAGCCGATAATTCAAGCATTTTCGGGTCAATCATGATAAAGCGGCATTCTTCGGGAGTATAGCGGTATAAGAGCGACACAATCATCGCATTAATACCGACGGATTTACCTGAGCCAGTGGTTCCTGCTACTAATAAATGAGGCATTTTAGCAAGATCGGCAATCAGCGGCTTACCTGCTAAATCTTTACCCAAGACTAACGGCAATAAAGTTGATTTGTCTTGGTATTCGGGAGTTTCTATCAGTTCTTTTAAACAAAAAAATTCACGTTGCTTATTAGGAAGCTCAATACCAAGTACGTTTTTGCCAGGTATTACTGCTATCCTTGTTGATAAAGCAGATAATGAGCGTGCTATATCATCAGATAACCCTACTACCCTTGATGTTTTCGTGCCTGCTGCCGGCTCAAATTCATATTGAGTTACCACCGGTCCTTGATTGATATTAATTATCTGCCCTTTAACTCCAAAATCATTCAACACGGTTAATAACTCTTCAGCCTTTTGTTTAAGCTCTGAAGAAGAAACTCCTTTTACATGATGGTTTTCAGGATCACGTAATAAAGAAATAGGCGGCAATTCTGCTATTTCGCTTTGAGATATTTTAGGGCTAACCGGTTTGCTAAAGAATTTTATAGGATTTGCAGGTACGGGTCTCGCTTCTTCAGTGAATTTTACTTTTTCACTCACGGGCCTTTGGTAAGAAGAAGTTATATTTATCTTATCATTGTTTTTAGTAGGGAATAATCTTATCGACGACAATCGTGAAAATACATTATGTAAAAAAGATTGTATCCAATAGGTTAAAAATTTACCTAGTTTAATAATAAAATTATTTAAAGAAGTAAATTTAATTTCAAGTAAAACAACTAATATAATAAAGGTAAAAAATATTAATAATAAGTATAGTTGATTTGTAAATCGCTCAAAAAAATTAGAAGCTATTATTCCAATAGCTCCGCCTGCATTTGTCGGTATGAATTCTAGCTTAAACTTAGATAATAATGTGCTACTGCTAACAAGAGCAAGAAACATTACAAACATACGGATAAATGAGCCGCGATATCTTCCATACCAACAATTTCTCCCCCAAACAAAGCAAGCAAGCGGTATAATAAAAGCAGCCAACCCAAAACATTGATATAAACAATCCGATAAATAAGAACCAAAAATTCCGACTAAATTACTAGAGTACTCTGTTGTGACTGAGTTAAAAGAAGGATCGTCTATATTATACGATGTGAGAACAGTAACAATACCAAGCCCGATTATCCCTAAGATAACAGCTTGCACCTTATTGTTTAAAAGAATTTTGTTTATGTAATATAGCATAGTTTTAAATATTAAGCTAAATTATGAGTTTTATATCTTTTTCTATAATACTCTATAGGCTTTTCAATAAAGAAATAAATTAAAAAAGAAATAATTATTACTGTTATAAAAGTAACCAACGTATTAAGAAATTTCCCATTATCAGCCCAATATGAAATAGCAGGTAATATATTATACAAGACAATTAAATGACAACAATATATTGGGTAAGAGAGTAAAGCAATTAATTTGTCTCACTTATTATCTTTGGTTAAGTCAAATATTTTTCCTAAAGATAAAGCAAATAAACAATAAAAAAGTAATTTTTTTAATTGAAGCTCTATTGGGATAAACGGAAAAGTAATAATTATTAATATAATATATAAATAGAGTAATTGACTAAGCCAAGACTTTTTTTCGTTTATTTCTTGATTAGTATAAATATAAAATGCTTGACTACCAATTAAGAAAATTGCAAGTTCAGAAGGAAAGAATCTATAAGATCAAGGATCTCCTATAAATCCGTTAAATTGAAGAATAATTCTAGTAATTAAAGATATACAAATTATGGATAAAATATAGATATTTTTCTTTTTTAGAATCCAAGGTGCTATTAAATAAAAAGAAATTTCTAACCCAATTGACCAACCAGGAGGTATCAACAAAAATTGATAAAGAGGAGGCGTAGAGTCAATAAAGTATTTTGTAAAATGTACTGTATTATTATTAATTCCAATAAACATTGTTAGGTTTGTAAAAATTAAAAAAAACCAGCCGGAAATGGAAGATTACACAATTGCCTTAAAAAAGAAAATTTTTGCTGCAAGAAGAAAGTAGCTACAATACAAAAGATATCAAGTAGGATAAAGCCTTAAATATCTACTTTTCCAAAATTTTATTTTGCTTGTATAATTGCTCTGAATCATAGCCATATAAAAGCCGAAAATCATAAAAAAAGATTGTACTGCGATTTCTGCACCTACAAATTTAAGAAATGGATGAGAATTTGAATGTGCAGCCACAACAGAAAGAGCAAATAATAACTTAACTACACCCATTATGTTAAATAATAATTATATTAGCAATTATATAATATCCAAAACCTAAATCAAGTAACATAGTAGCACTTCTCAATAATAGGATAAGTTATTTACATTAAAAGAACCATTTTGTATTATGAAAAATATATTTTTTTACTTGAGTGAAAGGTAACCAAAATTCATGACCATAAAAATCCACATGGAAAAAGATTTCGTAAAGATGCGGGCAGCAGGAAAATTGGCTGCAGAGACGCTCGATTTTATTACTGATCACGTAAAACCAAATGTCACTACTAATAGTTTAAATGACCTTTGTCATAATTTTATTACTTCTCATAATGCCATTCCTGCACCGTTAAATTACAAAGGCTTTCCAAAATCGATTTGTACTTCTATAAATCATGTGGTTTGTCACGGCATTCCAAACGATAAACCATTAAAAAACGGTGATATAGTAAATATTGATGTTACGGTAATTTTAGACGGTTGGTACGGTGATACTAGCCGTATGTATTATGTCGGTGACATAGCAATTAAGCCAAAGCGTCTTATTCAAGTAACTTATGATGCAATGATGAAAGGGATTGAAGTAGTAAGACCCGGTGCTAAACTCGGTGATATTGGGCATGCTATTCAAAGCTATGCCGAGAAGCATAATTATTCGGTGGTCAGAGATTATACAGGTCACGGTATCGGAAGAGTTTTTCATGACGAACCGTCAATATTAAATTACGGTCGCAGCGGCACGGGTCTAACATTAGAAGAAGGGATGTTTTTCACCGTTGAACCTATGATAAATGCCGGTAATTACGACACTATATTAAGTAAACTAGATGGATGGACGGTTACTACACGTGATAAATCATTATCGGCTCAATTTGAGCATACTATAGGCGTGACTAAAGACGGTTTTGAAATATTTACGTTATCGCCTAAAAAATTAAAATACCCTCCATATTAAACTGTAGGATAAAAATTGATTTTGTTGTATGGTTTGGAACAAGTACTCGATGTCATACCGTGGCTTGACCACGGTATTCAGTTTTTATTTTATTTTTTTATGGACCCCGTGGTCAAGCCACGGGGTGACAAACATTTATAATTTGAGTAAACATAAAGAATATTAGAAAATAATTTGATAGAATTCGGTAATGATGAAATAGGTATGCCTCATTATATAGGTCACCGTAAAAGAGTAAAAGAACGCTTCGTTGCCGCTGGAGCAGAACATTTATCCGGTTATGAATTACTTGAAGTAATGTTATTTTCGGCTATCCCTAGTAAAGCCGTAAAACCTCTTGCTAAAAAATTACTTGATCATTTTGATATTACGGATTTAATTAACCTTGATAAGGAAAGGCTACTTAGTATTAAAGGCACCAATGAAAATTTATATATCAATTTTGCTCTAATACGTGAGCTGATAAATAGAGTATTGAAACAAAAAATAATAAATAAAAATATTATTCTTCTTGGAGTTCTTTGATTGATTATTTAAAAGTTAATATGGGCAATATGCGACTCGAGCAATTTCGTATATTATTTTTGAATAAGAAAAATATTTTAATTGCCGATGAGGTTTTAAGTCAAGGAACTATAGACCAAGCTGCGGTATATCCACGTGAATAATTAAACGAGCTTTATTTAATATGAAGTAAGCAGCCTTATACTTGTGCATAATCCAAGCGGGGGAGTCCTGAACCTTCAAAAGCCGATATTCATATGAGACAAATAAGATAGTAGAGACATGCCAAACCGTAAATATTATAGTTTTAAATCTAATATGTTACTATGAACGATGTAATAATCTTTATAAATGTTGTTTTATTTATATTTTCTTTTATAGCTACAACACTATTAACACGTATATTAATTACGTGTCTTTCCTACTTAGGAGTAGTTGATATACCAGATAAAAGGCGTTCTCATAACAAAATAGTACCGCGCGGTGGAGGGCTTGCTATTGTACTCGTTGCAATAATTTCCCTTTATATTTTTGAATTATGGACTACTGGAACAACATTTATTTCTGAAAAACTTGTTCCTTTATTGTTTGCAATTTCTGCAATTTCTTTTTTAGATGATTTAAGATCGTTACCGATCGTAATTAGATTACTCGTACATTTAATTTGCTCTAGTTTAGCCGTATATTTCTTCTTACCGTTTACTTCATTTGGTGATCACGGTTTGAGCTTATACCTTATTTTTGCTTTATTTACTGTAGCTTTAACTGGATTTATCAATATATATAATTTTATGGACGGTATAGACGGCATGAGTTGTATAGAATCTATTCATCTTGCTAGCACTATGCTTATATTATGTTTTTTACAATTTTCGGCTATTAATAACCCATATTTTATAGCTAGTGTAAATGTTATTATTCTTGGTTGTTCTTGTGGTTTTTTAATATTTAATTGGCATCCGGCAAAAATATTTTTAGGAGATGTGGGAAGTATTAGTCTTGGATTCTTAACGGGTCTTTGCTTACTCTTACTTGCTCTTACAAGCACTAACTTATTTATAGCTTGTGCTATTGCTAGCTTATATTACATTACCGATGCCGTGCTAACCATATTAATTCGGCTGCTCAATAAAGAAAAAATTTGGCAACCCCATCTAAAGCATTTTTTTCAAAAAGCAGTACAAAAAGGTAAGTCTCATAAACAAGTAGTATCGATTATAGCAGTTTGTAATATATTTTTAATGATCATTTCGGTTACATCTTTACATTTTCCCGTAATATCTATAATGCTTGCAATAGCCGTGATAACTTTAACCGTGCAGAGTTTATTAAAATGAAGCTAATTAAAGAGGATATTGATAAAATAGTTAGACGTATATTTGCCAAACAACATCCGTTGCTGCCTGAAATCATGATTAACTGGAATAAAATAGTCGGGTTTAACTTCAGCACTAAAGCATTACCTTTAAAAATCACCACCTATACTTATAAAAAACAAAAGATTAATACACTGTTTATACAAGCAGAAGATAATGCTACTGCAGCAGAATTACCTTATTATCAAGATATTATTCTAGAACGTATTAAAATTTATTTAGGCTTTGAAGCAATACATCAAATGAACGTAACGTTTTATAAAGGAAAACCTAAGATATGACGACTCTTTATGTCATTCCTGCAAGGCTTTTGCCTGCGTGGATCGAAAAGCGCGTCTTACGTCATCCTGCGGCTCGACCGCGGTATCCAAAAAACAATTAAAAAAGACTGGATCCCGCGATCAAGTCGCGGGATGACAGGGGGGGTGGAATCAATCCATGCAGACAATACACAAACGAAAAAGGAGCCTTTATTAAAGACTCCTTTTTCGTGTTAATAGCTTGTAAAAAGATTTGAGAAATTACATATTAAATCTTAATCCTGCCATTAAGTTATTACCTTTATAACGGGTTCCGCCAAATTTAACTTTATTTCCTGCAACATTTTTAGTATTAGTTTTGGATTTACCGTAATCTGTCCAGCTATAAACGAGTTCTGCTTTCACACCTTGTGCTACTTCAAATGAAGTTCCTAAAGATAATTGATAAGCAAAGTTGGTTTTGTTTTTAGTAGTTCCTGAAAAATTAGAACTACTAATAACATTATTATTAGCAACAGTCTTAGTTAAAATATTTACTTTTTCCTTTACTAACACAGCACCGACACCTGCTCCTGCAAAAACTTTAAACATACTTAAATCAATAAAATCTACATAACCATTAAGTAATGCACTTACAATAGTAGGTTTATGTTTGACTGATACTGTAGTAGCAGTGCCGCCAGGACCACTTGTAAGCACATCTCCTGGAATCACAACACCATTAATAATAAGTTGTCCACCTGCTGAAATAACCGATGGTACAGTAGTAACAGTAGAACTAGAGATTAAAACATTTGTAGACTTTTTCATGTGGTTATTTGTTACCATTCCAATTGTAAAATCAGTTCTTAAATTATCCATGATATAATAACCTGCTCCAATATTACCGGTAAAACCTGTATTGGATTTTAACTTAACACTGCTATTTGAAGGTTTTGCTTTATCAAAAATCACACCGCCGGCATTAAGTTTTAAATACCATTGATTTTCCATAGATGACGACATCGATGAATTAGTAGATGAATCTACAGAAGAATTCATATCGCAATCAGCGAATGAAAGACCGGAAGTTAAAAGTGCTGTGCTTGCAGCTGCTATTAAAAGTAATTTTTTCATATTGTTAAATTTTTCCTTTAAATTTTATTAGTTGTTAGTAAAAACGATATTAGATAATAATTTTTACCTAAATTCGATAAAAAATAGTTTTAAGTGACATCCTGACTAAATATATAATCTACATCATTGCGAGGAAATTACGTATGTAACTGACTAGGCAATACAGTAAATTTTTTCTAGATTGCTACACTCCTTACAGTCGCTCGCAATGACGACTACCTAAAACTATTAATATATTCTTGTAATTATATATCAAATCTTATACCAGCTGTTAGGTTATGGCTTTGATAACGCATGCCACCGGTTGGTACACTTGTTCCTTGGTAAATTATATTCTTACTTTTCATTCTACCTTCGTCTATCCAGCTATAAGCTAGTTCTGCTTTAACACCGTCAGCAATTTGTGCAGAAGTACCTAAAGTTAGCTTGTAAGAGATATTAGTTCTGTTTTTAGTGTTAGATGAAAGACCGGTTATCCCATTATATGTAATTTTCTCTTTAACTAATGCAGGACCAATACCGGCACCAGCAAAAACATCGAACATATCAAAATTAGTTAAATCTACATAACCGTTAATAAGTAAACGTGTAATAGTAGGTTTATGGCTTGCTGAAATGTTAGTACCAGTAAAAGGTGCATTAGTTGCAGTTCTGGATTTCTCTAGCTTTCCGCCGATTATAGTACCTAAAGTTAAATCGGCTCTAAAATTTTTGGAAATATAATAACCGATACCTAAATCAACTGGAACAGTCATATTAGATTTTAATTTAACACCGGTTGCCTTATCTTTTTCTTTATTAAACATTGCTGCACCGGCATCTATTCTTAAATACCAGTCATTATCCATGCCCTCGGCAAATGATACGCTAGAAGATAAAATTGTTGCACTTGTAGCAGCTATTAAAAGTAACTTTTGCATGATTAGCACCTCAAATCAAATAATTAAACATTATCTCAATAGCATAATAACATATTATATTTTTTAGTTCTATATTTAATCGGTAATTAGATTCATATAATAAAGCTTTTATGAAGTTTTGTGACAAAATAAACACATCTATACTCGTTGAACTTAAAAAATTGGCTACGTCATCCTACAAGAGCTGCGGTACTCACGTATTAAGTATATGCTCTGCTCCTCGCCTTGTGGATTCTTTGCTCTTTTTCAAGTTGAACTTTGTATAATTACTTTCATTTTTCTTCAGAATATACTTCAGCAAACATATATTTATTAAACTTATCTTTCTCATCTTTAAATTTATCGGCATCAGGCAAAGCAGGTTTTTTTTTTGTAATATTTTTCCATCCTTTATTTTCTATAAAATCTTTTGCACGTTCTACCCATTCTATTAACTCCGGTGATTCGGGTTTGATGGCATCTATAGGACAATCAGGAACACATACGCCACAATCTATACATTCATCAGGATTGATAACTAGCATAAATTCACCTTCATAGAAACAATCTACGGGACATACTTCAACGCAATCGGTATATTTACATTTTACGCATTCATCGGTTATAACATAGGTCATTTGGTTATCGGTTTTTGATTTTGTCGATTAATATAGAAGTTCGTATAGTCAGTATTAAGAGAAAGTATAAAATAAAACTAATAAACATAATAATTAAAGGCTTTAGCATTGAAGAGTGAATAGTTGGACTCCCTAGCCTTAAAACACTAGCAGGCTGATGCAGGCTATACCAAATATT
Organism: Rickettsia asiatica; assembly: GCF_007989425.1. Lineage (NCBI taxonomy): Bacteria > Pseudomonadati > Pseudomonadota > Alphaproteobacteria > Rickettsiales > Rickettsiaceae > Rickettsia > Rickettsia asiatica. The sequence goes on from NZ_AP019563.1 coordinate 1,271,363, forward strand.
TACTGAGAATTTTACTATCGGTATATTAATCAGTCCGATAATAGCAATAATCGAAGCAGGATTTTGTGCCTTTCTTATATTATCCGCACTATTTACTATGATAATATAGCTTAAATATAATAAAAATAATATGAGCATAGAGGTAAGTCTTGCATCCCAAACCCACCATGTTCCCCATATAGGCTTCCCCCATAAAGAGCCTGTTACTAAGCTAATCAAAGTAAAAGTAGTTCCAACGTAACTAGAAGCTACAGCTAGCAAATACGACATAGTAGTTTTCCATACTAAATAGCTAAAGCTGCATGCTGCCATGAAAACATAAATACCAAGGGCCATCCAAGAAGCAGGAACATGAACATACATAATGCGTACAAACTCACCTTGTTGATAATCTATCGGCGAAACTATGAGGGCTAAATAAAGACCTATAATCATCATTACAAAAGTAGCTATAGCTAATATAGGTATTATAACTTTTGATAATTTATTAAAATAATAGGGGGTTAATAGTTTTAACATATTTTTTTGTTCCCAATGTCATTCTTGCACAAGTATTGTTGCGTGGGTCGATTCCACTCCTGTCATCCCGCGCTCAAGTCGCGGGATCCAAATTAAAAATACTAAAATTTGTTAGTATTATAAGTTATTTTTTATGGATACCGTGGTCAAGCCACGGTATGACACCGAGCATACTTTATGATCCACGCAACAATGCTCTACCATGATTATCGTATCCTTTTAAAAAACTCTTTCATTAATAGCCCCGAATCTTCAGCAAGAATTCCGCTATATATTTCCGGTCTATGAAAACAAGCACTACTGTTAAAATATCGCAAATTACTTTCAACTGCTCCATGTTTAGGATCAGAAGCCCCGTAAAATAAACGTTTTAATCTGCTATGAGCTATAGCTGCCGCACACATAGCACAAGGTTCTAAAGTAACGTAAATATCATAATCATTTAAATTTTTAGAAGATATAAGATTACATGCTTCATTAATAGCAATAATTTCAGCATGATAAAGAGCATTGTTTTTTTCTTCCGTATTGTTATGGGTACTAACAATGATTTTTTGATTTAACCTATCTACAATCACCGCTCCGACCGGAACTTCATTTTTATCAAAAGCGAGCCGTGCTTGTTTTAAAGCTTGCTCCATGAAAAAATTATTAAAATTAGTTTCTTTATCTAATAATATATTCACGGTAATTTACGTGTTCTTCGACTCCAAAAGGATCTTGGTGGATAATGATTTCAGCCTCCGGAAATTCCTGCAATATTTCAAAAGCAATCTCATCGCTAATTTTATGAGCATTATAAAGCGACATATTGCCGTCCATTTCCAAATGGCACTGGATAAAAGCTTTTTGACCGGCATATCTAGTTTTCATTTCGTGCATACCTTTTACGCCTAAATGGTTATTAACTATCGAGATAATTTTTTGTCTATCTTGTTCAGGTAATTCATGATCAACTAAATTTTTAAATGCCTTTTTAAATAAAGAATAAGAAGAGTGGAATATATATAACGAAATAACTACACCAAATAATGGGTCAACAAACCAAAAATGATCACTTAAATTTATAGAGATAATTACTATAACATTAGTTAGTAAGTCCGTGAAATAATGAAGCTTATCGGCTTTTACTATTTCCGATCCCGTTTTCTTAATTACATAAGTTTGATAAAATACTAAAATAATTGTTAAGAATATACATACATACATTACAGTAGTACCGTCGCTAATATTCTCTGGTTTTGTTTTTTCAAATAAAGATTTAACCGAAGAAAAGCCTATAAAAAAAGCCGAAGCAAAGAAAAATATCGATTGAGAAAAAATTGTTAAATCCTGCATTTTTTCATACCCGAACCTGTGATGATGATCAGGTGGTTGCAAGGCAAACCTTAAAGCTATTAAATTAATAAAGGAAGAAGTTATATCAAGCATTGAATCAATTAAAGAAGCAAGGATTGATTGCGAATCAGTAACAACCCAAGCGTATAATTTTATACTTAAAATAATTAATGCCATAGTAATAGATAAATAAGACGCCGATTTTATTAACCGATTACGGCTATTAGTATCCATGACAAATCTTTCCAATTTATTTTTTGTAGTTTAACAAAGAAAATATAAAATTCAATTATAATTAGGTTCTGTGAACAAAATTAAAAATAATATTTTAAAATACAAATAATTTTAATTTTGTTTACAGAATCTAGTTTTAACTTTACAAAATTCTAAAAACCATATACTTATTAAATAATATATTATATTTAGAGAGAATTTATATGAAACTATTATCTAAAATTATGATTATAGCTCTTGCAGCTTCTATGTTACAAGCCTGTAACGGTCCGGGTAGTATGAATAAACAAGGTACAGGAACACTTCTTGGCGGTGCCGGCGGTGCATTACTTGGTTCTCAATTTGGTAAAGGTAAGGGGCAACTTGTCGGAGTAGGTGTAGGTGCATTACTTGGAGCAGTTCTTGGTGGGCAAATCGGTGCAGGTATGGATGAGCAGGATAGAAGACTTGCAGAGCTTACCTCACAGAGAGCTTTAGAAGCAGCTCCTAGCGGTAGTAACGTAGAATGGCGTAATCCGGATAACGGCAATTACGGTTACGTAACACCTAATAAAACTTATAGAAATAGCACTGGTCAATATTGCCGTGAGTACACTCAAACAGTTGTAATAGGTGGAAAACAACAAAAAGCATATGGTAATGCATGCCGCCAACCTGACGGACAATGGCAAGTTGTGAATTGATGTATGTATCAAACGTCATTGCGAGCGACTGATAAGGAGCGTGGCAATCTCATGAAACAGTGCAAAATGCCTTAGATTATCACGTCGAGGCTTTGCCTCTCCTCGCAATGACGAATAAAAGGAGCAACCTATGACTTTCATAATAACAAGTACGGCGTTTAAACATAATGACCGCATTCCTGATAAATTTACTTGTAAAGGACAAAATGTTTCACCGCATCTAGAATGGAATAATGCTCCTGCAGATACTAAATCTTTTGCACTTATCATGGATGATCCGGATGCACCGGTAGAAATAGCACCGCCGCACGGTATATGGGATCATTGGATAATCTATAATATTCCTGCTTCTGTTACTAAGCTTTCAGAAGGGCAAATAGATAGCAATATTAAAATTTTAAATAATAGCTGGAAAGAAAAAAAGTACAGTGGTCCTTGTCCACCTGCCGGCAAACCTCATCGTTATTTTTTTAAACTATATGCTCTAAATGATTATCTTGAGCTTGATGAGAATGCTAATAAACAAGATTTAGTATTGGCTTTACAAAAACATTTACTTGCCGAGGCAGAACTAATAGGCATTTATTCTACATAATACAGCCCCGATGTCATACCATGGCTCCGCCCCACGGTATCTAAAAAAATACACAAAGACTGGATCCCGCTACAAGAGCTCGCGGGATGACAATAAAGCCGTAAATATAAAGTATCGCTTTGGAAAAACCTATCATCGAGTTTCGTAACGTATCTAAAAAATTTGGTAATAAATTGCCGATAAATAACGTTAGTTTCACTGTCAAAAAAAATAATATAACTACTTTAATTGGACCTAACGGTGCAGGCAAAACCACCATAGTGCGATTAATGCTTGGGCTTGAACAACCAACAAGCGGCAAGATTATAATTGATCCCAAATTAAAAATTGGATATGTACCGCAGAAGTTCGGATTAACCCCTGACCTACCTATTACAGTAAAAAAATTTTTAGATTTGTTAGCACCGAGTAATTTTAATAACAATATTAAAGAGATTAACTCATTTATTGATTTGGAACATATAAAAGATCAAGAAATTTCTAAGCTCTCAGGAGGGCAGTTTCAAAAGGTAGTTCTTGCATGTTCAATAGTTAATAATCCCGACTTAATTATTTTAGATGAACCGTTACAGTCTTTAGACGTAACAAGCCAACAAGAATTTTATCAGCTTATTAATTTGATTCGTAAAAAGCTAAATATTACGGTTTTTATGATCTCTCACGATTTATTTACCGTAATAAAAAACTCCGATCAAGTGATATGCTTAAACGGTCATATATGTTGTAGCGGAATACCAAATGAAATAACTCCTAACTCCGAATTTTCCAATGCCCTTTCTTCTCTAGGCTTCTATACCCACCACCATGATCATAAGCATTAATAAAAATCTCTTTAGGTTTTTCAACTTATAATAAAAAACTTGTTTATATAAAAAATAAATATATTTACTTTAATAGTAATAATCAATAACTTATGAGAAATAAAAAGTTTTTACAAAAGGTCGAGGATATTTTTAATTTAATGTATTGTACACCAAAAAAACTTTACGAATTAAAGAATCTGATTAATGAGACTACTCAAAATATGTTTACTGATGTTTTTAAACGATTAGAAGAAGAAAAATCTGAAATCACAAATTGTCTCAATAATCAGCGTAAGTTATTGTTAGATAATCGTATAGACTCCTCTGAATATCAAAAAGAGCATATAAAACTTTTAAGAGAGCACAAAATAGAATAAATGAGGAGTTAGAAGAATATAATGCAAAATGCAATATTATAATTGAATTTATGCCTACTTTAAATTTAGTACTATCTGATCCTTGTAAATACAAAGAATTAAACTTAAAACAACAAAACCTCATTATAGATCTACTATTTCTAAAATTAGGGTTTAAAGATCAAAAGATACAATATCAATTTAAAAGCCCTTTTGATGAATTTTTACAATTACCTTCCAATAAATTATTTATATAATAATTTTATTAGACCATTTTAATAAGATAATTACCTTAAAATGTAAATATAATTAATGGGGCATGGCGTTAAGGTATCTCTTGAGTTAGGTTTTTTATTATTATTTTAGATAAGGATTTTAAGTAGCTACTTCAAATATTGCTTTAAATATCTACCGGTATGGCTTTCCTCACAGGCAGCGATATCGGCAGGAGTACCACATATAACTATCTTACCGCCTTTGTCACCGCCTTCAGGACCGATATCAATAATATAATCTGCTGTTTTTATAACATCTAGATTATGCTCAATAACTAAAACGGTATTGCCCATATCAACAAGTTTATGTAAAACTTGCAGCAATTTATTAATATCGTCGATATGTAGTCCCGTAGTCGGTTCATCAAGTATATAAAGCGTTTTACCGGTTGAACGTCTTGATAATTCTTTAGCAAGCTTAACGCGTTGTGCTTCACCGCCTGAAAGAGTAGTAGCAGACTGACCGATTTTAATATAGCCTAGGCCCACCGCATTTAAGGTAATTAGTTTTTCATAGATTAACGGGATTTTCTCAAAAAATTGCATCGCATCTTCTACCGTCATCATTAAAATATCAGCAATAGATTTACCTTTATATTTTATTTCAAGAGTTTCTCTATTATATCTGTGACCGTTACAAATATCACATTTTACATATACGTCAGGTAGGAAATGCATCTCTATTTTAATCAGCCCATCACCTTGGCATGCTTCACATCTCCCGCCTTTAACGTTAAACGAAAATCTGCCTACTTTATACCCTCTAGCTTTTGATTCAGGTAATTCCACAAACCAATCCCTAATATGGGTAAATGCACCTGTATAAGTTGCAGGGTTTGAACGAGGAGTTCTACCTATCGGAGATTGATTAATATCGATAATTTTATCAATATATTCAAGTCCTTTTAACTCTCTATATTTTCCCGGGAATACTTTGCTAGTCGGCTCTAAATGCTTTAGAGCCGCTTTATATAGAGTATGAATCATCAAGCTTGATTTACCGCTTCCTGATACTCCCGTTATAGCAGTAAACGTACCAAGTGGAATTTTGATATCAATATTATCTAAATTGTTGGAAACCGCCCCAAGTAATTCAATTGCCTTATTATCATGTCCTACTCTTGTTTCAGAAGGTACTTTAATTGTTTGACGACCGCTTAGATACCTACCTGTAATACTTTCTTCAAAATTCTTTATTTCTTCAGTATTTCCTTCCGCAATAACACGACCGCCGTGAATACCGGCTCCCGGTCCTATATCAATAATATGATCTGCTTCATACATTGTTTCTTCATCATGCTCGACTACCAAAACGGTATTACCTAGATCTCTAAGCCTTTTTAGTGTCTCAATTAATCTTGTATTATCTCGTTGATGAAGACCGATAGACGGCTCATCAAGTACATATAAAACACCGCTAAGCCCTGAACCTATTTGAGATGCAAGACGAATACGCTGACTTTCCCCTCCCGATAAAGTACCTGCTTCTCGTGATAACGTTAGATAATCAAGCCCGACATTCATAAGAAATTTTAATCTCTCGGTAATTTCTTTGAGTATACGCTCGGCAATAAATAATTGCTTTTTATTTAATTTTTCTTCTAAGTGACTAAACCATTTTTGCAAGGCTGCAATACTCATACCCGCTACTGCGCCTATATGAAGATTCGCTATTTTAACGCATAACGCTTCGTCTTTTAATCTAAACCCTGAACAAGCAGTACATTTATGCTCTGACTTAAATTTAGCTAGTTCTTCTTTAATTAAAACTGATTCTATAGTACGGTCCTTTTCTTGCAAACTTGGTATTATACCGGCAAAAGGTTGTTCTATTATTTGCGTTTTAGAACCGTCGTGAAATTCAAACTTTATTGCCTCTTCTCCTGAACCTTCAAATAAAATATCCTTAACATTTTGTGATAAACTTATAAAAGGTACTTCAATAGAAAATTTATAATGATCGGCAAGAGCCTTTAATGTCTCTAGGATAAATTTAGAAGATGTACTACCCCAAGGCACTATTGCACCGTCTTTAATAGAAATTCTTTGATCCGGAACTATTAAATCTCTATCAAAGAAAAATTCCTTACCTATTCCTTCACATTTAGGACATGCTCCAAAAGGGCTATTAAAAGAAAAGATTCGAGACTCTATTTCAGTAAGCTGAAAACCCGATACCGGACAAGAATATTTCTCGGAAAAAGTAATACGCTGATTTTTTTCAAACTCGGTCTTAACTGCCGGCGGCAATTCTACAATTTCCAAATAAGTAATACCCTCGGCAAGATTTAACGAACTCTCTAAGCTATCTGCAAGTCTATTACCTAAACTTTCGTCTAGAACTATTCTATCAACGATCACTTCTATATTATGCTTCTTATTTTTATCAAGCTTCGGTAAATCATCAATTTCGCAAACTTCCCCGTTAACTATTAATTTCTGAAAGCCTTGCTTTTTCAGATTCATAATTTCACGTTTGAACTCCCCCTTATGTCCTCTAACAATAGGAGCGAGTAAATATACTTTCGTACCTTTAGGTAGTTTGTTAATTATATCTACCATCTCGGAAACCGTTTGGCTATGTATCGGAAGACCGGTTGCCGGAGAGTAAGGAATACCCACCCTTGCATATAATAACCTAAGATAATCGTAAATTTCCGTTATAGTTCCAACCGTAGAACGTGGATTTTTGGAAGTAGTTTTTTGGTCAATTGCAATAGCAGGCGATAATCCGGAAATAGATTCCACATTCGGTTTATTTTGTAAATGTAAGAATTGCCTTGCATATGAAGATAAACTTTCAACATATCGCCTTTGGCCTTCTGCATAAATAGTATCAAATGCTAAAGAAGACTTGCCCGAACCGCTAAGACCGGTGATAACAACAAATTTATTCCTTGGAATATCAACATTTATATTTTTTAGATTATGCTCTTTAGCACCGCGCACCTTAATATATTCTTGGTTCATAATCACTTCACTACAAAATTTTTGAGATATTTTTTAAAAAACCTGTAGTATTATAGGCTCTTTTATTTTATTATTGCAATAATAATATTTTAAAATAGGTAGTAATCTATGGCAGGTAGTTTAAATAAAGTAATATTAATAGGTAATGTAGGGCGTGATCCGGAAATTAGAACTACGGGCGAAGGGAAAAAAATCATTAATCTTTCCTTAGCAACAACCGAAACTTGGAAAGATCGCATCACCAGCGAACGAAAAGAACGAACCGAATGGCATAGAGTAGTGATATTTAGTGAGGGGTTAGTATCTGTTGTAGAACGCTATGTCACAAAAGGTAGTAAATTATATATTGAAGGTTCATTGCAAACCCGTAAGTGGAATGATAATTCAGGTCAAGAAAAATATACCACGGAAGTTGTGTTACAAAACTTTAATTCACAATTAATATTATTAGATAGTAAAAACTCTAATAATCATACTCAAGATTCAGGGCATAGCGAATATAAACATTCTGAAACTAAAAATCATTCCTTTGATCATAGCGACTTAGACGACGAAATACCGTTTTAATTATTTTCTGTCGTCATTGCGAGCAGCCGTAGGCTGTGTGGCAATCCATAAAAAATAATAATAAAATTCTGATTTACAGGATTTTTTACTGGATTGCTTCGTCAAGACTTACAGTTTTTCCGTAACTCAGATGAAAAACTGATCCACGCAGGAATGTCATTAAAGCCATGTAAGTAACTCCTACCAAATATTACCTTAAATATTATGAAAAAACTTCTTTGTATAATATTCCTTACATCAATATTTCTTTCAGGGTGTTCTACTACTCATGATGTGGCTAGTAGGGTAAAGCATTCGCAAGATATAGCAGCTCAAAATAACTTTCAGATGCAGCTAGTAAACGGAGGTGATTTTACTCTTACGACTTATCAGCGTATTACCGACCGTAACCTACCTTTTGTATTCTATATTGAGGGAGATGGACATCTTGCGGATGGATCTGCTAATTCCGACAACCCTACTCCCGTTAATCCGATGCTCTTAAAGCTTGCTACAATGGATAAAAGACCGAATATTGTTTATATAGCAAGACCTTGCCAATATACTCCTTTAGAAATGAACTCAAAATGCATTAGCGATTATTGGTTAGATAAAAGAATGGGGCAGGAAGTCGTAGATTCAATTAACAATGTCATAAATATTATCAATAACGGACAAAAATTTAGCTTAGTCGGCTTCTCCGGTGGCGGCGGGCTTACAATATTAATTGCCGCTCAAAATAGTAATGTTAAAGATATTATAACGATTGCCGGTAATTTAGATATTAAAAAGTTCGATAAATATCATAATTATCGTGGTTACTTAGTTAAATCGTTAAACCCGATAAATTATGCAAAGCAGGTTAATAATATCCCTCAATTACATCTCTCCGGCATGGATGACAAAAGAGTCCCGCCTTTCATAGCAGAACTTTACGTAAAAACAAGTAACGCACCGTGTGTAAAAAAGCAAACTTTTCCTAATATTTCTCATGCAAAAGGTTGGGATAAAGTTTGGTCTAATATATTAGATATTCCTCTGATTTGTAATTAGGCCTTGGGAAATATTAAATTAATCTATTTAAATATATAAGACAAAATCCTTTATTGACTTTTATACAAAACAGTATAAGTTTTTTTACAATTTAATTTTTATATAAAAATTATGCTAGGCTACGAAAAAGAACAAAGAAGTTTGACAAAAGAACAGAAACAAGCTGTAGGATTGTTATCTGTAGGAACCTTATTGGAATATTTTGATCTTATGCTTTATGTCCGTACTTCTTAATGAGCTTTTTTTTCCAAAAGCTGATGCTTATGCTGCTTCGCTTTACTCTATAGCAGCTTTATGTGCTACTTTTATCTTTAGACCACTCGGGGCTCTTGTTTTTGGATATTTGGGTGATACATATGGGCGAAAAACTACAGTAGTTATAACAACTATGATTGATGGCTACTTCGTGCATAGTAATGGCATTACTTCCTACTTATAATGAAATTGGCATAACAGCTTCTATTATAATAATATTATGTAGAATTGTTCAAGGTATGTCCTCAATGGGAGAGGTAATAGGAACAGAAGTTTATTTAACCGAGTTTACTCTAAGCCTCCAATACAATATCCTATTGTAGCCTTAGCTACGGTTTTCGCTACTGTAGGAACTTTCGCAGCTTTAGGAGTTTGCTACTATTGTTACTTCTTATGGCTTTAATTGGCGTTATGCATTTGGTATCGGTACAATTATTGCCGTTGTAGGAACATTAGCAAGAACCGCATTATGAGAAACTCCTGAATTTGCTAATGCAAAGCTTAAATTACTTAAAACTTTTGAAAAAGCTAATAGAGATATAAAAGTATTAGAAAATAATCCTATTTGGAAAGAAAAAATTAATAAAAAGACAGCAATAGCTCTATTTATAATGGATTGTGCATGGCCTGTATGTTTTTATTTTACATATATTTATTGTGGCGATATTCTTGTAACCAAATTTAACTGTACTCCTGAACAAGTTATAAAACAAAATTTCAAATTATCTATAATAGAACTTATAAGTATAATAAATAGTAGCAGCATTAAGTTATAAGATATATCCTTTAAAAATTCTAAAAGCATTATTAGGTATGTTTACTATTATAATATTACTATGTCCATATTTATTAAATAAAGCTTCTAATCCAAATCAAATATTTATTATTCAATCACTTATCATGGCTTTTGCCCTTAATGTTATGCCAGCTGTACCAAATTGTTTTAGACATTTTCCAATCTTTAAACGCTTTATTTCCGTAACATTTACATATGCTTTATCAACTGCTTGTATGTATGTTATTAGCTCTTTTGGTTTTCCTCATTTAATAAAAACCTTTGGAAACTGGGGAGTATTAATTATTATGATTCCAACAAGTATTGGATTTGGTATATTTCATTTTGAAAAATTGGAGAAAGAAAGTGGAAATTATCCGACAAAATCTTTTGCACCTTCTTCGGTGATGTCTGCTTAATTGATAAATATTTATAGCAGGTTTCCTGTAATATCTCTTAGTTTAAGATACTCAGCAAAAATTATAAGATGCGTGTTATTATTGTCTGCTTAGCAAATTATAATTTAAAACCTTGAATTACTAATCGCAACAAGCTATAGAACACAAATAAGCGATACTTTTAATATGCAACAAAATTTACAAGCAGCGTAAGAATTTAAAGGGTGGAGGCAAGTTGCCCCTGTCTTTTTTTATAGTGTAAATCAATATTTTTTATATTTTATTGTTAACCGGCAGCAGATACAATAAGTATTATCACCACCTAACAAGCTAATATTATCGTTTATATTTTGATCATCAATTATTTCGTTAAGCTGGTTTTCTATAGTCATAATTTTAAATTTTGTAGATTTATTAACTATAAGTTTTTGCATATTAGCAGTTATTTTGTCTATATCGGTTATATTATTAAGGGCTTTAATGTTTATTTACTATATTTTCTATAGTGTCTTTATATTATAGCTTTATCTTTAGCATTTATTGTAGTGTTATTAGCTACTTTGTCGTTTATTCCATCAGCCAACTTTTGAAAACCATCTTATTTTATGCAATAAGTCACATACATTTTTTAAACCTTTATTTGTGGCTATATTTAAAGCCGTTTCACCATTATTAGTAACCTGATTAATAGCCTCATTAGACATTTTAAGTATAAGTATTTCGCAAACTTCTTCATAACCATTAGCAGCAGCCCAAGTTAAAGCCGTATAGCCGTTATTATTAACATGATTAATAGCTGTATGGACATTCTATTAATAAGTAATTCACAAAGTTTGTCTAAGTCTTCCCAAGCAGCATAAGCTAAAGCTGTTTCACCGTTGTTAGCCACTTTGCTTAATTCAGTAATATCCATTCTAGCAATTAATTTTTAGGCTTCTTCTATATTTTTTGCTTGTATTGCGTTTATCAATCTTTCAAATGAAGTTGGAAACAATCTTTTAAAATCAAACATAATTATATCCTTATTAAATTCTATAAATCTTAATATTTTGTTAAAGATGAGCTATAGACAGAATCATAATAAGGAGTTTTAAGAATGCAATAGAAATTTAATTATAAGTATGCATAAGTGAGTTGGAGTTGATTTAAGAGATTTGTGAATATATAGGGGATTAAAGGAAATAATAAGAAGTTTTAATAATTGGTAATAATTATAATATATAATGTTGCCGGCGTATCACTAAGCCTTGCAGCTTAACACCGCCTTTAGCACGCATCCATCTTGGTAGCTCATTGGCGCAGCCACTAAATATTCACCTCGGTTAAGCTTCTGCCGCAATTTTGATGCTTGAAACTTCCCGCTACCAAAATTAAAGATAAATGAGATTAAGGCAGCTTGTTGTTTTTCGGTTAATGGCATACCCTAGTGGACGATTATCGACACATTTACCAGCTTCAAGTAGTTATTACTTACCTTCCTACAGGTCCTCGCCCGCTTTTTTGCGATATATTCTTGGGAGTAGTAATAAAATGAGGAAGGGGAGATTTATGTTTGTTAATAGTAGCCCTTATGTGTTCTAGTGTTTGTTTAGTATTTTTATTAGCATGTGTTATAGCATCCATATAAATACCTACTTCTTTCTGTTCTTTTTTGAATTCTTGAGAAATTTTTTCTTTGTTTTCAGGATTTTCCTTCCCTTTTTCATGAATCTTAATAATATCTTTTAATTTTTTTCAAACTCTTTTTCATTGTTACTCGGCTTTAAGTTAAGCATTACATCAGAGTGGTCTGATGATAGTTCTTTGAGGTTATTAATAAGCATTTCTTCTTTTAATCCATTATTAACTCCATTAAGCCAATTTTCATGTTTATGATTTGGTACTATATTTTTGTTACATAATCTAGGAATTCTGTTTTGTGGTAAGGCTTCGGTATTGAGTTTAGCAAATTCTCCATTGTATCTACATATGGAGCTATACTTTTGATATCAGGGTTATTAGATGAATCAGCTATAAGATCGCTAAAGTCTTTTAGCATATTTGAGTTCTCTAATTCTAATTTACGTTCTTTAAAAAACTTTTCTAGTTTATCGTTAATTTCACGTTGTTCAAATTTACCTTGAGCTGAAGAATCTGGCATTTTGATAATCCTATATTAGTTAAAACAAAAGAAATTAAAGCTTTAATTATTATTAAAACTTATATTAATAAACTTGAGAAATATTTTTAATTAAATTATCAATATTTCTTTTTATAAGGTGATAAATTTACTATTTAGAAGAAAGAGAACAGCTGCTTAGTTTAGAGACTTGGTGGCAGAAAATAGTTTAAGAGTGATAGACCTAATACAAATAGCTGCAAATGCACACCAAACTTTCAAAAGTTCGACAATTACAGAAAAACACAATTTAGTAAATTTAGTATTTACTAACCAAACATTAAAACCTGAAAAGCTTGACTTTATGCTGCGTCCGCCGTTTGACAGCTGCATAAAAACATGAGAAATCGAAGAATGGCGCACCCTAAAGGATTCGAACCTCTGACCCACAGATTAGAAATCTGTTGCTCTATCCAGCTGAGCTAAGGGTGCTAAACATTTACGGTAAACTTTATATCAGTTTAAGCAAAGTTTTTCAAGGATTCTTTTTTTATTAAAAATAATAAGCAAATGTGATAAAAGATATTCATGGATAAATTCTACAATTACAATTCTTCTTCACATCAGACTTTACTTAGTCTTAAAGTAAAGCCTAATTCTAACCGGAATCTAATTAGCGATTTTGTAATTATCAATAATATCCCATATCTAAAATTATCTATAAAAGCAATACCGGAACAAGGTAAAGCTAATGAAGAAATCATAAATTATTTAGCAAAAGAATGGAAATTATCACGTAGTAATATCGAAATTATTAAAGGTCATACTCATAGCTTAAAAACGATATTGATAAAAAATATTAATGAAGACTATTTAAATTTGATTATTAATTCCTATATTAAATAAGGTGCTGTTATTGCTAGGCTGCCGATGTCATTCTCGCATAGGCGGGAATCCAGACTTTTTTGATGTCATCCCGTGGCTTGACCACGGGATCTTGTATCACATAATGTGTCCTGAGATCCCGCAATCAAGTTGCGGGATGACATTAATTTTTTACTAGATTCCTGCGATCAATGGAATGACATAGACAATCATATGACGAAAAAATAATTTATTAACTGGAATAATTATGATACAAGAAAAGAAAAAGTTTGATGCCGAGGTTGGCAAGATTTTAAATTTAATGATTCACTCTCTTTATAGTAATAAAGAGATTTTTATGAGGGAGTTAATTTCCAATGCTTCCGATGCTTGCGATAAATTACGTTATTTATCTCAAAGTAATAGTGAATTAGTAGCTGGCGATAGCAATTTTAAAATTACGGTTAAAGTCGATAAAGATAACGGACAGATCATTATCCGTGATAACGGCATAGGCATGAATAAAGAGGATTTAATCGAAAACCTTGGTACTATTGCAAGATCAGGTACGGCAAATTTTCTTAAAAACCTCTCCGGTGATTCTAAAAAAGACAATATGCTAATCGGTCAATTTGGTGTTGGATTTTATTCAAGCTTTATGGTAGCCGATAAAGTGACTGTAACCTCAAGAAAAGCTGGTGAGGATAAAGTCCATGTTTGGGAATCGGACGGACTTGGCGAGTATATTGTTTCAGATTCGGATAAAGAATTCACAAGAGGCACGGAAATCGTTTTACATATCAAAAAGGAAGAAGATACATTCCTTGATCATTTTAGATTAAAACACATCGTTAAAAGCTATTCCGATCACATAGCAGTACCGATATATTTCTTTGATGAAAACGGTAATAATGAAATCCAGCTTAATTCAGCTTCTGCATTATGGACAAGACTGAAATCAGAAATTACGGAAGAACAATACAAAGAATTTTATAAAAGTTTATCTTACGCCATAGATGATCCGTGGATTACTCTGCATAATAAAAACGAAGGAGCTATAGAATTTACTAACCTGCTTTTCATTCCCTCAAGCAAAACATTTGACTTATTTCACCCTGATCGCAAAAGGCGAGTAAAATTATATATAAAAAGAGTATTTATTTCTGATGAGAATATTGATTTAATTCCGTCATATTTAAGATTTTTACGAGGCGTGGTTGATTCAGAAGATTTACCGTTGAATATTAGCCGTGAATCACTGCAGCATAATAGCGTGCTTGAGAAAATCAAAAATGCTATTACAAAAAGAGTGCTTGGCGAGCTTAGAAAAAAGAAAGAGGAATCACCTGAAGAATATAATAAGTTTTGGGCTAATTTCGGTGGTGCTTTAAAAGAAGGACTATGTGAGGCTACTACCGATCATGAAAAATTATTAGAAGTATGTATATTCAGAAGTGCCCTGCATAATAAAATGATCAGCTTTGACGAGTATATAGCAAATTTTAAAGAAGGGCAGAATACTATATATTATTTAAGCGGGGATAATCCCGATAAATTACTTTCAAGCCCGCAAATCGAAGGACTACTTAGTAAAAATATCGATGTATTACTTTTTACCGATACAGTGGATGATTTTTGGGTAAATATTAATAGCGAATATAAAGGACGTGCTATTAAATCTGCTACTAGAAGCGATATCGATGTAGAGCAAACTACTTCACAATCTGAGGAGAAAAATACAAATAGTAAAAAATCCGATGATGAATATAAATTGCTAACAGATTATTTTAAAGAGACACTCGGGGAGTTAGTAAAAGAAGTTAAGATCTCTAAAAAACTTACTTCAAGCCCTGCTTGTCTTGCCGTTAGCGATGCTGCTATGGATATTCGTATGGAAAGGTTTTTGATTGAGCAGAAACAAATAGCTAATGCCTCAGCTAAAAATTTAGAGCTAAATCCTAAAAATAAAATCATAGAGAAAATCTTTAATGACCTAAAAGCAAATAATAAAAATAATGAAGAATTGGTTAATCTAATATTTGATCAAGCCTGTATTTTAGAGGGTGAACCGGTTGCTGATACAGGTGCATTTTCAAAGAGATTAAACGATATTGTACAAAAAGCCATATTATAACTTTAAACTTTTTTAATTTTAATGTAGAATGGTCGTAATCCGTTGTCATCCCGCGACTTGATCGCGGGATCCAGTAGAAATACTAGTATTTTTTATTGTTTTTATGGATCCCGTGGCTTGACCACGGGATGACACAGTATGTTTTACAATTCACGTAAAAAATTTCTAACAAACCAATAGTTCTAATGTTTTATTACGATACTATATTTAGCAAACATATAGATAAGATCAAAAGCGAAGGAAGATATCGAGAATTTAAGGCCTTAACAAGACAAGCCGATAATTTTCCTTTTGTAGAACACGCTAATAAACAAATAGTTATGTGGTGCATTAATGACTATTTGGGTATGAGTAAACATGCAAAAGTAATGCAAGCTTCTATAGATGCCTTGCTAAAATACGGTGTTGGATCAGGCGGAACTCGCAATATCGGCGGTAATAATATCGCCATTCTTGAGCTTGAAAAAGAACTTGCAAATTTACATAAAAAGCAAGCAGCTTTAGTTTTTACCTCCGGTTTTGTTGCAAATGATACAACGCTTGCAAGTCTTGCTAAAATCATGCCGGATATAGTATTTTTCTCCGATGAGCTAAATCATGCATCAATAATTGTAGGGATTACAAGTTCAAGAGCCGAGAAATATATATATAGACATTTAGATGTTAAGCATCTAGAAGAGCTTTTGCAATCAGTCGATATTAATAGACCGAAAATTATTGTTTTTGAATCGGCTTATTCTATGGACGGTTTCTTCTCACCTATCAAAGATATAATCAACTTAGCCAAAAAATATAATGCTTTAACCTTTATCGATGAAGTTCATACGGTCGGTTTATATGGTAAACAGGGTGGCGGTATTGCCGAGCTTCTTAATTGTAGTGATCAAATCGATATTATTCAAGGAACGCTTGCCAAAGCATATGGTACTATCGGCGGCTATATTACGGCTAACCATAGTTTAGTCGACGTTATAAGACTAACCGCCCCAGGATTTATTTTTACCACTTCACTTCCACCGGTAATTTCTACCGCTGCAACACACAGTATTAGACATCTTAAAGAATCGAATGAAGAACGAATAAAACATCAAGAAGTAGTTATAAAGCTTAAAAACTCTTTTGAACGTTTTAATATACCTTATTTGAAAAATGAAAGTCATATAGTGCCGATAATTATCGGCGATCCAATCAAAGCAGCTAAAGCCTCAAATATGCTACTTAATGAATACGGCATTTACGTTCAACATATCAATTTTCCAACCGTACCTCGCGGTACGGAACGCCTCCGAATCATCCCAACCCCTGCCCATACCGATAAAATGATCAATGATTTATCTATAGCCTTAGTACAGATATTTGTCGAACTTGATATAGAATTATCTTCTGCTAAAGAACTGAACGAAGAAGTATGTTTGAATCTTATTGCTTAACGTCATAAGCTATGGAAATTTATGCCTTATTGCATAATTTCTATGTCATTCTAGCTAAAATCGGGAATCCAGAAAAAAGCGAGCTAAATCGAGCTTTTAATTTTATTACTGGATTCCCGATTTTAGTTAGAATGACATAGAAATTTTAGATCAACTCTTTTTAGGCAATGCCCAACGAGTATATAAAAACTATTGCATATTTCGGCTCTTTAGTTTATTTTGATTAGCAAACTATGTACAGAATTAATGGATTATTAAAATGGGAATTACCGTATTAAAAAACGAAGGATTGGATTTTTATGCAAGAATCTCTACTCCTTTAAGTGAGATAGATGACGATATTCAAAAAGAATTGCTTGATTTAACCAAAAAAGTTAAAATAGCAGGTTTTAGAGCTGGTAAAGTACCGGTTTCAATTGTTAAGAAAAAATACGGTACTTCCGTCAGGAATGATATAATAGAAAGAAGAATTAACCATTCGGTAAATCACGTTATTAAAGAGCATAATCTAAATATAATCGGTAGACCCAAAATTGAAGAATTACAAAACGAACCCGATAAAGCTTTAGAATTTACCGTAAAAATAGAGCTATTACCTAAAATTACTATTCCGGATTTAAAGAAAATCTCACTAGATCGTCCAAAATTAGAAGTAAATTCTAAAGATGTTGAGGAACAACTAGAAAAACTTGCCACATTAACAAAAAGCTATACCAAAGAAAGTAAAGCAAAAATAAAAGACGGAGATCAGGTTACTATTGATGCAATCGGGTACATCAAGGATGAAGCTTTTGAGGGCGGTAAATTAAATGATTTTAAGGTAGTAATAGGTAGTAATGCACTTATTCCCGGTTTTGAGAAACAATTAATAGGTTCTAAAACAGGTAGTGAAGTAGATGTTAATGTTACTTTTCCTGAAAATTACCATGCTAAAGATTTAGCAGGTAAGGATGCTCGTTTTGTAGTACAAATTAAAGCAATACATACTGCAGAACCTACCGTTATCGATGACGAATTTGCTAAAAAATTCCAAAGTAATAACCTTGAAGAATTGCGTACACATTTTGCTAAACAAATAGAAAATGAGTCGGAAGAAACTATTAATACTATAATGAAAATGAACTTATTTGATAAGTTAGAAAAATTATTAGATTTTGATGTACCGGAATCTTTATTAGAGCAAGAAAAAAATATTCTAAAGTCCGAAACCGATAAAAATGAACAAGATGAATCATTATTGAAAGATAAATCCTCTAAAGAAATAACAGAATATTATAATAAATTAGCACTACGCCGTGTGCGAATAGGCTTATTACTTGCTGAATATGCAAAATCTAAAAATTTGCAATTAGAGCCTGATGATTTAAGAAAAGTTATTATGCAACAAGCACGTAATTTTCCTGGGCAGGAAAATATGATATTTGATTTTTATAAAAATAATCCTAGAGCAATTGAAGGACTTAAAGGTCCTGCCTTAGAAGATAAAGCTGTACAATATATATTTAATAATGAAATAAAGCTTAAAGAAAAGAAATATACTAAGGAAGAGCTAGAGAAATATCTAGAGGCAGAAGAGCAACGTATTACTTTAATTTAAAGTTTACCGTTTTTTCTCATTCTTGCAAAAACAGGAATACAGTGCTTTTTTGTGTCATACCGTGGCTTGACCATGGGATCTTATGTCACAGGCTATATCCTGAGATCCCACAATCAAGTTGTGGGATGACATTAAAGATTACTAGATTCCCGCTTTCGCGGGAATGACATAAGAGCCATGTGACAAAGCCAATTTTTCTTAGCTCCGGTAATATATTACTCCTGATTTTTGATAGTCTCTAAAGCAAGTTTAACTATTTTATTTACTCCGGTATTAGTGTAGGTAGAGATAGAGTAAACTTCTTTATTAGTAACTTGCTGCAACTTATTTATTTTTTCTTGTATTTCCTCATCGGTAAGAACATCACATTTATTAAGACATATGATTTCGATTTTATTTTTTAGATAATCGGAATATGATTCAAGCTCAAGACGTACCGTATTATAATCTGCAACTACATCATTACTAGAGCCGTCTATTAAATGTATTAATACATTACATCTTTCTATATGCTTTAAGAATTTATCGCCAAGTCCGTGTCCTTGATGAGCTCCTTCGATCAAGCCAGGAATATCGGCTATAACAAACTCTTCATCATCAACATATACCACTCCAAGATTCGGCACTAAAGTAGTAAAGGGATAATCGGCAATTTTAGGCTTGGCTGCCGTTACAACTGATAAAAAAGTAGATTTACCGGCATTTGGAAGACCCACAAGCCCAATGTCAGAGAGAAGCTTTAAACTTAAATGAATCCACATTTCTTCAGCAATTTCTCCTTCCGTACGCTTTCTTGGAGCTTGATTAACCGATGATTTGAAATGACTATTACCAAGACCGCCGCTTCCTCCTTTAATTATTTCAAAGCTTTGGTTACCTTCAATGAAGTCATGCAATAATATATTACCGTCCTCGGAAAAGATTTGAGTACCGATCGGAACATCAAGAACTAACGATTTTCCTGATTTACCGCTTCTATTTGAACCTTTACCGTTTTCGCCGTTTTCTGCGGTAAAATGCTGTTTATATCGATAATTTACTAACGTATTAAGATGGTGATTACTCCTGAAAATAACGCTACCGCCACGCCCACCGTCGCCACCGTCCGGCCCTCCTCTGTCAATAAATTTCTCACGATGGAAACTAACGCAACCATTGCCGCCATTCCCACCTTTTATATATATCTTAACTTCATCAATAAAATTCATTATGTACCTCGGTGTCATACCGTGGTCAAGCCACGGTATCCAGTAAAAATATCAAAAAATGTACACCTTGAACTACTTTTCTAGATACCGTGGTCAAGCCACGGTATGACAAAATCACAACTACTACTCACAAATTACTCTACCTCTCCTCAATTACCTTATACTCTCTATGTACATAACCGGTGTAAAGCTGTCTCGGTCTGCTGATTTTTTGTTCAGGGTCTTCGTGCATTTCTTTCCATTGTGCCATCCAGCCTATGGTTCGTGCTATTGCAAAAAGTACCGTGAACATTTGCGACGGTATACCCATAGCTTTATAGATAATACCCGAATAAAAATCAACATTTGGATATAATTTTCTCTCAATAAAATATTCATCTTTAAGAGCGATAGCTTCAAGTTCTATTGCTATTTGTAAGAGCGGATTGTTTTCTAGCTGTCCGAGTTCCTTTAATACTTCCTTACAAGTTTCTTTAAGTACTGCGGCACGTGGATCGTAGTTTTTATATACACGATGACCGAAGCCTATTAACCTAAATGGATCATTTTTATCCTTAGCTTTAGCTATATATTTAGGGATATTCTCAGAACTACCGATTTCTTTAAGCATATTTATTACCGCTTCATTAGCCCCGCCGTGAGCAGGTCCCCAAAGTGATGCAATACCCGTACTAATACAAGCAAAAGGGTTAGCTCCGGATGAGCCGGCAATTCGGACTGTTGAAGTAGAAGCATTCTGCTCATGATCGGCATGTAGGATAAATATCTTATTAAGAGCATTTTTTATTATTGGATTTACTTTATATTTCGTACAAGGCATTGCAAACATCATATGCAGAAAATTTTCGGTAAAATCTAACGAATTATCAGGATAAATAAACGGTTGTCCTATAGAATATTTATAAGACATTGCGGCGATGGTAGGTATCTTAGCAATCATTCTAATAGCAGTAAGTTTGTAGTCTGCTTCCTTACAATTCAATAAATCAGGATAAAATGCCGAAAGAGAACCGACAGCCGCAAGCATAATAGCCATAGGATGAGAAGAGCTACAAAAGGTTTGAAATAAATAGTGTAATCTTTCATTCACTAATGAATGATGAGCAACCTGTTTAGTGAAATTATTATACTGCTCACTACTTGGTAGTTCCCCATAAATCAGTAAATATGCCACTTCTAAAAAATCACTTTTCTCAGCTAAATCTTTAATATCATATCCTCGATGCCGCAAGATTCCTTTATCACCGTCTATATAGGTGATAGTAGACTGACAAGAAGCAGTAGACATAAAGCCCGGGTCGTAAGTAAAGCAATCGGCTTCCGCAGATACCCTACTTATATCGATTACATCCTCACCGATACTTGCTTTAAGTATAGGTAATTTAAATATTTTTCCTCTGATTTTTAATTCAGCAAATTTTGAATCATTATTATTTTCATTGGTCATATGGATATACCTTATTTTTATACATCAGTAAGTATAACCCTAATTTAATGAAATTAGAAATGAATTATGATTTATGAGGATTTAAAAATTTTCTTTGATATCTTGCTCAGCTTGCAAGGTTAATGAAAATTTAAAACGCACATACTTCTACTTTCAACTGTAAGCCTAAAGCATTTAATAAAGATCCTATATTGTCGAAACTTGGATTACCTTTGCTAGATAACATTTTATATATATGTTGTCTATTTATATGAGCTTCTTTAGAGATTTTTGCTATACCTCCTCTTGCTATAATGGCTTCTTTTAAAGTAGCCAAAAATAGCTCCTTATTATGATCCATGAAATATTGCTCTAACGCTTCATTAATATACCCTGCTAATATTTCCTCATTTTGCAATTTTTCTTTTAAATAATCTGTAAACTTTTCCATATAACACCCTCAATTTCGTTTATAAACTTCTTCTATTATTTCCAAGGCTTTTTTAATATCTTTGCCTTGCATATCTTTATTACCTGCATTTAATAGCAGAATAATTTTATTATCTTTTTCAGTAAAATATATTCTATAACCTTTGCCAAAGAAAAACCTAAGCTCATATAGTCTTCCTTTTATCTGTTTATAATCACCATAAAAATTCCATATTCTAGTTGAACTAATCTATTAAGAATTCTACTATGCGTCTTGATATCTAATTTTTCTAACCAATCTTTAATATAAGATTTACCATTTTCTGTTATAAAAAATTGTATTTGTTTAGTTTTTTGCATATTAATCTTAACCAGAGATCATTATGTTGTCGCATAAATACGACTAATTGTCCAGTAGAAAATTATTTTGAAAAGTACGTGAAGCTGCAAGTACTAGATTAATGTACAAGTTATGCAAGAAGTCTATTATTCATAAGATACTCCTTAATCTTGAGTAAATCATACCAAGAGGTACGTTTTTGCATAGGTTGGCGTAGTAGATAAGCAGGGTGGAAGATTGCCGTAGTTTGAATAGAGGCAGATAGATATTTATTGGTATAAAAATAATATTCTTGTCTAATTTTAGTAATACCCGAATTTTTTCCAAGTAAGCTAGTTGCAGCCGTGCTACCGACTAGAATAATTAGCTTGGGATTAATAAGAGCAATATGCTTCTCAACGAAAGGTCTACAAATATCGACCTCTTCGAGCGTCGGCTGTCTATTAGCAGGAGGACGCCAAAATACCGTATTCGTAATATAAGCATTATTTTTTCGTGAAATTCCGATAGCATGCAACATATTATCAAGTAAATTGCCGCTTTCACCGCAAAAAGGTATTCCTTTCAAATCTTCAGTACTTCCGGGAGCTTCACCTATTAACATAATTTTAGCTTCCAGATTACCGTCACCGAAAACCGTATTAGTAGCAAATTTCTTAAGTTCACAACCATTAAAATTTAGTAGAGATTCTTTTAGTTCTTCGATATTATTAGCTTTATCGGCAAGAGATCTTGCTAAGGTTATATTATCATGAACTTTATCATTCATATTGAATGCAGCTTCTTTTGTAGGCATAAGTTTTACTTGTGGTTTTTCAGTTAGTTCAGTATTATTATATACCTTTAATTTCGGTGGATGTTCGCAGCAATAATATTCAACACCGATTGCACTTAACCATTTAAGCGTATTATTCATTATCTTAAAATAACATATGTTAACATATCATGTACCAAACGAACTAAATAACATAAGGCTTGATAAAGCTTTATCACCGCTTCTTGAAAATGTCTCTAGAAATCAAATCCAAAAAGCTATTAAAAGTTCTTGCGTACAAGTTAATGATGTAATTATTTCTGATCCTGATGTTTTGGTCAAGGAGAATGATATTATATTATTTTCTTTTAAAGAACCTAAAGAGCTAAAAATTGCAGCAGCAAATATAGCACTTGATATAATTTACGAAGATGAGGATTTGATAGTAATTAACAAAGCTACAGGTATGACGGTACATCCAGGGGCAGGGCATCATGATGATACGCTTGTTAATGCTTTACTTTATCATACGAAGAATTTATCGGATATCGGCTCATCAGAAAGACCCGGGATAGTGCATCGTTTAGATAAAGATACTACGGGTTTGATGGTGGTTGCTAAAAATAATAAAGCCCATATGTTGCTTGCAAATCAGATAGAGCAAAGGCAGGTAATACGAAAATATAAAGCGTTAGTCTGGGGAGTAATTAACCCGCTAGAAGGAATAATTAAAAATAATATAGGTCGCAGCCGAAGCGATCGTCAAAAAATGACCGTATTAAAATATGGCGGCAAAGAAGCCGTGACACATTATAAAACTCTAGAATTGTTTTACGGTGGTACTATTAGTATGGTAGAATGCAAGCTTAGTACAGGTAGAACCCATCAAATCAGGGTACAACTAAGCCATTTAAAGCATTCGGTAGTCGGCGATCAAACTTATGGCAATAACGACCGAAAAATTGCTCATTCCTCCCCTGAACTAAAAGCAAAATTAATTGATTTTAAACGCCAAGCCCTGCATTCTTGGTATTTAAGTTTTACTCATCCGACTAGTAATGAGATTATGGAATTTTCTTGTGAGCTGCCAAAGGATATACAAAAAATTATAGAAATATAATTTGATTTTATTTTTAAAAGTATTATACTAGTTTAATAAACTAGTATAATGAGCTATTTATGAAAACAATAGGAATGTTTAAAACAAAAACTCACCTACCGGAATTAATAAAAGAGGTAGAAGCAGGAGAAGAATTATGTATTACTAATAGAGGTAGAAAAGTAGCGGTTATAATCCCTATAAATAAATATTATCAAAATAAATTTTCTAATGTATTTCAAGAATTTGCCGAACTTAAAAAACGTGCACCATTGGGTACGGTAGATGATATTTTAGAAATGAAAAACTTGGGTAGAAGATGAATTTAGTTGTAGATTGTTCTTTTATTATGTCATCTATTTTACCTGATGAATCAACACAAAAAAATAATAAAATTTATAACCAAATAGTAGAAAATATATATACGGCATATGTACCTGCTATATTTTATTTAGAATGTAGTAATACTCTTAATATTGCTTTAAAAAGAAACAGAATAAACAAAAATGATTATAATGATTATATAAGATTACTTAATATATTACCTATTAATGTTGATAAATTTTGTTCTACTCCGGAGTCATTATATATTATAACTAACCTAACTACTGAATATAATCTAACTTCTTATGATGCTTGTTATCTTGAATTAGCAACGCGTTTAGAAGCAGATATTGCAACATTAGACAGAAATTTAGCAGCAAGCTATTCAAAATCAGGTATTAAATCAATAATTTAATATTTAACTTTCCATGCAATGTTCCATAAAGCAAATTCTTAGTAATGCTACAGATAAATTAAATAAAATAGGCATCAATTCACCGCAATTAGAAGCACGAATTTTACTACAGCATGTTATAAATAAACCTATTGAGTATTTGCTCATTAATCTTGATGAACAGTTAAATGAAGCCGAGATAGAAGCTTTTGAAAAACTGTTAGAAAGAAGATTAAAGCATGAACCTATAGCGTATATTACAGGTGTTAAAGAATTTTACTCACGTGAATTTATCGTTAATAAACATGTATTAATTCCAAGAAGCGATACTGAAGTTTTGGTGGAGATAGTTCTAGGGTTACTCAAACCGTCATTGCGAGCGACTAAAAGGAGCGTGGCAATCTCAGGAATTTTGCCTGAGATTGCTTCGTCGACGCCTATGGCGTCTTCTCACAATGACAAATTCTTAAGTATCCTAGAACTCGGTACAGGTAGCGGTTGCATTGCTATCAGCTTATTATGTGAACTACCAAACGCTAAGGCAGTAGCAACCGATATAAGTCTTGATGCAATAGAAGTTGCTAAAAGTAATGCCGTAAAACATCACGTAACGGATCGAATTCAGATTATTCACAGTGATTGGTTTGAGAATAGACATCTTTCCAAACCAGCTTATAGAGAGGAATTTAAAGGAGACACTTCACCTCGAACCACAGCGTATATAGACATACGTGAGGATTCGAGTACCGGATCGACATATAAATTACCTCTAGAAGCGAAGTTTGGAAAGATGTCTAATATTGAGAATCAGAAGTTTGATTTTATCGTTAGCAACCCACCCTATATATCTCACAGCGAAAAATCAGAGATGGCAATTGAAACAATCAATTATGAACCGTCTATTGCTTTATTTGCTGAAGAAGACGGGCTGCAAGCTTACTTTCTCATCGCTGAAAATGCCAAACAATTCTTAAAACCAAACGGTAAGTTGGTATTAGAAATAGGCTTTAATCAAGCAGAAAAAGTTAGCAAGCTTTTTTTAGATTATGGCTATGATATTGACAATATTTATCAAGATTTGCAGTCGCACAACAGAGTAATAGAAATATCGCCTATTAATTTAAATCGTTCATACGCAAGACGTATCGGTAAAAGTTTGTCAGGAGTGCAACAAAATTTATTAGATAACGAACTACCGAAATATTTATTTTCAAAGGAAAAGCTTGAAAGCGAAAAACATAAAGTATTTCTTGAGATAGGCTTTGGTATGGGTGAGCATTTCATTAATAAAGCAAGATTAAATCCTGATGCACTTTTTATCGGCGTAGAGGTATATTTAAACGGCGTTGCAAATGTTTTAAAACTTGCGAGCGAGCAGAATATCACGAATTTTTTATTATTTCCTAATAATTTAGATTTAATATTAAACGATTTACCAAATAATAGTTTAGATGGAATTTATATTTTATTTCCTGATCCATGGATAAAAAATAAGCAAAAAAAGAAACGCATTTTCAATAAGGAACGTCTTAAGATTTTGCAAGATAAGCTAAAAGATAACGGTAATTTAGTATTTACTTCTGATATCGAAAATTATTTTTATGAAGCAATAGAGCTAATAAAGCAAAACGGTAGTTTTGAAATTATGAATAAAGATGATTATTTAAAGCCACATGATAATTATGTAATGACCAAATATCATCAAAAAGCTATTAAGGCAAATAGAACGCCGAAATTTATGATTTTGCGGCACGTTTTAGGCGATCATTAATTGCAGCCCCTATATTCACTTGAGGTATAGGAGCAACTGCTATACCTCTTACATCATGAGCGGCAGCATAATCGTCAAGTATTCTTAAATATGCATAAAGATTTGCAGCAGCTTCTATAAGATCACCTTTGGCACTTAAATTTAATGAAAATCTTCCCGTAAGATTGCTATTGCCAAAATTTAAACCGACTTCTTTATCCTCTAAATTTGTAGCATTTAATCTAACTGGCGTATTCGGCGAATAGTGTTTTGCAAGCATGCCTGGAGCTTTTATATCATTCGTCTCTGATGCTTTTAAAATTTTTACCCCCAGTACTTCTTCTAAAATTTCAGCGGTTATAAACCCTTCTCTAAGAATAGTAGGGTTAGTCGTTGTAGTATCAATTATCATTGACTCTAAACCATATTCAGACTGATAGATTTCAGGTGCTAAAATAAAGATTTCTTCATTATCCTTAAAATGTTTCGTGACATGCTGGACGTTAGTCGGACTAATATAGTTTGAGGGGTTAGCACTTGGGGCAGCAATAGGTACGCCTGATTGGTTGATAAGCTCTAATGCTAGCGGATAAGATGGCATCCGAATTGCTATTGTATTAAGCCCTGCAGTCACTGCCGAGGCAATATTTGTATTCTCTTTTAAAGGTACAACTATAGATAATGGTCCTGACCAAAATTTTTCTGCTATTTTTGTAGCTAAATCGTTAAACTTCCCTATTTCTTTTGCTTGCTCTATGGAGGAGACATGCACGATAAGCGGATTAATAGCAGGACGATTTTTAAACTGAAAAATCTTTAAACAAGCTTCATTATTAGTAGCATCGGCTCCAATTCCATAGACTGTTTCAGTTGGGAAAATAACTACCTTGCCGGATTTTATAAATTGAACTGCTTTACTTATCATTAGTTTAGTTATTTTTGTTTTGTTATATATCTGCTTTCCTATGTCATTCCCGCTTTCACGGGAATGACATAGGAAAGTTTGATCATAAGCGGTTAAACTTAGCTACTTTATCAAATAACTCGCAAATATTCTGTAATAACGATAAACGATTTCCTGCGATTTTTGGATCAGGATCATTAACAAGTACATTATCAAAAAAGCTAGTAATCGGAGTTAATAGAGATGATAATAAATTTAAAGCTTTATCATAATCTTTATCAGCTATACTATCTATAATTTGCGGAGAAATTTTTTGGATTACTTCAAATAATTCTTTTTCAGGCTGTATGCTAAAGAGACTCACATCAACTAAGCCGGTAATTTTCTGATCACTGATTATATTGCTAGCTCGTTTGTAAGCATTTAATAATTGCTTGCCTGCGTCTTCTATTAAAAATTCTTTTAACGCATCAAGCTTAAATTTTGTATCTACTAAATTTAAGTCAAGAACTGCATTAATTAACGCAATATCATAGTCATTTTTAAAGTAAAATTTTGCTCTTTCTTCAAAAAAAGATATTATTAAATTCTTATTTTCATCAGATGAATCTTTATATAAGTTTATAGAAAAATTAATTAAATCATTTAAATTTATCTCTAATTTATTTTCAATTATTATTCTTATTATACCAAGAGCTTGACGTCTTAAGGCATATGGATCACCTGAACCTGTTGGGGCTTCTCCTGCTATCATCAAACCTACTAAACTATCTAGCTTATCGGCTAAAGCAAGCAAAGCAGCATTTCCGCTTGGTACATTGTCGCTCAAACCTTGCGGTTTATAATGGTCTCTAATTGCAGTGGCTATTTCTTCATTTAGCCCTTCATGCTTTGCATAATAATAACCCATAATTCCCTGCAGATCAGGAAACTCCCCGACCATCTCAGAAACAAGATCGCTTTTGCAAAGCTTCGCTGCTACTTTTAAAGGCTTATTTTCAGGAGAAATATAATTACAAATTTTTATTATACGCTCAACTTTTTCTCTTAAGTTACCAAGTTCTGCATGAAATGTTACAGCTTCTAATTTGCCTAATCTTGATTCTAAAGTTTTAGCTATATCCTGCTTATAAAAATATAAAGCATCCGAAAGACGTGCCGATAGTACTTTTTCGTTACCTTGAATAACTAGTTCAGTATTTGCAAATCTACCATTACTGACAAAGAGAAAATACGATGCGAAATTTTCTGTTTTATCAAATAAACAAAAATATTTCTGATGTGTACGCATCGAAGAAATAAGTACTTCTTTAGGTAACTCTAAAAATTTTTGCGGGATTTTTCCAAGTAGCACAACAGGAAATTCATTAAGCCCTGCTACTTCTTCAATTAAACGATTATCTTCTTTTATAATTAAATCATGAGAACTTGCTAGTTCCAGTAAACCGGTTTTAATTATTTCTTCTCTCTTTGTTCTTTCTAAAATAACATGATTTTCTGAAAGCTTACTTTTATAATCTTCAAAATCTATTACTTCTAATTTTTTATTATCAGTTAGGCGATGCCCGTACGTAATATTATCAGCGGTTAAATGCCCAAATTGCAGTGGTAGTACTGTGCCGTCAAATATACATAAAATATTTCGTAGCGGTCTGATCCATTTTATTTTGTAATTGCCCCAAAACATCGATTTTGCCCAGCTATATTTATTAATAGCCTCTATAATAATCTCCAGCAAAATCTCTTTTATTTCTCTTTCTTCTGTTTTTTTGACAAAGAAATAATATAACTGATTATTAATTAATTTAGTAGAAAGCTCTAATTTACTAACATTATGAGCTTTACAAAAGCCGTTAATAGCAGCTTCCGGAGCATCTAAGCTAGGTCCTTTAATTTCCGTTTTTTTCGGCAGCGTTACTTTCGGCAAGTGGGCAGCATGTAGCGTTATTCTACGAGGTCCTACAAATACTTGTACTTTTGCAAATATTTCGTTTTCTTCAAAAATTTTCGTGAATATGTCTAAATAACCCTCTTCAGCATTTTTTTGCATTAATGCAGGTATTTCTTCACTAAACAATTCTAATAATAATTCACTCACCCGTTCATCTCCAACCATTTTGTGCAGCAAATTTTTGCTAAATGACGCACCCTTAAAACATAAGAAGCACGCTCAGTTACACTAATCACGCCTAACGCATTTAATTGATTAAATGCATGACTTGCCTTAAGGCATTCATCATAAGCCGGCATAGGTAAATTAGCTTTGATTAATCTCTCACACTGTTCTTCGCTATCCTTGAAATGCCGCAGTAACATCGCACTATCGGCAAGCTCTAAATTATATTTTGAAAATTGCCGTTCAGCTTCAAAATCCACTTCACCGTATTTTAAAGCTTTTTCTCCTACTTGCCCGTTCCAATCAAGCTCTTTTACTTCATCGACACCTTGAATATATAATGCAAGCCGCTCTAACCCATAAGTAATTTCACCAGCAACGGGTCTACATTCAATACCGCCGATTTGCTGCATATAAGTAAACTGCGATACCTCCATGCCATTACACCATACTTCCCAACCAAGCCCTGCAGCACCTAAGGTTGGCGACTCCCAATCATCTTCAACAAATCTGATATCATGAATTTTTAAATCTATGCCTAAACATTCTAAACTTTTAAGATATAAATCTTGAATATTATCCGGCGACGGTTTTAAGATAACCTGGAATTGATAATAATGTTGCATTCTGTTAGGATGCATGCCGTACCTGCTATCCCCTGGTCTTCTTGATGGCTGAACATATGCAACAGACCAAGGTTTGGTACCAAGGCAGCGAAGCACAGTTGCAGGGTGAAACGTACCTGCTCCAACATGTGCATCGTAAGGCTGCAAAATTGCACAACCGTAATCCTGCCAGTAATTTTGTAAGGTTAGTATAATTTGTTGAAATGATAGTTTTTTCATAAAAAAATAGATTATTACAGATCAATAAAAGGATTAAATATCTTTATATTAAACATATCATAATGCTTAGTATTTCTAGTAACGAGTATCATATTTTTTTGTTTTGCTTGTGCAGCTATTAAGGTATCAATCCCATGCGTACTATCTATGCTCATTAATTCGCCCCATTCTTCACAAGTTTCTTTGTCAATATTAAGAATTCTTTCATTGTAATTTACTATTATCCCTTCTAGCCATTTTTCTAATTTTAGACTTGCTATTTTATCTTTCTTGGCTAACTTTAATATCCCTTTTTTTATTTCACCTATAGTTATACAACTTAAATATAGCTGACTAAAACCAATACTTAAAAACCATTGTATTACTCTACTATCAGGGCTTTTTTTATATAATTCTGATATAGAATTAGTATCTACTAAATATTTCATAACTCAAATTCTCTAGCTTTGCCTTTTGTTCTTTGAATATCCAACTTATTAAAATCAGGAGCACTTAATAAATACTCACTAAAACTGAGCTTTTGTTTAGTAAATTGCTTATAGTTTTTTATACTAATAATTACAACTGCTTCTTCACCTCTTTTTGTAATACATTGAGGGGTACCATGCATTGCAATATCAATAATATTACTTAACTTATTCTTTGCTTCGTGTAACTGCCATTTATTCATATAAAATCCTCATATAGCTAGATTGTCTAGATTATTATAATATAAAGATTCAAAAAAATAAAATGTTTTTTTATTAATTTGAGATCCTAATAATACTCCTTGCCGATCTCGATCTTAGGGCGATCGTTTGCTACTCGCCAATCGTTAGTATCACGGAAAGAATAATAAACACAACTGCAAAATTCTTGCTTATAAAAATGCTCTTCTTTAGCGATTTCGTACATCCTACTAGCACCGCCGTCTTTACGCCAATTATAAGTCCAATAAGTTACCTCCTCATAATGAGATGCAGCTCTAATCCCTGATTCATTAATTTGGTTCATATCTTTCCATCTAGAAATACCAAGCGAACTAGTTATAACCTTAAAGCCGTTTTCATAAGCATATAAAGCCGTACGCTCGAAACGCATATCAAAACACATTGTGCAGTATTTACCTCTCTCAGGCTCAAACTCCATCCCTTTAGCTCTTCTAAACCAATTTTGCGGATCGTAATCCACATCGATAAATTCTATATTATGCTTCTCGGCAAACTTAATATTTTCGTTTTTACGAAGCTCATATTCTTTTTTAGGATGAATATTAGGATTGTAGAAAAAAAGCGTAAACTTAATACTGGTATCGATCATTTTTTCCATTAAAGGACCAACGCAAGGAGCACAACAACAAT
Organism: Rickettsia asiatica; assembly: GCF_007989425.1. Taxonomy (NCBI): domain Bacteria; kingdom Pseudomonadati; phylum Pseudomonadota; class Alphaproteobacteria; order Rickettsiales; family Rickettsiaceae; genus Rickettsia; species Rickettsia asiatica. The sequence goes on from NZ_AP019563.1 coordinate 1,303,215, forward strand.
GGGGTAAAACCTTGCTTTCACCGTTTGGTATTTCAAAAACTTCACTTATATTAATTTACTAGATTCTTTTTATATGTCTCTTTATAGAATTTTAGGATTATAGAAGATAACAAGGCAAGTGCAATTAAATAATATGCAATAGCATAATTGTCTCCGGTAACTTTCGTTAATATCATTGCTAACATTGGAGCAGTACCGCCAAATATAGCAGCAGCAAGGTTGTATGAAAGTGCAACACCGGTAAATCTTATGCTAGTCGGAAATATCTCTACTAAAACCGTTGGAATAGGTCCCATATAAATGCTAATAACTCCGGTAAATATTACTTGAGATATTTTATAGCTAAAGTAAAATTCATCGATCCTAAGGCTACAAAAATAGGATAGACTGATAAAATTAACAAGATAATCCCCCATATTAGTACAGGACGCCGCCCCACCTTATCCGAAACATACGCAGATATAGGAAATACTATCATCATTACGATTAATATTATACTACTAACAATTGTGCTTTGCTGATTAGTATAACCAAGTGTTTGCATAAAATTACCGATAAAAACCGTAGAAGTATAAAAAGGAGCAGTTACGGTAATATAAAGACCAAGTGCGATAATTAGTTCTTTTGGGTATTTTGTTAATGTTTCGCGTAAAGGAAAATGTGCTAAACGCCCTGTTTCCTTAGCTTTTTTATAAATAGGACTTTCTGCTAGGTTTTTTCTAATATACAAACCTACGGAGCTAATAAATAAACCGGCAATAAAAGGTATTCTCCAACCCCATTCAAATAGCATATCGGCAGGCATAAAATAAGAAAAACCGGCTGCTGTACCAAGTCCAAGCAGCATACCGCCGCACATACTAACGAATTAGCTACTCCCCACAAGTCCTCGCTGTTCGAGCGAAGCATGTTCTACAATATACGAAATACAACCGCTAAATTCCCCTCCTAAAGAAAAACCTTGTATGAGTCTGATAATAGTTAAAATAATAGGAGCGGCAATTCCAATAGTTTTTATAACTTGGTAAGAGACCTATCCCAGCAGTCGGTATTGCTATAGTTATAATACCCATTACCAAAGCAGTACGTCTACCGAATCTATCACCGATATTACCGAAAATAATACCGCCGAGCGTTCGTACTACAAAGCCTGCAGCAAATACCGCAAAAGTTAAAGTCTCCTGCATTTCTGAATCCGGAAAAAAAATGCTGCCCTATAATATAAGCAAATTGAGCATATAATGCATAATCCTATTCTAAAGCGTTGCCGATCATGCCGGATATTACTACTTTTCTCATTAAGTTATTTTATTGATTTTAAAAAAGATAATAAGAGTAATATTTTATATTCTCAAGTAAAAATAGCTTTATGGCTTTGTTGCATGGCTCGGAAAATGCTCTTAGTGTCTCCCCATTCCCGCGGAAAAGCGGGAATGACACAAAACGGGCCATGCAACAACGCCTACAGTCGCTTGCAATGACGATGCCCTATCTATGTTTTTCATTAACCACTTTCTTAGTTAATTTAGCATTTATTTGAGAAGGAGAAACTTTAATATTTTGTTTGATGTTTTTTGTTTTTTCCTGAGATAGAAGACTTTCTTTATCATTTTGTAATGTTTTCATAAACTTATCTATATTGCTTTGTTCTAGTTTTATTGCATTATCATTATTCAAAATTAATCCTCCAATTTTTTCACCAAGTTCAGGTGCATATCTGACGGCAAAAATTGATGCCGGTACAACTATGATAGAAAAAGCTGCTCCCGCAGTCGCAACACTAATTGCTCCGACCAATAAAGCACAAACAGCACCGGCGATTTTTCCAGTTGCTTGTTTAAATATATTACTTTTTTGTGTAAATGTTAAAGACCTCTCTAATATTTTATTAAATTCTTTCTTTATATAGATGGTTGCTTCATCAATATTATTATATTTCTTCATTGCATACATTACAGAAGCCTTAAATAATTTTTTGTGAGACTCCGCATAATTTATTATTTTGTCAAAATTCTTCTCTTTTAAAAGAGTTTTAAATATATTTTTAATTTTTTCTTTTTCGGTACTATTTATTTTTTCATCTCCAAAATAAACTTCTACAAGATTTTCTGCTATTATATCTTGTGATTGCTCTAAAATATTATTCTTATTTTGCTCATTTTCGTCTTCAGAAGTAATCATTATTGCAAATAACTCTAATGCTACGGAAAAATTATCATCGTTAATAACCCGCATACCTAAATAATTTTTGAGTCTAGAAATACATTTATTAATATATTTTTCAGCGTCCGGTTTAGAATTAAGCCTTAGCGTATAATCTATAGCAAGCATATTTGCAATAGTAGAGCAAGTAGATTTCATAAGATTATTGACAAAATTATTAACAATATCTTTTTTAAATAAATTAGTATTTACGTTATTAAGTATTATCGCATTATTCATTTTAGTAATTTATTTTGAGGCTAATTCTCTGATATATAATATTAATTTAGCATAAATAAGATTAGGAGCATGATTTACTGAAAGTTTATAGATATTCTTAGGCGTTAACACTTCTTCATTACGTACTCGTACAAAAGATATAAGAGTATTAGGAGGCATATAAGAATAAATTTCAGAGAATATTTTTAGAAAAGTCAAAAAATCTGCACATGCATATTTTATATTTATGCTATAATTATTTACATGAATCGATTCACCTTCTCCTTCAACCACCTGAACATTATTTTTAAAAAATACTGAATTTATAGATACATCTATAGGTTCTACTAAATCATATTTATTGCTTAAGCTTTTTATTTTAGGAATTAGTTCTTGATAATTTAAGCAACTCACACTACTTGGCATGCTTAAATCTACATATTTTTTGTAAGATTCTAATATTTCTTCTTTAGAGTTAATGACAGAATAAAGCTTTAAAACTTCTTCTGTTAGATTTTCTTGTGAAACTTGTTTATCAAGAATAGATTTACTGTATTCTTGCTGGAAATTTTTTATTATCCAAATAGTTAAGGAAATAAAGAAGAAATATATAATAAATTGAAAGAATATAAGATTCTTTAAATACATAATATATTTTTCAAACATTATTTTTACCTTGGGTTATTAGTGCCGGTTTAGGATCGATATACTCCGAAGTAAAATGAAGAGTATATACGAAGATCAACTTCAAAAAGAACTAGGAGTTCACAAGGCGAGGATCTTAATACGTGAGAACCGAAGCTCTTGTAGAACGACGACGCCAATTTTTGAAGTTGATCGAGTATATTAAGTTTTATCGTCAACTATATTAACCGATAAAGGAATTACTACCTTACCGAATCTATCAAGTATTTTATCCTTATATATAACATAATCTATCTGCAAATTAGATAATTTATTTTTTACGTTTTGCATATGATCATCTAGCATCTTTAGAGATTCATCTACCGATAGATTATTAGTATGATATTTAAGTATTAATTTGATTATTAATTGTCTCTTAGAAACTAACAAAATATTATCTATATTTGTTAATTCCCATTTAATTTCTTCTAATTTAAAAGCCGGATTTAAAGTAATTATTAGCCTTTTAAGTAAATCAAACGGCAGTGGTACCGGTGCTTCTAGTAATTTTTCTATTACATATAAATCAGCTAGGCTAGTAGTATTTTTAATATAAGGATATTTATATTTGATACTATCATATTCTTGATTTGTTGCATAATATTTTTCATTAATAGAGTTTATGTCTTTGTAATTCTGTTGTGTATTATATTTGATAATACCGACCACTAATATTAATATTATAAGTAATGCACTATATAATTTAAATGTCAGATCCTTTATAGTAACTAGTTTTTTTATTGATTTTAAATTATTATTATAAGCGGGAAAACTCTTATATTCTAGAAACAGCCTACTAATATTCGTATCTATAAATCTTTCTTTTTCTAGAGTTTGCTTATTTAGTATATTATCAACCGGTATAAAGATTACAGGGCGATCTTCAAAATTTGTTGATTCTAATAAAGATTTTAACTCTTCATCTACTATAAGAATTATACAGGCTCTTTGATCAAGATTACTTATATAGTTTTTAAATAATATAAAGCAATCATTAATTTCTTGTTCTATAATACCTTGAACATAGCCGGTTGTTTTATCAAATGGATACTCAAGGTTTCTAATTGTTATTATATTATTTTTATGTTTGATAATAAATTTTATACCGCTAGCTTGTGATGCATATACACAAATTTGAAAATAATCGTTATATTTATCATTTTCTATATTCTGCACTATTTTATTTATAATAACTTTTAGCTCTAACGTTAAAAAGTAAATTCCTTTTAAATCAAGCGATCTTTTATTTATAATGCATGAAATTATATCGCTTAAAGGTGTTTCAAATGGACACGACATAATTAAAGTCGACCAAATTTCACTTGGTGTAGTAGTAATTTCGTAAACACAATGTGCTATAATGTCTTCTTTATTAAAATAACCTTCGATAAATTGTTCAATAGGATCAAGTTTAACTATTAACTGTAATATAGGTATTTGATCGTGCCGTGTTTTACATTCGCTGCCATCAAGTAAAAAATAAATATCGCTTTTTGGAAATTTACTAAAAAAGTTTTTATAAGGGTTTAAGTCTATCTGTTCTTGAGTAGGAATAAATAATTTATCTAATAATTTATTATCGAGAAAAGTACTAAGAAATACACCTTTATTACCTAGTAACACCACGATTTTTTTTCTTTTGAAAGAAAATAAATTTATTTTAATCATAATTCAGTGTATTTTACTATACGCGATGTCATCCCCGCGTGGCATTGCCTGCGTGGATACCCAAGTCGTCATTGCGAGCAACCGTAGGCTGCGTGGCAATCCATAAAAAATAATAAAAATCCTGTAAATCAGGATTTTTAACTGGATTGCTTCGTCAATTATTTTATAATTTCCTCGCAATGACGAAAAATGATCTACACGGGAATGACATAACATTAAATAATATATCTTACCATGACTAAATTTACCACTGAAGAAGTTAGAAGTAAATTTATAACTTACTTTAAAGCAAATAATCATACACATATACCGGCTAGCTCGTTAATTCCACACAATGACCCTAGCTTAATGTTTGTTAATTCCGGAATGGTACAATTTAAAAATGTTTTTACCGGACAAGAAAAAAGACCTTATAACAAAGCGGTAACTAGTCAAAAATCTCTTAGAGCCGGCGGCAAGCATAACGACCTTGAGAATGTGGGTTATACGGCAAGACATCATACCTTTTTTGAAATGCTAGGTAATTTTTCATTCGGTGACTATTTTAAAGGACAAGCCATATATTACGCTTGGAATTTATTGACTAAAGAATTTGAACTCCCAAAAGACAAACTTTATGCAACAATTTATCATACCGATGACGAAGCAGCTTCTTATTGGAAAAAAATAGCAGGTTTTGGGGATGATCGCATAATAAAAATCAAAACAAACGATAATTTTTGGTCAATGGGTGATACTGGTCCTTGCGGTCCTTGCTCTGAAATTTTTTACGATCACGGAGAACAAATATACGGCGGGCTACCTGGCACTAAGGACGAAGACGGTGACAGATTTATCGAGATTTGGAATATGGTATTTATGCAATATGAACAAATCGATAAAGATACTAGAGTAGAGTTACCGCAAAAATCAATCGATACCGGTATGGGTCTTGAGCGTATGACGGCAGTATTACAGCATGTTAACAACAATTATGATATAGATTTATTTCAGGAAATAATTAATTTTACCGAAAATATAGTAAAAGTGAAAGTAGAGGGAGAAGCTAAATTTTCTTACCGAGTTATTGCCGACCACTTACGAGCAAGTAGCTTTTTAATAGCTGACGGCGTTATCCCTTCAAATGAGGGGCGTGGTTACGTACTTCGCCGCATTATGCGAAGATCCATGAGGCATGCTCATATGCTAGGTAGCAAAGAGCCGTTAATGTATAAATTACTGCCAAAACTTGTTGATTTAATGGGGAATGTTTATCCTGAACTTAAAAGAGCAGAAAGCTTTATAAGCAGTATCTTAGAACAAGAAGAAATTAGATTTAAAGCCACATTAGAACGTGGTCTAAAGCTTCTTACCGAAGAAACAGAAATGCTAACAAAAGGTAATGAATTATCAGGAGAAGTAGCGTTTAAACTATACGATACTTACGGATTTCCGCTTGATTTAACCGAAGATATTCTAAAAAACCGTGATATTTCCATTGATCACAAAGGGTTTGAAGAGCAAATGCTTGCACAAAAAAAACGTGCTAGAAAATCTTGGCTTGGCTCCGGTGAGTTAAAAACAGATCAACTATGGTTTGATATCAAAGAGCAGCATGGTAGTACGGAGTTTTTAGGATATACGCTTAATGAAGCAGAATGTAAAATAATTGCATTAATTAAAGATAATAATTTAGTTAATAATATTCAGGAAACAGATACACAATTCTTGTTGATCAGCAACCAAACACCTTTTTACGGTGAGTCCGGCGGTCAGATGGGTGACATTGGGACGATATTTGCAAAAGATTCTAAAGTAGAAGTAATAGATACTTTAAAATATTTAGGCTCTATTATAGTCCACAAATGTATTTTGAAAAAGGGGCAGATTAACGTAGGCGAGAATGCTAATTTTAGTATAGACATCAAATATAGACAAAATTTAAGAATTCACCACTCGGCAACGCATATATTACATGCAGTACTGCACGAGGTACTTGGTAAACATGTTACACAAAAAGGTTCGTTAGTCGCTCCGACTTATTTACGCTTTGATATTAGCCATTCTAAAGCTGTGACTAATGAAGAAATCACTTTAATCGAAGATAAGGTAAATGAGATTATTAGAGATAATCATGAGGTAAATACTACATTAATGGCAACTGAAGATGCAGTTAAACATGGAGCTATGGCACTATTCGGCGAGAAATACGACTCTGAGGTAAGAGTAGTTAAGATGGGTGAGACTTCTTTAGAATTATGTGGTGGTACGCATGTCAGACATACCGGCGATATAGGCTCTTTTAAAATTACAAGTGAAAGTGCTATAGCAGCAGGGGTTCGCAGAATTGAAGCAGTTTGCGGGGAATTCATAATTAAATTAATGAGAGAAAAAGATAATTTACTTAAATTGGTAGAAAGCAGTTTAAAGACTAACAAAAACGAGCTTATTACTAAGGTTAATAATATTTTAGAGCGTAACAAGGAACTTGAGAAAGAGTTAGAAAAAACTCATTTAGCTAGTTTAGATTTAAGTATAGAGCAAATTGAAAAGCAAGCTGAACAAATAACAGGAATAAAACTATTATACAAAAAAGTAGGAAATATAGACAATAAAATATTACGCCAGGCTGCCGAAAATTTAACAAAAAAAGTAGAAGATTTAATAGTGGTATATATTGCCGAGGGGATTGGTAAATTATCTATTACGGTTGCGGTGAGTAAAGCTATAACAGACAAATACAATGCAGGTATAATTGCAAAAGAACTCTCTTTATTCTTAGGTGGCAGTGGCGGAGGCGGGCAAGTAAGCCTTGCTCAAGCCGGAGGAAATGATATAGGTAAGCTAACTAACATCCATGAAAAATTATATAGTTTATTAACAGTGTCGTAGTGTACTAATTTAGGACGTCATTACGAGCGGGCATTGTAATAACGAAATTTATGGTTGTTAATACTCTGCTTTCACAAAATAAAGTCCGGATGCGGGAGCAGTAGGACCGGCAGCTTTTCTATCTTTTGCCTCTAAAACCTCTTTAATATATTCTGCTTGCCAAACATTCTTCCTGACAAGCACTAAACTACCGACAATATTACGTACCATATGATGTAAAAACGAGGGTGCTGAAAGATATAATTTTATTTCTTCGTTTTCTTTAATAATATTAAGTTCAGTTAAAGTTTTAATCGGTGATTTTGATTGACATGAGCTAGCCCTAAATGAAGTAAAATCATGTTTGCCTAATAGATAAGTGGCAGCTTTTTGCATAGCTAGAACATCTAAAGGTGAACTAATCCACCATGCTCTATTTAAATCAATTACGGATGGATAAGGTCTATTAATAATTCTATATATATAATGACGGGAGGTAGCTGAAAATCTTGCATGAAAATTATTTAGAACCATTTCACAGTTCCATACCCCTACTGCATAAGGTCTTGCAAAATAGTTAATTGCTGTAATAATTTTGTGAGGTTCTAAATATTTTGAAAGATCAAAATGTGCTACTTGACCTATAGCATGAACACCGGCATCTGTTCTTCCTGACCCAAATAATATTACCTGTTCACCGGAAAATTTATAAATCGCTTCTTCTAATATCTGCTGTACCGATATTACTCCTGCTTGTCTTTGCCAACCTGCAAGATCTGTACCTAAATATTCAATGGTGATCTTATATCGATACATAAAGGGATTGGATTTTACAATTGTCATCCCGTGGCTTGACCACGGGATCTTATATAACAGACCGTATCCTGAGATACCGCGATCAAATCACAGTATGACAATATAAGTGTTATCACGCTTCTAGTAAATCCGATGGATTACCGTCACCGTGCTTTCCTCCGCTTCTAAAGCTATTAAGTTTTTTGGATCTAATAGGATGTTGTAACTTTCTTAAAGCTTTTGACTCGATTTGTCTTATACGTTCTCTAGTTACTTTAAATTGCTGCCCTACTTCTTCTAATGTATGGTCAGTATTCATACCTATACCGAAACGCATTCTAAGCACTCTCTCTTCACGAGGCGTAAGGGTTGCAAGTACTCTAGTGGTAACTTCTCGTAAATTTGACTGAATTGCCGCATCAATCGGTGCTACTGCATTCTTATCTTCGATAAAATCGCCTAATTGACCGCCGTCACTATCATCACCTACGGGATTCTCAAGACTTATAGGTTCTTTAGCTATTTTCATGACTTTACGCACTTTATCAAGCGGCATTGAAAGACGGTTAGCGATTTCCGTTGCTGTCGGTTCATAGCCGAGTTCATTAAGCATTTGTCTTGAAGTACGCAGTATCTTATTAATTGTTTCAATCATATGCACAGGAATACGTATAGTCCTTGCTTGATCTGCAATAGCTCTTGTTATAGCTTGTCTAATCCACCAAGTAGCATAGGTAGAGAATTTATAGCCACGGCGATATTCAAATTTATCCACCGCTTTCATAAGTCCTATATTACCTTCTTGAATTAAATCTAAAAACTGCAATCCCCTATTAGCGTATTTTTTAGCGATAGATATAACTAAACGTAAATTCGCTTCTATCATATCTTTTTTTGCTTGCAGTGTTTGTCTCTCACTTTTTTGTATAGTATTCACTAGTTTTTTAAAATCATTAACTAAAAGACCGGTATTAGATTCTATAACTGATAACTCGGCAATCATTTGATCTATATAATCCGATTCTTTAGTAATTAATTCTTTCCAAGCGACTTTTTTATTTTTCAGCATTTTTTCTTTCCATGCTGCATTGATAACCGATCCTATATATTCATCAAGGAAATTTTGGCGAGTTACTCCGTACTTTTCGGCAAGTTTTAAAAAAGCTGTTTCTTTATTAATTAAATCACGATTTATTCCATACATCTTACCTAAAATTTCTTCTGTTCTTTTAGAATTAAAATGTATTTCCGAAACTTCATTTATTAATAATTCCAAATTATTATTATATTTTTTGCTATTTTGTAAAACCTTCGGCTCAAAAGATTTCTCATAACATTTTTTAGCTTCAATGAGTAGCTCTTCGCAGATAAAAGAAATCTTTTTCATACGCTCTATAATATTAGGTAATATCTGCGTTTCTACTCTAGACATAGATAAGTGATTATCCTCATGCTCTTCTCCTTCGGTATCACTACTATGTTCTTCATCATTTTCGGGTGTTTCGTCATGTAACATGTTAGCTTCTAAATCTATCAGATCACGTAGTAACATTTTTTCATTAACTAAATCTTCATACCATACTATAAAACAACGCATAGCAATAGGGCTTCTGCATAAGGAAGCAGTCATTGTTTTACGTCCTTCCTCAATCCTTTTTGCTATTTCTACTTCGTTTTCACGAGTTAAAAGATCGACTCCCCCCATATCCTTAAGATATAATCTTACAGGATCATCGGTAGTACCTATATTTTCTTCTTCTACCTCATCCTCAGATTCATTATCAACATTAGTAGATAGCTTAAATTCTTCATCCATTCCGATATCAAGCTTAATTTCATCATCTTCGTTAGATTCTAAAATATCTACTCCCGCATCGGAAAATTTTAATATAGCTTCCTCTAATTGTCTTATTGAAGGATTTTTATTAAGAGGAAGAGCTTTGTTTATATCATCATAAGTGACCGGTATCTTTTTAGATTTAGCTTTTTTAAGTAAACTATCTATTTTATCTAGATCATTGTCTATATTGCTATTGCTCATTAAATACCTATATGCTTTTTTCTTTTAAAAGAAGTTTGAAATAATTAAGTTATCGTGTGATTAATAAAAGATTCGTTTAAAATTTGAAGTTCATTTGCAATCTTCAGAATTTCTTTTTTATATAGTAAAACTTTTTCAAAGTCGTGATTATCAGTACTGTTTATGGTACATGCGTATTCTTGTTGTAAATTTATTAGATAATATTTCTTATGTAACCACTGCCATAATAAATCCAGTCTGATATTATTTTTATTAAATGAGATATCTAAAAACAAATTATCCGTTTTTGATAATAATAAAAAAATATCTAAAAAGCTAGTTTTTTCCACAATTGCAGTAATTTCACTTGCTTCTACGTTATTATCTATAATCTCGTTTAAATACCAATTACGGAATTCTTCAAGCGATTTATTATTAAAATTTAAATTTAGGATGAAATCTTTAATATCTTTTTCTTCAAGTATTGTAGGAAATTTAACCAACAAAGCACAAAAAGCGTGTTCTAGTATTTCAAGCTCTGAATAGCCGTGACTTGAAACTATAGGAGTTAAATTTGAGCTTTTAGTTGTAGCTTTCTTCTGCTTTATGACTAAATTTTGCCATATTTGATCTTTAAAAAACCTGTAATAACTTGCTCTTAAATCACTATCCGATATTTTGCTGCAATAATTTTTTAAATTTTTTTCTAAATTAGCTTTTTCTTCCGCAGTTTTAAAACTCTTGCCGCTATACTCAATATGCCAAATCATTTCTGATAGGCTTATTCTTTTATCTATAAGCTTTGCAAAAAAATCAGCACCGTTTTTATTTACTGCATCGTCGGGATCAAGTCCGCTTGGTAACCTAATAAAAGAAATTTTCTTTTCACTATTAATAAGCGGTAATGCTAGATTAATAGTTCTTATGCTAGCTTTTATGCCTGCATTATCTCCGTCAAGACATAATATAATTTCATCGCCGGCACGCCATAATTTATGTAAGTGATTCTCGGTAACGCTAGTACCAAGGCTTGCAACTGCTTCACTAAAACCTGCTTGATGTAGTGCTATAACATCAAAATAACCTTCTACTAAAATCGAGTGATTTTTTTTATAGCTACTGCTTATCGCTTTATGCTCACCGTATAGAGTTTCACTTTTTTGAAATACTGTAGTTTCAGGTGAATTTAAGTATTTAGGCAGCCCTGCCCCTAGTACTCTACCGCCAAAGCCTACAATTTTATTGTAAATATTTCTAATTGGAATGGTAATACGGTTAGAAAATAAATTATATATTTCACCGTTTTCTCGCCTGCCGATTAAGCCAGCTTTACCGAGTTTTGTAATATCTATATTCTTATCATGACAAAACTTTTCAAATTTATTATTCTTCGGTGCAAAGCCTATGGAAAATTCTTTTATTGTTGTCTCGGTAATATTTCTTCGGTGTAGATAATTTAATATTTCAGGTGTTAATTGTGTCCTGAAAAATTTATTGGCGAGTTCTAAAATATTTAGAATTTCATCGGATTCTTCATAAAATTCTTTCTGTTTCACAGTTAATTTCAGTATCTCTATACCGTAATCGGTTGCAAGCTTTATAGCAGACTCATTATAGGATAGACCGCTAATATTAGAAGTAAATTTTATAACGTCACCGGCTGCTTTACAGCCAAAACAATAGAAAAATCTCTTACTATCACTAACTGTAAAAGATGGGGTCTTTTCTTGATGGAAAGGACATAAACCTACATAGTTACCGGATTTTCTAGTTAAAGCTACTTTTTGCCGTATTACATCAGATATGTTAATACGGTTTCTTAAGAACTCATAAAATTCCGGTGTAACTCTCATATTTTATAGTATATAAGAAAGAATAGCTGTAGCAAGACAATAAGAAAGCGGTATAGACAAATTATCATTAATTCTTAAATCTTTTGAATAAAATTCAGCTACCGTAGCCCCTATGCAACTTATAATGATAATAATAAAACTCGTATTGTACCCTAAATAGAAATACACTAATATACTTATAAAAATTGCAGAAGCTAAAAAGGTAATAGAACCTGCTATAGATTTACCGTTACTTAAACTATTTCCTATTTTAACGCCGACAAAAGCTGCTAAACAATCTGAAATAATTAAAATCAACCACGAACAAATCACTAAATTTTTAGGAAAAAGAAGAGCAGTTAAGAAAAAACCGAGCATCATAAAGCTAATACCGCTTAAAGCAAAAGAGCCGTTATTTTCTTCGAGCCTTATAACTTTTGAAAAAAATCTAGTTACAAATTTGCTAATTTTTGCATTATTATGACGTGATACATCTAAATATAATGTAATAGCTGTTATTATAAATAATAATAAAGTAATAGCAGTTCTTGGAATAAATAAATAAAGCAGCGGAAATATTATAGCTGATAGGTGGAAAATTTTACGCTTTTTCTCAAAGTCAAAATCTTTAATTTTCATAGAATCATTAATATGTCTTTAGATATGTGAAAAATAATGCCTACGTCATTGCGAGCGACTAAAAGGAGCGTGGCAATCCAGAAAAAATAATAATAAAATTCTGTAAATCAGAATTTTTACTGGATTGCTTTGTCAATTACTAACATAATTTCCTCGCAATGACGATATTTAGGCAATGCCAAATAATTAAAAAGGCTTATTTGACAAATTTAACTATTACAAATATACTTGCTGAAATCTATATTATTGAAAATAGTATACTAAAATTACTAAATCTATACAATATAATTATGAATACAAAATTTCCTATCACCACTAAAGGTTTTGAAAAATTAGAACACGAGCTTAAACATTTAAAACATGTAGAGCGTAAAAAAATTAGTGAAGATATAGCAGAGGCACGAGAACACGGCGATTTATCCGAGAATGCGGAATATGAAGCAGCACGTGAGAAACAAGCATTTATAGAAGGGCGTATTAAAGAGCTTGAAGATATGACGGCAAGAGCGGAAATTATTGATATTGGTAAATTATCGGGAGATAACATAAAATTCGGGGCTACGGTTACTTTGATCGACGACGATACTGAAGAAGAAGTAACATATATTATTGTAGGAGAATATGAAGCCGATATAACTAGAAAAAGAGTTTCAATCGCTTCTCCTATAGCAAAAGCTTTGATTGGAAAATCTGTAGGTGATTTTGCAGAAGTTACAACACCGAAAGGATCAAAATCATACGAAGTAGTTACCGTTGAATATAAAGAACTAGAGCTTTAGCTTAACTTTTTCTTATTACTATAAAGAAAGCTAAGCTAATACCATAGCAATGTTGTATGCATAAGTGATATAGTAGGATAGATGGAAGAGTAGCAGCTTATTATATTATTTATACAAGTCAAGCCAACAGATTCTATTATACTGTATTTATTTTTTCTTAAACATCTCAAGCATTCTTTTTGTTACTATAAATCCGCCGAAGATATTTATAGAAGCAAGCAGCGTTGCAAAATACCCTAGTAGACCGGAAAATCCAAAAGCAGAGCTGCTTGCAGCAATTATAGAACTAAGGACTATAATGCCTGAAATAGCGTTAGTGATTGACATAAGCGGAGTATGGAGTGCGGGCGTTACTTTCCACACAACATAATAGCCAACAAAAGAAGCTAATACGAAGATTGTTATAGCAAATACTAGCTGGTCTATAGTACTTGTGTTCGTTTGCCAACTAGTATCTATTACCAAATCTTTTAACTTGTCTGATAATTCTTGGGTATTATGGGCAATTTCAGCAGCCTGCTTCGCTATTATCGGTAATTGATTCATATTTCTTCTCTTAGTTATTATTTTCTTTGTCATTGCGAGAAAATTACGTAAGTAATTAACGTAGCAATCCAGTAAAAAATTCTGTAAATCAGAATTTTTTTATTATTTTTTCTGGATTGCTACGCTCCTTACAGTCGCTCGCAATGACGATAGACACATAGTCACTTGATTTTCTCGCTCACAATTTTTCCGTCTTTAGTAATCAACATATCACGTACTAATTCATCATCCATATTAAACTTACCGTCTTGCAAAGCATAGCTTAGAAAATTATACAAATTTTTAGCATATAATTTTGAGCTGTCGGTAGCAATTTTAGTAGCAAGATTTGAGAAGCCTATTATGGTAACTCCGTGCTTAGTAACGATCTTATCCGGTTCTGAACCCTCAACATTCCCCCCTGTAGAGGTCGCTATATCAACAATCACTGAGCCGTGCTTCATAGATTCTAGCATTTTTTCCGTAACAAGCAGAGGTGCTTTTTTTCCCGGAATTTGTGCAGTAGTAATAACTATATCATATCCTTTAATAATTTTTGCTAAAAACTCTTCTTGTTTAGTTTTGTAATCTTCTGAACTCTCGTGAGCATAGACTGATTTATCTTGTAGATCTTCTTGTAGTTCCAGTGAGACAAATTTAGCTCCTAAGCTTTCCACCTGCTCTTTAGTAGCAGCTCTTACATCATATCCTGCAACAATGCTACCAAGCCTTTTTGCCGTTGCAATAGCTTGAAGACCCGCAACGCCGATACCAAGCACCAAAGTTTTACATGGTGAAATCGTCCCTGCTGCCGTCATCATCATAGGAAAAGCTCTTGTGTAATGATAGCTTGCTTCAATTACCGCTCTATAACCAACTAAGTTACTTTGAGAAGATAAAGCGTCCATATTTTGAGCTTTAGTAATTCTCGGCACAAACTCCATAGCAAAAGTCGTAAGGTTTTTTTTAGCTGCCGCTTTTATATATTCATGATTTAAATAAGGCGATAATAATCCTACAATAATTGCTCCTTTTTTTGCAAATTCAAGCTCACTATATTTATCCGTAACGGATGAAGGTTGCACCTTTAATATAATATCGGCATCGGAAATGATTTCGAGCGGTACTGAAGATATCTTAGCCCCTAGAGCAACATATTCTTCATCAAGAAAACCGGCATGAAGCCCTATATCTTTTTCTACCGTAACCGCATAGCCTTTTTTGACTAACAATCCTGCTACTTCAGGCGTTATAGCAGCTCGTGTTTCATGTTTGGCTTTTTCTTTTAAAGCAACGATTTTCATAAATACTAATTATATTTTGCATTAACTGAATATATAAGGTATTTTAAACATAATTTAAAATATAAAACAACGAAAATGAAAAAAATATTTTTTCTAATCATTATTTATCTTTTTGTGAATTCAAGCTTAGCATTTGGGGCAGGTGATAAAACAGCTATTTCAGAGCTAAAAACTTATTTACGTACGATAAAATCGGTTGCGATAGATTTTACTCAAGAAGATTCATACGGTAAAATAGTTAAAGGAAAATTACTGATCCACAAACCTTATAATTTTAGATGTAATTATTATCCACCTTTCCCTTTAGTCATAATAGGTACTAAAAATTTCGTATCGATGTATGATTATGATATGGAACAAGTAAGCCGTATTAATAGAAGTGAAAATACATTTAATTTTTTATTAGAAGATAATGAGCATTTTGACAAGGATTTTGTTTTTGAATCGGTAATTAATGAAAGAAATATTTTTAAAATTACTATCTATCATACTCTAACGGAAAAACGTAGCGAAATTACTTTTAATAAAGCTACTAAACAAATTGAAACATTAAAAATATTTGAAGATAATAATATAGTCACTATTACTTTTGATAAAATAGCTAAAGTACAAAAATTTTCCGATGATTTGTTTAAATTAAAAAATCCTGAAATATTCGGTCCGCCTGAAAGGTTAACAAAATCGGAAATAGAAAAAAAATATATTGTTTCTTGAAAATAAACAGGTTATGTTAATTATGCTAGTAGTGGGCATTGTACCTGTTTAGTCGGTCAGGTCTGAAAGGAAGCAGCCGGAGTAGGATTCGGTGGGTCATTACTAGCATTTACTTCTCGTCTTTTTAAAAAATTTCTAAAATTTAAATCGTGACCGATATAAATTCATCTAATCAGTATATTCCTTTTGCAAGGAAATATCGTCCTAGTAACTTTGCCGAGCTTCAGGGGCAAGAGGTATTAGTCAAAGTTTTAAGCTATACTATTTTAAACGATAGGCTCGCCGGAGGCTATCTTTTAACAGGTATTAGAGGAGTCGGTAAAACTACCTCGGCCCGAATTATTGCCAAAGCCGTAAATTGTTCTGCTTTAATTACTGAAAATACGACTATTAAAACATGTGAAGAATGTACAAATTGTATCAGCTTTAATAATCATAATCACCCCGATATAATCGAAATTGACGCGGCAAGTAAAACTAGCGTAGATGATATACGTAGAATTATAGAATCCGCCGAGTATAAACCTCTACAAGGCAAACATAAAATCTTCATCATTGATGAAGTGCATATGCTCTCTAAAGGAGCATTTAACGCACTTCTTAAGACACTGGAAGAACCACCGCCTCACATAATATTTATTTTTGCAACAACGGAAGTACAAAAGATACCTGCAACTATTATCTCAAGATGTCAACGTTATGATTTAAGGCGGTTGAGTTTTGAAGAGATTTTTAAGCTACTTGAATATATAACCAAGCAAGAAAATTTAAAAACCGATATAGAAGCACTAAGAATTATAGCTTACAAATCGGAAGGGTCAGCACGTGATGCAGTATCTATTTTAGATCAAGCAGCTAGTATGTCGGCAAAATCCGATAATATAATTAATCCTCAAGTAATTAATCAAATGCTTGGGCTTGTCGATAGTTCGGTTATAATAGAATTTGTCGAATGTATTATCCATAGAGGGACGGAAAAAGCTATAAATTTAATAAATAAACTTTACGGTTTTTCGGTTAATCTTGAGATTTTTATAGAATCGGTAGCAGATTTTATTGCTTATCTTAATAAAGTAAAAATGTTACCTAATTATAGTTTGCCTATATATGAATCATTTAATGATAGAACTAAAAGCATATTAGATAAAATCAGCTTGCCGCACTTATCAATCTTATGGCAAATATATAATAAGGGAGTAGGGGAAATAAAAATTTCCTATAACCAACTAATAGAAACGGAAATGTTAGTTATAAAATCTATATATTCGACGTCGCTACCCTTGCTTGCAGATTTTGACGGTAATAATCAAAATTTAAATCAATCAATTGATCCGGAAAAAAAAAATTTGAAATTGTAGATTTTCTTGAATATCTATATAAAAATAATGAGATATATATATATTACTTCCTGCTCAATCATACGGAACTTAAAAATTTTACCGATAATAAATTAGAGTTCCTCAGTCTTGAAGTTACAAGCAAAATAAAAAAACAAATAGAAGATTTGTTAGCTGCTTTTACTAAAGAAAAGTTTGAGATAGTAATAATAAAAGAACAGAACAAGCAAACCTTAAAGAATCAGTTAATCGGTAAAATTGAAGCAAGTAACGATTTTGGTTTAATTAAAAAACATTTCCCAAATATAACAATTTCGGATATTTTACTTAAAAGCTAAAAAATATATAGGATCAAATTATGGTAAATTTTAATCAGTTTTTAAAGCAAGCCCAATCAATGCAAAAGAAAATGCAAGAAGCCCAAGAGCAAATGGCAAATGCAAGATATATCGGTAAAACCGGCGGTGGGCTTGTTGAAATTATTATCACTGGTAAAGGCGAAATTGAAAAGATTTCAATTGATGAATCTTTATTAAAAGCAGAGGAAAAAGAAATGCTTGAAGATTTAATTAAAGTTGCCTTTAACGATGCTAAACAAAAATGCGAAGAAGATTCTCAAAATTCTTTATCAGGAGCTTTAAACGGTATGAGCTTACCGCCGGGTTTCAAAATGCCATTCTAACACGACTCTTATGTCATTCCCGCCTACGCGGGAATGACATCGAGCCATGCAATAATGCTTCGCTTCCGCAAGAATGACATAAGAGTCATCCAACAAAACCTTTTAAGTTCTGTAAACTTCTTTGAAAAATATTATCTAATAATTCAAGATCAATAAATCCTTATCAATCCTGAAACCTTTGAAACGCTCAAGTAGCGACATACCAAGCAGTGAAATATCAAGGTCACCAAGACCTACATGTCCTTTGATGTTCTTAAATTCCGTACCGATTACTACACTATTTAAGGTTATAGGGGCGGCTTTATTTTCGCCGTTAGCTGTTAGATAAGTTCTAGTATATTTTAATTTAGTTAAGTCAAAGCCTAATTTTTGGGCATCCTCTTTAGTCAAAGCTATATCACTTGCACCGGTATCTACCATAAATTTTATTTTAACGTTATTTACAAAAGCATTGATATAAAAATGCCCGTCTCCGCTACGGGCTATAATAATTTCTCCAACTTCAGTAGACCATTTATATGATGGAATTAAAGCAGACATTACTCTATGATAAGCGTAGTTCAGCTCAAACCTAAAAGCATAACCGGTTATTATAACTAAGAAAATTGCTGCCCAACTTGCTAATTGCAACCAAAATTTGCGTATTTCATTTTGGCTAATAGTACTGTAAATTATACTAAATAATATTAATAACGATGCACAAAAACTCCCTATATTTTGTGGTTCTTTAAAAAATTTTGGATAATGTTGATTGATATATTTGTATAATAAACCGGTTACAATTACGGTGCTGCAAACGATAAAAATAAGTTTTATGAGTTTTTTATTCATATAATATACTACAAGTAAATAAAGAATAGGTATACGAAGTTCTATCTGAGTATATAATTTTAATCTATATAATCAAACCAAAGTCCCAGCCCATTTTTAAGTGGAAAACTACCTTCTTGGTTCACTAGAATAATAATTCCAAGTTCTTCTGACGGTATAAAGCCAATAAAAGCATTAATACCGTTAATATATCCTGAGTGAAAAATTAAATCCTTATTTGAGCATCCTTTTACTTTAAGAATACGCCATCCAAGAGCATAATATGACTGATCATTTTTTGATCAATAGGCCAAACCGGTTGCCATTTAAATCCAAAAACATCTTTGTTTGATTTTACTATTTTATACATACGATCTAAAGCACTTTTAGAAATAAGATTCGGTTTATAACCAAAACTAAGTTTGAATATTTCAATCATTCCATCTATCGATGCAAAAATACCTGCATCTGCCGGTACCGTCTTTGGGTAGTAAGGCGGAAACGGCAGCAATGTTATTACCTCTTGTCCGTCTATTATTGCTTTAGAATGCGGATAAGCAAGTTGTACATTCAGCCCTAGCAGTAATATTTGTATATCTTGCGTTTTAAGCGTTGTACGCAAATTATCTATGCAACATTTAAGCTTGATTTTTTACAATTTAAAGCTTCTTCAAGCAAACTAAAAACAGTATTACTATACTTATAACATTGCCCGGGTTTACAACTAGCTTGTTGTTTTTTTAGCAGCGTTAAAAGCTTTGAGCGACTCATTCCTTGCTCAATTTCAATATTTCCTGAGAATTGATAACCTGTTGTATGGCTTAAAATATTATTAAGACTAATAGCATTTTTTAAGTATGGTAATTTGAATTTTTCGTCAAAATCTAAACTTCCTTGATCTACCATTAATGCAATTGCCGTTGCTGAAACAGCTTTTGAAACCGATGCTAACGGAAATAAAGTTTTATCCGTAATAACTCCACTATTACCTTTCTGATTTCCAAACGTTGTTTTATAAATAACTTCACCTTTGTATAAAATTGCAATTGCTCCTCCTTGTAATTCGTCTTTTTGCAATTCAAGCTTTTTAATAAAACTTTTTAGTTTTTGCGGTCATTCTACTCGTGTCTATGCCAAAACTGTACGATGTGACAATAGTAACATTATACTAAAAAATAGGATAAGTTTTTTATTCATATGGTGATATTATTTTCATTTACAGGTATGATACTAAGAAGTTAAATAAGCAGTCGGTTTATTATGATTTAATAAAGCAATAGGTTCACCGCTTGCTTTATCTAATAATGCAGTAGGGCTTTTTTTAAATTCTGAGATACTAACTGTTAGATTTGCATAAATATGTTCCATTATTAGACTCCAAGTAAACGAAGAAAGTTATACGAAGATCAACTTGGAAAAGAGCAAGGAGTCTGTAAGGCGAGGAGCGGAGTGACTTAATACGTATGTACCGCAGAACTTATTAGACGACGTAGCCAATTTTTCAAGTTCATCGAGTATGCCTATAATTAATACTAATTATAGGCTATAATTTTATCTTTATCAAGAAAATCACATTAAATCGCCGATATTCTCTAAAAACAACCTAGCTCGATGCGATGCCGGTTTATTAAAAAAATCCTCGGCAGGCTGATTTGCTAAAATCTGCCCTTGATCCATAAAAATAATACGATCTGCTATTAATTTTGCAAATTTCAAATGATGCGTGACTACTACCATGCTCATTTGATCTTTTAATAAATTTATATTCTCTATAACATCTTTAATATTTTCAGGATCGAGTGCCGAAGTCGGTTCATCGAATAACAAAATTTCCGGCTTCATCATTAAAGCCCTTGCTATTGCTATACGCTGCTTTTGCCCTCCTGATAGGCTCGCCGGATATGAGTCAAATTTTTGCGTTAGCTTAAATTTTGCAAGTAATTCCTTTGCCATAGAAATTGCTTGTTCTTTTGGCAAATTTAAAACATTTACCGGCGTATAGATTAGGTTTTCTCCTACTGTTAAATGCGGAAAGAGATTAAAATTTTGAAAAACCATACCGACTTTTAAACGAAGCTTTCTCCTATCTTTAGGTAATAGCTTCTTCCCGTCTACCAAAAAAGTACCACTACTTGGTTCTTCTAAATTATTTAAAATTCTAAGCAGAGTAGTTTTACCACTTCCCGAAGGACCGATTATTACAGTAATTTCCTTGGTAGTAAAACTTAAATCAATATTCTTAATTGCGTAATTCTTGCCGTAACGCTTACAAACTTTTTCTAAAATAATCATAAACTAAACCGTAAATTTATAACCGTCATAAAGCGGCTTAACGTTACTTGGAAGTATTTTCGTAATCTCATGATAATCTATTGTGTGTCTCATATTGGTTAATAATATCTGCTCAGGTTTATATTTTTCACGCCATTCTAGAACTTTATTAAGCCCTGCATGATTCGGATTTGATTTATAATCCATACAATCTAATATCCATATTTTTATATCTTTTAAAAATTTTTCTGATTCAGGCGGAAAATCGATTACATCGGGCGAATAAACAAAATCACCTATACGTAAGCCCAAGCTATCTATAGGACCGTGATGCTGTCTAAAAAATTGGATTTCGATAGTATTAATGTTAATCTTATCAAAAAAACTAACAGATTGAGTTGTGAGCAGTCGCCCAAGCTTAAATAATTTATTATTAAATAGATAATCAAATTTTGTATGGAGCTTTGCCGTACTATCGTGATCCGTATAGATTTCGAATGGCTTATCTTGCATAAAAGTAAATACCCGTAAATCATCGATGCCGTTAACGTGATCGGAATGATAATGTGTTAATATAGCACAATCGAGCTTATTTATCTTTTCTCGTAATAGTTGATTTCTAATATCAAAACCGAAATCAACTAATATTTGACTATTTTCATCGTTAATATATATTGCTGATCTAGTCCTTTTATTGTACTTTGAAGGAGATGTGCAAGTACTGCAATCGCACCCGATCACCGGTACGCCTATAGATGCTCCACACCCAAGTATTGTTACTTGTAACATAAATATTTACAATGATGTTTGAAGTTTTTTATAATTTTTGCGGCTTAAATCAAGAAATATTCTTATTTTTGAATAAAATTACTAATATCGGCTTTATACCTTATTTTTTAAAAATAATTTCGTTTTGTTTTAATATCGCTAATTTCGCCTTAATATATATTTTATACTGTATATATTTTTATATTCAATTAAAGAAAACCAAAAATGATAAGAAGCGGCAAAATAAATTTTGGCACGGTTATAATAAGTTAGTTGAAATCGGTATAATATACGGGGTATTCGGTTTAATTTTTACCGCTCTTAAATTTTCAGTTAATTTCCCTCGCCCTTATTGCAATCTTCCTGTGGATAGTTTCATGACCGTAATAAATACTGCAAACGAAAGATGCTTTTCAAGCTTTCCAAGCAGCCATGCGGCTCTTAGCGTTTTGGTAACGTATTTTGCCTGGAATTATATAAAATTACCATTAAAAATCTTAATGATTTGTGTTATTATGCTCGTGTCTTTATCTCGCATAAGCCTTGCCATGCATTACCCAAGTGATATAATCTACGGCATTGCTATTGCATTTATAACAATAATGATAGGTAAATTAATTTATCGAATCTTTGCAAATAATATAATAAGAAAGGTTGGGGATTTAATTCTTACTATTGTCATCCCACGGCTTGACCGCGGGATCCATAAAAACAATAAAAAACACTAGTGTTTTTTACTGGATCCCGCGGTCAAGCCGTGGGATGACAAATTTAGAACAGACATATGCTACTATACAGAAAATACTTTATAAAAAATATTCTTCCGCTGCTTATAGTCGTTACTTTTTCAGTGACTAGTATAGTATGGATAACGCAAATATTAAAACTTTTATATTTATTTGATAAAGGTATAAAAGTTATGGACTTCTTCAGTTTAATAGTTTTAGTACTGCCTACTTTATTATTTATTCTGTTACCGGTAATAACGGTTATTGCCGTGATCTATATATATAATAATTTAAAAGTCGAGCGACAATTAATTATATTACAAGCTTCGGGAGTTAATAATTTGCAGCTGGCATTGCCTGCTTTATATGTCGCATTAATAGTTATGCTACTTGCTTATTATATATCTTCTACTATCCTACCATTATCTCATATAAACTTAAAATCACGTTTAAGCTTTATAAAGAATAATTATATATCAAGTATGATTGAAGAGAAAACTTTTAATAAAGTAATGAAAGATATCACTGTTTTTATAGATAAAAAATCAGCAGGAAATATTATGAACGGCGTAATAATATTTGATAATCGCAACGCTGATAACCCATCAGTAGTATTTGCAGGTTCAGGTACTCTTAATATATATGATAATAGCCCGATTTTTGAACTTAATAAAGGCATAAGACAAGAATATGACGTAAACGGTAATTTAACTCAGTTAACTTTCGATTCTTTAATGATAAAACTGCAAAATGATAACCCTTTAGTATCGCAAAGAACTAAACATAATAAAGAAGCAAACGAATATTATATAAACGAATTACTTGCTCCTCCTCATGATTTAGCTATTACTAAAAAAATTAAATTAATTGCTGAAGCACATCAAAGAATAATTTGGCCTTTATATAATTTTATATTACCTTTTTTAGCACTTGCAGTTTTTTTGAGATATCCTTATAGCAAAAAAACAATTTTTATGCCGGTATTATTTTCTGCCTTAACAGTATTGCTAGTTACTTCAATTCATTTTATATTGCAAAATTTTGCTTCAAAAAATCTAGATTTTATTTTTGCTTGTTATTCCAATTTGGTTATTGCTTTAACAATCGGATTATATTTATTTGTACGTAAAAGAATATAAATTTATTAGACTACTTTATTCCAAGTTCCACGAGGATTTTGAGTAAAACAATCGATTTTGTTTTCCTGCCCGGTAAATTTATTTATTTTAACTGTTAATTCTTTTAAATCTTCCGGTAAATCGGTTATTATAATTATTCTTTTGAAAACTCTTATATACTCTTTTGCTTGTAAAATTTTTCCTATATCTGTAGGCGAAATAATAACAAGCACACTAGCATTATTAGGATTTTGTAACTCATCGGTAATATAAATCGGCTGTTTTTCAGGCTGCGGATCAAGTTTACTACCATGAGGTATAAATTGCTTACGTGAATAAGTCCAAAGATTTTTATTGAGCATTTCTTGTTGATCTGCATCTGCAGTTAATATCACGTTTTTAAGATCAGAGTGATAGCATTTTTCTATCAGAAGCAATATCGATTTTAGAAGTAATTCATCGCTTGTTTGATAAATACTAAATTGCTGCATAAAAATTTTATGTTATTTTTTATGAGAAAATTTAAGTGGTACGGATGAAGGGACTTGAACCCCCACGCCTCGCGGCACAAGAACCTAAATCTTGCATGTCTACCAGTTTCATCACATCCGCGTATGGTAATGTCATTCCTGCAAAAGAATTGTTGTATGGATTGATAAATCGGTTGTCATCCCGCGATCAAGTCGCGGGATCCAGTCTTTTTTAATTTTTTTCTAGATACCGTGGTCAAGCCACGGTATGACAGCTAAAAAACCGATCCACACAACACCCTATAGCAGGAATAACTATTTATTAGTCAGTATTTCCATCAAAAAATTATAATACACATCGTATAATTTTTGTAAATCGCTAATTTTGGTGTATTCGTTTATTTTATGTGCTGTTTCGGATAATAAACCGAACTCTACCAAGGAGCAATAATTTTTAACGAATCTTGCATCCGACGTACCTCCACTTGTAGAGAATTCAGGCTTTATTTTAAGCGTCTGCTCTACTACTTTGGCAAATTGTTTTATTTTATCGTTAGGGTTTTGAATAAAACTTTCAGCAGAACTATTATATTCTATCTTATAGTCTACTTTATATTCTTTGCAATATCGTTTAACAATTTGCTCTATTAATTGTCTTAAAGTTTCTGCATTATGTAAATTATTAAAACGTATATTGAAAAATGCTTCCGTACTTGCCGGAATTACATTTAAAGTATTATTACTGACATCGATATTCGTCACTTCAAGATTTGAACTTTGAAAAAATTCAGTACCTTCATCAAGTTTTATATTTGTTAACTCGTTCAATATTCTTATTAAGCAAGGCAACGGATTATTTGCTTTATGAGGATAAGCTACATGCCCTGCTAAACCTTCTATATTTAATTTAAAGTTAATACTTCCTCTTCTGCCGATCTTAATTATATCGCCTATTTCTTTTTCACAAGTGGGTTCACCGACAATAGCAAAATCCATCTTATACCCTTGATCATAAATATATTGCAGCATTTCTTTAGTACCATGCTTTGCTTTTCCCTCTTCATCACTAGTAAGCAAGAAACTAACGGAACCTTTAAAATCGGTATTATTTTTTATAAAATCTAAACCGGCAGCTAGAAAGCATGCTATATCCCCTTTCATATCAACTATGCCCCTGCCGTATATCTTACCGTCTTGCTCGTTAGCCTTAAAAGGATTTGAATTATGCCAAAGCTCATGATTGCCTGCCGGCACTACATCTACATGCCCAACAAAGCAAATATTAGGCTCATTGCTACCGAAAACAGCATAAAGGTTAGTGACTTGCTCGCTTTTAGAATCGCCAAATATTTTTATTTCGGTCTTAAAGCCGTGTTGTTTAAGTAAATCATCAATATACTCAATAGCCCCATCGCTCTCAGGAGTTACAGACTTAAAACCAATTAAATCTTTTAAGTAGTTAATGTACATAATATATTATTTTTATATCTTCTTACACTTATTATACAAGCTTATAAAAGTACAAAAAACAACTTTTTATCTCACTAAAAAATAAATTATTGCTATGGATTTATATAGATTTTTGACTTTCTTAATGAATTTAAATAACTTATTATTATGAGCTTGTTATAACTAATATTAAAATCATGGGTATAAATAATCAGTTAAGAGAATTAATTAAATCAGGTACTTTTGCCGGTATATTATTAATTATTGCTTTTACTTTAGCAATAGTTGTCAGCAATAATATTTTCCTAGCAAAATATTATTCTTCTTTTATCTACAGTAAATTTTCTTTAACAATAGGAAATGTAAGTTTACAAACAACTTTTATAGAGTTAGTTAATGACGGTCTCATGACTTTCTTCTTTTTATTAATAGGTTTAGAGATGAAATTTCACCTAGTAGAAGGTGAATATAAAAATAAAAAACTAATATTACCTGCTGCGGCAGCCCTTGGAGGTGTGGTAGTTCCTGCCTTAGTATACATGTTTTTTAATTATGATAAACCCGAATTAATAAAAGGATAGGCTATTCCTATAGCAACTGATACTGCTTTTGTCCTTGGTATTTTATCTTTTTTCAGCCGACATATATCTTTAGAATTACGAGCTTTTATTATAGGTTTTTCATTAGTTGACGATGCTTTTGCGTTAATTATACTAGCCTTATTTTATACTAAAATAATCAATACTCCGGCATTACTAATTTCCTCTGTAATTATATTCATCTTGTTTATATTGAATTATCGACAAGTTAAACAATTATTTTATTATATAATTGTAGGTTTATTATTATGGATTAGTATGGTGGGGTCAGGTATTCACGGTACTTTATGCGGAGCCATTATAGCACTTTTTATACCTGTTAATATAGAAGGAGAATTTAACACTTCTTTTAAAAAACTTGAAAACTTAACTCGTCCTTTTGTAAATTACTTTATTTTACCGCTTTTTGTATTTATGAATCCGGTATCCTTTTAGAATATTTTGTATTTAAAGGCACTTGTTCCAACTCAATACTTGCTTTAATTTATGGGATAATATTTGGTTTATTTGTAGGTAAGCAATTAGGTATTATGCTATTTTCATATCCATTTGTAAAATTTAAACTCTGTAATTTACCAAGTGATACTTCATGGTTAAAATTTTATTCTATAGCTATACTTGGAGGAATTGGATTTACCCTAAGTTTATTTATAGGTAGTATTACGTTTGAGAGTAGTTGTCCTTCAAACTCTATGAGAGCTGCAATAATAGCTCTTTAATTTCTGCATTATTTGGCGCATAGTCGTTCTAAAATATTGTACTAGAAAAGAGTAAAGGATCTAAGTACTTCAGTAAATGAAGAGTCGGTAGACGAAGTTTAATTTGGAAAAGAGCAAGGAATCCACAAGGCGAGGAGCAGAGCGTATATTAATACGTGAGTATAAGCGAATTTTGCAAAATTTGGTGTCACGATATTAATGGTTGAAGCTGTAACCAATTTTTCAAATTAAACGAGTATACTCATTAAATAACGATGATAGGATTTTAATAATACATCATATTTTTGTTTGGAAAAAACAGGATATGGTACTATATAGATATTATTAGAAGAAGGAATCGCTTTTTCAAGCTTATTTAGCATAAAAGGCATATTATAATTATGCTCTACTAAAATTATTGAAGTAAGATTGTAAGTTACAATAAAATCGACCGCTTTCTTAATATTATCTTCTTCAGACATTATTTTATTCGGAGCAAGTATTACTTGCTGTTCTATTACGCTATGTTCTTTTAGCAAATTTTTTAATTGCCCTGCAGATTCTATACCGGTAATAAATAATATAGGGGCATAGCCTACCTTAAGCATTGCAATACCGATTTCAATTTTATGTCCTCCTCCTGCAAATACTATTATTGCATTAGTGGTATTACTATTAAGCTTATAAGAATTTATTAAATATAAATAATAACCAAAACCACCGATCCAAAGAGCAAAAATTGCTAAAATTGTGAGTAAAAATTTTCTGATCATTTAAATATTTTATTAAATTCAGTTTGAATAATTTTATCAAATTCAGACATTTCAATATGAATTCCTAACTGATTTAAAGATGTTACTAAAGAATTTTCAAGTCCACAAGGAATAATCCCACTAAACTTACTTAAATCTGTTGAAATATTTATAGCTACACCGTGATATGTAACCCATTTTCTTACTCTAACACCTATTGCAGCAATTTTAGCAAATTCATCTTTCCTTACTTTTACCCAAATTCCTACTTTATCTTTAATAATATATGCTTTAATTCCAAAATAATTTAAGCTATTTATAATCCATTCTTCAAGCATTTTTATATATAGCTTTAAATCTTTGTGACGATTTGGTAAGGCTAAATTAAGAATTGGATAAATAACACGCTGACCCGGTCCATGAAAAGTAAATTTACCGCCACGTCCTGTGTAAATTACCGGAATATCACCGTAATTTAATAATTCTTCTTGTTTATAATTAGTACCGGCAGTGTATACTTCAGAATGTTCGACTAAATAAACAATTTCCGGCTCATTATCACTAATTACTTTGTTAACGTAATCTTCCATTAATTTCAAAGTAACCCGATAATCTATAAGATTCGATATAGTTATAAATTGTAGCATATTAGCTGCTTAACTCGGATTTATATTTCAATATTAATGCATCTAAAATTGCTATTGTTTCAATATCCAAATCACCGGAAAAATTACTAGGACGAAAATGCATTTGAAATGAAATTATAACATCTTTCATTTTAGAGTTTAAAATTCCGGTAGCCTCAAGTTTATAACCGTATGTAATAAATTTTTGTTGAATTGCTTTAATATCGGTTATATCGACTTGTGACAATAGATCGTTAAAACTCCGGTAATCATACCATGCTCCTATACCGTTATCATATAATAGTTTCCAAGGAAATAGCGGACCCGGGTCCTGTTTTCTACCTGGAGCAATATCAGAATGCCCAACCACTCTAGTAGGTTTAATATCATATCTAGCAATAATCTGTTTACACAGACTTATAACACTATTAATTTGCGGCTTTGAATAAGGCAGCCAAATTATATCGTTATTTTTTGCATTTACTTCAAAAGCAGGATTTACGATTTCAATACCGATTGATGTATCATTAATACGCTCATGACCTTGCCAGTAACTTACTCCGGCATGCCATGCTCTATCATACTCTGCTACTAATTGAAATATATGTTCAGGGTTTTCATCGTTTATTAAATAATGGCTACTTAACTTTTCACCGGTTAGAAAATCTAAAGACTGTTTAAAATCACACTGTGTATAATGTAGCACTAGGAATTTAATACGTTTATCAAATCCCATAGCTCTATAAGATGTTTTATCGATTACTATCATAGATAAAAATTTTAAAGGATGTCACTATTGTATGTTTTTTTCTATATCATTCTTGCTTTCGCAGGGTTGTTGTTGTATGGCTTCTATGTCATTCCCGCTTCCGCGGGAATGACATAGAGCAGGCTTTCCGAACCATGCAATAAAGTCGCTTTTAGCTAAGAATAACATACTAAGCGTCTGTATAACACAAGGATAGCCCCCCAGTATGATAAGAAAAATTTTGATGGTGCCGGATATCGGATTTGAACTGATGACCTACCGCTTACAAGGCGGTTGCTCTACCACTGAGCTAATCCGGCATATTAAATATGATTATAGAGAAGAGATATGTATGTTGTCATACCGTGGCTTGACCACGGTATCTAGAAAAATAACTTGTAATAGTCAAATTTACTAGATCCCACGATCAAGTCGCGGGATGACAGGGGTGGAATTGATCCACACAGTCAATGCCTGCTCGCAATGACGAAAGTACACTATAAACTAAGCTTCTTTAGCTTCCTTTTTACTTGGTCTAGCTTTGCGGTTTTTTGCTTTAACTTCCATTTCCTTTTTAACTTTCTCAGGAAGAGTAACACCCGCTTGCTCAATAAATTTTGCGACTCGCTCAGTTGGTTTAGCACCGGTGCCAAGCCAATATTCTATACGATCTTTTTTTAAAACCACACGCTCACTATTATCTGAAGCAAGCATTGGATTATAAGTTCCAACTTTTTCTAAAAAGTCACCGTCACGAGGTGCTGTTGCGTTAGCTACTACTACACGGTAAAAAGGACGCTTTTTAGCACCGCCTCTAGCTAAACGAATTTTTACTGCCATATATTTTACAATTATTTTATTTTTTCTTCTTTAAAAAGAACATGTTTTCTAACTACCTTATCATACTTACGAAAAGAAAGCTTCTCAGTTTGGGTCTTCGGATTACGTTTTTTTACCCAAAAAACACCTGTGCCGGCAGTACTTACTAGCCTTACCAAAACATTTTTATTTTTCTTTGCCATTAGCTGACACCTTAAATCAAGATATTATTTTATTATTCTAAGAAAAACAGAATAAAATGAAATTGAAAAATAGTCAAGTAAAATACTCTACATACTTATTATATGGATCGATTTTACTTTTGTCATCCCACGACTTGATCGCAGGATCCAGTAAAAATACTAAATTATTTAGTATTTTAAATTGTTTTTCTGGATACCGTGGCAAGCCACGGTATGACACCGAACGCTTGAACGAGTTACCGTCCAAATAAGCGTTCGATATCCTTAAGCTTCAACTCAATATAAGTAGGTCTGCCGTGATTACATTGACCTGAAAACGGCGTATTTTCCATTTGACGCAGTAAGGCATTCATTTCATCTGCCGATAATTTTCGTCCCGCTCTAATAGAGTAATGACAAGCATAAGTTTCCGTCACATGCTCTATTAACTCTGTCAAAGCTATATTCTCACCAAAATCCGATAAATGATCAGCGAGATCCTGAATTAACTTTTGTACGTTTACGTCTCCAAGGATATTTGGAATTTCAGTTACTATAATAGATTTCTCGCCGAATTTTTCTAGAGTTAAACCAAGTTTATATAGTTTTTCTCTATGTTCATATAAACAATCTGCTTTTCTTTCATTTGGCAGTTCTACTATCTCAGGGATAAGTAAACGCTGTTTGATTAACTCTTCCGTTTTAATGTAATCCTTTATTTTTTCATATCCTAAACGTTCATGTGCTGCATGTTGGTCGGTAATCACTATACTATCTTCGGTTTGTGAAATAATATAAGTCGTATGAAGTTGTGCTTTAGCTGCCCCAAGTTTATATTGTTTATGGGTTTGCTGTTCATGTTCTATACGGTTTTCTACTTCTTGTTCTATTTTAGCATGCGGTAATGTATCGATTAACTTCTGACAAGCAGTATTTGGTGTAGTCTTAAAGCTAGACGGCATAGCAGGTCTATAATCCGCCGATTTACTATTAACATTTATAGCTTTGTTTATCGGTGGTTGTTTGTTAACTAAAGGATTTTTAAATAGTTCAAGAGCATCAGAGGCGATAGTAGTAGAAGTAACATGGCTTTTATTTGTTAAAGCATTTTTAATCGCTTCTATTAATAAGTTTCGTACATAATTTGGGTCATGAAATCTTACCTCTGCTTTTGCCGGATGTACGTTAACGTCAACAAGCTGCGGATCGATTTGTAAAAATATAGCACATAGCGGATAACGATCACGAGCTAAATAATCTTGATATGCTACCCTTAAAGCTACCTGTAATAATTTATCTTTTACCGGTCTATTATTAATAAATAAAAACTGATCTTCACTTGAAGCTCTATTATATGTCGGGATACTAGTATAGCCGCAAATAGAGAAATCAGGAGTTTTGAAATCTATATAAGCGGCGTTTTTTATAAAATCATCACCTATTACATCAATTATACGCTGTTTTAGGTTAGTTTCTGCATCTTTATTTTGTCCCTTTAGTTTTAATAAATTCTTGCCGTCATGTGTTAAACTAAAAGAAATTTTAGGATGTGCTAGAGCGATTTTATTAACCACATCTACAGTTGCTGCAAGCTCTGTTTTATCGGCTCTAAGAAATTTTAAACGTGCAGGTGTTGCAAAAAATAAATCACGTATCTCTATTTTAGTACCTTCATTATGGACAGAAACAGTAACTTGTTTTTCATTGCCACCGATTAATTTAATCTGAAATGCTTTGTCAGCCTCTCGCTTCTTAGAAGTAATTAGCATTTTACTAATAGCAGCAATCGAAGGTAATGCTTCACCACGAAAACCAAAAGTATGAATGTTTAGAAAGTCACTTTCATCAAGCTTAGAAGTTGTATGACGTTCAACGGCAATTTCTAACTCCTTATCAGTCATACCGATACCGTCATCGGAAATAATGATTAGATTTTTACCGGCACGTTCTAAAATAATATCTATTTTAGTACTACCGGCATCTACGGCGTTTTCAACTAGCTCTTTTACCACCGATGCAGGTCTTTCTATAACCTCACCGGCAGCAATTCGGTTGATAGTACTTTCTGAAAGAAACTTGATAGTCATTTTGTTACTAATTTAAATTTCTTACTACAATATGGGCAGATAACTTCCTTTTTTTCTTTATCTATCTCTAAATAAACCTTTGGATGATCATATGGAGGTTCTTTGCCCTGGCAAGATACAGATGCATCAACGCTATTAACAATTTCCATAGATTTATACATTATTTCTTTAAGTGAAATCTAATATAAGTTACTTTTAAATAAAAGACAAATAATACTTGATTAACTATGTCATCCCGTGGTCAAGCTACGGTATGACAGTGCATATTTTATAAGGAGGTAAATAATGAAAGACAAAGTAGCAGTTATTACCGGTTCTACTAGCGGTATCGGGCTTGAGATAGCAAAACATTTTGCAAAACTTGAGTCTAAAATAGGTTATTAACGGTTTTGCAAAAGAAGATGAAGTAGCCAAAATTTCAGCAGAATTGAAAGAACTTGGTGCAAGTAGCGTATTTTATCAAGGAATAAATTTGGCAAAACCTGAAGAAATTCATTCTATGTTTGAGAGCATAATAAAAGAATTCGGTAAAATAGATATTATTAGTAAATAACGCAGGTATTCAGCATGTTGCTCCTATCGATGAATTTCTTGAAGATAAATGGGAGCAAATTTTGTATATAGATCTAATAACCTCTTTCTACACTACAAAATACACAATACCGATTATGAAAAAAACGGCTTTGGGCGGATTGTTAACATCGCTTCCGCTCATGCATATGTCGCATCACCTTTTAAGTCGGCATATGTAGCAGCGAAGCATGGCATCCTTGGGCTTACCAAAACAGTTGCTTTAGAAGTGGCTGAGAATAATATTACAGTTAATGCTATTTGCCCTGGTTACGTCAACACACCATTAGTAAGGAATCAAAATAGCAGATACTGCTAAAGCTAGACATATCAGTGAAGAATCAGCGTTAAGGGATGTAATCCTTAAATCTTAAGCTACGAAAAAATTTGTAGAAGCTGACGAAATAGCAAACTTAGTAATATTTTTATGTGACGAAAAAGCATCATCAATAACAGGTAGTGGACTCTTGATAGATGGCGGCTGAACGGCACAGTAGTTTTTAATTCTTAATATTTGTTAGTTTATTGAGAAATAACTAACAATAAAAACTTCTTGCAAAAATTTAATTTACTCCTTTACACTTGAAATAAACTAAAATTTATCCAAGGAGGAATTTATGCTAGAAAAAAACATGTACATTTTCAAACTGAAGCAACTGAATTAAATAGAGTAAAAAATGCCACATTAATTCATTTTAAAGATGAACTAGGCAGACCCATAGATGGGCAATTAGTTATAGGAGAAGTTGAAGAAGTAAAAGAAAAAGAATTTTCTAGACCCGTAGAAGTTGAGGTAAAGCGTAATTTGGGTAAGTTTAAAAAAGCTCTAGCCTATCTTGGAATTATTAAAAGTACCAAAAAAGTTATTAAAGAAGAAAAATATATGGAAAAAGTAGTAAGTAAAGAAGAGAAAATTATAGGCACCTATGAATTAGGCAATTTTACTAATGATAAGAATTCCATAGAGAACTTTTAAACAACTTAGATTTCCATGAAGAAAAACTTTACGCATATGATCTTAGTGGTACAAAAGTTGGGGAAGTAGGTGATTTTGGAAAAGTAGTATTAGATGAGAATATTAAGCTTGATGAAACTATTCTTCAAAAAGATGGAAAAGTATTTGCTATTGAAAAAAATGGTAAATTCTTAGATTTAGAAGGTAAAGCTTTACAAAATCAGTTTATACAAAAAGGTAGCGGGGTTTACCATTTAAGCGGTGCTACAGACATAAAATATTTTGATAAAGATGAAGATATTAAGACTTCAAAAGGTATTATGAATCTTAACACAAAGCCCGCAAGAAGTGCTCTTAAAGGTAGCAGAGAAGCTGCAAAAATAGGAGAAAAACTATGAAAATAACAAGAAGAAAAGAAATTTGCAGGAATTAAAAATCCAAAAGGTGGTGCTAAACTTACAAAAGTAGGAATTCCGGTAGTTCCCACTAGATAGATAACTAGGTTATAAGTACTTGACCATTATAACGTGTATATTATAATAGTTATGACCAAATTAATATGCACGTTATAATGGTCATAATAAATATATGAAAAGGATTTATGAATTAGTAATAAAAAATCACTTGCAAGAAAATAGGCAAATAATTTTTATAGAAGGAGCCCGTCAAATCGGTAAAACTACTTTAGCTAAAATAAGTAATAGATAAAAACTACTACTTAAATTGGGATGAAGAAAAAGCACATTTGCTAATTTTAAAAGGGTTTTATGATGTTTATAGAAAACAAGCTCACATTATAGTTACAGATAGCTTAAAACTAAGAGTTTATAAAAAAGGTGGGGACATAGTATGATGGGTAGATATTTCCCATATCGTATGCATCCTTTATCAGTTTCTGAAGTAATAGAAAACTTTAGTAGTCTA
This sequence comes from Rickettsia asiatica, assembly GCF_007989425.1. NCBI lineage: Bacteria > Pseudomonadati > Pseudomonadota > Alphaproteobacteria > Rickettsiales > Rickettsiaceae > Rickettsia > Rickettsia asiatica. The sequence continues at coordinate 1,338,039 of NZ_AP019563.1, forward strand.
ACCAAAGAAATAAATCTACCAAAAAAAATATCTGAAGAACAATTTGAATCCTTGTTTAAGTTTGGTGGTTTTCCTGATCCTTATATTAAGGGATCTTCCACATTTTGGCATAGATGGAAGAAAACTAAAAATACTCAGCTTTTTAAGGAAGATATTAGAGAGTTAACACAAATCCAAGAATTATCTCAAATGGAAGTCTTAGGAAGTTTTTTGACTTCCTCTATAGGAGGGCAAGATATGAAAATTTTATTGCAAATCATTTATTAAAGTTCTGTCATTTTTGGAGTGATTTAGGATTTGGTGAATATGAATTATATTTTATTAGAGATAAACAAAAGAAAGAAGTAGATTTTTTAGTAACAAAAAATAACAAACCATGGATGTTAGTTGAAGCTAAAACTTCTTCAAATCAAGAATTAAACTCAAATTTAAAATATTTTTAAGAACTTTTAAATTGCCCTTTTGCCTTTCAAGTAGTATTTAATATGGAATATAAAGAGATTGATTGCTTCAGTTATAATTATCCTGTAATCGTTCCTGCTAAGACTTTCTTATCTCAATTAGTTTAAATAAATTATATTTAAGAGGCTATCTGTAAATAAATTTTAATTAGTAATTAAAATTTATTTACAGATAGCCTCTAACACTTTACACTTTAATAAATGATGTAACTTGTCTATAATAACTAATTAGTAATTAAGTTATTTTAAGCTCGATGAATAGGTCTAAGTTCATTTTTTTATCTGCTATTTCAGGTAATGTACTCGAATATTATGATTTTACTGTATATTCAGTTTTTTCACTGATTATCGGACAAGTTTTTTTTCCAGGCGAATCAGAATTCATTAGAATTCTTCTAAGCCTTGGAGTATTTGCGGTCGGCTTTCTGACAAGACCGATAGGAGGCATATTATTCGGTTATATCGGTGATAGATACGGTAGACGTATCGCTTTAATAATCTCGATGCTAGGTATGACTATTCCGACCTTTATTATGGGTCTCATACCCTCATATGCAAGTATTGGGATTTATGCCCCTATAACTCTAGTTATAATGCGGCTTATTCAAGGTTTATGTATTAGCGGTGAAGGAACGGGAGCGGCTATTTTTATTCTTGAACATCGTCAAAATTTAAGACCCGGTTTTACGGCAGGTTTGGTTCACGGCTCAAATATTGCCGGTACGTTAATCGCAACATTTATCGGTATTATAATCGAACGTTATTTTTCTCATATAGATTTTGCTTGGCGTTTTGCTTTTCTGCTTGGCGGATTTATGGGTCTTGCCGGATTTTACTTGCGATTGCGTGTATCGGAAACACCGATTTTTAAAATGCTTGAGAAAAAGAAACAAGTTCTTAAAGCACCTTTTTCCAATGTAATTAGAACTGCTTGGAGATCGATGTTTTTAACTATGTGTATAGGTGCTATCGCTAGCAGCGTTATGTATTTAGTAAAAACATATATAAATGTTTTCTATTATAATGTAATGCATCTTAGTAATACTATTGCTTTATCATATTTAGCGTATAGTTCGTTTATTGCGATGATAGCGATGCCGCTTGCCGGCGGTACTGCCGATATTATCGGAAAATTTAAAATGGCAATGCTTGTTGGTGTTACTATCTTAATATTGATTTTACCGACCATGTTACTTATGTCGGCAGAAGAGATGTGGCAACAAATTATAGCTCTTACAATGCTTGGTATGCTTGCAGGAAGTATAGCAGGTACGGCTTATATATTCGTTATATCCTTATTTACGGTAGAACAAAGATTTACTGGTGTTGCTTTCAGCTACAATTTTGCAATAGCGATATTCGGTGGAACTTCACCTATTATTTCACGTTGGCTTGTAGAGCATACAGGCTTATTTTATGCTCCGGCTTTTTATATCATGATCATTGCTGCCGTATTTTTAGTGATTATGTATATGATGAGGAAAGTAATTAAATCGTTGCTTAATAATTATGAACATAGAAAATAAAGAAATAACAAGTAGTTGGTTTACTAATTTACGTGATTTATTGTGCAAAGAATTTGAAAAAATCGAAGAAGAATATGCACAGACAAAAGGTTTAAAATCGGCTAAGTTTGTACGCTTAAGCTGGCAACGTAACGGCGGTGGTGGCGGTGTTATGTCTCTCATGAAAGGAGAAGTATTTGAAAAAGTCGGGGTTAATATATCTACCGTATTTGGTGAATTTTCTCCCGAATTCCGCTGCGGAATTCCAGGAGCAGAGCTAGACGGGAAATTCTTTGCAACAGGCATTTCATTAGTCGCACATCTTAAATCACCGCTAATTCCCGCTATGCATTTTAATACTCGTTATATAGAAACTTCTAAAAGTTGGTTTGGCGGCGGTGGCGATTTAACACCTTTTTATCCGGAAGAAAACGAAACTGTAAAGTTTCATGCAGCTTTTAAAGAAGTGTGCGATAAGTATGATTCTAGCTATTATCCTAAATTCAAAAAGCAATGTGATGAATATTTTTATCTAAAGCATAGAAAAGAGCCGAGAGGAGTAGGCGGAATATTCTATGATTACTTAAATAGCGGTAATTTTGAACAGGATTTTGCCTTTACACAGGACGTAGGTAAGGCTTTGTTGTCAGTATATCCTGAAATCGTTAGAAGTAAGTTATTTTTACCTTGGACAGCTGAGCAGAAAGAATACCAACTTATAAGGCGAGGTAGATATGTAGAATTTAATTTGCTATATGACCGCGGTACTAAATTCGGCTTAATGACTGACGGGAATGTTGAAGCAATATTAATGTCACTGCCACCTGAAGTAAAGTTTAATTGACTTTTTTATTGCTATTTGTTACTGCAAATTATAAGTTTTTTTTGGAAATAGGGACAACATTATTTTTCATAAATAGATACTTTAAATAAATTTTATACCTAAAAGCTATTATAAACTGTCGTTTACGGTTTCTTTGAATGCCCCCAACCACCAAAGATTTACCTCTCTTCAGTGGTTAAAACTTGAGCAACTTAAGTTTAATTAATCGGGAGCAACTGCATGTCCAACCAAATTAACAAGAGCCTACCTGAACTCGTAGCAGAGTTTACTTCAAAAGAAAATTTAGAAATCCTAAAAGTTGAGATAGCAGAGTTGCTAGAAAGACCTTTGAAAAAGAGAGATATCAATGCAATAGAGAAACGCTTAGCAGAACTAGAAGCAATATTTGGTATTGCTAAAGTATAGATGAGCAGGCATTGCTTTATTTATGTCATTCCCGCTTTTCTCTCACAGGAAGGTATTGCCCGCATGGATCGGTTTTTTCGGTATCATCCCGCGAGCTTGTAGCGGGATCTAATTTAAAATACTAAAATTTAATATTTTAAGTTGTATTTATGGATACCGTGGTCAAGCCACGGTATGACAGAATAAATACTAGTCAAACGGTTTCACTATAACCATAATCACTGTAACAATCATGCAAATAGCCGGAATCTCATTAACTATGCGATAAAATTTTTCTGAATGGACATTTTTACCGTTTGTAAAATCTTTTCGCCATCTTGCAAGTAAACCGTGAAATATCACTAAAACTAACACTGCAAACATTTTAACGTGAAACCAAGTATTAAGAGCAACAAACCCGTAAATATGAGCATTTATTAAACCAAAAATAAATGTGCTAATCATTGCCGGATTCATAATGAATCTGAGTAATTTTAGCTCCATTACTTGTAAAATACTATCTAGCTTACTACCTATTTTAGCTTTGGTATGGTAAACATATATTCTAGGTAAGTAAAGAAGTCCTGCCATCCAACATATAGCAGATATCAGATGGATCGACTTAAACCATAGATAGTAACTTGCCATTTTTTTCCTTATTAATTCTTTAATTTACACAAACATTTAGTAAATTCGTTTGGACATATTCTTGTACTAGAGCTACTTATAACTAAATTAGTATCAACCTTATTAATAAATCGTAGCAATATATTTGTCAAACTATTAATAAAAATTTTATTTGTTCCAAGTGTCGGAATTCGGGTATATTGAATTTCATATTTATCTGTGATTAATTTATATTCAATATCAAGTTCTACTAGTGTCTCAACATGCTCGGATACAAAGGATATAGGTACGATAATTATGTCTTTTTTTAACTTTCCTGCTAGCTCTATTTCGTCTTCTGTATTCGGTTTTAACCATTCTATAGGTCCTACTCTACTTTGATAAGTTATTTTATAATCTAGATCTTTTATATTTAATTCTTTGACTATTGCTTTTACTGTTTCTTTTATCTGAAAACTATAAGGATCGCCTGCTTTTATTATTTTTTTTGGTAACCCATGAGCAGAAAATAATGTACGAAAATTTTTATCGTATAGTTTTTCCTTAATTAATGAAACATGGGCTTTTATAAAATCTTCTTCTAGAGGATAACAGCAAATTGTTTTAATTGGAATATCAATATCAAGATTTTGTAAAAAATTTTTAACCGATGATCCTGTCGTAGTACTTGAAAATTGAGGATATAGAGGCAATAATATTATTTCGCTTGGATTATATTTTTTTATTTGACCTATTACTTCTTTAGCAAACGGTGCTGAATATCTCATATTTATAAAAATAGCAAAATCTTCTTTTATGAGTTGCTTTAGCTTTTCGGTTAGTGCTAATTTCTGCTCCTCTGTTTCCTGAAGTAAAGAAGATTTACCACCGATTAAGGAATAAATTTTTTGAGATTTTCTCTCTCTAGTAATAGAAATTATTTTAGCGATAATATAACGTAAAGGATTTGGTAGATTAATTATAGCTCTGTCATAGAATAGATTAAATAAAAAAGGTTTTACGGATTCAAGGCTATCAGGCCCCCCTAGGTTAAAAAGTACTATTGCTATTCTTTTCTTCATATAACCTAACATATTCTGTCAAAAATTCTACATTTTCCGGAGGTGTTTCAGGCAAAATACCATGTCCTAAATTAAAGATGAAATTCTTTCCTTTCATTTCCTGAAGAATTTTGTAAGCTTTTTCTTTAATAATTTCTTTATTAGTTAATAATACAACCGGATCTAAATTACCTTGTACTATTACTTTATCACTCCACTCTTTCATTTTTTCAAGAGGGATCATTTGATCTGCGGCTAAAATATCTATCGGTACTTCTTTTATAAATTTTTCGTATAATAATCCCGCTCCTTTAGGAAAAGCAATTATAGGAGTTTTTGGAAAAACTTCTTTTACTTTTAGTATGATCTTTTTTGTCGGCTCTATTACAAATTCAGTAAACTCCTCTTCTGCAAGTACTCCTGACCATGAATCAAAAAGCTTTAAAACATCTGCTCCCGATTTTGCTTGATTTATAAGATGACCAGCTGTTTTTTCCATAAAAAAATTTAATAATTCTTTAGCAAGTATTTTATTTTCATATATAAATTTTTTGCTCGTTTTAAAATCCTGTTTTCCTTTTCCTTCTAGCATGTAACTCATCACTGTCCAAGGACTACCTGCAAATCCTATTAAAGAAGTGGTGGATGGCAATTCTTTTTTTACTTTTTTTATTATTTCATAAACCTTTTCTAATTTATTATTCGGATTGCTTTGCAGATATTTAAAATCTTCTTGTGATTTGAATTGCTTTAATATAGGTCCTATATTTTCTTTAAAATCCACTTCCCATCCGAGAGCATGAGGTAAAACTAATATATCGGAAAAAATAATAGCTGCATCAAATCCATAACGTTTTATCGGTTGTAAGGTTACTTCCGTTGCTTTGTTAACATCATAACAAAAATCTAGAAAATTTTTTGTTGTTTCTCTTACTTTTTTATATTCCGGCAAATATCTACCTGCTTGACGCATAAACCAAATAGGTATTTTATTACTATTTCCTTTTAACGGATTTAAAGGTTGCTTCATGCAGTTACTAAAAATATTAAATTGATAAATATATTTATTATTTGTTGTTTATGTAAATAGAATTATGTAGATTAAATGTTTTGAACAGAGTTATCAACAAAATTTTCATTAAAATTTTCTTAAAAATATAGGTATTTTTAATTATAATTCACATAAGTTTGTAATGAATTTATACAAGTGGATAATTAAGTGTAAAATTCATTTATAGCTTAGAAAAGACTATTTTTTCAAAGAAAAATGATATTTATTCACAATTTTATCCACAAACTATTTATTTAAAAGAAAATACACTAGATTTACTTGATTTAATAAGGATTTGAGGAAATTTTTAATAGATTTTAATAGGAAAAATAACAAGTTATTAAAAAATTTATCCACAATTACATGTGTAAAGT
>NZ_AP019564.1:0-74761 GCF_007989425.1 Rickettsia asiatica
GATGTAGATCAACTGCCTTCTATAGGTTCTGGGCAAGTATTAAAAGATATTATCAATTCTAGAGTTATACCGACGGTCAAGTTAACTGAAATATTTAGACAAGCAGCAACAAGCAATATTATTATTAATGCTCATCGCGTGAATAATGGCATCTTACCTGATCTTACGTCTCAAAAAAAAGAATCAGACTTTTATTTTATAGAGGCAGAACATGGAGAAGATATCATTAATAAAATTATTATGATGATAAGAGAGCGTATTCCAAATAAATTTAATCTTAACCCTATAAATGATATTCAATTATTATGTCCTATGCAAAGAGGAGGCGTAGGTGCTAGATCATTAAATATTGAGTTACAGAAAATACTAAATCCAAACTATAGCAACGGCATAACTAAATTTGGTCAAACCTTTGCCATTGGAGACAAGGTTATGCAGACGGAAAATAATTATGACAAGGAAGTCTATAATGGGGATATAGGGGTTATTAATAATATAAATGAGCAGGACCAAGAAGTTACAATAAACTTTTATAATCGTGATGTGGTTTATGATTATAGTGATCTTGATCAAATTACTCTAGCCTATGCTACTACGATACACAAATCTCAAGGTTCGGAATATCCAGCAGTAATAATTCCGCTAACCATGCAAAGTTATATGATGCTCAAACGCAATTTAATTTACACAGCTATTACTCGCGGCAAGAAGCTAGTTATAATAATTGGACAGAAAAAAGCATTGGCTATATCTATTAAAGATAATAAAACTTCTTTACGTTATTCAAAGCTACAGGAATGGTTAACAACTTATTAAGTGTAGAAGTCAAGATTTAATACTTAAAGAAACTATACAGTGTCTTGGGCAAGAAGCGATAAATCGAGGCTTTTGATAATTGATAATATATTAAGATTTTTGTGCTATTGAATTTCTCCCTTCCACTACTTATATTTTTAGTGTGAAAACTTACTTAAGTGAGTTCACAAATCTTATGTATTATATAAATCCTAAAGAGGTATATATGCTATATAACAATATCAAATCATATTTGTTCTCTTGTATTACTGTCATTTTATTGGCTAATCCGGTTATTGCCGCTGATAACTATAGTAAACCTGATAATAAGGCTCAGACTGTTTACTTGCGACATCCTCCCGACTTACGTCCTTTTTCTGCTTTGGATTACTACTGGAATAGTATATTCGATGATAAACTCTCTACCTATAGCTCAAGTTCTTTAAAAAGTAGATTTATTACTAAAGATAAGCAATATATCCTAGTATTAGAAGTACCAGGGTATGATAAAAGCCAAATCAAAGTTAAGGTAGGCAGTAATAAATTATTTGTTACAGGAAATATAGAAAAAGATAATAAATCTGATGCTTCAGATGATTATAAAAATAGAAATTTTAATTATGTCATATCTTTATATGAAGATTATAGATCAAAATAATATCTCTTCAAACTTAAAGAATGGTATCCTGACTATTACTCTACCTCGTATGGAGGTTAAAGAAAAAGATGCAAAAGAAATACCGATTCAATAGTTGATAATATTTTTAAATTTTGCTAAGTTAATACTAAATCAATATTTATTAAACGGAGGTACTGATGTCTTTTAATTTACCACGTATTAGAAATAAATCAGAATTACAAACTAATGCTAATAAACGAAGTTATGTTGATGATATTTTGAATAACTTCTTTAATGAAATAGCTTCATTTTCTTATTCTTACCCTGTCTCTTACAATGACAGAATGTTATCACCTCGAACTGATATTACTGAAAATGAATCTGAATATCATCTAGAACTTGAATTACCAGGTGTCACGCAAGATAATATTGATCTTAAAATAGATAGTAATATTTTAATTATTGAGGGCAAAAAGGAACAATCCTCTGAGAAAAAAGATCATAATTATCATATGCAGGAACGATATTATGGTTCCTTCTCGCGATCTATTAGTTTACCATCTAATATCGATGAAGAACATGTAGAAGCAGACTTTAAGGACGGTATATTGTCTATAAAAATACCTAAAAAAGAACAAAGTAAGGCTAAGAAAATCAAAATATCATAATATGTAATAGTGACAACTTAACCTACATTGGTGCCGTGCTGCTTTTCTTCTTTTAGAATTTTATAAACAGCAGCACGGCTTATTTTCATTTCTTTAGCTAGTGTTACCCCTTTAATTCCTTCTGCATTTAATTGTAACAATTTATTCCTGTCTATAATGCGGTTGCGACCAAACTTAATACCTTTAGTTTTCGCCTCTAACCTGCCTTCATTAGTTCTTTCAAGTATCCTGACTCTCTCGGCTTCTGCTATTGCACTAAGAATTGTAATAACCATTTTTCCTGTGCTACCTTCTGTACTAATACCATCATCAAGAAAACGCATGGCTACACCTATTTTGGCAAACTGACTAACTAGGTTAATCATATCGGCAGTATCTCTGCCTAAACGATCTAACTTGGTAATCAATATTACATCCCCTTCTTCTACCTTATGTAATAAGTTATTTAATCCCGCTCTGTCTAAGTTACGACCTGTTGCTTTGTCATAGAATATTCTTGATTCTTTTACTCCGGCATCTTTTAAACGTTTTATCTGTATGTCTAAAAGTTGCTGATTAGTTGATACCCTAGCATAGCCAAATAATCTCATATTGCTTTTAATATATTGTCCATTATATCGATTAGTAGACATCTCTGTCTACTAATAACGTTTTTACGATTTAATATACAGTATATTTAGTACTTTTTCTTATGTCTACTAAATTATAACTTCGTAGACACCATGAAAATCAAAAATGTTCCAAAACAAAAAATAATGCGTTCTACTTCTATCCTGAGACACAAGATTTTTTTAGTCGTTTACAACTCAAATTTTAAGTTGTTAATACTTTGATATATGAGATGACTATTCAAGACTTTTTAAAGTACGAAGAGCACCGTCAAGTTAAGTAAATTAGGGTACCGTCAAGTTAAGCAAGGTATAAATTAAATATTGAGCAATTGCTCAATATTTAATTTATACCTTGCTTAACTTGACGGTACCACTATAGCTGATAAAAACAGTTATGGTTTTAGACCAAAACGATCTGTGACGGATGCAATTGAACAATGCTGTAATTGCTTGTGCAGGAAAAATTCAGCCTCGTGGATATTTGATGGTGATATTAAATCCTTCTTTGATCAAGTGAGTTTCAACTGGCTAGAAAAGAATGTTCTTATGGATAAAGTCATCCTTAAGAAATTTTTACGAGCTGGTTACATAGAAAAGGCTAGTTTAGTAGCAACAATTCAAGGAGTGCCTCAAGGTGGGATAATTTCACCAAGCCTTGCACTGATCGCCCTATCGGGGTTAGAAGAGAGGCTTACCAAACATTTCAAAAAGAATCGTGGAAAAATCCATGCGATTATCTACGCTGATGATTTTGTTATTACTGGTGAGTCAAAGGAAATATTGGAAAATGAAGTCATACCACTAGTAAAAAAACTTCTTAACTGAATGTGGGCTACAATTATCACTTGAAAAGTCTCGTATTACTAATATAAGTCAAGGATTTGATTTTCTTGGTTTTCATATTCGTAAATACGGTCAGAAGTTAAAATTTCTTACGAAGCCTACAAAGGCTTCTGTAAAGTCTTTTCTTGCTGATATCAAAGCTACAATCAGAGCCAACTTTGGATCAACGACAGAGGACTTAATCCGACTGTTAAACCCAAAGATAATTGGTTGGAGTAACTACTATAGACACTCAGCCGCTTCAAACATCTTTTCTTATATTGATAATCGAATTTATAAGATGCTCTATAGATGGACACGAAAAAGACACTACAATAAAGGATTCCATTGGATTTATCAAAGATACTTCCAACGTATGGATTCCTTAAGAAGGTGGCATTTTCATGCTAAAATTAAGAATAATGATAAGAAAAATATTACTACTTCTTACCTAAACTTGAAATTAGCCGGTGATACCAAAATTAGACGTCATACTAAGATACTTGCAGATGCTCAACCTTATGATCCTAGCTATTTTGAATATTTTCGAAAACGCGAAGAATATAAAAGATCTTTACCATCTGTTACGAATTGTAGCTGGGTCTATCAATGCCTTATAAATGCTCGAGCCTAGTACGGTGAAAGTCGTATGCTGGGTTCCTCGGAGAGTGGAGTGCAGTAATGTGCTCTGCTTATCCTACCTAAGAGATTAAATGAATTATACGTTGTTACATTTGAGCTAAATTATTTTGTCCAAAGTCCAATTCTGATTGAAAGTAACATTTATCTATAGTAAGTGAAGAATTTTGATACCATGGTTTAAATCTTGTATAAAAATCATTGACACAACAGAATAAACTATCGTAACCTATATTCATTAGGGTAATGTTTTTTGGTTAAAAAACTCTAAAATACCCTATAATTAACGTAAGTTTTGTATTAATTTGCCTAAATTATAGTTAATCTCTTCAGCGTACTGTCTTATACACAGTTGGGGATAAATATTTCAAAACTTGAGTCATTGCATGAATAAAATATTGATAACAGGAGCAGCTGGTTTAATTGGATCAACTTTAGTAGAGAGATTAGCAAAGCATAATTATGAAATAATTTCCTGTGATATAAGGTTAATAAATAATCCACTAAGTTTTTATTCTAAACAGATAATACCACTGCTTAATGAATGCATTGGTATTATACATCTTGCAGCAATTTCAAGAGTTATTCATGGAGAGCAATGTCCAGATTTATGTAATAAGGTTAATGTTGAAGAAACAACAAAATTTTTAGAACTATATAAGGTCATGCCTCATAAACCTTGGTTTATTTATGGAAGTAGCAGAGAAGTATATGGGGAGCAAAGTCAATTACCAGTAACAGAATCTGCTTCTTTAAACCCAGTAAATAATTATGCTAATGGCAAAGTATTAATAGAAGAGTTTATAGCAGATTTAGAAAATACTGGTTTTAATGTAGCAGTTTTAAGATTTTCAAATGTATATGGTGGTTTATTAGATCATTATAGTAGAGTAGTTCCTGCATTTTGTATTAATGCATTAAAAAACGAACCTATACGAATAGAAGGTCAGGGATGCGTGTTTGATTTTACTTATTTAGAAGATGTAGTAGATGGCATATCTTTAGCTGTGAATCATTTGCAAAATGTAAAATCTTCATTACCACCAATACATTTTACCGCTAATAGACCTTGTAGTTTAGGAGAATTAGCAAATTTAATATTAAAACTCACTAATAGTCATTCCAAAATTGATATTTATCCTGCAAGAAATTTTGATGTAAGCTGTTTTTATGGTGATTTTAGTAGAGCCAAAGAATTACTTAATTGGTCACCAAAACATTCTTTAGAACAAGGATTAAACAAATTCATAGAAAATCTTAAGAATGGTAAGAAAGCATATCCTAAGAATTTAGATATGGTAATATATGAAAATATTGACAGTTATTCATGGCTACCCGCCCTATTATAGTGCTGGTTCTGAAGTATATAGTCAAACTCTTGCTCGCAAACTATCTGACAACCATGAGATACAAGTTTTTGCTAGGCATGAAAATAGCTTTTTACCCAGCTTTCACTACAGTACAGTCTTAGATTATGGAGATCCTAGAATTTTATTACATTTGATTAATATACCTATAACTAAATACCGTTATAAATTTATTAATGAAGAAGTAAATATAAGATTTGAAAAAATAATAGATAATTTCAAACCTGATCTTATCCATTTTGGTCATCTGAACCATTTATCGATAAGTTTACCTGAAATTGCCACAAAAAGAGGTATACCAACAGTATATACTTTACATGACTTTTGGTTAATGTGTCCAAGAGGAAGATTTGTTCAACGTAATTCTGAGGAATTACTAAAACTTTGTGATGGTCAAGAAGATAAAAAATGTGCAACAGAGTGTTATAAAGGATATTTTACAGGAGATGAAGGATTGTTAAATGCAGAGATAGCTTATTGGCAACAATGGGTTTCTACTAGAATGAAACAAACAAAAAAAATAGTTGAGTATGTTGATCATTTTATTGCTCCATCAAAATTCTTGATGAATAAGTTTGTTAAAGAATTTAATATCCCACATACAAAAATTTCTTATCTTGATTATGGTTTTGATTTAAATCGTCTAAAGGACAGAAATAGAATACCAGAAGAAGATTTTATTTTCGGTTATATTGGCACTCACACTCCAGAAAAAGGTATAGATTTGTTGCTTAAAGCTTTTTCCAGTTTATCAGCAAATGCTAAGCTTAGAATTTGGGGAGCGTTAAGCCAAGAAACTGCTGGACTTAAAGCCATAGCTAATCACTTTCCACAAAAGGTCAAAGATAAAATAGAATGGATGGGAAATTACGAGAACGAAAATATAGTTACAGAAGTATTTAATAAGGTTGATGCTATTGTTATTCCATCAATCTGGGGGGAAAATTCTCCATTAGTGATTCATGAGGCTGAGCAATTAAGAATACCTGTCATTACTGCTGATTATGGTGGTATGGCAGAATATGTCCAAGATGGGATAAACGGATTATTATTTAAGCACAGAGACATAGAAAGTTTATCAGAGAAGATGGAAAATTTAAATATAGATAAAAATCTATATACTAAACTTACTAAAAAAGGTTACCTTTACTCCAATGATGGTAACGTACCTTCTATAAGCGAACATACTATAGAACTTGAGAAAATTTATTTTAATATAATTGCAAACAAGAAGAAATCAGTATCTACAAAGCCTGGGCCTTGGAGGATTACTTTCGATACTAATCCAGATTATTGTAATTATGCTTGTATAATGTGTGAATGTTTTTCCCCTTATAGTAAAGTCAAAGAAAACAAAAAAGCTGAAGGAATTAAACCTAAAATAATGCCAATTGCAACTATTAGGAAGGTAATACAAGAAGCGGCCGGGACGCCTTTAAGAGAAATCATCCCTTCTACTATGGGAGAGCCTCTAATGTATAAACACTTTAATGAAATAATAAACATATGTCATGAATATGGATTAAAATTGAATCTAACAACTAATGGATCCTTTCCTGCTAAGGGAGCTCAAAAATGGGCGGAGTTATTAGTACCCATTTTATCGGATATTAAAATTTCTTGGAATGGGGCTAGTAAAGAAGTAAATGAGAAGATTATGATTGGCTCAAAATGGGAAGCTGTAACAAAAAATTTAAAAATCTTTCTTGACGTGCGAGATGAGTATTTTTCTAAAACAAAACAATGGTGTAGCGTCACATTACAATTAACATTTTTAGAAAGTAACCTACTAGAGTTGTATGATATAGTGAAAATAGCTATAGGGTTAGGTGTTGATAGAGTTAAAGGGCATCATTTATGGGCGCATTTTGAAGAAATTAAAAATTTATCAATGAGAAGAGATGAAGCGTCAGTACAAAGATGGAATATTGAGGTAAAAAGATTGTATGAATTAAGAGATGCTATGTTATTGCCAAATGGCAAGAAGATAATATTAGAAAATTTTACTATCCTTGCCAAAGAAGGAGTAGAAGATTTAGCTCCAGGTGGCCCATGCCCTTTTTTGGGTAAAGAAGCGTGGGTTAATCCTGAAGGCAATTTTAGCCCTTGTTGTGCTCCTGATGAGTTACGAAAAACGCTAGGAAATTTTGGCAATGTAAATGAAATAAAATTAGAAGATATATGGCAGAGTAACCAATATAAAGACTTACAACAAAACTATTTTAATCATGAGTTATGCAAGACATGCAATATGAGAAAACCGTTGGTCAGTTAACAGAGAGTAAGAACCTTAATAGTCTAAAGCTTATTAAAATCTCACCTTGCAAGCAATTCCACACATTGGAGGGAAAACAATTATATATAACAAGATTTCTTCATGTAGAGAAATTTCATGAACCAGGACTTTCTCCTGTGTATGATAAAACAGGAGCTTATCATATTAATTTAAAAGGAGAAGCAGCTTACACTAAAAGGTTTAATAAGACCCATGGATTTTATTGTGGAAGAGCAGCTGTAGAAGATGAAGATAGGTGGTACCATATAGATTCCCATGCTAACAGAGTATACAAGCAATCATATCAATGGGTTGGAAACTACCAAGAAAATATTTGTGTAGTAAGAAGATCTAATAAATTTTACCATATTGATTTACATGGTAATAAACTTTACCAAGAAGCATATGATTATGTTGGAGATTTTAAAGATGATATTGCTGTAGTTTATAAGGATGGTAAGGCTACTCATATTAATCCTCAAGGACAATTAATACATAATAAGTGGCATAAACAGCTAGGTATTTTTCATAAAGGATTTGCTATAGCAGAAGATAATAATGGTTGGTTTCATGTAAATATATTAGGTAATGCAATTTACCGACAAAGATATAAAACAATTGAGCCATTTTATAATGGACTTGCTATGATTAAGGCTTACGACGGTACTTTAGGACAAATTGATACCACAGGCAATATAAAGCTTGTTATTTCTTTATCAGAGATAGAAGCTCAAATACATAAAATTTCTGTAGAGCTTTCCGGTTTTTGGAAAACCTATTTGATAAATGTCGCCATTGAGCTTGATTTATTAAATATCTTACCTGCAACTACGGAATTATTATCTAAGCAATTAGGTATTATTGAGCCAAATTTACAAAGATTACTCAGAGCTCTGTGGGAAATAGAATTAATATCATATAACCAAAATAAGAATTTGTGGCAAGTTTTACCAAAAGGAGAATTGCTAAAAAATAGTCCATTTTTGCCTCAGGCAACAAAAATGTGGGTAAGAGTTGCTACTGAAAAAAATTGGTTAAAAATAACAGACTTATTAAAACAAAAAACTATATATTCATATTCGTCTTTTAAGGAACAAGAAACTACTTTAAAAATAAAGACAGAATTTTATCAAGCTTTGATAGGTTACACTAAACTTGATACTAGGGAATTTAAGAACAAAATAAATATAGCAGACAATACAAATATATTACTATTTGGCATACATTCTTTAGCTTTAATTGAAGTCCTAATAAATAAAGATAAAAACTCTATAAACTTAAATTATTATAACGATCAAGAAATTCCAGAAGAATTAATAAAAAACTATAATGTTAATTTGATTACTCAAGATAATTTAGTCAAAAATTATGACTTAAGCATATTTTGTCGTTTCTTGCAAAATCATGATGATGAGAAAGTAATATTTTATTTAAGACTTGCAAAAGATAATAAAATAACACGTATTTTGCTAATTGAAACTATCTTAACTGATAATTCACCAATTGGGGGGGCTGTAGATATCAATATAATGGTTGAAACAGGTGGCAAATTAAGAAAATTGCATGATTGGGAAGCAATATTAACACAAGTAGGTGATTTAAAAATATTTCATGTGTTACCTTTAACTGATTATTTATCAGTTATTGATATCAGGTATCAGTAATATGGAAAAATTACAAAATGATGGTTTTTTGATTATAAAGAATCTTATTTCTTTAGACTTGGTTACTTGGCATTTAAACGATATTAAAAATAAAATCGCTGGATCAGCAGAAGAACTTGGTATATCTGTTTCAGATTATCTAAATTGTACTGGAAGATGGGTTACTCCATCACAAATTACTAGAACTATTTCAGATTTATTAAATGATATTATTAAAGATAAGCTTGAAAAATTATTGCAATGTCAAATAATAAATAAAAAATCAAATGTTATATGTAAAACTGCTGATCTAGTTGATGTTGTCCCTTTCCACCAAGATATTGCTTACAGTCCTGATAATCCTTATCACTTTTCTGTATGGCTCGCGTTAAATGATGTATATGAAGCTTCAGGTGCTTTGCAAATTATAAAAAATAGTCATAATTGGAAGATAAAGTCAGCTGTTGATTTTTGGTCACCATATTTTATCGATAAATATTCAAATAAATTAACTAATCAACATACTATAACATTACCTATTTCAGCAGGGGAGGCTATAGTTTTTAATTCAAAATTATGGCATGGTAGTGTAGAAAATTTAGACGCTAAAGATAGGTTTGCTTATGTTACACGATGGGTTATAAAGGATAGAGAATTTCCTGTCATCCCAAAACCTAAGCCATTAGTTTTTGGGATGTTTAATTGTGGTTCATTAACAGAAGAGATCCTAAAAAAGTCTTTATTATATTTTAATAAGTCCCATGATATAAAAGAAAATAGCAAAGAAGAACTTATAAAAACTTGGTTATCTTATCTAGAAAATAATTCTGATATTTTTGAAATTAATACTATTAAAGCTAGTAAAGATCTATCAAAATTACTTATTCTGAATCAAGCAGCTACACTGCATAACGCTGGAGATATTTCTGGAAAAATACATAGAAATCTATGGTTTTCTTTGCTCAATTTTTTAAATGCAAAAGTCCAAGTAATAAAAATCTGAAATGATAATGATTGGACTTTGGAGAAAAAACCCTATTTTTTCACGAAATAGCAAGTTCTATAAAAAATTAGTATTTTTAGTTAGCTTTTTAAAAAGTTTATCAATTTATAGTTAATATTTTTACAATTTAAAGTGAACTAATTTATACAAAGTATAAATTATAAGTTGTTAAATTTAGGCTAAATTATTTTGTCCAAAGTCCAATAATGAATAACACTACATTGCATAATTTTAAGACAGTTCTTCTATTTATCTTAAATATATTATCTCAATTCAAGGTAAATATAGCAATAATGTTTTTCGTATCTTTAATGTGGGCTATTGATTTATCTTTGAGAAAATACGTGGTAAAAGATATTTTAGATACAGCGGTAAAATATCAAGACAATAATGTTGCTGAACATCTTTTTTTACCTATAAGTCTTTATATTTTTATGGCATTGTTTATTACTACTATTTTTAGGCTTTATGGTTATTTTGTAGATATAAGAATGGTGCCTTTACTTAAAGAGAAAATAGCTGGCAGAGCTTTTGATGCATTATTAAACCAAAGCCATTCTTACTTTATACATAATTTTCCAGGCGATCTAACTCATAAAGTAAATAATCTAGTTGATAGTACAATAGAATTAATTAAACTATCTATAGATCGTTTTTTTGCTTATAGTTTAGCATTAGTTTTTGCTATTTATATTTTATCGTTAGCCAATATAAAGTTTGCTATAGCTACTTTAATTTGGGTAAGTATTTTTATATTAGTTTCAATTTTATATTTTCAAAAACTAAGTAATTTAGCTAATCACTATTCAAGTAGCACTACTAAAACTACTGCAAATCTAGCTGATAGTTTATCAAATATAACAACAATACGTCTATTTGCTAAACAAACTTATCAGAGGTTTAAATTTTTGCAGATTTACCAGAAAAAAATAGACGCAGAAAAAAGAATGCAATGGGCGTATTTCTGGATTTGGCTCATATATGGTTATTCATTTGAATTATTACAAGCTATAAGCCTGTACTTGTTAATTTATGGTTATCAATCAGGAGAGATAGGCATTGGAGATATAGCCCTTGTACTTGCTATTAATATAGCAATAGTAGAGTTTTTGAACCAACTTACTAGAGATTTAACTCAATTTTCAACTCATTTTGCTAGAGTTTCGGATGCCTTATCTTCTATAAATAATAGATTGGAAATTATAAATAAAGACAATGCAACAGAACTTGAGGTCAACAAGGGAGAAATAAAATTCCAGCAAGTTTTATTTTTTTACCCTGATAAAAAACCTTTATTTAAAGATTTTTCCGTTACTATTAATCCTAAGGAAAAAGTAGGTATAGTAGGCTACTCTGGTAGTGGTAAATCTACCTTTATAAATTTAATCTTAAGATTCTTTGAGATTAAAGCAGGAATTATACAAATTGATAATCAATCTATAATTGATATTACTCAAAATTCTTTAATGCAAAAAATAGCTGTTATACCTCAAGATTTGATTTTATTTCATGACACTATTTTAGAAAATATTCGCTATGGTAATAATGAGGCAACTGAGCAAGAAGTAGTGCAAGCAGCTAAATTTGCAGGCATTCATAAGTTTACCAATAGTTTGCTTAAAGGTTATCATACTATAGTAGGAGAAAAAGGTGTGAAATTGTCAGGAGGTGAGAGGCAAAGAATAATAATTGCTAGAGCTTTTCTTAAAAATGCTCCTATATTACTTCTTGATGAGGCAACAAATCAGTTAGATTCAATAACAGAAAAAGAAATCCAAGCAAGTTTATTTAAGTTAATGCAACATAAAACTGCAATTGTCATAGCTCATCGCCTTTCCACTCTTCTGTATATGAATCGTATTTTAGTATTTGATCATGGTACGATAGTTCAAGATGGCAGTCATTCTGAGTTGGTTGCACAGTATGGATTTTATCAAAATCTATGGAATACACAAACAGATGATATATTACGTTATTAACTAATAATAATTATAGTAATCATGCAAAAAGTAAAAATCATAGATTTAAGGAGTGACACTATAACTTTACAAACCCCAGAAGTTATACAAGCAATGCATACAGCCGTTGTAGGAGATTTTGCTTATGGTGAAGATAAAAGTTGCAACGATTTAACTGAATATTGCAAACGCTTATTTAAAGTAGAAGATGCATTATTTGTTACGAGCGGTATGCTCGCAAATAGACTAGCTATTGTCAGTCAAACAAATCCTGGAGATGAGATAATTACTCATTATAATTATCATATAAATTTTTTTGATAGTGCTGGTAATGCAAAAGTAAGCAATATTGTATTTAATTGTATAAATAATACTAGTGGGATTTTGGAAAACAAGGATATAGAACATGCTATTAATTCTAAGCCAAGGTATAAAATTTTTGCTCAAGTAAAACTAGTGACCATAGAAAATAGCATTAATGGTTTTAATGGCAAAATTTATCCATTTGAAAAACAAGTGGAGTTATATAAATATCTAAAATCTCATAACATAAATCTTCATTTAGATGGGGCTAGGTTATTTAATAGCCACGTTGAAACAAATATTGCTCTAGCAGATTATGCAAAATATACAGATACATTAAGTGTTTGTTTTTCTAAAGGATTAGGAGCTCCATTTGGATCAATGCTATTAGGAAAAAATGAAATTATTGAGAAAGCTAGAAAATTACAAGTTTGGCTAGGTAGCGGATATCACCAAATTGGCTATTATGCTAATGCAGCAAAATATGTTCTGCAGCATAATATATTCCGGCTTAAAGATGATAATAAGCTTGCTACATTATTTGCCGATGGCATCACAGAAATTCAATATATAAAATTAATCTCTCCATATCCTGAAACCAATATAGTCACCTTTAGCATAAAAGAATTGAATATTACCAATGATGTGTTTCTAAATGCATGTCAAACTTATGGCTTGTTATTATTTCCTTGGCTCCAGTATCATATTAGAGCGGTGATTCATCTAGGTATAACGAGATCAGACATTGTCTATGCTATTGATACTATCCAAAAAGTAGTATCGTTTTATAATCACAACAAAAAATAATATGAAAATACAAATTGATTTCTTCAGCGATACAAATACTAATCCTTCTGTTGAAATGAGGAGGGCTATGGCAAGAGCCGAAGTTGGTAATGAAGTCGCAGGCGAAGATCCAACTGTAAATGCATTAATCAAAGAAACCTGTAAAATATTAGGCAAACCTGCTGGAATATTTTTAGTTTCAGGTACAATGTGTAATGTAATTGCATATAAAACTCATATTAAAAACCCAGGAGACTATTTAATACTTGATGAAACATCACATCCATTATTAGTACAATCTGGTCTCATTGCCGGTCAAGCACATGCCACTCCATTACCAATAAAAGGCAATAGAGGTATATTTACGATAAATCAAATTAGAGAGTTTATTGTTTGTCCTAACTTAAGAAACATACCAAAGGCTAGATTAGTATCAATTGAACAAACCACAAACTTTGGTGGTGGTGCTATATGGTCTTTAGAAGACATTAAAGATATTTCCAAATTATGTAGAGCAAATAATGTATTAACTCATTTAGATGGAGCTAGATTATTTAATGCTTGTGCTTATACTAAAATTGCTCCAAAGGAATATGCAGATTATTTTGATTCTGTGTTTATTGATTTTAGTAAGGGACTTGGAGCCCCTATGGGTGCTGTACTAGTTGGTAGTGAGAAATTTATAGAGCAAGCTTGGTACTATAAATTTCAAATTGGTGGTGGAATGCATCAAGCTGGTATTATTGCAGCTGGGTGCTTGTATGGCTTAGAGAATAATATAACTTCCTTAAAGGAAGACCATAAAAAAACACATTACCTCGTAGAATGTCTAAATAATATAGAACAAATTGCTATAGATCCAAATTTGTACAAAACAAATATAGCATATTTTACATTAGTCAATACCTCTATATCTGATAAGCAATTAGTCGATATATTAATAACAAAATATGGAATACGGATGCCTATCGTATTAGATAAGATCAGAGTTATAACTCATAATGATATAAGCTATAAGAATATTGATACCACTGTATTGGCTATCAAAAAGATTTTAGATGAGGGCGTCAGAAAGTTTATGTAGAGCCTTTTATAATCTGACAGCACTTTTGCTGCTTAATTGTAGAAATCAAGATTTGATCTTACAGAACTACTTAATTTTGTAAAGAATATTCTGAAGTAGTAACGAGCCGTATCTTTTTACGTATACTTCTATTTGCAATAGATTCATTCTTGATTGGCTTTTCTTAAAAAACCAAGTTTATTACCAGAATCTACTGCAAATTTTTCTGCTGATTTACGAGCATTTCTAATAGCCTCTTCAAGCATTGCCGGTTTTATATCGTTAAACTTTGTAAAAATATATGATGGACCATTGTAATCTGATGGATTATAGCCTTCAGAACCTAGTGCTATACCTCTTTGCACTAATAGATTTTGTAATTTTGTGACTTTTTGAGCTAATGCAACATTAGAAGTTTTTAAAATAGTGGTAGAAGTTATTATATAACGATATTCTTCAGAATTATTATTACGATAAGACTGTGCTAACAAATCAGTCACAGCATAATTACCAAAATCGATCTCTTCTTTTTTAAATCCTTGTTCTATCAAAAAACTAACTAGCATATTATGATCTGATTCAATCTTTTTATTAACTTCGGTCAGATTATTACCAGTTGCTTTAATAGTAATGGGCCATATAGCAAGATTGGATATCACCTCTTTCTCTGAAAGACCTTTTACTGTTATATTCCTATCAAGAGATTTTGATTTTAAAAAAGCATTTCCTACAAAATAACCAGAGAAAGCAATGCCAATTGCCAGTATAGCTGCAGCTATAACACGTTCAATCTTACATTTGACACGACAAGTACCTACAAGATTATTATCGCAAGATGAGTCTTGTCCATTTTGTTCTTGCATTTATTCCTCAGACAATACTTTCTGTATATGCTTAAATGATTTACGATAAATTTGATAAATATCTTCATCTTTCATTTTCTCAGAGTTTCTGACTCTGTTATCACTAACTTAGTATGGCAAGTAGCGTTACGGAATACTCTGAACCTTGGCAAGATCCTGATACCCCGATAGGTGAAGCATTTGAAACTGAATTTAGTATGGAGCAGCAAATTGAGCCGACAGCACCACCGCTATCAGTGTTTAGTAGTTTAGAAGACTTACATATTTCAGCAGATGCTTCATTAGGCGAGGAAGAACGAGTAATGAAGATGCTAGATGAGGCAATAGAAGATAGCGGTTATAGCGGTTCTAGTTGTGGGGGCGTTGATGATTGGAGTGGTGAGGATAGTATTTCAGATACTGGTGGATATGACACTGTATATACAAGTAGTGGTAGTGAATATTCTGAGGATAGCAGCGACGAGGACGGGATACCATTTCCTCCGCCTCCAACAGCGGAAGAGCTAGTAGAGTTAGAGCAACTTTCTGAAGTATCAAATCCTGAGCAAACACTTACGGCATCTATATCATCCGAGATGCAAGAAGAAAGCGAGTATCATGTAGATAGTGATATCTTGACCCAAGAAACAGTAGCAGAGGACGACCTCCAAAACTCTATTACTGAAGCAGATGATGCTGCACCTAGCAACGAACCTTGCGTACAATCTACCTCTATGAGTCAGGAAGAGTTACGTAAGAAAGCCGAGGCAACATCTGCAATGCATAACCAAGCACGGAAGATGAGCAAAATATCTAGTAAACAGATCAGACACCGTATATTTGCTAGAGATATAGTAACTGCTGCTGTAGCTAGCGGTGATGATGACGCCGATGACGCAGCTGAAAAAACCCACGGCTATAGCATATGGAGTAGTGGCACGCTTGGCAGTAACAAACAAAAATCTAAAGCAGACTCGAATGGCTATAGTAGCAAAATAGCTGGCGGCACTATTGGAGCAGACATTAACCTTGAGAATGATTTGCTACTCGGTGCTAGTTTTAGCAGGTTTAATAGCCGTGTTAAATATCAAGATCAAAGCGGGTCAAGTGATTTACAAAGCAGCGGAACGAGTGCAAGAGCTAAATATGATACCTATATATTTAGTCTATATGGATCACGTCCAGTAAGCCGCAATATGAGCGTGGCGATCATAGGTTCAGCAGGACATAGCAAAGGTAAAAAAGTAAGATCAAAGTTAATGAGCTTTGAGCCTCATCTTAACTACAGAGTAGAGATGCCGCGAGAAGTAACGCTAATACCTCACATTGGATTAAGATACGAATATGAGAAAGTAAGTCGTCACAAAGCACAAATAGCAAGTAGCTGGTCTATAGAGTGTTCTAAAAAGAGTTACCAAGCCTTAAGCGGTGAGATAGGCAGCCGAGTAATATTTAAATCCATCAGACTAAACGAGGATGCTGTATCTAATGCCATATCTACAACATCAATAACACCAACGGTACCGTCAAGTTAAGCAAGGTATAAATTAAGTATTGAGCAATTGCAATGAATGATTTATAGAATAGCAGTAATAATTTATGCCTAAATTTTACCGTTATGTATATTACTCACGCCCCGAAGAGACATCGTTTTCCAGCAAGCATTATCAGTCATGGAGTATGGTTATATCATCGGTTCAATAATAGTTACCGAGATGTTCAAGAACAGATGGCCTATCGAGGTATTATTTTAAGTCATGAGACTGTAAGATTTTGGTGTTGCAAGTTTGCAGTTTATTTTCAAGATGTCATTAGAAAGAGCGATCGGAAACCAACTGATAAATGGCATTTAGATGAGATGAATATTAAGATTAAAGGCGAAGTATTTATATTATGGAGAGCCGTTGACTCTGAGGGGCATGAATTAGAAGTATTACTGCAGAAGCGTCGTAACAAGAAATCAGCTATCCGCTTTTTATCAAAATTATTGGGTAATTATCCAGTTCCAAGAGTAATTGTTACCGATAAGCTCAGGAGTTACATTAAACCGGTTAAGCTTATGTGTCCTAAGACTAAGCATCGCACTCATAAGAGATTAAATAATCGTGTTGAAAATGCTCACCAGCCAACTTAGGCGAAAAGAAAAGATATTAATTAAATTCAAGCATCCTAATTCAGCACAATGTACATTATCACTGATGGGCAAAGTCAGAAATATATTTGCCATAAATGTTGGAAGATATACTAAAACAGCACCTGAGCGAAGAATTGCATTTGCATCCGCTAAATCCATTTGGGATGAAGCTACTAAAAAACTTCTTGCTGCCTGAAATCTAAAAATATAATACTTTTTGATACTATTTTACTTAACTTGACGGTGCCTAAAGATGACAGCTAAACTTGAGTCTTTAGGACTGCTGAAGGTCTTTAGAAGAAAAAGAAGCAATGGGTATGGATTTAGCTAATAAGTTAGTTCCTGTGCTTCCTGATAGGGTGTACTCGGTAATTAAAGACTCACCTACTAACTTAAAAGTAAGTAATAGTTCTAAATTAGATCACGAGTCTAATTTGAAACATATTTTAAGAACTAAGTTATTCGTTCCTATTGAGCTTGAATTTATGAAAAGCTTATTTAAAAATAATTTACCATCTAAGTATAAACTATTCTTCTTAAACTGTATGATGTCTGCTTATAGGAATTTTATGCAAAACTCCAATGGCTCTAACATGCTTTCTTTTTCTGCCACATCTCATGAATTAATACAACAAAATAACATGAGTAAAAGAACTCTGTTTAATATATTCAAATATATCAAACAACAAGGTGATAGCTTCTTTTTAAAAGTGGAGCATAAATATACTAAATCTGATGATATGGATTGTAATAGATATGACAAATCTATTTTTAATATATCTATTAATCCTTTAGTATTTCCTATTTCTCAAATTAGGAAGTCTCAAACAGAAGAAATTACAGAATTTAATCATGAAGAGTTACAGGGTAATAACTCTCTTGCTTTTCCTGATACCTATAGGGATTTTAGAGAGGGAGTGCAAAAAAAGCAGCCTATCAGTGCAAAAAAAGCAGCCCTTAATAATAAAGAAGAAATAATAAAGAATACGTATAGTAAAAATATAGATTATATAGATGCAAATTATATTCAATCAAAAGAAAGTCTTAAAAAAGAGTTTTTTGAAGACAAGCTTTGCTTGTCTTCATCTGAATCTTATAACAATTCTTCTTTTTTAAATGATTCTAGTAGTAGAAACAGCAAAAACATATCTGAGCAAAAAGAACAATGGGCAGAACTAAGACATTTCTACCCACTCTCAGAAAAAGATATAGATACACTTAACTTTAGAGCACATAGAGAATTCAGTAATAATTTTGTGAATCAGTTATTACTGAAGCTCTACATCAAATATCCTGAGAAAAGATTTAAGAACAAATTTACGTTTCTTAGCTATATGGTTCAGATACTAAAGAACGAGAAGCATCAAGGGCCTTTAGTAAATCATACAAGCTTTAGATTTAGCTGTAACATAGGAACGATCGAGCAAAACTTACTTAAATATGAGAAATACCTAAACAAAATAGAAAGCTCATTTGATACCAGCAAAGAAATGCAGGTAAGGAAGAAGATAGCAGGAAGATTTAATACTAATGTGGCATACGAGATACTAACGCAGGTAGAATTCAAAACAAATCATAATAATAGCTTTATAACGGCAATAATCCCAAAACGACTAGATTTAGGGGGGATACAAACAGAAAGTTTAAGCGAGCGGCAAATAGAGATATTAAGCGAGCAATTAGAAGCAGTATATGGT
The DNA here is from genome assembly GCF_007989425.1 of Rickettsia asiatica. Classification (NCBI taxonomy): domain Bacteria; kingdom Pseudomonadati; phylum Pseudomonadota; class Alphaproteobacteria; order Rickettsiales; family Rickettsiaceae; genus Rickettsia; species Rickettsia asiatica. The sequence goes on from NZ_AP019564.1 coordinate 19,226, forward strand.
ATCAATGGGTATTATGTGACAGTGGTCGGAGATGTAGGATCTGCTGAAGATAGCAGTGGGAAAGGTGAAAGAAAAGAAGAGATAGAGAAGCAATATTCTAAAATCAAAGATATTGGAATTTTAGATATCGGTAAGGAATTAGATAAAATAGAAGAAAACACAGTATGGAATCAAATCAGAAAGGGATTGAGAGAAGAGTTAGGTGAGGCTATAGATGCGGTTTGGTTTTCTAAAGCAGAAGCTACTGAGGATAAGGAAAAGGGTATGCTAATCCTAACAATGCCAACAAGGTTTATGGCGGATTGGGTTAAAAATAATTATTCACATGTATTAAAAAGACTTAGTGTAGGATGTGGAATTAATAGGGTGGAGTATGAATATGAACAAAGCAATAAACTATTATTAACATAAATTTTCTGTTAAACTAGATAAATAACATATGAGGTTTTTATGACAGATATCAAGAGTATGAGTATACTTAAAGGTATTAACACTGATGATACCAGTGCAAAGAATATGATAATGATAAATGAGTTAAGGGATATAACGACAGATTGTCTTAAGAAGCTACAAGTAATTAGGAAAGATTTAACATCTGCGTACATAGTAAGTCAGCATATTATCATTAACGAGGATGATAAATATGAATTTAAGCCTGAAAAGGAAGTCAGGGCAGAAAATAAACAACACTTAGATCTTGATAAGGTGCAGAGGGAGGAAGAAAAAATATTAAAAGATATTCTTGATACCATATTTTCTCAGAAAACAGTTGAAAACAAGCAACAAAATAATAAGAAATCAGCTTTAAAAACCGATACATCAAATAGTACGAAAAATATTTTTGTTAAAATAAAGAATTTAATAAAAAAATTGATTAGTAGTTTATATCCTAAGGAAAAGGAAATAAATGTATCTTCAGAAACCAGTAATAACCACGTGGACCTAATGGAGCAGAACGTAAAAAATATTAAAATATATAATAAAGAGTTAGATAAAAGAGTAGAAGCACTAAAAAATATTGATTTATTACAAGAAAAGATAAGCCAATATAAAGAAAGGGCAGTAGATCCTAAAGAGTATAATAAGAAAAAAGATTTTGTGACTGAAGTTATACAGCGTAAACAACATGTTGGACAAAGTAAAATAAATACTAGGTAAGTAACAAATGTTAATATGTTCCAAAACATTGTTCTTATTAAAATGTTCCGCTAATATAACAAAAAATCGTTTTAGGAATAAGAAAATATGCTTATCGGATACGCAAGAGTCTCAACGTTAGATCAAAACCCTAATCATCAAATTGATGCTCTTAATGAGGCAGGATGTAAAAAAATATTTACAGAAAAAATATCAGGTGCAAGTAAGCAACGTACTCAATTGCAGGCAGCTCTTGATTATATGCTTGAAGGCGATACGTTTGTAGTTTGGAAATTATCTCGCCTTGCAAGATCGCTTACGCAAATAATCAGTACTTTAAAAATCCTTGAGGAGAAAAAAATCGGCTTGCATGTAATTACCCAAAATATAGATACTTCAACAGCAGAAGGAAGACTTTTCTTTCATATGAATGCAGCATTCGATCAGTTTCAGCGAGAGATTATTGTAGAAAATACCAAAACCGGCTTAAAATCTGCCCGTAGAAACGGTAGAATTGGTGGGAGACCTAAGTTTATGAGTGACGAAAAAATGCGTACGGCAAAAGCTATGCTAAAAGATAATGAAAATTATCCGTTTATTTCTGATATTATAAAAACGCTAGATATAGGTAGGACAACCTTTTATAGATACTTTCCTCCAGAGTCTATAGAGCAACTTAGAACCCGCCAATAAAATCCTATTGGTAATTTCGTTCCTTTCTGAAGAAGATCCATTAAACATACGGGAAGATTGTACTAAAAAACCTAAGCCTTGAGGTGCAGCATTGTTGTAAAGAGCTGCAAGTATTTTAGGAGCATCAGAGCATTGGGAAATATGTATTTTCATGTTTAGGAATCCTTTTTATTAGTTAAATTTATGGTATTGAGTTCAGAAATAGAGAGTCCAGTAATACGTGAGACCTCAGGAATTGAGTAATTATTAGAAAGCATATTTTTAGCTACTTCCATAGTTCTTTTAGCTTCCCCGATTTGCATGCCTCGAGCTTCTCCAATCTGCATGCCCTCGTTTCTACCAATCTGCATACCTTGTTGTATTCCTTCTTCTTTCCAATGATGAGCGAGGCTAGTCATAAGTTTTTCTCCTTGCTGGTTATTTAAACGGCTTTTAAGTATTTTTTCTAGTTCTATTTTATCAGATTTTTCAATTTTAATCAATGTATAGGTTAATATCAGCTCTAGGTAATCAATACCAATATTTAGTTTAGCCAGTTCAGGTAATAGATCAGCTACCTCATACCATCTTTTAAGTAGGTCTCTTTCATGAATATGCTTCATGAAGAATTGCAGTATCCCTGCCCAAGCTTTTTTCTTTAATTCCTCATCAGGAATATCATGCACATTAATTACTTGGTGGTCTTTAGTCCAAATATCTTGCATAAGTTCTTTATGCTGGCACAAATCCCAAAGATTCTTTGGAGCATTATATTTCTTTGTTCCATTGTAGAACACAATGGGGTAAACAAAAGGCAAATGTTTAGATTTAGGATTAAGAGTTAGATATCTTGCTGCAATATCCGTCATATACTTAAAGAGTCTAAAAGCCATGAAATGATCAGGAGTACTCTGATGCTCTAACAGAATCCAAAGATATCCTGTATCATTTTTAAAGTTAGCAGAAAATAGAATATCAGATATAGAATGTTTGAGGTCGGCTTCAACAAAGCTTTCTTTTTCCATCTTAAGGGTATGGGAAGAGAACATAGCCTTAATTTCTTTCGGCAAATGCATCTCAAAGAACTCTTTGGCAACAATTGGATTTTTAGAGCCTTACGAATAAGGGCGTCATGTTTTGGACGCTCAGCAGTCACATTATCGCTAGTGTCACTAGAGCATCGCTATTTGTACTTAAGTCTTCTTCCTTGCTACTACTAATATCTTTTTCATTCATTGCTTTGGATCTATTTCGTTGCTAACAGTTTTTGCGGCATTAGCAACATTTTTAGGCTTCTTAACTATGACTGGCACTTCTTTTTCAGTAACTAAAGCTGCAGGAGAGCCATCAAGATTAAACCTCCTAGCTCCTTCTACCAGTTTTTCTTTATATTTAAAACTACCACAATATCTATGGAAAAATCTATTTAATTGATTATTCGGAAATTGTCCATTTAATATTTTCTTTAGTTCAAGATCTATACCGATAGCAAGAGGCTTAACCTCTTCAGAGAATACTTCCGGATAATCGGTTTGCAACTTAGTTAAGATACTAAAATATTCCTTTTTGCGTCTTTTCATCTTGTCTTTTAATATTTCTTTAGGACTTACTACTACCTTTTGATTTGATGCTTTTTTGTTACTCGATACAGCCTCTTGTTTTTTACTCTTTTTTGTATCGTTGCTTTTGGCTTGAGTGGTACCTATAGACGCATCTTTTTTATCAGATGTGGCAGGTGAATTACCTGTATCTTTGACGTCGCTTTTAGGTTTTTCAAAGACTACAACTTTCTTAAGAGCAGGACCTTGCATTAAAGAATTAGCATTAAGAGTTAATGGTTTTGCTGTCAAATTAAGTTTCAGCTTAGATTTTCCAGTAGTTGCCATTGTGTTCATATGCATCTCTTGTTAGTTAGTATTTTTACGTAATTTAGACTTATTGGAGATATTTAAAAACTCCTTAATAATAGGATGGTCTTTATTATCTTTATTAGTGACAAATTTTAGAAATCCGATTAGTAATTTATCGTCAATATCGACAGCAGAAAATTTATTAAAGATATTAAATATCCCCAAAAATAAGCTATTTATATACGACAAACACTGTCGTATTGCAGCACTGTACGACAATCAACTAAAAAGGGTTTTTCATACATGTTAGTCGGATATATGAGAGTTTCTAGTGAAAATGATCGCCAAGTGTTCGATCTTCAATATGACGCACTTATTAAAGCAGGGGTAGATCCAAGACATATTTTTCAAGATAAGGTAAGCGGAGCAAAAGATAATAGAAAAGGATTACAAGAAGCTCTTAATTATTTACAAGATGGCGACTGTCTCATTGTATGGAAATTAGATAGACTCGGACGGTCATTGTCTCATCTCATTACACTTATTGATAGCTTTAAACAGAAAAATATTGGCTTTAAATCCATAACCGAACAAATGGACACAACAACCCCTCACGGTGAGTTTTTATTCAGTGTGTTTGGGGCTCTTGCTCAATATGAACGAGCACTGACTAAAGAACGTATTATGGCAGGTTTAAAATCTGCTAAGCAACGGGGAAAAACAGGAGGAAGACCACGGGTTATCTCACCTGAAAAAATGCAAGCAATTAGTGAAACACTGAAATCCGGCACAAGCAAAGCTGCAATATGCCGGACATTCAATGTTAAAAGAACTACTCTCTATGATAATCTAGAAAAAATGCACCGTTGTCTGTAAGATTAAATTTGGAATCGCTGTTAAATACTATTTATTACCTTCTTTGTACGGTGGATTTACTATAATCTTGAATCCAAATAACTTATTATTAGGATAAGTGATGAAATCACAGAGCCTGATTTGCTTTTGTAATTGTGCCTCAACACGATTTATTTCTAAGGAAGGGGGGATATATCTACCAAACATCTAGCTATATTTTTAATAGCAGTTATTCTAGTATCTCTATCTATTTCGCTACCATGTAATTTCCTTACTAAATCCCAACCGGACAATTTTTCTTTTTCTACAAGAACAAGTGCAGTTGTAATAAGTAAGCTACCATACCCCTACACATGGATCAAATATGCTCTCCATATTATAGTTATCTAATAATGAGAATGCTGCATAAAGGGCTACATCGGAGGGAGTAAAAAATTGGGCAAATTCCTTTTGAGCAAGGGTACAGTTTGGCACTGTATGGATGGCGGTTAAGATATGATCCCATTTTTCAAATATTGTCTTTTTTTTGTCTGAAATCTGTACCGCATCCGTAAACAACTCTTGGCATACCTTAGGGAGATTGTCAAACCAATTAAATATTCTGTGCCTACTTAATGTAAGCTCAGCTTCTTTTTTTTGATTAATACTTGTTGGGTTACCATCATTTAAAATCATCATACTATATGTATTATTTCATTTCTTACTTTCTCTTAGAGTTAACTATATGACATTTAACAGCGATGGTACAAGGTCAACAATTACATTGCTATTCATATTATGTACTCTTGCTGTATTTCTTCACGCCAAAATCTCATGATTTGAGACCTCGTCGTCTATCCCTTCAAATTCCATGGACTCTTGACTGGCTTCAATGCCGTAACTCATATAAGGTGCAAGTACACTCTCTGCCTCATGTAATTCCATTTCTTTCACTACCTTTTGCCATTCTGCAAAATCTAATATTAGTTTTTCTAATTCCTGATTGCTATAATCATTCATTGCAATCAAATACTGTTCAATATTTTCCTTTAAATCAGGATTCTCATTTGCAAATGACGTGAGATACTGCTTAATACCGTCAAGTATCTGCTCTCTATTGTCATTGGTGATAATAGGGTTACTTACAGTATCATCACTATCATGTCTATTAGCATCTTCATTACTATTTGCTATATCATCAGATGTAACTGTTATAGCTTCTTTATTTACAATAGTAGAATCATTACAACTATTATCTAAATCTAAACCGGCTTCTATTGCTATCATTGCATCTTCTGCTGCTTTTTCATGGGTCATAGCTTTAGTCTCGACCTCTACATATTTTACTAAATTATCACATAGCTTCTGTAATTGCTCTGTGTGATCCTCTATATACTTACGACCTACCGCCACTAATGCGTCTATGTTTTTAAGGCTACTATTATCTAAACTACTTGTCGCCTTTGTAATAGGTAGCTTTACTTCCACAAACTCATCTTCTCCTGGTAAATCGCCCCTTACTTCTGCTGTAGCACTATCTTCGCTGCTTTGCATTAAACGACTAACTAACTTTCCTTTAACAAGCCATCCTATTACTCCATCAAATCCTATCTTTGGTATTGAGCTACTGCCTGATGTATCTTTATCAAAGTTAAGCGATAATACCATAGTATCATCAAGTATCTTGGCACTCTCTTCCCTACTATGACCGCTCTTTAATATTTTCAGTGCCTCATATGCTGGCCTATTAGACCCAAGCCCTCCATCTGCATATGCATAAAGTGCATCCTCTTGGTTCTCATAGCCTTTAATATACTCTTTATTAGTCACAGGCTTAAAATATGTAGGTGCTGCAGTGGTCGCTAGTAATACGTCCTGAACTCTAATATGCGGACTATAAGAATCATGACTATCAAATATCTTACCTCCTTTATCTAGACTTGCTAAATCAGTAACAGGGATTATTAATCTAGATGTTGTATCATCTAATCTTAATCCTGCTAAATGCTGTTCTAATATTTCCTTTAATGGTCCTTGACTATGCTTATGCGTAAATATTTGTTTTATTCCATCGTACCAATAATGGTCAAATATCTTCGGTGCTGCGTCTATAAATATATCTAAAGCTTCCTTTGCACTGTATTTAGGTATGTTTGATCCAGGCTCTTTTGGAATAGTTAGCAATGCTCCAATGAGACCACCAACACTAGTGCCGGTAATAATAGGGAACAATTCTGATATAGATTTGCCTGTACGCTCTTCTATCTCAGCAAGTACCACTAGCTCTGCTATCCCCTTCACTCCACCACCGGATAATGATAATATCCGGTTACTCTTTATAGATTCTGATGTACTATCATTCTCTGCAGCGGTATTTTTAATATTATCCTCGACTTCTTGTTTGATATGTTCAAATGTTTGTTGTGTGTGTATTTCTGTTGCCATATTTTACCTTTTTCTATCCTAAATCTAAATCATTATAATATTTTGTGATAATCTTATGGTTAGTGTTGGTGTGCTTAAAGCCGTTACCTTAATTGTCTTTATGCGGTTTGGATACTTGTCAGCTAATGTTCTAAAACCATTATGAATCTTCTTGTAATAATCTAAGTCTTTAATATCAAATCTATTATTTCTCAAATTACTGCTACTATAGTTATTACCATTACGGACTCTAACTCTCTCCATCGCTAATGCTTGCTCTACATCAATAAAAAACGTAATGTCCGGCATTATAGGTGGCATGAGCTGCTGATGCAAGCTGTATACTAAATCCATACCTCCATCAATCTCTAAACCTTGATAACATGCCGTTGAGTCAATGAATCTATCGCATATCACCGTATAGCCCGCTTCTATTGTGGGAAGAATCTTTTTTACAATATGATCATAGCGTGCTGCCATAACTTGTAATAACTCCGACATCGGCAGTAAATCTCTATGTACCAAGATACTTCGCATCTCTTCAGCAATTTCTGTGCCTCCAGGCTCCCTAGTTGACATAACAGGAATATTCCGAGATATGCAATATTCCTTTAACATGCGGCATTGTGTGGATTTACCACTGCCATCTACACCTTCTAATGTTATAAATCTGCCACGTTTAACTCTAGCCCCCTCACACTCCCCCGCTATATCTGTAAAAGAAAAAAGAGAATGGGATGGAATAAGATGAAACATCAATAATATTGCCTCTGTCCAAATATTTGGCATGTATACTTATCTCATAAAGCCAAAGCTATAATTATCCCCTACTTTTAATCCTGCATATTGCCTATGATGACTACATAGCTTTATTGCTTTGTGAGTCACGACATTCAATTGCATCCCTTGATTCCCGCTTTCTTCCCTCTTAAAGCCCGCAAGCATATTATGTTTGTGGTATATTCCTTCTGAACTCCCGTAAGCAGATACCGCTTTCTGTAAAGCCTCAAGTCCTTCAGTCCCATTTCCAAAAGCATAATAACTACTAGCAAGGCCATAGTAATATGCTCCCTCCCATGGCTTGAACCCTAATTGCTACCTTAAAACTTTCTAATGCTTCCTCGTATCTCTTAAGCTTATGAAGTGTATTTCCTTTGTAATAATGAAGACTTGCATTTTTTGACTCTCCCATCAAAAGCACCCCAAATATCTTCAAAGCTTCTTCATACTTACCTTGATCTAAATAATTAATGCCTTTCTTAAAACATGTTTTTTGCTCCTCTTCGCTCAATCTCATACTGCTTCTTTGGATATAATTCTTATTTTTCATATATTACTCTCACTTTGTTCAATAATACTTTTGCTATTAATGAAAACGGGCTTTTGTTAGCTTCATGCACTCTCGCTTCCTTAATGTTACCGCATAGTCAAAATCATCCTTCTCAAAACAATATAAAATACATTCCTTCATAGTAGGTTCTAACGCTATTGCCTCATCTATCATTGCTATAGCCTCCTCATCTCGCCCTAATTCTTTTAATATTTGAGCGGCAAAAAAATAATAAATATTGTCTTTGGGACTTAGCTCAATTGCTTTCTTATACGCTTGCAAGGCTTCCTCATCTTTTTGATTTAATTCTTGTACGAGAACCCAACCTTTGCTTGCATACAATTCTTCACCACACTGATTTTTCTTTATACCTATGTTAAAGCATTCTACCGCTTCCTCCAATCTCAGTTAAACACCATCCTTTGTCTAAATATACGTCCTGAAAATCAGGATTAAGTTCTATGACCTTATCATAGGCTTTGATTGCTTCTTCATATTGCTGAGATATGTGTAATATTATTTTTGCTTTTAGAGCGTAAGCTGCCGCAAAATCAGGTTTTAGCTCTATTGCCTTGTCACAAGCTTCAAGTGCTTCTTCTGTTCTAAGTATCTCTTTTAATACAACCGCTTTCTCAAAATATCCTTCTGCGTCACTATATGTCGATTCCAACAAATACTCAAAAACTGGAGATGCATATTTTAGTTCTCCAGCTCTAGAATAACTCCTGTACAATGCCAATAGTTGTCGACTTGTTAAGAGTTGGTATGCTTCTTGTTCATTTCTTTTTTTCATTGTCACTCCCTCCTCTATAATTGATTTCATAATTAAACTTACTGCTTATTTAAATCTTAGGTGGTTCACTGGTAATCTTCACTATATCCACTAAATCCTTTTCTATTCCAAATGCTCTAAATATATGTTCTTTCATATTCTGATACGCTATATCTTTAGGCGATAAGGCAATAGCCTTATCTATCATCTCTATTGCTTCTTGTGATTCTTCCAAATCCGTATAAACTTGCGATGCCATATAATAATAAAACCCCTCTTCAGGTCTTAATGATATTGCTCTTTTGTATGCCTCTAAGCTCTCATGGTATCTACCCTGCTTTTGCAGTATCATTCCCACATAATAATTTGCTTGTTCATTCTTAGGGTTTAGCTGTAAACATCTTCTAAAATACATGAGTGACTTATGATCACCCTGCTCTCTTCCAAACCAATACATCCCTAGTTCAAAATATTTGCTCCAAGTCTCGTCTGCCTGCTCTTGTTCTTTAGCCATACTATTACCTACTGCTCCTTCTATTTTGCATCTTTGAAGCTTGTTGATGATTGCCATCTCTAACTTGTCTAGATTTTTATTAAATATTGAATTTCTGATATTTGATGAAGAATCTTGCTGCACAGCTGCATCACTATTACCAATACCATTTACACCCTCACATCCTGTAGCAAGCCTAATACCTTCCGTAATACTTAACACCTCCGATAATGTATGCAGCAAAGCAGTAATTGTTTCTGTATTCTTACGAATACTAGACAAAAACATCCTGATTGCTTCCGCGTACCTTCCAAGAAGACACAATGTTATGCCGCTAAAATAATATGCTACGTAATTATCGGGATGAGCTTTGATTGATGATTTAAAGCAACATAATGCAGATCTATAGAATTTTTGTTTGTTTGGAGATTTTTTCAGTAACAATAATTGCTTGCCTAGCTTTAGCCACGCATCATCTTTACCGAGTTTTAAAAAACTTATTAATACTGTGATTGTTCTAGAGGTAAATGATTCTGATGAGGATTGGGTATTATAGTCATGAGATATACTAATTAATCTTGCTGCTTTAGATTCAGTTTTAGCTTTAGTTTTATATTTTGTACTTTTTTGTGAATGAGGTTTTTGTGGTGACTCGCAAGAGCTGCTAGCGTTCCGAGAGGTAGTACGAGCTAAAGTTTTGTAGGGGCTAGCAAAAGAAGTAGGTACTACCCTACTATTATTGCCAACACAGTGATGATGTGATATATTCATAAATGACCTCATATTTATTTATGGGTTATTGCATTTACCAGTAAACACAAACCGTCCAAAGTTTTCAGTGTTTACTGGTTTTTCTTTTTATAAGGTAGTTTCTACTTTATTATCAGCTATCTCTGCTACCTCATACTTCTACTTTATTAAATATATTTTAGTGTGTCAAGAAAAATTACCTTGGGCATGGTATTTTTTAATTAAAACTGAGTCTGATTTATGAAATTGTCAATTCCTATACAAAAATTCTTAAAGAAAAATTTAATTAAACTTGGATTGAAAAGAAAAGACTTTGCACAAAAAATTAATATGACGTATCCAACAGTGACTAGGCTTATTAATGCTTCTAGAAATAATCCTGAATTTATGACAATTATTACTCTAGCTGATTTTTTTCATTGCTCTATTGATGAAGTTATAGGACGAAAACAATATATATTGTGTAATGCACAGCAACAACAATTTTTACAATTACCTTTACACAAAGTGCAAAAAAACCTTATCTCATTTATTAAGAATAAGTTAGTCTTAGAAAAGATAACCGCTTATCAACTAGCCAAAAAATTAAAACTTGGCGAAACTGTTATTCATGATTTTATAAAAGATGGTAGTAATATAAATATCCTAAGTAGTCCTGTCATTATAAAATTAGCCAATTATTACTGTATTTCTTTGGATATTATGATTAACAGAACTCTAGTATCTAATGAATTTTAACATATTATTATATAATAGTTATACATGATATATATAATAGATAAATAATCGTTATACATTACTTTGTTTTTTATCAATATATTCTGAAACTATTCTTACCATAAAACTAGATCTATTTCCTTCAGTTGGATTGCTTTTTAAGTAATTATTAAGTTTTAAGTAAAATGAATCTGACATAGAGATCATTCTTCCTTTATATGTATCTTTTTTTTCTTGATATTGTGGGATTTGTGGGTCACTACTTTGAATAAAATCAAATTCTAGTTTTGAAATAGCATTAGGATTTGGTATACTTTTTATTTTTTTCATATTTAAAATATATTATTCAATAATCATTATATAATAACATTATAATTATTATATATCTATTGTATAAAATTGTTTTAGTTTATCTTGTATTTCTTGACTAATATTCTCTATTTCTCGTACCGCTTTTTGATCTTGTGGAGTCTGTTCCACCACTCCTCTACCACTTTTTATAGAATGTTTAAATGCTACTCTTTCTTTAATATAAGATTGCAGAATATAATGAGGCATAATATTATTTTGTTCAAAAAACAACGATGCTTCTGCTATCGCAGTATCAGAGTATATTGTAGGTACCTTATTATATAATAAAAATAGTGGGATTTTTCTATTTTGAACTAACTGTAATTTTTTCATAATAGTTATCAATGATTCTACCTCCCACAATTCTACTGGTGATGGAGAACAAGTAGTAATCACGGCATCACTTCTCAATAATGAACTTCTCATATTTGAGTCATCAACTCCTGGGCTATCAATCAAAACGATACAACCTTGTTTTTTTTTATCTTCTGCAATTTCTAATAAAGCCTCACCTCGTACTCCAGCTACAAAAAGCTTATTAATTTTTTCACCAGCTTCAATCATATAATCTCGAACCTTAGACCACTTTGTGACAGTACCTTGAGCATCAGCATCTAATAATGCAACCTTTTTTCCTTGATTTAATAAAGCAGTAGCTAAATTTAGACTGAATGTTGATTTTCCTACTCCACCCTTTGTGCTGGCAATTGTGATGATATACATAATGTTATATGGATTATATTTGGATTAATTAATTATTATATATCTATTATATAATAATTAATTAATAACACCTTGTAATAATATAATCAACTTAATTTTTATGTATTGTTTAATTTAACATATACATATATTACACTTTTAAAGTGTAATATATTGTATTATGATACTTGACATTACATTATGTTTAATATTATTATGAATATAAAATATAATTTTGACGTTTATGGCTATATTAAAACATGATGTAAAAAGAGTAATGATATCTATGCCAAAGTCTTTTCTGAAAGATTTAGATGCTCATTTACAAAATTTTGCACTTACAGATAGAAGTAGGTGGATTTTAGAAGCCGCAAAGGAAAAACTAGCTCAAGAAAAGGTATTACTTAATGAAATTAATGAAAATAACAAGGAATAAATAAGGAGTTAAGTATACAACCTTCGCTCCTTATTTATTGATAAGATAATCTTTGCCCGGATCTCTTATAAAAAGATATTACATAAATAATAATAAAAAGTCAAGGTTTTTAGGTACTTAGCTCCATAAAAGGAGCATAAAATGCAATTATTTTACCCACTTGCTAGGTCAAGTGAGAATATAGGTATACATAAATACCTTGATACCATAAAGAATCAATCATACATCCCAATAACTGGGTGTTTATTATCTCACATATTATCATGCTCTAGGTTATCTTCACTTGAGAAGATGTACTATATCTTAGCTGATTCTCTTTCTTATATTAACTCCTCTAAAGGACGTAATAGATCTATATCGCTACCTGCTAAAAGCTGGTCTTCTAGGCTATCTTGTTCTAAAGCTGAAGTATTTGTTCTACAAAAATCTTTAGAGGATAAAGGATATTTTCTTATCCATAGAGATAAGAATGAAAAAGGACAGAATAATCGTAACATTATTACCACAACAATACCTGATAAGGTTTTTAATGATCTTAAATACGAACCTGATAGATTTGCTCTTTGTGACATAAATGATGAAGCAGTACACCAAAATAACTCTAAGAGTTTAGACCTTATAGATAAAACCTTTATACCTACCATAGAAGGAAAAAGACAACATCTTGAAAAAACTAAGATGTTTATAAGAGTATCTTATCAGTTCTTAAAGCAATTAAATTCTAATTGTAGCATTTCTGCAATATCTAAGATCATATTATTATATCTTTTTACTAAGATTTATAAATCTTCTGCTAATAAGTACAATTATGACGATTCTGATAGTGCCTTAACCTATAAGTCATACTCTATTGTTACTTCTTATCAAGAATTACAGAAAGAACTTAAATTGCATAGAAATAGCTTGGCTAAAGCATTGAAAGACTTAGAAGATCATAATTTTATCTCTAAACAGAGATTTTTCATAAAAGATACAGAAGATCATAACAGCAGAGCTGATAAATCTTTATGGAAGATATCAGTGCTTAATGTTTCTCTCATCACCAAGCACCATAATCAGCATGAACAAAATAACCAGGCAGAACAGAATAACCAAGAAGAACATATAGGTCAACAGCAAGCAGTAATTAATAATCACAATCAAGAATCAGTAATTAGCGATCAAAATGAAGAAGAATACAATAACAATAAAACCTTGGAATCCTCTAAGGAATGGGAATGCACTAAATATGACCCTGCTTGCACTGATTCTGGTCAATTATATAATAAAGACTTTGTATTAAAGAATAGTATTATTAAAAATATAGATTATATAGATGCTAAAAAAGAGTTTTTGGGAAACGAGCAAAGCTCGTTTCCATCTGAATCTTATAACAATTCTTTTGAAAGTTCTATTAAGACTAAACCATCTTGTTCTAATACTACCTCTGAGTCTGCTGCAAGAATCATCGAAGATATATCTGAATATAAGGAATTAAGGCATTTCTATCCACTCTCAGAACAAGATGTAGATACGCTTAACTTTAGAGCTGGTAGAGAATTCAGCAATAATTTTGTGAATCAGTTATTACTGAAGCTCTACATCAAATATCCTGAGAAGAGATTTAAGAACAAATTTACATTCTTAAGCTATATGGCAAAGATTCTAAAGAATGAGAAGCATCAAGGACCGCTTGTAAATCATACAACATTTAGGTTCAGCTGTAACATTAATTCGGAAGAGCAAAACTTACTAGAATATGAGAAATACCTAAGCCAAATAGAGAATTCCTTGGATACCAGCAAAGAAATGCAGGTAAGGAAGAAGATATCAGGAAGATTTAGTACTAATGTGGCATATGAGATACTGACACAAGTTGAGTTTAAAACAAATCATGATAATAGTTTTATTACTGCGTTAATCCCAAACCGACTAGATTTAAGTGAGCGACAAATAGCAACTTTAAGCGAGCAAATAGAAGCAGTGTATGGTATTAACGGTTATTATGTGACTGTGATTGGAGATGAAGGATCTTCTGAAGGTGGCAGGGGAAAAGGGGAAAGAAAAGAAGCGATAGAAAAGCAATATTCTAAAATCAAAGAACCTGATATTATTTCTAATAGCCAAGATATTGGAATTTTAGATATTGGTAAGGGATTAGATATAATAGAAGAAAACACAGCATGGCATCAAATCAGGAAAGGACTGATTGAGGAATTAGGGGCGGTGATAGACGGGGTTTGGTTTTCTAAAGCAGAGACTAAAGAATGCAGGGAAACTGGCACACTAACGCTAACAATGCCAACAAGGTTTATGGCGGATTGGATCAGAAATAATTACTCGCATGTGATACGCAGACTTAGCGAAGGATGTGGGGTTAAGAGGGTGGAGTACGGGTATATGTGATATTACAAAGAAAGCAAGCACTCTGTTTGAGTATGCTAGCAATACAGAGGTAGTTGGGAAAAATGTAGAATGTATTGCCACTCCGCACCTATACCACCCATCATTAAAATTAAAACCCCTTGAGGAAATAGATAAAGAAATACCAAGACCTTTTGTTAAATGGGTTGGAGGCAAAAGAAGTTTAAGAAAGGCAATAAGTGTTCGCATGCCAACTAATTTTAAAGATTACTATGAGCCATTTTTAGGAGGTGGAGCAATTTTCTTTAAGTTACAACCAAACAGAGCTTTCATATCTGATTTAAATTTAGATTTAATTATAACCTACAAAGTGGTTAGAGACGAGCCTTTAGGATTAATTAAACTACTTTCCGAGCACAAAGCTAATCACTCTAAAGACTATTATTACGAGGTGCGAAAGAGTAGCATTTAAACATTCTATAAAAAGTGGTAGAGGAGTGGTGGAACAGACTCCACAAGATCAAAAAGCGGTACGAGAAATAGAGAATATTAGTCAAGAAATACAAGATAAACTAAAACAATTTTATACAATAGATATATAATAATTATAATGTTATTATATAATGATTATTGAATAATATATTTTAAATATGAAAAAAATAAAAAGTATACCAAATCCTAATGCTATTTCAAAACTAGAATTTGATTTTATTCAAAGTAGTGACCCACAAATCCCACAATATCAAGAAAAAAAAGATACATATAAAGGAAGAATGATCTCTATGTCAGATTCATTTTACTTAAAACTTAATAATTACTTAAAAAGCAATCCAACTGAAGGAAATAGATCTAGTTTTATGGTAAGAATAGTTTCAGAATATATTGATAAAAAACAAAGTAATGTATAACGATTATTTATCTATTATATATATCATGTATAACTATTATATAATAATATGTTAAAATTCATTAGATACTAGAGTTCTGTTAATCATAATATCCAAAGAAATACAGTAATAATTGGCTAATTTTATAATGACAGGACTACTTAGGATATTTATATTACTACCATCTTTTATAAAATCATGAATAACAGTTTCGCCAAGTTTTAATTTTTTGGCTAGTTGATAAGCGGTTATCTTTTCTAAGACTAACTTATTCTTAATAAATGAGATAAGGTTTTTTTGCACTTTGTGTAAAGGTAATTGTAAAAATTGTTGTTGCTGTGCATTACACAATATATATTGTTTTCGTCCTATAACTTCATCAATAGAGCAATGAAAAAAATCAGCTAGAGTAATAATTGTCATAAATTCAGGATTATTTCTAGAAGCATTAATAAGCCTAGTCACTGTTGGATACGTCATATTAATTTTTTGTGCAAAGTCTTTTCTTTTCAATCCAAGTTTAATTAAATTTTTCTTTAAGAATTTTTGTATAGGAATTGACAATTTCATAAATCAGACTCAGTTTTAATTAAAAAATACCATGCCCAAGGTAATTTTTCTTGACACACTAAAATATATTTAATAAAGTAGAAGTATGAGGTAGCAGAGATAGCTGATAATAAAGTAGAAACTACCTTATAAAAAGAAAAACCAGTAAACACTGAAAACTTTGGACGGTTTGTGTTTACTGGTAAATGCAATAACCCATAAATAAATATGAGGTCATTTATGAATATATCACATCATCACTGTGTTGGCAATAGCACTAAGCTATTAGCAGATCATGGAACAAATCAATCAAAATATCTAGATCCTGACTACTTTTTACCAGCTAGTCAAAGAACAAGCTACTATAGCAAAAAGTACGGCAGATCAATAGGCAGAATATCACGAATAGTATCCGTAAGTCTTTTATCGGCAATGATGCTCACAGTAACATTAGATGCCAAAGCACAACCAGCTATAGAACCAAATCAAAGTTTTCTATTTGGTAAGGACTCTGCAGGAATTAGCACTAACGTGTCTTCACCACCAATCATGCCGCAATCTCCACCACCAGCTCCTCCAATTCCGCCTGTGCTACCTGCTATACCTAATTTAGTCAGTGACACAAGTATAGGAGGAAAATCAGAAAATAGGTCAGCATTGTTTGAATCGATAAGGAATTTTGGCAAAAACATACTAAAAAAGGTAAAGAAAGAGCCAAAGCCTAAGGTATTAACTAGCGACGGCGGGGATTTAATGAGTCAACTGTATGATACGCTTGAGAGAAGAAGAAATGGTATAGCTGGAGGGAAGAATGGTGCCAAGTCAAAGAAAGTGGTAAAGCAAACTCCTAAATTAACATCTGAGGAGCAAGCACGGAAGAAAGCGGAGAATTTAGCAAGAGCAGCAACAATTCGGGAGCAGAACAAAAAGAAATGGGAGGAAGCGGCTAAGAAGAATGAGGAGATAGCAAGAGAAAGACGCCGAGCTGAAGCTGAGGCAGTTAAAGCAAGGATAGAGCAAAAAGCAAAGGAAAGAGGCGAGAGTAGGGAAGGTGTAGTTAATGGTATAGATCCGGCACTACATCACAACATAGTATCAGATTTAAGATCTGAGATAGCAATCTTAAGAGAGAAGCTAAAAAATCAAGGTATCAATAATTTAGCAGGGACACTAGGCGGTGGAGCAGAAGAGTCTATATACAGCAAGCCTATAGATACTATTAGTATGGCAAGTAGCGTTACGGAATACTCTGAACCTTGGCAAGATCCTGATACTGAGATAGGTGAAGCATTTGAAACTGAATTTAGTACACCAAATACACAAAAGCAATTTGAGCCATCAGCACCTCCTCTATCATCATTTAGCAGTTCAGAAGACTTACATATTTCAGAAGCCGATTCATTAGGTGAGGAAGAAGCGAAAGTAATAAAAATGCTAGATGAGGCAATAGAAGATAGCGGCTATAGCGGATCTAGTTGTTCCAGCGTTGGTGATTGGAGTGAAGAGGATAGTATTTTAGATACAGACGGCTACGATACCGTATACACAAGTAGCAACAGTAAAAATTCTAACGATGACAACTCAGAATGGGAAACGGACTTTTCTGACGATAGCAGCGACGAGGACGGGATACCATTTTCGCCACCTGCGACTGAAGAGAAGAAAGCGGAGCTTGACATCATAAGAGAGTTTCAAGTATCGGAGCTATCTTCAGCTGTTGCAAGTAACGATAGCATTAATGAAGCCAATATTGCAGCAGACAGCAACGAATCAGAGGAAGCATCGCAAGAAAAAAGTACCACAGCAAGCGTCCTTGAGATACTAGATGAGGTGGACGAAGAAGATAGTTTATCTAAAGACATATCTACTAACTTAGATAGTACTGCAAGCACTGAGCCACAAGAAGAATCGACTGCTAAAGACAAAGAAGATCTACTTAAAAAAGCAACGATGGTAGCAGCATCACATAACCAGGCACGGAAGATAAGCAAAATATCTAGTAAACAGATCAGACACCGCATCTTTGCTAAAGATATAGTAACTGCTGCTGTAGCTGCAGGTGATGAAGATGATAACGTAACTGACAAAATCTCCGGTTATAGCATATGGAGTAGTGGCACGCTTGGCAGTAACAAACAAAAATCTAAAGCAGACTCGAATGGCTATAGTAGTAAAATAGCCGGAGGCACTATTGGAGCAGACATTAATCTTGAAAAGGATCTGCTGCTCGGTGCTAGTTTTAGCAAGTTTAGTAGCCGTGTTAAATATCAAGATCAAGGCGGGTCAAGTGATTTACGAAGCAGCACCGCGAGTACAAGAGCTAAATATGATACTCATATATTTAGTCTATATGGCTCACGTCCAGTAAGCCCTAATATGAGCATTTCGGTAATAGGTTCAGCAGGCTATAGCAAAGGTAAAAAAGTAAGATCAAAACTATTTAGTCTTGAGCCGCACTTGAACTACAAGATAGGACTACCGCAAGATATTACGCTAATACCTCACATTAGATTGAGGTATGAATATGAGAAAGTAAGTCGCCACAAAGAGCAAATAGCAAGTAGTCTGTCTATAGAGCGTTCTAAAAAGAGTTACCAAGCCATAAGCGGTGAGATAGGCAGCAGAGTAATATTTGCTCCTATTAAGCTAAAGGGTAGTACTCCATCAACATCAACAATATCAATAACTCCAACGGCTCATTTTTCGGTAGAGAGAAGAATAGGCAGCAGGGGCAAAAGCCATCCCTTCACTTTAACGTACCACGAGTCCCAGCAAACTATCGGAACTGGTATTGTATCAGTTAATGCTCAAAATGAAAGGACAAGCCTTAATGCTGGCATCGAATTAATAGCAAGCCGTAAGAACATTAAGCTAGAGTTATTGTATGACCAGCAGAGGCAAAAGCGATTTAAGAGCCATCAAGGGGTTTTAAAGCTGAAGGTTAGTATCTTAAAGACAAAACGAATAAAAAACCCTTAAAAAAAATAACAAAAATAAAAGTCGTAAAGCAAAGAGGCGGGTAGTACCTGCCTTAACATTGCCAATAAAGACATGAAGAATTAATCTCAAATTAATACTTAGAAAATAGGTGTTGTATGAAAAATATAGAATATCAAGAGAATTTAGCCGAAGTGGGAGAAGTAAAGATACGTCATAAAAATATGAAGCGTTATGCATTAGCACTTGAACTATGTAATAAAGTCATGAAAACAGCTGGCATTGATAATATACCTAGTGAAGATCATACCAATCTCTTTAACCTCAAAGTATATAAAAATGGCATAGTGGCACTGAGCGAGTTATTAGCACGGACTATAGATGAAAAAACAAAAATTAAAGATAAGGAGTTAATAGAAGGGTACGAACCAATAATCAACTTACTTGAGAAATTCATTAGACCTAAAAATGATACAGAACATTATTTTAGGCAAGGTCAGAGGTCATATGGGAATGGGGAATATAAAGAAGCATTAATATCTTTCGAGGAAGCAAGTAATATTATTACCCGTTCTATTTATTACCATCATAAAGGAAAAGCACTTTTAAAGTTAGAGCGGGCAGAAGAGGCAATTAAAGCCATCAATAAGGCAATAGAGCTAAAACCTGATTATGCCAAAGCTTATAATGAAAAAGGGTATGCTTTAGCCAGTTTAGCAAAACATAACGAAGCTATTAGCTGCTACAATAAGGCGGTAGCACTAAGGCCTGATTATGCAGATGCTTATTACAACAAAGGACGTAGTCTATGTGAATTATGTAGATACACAGAAGCAGTCATATGTTTTGGTAAAGCAAGTACCATTAATCCTAATTTTAAATTAGCCATGATTCATCAAACTAGCACCGTAAATTATCTAAAAAATAGGACTTTGCAGGCTAAAACCAAGGATTTTTTCAAAAGAATTAGTAGAACAAAATTAATAGGTAATTAAATGACAAAGCAAGTATCAAATTTAGAGAATAAGAACAAATTAAACAATTTAAATAAAGGCTATAAGTTATATAAGCTAGAAAGATATGAGGACGCTTTAAAAGAATTCGATATGGCAGTAGCTATTAATGAAGAGAATATGTTTGGTGAAGCTTATTTAGGTAAAGGAGCTAGTTTATCGTTAATATGTCAGCGAGAATTAGCTGAAGAAGCATATATGACAGTGCCATAAATAAACTGTGTTCTAGTGCTTATTATAATAAAGGATTATTATTATCTAAGGCAGGTAGGCTTTGTGAAGCTCATAACAGCTATGAGCGAGCAATAGAGTTAGAGCCAAATGACCCAAAGCTTTATTGTGAGTGGGGCAGGAGCATGAGCTTTATGCATCAAGGCATTAAAGAAAGTATTAAGGCATATGATAAGGCGATAGGATTAGATCCTAAGCACGCCACTGCATATTGTTATAAAGGGTATGCACTAAATATATTAGAGAAATATGATGAGGCGATTGCAGCATACGACAAGGCGATAGAGCTAAAGCCTGATTATGCAGATGCCTATGCCGGAAAAGGATGTCAGTATAATTTTTTAGAACAGTACGATGATTAGAACAGTACGATGAAGCAATTAAGTGTTGTAATAAAGCAATAGAATTAGATTCAAAATGCCCCTCTGCGTATAACAATAAAGGTTATGCATTGTACGAACTTAAGCAATATATTGAGGCAGTTAAAGCTTTCGATAAGGCGATAGAATTAGATCCTAAATATGACGCAGCACTAGAGAATAAACAAGCGGCACTAGACGCCATGGCATGCCAAGCTCTAGATAAAGCATTTGAAGTATTATTAACTAATACACCGTTATCACCCGGAGCACGAAAAGTAGCAATGCAAAAAATAGCAAATCTTAAAAAGATGCAAGGCAGTAATAATAACGATAGAAGCTACACAGAAAAATATCTCAACTATCTTTTCAGACTTCCATGGGGCAAGTATGACGAAGCATCTATCGATATTATAGAGGCTGAGAAGGTACTAAACGAAAATCACTATGGTCTTAGCAGTGTTAAACAGAAGATTATAGAAGCCTTAGCATTCATGGCAAACTCTCAGAATGCTAAACCCCCAATATTATGTTTAGTTGGTGCTCCTGGAGTCGGAAAAACATCAATCGCTAAAATAATATCAAAAGCACTAAACCGTAAAAGCGTAACATTATCACTTGCTGGAGCAAGAGATGAGGGCTTGATCAGGGGGTGTATGGATTTCTATATGGGTGCAAGACCTGGTAAAGTACTGTCACTCCTTTCTGAAGCAGGAAGTAGCAATCCTGTCATGATCTTAGATGAAATAGACAAAATCAGTCAAGAAAGAGGTGCTGCACTTGAAGGAGCATTACTACAGTTAATAGACCCATCACAAAATGATAGCTTTACTGATGATTACTTTGATTTTGGCTATGACATGTCAAAAGTATTTTTCATCGCCACAGCAAACTCAATTGATAATATATCATATCCACTATTACACCGTATGGAGGTCATAGATATTAGTGGTTATACCGATAATGAAAAAGTAAAGATCACGCAAGATTACATAATACCAAAGCTAATGAAAGAGGTAGATTCACCCGATAATAAGTTTCAGATCTCAGAAGAGTTAACGAGGTATATAATCGAGAACTATACTAGAGAATCAGGCGTAAGAGACGTAGAGCGAAAAATAAGAGAGTTATTACAAAAATCTCTCTTAGCAGAAGCAAGAAAGGAACAAATCGCCTTAACTAAAGAAACTATAGACGAATATTTCAAGCACTCTAAATACATTAAACAAAAACTTCAAGATGATGAAGTTACTATTGGTATGATCAACGGTCTTGCTCATACAGCAAGAGGAGGCGATTTAATTAAAATAGAAGCTTCAAAATACAAGGGTGACGGCAAGATTAAAGCCACAGGCAAACTAGGAGCAGTATTAAAAGAATCAATAGATGCTGCAATGACCTGTTTAAAATCAAGCATAGATTCTAAAACCAAAGAAATCAGTGATGAAGTCTTAAAGACTCATGACATACATATACATTTACCAGCAGGAGCAACGCCTAAAGACGGACCATCTGCAGGGATAACTATATATACAGCTCTATATTCCTTACTTAGTAACAAAAAGATAAGACAAGATATAGCAATGACTGGTGAGATTACACTAAAGGGTAGGGTGCTTGAGATTGGAGGGCTTAAAGAAAAGCTAACTGCTGCAGTAAGAGAAGGTATTAAGGAAGTCATGATCCTTAAGGATAACGAGCGGGATTTATCTGAGATACCTGAGGAAATCAAGACAGCACTAGTAATACATCCTGTAACACATGCAAGTGAGATACTAGACATAGTATTTAAAACTCAAATATCTAATAAAAATACTAAACAAAAAACACAAAAGGGAAATATGGGTAAAGTATTGCAATTTCCTAAACGTAAGAAAGATATAAAGAATTGACAAAGTTACCCTGTACAATTAACGTTTTTGTGTAGATAAAGTTAAGTAATAAAGAAGTAATAAAGCATTTTAGCAACAAAAAAATAAAATATAAAGGAGGTGCTATGAGTAAAGATGGACAAGATGATAAAAATGTAAATAACGACGAGATAAGCACACAATTATATAGTGGTGCACAAGTAAAAAATGTAATTAACAAAATAATATGTCGTATTAACGCTTTTAATCCAACAGAAATACAGCAATTAAAATCTAGTGCCGCATCTATATCAACTGAAGGGGTCGACCCCGAGATTGCAAAAGAGCTAAAAGCTTTAATTGCATCCATTGTCGAAAAAGAAAAAGAGGAAAAAAATGTCTAATAGCTAACATCTTGTCTGAAAATCAACGCATTGTTGATGAAGCTGCTCAAGTACAAGCTTGGAAAGAAGAAATGTTAAGGTTTATGGAAACGCAAGCTGTGTATAGTAGTTTTGATGCGATAAGTACAGAATATTTAAAACAACAGGAGAATCGTAATACAAATTTAGATACAGCATTAGAGGATACTAAATCGGGCAGAGAGCTTAGTCAAGAATTAAGGCAACAATTAGCTCGTACACCCAAAGATATAGAGGAAGAAAAGGAGAAATGGGCAAAAATTCATAATGCTAGAATTGTTGCCCACAATGAGCATAGACACCATTCAACTGAAATAGAAAACATAGATAAAGAGATACAAAATGTTAATCATTCAACACACGCTGAAAAAATTATATTTTTAAAGCAGAAAAAAGATTTCCACATAGCACACAAGAAGTAGCAAACAATAAAATTAAAGAAACAGCAAAACATTATGATGAGAGAAAAAAGGAAGCGATAAAAATTGGACAGGGTTTGGAATTAGCCAAAAATCCAGATATAAAAAGTTTTTGGGTTGACCAAGCAAAAGTTTTTGAAAATATACATGAAGTGCATCCTGAAAAGGCTAAACTCTCAATTGAGGTTTCAGAGAAAGTTGATAAAATCAGATCGTGGTCTGATATAACGAAACAAGATATAGGCTCAAGCGATACAAAAAACAAAACAAAGATTACAAAAGAAGCTGCAACAAAGACACAGAACAAAGCTAAGGAAAACGGTAATAACAAAGGTTTAGGTAAAACAGATAAAAATACTAAACAATGGAGTATTTAAATTTATTAAATTATGGAAGGATAATAATATGTTTAAGAATATATTTAAGAAGAAAAATAACGCTGATACAAATACTACGGCAGAGTACTGGTACAAACTTGCAGAAAATTATTATAATGATAGACAAACATTAATTGATAATAATGAATCCCAAACAAAAATTGATGGTGCAGGAGTGCTAGCAGCTAAAGATTTTTGGATTGCTTTGTGCTTAGGACATGAAAAAAGCCCCATTCTCCTTATATGCATGTTTTGGGCAAGGTATTGGTGTAAAACAAGATAATGATATAGCAAGCTTTATGTTTTCACTAGCTCAAGAATTAAAAGATGTTAGAGTTGTCAATAAAGAATGTGCGTTTTCTTTGCCTATTACTTTTAAGAATAAAGTACATGAAATCTCGGTCTTAATAAAACATGTTAAAATACCTAAATCAGGGATTGATATGCAGCATGTTAATAAACAGATGGATGATTTTAGTAAAGTAATGATATTACCAGATGGTAGGGAGATTTTTAAACTAATAACAGATGGATATAATACGTCTGATTCTAATACAGAAATATTAGGCGAACAGGCTCACCATAGCGATTTTTAATACTCAACGACTTCTACCTTCATCTTTTTGTTTATTAAAAGATTTGGTAGAGGTAGTTTTCTTAAGGTTTTGATTTTGAGGAGTGGAAGATTTAACAGAATGTTTAATATCAGAAAGCTTCTCAAAATCCTGCTTAGAAAATGAGGATAGTTGTTTTGGAATATCTTGCTTTTGTTCTTGCGTGCGTGATGGAGGCCTTCGACCGATCATATCATCTATGGAGGTGTCAAGGAAGTTTGCAAGGGCAAGAGTGGTCGCAGCACCTGGCACTGACTTTGCCCCCCTTTCTAGAAATTTTACAAGAGTGTTTGTGCTGACATAAATTCTATTTGATAATTGTGCGGCACTGATATTAAGATCAGTCATAGTATTTTGTACTACTGATAATAAGTTTTCTGCAATTATACCTGAATCTGTATGTTGGAAATTTTTAGTCTTATTTTTGTAGTACCGAGGATCTCTACCTAGTATTTCATCAATAGACGTATTACAAAAATTTGCGAGTTTTGTAAGGGTGGTAAGTTTAGGATTAGAAAATCTCCCTTGCATCATTTTATTAAAAATGGGCTGAGTAAGACCACATTTCATGATAAAATCTTTTTTCTTAATTTTCATGTTTTCGATTTGTTGTGTCAAAAATTCTTGTATTTTTTTGCCTAAAGACATGTGCCTAATAAAAATATTGAATGTTGCTTTTTTTTCTTGACAGGCAAGATGAAAGATGGCTAAGCTTTAATTAGCACTAAAAAAATTGTGTGGAATTTCTTGAAAGATTTGAGAAAGGATTTTTTACTCTCAGTAAGTATACAGTCGGCAAACTTGATTACTTACTGAGATGAACTTTTAATTTAATTAAACAACCGTAAACGGCTTTTTAACTAATTAACCTATTCAAAGGTATTCTTATGTTATTACGAGATTTCAGAAATATCAAGTTTTTTCAAGACAAAAATTCCAAAAACATAACAAAAAATATAAAAAAAGTCACAAAAGAAACAAATAGTGGTTATTTAGCGACGTTATATTCAACCGGTAGTGCAGCAATAGACAACTATATCCAACTTGTTACGTATTTTGTGTAATTAATTTAACTAATCATCAGTAATCAATTAATCAAAAAGGAGCAAAGCTAATATGATGCCTAAAAAAGCAATTAATATAATTAAAAAACAATCTGACAAACTAAAATATGCAGCAATAATTGGTACTGTATTATTGATAGCCGTAGATGCGAACGCAGCATGGGACTTAAGTAAGCAAGTTGGGGATGCGATAATATCGCCCGTAGTTAAGTTATTTAAGGATTATGTTTCATTGATTATTGGTGTAGCCGCAGGAGGAGGTTTAGCACTCGGCACGCAAGGTGATTTAAGAGAGAGATCAAAAGTAGCTGGTGTTGGATTTTTAGGAGGATACGGAGTGATTGAGGTTATTAAAGTTATGACTGGTATTTAAAGATTAAGAATAAGTATTAAGAGTAAAAAACTATGACCAAAGTAAGATTCAATGAATGTTTAAACAAAGAGACGCGATTTTTTAATATATCGATTGGAGTCATTCTTGGTAGTTGCGTGACTGGCGTAACTGTTTGGGCTTTAAAGAACTTACTTTTTGGCGTAGCAGCAAGCGTTGTTGGTGCAGTACTCGGAAGTTATTTGATGAAGGAGTATAGGCTTGGCAATATTCAAAAGAATTTTTACTGGCGATGGCTTGGTTCAAATGTTTTGCTTGGCAAGCATATACCTTCATCATACCAGCGGAGAATATTTTAAAAAAACTTAAGAGCTAAAAGCTAAGAGTAAATAACAAGAATATTAGCAGTAAAATTAATAAGCATAATAAAAAAACAAATAAAAACCATGCAGGAAAAAATATTAAGTGATCAAGCAAAGATGCTAGCTAAGCAAAGAGGTTTATTTTTAATTTTAACCTTGATGCTTAGTTTTATCTGCTGCGGCTTAACATTAAAGTTAATCACTACGCGGGATAAAACGATATTAGTACCTGGTCTTGCTCAAGAAGTATGGCTAGGTCAAGGTAAGGTATCAGAAGGGTACATAGAAGAGGTAAGCTTAATGTATTTATCGATGCTTCTTGATTTGAACAAAGACGTAGTAGGTTATAAGGAAGCATTAATCAGCAAATATATAAGCCATAGTAGCACCAAATATATGAAAGAGATCAGGCAATACTTCTCTCATGTTAAAGAGCAGTATAAGCAGTTTGGCTTATCTACATATTTTGCTGTTAAATCTTTGGAGGTCAATTCATCAGATAATAGCGTGATTGCCAAAGGAGTGCTAACTACGAAATTTGGGGATCACGGGATTGACGTTAAAGAGACTTCATATTTCTTAAGCTATGATTACGCTGGAAGTACCCTTAGATTAAAGGAGTTTCATCATATTGAAAGCGAAGAAGAGCTGAAGAAAAAAGAGGCACTACTAAAAGAGGAAGAGGAAAATATGCAGAAGATAGAAAAAGCAGTGGATAAGAGAGGTATGCATCATGATCAGTAGAGTTAGATCGTTAATACTTAGCATTGCCTTTATCATTTTAACAACAGGAACTGCATTAGCACAGCAAACATATTGTTATAAGCAAGGCAGCAGAATTAAGGCGGTAATCAGCAAAGATCATTTAAATAGAATATGGTTTTCGGGCAAACATATT
Source organism: Rickettsia asiatica (assembly GCF_007989425.1). Lineage (NCBI taxonomy): Bacteria > Pseudomonadati > Pseudomonadota > Alphaproteobacteria > Rickettsiales > Rickettsiaceae > Rickettsia > Rickettsia asiatica. The sequence continues at coordinate 46,350 of NZ_AP019564.1, forward strand.
ATTGAAGTAATAGGCGATGGCACAAAATACAAGATATTGCAAGATGCCGTCGGTAAGAACTTATTTATAACGCCTCATGCAGCAATTGGTGAAGATATAGAGATGTCAGCAATTGAGGCAGGAGGTCGCACAATTGATCTTAGTTTAAGAGTGGCAGGCAGCAAAGGACAGGTAATTTTTATAGAAGAGAAGCAAAACTGTCATTCATCAAAAGATACAGATAATCAGGAAATAGCAAGATTAATGCGATATATGCATTCAAATAAACCTGATCAATACATTGTAGATACAAGTAAGAGACATATTCATAAATTAGAGTCGCAAGGACTTAAAATAAGACAAGATATGTCATATAGATATGGTCCTTATGTAGGTGCAAAGCTCACTATTACTAACATTTCATCGGGTGTTTTTAAAAAAGGTAAAGATATAGAACTTACTGATTGTCTGTTAAAGCAGATATTTGAAGGTGAGTATGCAGTGATTGGGAAGAGCTGTAGCACATATTACGTCCTGGGCGTAATTGCGTTGTGCTGATAGCCTTGAAGGAGGTGGAGAGTGATTAATTTAAAAGAAATATTTAAAAATATCAGAAATAAAAGATCAAATTTAACATCATCTGAAAGTGAGTCCATAGAAAATACAAGCGTTAGCACGTTTCGTAAAGCACAGGAGCGAAGATGGTTATATGTATGTTTGCTAATTTTAGGTGTGCTTGGCGTAGTGATGAAGTTACAAGTCGGCAGTAGCAGTAAGATTAAGCATGAGGAAAAAAGAGCGGATGAAGGACGTAATATTGACACCTCGTACGAGGCGATGGACGGCAACAAAATATGGCAAAACCACTTTGAGGATAAACTAAGAAGTAGTCAGCATGAGCTACAAGAGAAAGTAGAAAGCTTAATGCGTGATATGCGTGCTAAAGAAGAAGAGGAGCGTAAGCATCGGGAGCAGGAGCTGCAAAAAATGGCTGAGCAGCTAAAATTTGCTCAAGATGAATTAAAAAGTGCAGCACTTGAGCTAAAAAGAGTCAGTGATATTGCTGAGAGTAACAAATATGAACAAGAAGCGGTAATTAGAGGCGGGGGGGAGGTCAGCTCAATTAAGTTTGGTAGTAACGTGCAATGGGACAAGCCAAAAGACATACGTGATTACATACCTGAGACTAGTTTTGTAAGTGGTTATACTTTAGGCGGGATTGTAACTTCTACTGGGATTAATACGGCAAGCGAGAATGCAACTCCGGTGGTAATAAGACTCAGTAACAGAGGCAATTTACCAAAAAACATTAATGTAGATATTAGTAAATGCAGAATTCAAGGCAGCAGCTACGGGGATCTCTCTAGTGAGAGAGTGATTATTAGAGCTGAGAAATTAATCTGCATCGATCCTAAAACGGAGCTAGTAACTACAAGTGACGTGATAGGTGTAGTACATGGTGATGATGGTATGAATGGTATTAAGGGCAAGGTAATTGCCACAAGTAACAGACATATTAAAAATGCTTTCATTGGCTCAATGTTAAGCGGTCTTGCCTCAAGCAGTAAAGGAGTAGAAGGTTTAACTCTAACATCACTTGGAGCGGTCAATACAAAACGCCAAGGATTTAAAGATTTAGCTGGTCAAGGACTTTTAAACGGCGGAAGTAACGCGGGTGAGAAGATAGCTGATTATTATTTAAGGCTTGCTGAGCAGATGTCACCGGTACTTACCGTGCCGGGCGGCGTTAAGGTGGATGTTATATTTACCAAAGGTTTTTTCTTAGGAGAAGTTGGTATGCAGCAAAAAATTGCCAAAGCCCGCAAGATTAATAAGCAAGTACAAGCGGAGGAGTATGATGAATATTAAGAAACTAGTGCAGAACATCAAGCTAGGATCAATGTTATTGGTCGCTGTAAGTATAAGCGGCTGCTCTACATATAGTAGTCATTTTGGTTGTCCAGACGCAAGGGGGCTGAATTGCGCGCCAGTAAGCATAGTGAACGCACAAATAGATAGTGGTAGGATTGAAAGCGTCACAAATCAAAAGAAGAGATGCAAGGGCGGTAAATGCTATACGCAGAATCAAAATGATATAAAGCCGGAATTGAAATTAGAGGATTTAAGATAAGATGGTACTTGGAAGGTTAATAGAGAAAGTAGCAGATTATTGCGGTTTTGCTTCAAATGAGATGCAGGAAACTTCCAATAAGTGCTTAAATGCTCATCTTGAGCGTAATTTTTTAGGAGCAGTACCACTAAAAGTTACCTGCCCTATAAAAGCTATGTACCTGGCATTGGTATATTTTTTAATGATGACGGTATTGCTGGTTTTTTGACAGAAATCTCAATGAGAGTAGGTAGTAATGAGGCACTTGAAAAGAACCTAAATCTTTTTTTCAATAATGAGATTCCCGAAGGGATTTACATGCAGTTTTTAGTAGTAGGAAGCAATAATATTGAAGATAAGTTAAGTTTATGGAGAAGCGAAAGAACAGCTCATAATGATCCTATGTTAGATAGAATTACAAAATATCGCGAGGCTTTTTTAAGAGAAAAGGCAAGAGATATCGGTAATAGTGACGGCCGTATAGGGCGAGATTGGAAAACTTATGTTAGTTGTAGCATGAGAGGTGTTGATGGCAATAACAATAAATTAGAGTTACTCGTTAAGTTTAAAGAAAAGCTACTGAAGAAATTTGCGTCAATTAAGCTAAATACTCGTAGCTGCGATGTTGTTGATTTAAAATATCTTGTTAATGATTTGGTTAATATGCAGCTTACGCCTTTATCTTCGCAAGGACAAGTGGGTATAAAAAGCTTTGATAGTAGCAGTCATACAAAAAGTAATTCTAATAAGCATAATTTACTTGAGCGTATATCGGATCAGATATTTGAAGGGCTTCATGAGGCAAGTATTACTGAAGAAGAGATTAAGCATTTAAACACTGATTTAGTGACAAGAGGATATACACTCAAGAAATTACCCGAGAGTTTTGGGATTAATGATATGGTGTCACTTCTTGGACCTGATCTTGAAGGGGGTTTCCCTGCAAGATTAATAATAAGTTACACCATATCAAATAATATCAATAAGGCAGATGAGGGAAAAATAATTGCAGAAGGGCTGCGTAGCATTCATGCATCCGAGAAATGGTACACAAGACATGACATTAGTTTACAGAATGAAGCGAAGTGGTGGAAAGTATTAATTGATCGCAATAAGAATGGTGAGAGATTTTTAACTGAGAATTTGCAAATATTTATCACAACTATAAAAAATGGGGTGGAAATAGCAGAAGAGAAACTGCTTAGCCATTATAATAGTGTAGATTTTCAACTAGCTAGAAACGATAAATTACATCTTATTGGTTTGTTATCAATACTGCCAATGCAGCAAGCAGTTTTTTGGAAATCTTTAAAATTCTTTCAATTAGTAAAAAACGTTCCTGCAAGTGAGGTAGTTGCTAAATTACCTATTCATGGGGAATGGAAAGGTATTAATAGAAGCGGTGTCTTACTTACTTGGTCGCAAAGGTGAGATGTTTAACTGGAATCCATTTTATAGGGTGGGGAGGTGCCGGTAACTATAATGTATGCGTGATGGCACCATCAGGTAGCGGTAAGTCATTTTTTCTGCAAGAGCTCGCTACTAGTTTAGTGTCTCAAAATGTACAAGTATTTGTGCTAGATATTGGCTCGTCTTACCAAAATATTGCTGAGGCTATGGATAATAGTGAGTTTCTAAGATTTAATGCACTTAATGATCTATCACTTAATCCGTTTCATGGGATTATAGGTAGTGGAGCTGTTTATTTAGAAGCTCAGAAGCTAAAGCGAGAAGGTAGAAGCAAAGAAGAAATCATGCAGCGTACCGGTCTTACCGCTGAAGGATTAGAAATATTATTTTCAGAAAATAATAATACAAAAGAGGTAGCCGAGAATGAGACTATTGAGGTTTTAAAGATTGGAGAGCATTTTGTAACCAAGGATGCGATTATTTACGCGAAGACGACAATTAGTACTATGTGCGGTGTGAGTGGGGATAACACAAAAGAAGCTATAATTGAAAAGGGATTAAATGAAGGAATAAAGCAATACGGAGACACATTAAACTTAGATAAATATGCCAAAGTTTTAGAAGAGATGGAAAATGGTATGGGAAGAGATCTTGCAATATCTCTATATCCATATACATCGAGTGGAGTGCATGGCAGGTATTTTAGACAAGGCAAGAATGCTAAATTCAATTCGCCTTTAACTGTATTTGAATTTGAAGAAGTTAAAGGCGATGAGGTGTTCTTGTCGGTCATTTTGGGCATAATATTAATGCAAATAACAATGCAATTTTTATGTGGGGATAGAAGTAAGAGATTTATATTAATTGTTGATGAGGCATGGAGAATTATAGATCATAGCGTAGGTTTTTTAGAAGCGTTTGCAAGAACTGTCAGAAAATACGGTGGGAGTTTAATCACCTGCGTACAAGAGTACAAAGATTTAGATAATGGTCCGAAGCATCAGGCCATTTTAAATAATAGCAGCTGGACGGCAGTACTGCGTCAAGAGCCAGCTGGGATTGGTCAGATGAGGCATTCTGAGAAGTTCAAGAATTGCGCGCCATTAATCGAGACTATTACCAAAGATCCGGAGAATAAATATTCTGAGATTATGATTATGGGCAGTAATTTACGTGTTGTAGGGCGGTTAGTAGTAGATCCGTATAGTGAGTGCTTGTATTCGACGGAGAGTGAGGATTATGGCTTTTTGCATCAATGCAAGAATAATGGAATAGATAAGGATACGGCAATTAGGGAGCTTATCAAAAGAAAGGGCAAGAAACTACCGGTATTTAAGGTGGATCATAAAAGTATAGAGCCAAAAAGCGGCAGAGAGGAGATAATTCTAACATGAGTCAGCATCAGATATCAAACAACGAGTCTAAGACATCACTTCAGGTGGAGGCGTTAAATAATATTGCAGTAAATAAGCATCAAGTGAATGTGATAATGATATCTATAGTATTGTTAATATTTCTAATAGGGTGTTGCTGTGGACATCTTGGATCTCAAATGCTCTCTAATTACCAAGATAAAATGCAAATATTATATGTATCACGCAGTGAGATAATGGATTTAGAAAAAGCAAGACTTGAGCAGAGCCAAGACCCTGCGGGCAGGATGTTTTTTGGAGAGATTAATAAGGCAATCAGTTTAATTAGGGAAGAAGCTATGAAGCACGAGGATAATTATAACCGTGTGATATTTGTAGGAGATAATTATGTAGAAGGCAGAAACACTAAATCTATTAGTAAAATAGTATATGAAAAAGTAATTAATCAATTAGGCGTTCAATTAAGAGGAAAAACAAATGCTAGAGAACAAAAAGTGTCAAATAATGAATAAGATCTTAAATACCCCATATAATTATAGTTTAGTGCTACTTACTGTAGTCATATGGTACATATTTTGTTATGTGCCATTTGCAAATACAGGGTATGACAGAGCAAGTAGTATGTTTTCTTATATTATGTTTTTTAGTGGCGGTAGTGTGATCGCAAGTTATGTGAAGCACAAACAAGAAGAATTAGATCAAGTAGGCATATGTGGTGCTGCGAGCATGTTATTGTCCATGATGACCCTATTATTATGTAAATCTTTAGGTTTATGGACGGTTATTCACTACGGTGTAATGTGGTTGTTAGTACCAAGCAGTATCTTTGTATTTCTGCTGCTAGTAAAAACAATAGTTATCAGTAGTAAAAACTAATAATCCATTTAATTACTGAAGACAGAAGTGAAAATAATATTTGGATTTGTTGTGTTGTTTTGGGTTAGTGGCTCGGTGTTAGGAGTAGAGCTAGGAAAGCAAGGTACAACATACGAGGTAGTAGAGGAAGGGTTTGTAAGTATGATTAAGAATCGTTTATCGATGCTTGATTTGCAGCAACATCAAGAAGAGATGCTACGAACAGCAAGACGTCAGGTATTAGAGCCAGCACCTGTTGTTGGCATAAGAGCTACAAGTAAGCCAAGGAAGTTTTGGTATGATCCAAGTTTTACATTAACGGAGGATATTAAACTACCTGACGGCAAGATATTACATAAGGAAAGAACAAAAGTGAATCCGCTAGATCACATGGTGTTTGATCGTGAGTTAATATTTATTGATGGAAGAAGTCAGGAGCAAATGGAGTGGCTTAAGAAGAGATTAGAGGATACGAAAGCAAAAAATAAAGAGAAGAATAACAACGAAAACAATAACTTAGAAATTCGGATAATTCTTGTAGGTGGAAAAATACTGGAGTTACAAGAGGAGATAGGTAGAACATTATATTTTGATCAAGCAGGGGAGTTAACGAATAAGTTTGGTATAGAGCAAGTACCGGCAATAGTGGTACAAGACGGCAAGAGGCTTAAGATATCTGAGATCAAGATTTAGATTAGACGTAAAATAACTGCTAGGAACGAATAGGAAATGCAGTGCCGCTAGCAGCCAAGAGTCATAAAGAATAACGTTAGTAGGCGACAAGAAGAAGAGCAGGAAACCTACTAACATAAATAAGTTAAAAGTAATAATCAGCAAGAGTCAAGAAGAATTTAAAAAATAGGTAATAAGGTAATCATGGTAATAAAGCAATATAGTGGGAGTGATGGTACTAGCATTAATATTCAAGGATACGCAGAGTTTTTAGAGAAATTAAAGAATCGAGTTGCTACAAGTAGATTGAGAGCGGCTAGAGCAGTTAACACGGAGCTCATAACACTTTACCATTATATTGGTACTGAGATTTTAGATCGTCAAAAGAGATATGGCTGGGGTTCTAAAGTAATAGATAAGTTAAGTAAAGATTTAAGAGCAGAGTTTCAAAATTTAAAAGGTTTTAGTCCTCAGAACTTAAAATATATGAAGCGTTTTGCAGAAATATATACATTTGATGAAATTGGTCAACAGCTTGTTAACCGATTACCCTGGGGTCACAATATCATTTTGATGTATATGGTAGGTGATAAACAAAAGCGACAATGGTATATACAAAAAAGTTTAGAGTATAATTGGTCTCGTAATATTTTATCTATGCAGATAGAAACAGATTTATATGAAAGAGAAGGTAAGGCTATTACAAATTTCAATGACAGACTTCCATCTCCTCAATCTGATCTAGCACAACAAACATTACGTAATCCATATATATTTGATTTTTTAAGTTTAGGTAATGAAGCTCATGAACGTGAAATTGAAAATGCATTGATGAGCCATATAGAAAAATTTTTACTTCAATTAGGTGAGGGATTTGCTTTTTTAGGTCGTCAATATCCTGTTCAAATTGGTACAGAAGATTTTTATATAGATCTACTTTTTTATCATATAAAGTTACGCTCATTTATTGTTGTGGAACTAAAAGCCGGTAAATTTAAAGCAGAATATATTGGCAAGATGAATTTTTATTTATCAGCAGTAGATGATATTTTAAAACACCCAACGGATAATCCAACTATAGGATTAATTTTATGTCGGGATAAAGGAGAAAGAATAAAAGTCGAATATGCTTTACGTGATATGAGTAAGCCTATAGGTCTAGCGGAATATCGTTTTACAGAAACATTACCTGAAAATATAAGAACAATACTACCGACCATTGAAGAATTAGAGGAAGAATTATCTAAAGACTTAAATATAAAAGGAAGTAAGGATAAAGGGTAAATATAGGTTATAAAATAAGATGGGAATAAAGGGATTTCCAATCTTGAAGAGAAAGCTTGGCGGCAGACTTCAAGATTGGATGATTAAGCAAATAATCATACTGATAATGGCAATTTTCATGCCTTTTTCAGTATCTGCAAATATTACATGTCAGGGAAGATTTGTCAATCCCATAACGGATATATGCTGGTCTTGCATATTACCTATTTCTATCGGAAGCATAAATATTGGTAAGGGGATAGCTCCTAAAAAGAGAGATACTAAGAATCCAAGTAGTCCTATTTGTATGTGCACCAAGGCAAATATTCCAACGCCTGGAATATCGATAGGTTTTTGGGAGCCGGTGCGTTTAGTAGATGTGACAAGGACGCCATATTGTATGACTAATTTAGGCGGTGTATCTCTTGGTAGCGATAATAAAAAAATAAGTAGTTTTAATAGGAGTTATGAAAGTAGCAGCTATAGACATGATAGTTTCTATCATGTGCATTACTACGCTTATCCATTAATTTACTGGTTAGAGTTAATAACCGATTTCATGTGCTTAGAAAAAGGTAGCTTTGATGTTGCTTATATGTCGGAGTTTGATGTGACTTGGAACGATCCAAAACTACAAAGTTTATTAAATCCTGAGGCTATTTTATTCGGTAATCCCGTAGCACAAGCGGCATGCAGTATGGACTGCTCTGCTGCAACTCTTAAATTACCGATAGATAGCATGTTTTGGTGCGGAGGTTGTCTTGGCAATATATATCCTTTTAGCGGAGCAAATGCGGATCATGAGGGCGGAGTGCAATCTAGTAGTTTACTGACTTTAAGAGTTCTTGCAAAGCAGCATAGATTAGGTTTAGCAGATGTAACTTCAACAAGTAGCTCTAAGGTAAACGGAGCGCTATGCCGCAAGTCTAAAAATTTAAAGATTAAAAAGAGCCAGTACAAGCTACAGATGGTGAATCCGAAAGCAACAACTGGTGGTAAGGATATTGGTTGCTGGCCCGTTGGTCTTACTGATACTGCCTATAGTAGCTTTCGTGAATATATCCGTATAAAGGGCAAGATTTTGGTTATTTAATTTGGAGGAAAAAGAATTGCTGCGCACTCTAATTTTAATGATTTTATCCGTTTATTGCACGTCCAGTCTCGGGAGTGTTTGGGAGGTATCTAAAGAAGATATAGAGTTTGCTGAAAAACTCCAAACGCAACTACAAAACACGATAAATAAGGGACTAAAGGACAAATATCAAGAATTTGAGCAAGTATCTAAAAAGCTAGGATCTACAAAGCATGAAACTTTAGGTGCTGCAGATGTAGTAGATACACTAGGCGAGGCAGAAGAGGGCGACACAAAACTTAGAATCTTTGTAAGTAGCTCTATGAGCTTAAATTTACTACGTAGCTATTACAAGGAAGCACAAAGATATGGGGGGCATTTAGTATTTAACGGTCTACCTAAGGGGAGCTTTCAGGAATTATTAAGGCTTGCCCAAGAAATAGTTGAAGGTAACGACATCGGCGGTCTTGAGCTTGATGATGAAGCATTTAAATCTTTTAAAGCTCAGCAAGTGCCGGTGATAGTACTAAGCAGAGAAGCGGAGAATTTGTTTGACGCAGAAGATGCTGCTACTAGGTACGACTCTATACAAGGAGCTGTATCAATCAAGTACGCTCTAGAGGAATTTGCTACTCGTGGAGACTTAAAGGAGGAAGCAAAGCAGAGGCTAGCACAATGAAAGTAAAAACTATTGCTGTATTAATGCTGTTATGGGTAGCTATGCAAATTATGACCAATATTGCTTTTGCTCAATATTTAGATGAGCAGTTAGAGACCAACATCAATAAAGTTGATCCATTATTTGAGCGAAGCGTACCAAACCTAGAAGAGTTTAAAGCAACGGTAGAGCAAGATCAAAAGGCAATAGCAGAGCAAATTGGTCAGAATAAGATGCCTCCTATAGCTGATTCAGGCAAGATCGCACATGAGAGAGCAAGATTGGAAAGTTTGGATGTATTAGAATTAGATAGCATTGCAAGAAGGGAAATGGCAAAAGACCCATTTCACAATGAAATGTTCGTGGATTTAAGTAGACCGGGCATGCAGGCACATTTAGAGGATGCGAAGAAAATAGCAAAAGGCAGCTCTAAGATGATAGGGAACATCATAGCAAATCTTAGGGATATAGGAGTGGATTGTAAGACGGTTAAAGGAAATATTGAGAGAGATCCTGAATATTTCATGGAACTTAAGCAAGAAGTAGATAGTACAAGACAAGATACTATCTATGACCAACATTTCTGCGAAAGACTTAGAAACATTTACAATTGCAGTGATGTACTGCACTTAAAATGCTTAAAGGAGGAGAGGCAATGGCAACCTTGGCAGGAGAGAGCAATTGATATATCAGGTGAGGAAATATGCAGAAATCACCATCACTTTCTGAGTCAAGGGGCTTTGTACAAGAAGGACAGAAGGGGACGAAAAACAAAGAAATATTTCTATATGAATATGAGGCAGGATCATTCTGTGCAGCATCAATTAAGGTCGATCATAGCATCAAAAATAGGATCGGAGCTTGAGCAAATTAATGAAAATATAGGCATTAATCCTATAGGTAGTGGTGGTGTTAGTGAGTGCCAAAGATATGAAGTTAAGTGGGATGTATATCATTTCAAATACCAGTACCGAGATTGGAAGAATATTTGTACCGCGTGGAGTGAAGTATGGTATGAGCATTGCAGGTTAAAGAATTAGGTAATGATGAAATATAGCATAATGATTAAACAATTACTTTATATCTTTTTTGCTGGATATTTAATTACATCTACGGCATGTGTGGCTAATGACAGCTTTAAATCAAATTACCCATGTCGAGACATCCAAAAAGAATGCATATCAAGTGGTACAAGGACAATTGATGGATATGAAGTATATAGGGATTGCTGGGAGTATTCAGTTGAGAAAGTGTGTGATTATCCAAGCAAGGATGATTGCAGTAAATATTCGCATTGCTATTTCGTCTCTACTTTGGAGTGTTTACTTACTGATTCTCTAGGTAATTGCGTTAATAGGAAAGAGGAATATTCCTGTAAAAGATGGACCCCGATAGTTAAAGAAAGCACAAAAGCAAGAGTAAGACTGCAGGAGAAAGAAGGGCAGGAAGGGATAATTTGCGAAGGGATTCCGTGTATTGACGGTAACTGCGTAGATCATAGGTTCTTAACCAATGGCGAGATGATGGATTCTATATCTAAATTATATGCGGTAAGTCAGATGAAAGCAGGGGATGGTGTAAATATTAGTCTTTTTAAAGGAAGTAGTGATCATTGCAGTAAAAAAGCGACAAGTTACACCAATTGCTGCTCGGCTAGTTTAAAAGGTTGGGGCAGTAATGTCGGGGCAAAATGCAGTAAAAACGAGCAGCTACTTATAGAGAAGCAAAAAAAGAATTTATGTGTTTATGTAGGCAAGGAAAGCAATAAAAAGGTCGGCGTCACAACTCTTGTAAAACACCATTATTGTTGCTTTGGCAATCTGCTTGACAAGGTGGTGCAAGTGCAAGCAAGAAAGCAGTTAGGTCTTAGTTTTGGTAGCGGGAAAAATCCGGATTGTCGGGGGTTAACGCTTGAAGAGATAGAAAGAATTAACTGGGATGAGATTGATTTTACGGAATTCATTGAGGATTTAAAGGTTAAATTCTTTAGCAAATATAAAATGCCAGGAGGCGATGATTTAAAAGAGAGAATTAATAATAGTTTACCTGATATCAGGGAATTTGATGGCAACACACAAAATCAAGATAACAATGCAAGCGGGTGGAGAGTAGGAGAAGAGTAATGCAATGCAGCATAATTAAGAATTTAGTAGTTGTTTTTCTCATTTGCACGCAGGCGAGCGTTGCTGCAGCTAATGGATTTTTTCATCAAAGATATAGAGGCTGGTTATGGTTCGAAGAACGTGAACAACAAAGAATAAATGAGGAACAACAGCAAGAATTAGAGAAAATACAAAAACAAGAACAAGAAAGAGCTAAAGCAAGGTCGGAGGTAGAGGCGTTTAGCAAAGAGTTAGATGACCTAAAATATATGATGATTAGATATCCTGAAAATCTTGATCATGTATATGCCTATAAAAAGAAAGAAGCTGAGATGTTAGATAGTGCATTAAAATTAGATCATTCATATAGGCTTGTGAATTTACTACATCCAAACGACGTAAATCACAAAGAAAATCCAGTAAATTTATACGGTCGCAAAATCCATCAGCAAGAAGAGCAAAAGGCAAAAGAAGAGAAAATAGCTGCGCTTGCACACAATATAGAATTGTTTTTTGTCTTTAGTAGCGATTGTCCTTTATAGCACGCAGGCAGCACCTGTTGTTCACGGGTTTGCACAAAAATACAAAATAGAGACAGAGGCACTTAGTACTAATGGTGAGAAATCACAATATTTTAAAACACATTTTAATCAGGAGCTAATAAATATGCTTGGAATAGAGTCAGTACCTAGTTTGATTTTGGTCACCAAAGACGGCAAGACTAGATTTGAGATCGCAAGAGGAGCGGTATCTTTCAGTGAGCTTGAAGAAAAAATGCTTCTTGCTCATGAAATATTAAAAGATCAAGAGCTAAAGTCGCAGCGTGCAGTAGAGCAAGAAGAAAATAGCAGAGTGAGGTTTAAGAATGATTAGCAATAGTTCATACAAAATGAATCTAATACGTAAAACAGTAAGGAAAGCAAATATCTTACTACATGCTTTACTGATTCTTGCACTGCTGCAGTCAACTTCAGCATATGCCGGCATTGAAACCTTAATGAAAAGCGTAATGCCATCAGGGACATTATCAAATAATAGTAGAGCTGCTCTAATTAAGGATCAGTTGGGAGGGCATCTAGTAGGCGGCTCTATGATTGTAAAAACGCCCGGTATTGATGATATATCACTAGGGCACTTTACTCTGCCAACTTGCAAATTAGGAGGTCTTCCTTGTAATGTTCATTTTGACTTAAGAATGGGAGCATTCTCATATATCAGTAGCAAGGAGATGATGGAGAGTATGAAGCAAATGGCACAGAATGCTTCAGTATATGGCGGTATTATGCTCGTTAAAACTATGTGTCCGCAATGTGAGAATTTAATGACATGGATGGAAGGGGTAGGACGCAATGTTAGTGACATATTAAATGTAAATTGCGAGCGTATGATGGCACCAATCACCGGTACTATGGATAAGCTTGCTAAATCTGCTGAGGCAAAGCGTCAGGCAGATTTATACTTAAGCGGCAACTCTAAAGATTCTGCAGAAATAGTACAAAGAGCCAAAAAAGATAGCGATACTGACCCAGCAGAAAATAATCCAGAGCTTAGAACTCAGTTAGGCGAGAATTTCAATTTAGTTTGGAAGGCTTTGAGCAAAACGACATCTCAAACTGGCACTACTGAGCTTAAAGAGTTGCTGATGAGTATATCCGGCACAATCGTCATCCAAAAAGGCTTGCCGCCCAAAGTATATAGCTCTCTTGCCGAGCAAGAACTGATAGAGCAATATATGGGAGTAAGTGGCAAGAGCTCAGGTCAGATTACTTTATACGCCTGCGATGAGACAAAATACTGCTTAAATCCAACTAAGCAGCAAAAAACCTTTGCAAGTAGTGATACGCTGCATTCCAAATTATCCAAACTAATCGAATCAATCATGATAAAAATCGAGCAAGATAAAGAAAATCCAGGTCTCACTGAAGAAGAAATGGATTTAATCGATCTCTCGAGTTTGCCGCTGATCTTAAAATAGAGATGGATCTAGCGATCTATAAGTCTAGTCAGAATATCAGTGTTAAGAGTCATGATTTCATAACGCATTTATGCTACGACGTTGTGACCTCACATCTTGCTAAATTACTAAAAAAAACCTCGGACGCAGTAGAGGAATTATCATATGTACAAATCTCTGATACGGAGATATTTGAGCAATTTGCAAATAATACAAGGGAGATTATGCGAAGTATTTCGCGTGCCAAATCAGACGCTTATAAGCGATATGATTTAATTGGTCAAATGAAAGCACGACTTCGTCAAGATGAGAGTTATTTTCAAACTCAGTTTGAAGAATATGACCAAGATAGCAAATTAGCGGAATAATAAAATAAATAAAGATTAATTATTGAGATAAGAGGCAGTCATGAATTTAACTATCCATACATACGGCTATATTGATGCGATGTATAACACATTACAAGCTATCGCAATGTTTCATCAAAGTGATGCTTACCTATATTTGGTGCAAGGAGTGTGGTTTTGCATGGGATGTTTTTACGCTGTGCAGCTTGCAGGAAGTACGCATCTTGGGCAATTCAAGTCTCATATTTATAGAGTGCTTGGTATTTGCATCATTGTTAACGGATTGTTACTGCCATCAACGCATATGGTTATTAAAGATCATATTTCCAAAGATACCACAAAAGTAGATCATATACCTCTTGCTTTTGCTGTCCCTGTTGGAATTCTAGAAGAGTTTGGCTACATCATAATAAGAGGCTTTGAGCAAGCTTTTAGACCATTTAGTAATCAAAAATTTGATTATTTTAATTATGGTCTGCTTTTTGGGCAGAGATTAAAGCAGGAAGTTAAAAACGTACGGATTAAAGATCCAGTAAACGTCAATAACATGCGTGAATTTGTTAAAAGATGCGTAGTGCTACCTGCAATGATTGGCTACAGCTTCACGAAAGAAGAATTATTTGCAACAGATAATATTTGGAAGTTATTGAAAGAAAAAGCAGGTGGCTTAAGAAGAGTCAAGTTATTCGAGCCAAAAACGCGTCAATATGAATCGATGACCTGCAAAGAGGCGGTCATATCTCGAGCGACATTTATTCCCGCAAGAGGAGGAAAGAATATTAGTAAAATTCGCAAGTAGAAGCTTTAATCAAGCAAATGACAGTGGAACGTATTTCAATTATGACGGGCAAGGACATTTAAAAAAACCTAATTTAGAAGCAAGTTTATACTTGAAACATTATTTTAAAAATAACATTAAGAAAGCTTATGGGGTCGGTAGTGCCGAAGATTTGTTAAAGCAGCAAATGATGATTAATGCAATATCAAACTTCAGAAGTGGCTCATATGCAGTTGCAAGAGCTCGCATGCAGCATGAGAGCAGCAGCTTAATCGGGAGTGATATGGCAAGTATTTATCTGCCATTAATGCTTGTGGTATTTAAATGCATTGTCTATGGGGCGTTCATCTTGGTTGTCCCGATGATTTTAATGAGCGGCGGATTTACTAAATATATGACATATCTGGTAATTATTGTATCGCTGCAGCTATGGCCGGCGTTAAATGCAATCCTTAATATGATTATGGAAACTTATAGTGACTTTTCTGAAGGATCAAGGCAGGTAATGAGTTACGCAGCTGTTTCTACAATGTACAAAAAAATAGATACGATAGTTACTATTGCCGCGTCACTGCAGATGTTAGTACCATTTTTATCGTTTTGGTTAACAAAGCTTGGAGGTGACGGCATCATGCATTTAGCAGGTAATATAGTTGGAGGCGTGCAATCTGTATCAGGAGGCGTTGGATCAGAAGTCGCAACTAACAACAAAAACTTTGATAATTACAGTAGTGGTAATCAGCAATACGGCAACACAAGTGCCAATAAAGTAGATACCAGCATGCAGTACTTTGATGGTACTAATAGAGCTCAATATGCAGATGGCACAGGTGAGTTTATTACGCAATCAGGTGAGCAAGTATTCTCAGGTGGTAGTGGTCAAACTTCTTCTACTGGTGAAGCACGTTATATCGCGGGTGAAGGTATAATTGCAAGTCATGAGGCAGGCATCAGAAATGAGCAGCAATTAATGTCAGGAGAGCAAGCAAGCTTGTCGACAGTACAAGAACAATTGGTTGCTCAAGAAGCTTCGGCATTGCACTCTATTATGCAAAATACAAAAACTGATACTGGTTATAACATCGATACTTCTACTGACTACGGTAAGGAATTACAGAAAACATTACAAGAGATCGATAAGTTAGACAGCTCTAATAATTATGGTTGGGAGCAGAATGCTAAAGCCTACACACAAGCACAAGCAAGTGCTGGAATACCAAGTGCGTTAACAGCAGGGATACTTTCTGCTCAAGTAACAGCTGGTGGGGAACTATCAGCTAGCAACACCAGTTCTCAATCCGATATGCAATCTAGAAGTCTTTCGGAAGAAAATGCAACTCATGCAAAGCAAGGTATTTCCGAGCGTACTAATAATGCTGAGAGTTTCTTAGAAAGTTTAGGGGTTGATAAAAATACGCAAGATTCAATAAGAGAATCTTATCAACAAGCAGAAAGACTAGAAAATTCAATTAGCACTCATAAGAACAATATAGATAGTCATAATCAAGGTATTAATCATACACGCAGTAACTCTGCGAATTTTGATAAAGATATGTATCAAGATGTATTAAATGCTTATCAAAATAGGTATGGGGGAACAGCAATAGAAGCACAAAGAGAGGTAGCAGCAGGAACGTATAGGGCAAGAAAAGCAGTCTTTAGAGATATAAGCGGTTCTGCAGCACAAAGAAATTTACAAGAGATACAAGGAGTAGGCAGTAATATAGCAAGTTCTAATAATGTAGATAATTTTGTTCAAAATCACCAGCTAGATAATAATATTGGCAGCAAAAGAGATGAATTTGCAAGAGATCATGGTATTAGAACAGATGCAGAAGTGATAAGCGGAGAAATCACAACTAAAGGAGATAATCTTAAAGCCCAACATGATACAAGATACAATGATAACCTTAGTCAATATGACGATTCTCATCAACACATAAGTGATCAACAATATGCAAAACAGCTACAAATTAATCAATATGAAGAGGATAGAATTGGTAAAGGAAAATTTGGAACTGTTTTTGGTGCTACGGATGGAGTAGGTAGACCATCAAGTCATAATCCAGACAGTCATAATAAAAAGCAGCATGAACCTAAGAAACAACAAGTAGTCGCTCAATATACGGATCCACATAAACCATTTGATAAAGATGAAGCACAAGCTTTGATGGATTCCGTTAGTAAGAACAAGGATCAAGGGTGAGGACGTCGAGTGAGTGCAACATTAACGATCGCGATAATAAATATTACCGGGACGGTAAGAATATAATGTGCTGTTACGCCAACCAATATCAGTGTTGTTCAGCGTAGAACTATGTAAATGGTTAAAGTTATTAGCACTTTCTTTAACATTTGCCATGACAGACCAAACTTTACGGTTAAATAAAATAGAAATAGGACAGTTTTTAAATATGAAGAATAAAGTAGGAATAGCAAACAATGATGGAATAGCAATAAGAGCTGAAATAGGATCAGACACCTTATATTTATCTAACAGAAGACATATTAAAGCAAATGATCCGATGGTACTAACAATAACAAAAAAAGCCATAGGTAGATCTTTTGGTACCTTTAACTCCCGACCTTCACTATTTACAAAAATATTTTCCTTAACAAAGGTAACCTTGGAACGGGACCATACTACTAGTGGAACTCCAATTAATGTAATTAAGAACACTGCAAGTGCCAAGTATGAGAAACCTTGTTCTGAGTTAGCTTTAGGAGCAAGTAAGAAAGATACTAAAGTGCCAGCAGACATACCAAACCAAAAGATAAGATTCCAAAAATTATCCTTGCTGATAGGTTTTTTAAAAATACTATATTGTTTTTTACTACTGCTCATATCATACCTAAAAGTTAAACATCATACATATATCTTACCTTGTTTAGTGCGACCGTGCAAATTAATACGGTACTTTTTAGCATATTTTTTAATTACTTTAGGCACTCATGCTTGTTTTGCATCTGATATGCCACAGCTAATACAGAAAATAGAAAAGGAGCATGAAATTCCAAGTGGTTTACTTGCTGCTATTGCAAGCGTTGAGTCAGGTTTAAAACCTTATGCAATCGGTGTGTCCGGTAAATCTGTTAAAGCGAGTTCTAAAGAAGAAGCAAAACAAATCATCAAGCAGTATTTAGCCAAAGGCATCACTAATATTGATATAGGCATCATGCAGATTAACTGGCGATGGCATGCTAAAGAGTTTGATCAAGATTTAGATGATATGCTCAATCCCTTGCAAAATATCATGTACGCAGCACAACTACTTAAATCATTACACGAAAAGCATCAAAGTTGGCAGAAGGCAGTAAGATACTATCATTCTGCAAAGGATGAACATCACCGTAAATACTCAAAAGCGGTATTAGTATCATGGTTAAAACAAAATTAAAAATAAATTAGTAACATATAAATTGCTTTTTTCATAAAAAAGTGTAATAAATAAATTACACTTAAAGTAAGGTTAATATGAAATGGAAATGGTCATTTAGAAAATTAATGTGTGAGCAACTAAAACAACAACTAAAACCTTTTGATAATATCACCATACCGGTGGAAGGGTGGATTAAAACAATAAGGCAAGCAATGGGGATGACAGCGTTACAATTAGCAAAAAGAAGTAATCTTAGCAGACCAAGAATTTTACGTATAGAAAAAGATGAAACGTTAAAACATGTGACATTAAGCACTTTAGAGAAGGTAGCAGAAGGGCTCGGTTGTAGAGTAGTATATGCTTTAGTCCCGCAAAAAGACTTATTAACTGCAATAGATCAGCAAGCAGAACAATATATTACAAATCAATTGCACTCTATATCTCATTCTATGTTACTCGAAGATCAGAAAGTACTTGATAATATGCAGAAAAAGCAAAAAGAAATTCTTAAAGAAGAAGTACTAAAAAATAATATAAAAGACATTTGGCAATGAAATTTGATTACCCAGAGGGGGCGACTCCTTTAAATGCTGATGAGGTTCATAACCTAATACCTAGACATTTAACAACTCAACATGAATTAAATGAATGGGAACAATTTAATATTGTACAGGCAGAACAGTGGCTTTTTAGACGAAAAAGGAAGGATATATATTCATTAGAATTTGCCCAAAAGCTTCATCACAAGATGTTTGATCAAACTTGGAAATGGGCAGGTGAATTCAGGAAAACACAGACAAATATAGGTGTACATAGTGTATATATCGCACAGGAATTAAAAAAGCTGTTTGGAGATGTTTGTTATTGGAAAGATCACAATGTGTATTCCATACGCGAGATCGCTGTAAGATTACATCATAGGTTAGTGTTCATTCATCCTTTTCCCAATGGTAACGGAAGGTTCTCGAGGTTATTTGCAGATTTTGTAGCAATTAGCAATAATCAACCGCGATTTGGTTGGGGTAAGGGTTCACTAACGCAAGATGGTGTAGTTAGAAAACTATATATAGAAGCACTAAAAGAAGCTGATAATTTTGATTATAAAAAACTTATAGAATTTGCAGATAGTTAGGAAAATAGGTACTAAAATGTTAGATGATTACACCAGAGGCGGACAAATATTCATCCATAAAGTAAGGATGTTTAGGCAGGTTATTGGAGTGTCAACATTTTGGTCTTTTGTCATTGCAGCTTTGTTAGTCGTTTTCTTAACTCTGCCACAATATAAAGCAATTAATATATTTGCTGCTAAAACATATATGCGAGCATCTTTTGTAGATTTTATTTGGGATATTACACCTAAAATATCTGAAGATTCAAAGAGACGTAAGCCAAGGATCGATATATATGATCTATCTATAGATAAGGCATCAAGGAGTGTTAAAGTCACAACTATCTTAAATACGCCAAAATACAAGCAAGCCTATATGATGCTTAAAGATTATATAGCAAGTATCCTTTTCCTTGCTGCAGGTAGTACAGTCTTTTTAGTGTTTCTAGTGTTTATGATATGGAGCAAGTTTGGTAAGACTGCAAGGGCAACAAAGCATATCAGCGGCAGCACAATTAAAACCGCCTCAGAAGTAAGAAAATATCTCAAAAAACATAATTTAATAGGTAAGTTTCACATCGGTGACATGCCTTTAATCAAGAACACAGAAACTAGGCATTTCTTAGTTACAGGTAGTACTGGTAGCGGTAAAACGAATCTCATTAATACATTACTGCCCCAAGTAAGAGATGCAAAACATCCAGCTATCGTAGTAGATCAGACCGGCGAGATGATAGAGCAATATTATGATCCAAATAGAGGCGATATCATATTTAATCCATTAGATGCTCGTTCTCATTCATGGGACTTTTGGCAAGATGCAACATCTAATAACGTAGCAATAGGCGAGGTAGATCCAAGACTTGAGAAATTTGCTAAAGTTCTTTTTTCTTTCGATAAACGGAGTACTGGAGGTGGCAATGATCAGTTTTGGCAAAATAGTAGTGAGATACTATTTACCTCATGTGTTGAGAGTTTAATCAAGAAAGATTGCCGTACTATTACTGCTCTTAAAAAGATACTTACTAAAGTAAATAGGCAGGATTTAGCAAATTTACTACAAGGGACAAGAGCAGCTAGATATTTTTCCAAAAATAATACTACTACTGCAGAATCTATTTTGTCTGTCATGACTACCTCGGTAAGACCAATTTGTCTGCTGCAAGATAGCAAGCAGCAATTTTCTTTAAAGCAGTATTTTCAAAATATTGAAAAAGGTAGTAATAGCTGGCTTTTCTTATCGAGTAGTCCGTCGCAACGGGAAGTGACTTTACCGCTGCTTGCCTGCATCTTAGAACTTGCAGTCTCTTATTTAATCGAGTCAGGCATTAACGAGCAAAGACGTATATGGTTTGTAATAGATGAGCTGGCAAGTCTTGGTCGGCTTAATTCTCTTTCAACATTACTTGCAGAATCACGTAAATATGGTGGTTGCGTGATGGCAGCCACCCAGTCTTTAAACCAACTCTTTGACAAATATGGTCATTATGCAGGCAGTACTTTGTTTGATCAGTTTGCTACTAAATTCATGTTTAGAAGTACCGATCCAAGTACTGCTCGTTTAATTACTGATATATTTGGCAATATAGAGTATGCATCGCAGCAAAAAAATACCTCATATGGAGCTCACGAACATAGAGACGGCGTCTCATATACAGAGCAAGAAAAAAGAAAATCCTTAATCACAACAAATGATATAGCAAGCCTTAAGGATCTAGAATGTTTTGTAGGTCTTCCTGAACCCCAAATACGGATAACAAAGCTACAACTTACACCAGCACAAGTAGAACGCAAAAACAAAGGCTATATTCCTTTGTCGTTGTCTGAAGAAGCGGCATTAGAGCAAGCATTAAAAGAAAAAGTACCAAGCCATGATAGCGATACTGAAAATACCCCACTAGGTTCTATGGCAAGTACAGATCACGATATTAATGATGATATTAATGAAATATCTGATGCAGAGTCAGAAGCAGAACTAGAGGATACACGCCCAAGAAAAATCGTTTTCAAATTAACCTGAAACTTCAATATTAACACTAAAAATGAGGAATCAATATGAAAAAAGAATCAAATAATCAAAACCAAGATTTAGAAGAAAAACAAAATATATTAGAGATATCGGAAAATACTAGCAATGCAACCAATAGTGCAGAATCATCACAATTAGCCACTCCTCTCAATGTAGAACCGAGTATTGATGACGACGCAGTGAACAAATTAAAGAATCAATTGAGTTTTTCTACTAAAGCACTGGAAAAGCAGCAGCAAGAATTGAGCAAAGTGTTATCTAGTAGCGCAGAACAACTTAATGATGCAGTCAAAACGTTTGACAAAACTATTACTGCCCAAAAAAATCAGTATGAGATACTACAAAATGAAGTTGGAGTTTTAACTGTATTACCGGAAAAAACAAAAGAAGCAGTAACAAATATCATACCGGATGTTGCAAAAGAACTGGATAAAATCCAAAAAGAATATACAAAATCATTGCATGACTCATATAGTACTATCATCAGTGGCTACGCAGAGGAAATACAGAAATACAAAACAGAAATAGATCAAGTAAGTCACGGTTTAACATCTCATATCACAAAATATATAAGTTCAGTAGATCAAAAACTAGATGAATATAGTAAAAAACTATCTGCTAGTGCTGCTTATGTTGTCGAGTGCAGTAATTATTCTTTTTTAAAGAATATGTGCCTAGTGGTGTTATTTTCGGCAATAGTAGCAGGAGATACTGCATATTTAGTAACTACTAAATTTCCAAGATATTTGACTGTCACAGGAGCAAATAACGTTACAATACAAGATTGTGATGTCAGTGTTTTGGGAAAAGCTAAAGATCCTGACAATCTGATGGATAAAATGACAAAAAAGAAATAGATTTAAAAGACTCGCAAAACTGATATAATGGTTATTAATTTAGGATTAAAATATATTATGAAACATAAATTATATAAAACTTTTCTTACGGTAGCATTTGTATTATTTTCATTCCAAACAATTGCTGGTAAGAATCAAGCTGCTCTAGAAAAGCAGGGTGATTCCTCATACATTAATATATCTGTTACTGAATAAATGGATGTACAGGAAGATTTACTAATATCCAGTATACGTATAGAAGAGGAGGGCGTAGATCCAAAATCTGTACAAAATGCGGTTAATCTTTCAATGGCGGCAGCAATAAAAATAGCCAAACAACCGGATATTAACGTCTCTACAGGACAATATAATATATATCAATATGATGAAGAACAAAATACCAGTAATAAAGAGAAACGGTTAAAGAAAAAGAAGTGGCGTGGCAGTCAAGTATTATCATTACAAAGTAGCACACCTGAAGCATTATTATCAGTAATCGGACAATTACAAAATGAAGGCTTATTAATACAAAATCTGAATTATACATTATCTAATGATAAGAGAGATGCTATAAGAAACTCTATGATTGAATCTGCTATTGCAAAACTAAAGCAACAAGCTACGAGAGTTGCAAAAGCTCTTGGTCAAGAATATAGTAGATTTACTATGATAAATATTGATACTGGATTAGGTGCGCGACCTCCAATAGCGATGTACAGAAGCAGCACCTGCTTTAGGTATGATGTCTGACGCCGCTGTGATACCATCTGCAGAGCCGGGTACAAGCACAGTATCGATCACTGTATCCGCAACTGCATTGCTTAAATAGAGTAATGCAATTTATCTAATACTAAATTAGAATACATTGTAGAATATTAAATAAATCAAGAAGAACATGCGTCAAATTAGTTTCATTTTGCTCACAAGCATTTTATGCATATCATGCAATACCACAAGAATTGTTAAAATCCTTGAAATTAATAAATCTGCATTTCAATATGAATCTATAGATTATCAATGTGAAAATGGCAGAAATTTAAATGTACAGTATTTGAATAATGATATTAATAATATTGCATTAATAAACTTAGATAATAATGTCATTATATTCAGCAATGTTGTTGCAGGTAGTGGCGTACGTTATGCTGCACGACAATATATATGGCATACAAAAATTGATTATGGTATTCTAAGTGATGAGATATCTAATACTAATTTAGTATGTCATCAACAGAAGTTAAAAACTAATAAGTAGATATAACCATTAGTGAAACAGCGATAATAGTGTATTAATACACCATTGCATATATCTTGCAATAATATTATCTCCTGTTAAAGGTAAAAACACTATAATATACAATAATATACCAGAACAAAACCAAGTGAGTTTCTGTGCAAACTCTTGATTCTTATGAATAATACTGCTCATATAGAGGATGCTACCATCTAATGGAGGTATAGGGATTAAGTTAAAGAAACACAGTACTAAGTTCACTACTAATATATATCCCAGTATATTATTGAAATAAGTTATAGAGTAAACCTGAAATATTCTAAGAATCAAAAAGATTAATGCAGCTAATAAGAAATTAGATAAAGGTCCAGCAAGACCTACAAGTATCATATCGCGTTTAGGTTTTTTGAAATATACAGGATTGTAAAGGACTGGTTTTGCAAATCCGAACATCGGCATACCAGTCAGGTATAGTCCTATTGGTAGTAATATACCGATTAATGAGATGTGTTTTAATGGGTTAGGAGAGAATCTACCCATATTTTTAGCTGTTGGATCACCAAGGTAATAAGCAGTGCGTGCATGAGCTATTTCATGTATTACCAACGAAAACACAAAAATAGCAACATAAACAAAAAAATTTAAGATATTCATAGTTATATAGTAGTTCAGACTTGCTTAAGTTAGTTGTTTGCCATAAAACAAACAACTCTGATTTTATTCTTTGTGGTAATCATATATGAAATCTCAATCATCTCAAGCCATACAGCATTCTGAAGTCTCGAATGTAAAAGCAAGTAGTAATATTAGTTACAAGAAAAGACGTGAGGAATTAAATGAGCTAGTAAAGCGTCATATAGAAGTGAAGAAGCAAGCTCACAAGAACAAAGGATAACGTTTATAGGATCTAAACGGATTATTGAGAGCCTGAAAGCTTATTAATTTCCTGAATCGATATCCCTGTAACTTTAGAGATAAAAGCGATATCGGAGCCAGCATTAAGCATATTTTTAGCTACTTCATATTTCCCTTTAGCTTCTCCAATCTGCATGCCTTCGCTTCTACCAATCTGCATGCCTTGAGCAATACCTTCATCAATATATTTATCAGCAATAGTTCTCATAAGTCCCTCTTGTTCTTCCTTTTTTAAGTGTTTTGCTATGATCTTAGCTAACTCTACTTGTTTATCTTCAGATACCTTAGCATCACTATACCATAATAACCACTTAATGTAAATGTAGCCATTTTCCTTATCTATTTCAATACTACTTTCAAACTTCTCAAGTAGACTTTGCCATAGATTTAAGATATCACGAGCCTTGATATGTTTAAGCATATACTCCATCATACCAAGATGCTTCTTTTGTTCTATCTCATTATCACTTTGTTTTTGTAAGTCTACAAGTAAATACTCGCCGCCCATCATTTCCTTAGCAGTCTTGCAATCTTCAAATAACTCCCAAAAGCTCCTTGGAGCATTATAAGGCTTATCATTTGCATATACTACTCTCTGACCATTGACGATAGATTGCTAATAGGATTTCTAAAGTTTGTAAAAAATGTTGATAATAAAAATCATCCTTTTTTAAATGAATTAAAAGAGGTGCATAAGAAATCTAAGATGCCCAGTAAACCAAAATCAGGAAACGTCAAAACTGATTAAATTAATTACAAAAAAATTATGGTATACTCGTATGCAATTACAAAAAGCAATTACTTTTGATCGTAAATCTGACGCTAGAAAAAAGATTATGCTAGGCGGATTATTTGTTAAAGCAGGTCTTGATTATTTACACCCTGATAATGCTCATATTCTTTACGGAATGCTGCTTGATTGTAAAGAACAATTAATTATTAATCCGAAGATTATAGATAAGTGGAAAAGTAAAGGTAGAGAATTGTTAATCTCGAAATATTAAATTATAATTGATGGAGCTTTAGTATAAAATATTTAAATACAATAATGAAGGGTTTTTAGTGTATGTACATAAGATTACTGATATTATCAATATTATTGTTATTATTCGCATGTAATAACACTGAAAATAACATGCAAGTTAATACTCCTTTCCAAGTAGCAATTGATGCGATGGGTAAGGATTTTCAAATTGAAATTAGCAATCTGAATATATCGCAAGAATTATCCGCTGTTGGATCCCCTAATTCAGCAAAAGTAACTATAGAACAATTTAGCTTATTGGATGATTCAATCAGTGCAATAAAAGACATTTTTGTTCTTTCTTTTGATCATGGTCAATGGATAATACAAGAGAGAAATACTTTATATAAATGTTATCATGGTAGGGAGCCTAATGCATTTTCTTCTGCACTTTGTAAATAGTAAGTTATAGGAACAATATTATGTTTACTCAAAATAATTTATACTAAATATATTATTAATATTTAACCTTATGTACTGGCTTCTTTTAATATTAGCAGTACTTTTTGAAGTGGCTTTTGCTATTTCATTAAAATATTCTGATGGCTTTACAAAACTTAAACCAACTCTCCTGTTTATTTTCTTTGGAGCATTAAGTTTTATGTGCCTTTCAAAAACTCTAAATAAAATCCCTATAGGTACAGCATATGCTGTGTGGACTGGTATTGGTGCTGCTGGTACTGCAATATTGGGTATATTTATCTTTAATGAACCAATATCTATATTACGATTATTCTTCATTACAATTTTAATAATATCAATAATTGGACTTAAATTCTCTTAAGGTTACTATCATTATGACTATTAATAATACTGATATACTGCATAATCAGAAATCTAATACAAGCAATTATTATGAATATTATATTATGATTGTAGGTATACTTGGATAATCTATGCATTATATACAAGCATATAAAATATTCTCAACTCAATCTGCTGAGGATATTTCATTACCAGCATATCTTATTTGCTTATTTTTGCTTATTAACTGGTTAATTTATGGTGTGGTTAAAAAAGCAAAAGCTCTTATTTACGCTGAAATACTAGGTATGGTTGGATGCTCTGCTATTATTATAGGTACTTATCTTTATAACTAATTGACATGGCTTATTATTGGATTAAAGACCATAAATATTATAGATTAACTACTCAAGACAATCTCTTTGGTACTACTGATCTTATATGTGGGGCACTTTGTACTCTAATCAAGGCAATTATAAGGTGATTCATTGCACTACCCAGCATGAAATAGATACGCATATTAAACGTATCGTTAGGATAAGGAAATCAAGAGGTTATATCCTCATACATACAAATATATTATAAATACTTAGTAATAGATGAGAATGCACTATAGAAAAAAATACCTCACTTTGATCACCTGGATTGTAGCACTCGTAGCGATTGGATCGATTATTGGTTCTTTAACTATAGCAGAAATTAGCACTTGGTACAGTACCTTAAATCGTTCACCTCTGACACCGCCAAATTATGTATTTCCAGTCGTGTGGAATATTTTGTACAGTGCCATTGGGGCTTGCGGGTGGGTAATTTGGCGTACTACGACGTTTCCAGTACTGAATACTATCAAAACTTTGTATGTAACGCAGCTTGTTTTAAACTGGAGCTGGACCCCTTTGTTTTTTTACTTTCACCTGATCAAAACTTCTCTTCTGATTTTGATTTCCATGGATATTATAGTTGGTATGCTAATTTTGCTAGCTTATCCAAAAATAAAAACAGTATCTCTTCTTATGATTCCATACTTACTATGGATTCTAATAGCCACATATTTAAATTTGTATATATGGCAGTATAATTGATTCATATATGGCTCTGTTGTCTTCTATTGCCAAGTGGAGTGAATATAAATAGCATAAGGAGCAAAAATTAGCAGTATGACTATACCACAAAAACTTTTGAGACATTTTAAGGTTTTTAATAAAACTATATGAATAAACAGGATGTTAATGAATATATATCCGGCATCATAGAACGTATTACTTATCATAACCCTGATAATGGATTTTGTGTATTACGTATTAAGGTAAAAGGTCATAGGGATTTAATCAC
Organism: Rickettsia asiatica; assembly: GCF_007989425.1. Taxonomy (NCBI): domain Bacteria; kingdom Pseudomonadati; phylum Pseudomonadota; class Alphaproteobacteria; order Rickettsiales; family Rickettsiaceae; genus Rickettsia; species Rickettsia asiatica. The sequence continues at coordinate 73,528 of NZ_AP019564.1, forward strand.
CGTTACAGGTAACATACCATCTGTACTAGTAGGAGAATATATAAAATGTAGTGGTATTTGGTATAACGATAGAAATCATGGTAAACAATTTAAGGCACATTTTATTAAATCATTGCCGCCTGATACACTAGAAGGTATAGAAAAATATCTTGGCTCTGGGTTGATTAAAGGCATAGGACCATATTTTGCTAAGAAATTAGTATTAGCATTTAAAGATAGAGTGCTTGAAGTTATTGAACACGAGCCTCATCTTTTATCTACTGTTGAGGGGATAGGTAAGGTAAGAGCTAACTGTATTTGCAACAACTGGCAGGCACAAAAAGTCATTCGTGAAATAATGGTGTTTTTACAATCGCATGGCGTGGGTACTACTAGAGCCACTAGAATCTACAAAACATATGGTGATAGAGCGATTGAAATAGTGTCAAATAACCCTTATCAATTAGCTAAAGATATAAGAGGTATTGGATTTATTTCAGCAGATACCATAGCTCGTAATTTAGGTATTGATAAGAATTCTTTAATCAGAGCCAAAGCGGGGTTAACGCATACATTACTTGAAGCGACGTCAGATGGTCATTGCGGCTTGCCTAAAAAAATATTACTACAAAATATTCAAAAATTACTTGAGATAGAGTACGATATCATTGAGCAGGCTATAATAGAAGAAGTAGCGTCAAATGTATTAATAATTGATACTATTGATAACGTTGAATCTATTTTCTTAACTAGTTATTACATATATGAGAAAAACATTGCTAAAATACTAGTCAATTTAACAAAAGCTCCTGTTACTTGGGGCAAAATAGATACCGTTTCCGTTTTGCCATCAATAGAGCAAGAGCTAGGTATTACGCTTGCAACAAGTCAAAAAACGGCTATAGAAAAAGCACTGCAGCATAAGTTGATGGTTATTACGGGTGGACCAGGAACAGGGAAAACTACCTTGGTTAACTCATTACTTAGAACATTATCTACGCAGCATTTAAATATTAAACTATGTGCACCCACTGGTAGAGCAGCTAAACGCTTAAGTGAAAGTACAGGGCTCGAGGCCACCACTATACATAGATTGCTTGAAATAGACCCTGCTTACGGAGGGTTTAAACGTAATGAGGATTTACCATTACTGTGCGATTATCTAGTAATAGATGAAGCTTCAATGGTTGATATATCACTATTTCATGCATTATTAAAAGCCCTTCCACACACTTCAGCATTACTAATAGTTGGC